>NZ_SRLB01000011.1 GCF_004745635.1 Methylobacterium nonmethylotrophicum | reverse complement strand
GTCTTGCCGTGGTCGACGTGACCGATCGTCCCGATGTTGCAGTGCGGCTTCGTCCGCGAAAACTTTTCCTTGGCCATTGCCAAAACTCCGTCGATCGAATGCGTGCGATTTGGTCTGAGGTGATGCCCGCCGTGGCGGGCACCGAAGCTGCGAGGTGGCCTTCCGATCGGGCCGACCTCGTCAGGCGTAGGTTCGCCTTAGGCGTACTTGGCGACCACCTTCTCGGCCTCGCCGCGCGGGACCTCTTCGTAGTGGTCGAACTGCATCGTGAAGTTCGCGCGCCCCTGGGTGAAGGAGCGCAGCTGGTTCACGTAGCCGAACATGTTGGCGAGCGGCACCATCGCGTTGATGACGTTGGCGTTGCCGCGCATGTCCTGGCCCTGGATCTGGCCGCGCCGGGAGTTCAGGTCGCCGATGACCGAACCGGTATAATCCTCCGGGGTCACGACCTCGACCTTCATCACCGGCTCGAGCAGGACCGAGCCGCCCTTCTGGAGCGCTTCCCGAAGCGCCGCCCGCGAGGCGATCTCGAAGGCCAGCGCCGAGGAGTCGACCTCGTGGTAGGCGCCGTCGACCAGCTCCACCTTGATGTCGACCACCGGGAAGCCCGCCAGGATGCCGGCGGTCAGCACGCTGTTGAGGCCCTTCTCGACGCCCGGGATGTATTCCTTGGGCACCGCACCGCCGACGATCTTCGACTCGAACGCGTAGCCGGCGCCAGGCTCGTTCGGCTCCACCACGAACTTCACCCGCGCGAACTGGCCGGTACCGCCGGTCTGCTTCTTGTGGGTGTAGTCGATCTCGGTCCGCTTGGTCAGCTTCTCCCGGTAGGCGACCTGCGGCTGGCCGATATTGGCCTCGACCTTGTAGGTGCGCTTCAGGATGTCGACCTTGATGTCGAGGTGGAGCTCGCCCATCCCCTTCAGGATGGTCTGGCCCGACTCCTGGTCCGTGGAGACCCGGAAGGACGGATCCTCGGCGGCGAGCTTCGAGAGCGCGATGCCGAGCTTCTCCTGGTCCGCCTTGGACTTCGGCTCGACGGCGATCTCGATGACCGGCTCCGGGAATTCCATCTTCTCGAGGATCACGGCCTTGTTCGGGTCGCACAGCGTGTCGCCGGTGCGGGTGTCCTTGAGACCCGCCAGCGCCACGATGTCACCGGCGAACGCCTCCTTGATGTCCTCGCGGTTGTTCGCGTGCATCAGGAGCATGCGGCCGACCCGCTCCTTCTTGTCGCGGGTCGAGTTGATGACGTTGGCGCCGGACTCCACCTTGCCCGAATACACGCGGCAGAAGGTGATCGTGCCGACATGGGGGTCGTCCATGATCTTGAAGGCGAGCATGGAGAAGGGGTCGGAGTCGGTCGGCTTGCGGACGACCTCTTCCTCGGTCTTGAAGTCGATGCCCTTGATCTCGCCGCGGTCGGCGGGAGACGGCAGGTAGTCGACGACCGCATCGAGCAGGGGCTGCACGCCCTTGTTCTTGAAGGCCGAGCCGCACAGCACGGGGTGGAAGGCGCGACGCTGCACCGCCGTGCGCACGAGCCTGCGCATGGTGTCCTCGTCGGGCTCGGCGCCCTCGAGGTAGGCGGTCATGGCGTCGTCGTCCATCTCGACGCAGGCCTCGACCAGCTTGGTGCGGTACTCCGCGGCCTGGTCGGCGAGGTCGGCCGGGATCTCCTCCTCGGAGAAGTTGGCGCCGAGCGCCTCGCCCGACCACACGATCGCCTTCATCTTGATCAGGTCGACGACGCCCTTGAACGAGCTCTCGGCGCCGATCGGCAGCTGCAGGCAGACCGGCTTGCCGGCGACGCGGTCGATGATGTCGGCCACGCACTTGAAGAAGTCGGCGCCGATCTTGTCCATCTTGTTGACGAACACGACGCGCGGCACGTCGTACTTGTCGGCCTGGCGCCACACCGTCTCGGTCTGCGGCTCGACGCCCTGGTTGCCGTCGAGCACGCACACGGCGCCGTCGAGCACGCGCAGGGAGCGCTCCACCTCGATGGTGAAGTCGACGTGGCCGGGGGTGTCGATGATGTTCAGGCGCTTGTCGCGCCAGAAGCAGGTCGTCGCAGCCGAGGTGATCGTGATGCCACGCTCCTGCTCCTGCTCCATCCAGTCCATGGTGGCGGCGCCCTCATGGACCTCGCCGATCTTGTGGGACTTGCCGGTGTAGTAGAGGATCCGCTCGGTCGTCGTGGTCTTGCCGGCGTCGATGTGGGCCATGATGCCGAAGTTGCGGTAGTCCTCGATCGCGTGCGTGCGGGGCATCGGGGGGCTCCTGAAGAGGGGGCCGCCGCGGCGAGGCGGCGGCGAAGCAGCGTTTACCAGCGATAGTGCGAGAACGCGCGGTTGGCCTCGGCCATCCGGTGGGTGTCCTCGCGCTTCTTCACGGCGTTGCCGCGGTTGTTGGCGGCGTCGAGCAGCTCGGCGGAGAGACGCTCGACCATCGTGCGGTCGTTGCGCGAGCGGGCGGCCTGGATCAGCCAGCGGATCGCCAGGGCCTGGCGGCGCTCGGTGCGGACCTCGACCGGGACCTGGTAGGTCGCGCCGCCGACGCGGCGGGAGCGGACCTCGATCGCCGGGGCGACGTTGTCGAGGGCGGCACGGAACACCTCGATCGGGTTCGCCTTCGCCCGGGCCTCGATGATGTCGAACGCACCGTACACGATGCTCTCGGCGACCGACTTCTTGCCCTCGTACATCACCGAGTTCATGAACTTGGTGAGGACGACGTCACCGAACTTTGGGTCCGGGATGATCTCACGCTTCTCGGCACTGTGGCGGCGGGACATCGCGCGCTCCGTTCTTAAGCTCTAAAAATCAACTGTTGTGCCCCGCGCAGGCCGCCTCGAGCATCTGAGCCGGCGACATCCTTGCGGGACAGGCGATCGTTTACCGGTCCGCGTCGGGCCTTACTTCGGCCGCTTGGCGCCGTACTTCGAGCGCCGCTGCTTGCGGTTCTTGACGCCCTGGGTGTCGAGCACGCCGCGCAGGATGTGGTAGCGCACGCCCGGAAGGTCCTTCACGCGGCCGCCGCGGATCATCACCACGGAATGCTCCTGAAGGTTGTGGCCCTCGCCCGGGATGTAGCCGATGACCTCGAAGCCGTTGGTCAGGCGGACCTTGGCGACCTTGCGGAGCGCCGAGTTCGGCTTCTTCGGGGTCGTGGTGTAGACGCGGGTGCAGACGCCGCGCTTCTGCGGGCAGGCGTCCAGGGCCGGCACCTTGTTGCGGGCCTTCTGCGCCTTCCGCGGATTGGCGATCAGCTGGTTGATCGTCGGCATGCCATTCCTCTCGCAACGCATCGCCGTCCTGGCGACCGTCGTTTCCCACAATCTCGTCTGAACGACCGTCACCCCCGTGATGAGGGCGCAACGCAAATCGCGCCCCAGGCTGAAAACCAGCCTTTGGCGCGCCATGCGAGCAGAGGACCACCGGAGGACGAGCCCCAGCGATCATGCCGGTCTGACACGTGTCAGTCGGTTTGAAGTTCGGTCGCGTTTAGGAGACTTGGATCGAGGCACGAGGGGCACGTCGATCAGCTGTCGCCTACGGCCAGCCGTTCAGTAGGTGGGCCTATTACGGGCTGAGGCCCCGGCCGTCAAGCGGAAACTTTCCCTTAAAGCTTGGCTGCTTACGCGAAAAAGGCCGGCGCCCCGAACGGGGGCGCCGGCCTCTCCAATGTGCTGCCGGGCGCAGGCCCGGTGTGCTCGGGAAGCCGGCGGGCGCGGGCGCCCGCCCTTGGCGAACTCCCCCTCGCCTACTCGGCGGCCGGGAGCTGCTCGGCGACAGCCGCGCCGCTCTCGGCCGACTTCTGGGCCATGATCAGGTTGTCGCGCCGGCGCGCGATCGACTTGATGTCGGCGATCATCGCGCCGGTGCCCGCCGGGATCAGCGAGCCCACGATGACGTTCTCCTTCAGGCCCTCAAGGTTGTCGACCTTGCCGTTGACCGCCGCCTCGGTGAGGACGCGGGTGGTCTCCTGGAACGAGGCCGCCGAGATGAACGAGCGGGTCTGCAGCGAGGCCTTCGTGATGCCGAGCAGGACGGGGACGCCCTGCACCGGCTTCTTGCCCTCGGCGATGAGCTGCTCGTTGATCTCCGCCAGCTCCGTCCGGTCGATCTGGTCGCCGGTCAGGATCTCGGAATCGCCGCCGTCGGTGATCTCCACCTTCTGCAGCATCTGGCGGACGATCACCTCGATGTGCTTGTCGTTGATCGACACGCCCTGCAGCCGGTAGACTTCCTGGATCTCGTTGACGAGGTAGGCGGCGAGCTCCTCCACGCCCTTGATCGCCAGGATGTCGTGCGGGGCCGGGTTGCCGTCGACGATGAAGTCGCCGATCTCGACCACGTCGCCGTCCTGCAGGTGGATGTGCTTGCCCTTCGGGATCAGGTACTCCACCGGCTCGGAGCCGTCATGCGGGGTCAGGCTCAGGCGGCGCTTGTTCTTGTAGTCGCGCCCGAACGAGATCGTGCCGGACTTCTCGGCGATGATCGCCGCGTCCTTCGGCCGGCGCGCCTCGAACAGCTCCGCCACGCGCGGCAGACCGCCGGTGATGTCGCGGGTCTTGGCGCTCTCGGTCGAGACGCGGGCGAGGATGTCGCCGGCCTTGACCCGGGTGCCCGGGTCGACGCCGATGATCGCCTCGACCGGCAGGAGCGAGCGCGCGTCCGAGCCGCGCGGCAGCTTCTGCACCCGGCCGTTCTGGTCGTGGATCGCGATCGCCGGACGCAGGTCCGCCGTCCGCGCCGAGCCGCGCCAGTCGATGACGACGCGCTTGGCGATGCCGGTCGACTCGTCGGTCGTCTCGGTGATCGACTGACCGTCGATCAGGTCCTCGTAGGCCACGATGCCGTCGATCTCGGTCAGGATCGGCCGGGTGTAGGGGTCCCACTCGGCGATGCGCTGGCCGCGCTTGATCGCGTCGCCCTCGTCGACGCGGACGCGGGCGCCGTATTGCAGGCGGTGGACCGCCCGCTCGGTGCCGTCCGGCCCGACGATCACCACCGCCACGTTGCGGCCGGTGGCGATCAGGTCGCCGTCCGAGTTGCGGGCGAGACCGCGGTTGCGGATCCTCACCGTGCCCTCGAAGCTCGACTCGATGAAGGACGAGTCGGCGATCTGGGCCGCGCCGCCGATGTGGAACGTGCGCATCGTGAGCTGGGTACCCGGCTCGCCGATCGACTGCGCGGCGATCACGCCGACGGCCTCGCCCATGTTGACGGGCGTGCCGCGGGCGAGGTCGCGCCCGTAGCAGGTGGCGCAGACGCCGTTCTTGGTCGCGCAGACCAGGACCGAGCGGATCTTCACCTCCTGGATGCCGGCCTTGGTGATCGGCTCGAGGTGCTTCTCCTCGATGGTCTGGCCCTTGGCGACGATGATCGAGCCGTCATTGGCGACCAGGTCCTCGGCCGTGGCACGGCCGAGGATGCGGGTCGCCAGCGACGCGACCACCTGGCCGGCATCGATGATCGCGCGCATCCGGATGCCGCTCTCGGTGCCGCAATCCGTCTCGCGGATCACCGCGTCCTGGGCCACGTCGACGAGGCGGCGGGTCAGGTAGCCGGAATTGGCGGTCTTGAGCGCGGTGTCGGCGAGGCCCTTGCGGGCGCCGTGCGTCGAGTTGAAGTACTCGAGCACGTCCAGGCCTTCCTTGAAGTTCGAGATGATCGGGGTCTCGATGATCTCGCCCGAGGGCTTGGCCATCAGGCCGCGCATCGCCGCGAGCTGCTTCATCTGGGCCGGCGAGCCGCGGGCGCCCGAGTGGCTCATCATGTAGATCGAGTTGACCTGCTTGTCGGCGCCGTGCTCGTCCTTCTGCACGGACGAGATGCGGTTCATCATCTCGCCAGCGAGCCGGTCCGAGCACTTGGCCCAGGCGTCCACGACCTTGTTGTACTTCTCGCCCTGGGTGATCAGGCCGTCCTGGTACTGCTGCTCGTAGTCCTTCACCAGCGAGCGGGTCTCGTCGACGATCGACCACTTGTTGTCCGGCACCACCATGTCGTCCTTGCCGAACGAAATGCCGGCCCGGAAGGCGTGGATGAAGCCGAGGCCCATGATGCGGTCGCAGAAGATCACCGACTCCTTCTGACCGCAATGGCGGTAGACGGTGTCGATCATCGCCGAGATCTCCTTCTTGGTCATCAGCTTGTTGACGACGTCGAAGGGGACCTTGGGGTGGCGCGGCAGCACGCTCGACAGGATCACGCGGCCGGGCGTGGTGTCGTAGATGCGCACGACCTCGTTGCCGTCGGGGCCGAGGCCCTTCCAGCGCCACTTGATCTTCGAGTGCAGCGTGACCGTGCGGGCCGCGAGCGCGTGCTCGAGCTCGCCGATATTGCCGAACACGCCGCGCATCGGGTTCTTCGGGTCGTTCGGCTTGTGCTCGCCGGGCGCGCCGTCGGCGACGATCGACAGGTAGTAGAGGCCGAGGACGATGTCCTGCGACGGCACGATGATCGGCGCGCCGTTCGCCGGGTGCAGGATGTTGTTCGTCGACATCATCAGGACGCGCGCTTCCAGCTGCGCCTCGAGCGACAGCGGGACGTGCACGGCCATCTGGTCGCCGTCGAAGTCGGCGTTGAACGCGGCGCAGACCAGCGGGTGCAGCTGGATCGCCTTGCCCTCGATCAGCTTCGGCTCGAAGGCCTGGATGCCGAGCCGGTGCAGCGTCGGCGCGCGGTTGAGCATCACCGGATGCTCGCGGATCACCTCGTCCAGGATGTCCCAGACCTCCGGCTTCTCCTTCTCGACGAGCTTCTTGGCCTGCTTGACCGTGGCCGAGAAGCCCTTGGCGTCGAGGCGCGCGTAGATGAACGGCTTGAACAGCTCGAGCGCCATCTTCTTGGGCAGCCCGCACTGGTGCAGCTTCAGCTCCGGGCCGACCACGATGACCGAGCGACCGGAATAGTCGACGCGCTTGCCGAGCAGGTTCTGGCGGAACCGGCCCTGCTTGCCCTTCAACATGTCGGCGAGCGACTTCAGCGGGCGCTTGTTGGCGCCCGTGATGACGCGGCCGCGCCGGCCGTTGTCGAACAGCGCGTCGACCGCCTCCTGCAGCATCCGCTTCTCGTTGCGGATGATGATGTCGGGCGCGCGCAGCTCGATCAGCCGCTTGAGGCGGTTGTTGCGGTTGATGACGCGGCGGTACAGGTCGTTGAGGTCGGACGTCGCGAAGCGGCCGCCGTCGAGGGGAACGAGCGGGCGCAGGTCCGGCGGGATCACCGGCACGACGGTCAGGATCATCCACTCGGGCCGGTTGCCCGAGAGCTGGAACGCCTCGATGATCTTGAGGCGCTTGAGCAGCTTCTTGGGCTTCAGCTCGGAGGTGGTGGTGGCGATCTCCTCGCGCAGGTCGGCCGCGATCTTGTCGAGGTCGAGCTCCTGCAGGATGCGCCGGATCGCCTCCGCGCCGATCATGGCGGTGAACGAGTCCTCGCCGTACTCCTCCTGAGCGCGCAGGTACTCCTCCTCCGACAGGAGCTGACGCTCCTTGAGGGGGGTGAGGCCCGGCTCGATCGTGACGTAGGACTCGAAGTACAGGATGCGCTCGAGATCCTTGAGCGCCATGTCGAGAAGCAGGCCGATGCGGCTCGGCAGCGACTTCAGGAACCAGATATGGGCGACGGGCGCGGCGAGCTCGATGTGGCCCATGCGGTCGCGCCGCACGCGGGCGAGGGTGACCTCGACGCCGCACTTCTCGCAGATCACGCCCTTGTACTTCATGCGCTTGTACTTGCCGCACAAGCACTCGTAATCCTTGATCGGCCCGAAGATCCGGGCGCAGAACAGGCCGTCACGCTCTGGCTTGAACGTGCGATAGTTGATGGTCTCGGGCTTCTTGATCTCGCCGTAGGACCAGGACAGGATCTTCTCAGGCGACGAGATCGAGATCTTGATCTGGTCGAAGCTCTGAGGCTGAGCCTGCTGGTTGAAAAGATTCATGACCTCTTGGTTCATGATCTGCTCCTTGGCTGACGGGGCGCCGCGAAGGGCGGGGTCGGCGGCCGCCGTCTGAGGGAAACGAGAATGGCGGCCGGGGCCCTCGGCATGAGGGCCCCGCCGCTGTCGCGAGGGATGTGGTCGGACGGGCCTACTCGGCCGCCTCCGGGGGAGCCTCGAGCTGGTCGTTGGCGGCGCGCTTGGAGGACAGGAGCTCGACGTTGAGGCCGAGCGACCGCATCTCCTTCACCAGCACGTTGAAGCTCTCCGGGATGCCCGCCTCGAAGGTGTCGTCGCCGCGCACGATGGCCTCGTAGACCTTGGTGCGGCCGGCGACGTCGTCGGACTTCACCGTCAGCATCTCCTGCAGCGTGTAGGCGGCGCCGTAGGCCTCGAGGGCCCACACCTCCATCTCGCCGAAGCGCTGGCCGCCGAACTGCGCCTTGCCGCCCAGCGGCTGCTGGGTGACGAGCGAGTACGGACCGATCGAGCGCGCGTGGATCTTGTCGTCCACCAGGTGGTGCAGCTTCAGCATGTAGATGTAGCCGACCGTGACCTTGCGGTCGAAGGGCTCGCCGGTGCGCCCGTCATAGAGCGTCGACTGGCCAGAGCGGTCGAGGCCCGCCATCTCGAGCATCGCCTCGATGTCGGCCTCCTTGGCGCCGTTGAACACCGGGGTGGCCATCGGCACGCCGCGCCGCAGGTTGTTGCCGACCTCGGCGAGCTCCTGGTCGGACAGGCCGGCCAGCTCGGTCTCGCTGTAGATCGCCTTCATCCGCTCGCGCAGGGGCTCGACGTCGTGGGTGCGCAGGTACGCGTCCACGGCCTGCGAGACCTGCCGGCCGAGGCCGGCGGCGGCCCAGCCCAGATGCGTCTCGAGGATCTGGCCGACATTCATCCGGCTCGGCACGCCGAGCGGGTTGAGCACGATGTCGGCATGCGTGCCGTCCTCCAGGAACGGCATGTCCTCGATCGGCACGATGCGCGAGACCACGCCCTTGTTGCCGTGGCGGCCCGCCATCTTGTCGCCGGGCTGGATCTTGCGCTTCACCGCCACGAAGACCTTGACCATCTTCATGACGCCCGGAGGCAGCTCGTCGCCGCGCTGCAGCTTCTCGACCTTGTCGAGGAAGCGCTGCTCGAGGCGCTTCTTCGACTCGTCGTACTGCTTCTGCATCGCCTCCATCTCGGTCATGAGACGGTCGTCGACGACGGCGAACTGCCACCACTGCGAGCGGGGATAATCCGCCAGGACCTCACGGGTGAGCGTGGTCTCCTTCTTGAAGCCCTTCGGGCCGGCGACGGGCGACTGCCCCACCAGCACGTCGGCGAGACGCGCGTAGGTGTTGCGGTCGAGGATCGCCTGCTCGTCGTCGCGGTCCTTGGCGAGGCGCTCGATCTCCTCGCGCTCAATGGCCTGGGCGCGCTCGTCCTTGTCGACGCCGTGGCGGTTGAACACCCGGACCTCGACGATCGTGCCGGTGACGCCCGGCGGCACCCTGAGCGAGGTGTCGCGCACGTCCGAGGCCTTCTCGCCGAAGATGGCGCGGAGCAGCTTCTCCTCCGGCGTCATCGGGCTCTCGCCCTTCGGGGTGATCTTGCCGACCAGGATGTCGCCCGCGTGGACCTCGGCGCCGATATAGACGATGCCGGCCTCGTCGAGATTCTTGAGCGCCTCCTCCGAGACGTTCGGGATGTCGCGGGTGATCTCCTCCGGCCCGAGCTTGGTGTCGCGGGCCATCACCTCGAACTCCTCGATGTGGATCGAGGTGAACACGTCATCCTTCACGATCCGCTCGGAGAGCAGGATCGAGTCCTCGAAGTTGTAGCCGTTCCACGGCATGAACGCGACGAGCACGTTGCGGCCGAGCGCCAGCTCGCCGAACTCGGTCGAGGGACCGTCGGCGATGATGTCGCCCTTCTTCACCACGTCGCCGACGCGCACGAGCGGCTTCTGGGTGATGCAGGTCGACTGGTTCGAGCGCTGGAACTTCTGCAGCCGGTAGATGTCGACGCCGGGCTTGGAGGCGTCGGCCTCGTCGGTGGCCCGGATGACGATGCGGGTGGCGTCGACCTGGTCGACGATGCCCGCGCGCCGGGCGCCGATCGCGGCACCCGAATCGCGCGCGACCACCGCCTCCATGCCGGTGCCGACGAAGGGCGCGTCGGCGCGGACGAGCGGCACCGCCTGGCGCTGCATGTTCGAGCCCATCAGCGCCCGGTTGGCGTCGTCGTTCTCGAGGAACGGGATCAGGGCCGCCGCGACCGACACGAGCTGCTTGGGGCTCACGTCCATCAAATCGACGCGCTCGGGACCCACCACGATGACCTCGCCCGCCCGCCGGCAGACCACCAGGTCCTCCGTGAGCTTGCGGTTCTCGTCCATCGCGGCGTTGGCCTGGGCGACGTAGTACTTCGCCTCCTCCATCGCCGACAGGTAGGCGACCTCGTCCGTGACCACGCCGTCGCGCACGCGCCGGAACGGGGTCTCGATGAAGCCGTACTTGTTCACCCGCGCGAAGGTGGCGAGCGAGTTGATCAGGCCGATATTGGGGCCTTCCGGCGTCTCGATCGGGCAGATCCGGCCGTAATGGGTCGGGTGCACGTCGCGCACCTCGAAGCCGGCGCGCTCGCGGGTCAGGCCGCCCGGGCCGAGCGCCGACAGGCGGCGCTTGTGCGTCACCTCGGAGAGCGGGTTGGTCTGGTCCATGAACTGCGACAGCTGCGACGAGCCGAAGAACTCGCGCACCGCCGCCGCCGCGGGCTTGGCGTTGATCAGGTCCTGCGGCATCACGGTGTCGATGTCGACCGACGACATCCGCTCCTTGATGGCGCGCTCCATGCGCAGGAGGCCCAGCCGGTACTGGTTCTCCATCAGCTCGCCGACCGAGCGCACCCGGCGGTTGCCGAGATGGTCGATGTCGTCGATCTCGCCCTTGCCGTCGCGCAGGTCGACCAGCGCCTTGACGACCGCCAGCATGTCCTCCTTGCGCAGGGTGCGCACGGTGTCGGCGGCGTCGAGGTCGAGGCGCATGTTCATCTTCACCCGGCCGACGGCCGAGAGGTCGTAGCGCTCCGCGTCGAAGAACAGCGAGTGGAACATCGCCTCGGCGGTCTCGAGGGTCGGCGGCTCGCCCGGGCGCATCACCCGGTAGATGTCGAACAGCGCGCCCTCGCGGGCCGAGTTCTTGTCGACCGCCAGGGTGTTGCGGATGTAGGGGCCGACATTGACGTGGTCGATGTCGAGGACCGGGATCTCCTCGATGCCGACGTCGGCGAGGCCCTTGAGCACCTTCTCGCTGATCTCGTCGCCGGCCTCGGCGTAGATCTCGCCGGTCTTGTAGTTGACCATGTCCTCGGCGATGTACTGGCCGACGAGGTCGTCGTCGGTCGCGCGCAGGGCCTTCACGCCCTTCTCGGCGATCTGGCGGGCGGCGCGGGCCGTCAGCTTCTTGCCGGCCTCGAGCACCACCTCGCCCGAATCGGCATCGATCAGGTCGGTCGAGGCCTTGAAGCCCTTCAGCCGCTCGGCGTCGTAGGGCACGCGCCAGTCCTGCCCGTCACGCACGTAGGTGACGCGGTTGTAGAAGGTCGACAGGATCTCCTCGCCGTCGAGGCCCAGCGCGAACAGCAGCGAGGTGACCGGGATCTTGCGCTTGCGGTCGATGCGCGCGTGCACGATGTCCTTGGCGTCGAACTCGACGTCGAGCCAGGAGCCGCGATACGGGATGATGCGCGCGGCGAACAGCAGCTTGCCCGAGGAGTGGGTCTTGCCCTTGTCGTGGTCGAAGAACACGCCCGGCGAGCGGTGCATCTGCGAGACGATGACGCGCTCGGTGCCGTTGACGATGAAGGTGCCGTTCTCCGTCATCAGGGGCATATCGCCCATGTAGACGTCCTGCTCCTTGATGTCCTTGACCGACTTGGCGCCGGTATCGGGATCGACGTCGAACACGATCAGCCGCAGCGTGACCTTCAGCGGGGCCGCGAAGGTGATGCCGCGCTGGCGGCACTCGTCGACGTCGTATTTCGGCTGCTCGAAGGTGTACTTGACGAACTCGAGCAGCGCGGTCGAGGAGAAGTCGGAGATCGGGAAGACGGACTTGAAGACGGATTGCAGGCCCTCGTCGGCGCGGCCGCCCTCGGGCTCGTCCACCATCAGGAACTGGTCGTAGGACGCCTTCTGGACCTCGATGAGGTTCGGCATCTCGGCGACTTCCCGGATCTTGCCGAAGAACTTGCGAATGCGCTTGCGACCGACCAGCGTGTTGGCCATGGGTTGACCTCGCTCCTCATCCACCGCTTATACGGCCCCGGTGGGACGCTCTAGGCGAACCGCCCGCATCAGACCTGCCGAGACCGTGCGGGCCGCCCGTGCGCCGGCCGCCCGCAAACCTTCGAATACGCCGATATGGGGATCCGTACCCCGGATCCCGAGGGGGTGCGCTGACGTGTTCCCACACAACTCCCGGTACTCCCGATCGCCGTCGTCGCTCGTGAGGGCCGCGTCGGCGCAGCGGGAATTGTGTGAGACGCACTGAAAGCGACCATAGCCCGCGAGCGCGAGGCCCGCGGGCTCGTGGCCCCGGACCGGCCGAGGCCGGATCCGGAGCGAGCGGCGGGCCGAAGGGCCCGCCACCGTCTTACTTGAGCTCGACCTTGGCGCCGGCCTTCTCGAGCTGGGCCTTGAGCTTGGCGGCGTCGTCCTTGGACACGCCCTCCTTGACCGGCTTCGGAGCGCCCTCGACCAGGTCCTTGGCCTCCTTGAGGCCGAGGCCGGTGATCGCGCGGACCTCCTTGATGACCTCGATCTTCTTGTCGCCGGCGGCGGCGAGCACGACCGTGAACTCGGTCTGCTCCTCGACCGGGGCGGCAGCGGCGCCGGCGGCCGGGCCGGCGGCGACGGCGACGGCGGCCGCCGCCGAGACGCCCCACTTCTCCTCGAGCATCTTCGCGAGCTCGGCCGCCTCGAGGACGGTCAGCGAGGACAGGTCGTCGACGAGCTTGGCAAGATCAGCCATTTTTCACTTCCTGATGTTGTCGGTTTGAACGGTTTGGTCTCGAACAGCCCGTCAGGCCGCTTCGTCGGTCTGGGCGTCGCCGGCCTTGGCATAGGCCCCGAACACGCGCGCGAGCTTGGCGGCCGGCGCGTTGACGACCTGCGCGACCTTGGTCGCGGGAGCCTGGATGAGGCCCACGAGCTTGGCGCGCAGTTCGTCGAGGGACGGCAGCGAGGCCAGGGCCTTCACGCCGTCCGGGTTCAGGGCGGTCGTCCCCATGGCTCCGCCGAGGATGACCAGCTTCTCGTTGGCCTTGGCGAAGTCCACCGCCACCTTGGCGGCCGCGACCGGGTCGCTCGAATAGGCGAGCAGGGTCGGGCCCTTCAGGAGGGGCTGGATGGAGGCGACGTCCGTGCCTTCGAGAGCGATGTTGGCGAGGCGGTTCTTCGCGACCTTCACGGTGGCGCCGGCCTGCTTCATCTGCGAGCGCAGCTTCTGCATGTCGGCGACCGTGAGGCCCTTGTAGTGGGCCACGACGACGACGGAGGTGTTGGCAAACACCCCGTTGAGCGTCGCGACGAGATCAGCTTTTGCTGCTCTGTCCACCTTGGCTCTCTCCGGTTGGCGGAACCCGGATGGGCCCCGCCGGTTGCAGTTGCCGCCCAGGATGAGCCGGGGCCTTCGATAAAGACCGCGACGTCCTGAACGACGCTTCACGGCCCTGCCCCCGACGCGCCGGCCTTGGCAGGCCTTCGCCTCGGGCGAGATGGTTCAAACCGACGCCCCGCCGGCCCGGGAGGGCCCTTGGGGCGGTGAAACTCGGTCTTCCCCGTCTGTGCAGGCTGGGGGTTTAAGCCGGCGGATGCCGGCGCCTGCAGTCTCGGACAGGACATGGCCGGACGGGGCGCGAGGGGTTGCCCCCTGAGCCCTTCCGGCCACTCAAGTCACCCGGTTGCCCGGGGACCTCTCTCGAGGACCGGCCGATGGGCCAGATCCTTTCGATCTCGGAAACGTGGAGCCGGGTCTATAGCGGCGTGCAAGCCGCCTGCCAAGTGGGCATGCGAGGATTTTCCGTCGCAGGCGCGGCGAGCAGGACCGATGTCCGGCCGCGTCCGGATCAGGCGGCCTGCACGGTATCCAGGAACCGGCGGACCTCGGCGGCGAGGTGATCCGATTGCTGCGAAAGGGCGGAGGCAGCTGACAGCACCTGGCTCGCAGCGGCGCCCGTCTCCTCGGCGGTTCCCGCCACGCTGGCCACGGTCTGCGTGACGGAGCCGGTCCCCGTCGCCGCCTGCGTGACGCCGCGGATGATCTCACGGGTCGCGGCGCCCTGCTCCTCGACGGCCGCCGCGACGCTGGTCGCCATCGCGCTGATCTCGTGGATGCGCGATCCGATGCCGCCGATGGCCCTCACCGCCTCGTGCGTCGAGGACTGGATCCGGGTGACCTGCGCGGCGATCTCGTCGGTCGCGCGCGCCGTCTGCCCGGCGAGCGCCTTGACCTCGGCGGCGACGACCGCGAAGCCGCGGCCGGCCTCGCCGGCCCGCGCAGCCTCGATGGTGGCGTTGAGCGCCAGCAGGTTCGTCTGTCCGGCGATCGTGCTGATCAGCGACACGACCTCGCCAATCTTGGCCGCGGCCCCGGAGAGGTCCTCGACGAGGCCCGAGGTCGCCGCGGCTTCCCCGACCGCCGTGCCGGCCAGCTGGGTCGAGCCTGCGGCCTGGCGGCCGATCTCGTGCACGGAGGCGCCGAGTTCCTCGGCGGCGGCCGCAACGGTGTTGACGTTGGTGGCGGCCTCCTCGGCGGCGACGGCAGCGGCCTGGGTCGCGGTCTGCGCGGCTGAGGCGGTCATCGTGCCGGCCGTCTCCTGCAGCTCGGCGGCCGAGCGCGACACGACCTGCACGATCCCGCTCACGGTCCGCTCGAACCGTTCGGCCATCTCGTGCAGGGCGACGCGACGCTGCGCCTCCAAGCCGTCCCGCGCCAGCGCCGCCTCGTGCTCCAGGGCCTGCGTGCGGGCCAGGTTGTCCCGGAATACCTGCACGGCTCCCGCGAGAGCCCCGATCTCGTCGCGCCGGCCGCGGCCCGGTATGGCGACGGCCGTGTCGCCCTGCGCGAGGCGCTGCGCGGCGTCGGTGATCGCCGAGAGTGGACGAATTACGCCCCGGCTCACGAAGGCGATGCCGCCGGCCGCCAGGATCAGGCTCGAGACCAGCAGCCCCGCGTAGAGCATGAGCTGCCGGGTCGCCGCCTGCGCCGAGCGCGCGGCCGCCTCGTCGAGCTCGACCACGAAGGCCGTGGCCGCGGCGGCGATCGGGTTGACGGCGGGCGTCGATCCCTTGCGCCACTCGACCACGGTCGGGCGGGGCTTGCCGGGGGTGGCCAGCACGTCGAGGACGTCGCGGACCGCCTGCGGGAACGCTCCCGTGTAGTAGGAGGCGTCGGCCGCCGCGATCGCGGCCCGAAGGTTCGGCGCATCGACCGTCCGGGCGCCGATCTCGCGGGCCGCCGCGAAGGCGAATTCCGAGACGCGTATCAGGGAGACGATGCTCTCCCGTTCGGCGGGGGTCATGGCCCGCTTCTGTCCGAGCAGGTCGTTGAGCTGGACGTTGGCGGTTCCGGCGACGCTCCGGGCCGACCACGCCATCACCCGGCCAAGGACCAGGTCGGACAGGGTCGGATCCTCCGTGCGGATCGTCGCCTCGATCGCCGCCATCAGGGCCTCGCCAGCCGAGACGAAGCGGTCGCGGCCGGCGACGATCCTGCCGATCAGCGCCTCGTCGCGCGCCGCGACCGGCTGCGCGATGGCCGCTTCGACCTCGTCGCGCAGGCGCTGCCATGCCGCCGCCGCCGAGGACAGCGCCTCGGCGGAGGACCGGATCGCCGGATGATCCGCCATGGCGGAGGCCTGGGCGATGGCCGGTGGCAGCACCGCGTCCAGCATCGTCTTGCGCTCCGCCGCCTCCCGCCGCATCGGCGCGGTCTGGTCCGGCTCGACGCGCATCGCACCGACGATCACCCCGCCCTCCAGGCGCATGTTCGGGAGCGCCTCCAGCAGGGCACGATCCAGGCTCGCGAGGCGCGAGACCATGTCGGTTGAGACCCAGCGGCGCCAGGACTCGTGCAGGCTGCGACCGCAGAGCGCGATCACCACGAGGGCGAAACCGGCCAGGATGACGGTAAGGAGGGATTTGATCTTCATGACGGCGTTCCCGAGTGCCGTAGCGGATCGGGCACTACGGCGCCACACTTCCTCTGCGTCGACGCGGCAATTGGTGACATGCCTCTTTTGAGAAAGTCTTAAGCAACGGAAGCGCGCGTGATCGTTCCGCCGGGACGGGACGCGGGCGGTCGAGCCCCTCCGCAGCCGCCGGTTCCCGGGCGTATCGCGAGGTGTCCGGGTGTCGCCGGAATTCGGCGGCGGGACGTCGGGCCGCCTCGGCTCCTGCCGCCTCGCGCTCCGAGCGGTTGCGGTGCAAACAGCCCCTTCGTGCCTCCCACTCACGCCGCCTGCCGGGCCCCTCCCCTTGCGGCGGCCTCCGCCTTCGCCTTGTCCTGCGCGGCGTAGAACGAGGCGTTGTGCTCGCCGCGCAGGGCCTCGCGGGTGAAGCGGATCAGGTGGTGGGCGACGAAGCCCATGTTGAACACCGCCTCGATCTGCCCGCGCTTCAGCGCGTAGGCGGCCGCCCGCCAGAACGGCCGGCGGTAGTCGGAGAACAGGCCGACCCGGGTCAGGATGTTGAAGCCGAGGATCAGGCCGCGGCGCAGGTTCGTCAGCGTCAGCTTGGCCGATGTCGGCGTGGCGATCCGGTGCGGGTAGGTGACGTCGCACTGGCGCTTGAAGCGCTCGAACAGGTGCTCGGGCGCGTAGGCATGGGCGATGGCCCGGCGCCAGGAGCCGACCACGTCGTCGTGCGGGCGCTTGAACAGCACGTTCGATTCGAGGCTGGCATCATGGACGAGCCGCCCCTCCCGCTCGAGCCGGTCCCAGAGCGGGGTTTTTGGGAGGGCCTGAAGCAGGTTGATGGTGAGGACGGGGATCGCCGACTTGTCGATGAAGTCGATCAGGTTCTGCTCGGAGCGGTCCGAGTCGGTGTCGAGGCCCAGGATGATGCCGGAGGTGACCTCGAGCCCGTAGGCATTCAGCGTCTCGATCGCCTCGTACATCGGCACGGCGGCGTTGTGGGTCTTGTCGATGCCTTTGAGCGCGTCGGCCTCCGGCGTCTCGATGCCGACGAAGACGGTCATGAAGTTCGCCTGGCGCATCAGCTCGAGAATCTCGGGCTGCTTGGCCATGTTAAGCGTCGCCTCGCAGGCGAACTGGAGGGGATAGTTTCTTCGCTTCTGCCACTCCACGAGGTGCGGCAGCATCTCCCGCGTCGCCTTGCGGTTGCCGATGAAGTTGTCGTCGACGAAGTAGACCACCGCCGGGTGGGCGGGCTGCGCCACGATGGCATCGAGCTCGGCGCAGAGCTGCTCGGGCGTCTTGAGCCGCGGCTGGCGCCCGTAGAGCTGCGGGATGTCGCAGAACTCGCAGCGATAGGGGCAGCCGGAGGAGAATTGCAGCGAGCCGATCAGGTAGCGCTTGAGCGGTACCCGCTCATAGGCCGGGGCCGGGAAGTCGGACAGGCCGAGGCGGTCCTTCGTCTCGAACCGCACCGGCGCGTCGGGCACCGCGACCGTCGCGTCAAGGTGCCGGATCAGCGCGTCGGTGGCGTCGCCGATCTCGCCGATATGGAGGTAGTCGAAATCCGGGTACTTCTCCGGCGCGCCGGAGACGGAGGGCCCGCCCAGAACCGCGACCTTGCCGGCGGCATGCGCCCGCCGGCCGATCTCGTGGATCTGCCCCTCCTGGATGTGCATCCCCGACACGAACACCGCATCGGCCCAGGCGAAATCCTCGGGGCTCGCCCGAGCGATGTTCTCGTCAACGAACCGCACCGGCCAGGATTCCGGCAGGTAGGCGGCGATCACGAGCAGCCCTTGAGGCGGCATGAAGGCCTTCACGCCGCCCATCAGCGGATAGGCGTGCGAGAAGGTGCCGAAGGACGGCGTGTAGGCGGGGAAGACGCAGAGGATGCGTCGCGAGGAGGAGACCGGGACGGTGCTGCGCATGGCACCGTATCTAGCACAGCGTTGCCGGAAGGCTGCCCCCGGGGCCGCGGCTTTCTCGCGCCGGCGTGCGCCGTCCGCCGGGTCAGGGCGTCTTGTCAGGGCGGCTCGGATCAGGACGCCTTGGATCCGGGTTCCTTGCCATCCTCCTTGCCGGCCTCCTCGACCACGACGGCGATCACCCGGTCGCGCTGCGCCTCCGTCACGCCCTCGATCCTGAGGCTCAGCCGCAGCTGCCGGGCGACCGAGTCGGGGGTGGGCGGCGCTCCGTCCTTCCGGCGATCGCGGTGGATGTCCCAGGCGAACTTCGCCGCGTTGAGCACCAGGGCCGCCAGGGCGATCGCCGTGGCGGCATCGTAGCGCGCGGGCGGCGCGCCGCCCTGGAGGCGGGCCTCGACCAGGGCCGGCAGGGCGGGGCCGAGATCGGGAGCGAGCCGGGCGGCGGCCCGGCGGGCGAGGTCGTCGGGGGAGGTGGTCATCGAGGCTCCTATTCGGCGGGAGGGGATGGCGGCGGCTTCCGGATCGCCGCCTCCTTCCTGAGCCACGCCTCGGCGGCCTCGGCGTCGCCCCGGGCCTGGGCCAACCTTCCAAGAGTGCGGTAGCTGATCGCCATGCCGGGCCGGTTGTCGAGTGCTTCCTCGATCTCCAGGCTCTTGCGATACCAGTCCTCCGCAGCGTCAAGGGCGCCGCGATCCTGCGCCACCATGCCGAGCTGGTGGTAGGTCATGGCCAGCCTGGGCCCGTCGCCCAACGCCTCCAGGATCTCCAGGCTCTTGTGGTACCAGCCCTCCGCCGCGTCGAGGGCGCCGCGATCCTGCGCCACCCTGCCGAGTTGGTGGTAGCTCCTGGCCAGCCCAGGCCTGTCGCCGAGCGCCTCCAGGATCTCCAGGCTCTTACGATATCAGACCTCCGCCGCGCCGAGGGGCGAGGAGAAGTCGATCGGTGCGGCCGGATCCTCCGGAAAATCCTGTCCGGAGCGGCGCAGGGACACGGCGACGCGGCCGCCGGCAAGTTCGGTGATCGTCAGGCGATTGACCATCGGTCCTCCGCGCCGCGCGGGCCCCGAGGATCGGATCCCGGTTTACGACGCGGGAGTAGCCCTCATCTGGGGAAGAGGCCAGCCGCGCGATGGCCTCGTCTCGCCGATCGGTCGCGCAAGCGGGCCTGCACCGTTGCAGACTTCTGACACGACGACGCCCGGCCGCGAGGCCGAGCCTCCGCCGGAAGGGCGCGCCACGAAAAAAGCCCGGCCTCTCGGCCGGGCTGCTGCGCATCGAACCCTCGGATCCGGTCAGGCGCTGGCCTGGATCCAGCGGAAGAGGTCGCCCTTCGGGGCGGCGCCGACCTTCTGGCCGGCGAGTTCGCCGCCCTTGAAGATCATCAGGGTCGGGATCGAGCGGATGCCGTACTGGGAGGCGATGCCCGGGTTCTCGTCCACGTTGACCTTGGCGATCTTCACCCGGCCGTTCAGCTCGCTGGAGATCTCTTCCAAGGCCGGGCCGATCGCCCGACAGGGGCCGCACCACTCGGCCCAGAAATCCACCACCACGGGCTCGGCCGATTGCAGCACGTCCTGCGCGAAGCTCGCGTCGGTCACCTTCACGGTTGCCATCGCAACGATTCCTTTCGTCATGAAGCCGGCCGACATCGCGGACCGGCCCGCGTGAGGGTGAAGTTAAGAACCCCGCGGGGGCCGATCAAGCGCAACGGCCAAGCCATCCCCGCTCCGTCCGTGTGCGGGCGCACACCGGATCACGCCAGCGTGCGGAGGGCGGCGGCGCACTCCTCCGCCGTGAGGCGGCGCATCACCGGCCCGGCGGTCCAGACCAGGAGCGGGTGCACGGCGCGGTCGGGATAGATCGTCGCCAGGAGGCGCGCATAGAGGGCGACCTGCGCCGCCTGGCCGCGCGGAGTCGGCGCGCCGTCGGCCGGCGGGCGGCCGGTCTTGAAGTCGACGAGCCAGACCGCCGCCTCCGTCACCGCGATCCGGTCGACCCGGCCATGCACCGGGCGCAGGGCGCCGGCGACCGTGATGCTGCCGGCGAGCGTCACCTCGGCCCGGGCGTCGGGTCCGAACAGCACCGCGAGGTCGGGATTCTCCAGGAGCCGCAGGGCCTCCGCGGCGATGGCTTCGCGCCGGGCCGGATCGAGGCCAGGCGCGCGGGCGGCGACGAAGGCCGCGGCCGCCGCCGGGCGCCGTTCGGGCGCCAGCGCCGGCAGGTGCTCGAGCAGGGCGTGGACCAGCACGCCGCGGCGGCGCGCGGCGGGATCGCTGGAGCGGGCCTCCGAGCGGCGCGGCTCGTCGGCGGCGCCGAGGCCGGAGGGGCGCAGAGGGGGCAGCGGCTCGGCCTCGATGGCCACCGGGCGGTGGAGCCAGTCCGGCAAAGCCTCGGGCGCCGGCGCCGGCACGGGGGTGGCGGGGGCCTCCGGCAGGGCCGCGCCCTCGCGCCAGCTCTCCGCCGGGCCGTAGGGCATCTCCGTCATCGCGACCCCGCCGAAGGCGTGCACCAGGCCGCGGCGGATCATCTCGCACCAGGCCTGGGCCGGGGTCTCCTTGTCGTTGCCGGCGTAAGGGGCGATCACCAGCCGGTCCTTGGCCCGGGTCATGGCGACGTAGAGCAGGCGGTTGTGCTCCTCGCCGGCCCTGGCGTGGAGCGCATCGCGGGCGGCCGCGATTGCGGGGCTGTCATGGGCCTTGGAGCTCGACCAGACCGGCACGGTGCTGCCGTCCTTGAGCCGCACCGGGATCAGGGCCGGGTCGCGGCCCAACGCCTCGCAGCCGTCGAGCACCAGCACCAGCGGCGCCTCGAGGCCCTTGGCGCCATGGACCGTCATCACCCGCACCTCGTCGCGGGCGGCATCGAGGTCGCGCTTCACCGTGTGGCCGCCGGCGTCGCGCCCGCCGCTCGGTTCGTAGCGGGCGAGGTACCCGGTGAGCGAGGGCGCGTCGGGCCCGGCCTCGGCCTGGGCGGCGGCGGTGAGGAAGACGTCGATGGCGTCCCCCGCCTCGCCGCCGAGGCGCTGCACCAGGAGCGCCCGGCCGCCGAGCGGCCCGAGCAGCTCGGCGTAGAAGCCGAACGGCCCGTGCGCCCGGGCGAGCGCCGCCCAGCCGTCGAGGGCCGCGACGCCCCGGAGGGCGGCGGGGTCGCCGGCCTCCGCGCGGCGCCGCAGGGCCGCCACCAGCGATTCGGCCGGGTCGCGCCCGGCCGCGATGCCGACGAGGTCGTCGTCGGTGAGGCCGACGAGGGGCGTCTTGAGGGCCGTCGCGAGGGTCAGGTCGTCCTGCGGCAGCAGGGCGGCGCGCCCCGCCGCCACGAGGTCGAGGACCGCGATGTGGGCGGCGATGTCGAGGCGGTCCTGGCCCGCCACCGGCACGCCCTCGGCCTTGAGCGCCCGGATCACCCCCTCGAAGGCGGCGGAGCGCTTGCGCACCAGGATCAGGACCTCGCCGGGGCGCCAGACCCGGCCGGATTCGTCGCCGGTCGTGGTCCAGAGCCGGACCGCCTTCGCGACCCGGCGGGCGGTGACCAGGGCCGGGGCGCCGGCCTCGATCGCGTCGACCGGGTGGGTCCAGGCGTCGGGCTCCTCCTCGGCGCTCGGCCGCGCCACCGGCCACAGCTCGACCTGGCCGGGCGCCCGCACCCGGGCGGTGGAGTGCACGGTGCCGATGGCGGCGTCGCCGAAGGACAGGCCGCGATAGTGATCCTCGAGCGCGAAGGTGGCGTCGACCGCCCGCAGCACCCCGATCGCCGAGCGGAACGACAAGGTGAGGCCGACATCGGCAAAGGGCAGGCCGGCGCCCTCCGCCTCCCGGCGCCAGGCCCGGCGCGTCGTCTCGAACTCCTCCGGCGCCGCTCCTTGAAAGCTGTAGATCGACTGCTTGGGGTCGCCGACGGCGAAGCGGGTGCGGGCCAGCCCGGTCCCGGCCTCCCGGGCCCCCTCCCCGGCGCAGAAATCCTCGGTGATGCGGCGCAGGATCTCCCATTGCTGCGGGTTGGTGTCCTGCGCCTCGTCGATCAGCACGTGGTCGACGCCGCGGTCGAGCCGGTAGAGCACCCAGGCCGAATCGACCCGGGTCAGCAGGTCGAGGGTCTTGTGGATCAGGTCGTCGAAGTCGAGGGCGCCAAGGCGCGCCTTCTGGGCCTCGACCCGGCGGTGGATCTCGGCGGCGAGGGTGAACAGGGCCTCGGTGCGGGCGAGCGCGCGGGCGGCTTTCAGCCGGTCGCGAAGGCCGGCGAGCCGGGCCTGCTCGGCGAGCAAGACCTCCTTCGCGGGGGCCGGCACCGCCTTGGTGCCGAGGGTCGAGGCAGCGTAGGCGTCGCCCTCGCCCTCCTCCTTGAAGAACACCGCCAGGTAGAGCGGCAGCCGCGCCGGCCCCGTCGCCGCAGCGGCGAGCGCCAGGGCGTCGGCGCGCTTCTCGTCGGTGGCCTTGCCGGTGCGCAGGGCCGCGACCAGGCCCGCGAGGTCGGCCGGGGCCCCGTCCAGCATCCGCGCGTCGATCGCGGCCGCGGTCTCGCCGGGCGCGAGCCCGAGGGCGGCCCGGAGCGCGTCGAGGCGGGACGCGATGCCGTCCGGGTGGCCGATCAGGCTTCGGTTCTGCACCGCCGCCACCATCGCCCGGCGCAGGGCCTCGCCCGCCGCCTCCGGGGCGACGAGGCCGAGTGCTCCGGCCAGCGCCGGGTGGCGGGCATCGACCGCGTCGGCCAGCACGTTGTCGATCGTCCGGTCGATCGCCTCGCGGGTCTGGGCCTCGTCCAGCACCACGAAGCGGGCCGGCACGTTGGCCTCGAACGGCACGAGGTGCAGCAGGCGCTCGCAGAGCGCGTGCAGGGTCTCGATCTTGAGCCCGCCCGGCGTCTCGACCGCCCGGGCGAACAGGCGGCGGGCGCGCCGCAGGGTGGCGCCGTCCGGGGCCTCGCCCTCGAGGGCGGTCAGCTCGGCGCTCAGCGCCGCCTCGTCGAGGGTGACCCAGCGTCCGAGGCGCTCGAACACCCGGATCGCCATGTTGGCGGCGGCCGCCTTGGTGAAGGTGAGGCAGAGGATCTTGGACGGGGCCGCGCCGTGGAGCAGCAGGCGCACCACCCGGTCGGTGAGCACCTTGGTCTTGCCCGCCCCGGCATTGGCCGACACCCAGGCCGAGGCCCGCGGATCCGCCGCCCGCTGCTGCGCCGCCTGCGTCAGGCCGTCGACGACGAACCCCTCGATGCCCATCCGCGCTCCCGCTCCGGCGACGACCCACTCTGCCGCGGTCGCACCGAAGACGGCGTTGCCTCAAGCGGGATCGGGCGGTGCTGCACAGGGATTTCGGGAAGCGTGGCGGCGGGGGCACAGGCCGATCGACGGCCTGCGCCTTGCGCGTCAGGCGCTCTCCGTGCCGCACCACTCGGCGACGAAGAGGGCCATGGCGGTGGTGATGCGCTGGAGCGAGGCGAGGCTGACCCGCTCGTCGAAGCCGTGGATGTTCTCGCTCTTCGGGCCGTAGCAGAGCGCCGGCACCCGGTCGTAGAGGGCGTGGACCCGGGTATCGAGGTAGCCGGCGGTCATGAAGCTTCTCAGCGCGGCCCCGGTCGCCGCCTGATGCGCCCGGTCGAGCACCGCTTCCGCCTCCGAGCCCTCGTCGAGCACGTAACCCTCGGCGAAGAAGCCGTGGAAGGTGACGCTCGGCGGGCTGTTCGACAGGAAGGCGTCGTCGCGGGCAAAGGCCGCCACCGCCGCCTCGATCTCGCGGGCGGCCTCCGCCGCGCTCGTCCCCGGATAGATCGCGATGCGGCAGTCGATCCGGCACCAGGCCGGCACCGAGGAGGCCCAGTCGCCGCCCTCGATCCGGCCGATATTGAGGTTGATCGGGTGCGCCTCGCCCTCGAAATGCGGGCGCCCGGCCTTGTCGGCGTTCCAGCGCTCCTCCAGCTGCCGCAGGGCGCCGATCACCCGGTAGGCGGCGTCGATGGCGTTCGCCCCCGTGCCCATCTCGCGCACGTGGACCGGCCGGCCCCGGACCTCGACCCGGAACCACAGCACGCCGGTATTGGCGCGCACCAGCATCTCCTCCTCGGGCTCCGGAATCAGCACAGCGTCGGCCCGGTAGCCGCGCAGGTGGGTCATCAGGGCGCCGTTGCCGGTCGATTCCTCTTCGACCACCGATTGCAGCGTCACGGTGGCGGCGGGCTGGAGCCCGATGCGGTGCAGGGCATCGAGGGCGAACAGGTTGGCGGCGTGCCCGGCCTTCATGTCGGCCCCGCCGCGGCCATAGAGCCAGTCGCCCTCCACCACCGGGTCGAAGGGCGGGTGGGTCCAGAGGTCGGCGGGCCCCGCCGGCACCACGTCGACATGGGCCTGGAGGATCAGCGAGCGCCCCCGCTCCTCCCGCGGCCGGTGGATGCCGACGACGATCGGCGCCTCGGAATGCTCGGGCGCGAACCTCGCCCCGCCCGGATGCGCCTCGATCTGCACGCGGTCCATGGCGAAACGGTCCATGGCGTAGCCGCGGTCGCGGAAGCTGCGAAACACGAAGTCCTGGATCGCCTGCTCCTCGCCGCGGGTCGAGGGGAAGCGGATCAGCGCCTGGGTGTGGGCGATCTGGTCGGCGAAACCGTCCGCGACGGCGGTGACGATGCGGTCGCGGAGGGCGGGGTCCAGGGGCATCGGGAGATCCTTGGGCATCGGGAGATCCTTCGGAGACTGGGCCGCCCTTCCATAGCGGGGAAGCGACGACAGGGCGACGCGCCCGGGCGTGCAAGTGGCGGTCCGGGATCGCGTGGTCAGCCCCCGGCGGAGTGGTCCTCCCTGAAGTATGGCTCTGAGCCGCCGTGACCCTGATCCGGCGGTTTGGGTGTGCCGGAGATCCGGCGGTTGAAGCAGCCGGAGGAGGAGAGCGGCAAGCTCAATCGGCTGGTCGCCCACTCACGCTGGATCGCTCGATGTTGCAGGACGTGCTCAAGGATCAGGGATGAGGCAAAGCCGTTCGCCGCGAGGTCGCCGGTCCCCTGCAGGTGGCCTGCGGATCAGCCAATGGCGGGCCTGTCAGGCCACCGGCTTCGGCCGCTCGTCCCAGCGCCACCGTGAGCGCTCCGACCCGCAGTTGGCGCTGCGCTTGCGGCTGGGCTTACCTGAACGGGGTCGAGCTCGACGTCTCTCGGCCCGGTAAACCGACCGCCAATGCGTCCATCGAGGCCTTCAACGGCCGCCTGCGGGCGGAATGCCTGAATGCTTCATGGTTCCGGTCCCTGGCCGATGCCCGCGACCGCATCGAGGAATGGAGGTGCCACGATAGCGAAGACCGGCCGCCTATGGCGCTCGGTGGCTTGACGCCCCGAGCCTTCGCCAGCCAAGCTGTCACAGCCCGAGACCTTGCATAGGCCTCGGACCGCAAACCGGGGCAGGACCACGTCGGCTCAGAGCCATACGTCAGGGCTGACCACTCCGCCGAGGGCCGACCAGTCGCTCAACACGCGACAGCAGACCCTCGAGACTGACCATTGCACAGCATCTTTGCCACTTGCGCAGGACGAACGTACGGGAACCAGTCCTGTATTCTTTCTTGATATAAATCGGCTCAGCAGCCGATTACTGTCCACCCTCTCGGGCTTTAACGAGAGCACGTGCGCAATTCAGGAGAAGAGCTGAGCTTCGGTGCGAGAGATGCCTTTCGAGGGCAACATCGCAGCAGACCTCACATTGCAACTTTTCAGTGGTGCCGAATGTGGGCAGGCTGTTCCTCCCTTAGTGCCGAATCGGGGGCATCAATGGACCGGCGAACGTTCTGCGTCGCAGGAGCATGGCTGGCGGTCTTCGGAGCCAGTCGGGCCTCGGCGGCCCCTCGCAGAGTGGTTCTCGTCGGCGGAGGTAGAAGCACCGATCGATCAAGCCTTCTGCTTATAAAATTCATCAGAGAGGGGCTTGCCGATCACGGTATCGTTGAAGGTCGCGACATCGAGATCGAAGAAATATGGGCAGATGGCGATTATAAGAATATGCCGAAAATATCGTCGAACGCCTTGTCTAGAAATCCTGAGGCCATACTTGTCAATACGATATCTGGAGCTAGTGCTGTTAAATCTCTCACGAATACTATTCCGATCGTTATGTTGTCATTGAATGATCCGATACGAGCTGGACTCGCGGAAAGTCTCGCCAATCCAGGTGGCAACATCACAGGCGTTGCTACGAGCGGGGAGGAATCTCTGCTAAAATTATTAGATATTGGATTTGAGGCATTTCCTAAAATTGGGACTATTGCGGCCATCAGCAATCCATTAAATCCTTCAAATATTACCCTCGAAAAGGCTTTTTCGAATCAATGCGAAAAGCGTGGAGCAACGGCCCGCATCCATCGTTGGGATCCTTCAAAATCTTTTCCAAATTTTTCGGATGAAATCTTCGCAAGCAGGCCAGATACTTTGATAATCATGCCAGACAGCGCATTGAACGCCAATGCAAAAGCATTTTGCCTTCTGGCCATCGAGAAAAAGGTCGGATTGCTTGCGAGTGTTCGTCAGTTTGCCGAAGAGGGCGCTCTCATAAGCTATGGATATGTACATCGCGACAATGTCAAACGAGCTATATATTTCCTTAAACGAGTCTTAGAGGGCGAAAAAGCCGCAAAACTGCCAATCGAGCAACCTTCAAGATTTGAACTTGTGATAAATATGCGCACGGCGCGTGCTCTCGACGTCGATCTGCCGCCTTATCTTTTGGGGCGCGCGGATGAAATCATGGAGTGACGCTCGTACCTGCTCCGGACCGGGCCGAAGCCAGTCGACTTCATGGTAGCAACGACGAGTAGGCAAAAGCCTCTGGCCGAGCACGAGGGTTACCCACTTACATGCACAGGGCCCACTTGCCGCTGCGAAGCGGCTCTTCGGATCGGTATATCGGAACATATTTGATCCAGCAATATAAGCTGCGCAAACATTGCTCGAATGTCCGAGCAGAATGGAGAACGATCAACGGATGTGGCTTACTAATTTACCGGATAGGCCGCGCTAAAATTGGAACGGAGGGGCCTTGACTTCGTCTTCGCTTGCGTCTGCACGAGGGATGCCAACCCCGCGACTGCATTAAGGGGCAAGGAAGTGGCCGCGTTCATCAATGGTCACGACGACCTTCATCGCACCATCAGGAACGGATAGGCGTGAAGCGTCCAACCCCGTCGCTGTCGCTGCGGCTGGCACTCAGTGCCCGTAAGCCCAGTGTGCCAGCACCGTAGGCCGCACCGGCGGTTCGCCGGACACCGTCACACACATCCTGATGTCGGCTTGGGGCCTCAAGCACCCCCTCGCACGGCCAAGCCGATCGGGCTTTACCCGAGCCGCCCGATGATGTGATCCGCCACGCGCAGCGAGTTCGCGATGATCGTCAGCGTCGGGTTCACCGCACCAATCGACGGGAAGAAGCTCGCGTCGGTGACGTAGAGGTTGTCGAGCTCGTGCGCCCTGCAGTCGAGGTCGAGGACCGAGGTCGCCGGGTCGGGGCCGAAGCGCAGCGTGCCGGCCTGATGGGCGGTGCCGCCGATCGGCACGTCCTTGCCGAGGTAGAGCGAGCGGTCGAAGAGCTGCGGGTGGATCTCGAGCTTCGCGCAGAGGTCGCGCAGCTTCGCCTTCAGGCGATGCAGGGCCTCCTCGTTGGTCTGCTTGAGGTCGAGCCGGACCTTGCCCCCGTCATAGAAGATGCGGTTGTCCGGGATCGGCAGGTCCTCGGTGGTGAGCCAGAAATCCAGCGAGTGTTTGGCGAGCCAGTCGAATGGCTTCTCCGGGAACCATTGCAGGAAGCCCGGCAGGCCCTCGCCGTGGATCTGCACCCCGTCCGACTTGCCGACCATCTGGATGTGGCCGAGGGGATAGTCCCAGTCGTCGGCGCCGAAGTAGAAGTCGTTGAGGCCGAGCGTCTTCTGGAACTTGGTCGGGTTCGGGGTGCGGGAGATGGCGAGCACCGTCGAATTGTTGTGCCGCATGTAGTTGCGGCCCACTTGCCCCGAGCGGTTGGCGAGCCCCTGCGGATGGGCGTCGCTGGCGGAGCGCAGCATCAGGAGCGCCGAGGACAGGGCGCCGCAGGCCACCACCACGATGTCGCCGGTGAACACCTCCGTGAGGTCGCCGCGCTTCACCGCGACGCCGGTGATCGTCCGCCCGGCCGGGTCGGTGAGCAGCCGGTCGACGTAAGAGTTGGTCATCAGGGTGAGGTTCGGGTGCGCCGCGAGCGCCGGGTCGACGCAGGCGATCTGCGCGTCGGCCTTGCCGTTGGTGATGCACGGATAGCCGTCGAAGGCGTCGCAGCGGATGCAGGCCGAGTGCGGCAGCGGCTTGCCGTCCCGCTCCTCGAGCCGCACACCGACCGGCAGGTGGAACGGGTGGTGGCCCTCGCGCTTGAGGCCGTCGAACAGCTCCTGGATCCGCTTCTCGTGGCTGATCGGCGGGTAGGCGTAGGGTTTCGTCGAGGGCGGCTCGGTCGGGTCCTCGCCGCGCAGGCCGTGGACATAGTAGAGTTCTTCCGCCGCCTGGTAATAGGGCTCGAACACGTCGTACTTCACCGGCCATTCCGGCGAGAGGCCGTCCGGATGGCGGATCTGATAAAAATCCTTCTCGCGCAGGCGGAGCAGGACCGAGCCGTAGACCTTGCTGTTGCCGCCGACGAAGTAATGCAGGCCGGGATGGAAGCTCGAGCCGTCGGCGCCGTACCAGGTCTCGGGCGCCTGGTAGCGGGCATCGACGAAGACCGCCTGGCTGTCCCAGTTCTCGCGCTCGCGCGGCAGGTAGTCGCCGCGCTCGAGGAGCAGGATGCGCTTGCCGGTCTGGGCGAGCCGCCACGCCATGGTGCCGCCGCCGGGCCCGGAGCCGATGATGACGACGTCGTAGTGCCGGTTCTCGCTCATCGGCTCCTCCTCGCGACAGAGGCGGGACTATGCATCATTCGCCGAAGTGGGCACCGGTTCGGCGGCAAAAATGATGCGAAACCAGAAACTAAGCAGAATTGCGTGACGCAATTCTGCTTAGGCAGGGCCTGACGGCCGTGCCGTGGGGCATATGGCGGGGCTGGCGCGAACGTCGATCCGCCCCAGTTAGCTTTTCGCAGGTGCACACAGGGCAGCGGGGTTTGCGACGGATGGCCTCCCTCAGCATCGCGGTCGCCTTCGGCGTCAGGCTCCTCCTGGTGCTGCTGTTCCTGCCGTTCAGCGCGCTGGACAAGATCCTGAACTTTCGCGGTGCGGTAGGCCAGGCCAGGCAGGCGGTGCACGCCACGGGTCCCGCCACGCTGCTGATCCTGATCGGCCTGTTCGTCGAGATCGTGATGTCGCTCGGCATCCTCACCGGCATCGCCGACCGCTTCGCCGCTTTCGTGCTCGCCGGCTATTGCGGCGTCACGGCGCTCCTGTGGAAGCAGTTCTGGAAGCCGGGGGATTTCTGGTCCGGCGGCAAGGGGCGCGAGCTTTTCTGGGATTTCTGGAAGAACCTCGCGCTCGCCGGCGGGTTTCTGCTCGTCACCTTCGGCACGGGGGCGGCGACGGTGGAGACGTTCTTCTCCGACCCCTTCGCCTCGTCGAGGCCCTACAGCGTCAGCGAGACCGCCCGATGAGCGATCAGACCCCCACCGTTCCCTACTGGCACCTCTGGGCCGACGCGGACGGGATCAGCCACCAGACCCGGTGCGCCTTCACCGAGTTCGAGGAGAAGTCGATGTCGCCGCCGGCCCCGCCGCAATGGCAGGGGCAGAAGACCCATGACGGCGCCACCGTCTTCGTCACCGTGCAGCCGGTCGGCTGGACCGGCGACTGGCACCCCAACCCGAAGCCGCAATGGATCATCCCGCTCTCGGGCCGCTGGTTCGTCGAATCGATGGACGGCACCCGGGTCGAGATGGGCCCGGGCGAGATCTCGTTCGGCGAGGACCAGAACGTCCGCGAGGTCGACGGCAGGAAGGGCCACCGCTCCGGCACGGTCGGGGACGCGCCGGCGGTGCTGATGATCGTGCAGTATGACAAGCCCCCGACGACGGGGGCGGCCTGCCGGTTCCGGTGACGCCATGGACGGGTTCGAGATCCACGACGCGCGCTTCACGCACTACATCCTCGGCAACGCGCCGCTCGAGGAACTCGGCTCCGGCTTCCGCTGGATCGAGGGGCCGGTCTGGATGGGCGATGCCGATTGCCTGCTGTTCCAGGACCTGCCGCGCAACCGGACCATGCGGTGGATCGAGGGGGCCGGCTTCTCGGTCTATCGCCAGCCCTCGAACTACGCCAACGGCCAGACCCGCGACCGCCAGGGCCGGCTGATCGCCTGCTCGCATCGCGGCCGCTGCCTGTATCGCACGGAGCACGACGGGACGGTCACGACCCTCGTCACCCACCACGCCGGCAAGCGGCTGAATTCGCCGAACGACGTGGTGGTGAAGTCCGACGGCACGATCTGGTTCAGCGATCCGGTCTACGGCATCGCGAACGACTACGAGGGCGGACGTCAGAAATCGGAGCAGCCCCCGGCCCTGTACCGCTTCGATCCGGCGACGAGCGAGATCACGGTGATGGCGGGCGATTTCGACGGGCCGAACGGCCTCGCCTTCTCGCCCGACGAGCGCCGGCTCTACGTCGCCGAGACCGGCGACCAGTCGAAGCCGAACCCGCGCCAGCACATCCGGGTGTTCGACGTCGCGCCCGACGGTGCGCTCTCCGGCGGCGAGATCTTCCACACGATCTCGCCGGGCTATTGCGACGGGATGCGAATCGACGAGGACGGCAATATCTGGTCGAGCGCAGGCGACGGGGTCCACTGCCTCAGCCCGGAGGGCAAGCTGATGGGCAAGATCCTGGTGCCGCACCGGGTCTCGAACATCACCTTCGGCGGATCGGCCAAGAACCGCCTGTTCATCGGCGGCTCGCACACGCTCTACGCGATCTTCCTCGACCGGCGCGGGGTGCAGATCCCGTGAGCGCCGCTCCCGTGAGTGCCAGTCCAGCAGGTGCCCTGCGCCTCGCCCGCGTCGTCCTGGTGGCGGCCGAGCCGGACCGGCTCGCGGGCTTCTACCGCGACGCCCTCGGCTTCGCGGACGCGGAGGCGCCACCGGACCCGGCTTCTGCCGGCCTGCCGGTGACGCGGACCGTGCCGCTGCGCCTCGGCGACCAGCGCCTCGACCTCGTGGCGGTCTCGCCCGCGGGGCGACCCTATCCGGGCGACGTGCCGGGCTTCATCCCGCTGTTTCAGCACTGCGCGATCATCGTGTCGGACATGGCGGCGGCCCATGCCCGCCTGTCGGCCCGTCCGGGCTGGCGCCCGATCTCGACCGACGGCCCGGTGCGACTGCCGGACTCCTCGGGCGGCGTGACGGCGTTCAAGTTCCGCGACCCCGAAGGGCATCCCCTCGAATTCCTGGCCTTCCCGCCGGACGCGACCCCCACGGCCTGGCGGCGGCCCGATGCCGGCACCCCGTGCCTCGGCCTCGACCACTCGGCGATCTCGGTGGCGGACACCGCCCGCAGCGTCGCGTTCTACGAATCGCTCGGGCTGCGGGTGGCGTCGCGTTCGCTCAATACCGGCCCCGAGCAGGCCCGCCTCGACGCCGTCGCCGATCCGACCGTCGAGGTGACCGGCCTCGGCTTCCCGGACGGACATCCGCCTCATGTCGAGCTGCTGTGCTATCGCGGCGATTACCCGCGCGCGGCCTCCGACCTCGCGGCCAACGACGTGGCGGCGACCCGGCTGGTCTTGGAGATGGCGGATGGCGCGGCGCTGCGGGCGGCCTGCGCGGCCCATGCCGGGCGGATCGTCTCTCGCCCGGTCCCGCGGCCGGACGGGGGTGCGGACGCGCTGCTGCGCGATCCCGACGGACATCTGGTTTGGCTGACGGCGGGGTATCGGGTGGGAGCGCGACAGGCTGCCGGAGGAATGACGATGCGCGGGTTTCCACCTCTCCCCGCGGGCGGGGAGAGGGCCGCATCACCGTCCAGGTGGTGCGGCAAGCCCGCAGGGCGGGGGTGAGGGGGTGTCTCCGGAAGAGGCTCCTCCGGCACCTCCCCCTCACCCTCGCTCCGGCTGCGCCTGCGCTTGCCGTGTTCCCTGAACGGCAACACGGCCCTCTCCCCGCCCGCGGGGAGAGGAGAGACCTCCGCCTCATCCTTTGTCCGGACAGGACTACTTGCACGGAGGACGGGAAGGACACTTACCGCGGCACGCCCCCGCGAACCCCACCCTCACCACAACAGCGGGTGCCGGTACACCTCCACCCACTCCCCCTCCTCAACCCCGGTCACCGCCTCCGGCAGCTCCGCGAGCCCGTCGCTGCCGGTGAGCGAGGACAGCACCCCGGCCCCGTCGCGAGGGAACTTCACCGCCTCGACCACCCCGTCCGCCCCCCGCCGCAGCGAGACGCGGACGTATTCCCGCCGGCCGGCCTTCTTGCGGTAGCGGAAGGCGGCGCGGGCGGGCTGGCTCGGGGGCGGGTCGAGCGTGGCGCCGCCGAGGCGGGCGAGGAGCGGGCGGACCACGAAGAGCAGCGTGACGTAGACTGCGACCGGGTTGCCCGGCAGGCCGACGAAGGCGGTGTCGCCGATGAGCCCCATCGCCACCGGCCGGCCCGGCTTGATGGCGAGGCGCCAGAACACCAGCCGCCCGGCCGCCTCGACCGCCGCCTTGACGTGGTCCTCCTCGCCGGTCGAGACGCCGCCCGAGGTGAGGATCAGGTCGTGGCCGGCCGCCGCCGCCCGCAGCCGCTCCGGCAGGAGGGCGGGGTCGTCGCGCAGGATGCCGAGGTCGCTCACCTCGGCGCCGAGGCGGCGCAGGAGCGCCACGAGGAGAACCCGGTTCGAATCGTGGATCGCGCCGGGCCGCAAGGCGGCGCCCGGCTCGGCCAGTTCGTCGCCGGTGGAGAAGACCGCGACCCGCAGGCGCCGGCGCACGGCAAGCCCGGCGTGGCCGGTCGCGGCGGCGAGCGCGAGATCCGGCGGGGTCAGGCGCCGGCCGGCCGGGATCACGACGCTGCCGCGGGCGACGTCCTCGCCGGCGAGCCGGCGGTTTGCGCCCGCCTTGAGGCCGGCCGGCAGCGCGACCGCGTCGCCCGCGCGCCGCACGTCCTCCTGCATGAACACCGTGTCGGCCCCCGGCGGCATCGGCGCGCCGGTGAAGATCCGCGCGGCCGTGCCGGCGAGGGCCGCACCCTCCGGCACCGCGCCGGCGGGCAGGCGGCCGCGCACCGGCAGCACCGTCTCGGCGCCCGGCGCGAGGTCGGCGAAGCGCACGGCGTAGCCGTCGACGGCGGAATTGTCGAAGGGCGGCAGGTCGAGGCCCGCCACGACGTCCGTGGCGGCGATGCGCCCGTCGGCCTGCATCAAGGACACGGTCTCGGTCCCGGCCAGGACCGGCACCCGCGCGGCGACGAGGGCGGCCGCCTCCTCGACCGTGAGCAGCGGGCCGCCGAAGGCGAAGCAATCGTCAGTCAGCTGCGCCATGATCTTCGAGCCTATGACCGTCGAGCCTGTGAGGATCCAGCCTTTCCAGCAAAGCCGCGAGGGGCTCCGACCGCGCCAGCACGATATCGGCGACCGTCTCCACCGCGTCGAGGGGCACGACCGGCCGGCCGGCCTCCGGGAAGGGATGGTCGCTCGCCACCGCGACGATGCGGGGATCGTCCGGGTGGAGCGGCGGGCGGCCGTTGGCGTGGCGGTACACCTCGAGCTTCGGATGCGCCTCGCGCTTGAAGCCCTCGACCACCACGAGGTCGCAAGGAGAGAGCCGGCGCAGGAGGTCGGGCAGGCGCGCCTCCTCCTCGACCTCGCGGATCTGCACGGTGCGGCGGCGCGACGAGACGATCACCTCGCTCGCCCCGGCCTCGCGGTGGCGCCACGAGTCCTTGCCGGGCTGGTCGACGTCGAAGGCGTGGTGGGCGTGCTTGAGCGTCGCGACGCGCAACGAGCGCGCCCGCAAGACCGGGATCAGCCGCACGAGGAGCGTCGTCTTGCCCGCACCCGACCAGCCGGCAAGGCCGATGACCCGCATGGTCAGCCCCCCGCCCGCGTGAAGCCGAGGCCGGCGAGGTCGGCGGCCAGGGCCGGGTCGTCCAGGAGGGAGAGGAACGCCGCGAGCGCCGGCTCGTCCCGGCGCTCTTCCCCGTAGGCGAAGTCGTAATGCTCCTCGGTCAGCGGCAGGAAGCCGAGGCCGTAAGCGTCCGCCACGGTCCGGATCGCCACGCCCCAATCGGCCCGCCCCTGCGCCACCGCCGCCGCGACGGCGTTGTGCGAGCGCGGCTGGTTCCAGTAGCCGGGGGGGCGGGCGCCGTTCAGAAGCCCCTCGATCAGCGTCCGGGTGCCGGCGCCGGTGTTGCGGTTGACCATGACGGCCGCCGCGTCGTCGAGGAGGCCGGCCAAAGCGGCCTGCGGGTCGCGGCCCTCGAAGCGGGCATCGCTTGTGCGAAAGACCACGCCCTGCAGCCGGCGCCAGCCCGGCGCGAGGGCGAGGCCGGGGGTGAGGTAGGGCGCGTTGTAGCGCCCGGTCGCGGGATCGAGGAGGTGCAGGGCGGCGAGGTCGCATTCGCCCCGGCGCAGGGCCGCGAGCCCTCCGGCCGAGCCGACCCAGAGGGTGCGGGCGGAGACGCCCCGCTCCGCGAGGTGCCCGACCAGCCGGTCGAGGCCGAGGCAGTGGCTGCCGACGATCGTCAGGTCCGGCGGCCGCGCCGCCCGGCCGATCCGGGACACGCGCACGGTCTCGCCGGCCTCGATCCCGCCCCGGTTCGCCGGCACCGCGAAGAAACCGTCCGCCTGCGAGAACGCCGTGACGGCGCCCGAGCCCTTGGCGAGCGGCAGGGCCACGAACCCGTCCGCCCCCCGGGAGAGGGCCGCCATCACGTACTCGGTGCGGCCGAGCTCGGAGCCGAGGCGCTGCGGCAGCCGCGCCGCGACGCTCTCCTCCTCCCGGGCTGGCAGGCCGGCGAGAGCCCGGATCAGCGGCACCACGAATTCGTGGAAGGTGAACATCGCCGAGGTCGGGAAGCCCGGCAGCACCACCACCGGCACGTCGCCGGCCTTTGCCAGGCAGAGCGGCTTGCCGGGCTTGAGCGCCACGCCGTGGACCAGGATGCCGGGTTCCCCGAGCCGCGACAGGATGCGGTGCGAGACGTCGCCGGCCCCCTTCGAGGTGCCGCCGGACAGGACCACGAGGTCGGCCGTCGCGAGGGCCGCGCGCAGGGCCCGTTCCAGCGCCGCCTCGTCGTCCGGCACGATGCCGGCCGGCAGGGCGACGCCGCCATTCTCGGTCACGCTCGCCGCCACGATGGCGCCGTTGGAATCGTAGAGCTTGCCGGGGCCGAGGGGCCGGCCCGGCGCCACCAGCTCGTCGCCGGTGGACAGGATGGCGACCCGGGGCCGGCGCACCACCGCGACCTCGGCGAGGCCGCAGGCCGCCAGCATGCCGATCTCGCGGGCGGTGACCAGGGCGGCGCGGCGCAGCACCGTCTCGCCCCGGGCCATGTCGGCCCCGGCATAGCCGACGAACCGGCCCGGACCGGCCGGTTGCGTGAGGGCGATGGCGGGGTCCGGGCCGTCCTCGAACTCGGTGGCCTCGACCATCACCACCGCGTCGGCGCCGCGGGGCAGCACGCCGCCGGTGGCGATCGGGGTGGCGCTGCCGGGGCCGACCGTGACGGCGGGCGCGACTCCGCAGGCCAGGATCTCGCGATTGAGGATGAGGCGGCGCGGCTCCGCCTCGCTCGCCCCCTCGGTGTCGGCGGCCCGGACCGCGAAACCGTCAACGAGGGCGCGGTCGAAGGGCGGCACGTCGATCGGCGAGGCGATGTCGGCCGCGAGCACCCGGCCGAGCGCGTCAGGCAGGGCCACCATCTCGGGCGGAAGAGCGGTGTGCGGCACGGCTTCGCGCCAGCGCGCCATCGCCTCGTCCCGGCTCACCACGGCCAGGAACTGCTCCTGGCGCGAGGCCGCGGCGAGGCGGGCGAGGAAGGCGTCGGGGGATGAAGCGGTCAAAGCGGCAGCACCTCGACGGGGGTCCCGGCGGGATACCCTTCCTGCGCCGGCGGCACCAGCAGGGCGGCATCGGCCAAGGCCAGGCGGTGGAGCGGGATCTCGGCCCCGCCGAGGGGTTCGACGCCGTCAGGCGTGCGGCGGAGGAAGACGACGTCTGTCATTCCGATCACCGACGCGACCTTGCGGGTGAGCGGGAGGATGACGGGCAGTGCCGGGGCGGCGCCGGCGAGCGCCGCCAGGAGCGGCCGGCCGAGGGCGAGCCAGGCGGCGAGCGCCGCGTCCGGCCGGCCCGGCAGCAGAAGCACCGGCCGCCCCGCCGCCTCGCCGAAGCCGGCGCTCTCGCCCGGCCGCAGGGCGAGGCCGTGGGCGACGAGCCGCCCGGCCCGCGCCAAGGCCTCGGCGGCGTGATCGCGCCGCCCGGGCCCGGTGCCGCCGATCACCAGGACGGCGTCGGCTCCGGGCCGCCGCAGGGCCTCGACGAGATCCCCGGTCTCGCCCGGTCGCGGAGCCGTCTCGGTGACTCCGCCCCGGGCGGCGATCCAGGCGCCGAGCACCGGCGAGAGGGTATCGGGCGCGGCCGCAAGGAGGCGCAGGCGCGGGCGGCGGACCGCCACCCGCGAGAGGCCCGCCGCCGCCAGGGCGAGGCCGCGGAGCGGGCTCAGCCGCTCGCCGGCCGCGACCAGGCGGGCGCCCGGCGGCAGTTCGGCGCCCGCGGCGCGGGTCCCCTCCCCGGGAGCGGCCTCGGCCTCGATCTCGCGCGGGTCGGCACCGATCGCCTCGGGCACCAGCAGCGCGTCGGTGCCGGCGGGGAGCGGCGCGCCGGCCTCGACCCAGGCGGGCGGGCGCGAGACCGGCACCGGCGCGTAGGGCGAGGCGCCGACGATGGACGCCGCATCGACCGCCCAGCCGTCCCGCAGGGCGGTCCGCCGCTCCGGCAGGCCGGCCGCGATCACGACGTCCCGGGCCGCCACGGCGCCCGGCGCCTCGGGCCACGCCACCGCCTCGGCCGCGACCGGGCGCGCCAGGCCGGCGAGCGCCGCCACGGCCTCGACGAGCGGCATCAGCGCGGTCGTGGACGCCCGGGGCGTCACCATTTGCCTCGCCGGGCGAGTGGCGGAGCCATGCGGCGCTCCTGACTCCTGAAGGGAGGTTGTTCCCAGGATGGAGGTGAGCCGATGCGGCATGTGCCGGCCGGGATCAAGGGCTCGCGGCCGGCCAGAGAATATGTCGCGGCCCGCGCCCGGGCGGGCTGCCGGGGGTTGTACGAGAGCTACCTGCGCCACGCGGCCTTCAAGGTCATCCAGGACCGGCTCGTTTCCGACATCCGCATCGGAGATCCGGAGGCGGTCCGAAACTCCGTCCTGACGAGCAACACCGCCTCGGCCGCCCGCCGCGTCGTCCAGCAAGGCAAGGAGGCGATGTCGTGGGCCTGGCGCTACAACGCCGGCATCTCCGGCCTCGACGCCTTCGCGTACGAGTGGTGGCTGCGGTGGAGCATCGAGACACCTCGGGCACGCGGGAGCACGTATCCCTGATCGAAGAGCTCGCCCGCACGGCCTGCACGGTGCTGTCACCGAGGTCCGCGCCCTCAAGACCCGCGACCTCGTCGAGACAGCGCACGGCATCCTCGCCCACTTCGAGGGCGAGGAGCGCGCCGGCCGGATGAGCCGCGAGGATGCCCAGGGAACCGCCCTCGCGACCGTCAAGGCGCTGCGTTACGCCGGTAAGGAATACTTCTGGATCAACGACATGAGCCCTTGATTGCTCAGGCATCCAGTCGAACCCGAGCTCGACGGCAAGGATCTTGGCGAGATGCGCGATCCGAACGGCAAGCGCCTGTTTCGGGAGATCGTCGAGGTCGTGAAAGCCAGGGGATCGGGGTTCGTGCCCTATCAATGGGCCAAGCCCGGCGCCGATCAGCCGGTCGACAAGATTTCCTGCGTCAAGGGTTTCGCACCATGGGGCTGGGTGATCGGCTCCGGTGTCCACGCTGAAGACATCGCCGCGCGGATGCGCCCCACGATGCTGGCCCTGCTCGCCACGGCGGCCGTGGTCAGGACCGTTGCTTTCTTGGTTGGGCGCGGCGTCAGCCGGCCGGCGCCCGCGCTGGCCGAGGTCATGAGCGCTCTTGCCTCCGGAGACCCTGATCCTCAACGCCGGGGGCTTCCTTTTCCCACGCGCTGGTCACGGGCACCAAGATCCTCGCACCCCTGGTCCAGGCGGCCATGATCCTGACGAGCGGGAGTCTCGGGGTTTTGCCGCCAGGAACGGGCTTGAGCCGACCCGGTCGTCCAGCCCTCATCCGGATGCTCCGCCCTCCGTGGCCGCGTCCCGGACCCTCCGTCCCCAAAGGCTTGGTCACCGCCGGGCCCCGCCACCGGTCACGCACGCCTCGCCATCGAACCCGCGGATGGGCACCGGCGGACGACGGCGCGCCCTGGCCTGGGCGGGCTTCCGGGATGCCGGGCGCCCGTCGGTTCGGGCGGCCAGCATCTGCGGGTCGGCATGGCGGCGGGTCGGCATGGCGGCGGGTCGGCATGGCGGCGGGTCGGCATGGCGGCGGGTCGGCATGGCGGCGGGTCGTTTGATCGAAATCAAGGCTCCTGGACGCCCGCGTCCCTAAGCGCAGGCATAGCCGTTTTTGCACGGGGCGAATCGAGCGAGCCATGGCCGCGACACCATCATCCAAGTACATGACCGAGGGAGAGGTCGGCCTCGGCCTCGCCCTCCTCGTGAGCGCCTTCCTCTGCGCCCTGGCCTCGGCCCGCGCGGTCGACGCGCCGTTCAGCGTCCACATGGCCGTGTTCGCACTCGCCGCGGTCGCCGGCATCGCCGCCATCCTCAAGCGCTACGAGGGACGACCCGCGGAGGGGTCTCCGCAGCAGATCGACGGCAAGCCGAACTACAACCTCGGACCGGTCAAGTTCACCGTGATCGCCGCGATGGCCTGGGGCATCGCGGGCTTCCTCGTCGGCTGCACCATCGCCTTCCAGCTCTGGGCGCCCTCGCTCAACCTCGGGCTCGAATACACGAGCTTCGGCCGCCTGCGCCCGCTGCACACCTCGGCGGTGATCTTCGCCTTCGGCGGCAATGTCCTGATCGGGACGTCGATGTACGTCGTCCAGCGCACCTGCCGGGCGCGGCTGGCCGGCGATCTCGCGCCCTGGTTCGTGGTGCTCGGCTACAACCTGTTCATCGTCATCGCCGGCACCGGCTACCTGATGGGGGTCACCCAGTCGAAGGAGTACGCCGAACCCGAATGGTATGCCGACCTGTGGCTCACCATCGTCTGGGTCGCATACCTCCTCGTGTTCCTGGCCACGCTCTGGAAGCGCAAGGAACCGCACATCTTCGTGGCGAACTGGTTCTACCTCGCCTTCATCGTAACAATCGCGATGCTGCACATCGTCAATAACCTGGCGATGCCGGTGAGCTTCCTCGGCTCGAAATCGTATCCAATGTTCGCAGGTGTCCAGGATGCCCTGATCCAGTGGTGGTACGGCCACAACGCAGTGGGCTTCTTCCTCACCGCCGGCTTCCTGGCGATCATGTACTACTTCGTCCCGAAGCGCGCCGAGCGGCCCATCTACTCGTACCGCCTGTCGATCATCCACTTCTGGGCGCTGATCTTCATGTATATCTGGGCGGGTCCGCACCACCTGCACTACACGGCGCTGCCGGACTGGGCCCAGACGCTCGGAATGACCTTCTCGGTCATGCTCTGGATGCCGTCCTGGGGCGGCATGATCAACGGCCTGATGACGCTGTCGGGCGCCTGGGACAAGCTGCGCACCGACCCGGTCCTGCGCTTCATGGTCGTCTCGCTCGCTTTCTACGGCATGGCGACCTTCGAGGGACCGCTCATGGCCATCAAGGCCGTCAACGGGCTGTCGCACTACACGGACTGGACCATCGGCCACGTGCATTCCGGGGCGCTGGGCTGGGTCGCCTACGTCTCGTTCGGGGCGATCTACTGCCTGGTGCCCTGGCTGTGGAACCGGCGTGAGCTGTATTCCCTCAAGCTCGTCGAGTGGCACTTCTGGATCTCGACGCTCGGCATCGTGCTATACATCACGTCGATGTGGGTCGCCGGCATCATGCAGGGCCTGATGTGGCGCGCCTACAACTCGCTCGGCTTCCTCGAATACTCCTTCGTGGAGACCGTCGAGGCGATGCAGCCCTACTACCTCGTGCGGGCGCTGGGAGGGGTGCTGTTCCTGATCGGGGCGCTGCTCATGGCCTACAACCTAGCCATGACCATCGCGGGCAAGACCGCCGGCGAGCGTGAGCCCGGGGCCGCCCCCACGGCCGAACCGGCCCTGGTACCGGCCGAGTGACCCTCGCGGGAGCCGCCTGTCCCGGCGGCTCCCGTGATCCCCCGTCCCATCCCGCATCACGGACGCTTGATCATGGCCACCGCCCAGCCCGGCCTCTGGAAGAGGCACGAGGTCCTCGAGAAAAACTCCATCATCCTGCTCATCGGCGCACTCCTCGTCGTCGCCATCGGCGGCCTCGTGGAGATTACGCCGCTGTTCTACCTGAAGAGCACGATTGAGAAGGTCGAAGGTGTTAGACCCTACACGCCGCTGGAGCTCGCCGGGCGCAACATCTACATCCGCGAGGGCTGCTACCTCTGCCACAGCCAGATGGTCCGGCCGATGCGCGATGAGATCGAGCGCTACGGCCATTTCTCGCTCGCCGCCGAGAGCATGTACGACCATCCTTTCCAGTGGGGCTCGAAGCGGACCGGGCCGGACCTCGCCCGCGTCGGCGGCAAGTATTCGGACGCTTGGCACCGCGAGCACCTGAAGGACCCGCGTGCCGTGGTCCCGGCCTCGATCATGCCGGCCTACGCCTTCCTCGACCGGCCGCTCGACGCCGACGCCATCGCGGACGACCTCAAGGCCAACCGCGCCATCGGCGTCCCCTATACCGACGAGATGATCGACGGGGCCAGGACGGACCTGAAGGCGCAACTCGATCCCGACGGTCCCGGCGCAGCCGACCTGCAGCGCCGCTATCCCGGTGCCAACGTCCGCGACTTCGGCGGCGACAAGAGCCAGGTCGCCGAGATCGACGCGCTGGTCGCCTACCTGCAGGTGCTCGGCACCATGGTCGACTTCAAGATCTACGAAGACCAGAAGAACCTCAGGTGAGCGCCATGACCTACGAAAGCGCTGCCGCCTTCGCGCAGACCAGCGGCCTCCTCTACTTCGTCGGCATCTTCGCCGGCGTGATCCTGTACGCCTTCTGGCCGCGCAACCGCTCCCGGTTCGACGCGGCCGCCCATCTTCCCTTGACCGAGGACTGAGCCGTGGCCGATACCGCGAACCCCGGCAAGCCGCCCGCCGGCCCGGAGACCACCGGGCACGAGTGGGACGGCATCGCCGAGTACAACAACCCGCTGCCGCGCTGGTGGCTCTACGGCCTCTACGCCACCATCGTCTGGGCCTTGGGCTACTGGATCGCCTATCCCGCCTGGCCGCTCGTGAGTGGTTACACCAGCGGGGTGCTCGGATACTCCCAACGCCAGACCGTCTTGGACGAGGTCGAAACGGTTCGCAAGGAGCGCGACGCCCGCGGCTTGGCGCAACTCGCCAGCGCCTCGGTGGCGGAGATCCGCGCCGACCCGGCCCTGCTGCGTCTCGCGCTGGCTACCGGCAAGGCGGCCTTCGGCGACAATTGCGCAGCCTGCCACGGCACGTCGGCCACCGGCCGGGTGGGCTACCCGAACCTGCAGGACGACGACTGGCTCTGGGGCGGCACCCTCGAGGCGATCGAGCAGACGATCCGCTTCGGCGCGCGCTCCGGCCACAGCGAGGCGCATGTCGGCGACATGCCGGCCTTCGGGCGCGACGGCGTGCTCAAGCGCGAGGAGGTCGAGGCGGTGGCGACCTACGTGCTCTCGCTCTCGGGCAAGCCGGGCGTCGCCGGCGCGAGTGTCGAGAAGGGTGCCGGGGTGTTCGCGGGCAATTGCGCCGCCTGTCACGGCGAGGCCACGAAGGGCAACCCGGAGATGGGGGCGCCCAACCTGACCGACCCGATCTGGCTCTACGGCTCCGCCCCGGAGCAGGTGGTGGCCACGGTCACCAACGGCCGCAAGGGCGTGATGCCCGCCTGGGATGGCCGGCTCGATGCCGCGACCATCAAGTCGCTGGCGGTCTACGTGCACGGCTTGGGCGGCGGCCAGTAGCCGGATGTCAGCCCGGTCGGTTCCGAGGGGGCCCGAACCGACCGGCGTCCCGCGAGCCACGTCCCGCGCGAACTCTGGACGTGGCTCAAATCCTGGCTTGAGCGAGATCAAGGCGGGTGGCCCGGGCGGACCGTAGGACGAACGGAGCCGGCCGCGTCGCCGGACGGAAACCCGCACCGATGCCCCTCGCCGAGCCGACACAGACAGCCGCGTCACCCAGGTCCCGCCCGACCAAGAAGTTCGGCAACCGCGCCAAGAGGACGGCCATCCCGGCGGTGAACGGGTCGCTCTACGCCGCCCGGACCAAGATTCAGCCGCAGGCTGTGCGAGGCACCTTCCGCAGGATCAAGTGGGCGCTGCTCGCGGTCACGCTCGGCGTGTACTACGCCGTCCCGTTCATCCGCTGGGACCGGGGCCCGGGCCAGCCTTCCCAGGCGGTCCTGCTCGACCTCGACCGCGGCCGCTTCCACTTCTTCGGCATCGAGCTCTGGCCGCAGGACGTGACCTACGTGATGGGTCTCCTGATCCTCGCGGCCCTGGTCCTGTTCCTGATGAACGCCGTCGCGGGCCGCGTCTGGTGCGGCTACCTCTGCCCGCAGACCGTGTGGACCGACCTGTTCCTCGCCGTCGAGCGCCTGATCGAGGGCGACCGGCGCGAGCGGCTGAAGCTCGACGCCGCGCCATGGTCGATGGAGAAGATCGCGCTGCGGACGATGAAGCACTCCATCTGGCTGCTGATCGCGTGGTGGACCGGCGGCGCCTGGGTGCTCTACTTCGCCGACGCGCCGACGCTGGTGGCCCAACTCGCCACGTTCCAGGCCCCGGCACCGGCCTACATCGCGATCCTGATGCTGACCGCGACCACCTATCTGCTCGCCGGCCACATGCGCGAGCAGGTCTGCACCTACATGTGCCCCTGGCCCCGCATCCAGGCGGCGCTGACCGACGAGCACGCCTACAACATCCTCTACCGGGACGCGCGGGGCGAGCCCCGCGTCTCGGCCAAGCAGGCAGCCGTACTGCGCGCCGCCGGCCAACCCGCCGGCGACTGCGTCGACTGCTTCGCCTGCGTCACCGCCTGCCCGGCCGGCATCGACATCCGCGACGGCCTGCAGATGGACTGCATCCAGTGCGGCCTGTGCGTCGATGCCTGCGACACCGTCATGGCCAAGCTCGGGCGCCCTGCGGGGCTGATCGGCTACGACACCGAGGCGAACCGGCGGAGCCGCGCCGCCGGCAAGGGCCGCGTCAGCCACGTCGTCCGCCCGCGCACCGTCCTGTACGCGGCCCTCGTCGCGGGCATCGGCGGGTTCATGCTCTACAGTCTCGCGACGCGCAGCTTCATGGGCCTGAGCGTCCTGCACGACCGCAACCCGCTGTTTGTGACGCTGTCCGACGGTTCCGTCCGCAACGGCTACACCGTCCGGCTCAGCAACAAGCGCCCCGGCGAGCGACACTACGCCCTGGCGGTCGAGGGCCTGCCCGGGGCGCGGGTCGAGGTCGTGGGCGGCTTCGCCGGCGACCTGCCCGTGCCGTCCGATGCGACGCAGGAATTCCGCGTCCTCGTCTTCGCTCCGGCCGGCGCCGAGCCGGCGGCCTCCGCTCCCCTGACCTTCCGCATCGCCGACGCCGCGACCGGCGAGACGGCCCGCGCGCAGGACACCTTCAAGGCCCCATGACCATGCCGATCATCGCCGCGCCGCGTCCTTCGCGCTCATCCGGCCAACTGACCGGTCGCAAGGTTCTCATGATCTTCGTCGCGTTCTTCGGCACCATCGCCAGCGCGGACGCCTTCTTGGTCACGTCCGCCTTCCGAACCTGGTCCGGCCTCGACGAGCCGTCCCCCTACCAGGCCAGCCAACGCTATAACGCCGAGCTGAGGCGTGCGGCCGAGCAGGACGCCCTTGGATGGAGCCTCGTTGCGACCGCCGTCCGCAACCCCGTAGCCGTCGCGTCGATCAACGTCACCGTGGCCGATGGGGCAGGAAGGCCGGTTCGTGGCCAAGCGCTGCAGGCTCGCCTCGAACGCCCGACCGACAAGCGCCAGGATCTGCGCGTCGGCCTGATCGAGGTCGGCGCCGGAACCTATGCGGCCCGCGCGGAGCCCGTGGCGCGCGGGCAGTGGGACCTCGTGGTCGAGGTCGTCGGAGCGAAGGGCGTCGCGTTCCGGCGCAGGCACCGGATCGTCCTGGACTGAGAGGAGCGCCCGATGTGCTGCACCGACATGGCGCTTGCCTACTTGGAGGCCCACGCCTCCTGGAGCGAGGCGAACACCCGGCCCTCCCTCGGTCGCGACTACGCTGCCTTCACCGCTGCCCAGCCGGACGGCTCCTTCCGCGCGGAGTTTGCGGTGGAGGGCGTGCGCTGCGCCGCCTGCATGAACGCCATCGAGCGCGGGCTCGCCCCCCTGCCGGGCGTGGCGTCCGCGCGCCTCAACTTCTCTGACCGGCGACTCGCCGTCAGTTGGAGGCGTGAGGCCGAGCCCGACGTGCCCGCAGTGCTCGCGGCGCTGGATTCGCTCGGCTACGCCGCGCAGCCCTTCGCGCCGGGCAGGCTCCCGGATGCCGAAGCCGCCGAGACGAAGCGCCTGATCCGGGCCCTGGCGGTGGCGGGCTTCGCCTCTATGAACGTGATGCTGCTCGCCATCTCTGTATGGGCCGGCAACGTCTCCGACATGACGCCCGAGAACCGCGACCTCTTCCACTGGATCCAGGCCGTCATCGCACTGCCGGCCGCCGCCTATGCGGGTCGCCCCTTCTACGAGGGCGCCTTCCGCGGGCTGAAGGCCGGCCGGATCACCATGGACTTCCCGATCACGCTCGGCGTCGTCCTCACGCTGGTGATGTCCGTGGTGGAATCGCTCCAGGGCGCCACGCACGCTTATTTCGATGGCGCGGTGATGCTGCTGTTCTTCCTGCTGATCGGCCGGGTCCTCGACCAGACCATGCGGCGGCGCACGCGCGCCTTCGCGGAGAACCTGGCGACGCTGCGCAGCGAGCGAGCGACGGTGGCCGAGCCGGACGGCGGCCTTCGCGACGTGCCGCTCGCCGAGCTCGTGCCGGGGGCGCGCATCCTGGTCCGGCCGGGCGAGCGGGTGCCGGCCGACGGGCTCGTCGAGCACGGCACGTCGGATCTCGACCAGAGCCTGGTGACCGGCGAGACCGCCGCCGTCACGGTCCGCGGCGGCGACCGCGTCTTCGCGGGCGCCCTCAACGGCAGCGGGGCCCTGACCGTCACGGTGACGGCGGCGGCCGGCGCGAGCTTGCTCGACGAGGTCGAGGGGTTGATGCGCCGCGCCCTGGAGGCGCGCTCGCGCGCCCTCGTCCTGGCCGACCGGGCGACGCGCCTCTACGTCCCGCTCGTCCACGCGGCCGCCGCCCTGACCCTGTTCGGTTGGCTCGCGGCGGGCGCCGGCTGGCACACGGCGCTGCTCGACGCCGTCGCGGTGCTGATCGTGACCTGCCCCTGCGCCCTCGGCCTCGCGATCCCGGCCGTGCAGGTCGTGGCGGCCGGCGCCCTCTTCCGCGAAGGCGTACTGCTCAACGACAGCACCGCGCTGGAGCGCTTCGCCCAAGTCGACACCGTGGTGTTCGATAAGACCGGTACCCTGACCCTGCCGGAGCCGGTCCTGACGGCCGGCACCTTCGATCCCGAAGCTTTGGAGACGGCGGCCAGGCTGGCGCTGTCGAGCCGGCACCCGATGGCCACGGCCCTTGCCCTGGCGGCCGGGGGCTCGGAACCCTTCCCCGGCGCCGAGGAGGCCGCCGGGCTCGGGGTGCGCGCGCAAGTCGATGGCGTGGAGTTGCGGCTCGGATCGGCCCGGTTCTGCGGGGCAGAGGCCGAGGCTGCCGCGGCGCTGGCGGCCGACCCGGAGGCCTCGGTGATCTGCTTCCGAGCTGGGGACGGGGCGCCGGTCGCCTTCCCGGTGCGTCAGGGCCTGCGCCCGGACGCCGCCGACGTCGTCGCAGGCCTCGCGACGCTCGGCCACCGCGTCCTGATCCTGTCGGGCGACCGCGCCGCCGCCGTCGAGGCGGTCGCGCGCAGGCTCGGGGTCGCCGAGTGGGAGGCGCAGCTCACGCCGCAGGACAAGATCGCCCGCATCGAGGCGCTGGCACGGGCCGGCCACCGGGTCCTGATGGTGGGCGACGGCCTCAACGACGCGCCCGCGCTCGCCGCCGCGCATGCCTCGCTCTCGCCGGTGACCGCCGCGCATGTGAGCCAGGCCGCGGCCGACGCCCTGTTCCTGGGACGCGGGCTGGCCCCGGTCCTGTCGGTCCTAGCCGCGGGGCGGCGGGCCCGACGGCTCATGCTGCAGAACCTGTGGTTCTCGGCGGCCTACAACCTGCTCGCGGTCCCCCTGGCGGCGACCGGCCTCCTGACGCCCTTGATCGCGGCGCTGGCGATGTCCGGCTCGTCCCTCGTCGTGACGGCCAACGCCCTGCGTGCCCGCCTCGGGTCGAGGGCCTACCCGGCGCCGGCTGCGCCTCGGCCGGCCGTCGTGGCCCACGTCGCCCGAACCGCCTGAGGCCACCATGAGTGTCCTTCTCCTCGTCATCCCCATCGCCCTGGCGCTCGGCACGCTAGGGCTGGCCGCCTTCCTCTGGGCACTGCGCAGCGGCCAGTACGACGACATCGAGGGCGCCGAGTACCGTGTGCTCAACGATGACTGAGCTCGCGCTCGCGACACACCGGTCGGTTTCCGTGCGCGTTTTCCACCGCGCCTGAACCGTGGCGGCGGGGCAGATGGCGACGTTGCCGCTCCTCGCCTCGGTGGCGGACGCGCACGGCTGGCGCGCCTGCCTCCTCGTCCCGTGCGCCCTGGTGGCGCTGGGGGCGCTCGCCGTACACGCCCTGGTGCCCGAGCGGCCCGAGGACGTTGGCCTTCGACCTTATGGCGCATGTCAGGGCGAGGGCGGTCCGCGGCCCCTGGCTTCTCGCTCCGCAGGAGATTCCCTTCGGGAGATTGTCCTGTCGGGTCCCTTCTGGGTCTTGTTTGGCCGCTTCGCCCTCTGCGGCACGACCACCGCCGGCCTCGTCCAGGTCCACCGGATGCCGTTCCGCGCCGACCTCGGCATCGGAGCGGTCCCCCGGCATGAGGGCCCGGCGGCACAGGCTGCGCCATGACCCGCCGCAAGGCCCGGCGCCTCGTCCTCATCGCCGTCGCGGGCGTCGTGCTGGCCCTGGCGGTCGGCCTCATCCTGTCGGCGATGAGCAGCGCCATCGTGTTCTTCCCCTCGCCCGGCGAGGTCGCCGCGCAAGGGGTGGCGGTCGGCGCGCGGTTCCGCCTCGGCGACCTCGTGCAGGAAGGCTCGGTGGTGCGCGGGCCGGACCAGCGCGTCGCCTTCGCCGTCACGGACACCGCCGCCACGGTGGCGGTGGAATACCGGGGCTTGCTGCCCGACCTGTTCCGGGAGGGTCAGGGCGTGGTGGCGGAAGGGGTCCTCGACGCGGCCGGGACCTTCCATGCGGACACTGTTCTCGCCAAGCACGACGAAACCTACATGCCGCGCGAGGTCGCCGGCGCCCTGAAGCAGCGCGGGCACTGGCAGGGCGGCGGGTCCGCGCCCTCGCCGAGGCCGGCGTCGTCCATCACGACGTGAGGTCGAGGTTCTCGACCGTGATGACGCCGCGGGCGTCGCGCGCCTCGGCGTTCTTGCGCGCCGGCAACTGGGCCAAGTCGACTTCGCGCAGGGCCGCCGCGCGGCGCGCGGTCCCGGGGGAATCGAAGCGCCCCGGCCACCACAGGTCACCCTCGCCGATGGCGAACCGATTGCTGTCGACCTTGAGCCCTTTTGGCACCGCATGGACCCTCCTGGACTGGACAGGCCGCCGCGAGCTCGCGGGCATCACCTGCGGCAGCGGTGATCATCTCCGCGCGGCATCCCGGCCACGACCTCGATCAGGGCGCTCGCGCCCTTGAGCCACATCAAGGCGCCACCCCTATCGAGAGCATACCGCGGATGGAGGCAATGCCCCCCGAGGCGGGCCGGCAAAACGGGAGAGGGCCGCGCATGCGGGAGGATCTGAAGACGCTCTACGGCGAGGAGCGGCTGCCCCGCTACACCAGCTATCCGCCCAGCCCCCACTTCACCACCGAGATCGGTGCCGGGCGCTACGCGGCCTGGCTGGCGGGCACCCCACCCGGGGCGACCGCCTCGCTCTACCTGCACGTCCCGTTCTGCCGGTCGATGTGCTGGTACTGCGGCTGCCACACCAGCATCACCCGCCACGACGCGCCGATAGCCGACTACGTCGACGTTCTCGAACGGGAGATCGATCTCGTCGCCGCGCGGTTCGAGCACGTTCCCCTGGTCCGCCACGTCCACTTCGGGGGCGGCACCCCCACCGTCATGGCCCCGCAGGCTTTCGTCCGCCTCGTCGCGGCCCTGCGCGGACGCTTCCCCTTCGACCCGGACGCCGAACTCGCCATCGAGATCGACCCGCGCACGCTCGTGCCCACGATGACCGAGGCGCTCGGCCACGCCGGCGTCACGCGGGCGAGCCTGGGGGTGCAGAGCTTCGACCCCGTGGTCCAGGAGGCGATCCGTCGTCGGCAGGGCTTCGACGTCACCGCCGCGGCGGTCGTCGGCCTCAGGGCCGCGGGCGTGCGCGGGATCAATCTCGACCTGATCTACGGGCTGCCGCACCAGACGGTAGCCTCGTGCGTCGAGACGGTGCGGCACTGCCTGGAGCTGCGCCCCGACCGCTTCGCGGTGTTCGGCTACGCCCACGTGCCCGCCTTCAAGAAGCATCAGCGCCATATCGACGAGGCCACGCTGCCGGAAGGCCGCGCGCGCCTCGATCAGGCCGAGGCCATCGCGGAGACGCTCGTCGCGGCCAGGTACAGGCGCATCGGCCTCGATCATTACGCCCTGCCGGACGACCCGCTGGAGAGCGCGCAGGCGGAAGGCCGGCTACGGCGGAACTTCCAGGGCTACACGACGGACCCGAGCGACGCGCTGATCGGACTGGGCGCCTCGGCCATCGGACGGCTTCCGCAGGGCTACGTCCAGAACGCGCCGGGGCTGAGGGCCTACGCCGAGCGCATCGGCCGGGGCGAACTCGCCACGGTGAAGGGCTACGCGCTGACGCCGGAGGACCGGTTGCGGGCCGACCTGATCGAGCGGGTGATGTGCGACTTCGCCGTCGACGTCGGGCAGGTCTGCCGCGTCCACGGCCGGGAACCGAACGCCTTCCTGGCGACGCTCCCGCGGCTGCCGGCGCTCGTCGCCGACGGGCTGATCCGCCGGGACGGCGACCTTCTTGTCATCCCGGCGGAAGCCAGAACCTTCGTGCGGAACGTCGCCGCAGCCTTCGACGGGCATTTCGGAACTTCCGCAGCCGTGCACAGCCGCGCGGCGTGAACGTCAGGACCCCATCCCCAGCGGGGGCGGCCGCCTTGCTCTTGCGAGCCAATTGGGGCTCCGGTGAGGGCGGCGGCCTGCCCGCGCATGAGCATGGCCTTGATCCGGTGATCCCTCACCTTCCGGCGCAGGAGCCGTAAGGTAGGCAGCGTCCCTGTAGGGTCGAGGCGATGGGCCTTGTCCGCGAGGCGATCCGCCACCGCCTCGTGGGTGTGCGCGCCCCAAAGAAGGTTCGTCCATCGGCGTCATCGAAGGCTGCCTGGAGCGGCGACGCTTCGCGGGGCTCGTCCGTGAGCAGGCGCCCGGCGTCACCCATGCCGCCCTGCACCGGGCGCACGACGAGGCGCAGGCCGCGGCCGCGCTCGACGGTCTTGAGAGAGGGTGCCTCCAAGGCGCCGACGGCACGATGTTCCGCGCGGCGCTGGCCATGTCGGTGCTGCCGCGGATCGCCGCCGTCGAGCCCGATCTCGTGCTGGTCTCCGCCGGCTTCGACGCCCACTGGCGCGATCCGCTGGCCGGGCTCGCCTTTACGGAGGAGGACTTCCGCTGGGCGACGGAGCGGATCGTCGACGTCGCCGAGGATGCCTGCGACGGCCGCGTCGTCCCGCTATTGGAGGGCGGCTACGACCTGATCGGCCTCGCACGCTCGGCGGCAGCCCACGTCGAGGCCCGCCACGCGGGAAGGGCTGTCGCATCTGGGCCCTGCGGTGCCCGCTCGAGGAGTGCCGGCCGGTTTTGCGCTGGATCAAGGATGTCTCGCGGTGGGTCGGCGAAGCAGCCTGCACGGGTCTTCCATCCCGAACCGGAGCCGCTCAATGTCCATCGCCAGCATCATGGTCGCCCTCGACACCGGCGGGGCGGCCGCCCCCCGCGTCCGCCTTGCCGCGGACCTAGCACGCCGTTTCGAGGCCACGCTCACCGGCTTCGCCGCCCGCAAGCTGCCGAACCCCGGCCCGGCCGCCGACATCGTGGCGGCGCAGGCCTCCTACGACGAGGAGCAGGCCAAGCTGGCCGACGAACTCGCGCGGGCCGAGGAGGTCTTCCGGGCCAGCGCCGGAGCCGACATCCGCACCGGCTGGCGGCAGGCGGAGGCGGCGCCCGAGGCCTTCCTGGTCCGGCAGGCGCGCGGCACCGACCTGGTCGTCGTCGGACGCGAGGCGGGACGCGCGGGGCATGATGCCATGGTGCCCGATCCCGGCACAGTGCTGATGGAGGCCGGCCGTCCGGTCCTGATCGTGCCGCCTGGCGCCGAGCGGCTCGAAGCGGCCCGCATCGTCATCGCCTGGAAGGACGCGCCCGAGGCGCGCCGCGCCGTCTCGGTCGCCCTACCTTTCGTCGGACGCGCGGACAAGGTCTTCGTCGCCGCGGCCGGCAGCGAGGCCCGCTTCGAAGGGGCCGACGAGGTCTCCGACCTGCTGTGCCGCCACGGCGCGCACGTCACGACGAACCTGCTGGACGCCCCGGGGGGCGAGGTCGCGGACGCGGTTCTGAGGTTCGCCAAGCGCGAGGACGCCGACCTGATCGTGATGGGCGGCTACGGCCACTCGCGGCTGCGGGAGTGGCTGTTCGGCGGCGTGACCCGGGACATCCTGCGGACGTCGCCGCTCTGCTGCCTGATGAGCCACTGATGGGCGCGGCACCTGCCCTTGCGGCAGCGGCTCTCCTGCCTGGCCTCGCGGCGGCACCGGCCGCCGCCTGGGACGCCCGGGTCGATCGCGGCCGCGCCCTGGCACGCTCGGGATGCGCCCGCTGCCACGCCATCGGCCGGACCGGTGCCAGCCCGGTGCGGCAGGCCCCGCCGTTCCGGACGCTCCACGAGCGCGAACCGGTCGACGACCTCGCGGAGGCGCTTACCGAGGGCGTCCGCACGGGGCACCCTTCGATGCCGGAGTTCCGCTTCGATCCGGACCCGGCGGAGGCGCTGATCGCCTAACCTCAAGACGCTTGAGCGGTGAGGCGGCCTCAACTGGCCGCAATCCGCTCAAGCCGCGGCAGATCGATCAGGCGCACGCCGCCAGGCACGAGCAGGACGGCGTGCGCCCGGTCGAGCCGGTTCAGGATGCGGCTGACCGTCTCGATGGTCAGCCCGAGGTGGTCGGCCATGTCCTGGCGGCCCATCGGCAGCTCCACGGTGATGGAGGCGCGTCCGGTCCGCGCGTAGCGGTCCCGCAGCGAGAGCAGGAAGGCGGCGACCTTCTCTTCGGCGGTGCGCCGCCCGAGCAGCAGCATCTGCTCCTGGGCGAGGTTGAGCTCGTAGCCGGCTCGCTCGTGCAGGCTCCTGAGCAGGTGCGGCTTGGCCTCGATCACGGCGGCGAAGTCCTCGCGGCCGAAGCGGCAGGTCCTCGCCGGGCCGAGCGCCTCGGCCGAAACCGCGTAGCGCTCCTGCAGCGCGAGACCCAGGAAGTCGCCCGGCAGGGCGAAGCCCATGACCTGGCGCCGCCCGTCGGGGAGCAGGCGGGTCAGGCGCAGGGCTCCCTCGATCACGTTGAAGACGGCGCCTGCCGGCTCGTCCTGGCCGAACAGGGTCTGGCCCTTGTCGAGGGTGAGGTGGTGGCTCAGTGCCTCAAGCTCCTCCAGCTCCGTCAGCTCCAGCACCGAGCAGACGCTGATCAGGCGCACCTTGCAGTCGGCGCAGCCGTTCTCCGAGCGCCCGTGGTGGCACGCGTGCAGGATCCTCTCGCACGAGCCCGTATCAACCAGCATGCCGCCTCCCGTGCGGTCGGGCCTGCCGGGCCCGTCCCGGTCGTTCCCCGCCGCCCGGAGGATGAGCCACGGCGCACGCCGTGCATTGATCCAGCGCAAGCGCGGCTCGCGCCGTGGGGTCCCCGCCTCCGGCAGGATGAGGATATGGACTCGCGGTCGGAACTCATGCGGCGACCGGGATCGGGCGCTCACCCGCAGGCGAGACGATGTCCCGAAGGCGCGAGGGTTCGGAACCCGTACTGTCCCTCGCCCCGCTTGAATCCGTCATCACTCGGCCAAGGGAAGGGGACCGCCCGCCGTTGAGCCACCTTGATAATCATCGCTCACGGAGGCCGCTCCCGTGTCCTTGTGCTGGATCAAAGCGCCGAAACCGGACCGACGGTACGCTGGGGAAGTCGATGCCAGCCGGAGCTCAAGATGCGCAAGTTCCTCGTCACCTTCGCGAAGACCGTGTCTGACGAGACCGGCCACGACCACGTCGTGCTGCTGCGTCGGGCGGTCATCGCCGCCAGATCCGACGTATCCGCCGCTTACGAGGCCAAGGCGATGTTCTGCGAGGCTGCCGGCGTACCCGACTGGCGGCTTCGGGCCGACACCTGCGAGGTCGTCGAACTGGCCCGACACGCCGCGTGAGGACGTTCCGCCGGAACCGCACCCACGGGCCATCGGCGAGATGCCCGGAAGCCCTTTGGAGGACGCCATGTCCGCGCCGACAGGCAAGCCCAATCCGTTCGATGCTTTTGGCATCGCCGCGTCGATGGAGGGGTGGTGCTGCCTGCTCAAGGCGGCCCGGGAACTCAGGGACGTCGACGCTGAGCTGATGGACACCCTGCTGGAGACCCACGCCTCCGGCGGCATGGCCCTGGACGGGGATGCCGCCGCCAAGGTCCGCAATTTCGAGGGTTTTGATGAGCATCCTTCATCTCGAACCCGAGGCGCTCAGGCAGAGGCAACCCGAGATCTTGTGGGAACTGGAGGCGGCTTGCCTCGGCTGTGCTGAGCGGGCCCGTTGCGCTCGCGAGTTCCGGAGCGGGACGGCAGCCGACACATACCCCGAGTTCTGCCCGAACGCCGCCCGCCTCAGCCGGCTGTGCGAGGCTTGAGGTCGCGATCCGTCGAAGGTTGGAAAGCTGGCGGGTAAGGCTGCGCGAGAGCGTGGCTTCCGACCGCCACCCGCGCATATGGGGAGACCGGCCCCTCGCCGAGGACAACGCACCGCTCGACAGAGAAACCGTGAGCGTGTCCCGTGACAGGAGGCATGTGCCCACCGTGCCCCGGACCGTTTCGGGGTCACTCGGCGAGGCGGGCCAGCGCCTCCACGTCGCGCAGCACCACCAATCGGCGGTTCGGCGGCAGGGCGATCAAGCCGTCACGCTCCAACTGTGTCACGGCGCGCGAGACGCTCTCGACGGTCAGGCCGAGATGGTCGGCCATGTCTGTACGCGACATCGGAAGCTCCATTGCGGCGCCGTCGCAGGCCATCCGCCGCGACAGCGTGAGCAGGAAGGTCGCGATGCGTTCCCGGGCCGATTTCCGCCCGAGCAGCATCATGTGCTCCTGCGCCCGCTCCAAGGCCTTCATCATCGAGGCCACGATCTCCCGCGCGAGCGCGCCGTCGTCGCCCGCCAGCGCGCGGGGCTCGCGGCGATGGACGTCGAGTCGGGCCTCGGTGACGGCCTCGGCGTTGAAGCGGTGCTCCGCGCCGGCCTCCAGGCCGAAGATGTCGCCGGGCAGATGGAAGGCGTCGATCTGGCGGCGCCCGTCCGAGAGGAGCCTGTAGGTGCGCACCACGCCGGAGACCACCTTGTAGAAGGTGCCGGCCCGGTCGCCCCCGGCGAAGATCTCCGCCTCGGCCGCGACGGTGCGGCGATGGACGGGCCGGGCCTCCGTCGCCGGGAGCGGGAGGGCGCGACCAGGAAGCGACGTCGAGAAGACGGGCGGGAGTCCGGTGGTGGCAAGGGCGGTCTGCATGGAAGCCTCCGGGTCGCGGAACGTGGATCCGTGGCTACGCCTGGTCCGGCCGCGGCGAAATTCCGGGCCTTCCCTGAGAGGCTCCCCTAAGGGGTTTTACGGAGGCGACTCGTCCTGCCTCAGGCCACCGCCGCGAGCGCGTCGCGGATGCCGTCGAGAAGGGCACCGTCCTCGAACGGCTTCTCGACCACGCCGCGGAAGCCCGCACGGCTCGCGCGTCGCAGAAGGTCGGCCGTGGCCCTTCCGGTGATCAGGATGGCCGGGAGGTTGACCGAGCGGTCGCGCAGGTGCCCGACGAGTTCCAGCCCGTCCATGCCCGGCATCCAGTAGTCCACCACGAGGCAGCCCGTCCGCGGCAGCGCCACGTCGCCGAGCAGTTCGGCGCCGTCCTTGTAGAGCCGCACGTCCAGCCCTTCGAGTCCGAGGACGAACTTCAGGGAGTCGCGGACGGCGGCGTCGTCGTCGACGACGAGCACCGGTCCTGTTCGCTTCGGCATGGGGCGTCCGATCCAGTCTCGTCGTCGCTTAGGTCGGGCCGTGAGGCTGTGCCTTGATCTGCCTCAAGCGGCGCGGTTCGTCCGAGCTCGAAGCGCAACCGTCCACCGAGTTTGAAGGAGGGGTGGCGCCACCTGCTGCGTCACGGCCCGCCGGTCGGGTATCCCGCGGTCAGGGCCATGCGGACGAGTTCGGAGAGGCTGCCGGCCTGCAGCTTGGACATGACGTTGGCCCGGTAGATCTCCACCGTCCGCGGGCTGATGCCGAGGTCGAGGCCGATGACCTTGTTGGCCTTGCCGGCGACGAGCCCGTCCAGCACATCGCGCTCGCGTTCGGACAGGGTGGCCAGACGCGTCTGCACCGCCTTGGTCTCGGCGGCGCGGTCTGCGCTCCGCTCGGCCTGCGCCAACGCCGACCGGACGCTGGCGAGCAGCACCTCGTCGTCGAACGGCTTCTCGATGAAGTCCCGGGCGCCCTCCTTCATGGCGGCGACGGCGAGCGGCACGTCCGCGTGCCCCGTCATGACGATGACGGGCGGCATGGGGCCCCGCTGCCGGAGGCGGCGAAGGAACTCGATGCCGTCGACCTCGGGCATGCGTACGTCCGTGACGATGCAGCCGGTCGGCTCGGCGACGGCGGCGAGGAAGGCGCTCGCGGACTCGTGCACACGCACCGCCAGACCGTCCGTGGCGAGCAGGAACGCCAGGGCCCGGCGCACCGCCAGGTCGTCGTCCACGACGTGCACGAGCGTGTCACTGGGCATGCGCGAGCTCCCTTCGGTCGATGGTGCGCAGCGTGAACCGGAACGTCGTCCCGCCCGCGGCACTTGTCTCGGCGAGAATCTTCCCACCATGCGACTCGACGATGGTGCGACAGATCGAGAGGCCGACACCCATCCCGTTCGCCTTCGTCGTCACGAAGGGCTCGAAGAGTTGTGCCGCGACCTCAGGGGCGATGCCGGTGCCGGTGTCCGACACCTGCACCTCGACCAAGCCCTCCGCCGGCAGGGCTCTCGTCGCGACGACCAACTCGCGCCGTTCGGCCTCCTGCATCGCTTCGATGGCGTTGCGGATGAGGTTGAGCAGTACCTGCTGCACCTGGATGCGGTCGGCGAGGACGAGGGGCGCGTCCGGGTCGAGGTCGTAACGCACGCGCACCCCCTTCTCCTTGGCGCCGACGAGGGCCAGCGCGCTCGCCTCCTCGATCAGCTTCGGCAGGCTCTCGATGTGGCGCTCGCCCTCGCCGCGGGTCACGAACTCGCGCAGGTGGCGGATGACCTGTCCCGCCCGCAGCGCCTGCTCGGCGGCTTGGTTCACCGCGTCGGACAGCATCGGGACCTCGGCGCCCTCCATGCGGGACAGGATGCGGCGGCAGCCCTTGAGGTAGCTGGCGATGGCGGTCAGCGGCTGGTTGATCTCGTGGGCCAGCGTCGAAGCCATCTCGCCGAGCGCCGTGAAGCGGGACATGTGGACGAGTTCGGATTGCAGCTCCTGCAGTCGCGTCTCGGTCTGCCTCCGCTCGGTCAGGTCGCGGATGAAGCCGGTGAAGTAGCGCTCGCCGCCCGAGCGCATCTCGCCGACCGAGAGCTCCATGGGGAAGGTCGAGCCGTCCTTGCGCTGGCCCACGACCACCCGGCCGATGCCGATGATGCGCCGCTCGCCCGTGGCCAGGTAGCGGTCCATGTAGGCGTCGTGCTGGGTCCGGTAGGGTTCCGGCATCAGCAGGCTGACGTTGCGGTCCACGACCTCGGCCTCCGCGTAGCCGAACTGGCGTACGGCTGCGGCGCTGAACGACTTGATCCGGGCCTGCTCGTCGATGACGACCATGGCGTCCGGCACGGTCTCCAGGATCGAGCGTAGGTGCGCCTCGCGGGCCCGCAACTCCTCGTCCGCCCGCCTATGCTCGTGGATGCTGGTGACCACGCCCCGGTGGCGGAACGGCTTCCCGTCCGGACCGGCCTGCACGGTCCCGCGCGAGCGCAGCCAATGGAGGTGCCCGTCGCGGCGCACAACGCGGTAGTCGACCTCGTAGGTCCCGCCATGCGCCAGCGCCTGCCGGATGGCGGCCGACCTGGCCCCCCGGTCCTCGGGGTGCACGAGCGCCTGGATCGCCGCGAGGCTGTCGAGTCCCTCGGCCGGTACGCCGAACAGGGCGGCACAGGTCGGGGAGACGGTGACGCGGCCGGTCGGGATGTCGAGCACCCAGGTGCAGATGCCCGCCTCGTCGAGGATGCTGCGGAGGTCCTCGGCGTTCAACGGCATGCCGATGGACGGCGGTGGGTCGGCTGGGTCCTTCATGTCCATCGTGCCGCCGGAAGGCGGGTCCGCTTGCGCCCTCGTGAGGTGGGCTCCGTCTCGCGAGGCGGGGGAAGCGGCCGGGACTGCTCTTCCGGGCCCGCATGCCGCGCCGCCCGCGTTACCAGGCCTCCGGCTTGCGGCTCCATTCCTGGCTGACGGATCCACGACCGAAGAGGGTGCCTCAGGACGCCCATTTCGATCCGCCCGAAGCTACCACGTCGACGCGAAGGCGGCGAACCTCATGATGCACGTGACCCGCGCCGGGCCCGCCGCTTGGTGGAGGCGGCCCAGGGCATGGCGCCGAAGCCGCCCTAGGCAACGGGTTGAGGGCGAACTCGCTCATGGCACCGCTCGCCGAATCGGGAGAGGCCGCGCGTGCCCGCCGAAGCGCTTCGACGCGGCGGCGTTGGTGATCGACCCTGTGGCGTTGGAGGAGCCGTGCCGGCCGCCCTGTCCGTGGAACTTCGTCGTCGCGTCGTTGCTGCGCTGGAAGCGGGCCTATCCGGCTGGCAAGCCGCCGAGCGGTTCGGCATCAGCCCAACGAGCGCCAGCCGCTGGCGTGCCCGGCTGAGCCGCCACGGCTCGCTGGCGGCAGACCCGATGGGAGGAGACCGTCGCTCGGCCGACCTCGAGGAGCATGCGTCGGATCTCCTCGACCAGGTCGCTCGGACGCCCGACCTGACCCTGGCTGCGATGAAGGGGCGTCTGTCGAGGCGTGGGATCAAGACGTCGCTCAGCGTGATCGCCCGCCTGCTCACGCGTCATGGCCTGACATAAAAAAGGGGGAGGAGAAGCAATCCTTGCAGTCGGGCATGCCGCGCGAGGATATCGATGCCCTGGAAGGGCTATGGGCGCAGCGCCGCCGTCCCCTCGCGGATGGCGGCCTCGACGACCGCGCCGATGCCGTCCGCCTCCGACCCGTGCTCGCGGATCTCGTGCAGGGCCACGGGCTCCCCGCCGCGGCGGACGACGACCGTCGAACGGTCCGGGCCGACCATGACGCGGACCACGACCTCCACGACCGAGCCGGCGCCGGGGCCGTCCTGCGGGGGGTAGAGGGGGCGCGTCGCTCATGCCGGCCCGGTGTCAGCTCGCGCAGGGACCGTCAACGGCGCTCGCGAACGTCCCCGGGGGCCGCCGCGGCGCTCCCGCCCTTGAGGTGCTCCGGCCGGACTAGGCGGCTGCCGGGGACCCTGACGCTGGCGGTCGACGGGCCGAGGATCGGCCTTGAATCGGAGCGCCGCAGGGGCGACGTCGCCGGGGTTCGACGAGCTATCCCCACGAATCGTACGGGCCCGGCAGCCAGGGCTGCATGTTGTGTCGATGTTGTATACGGGTGTTTTAGGCCCGAGCCGAAGCTGCGCGGGCACGGCCGCTAAGCGCCTGTCCAGGCTTCAGGAAAAGGCTCTGGGACAAGTGGAGCGGGTGAAGGGAATCGAACCCTCGTATTCAGCTTGGAAGGCTGCTGCTCTACCATTGAGCTACACCCGCGGCGGCAGCCCAGATAGCATGGTCGGCCGGGCTTGAGAAGCGGGGCGGCCGGTCCGCTCTCCGGGAACCGCGCTACTCCACCACCAGCTTGTAGGGTTGGCCCGCCCGCACCGGGACGCCCTTGTCGAGCCCGTTGAGGACCTGGAACCGCTCGAGCGGCCTGTCTCCCACCGTCATGCGCAGCGCCAGTCCCTCGGCGGTGTCGCCGGCGGCGGCGGTGACGACCTGGATGCGCAGGGGCTTGAGGGCGCGGGCCTCCTCCAGCGTCACCTGGGCGACGCTGGCGAGCCAGCGGGCGAAGGCGGGCTCCGGGTCGGCATTCCCCTTGGCCGCCATGATCATCCGGAAGGTGTTGGTGCTGATCCGGACGGCCGCGAGGCGGAAGAACCATTCCTTGCCCTTCGAGACCGCGGTCACCGCCGGGAAGCCGTTCAGCATCCGGTTCTCCACGCTGCCGGTCTCGATGGCGTCGTTCCAGGTCGCCTTCAGCACCTCCTCGAGCCCCTGGCCCGGATGGGTCTCGACGGCGTCGAAGAGCAGGCGGCGGTTGCCGTCCGGGGTGGTGCCGAGCACGGCCCGGGCGGTGTTGTCGAGCCCGAACCCCTCCGGCGCCTCGAAGGCGACGCCGAGCCGCGGGTGGATGAAGCGCCGGCCGCGGATCAGCCCGTCGGCGGGGTTGTCGCCGTAGGCGATGCCGTCGATCGCCGCGAGGTAGCGGTTGCGGTCGTCGACGCCGAGGCCCGGCGCCCCGATGCGCCGCGCGGCCTGGGTCACCTGGGTGATGCGCTCGGGCGTGCTCGGATGCGTCGCCAGCATGTCGGGCTCGGCGCCGAGCCCGGCGCCGACGCGCAAGGCCTGGGTGCGGTTGAGCGCGGTGAGGAAGCGGGCGGCGCCGAACGGGTCGTAGCCGGCCCGCGCCAGCGTGCGCACCCCGGCCTGGTCGGCCTCGAATTCCTGGGCGCGCGAGAAGCGGGCCAGTACGAAGCGGGACTGGTCCTGCAGCAGGGCGCCGGTCGCCGGGTCGTTGAGCACGTCGGCCACGACCTTGCTGACGAGCTCGGAGCGCAGGGCCATCTCGGTGCGGGCGCTGGCGTGGCGCAGCGTCACGTGGGCGATCTCGTGCGCCAGCACGGCGGCGAGCTCGGAGGTGTCGTCGGCGAGCGCGAGCAGCCCGCGGGTGACGTAGAGCCGGCCCGTCGGCAGCGCGAAGGCGTTGACCACCGGCGAGTCGAGCAGCGTCACCGCGTAGGTCTCGTCCGGCCGCTCCGTCGCCTTGACCAGGCGGTCGGTGACGTCGCTGACGAGGCGCAGGGCCGCCGGCGCCCGGTACTCGCCGCCGAACGAGGCCACGAGCTTGGCGTGGTCGGCGTCGTTGGCCGGCCGGTCGCGCCCGGTGGTGCGCGGCGCCTCCGGCGGCACCACGGCCGCAACCGGCGCCAGCGCGCCGGTCTGGTCGGCGGTGCAGGCGGCGGCGAGCAGGGCAAGAGCCGCAGCACGCCCAAGAGCCGCCGCACGCCCGAGCGCCGCCGCAGGCAGGAGTGCCGCGGCGAGGCCGGCCGGCTGTGTTCGCGTGAAAAGCCACCCCATGGCGATCAGCGCCGCTGCGCCTGCTCCTCGTCCAGCATCTCGATCATCTCGGCCGCGCCGATATCCAGGGTCGGCCAGCGCCACAGCTCGACGACGCCGCGAGCCCGCACGCGCCGCCCCCGAAGCGCGACAGCAGAGAAACCACGTTCGAGCATGATCCGCCAAGTGCGTTTCGACACCGTGACGGTCACACCTTCCTGGCCGAAAGGGGCGAAGTTGAGGTAGGTGCGGCGCTCGCGCTCGCCGACGCTGCGCACCCGGCCCTCCACCACGGCGAAGCGGCCCGCCATCCCGGAGAGCCGCGCCGCCTCCTCCACCGGCACCGGCGGCGATTCGGCCCAGAGGCCCCGCCCGGCGCGGCGCGCCGCGTCCTCGAGCGCCAGCAGCCCCGGGCGGCACAGGCTGTCGGCCTCCCCGGCATCGACCGGCGCCAGCCCGGCCGCCACGAGGCCCCCGGCGAGGTCGACCGGCTCGTCCTCCTGCGTCGCGGCATCGAGCGCGATTCGGCCCCAGCGGTCCGGCTCCGGCGCCTCGCGGGTGGCGAGCGGCCGGCCGGCGAACCCGGCGAGCCAGGCCCGCGCCGCCTCGGCCGCCGCCGGGTCGTCGGGCCAGCGCAGGCCGTCGAGGCGGGCCCGCCGCCCGGAGGCGAGGACGAGCTCGCCCCGCGCCGCCACCGAGTCGAGCCGGTCCTGCCCGGCGATCCGGCCCCGGCAGGCCGGCGGCTCGCGCGGGCGCGGGGCCCCGTCCGCCCCGCCGGCGAGGAGCGCGAGACCGAAGGCTGCCGCGACCCGTCCCCTCATGCCGGAAACCCGCCCCTCTGGATCCCATCGCCTCATGCGAGGTTGGCGGAACGCGGCCGGGATGGTAAGAGGCCTGCCGTGGGTCTCCGTAGCTCAGCTGGACAGAGCACAGGTTTCCTAAGCCGAATTGGGCGTCGCGCCGGGAAACCGCGCGGCGGATCCGCTCAAAGTCGGGGAAAGCGTCGAGCCGCCTTTCGCTCACGCCGATCCCGAGCCAAGCCCGGCCTGCCAGGCCGGGAAGGTGTAGAGACTAGACGGGCGGCACCTAAGGGCCTCTGCAGGGCATCTTGCGGGCCTACGGTGAAGGGATAGTCCAGACCACGAACGCCTCGCGGCGGCGGCGAAAGCCGAAGTGGGATGAAACCTGGGGTCGCAGGTTCGAGCCCTGCCGGGGACGCCACGCTTGGCCAGGCCGTTGCGCTGGCTGACAATCTGCTGGAATGAGTCCCTTGCGAGCCGCCGGTCCGGCAGACCTGCGGCATGGACGACATCTCACGTTCACAATCGCCACGGCGCGGACGGCGTCCGGCACATCATCGCAAAAAGGTGCTTCGGCTCGTCATGCCGGAATGGGAAACCTGATCCGTCAGAATGCGGGTTGGGTCTGCAATGCCTGACCCCTCAGGTTCAGCCGGGGCCCTCTCACGCGCCGCGATCCGACACGTGAGAGGGCGTCCTGCCATGTCGACTCACTTGCCCTTGAGGGCATCCTTCACGCTGCCTACGGCGTTCTGGACCTTGCCCTTGACTTGATCGACAATGCCCTCGTTCTTGAGCTTCTCGTCACCTGTGAGGTTGCCCGCGCCTTCTTTGATCTTGCCGCCCAAATTCGTGGCGGAGCCCTCAACGCGGTCCTTATCGACTGCCATGTCGTGCTCCTGCTTTTGTCTGCTCCCCATGCGGGGGGTCACCGTGCAAACGAAGATCTAACCCGAAGCGTTCCGGCGGGCCTGAGGCAATCCGGCCGGCCGGCGCCGGACAGCCTCGTGCCCTCACGCGCAGCCGGGTCATTCAATTCGCGCATGGAGGCGGGGCGGCGGCGTATTGATTCACAAGCCTGGTTCCAGCCAGGCGCAGCTGCCTGCCGGGTATGCCGCTCAATTCTGACCCATCACCGGGCACTCGCCCTCGCGGCGACGGGCTTTATCAATGAGTCCTTGGGCTGACCGATTCTGTCCGGTGTCTTCGGCCAGTCGATCGTGGACGGCCCGAATCGCATCGGCGCGGCGTCCGGGTCCCGTTCTGATCCAGCCAGCCGTGGACCGATCCCGAGACGATCCGGCGCGCGGACACTCGCATTTCGTTAACCACCCGAACGGCCGCACCGCCCGGAGCAGGAGTCTGGGTCGAGCGCGACGTCGGGCTCGCCAATTCCAGCTTGAGCGTTGCCCTGAGTCCTCACTCCTGCCTTGTTTGGGGCGCCTCGTGCCGGACGAACCCGCCGCGGCGCCGCCGCGGCGCGCAGCCATCCCAGCGAGGCAGTCGCGTGCGTTTCATCAGCATCTTCGGGGCGCTCCTCTCGGTCGCCCTCGTCCTCACGGTCGGCGGCTTGTGCACCCTCGTGGCGGCGCCGTTCCGGGCGCTCCGGCGCGCCTGAGGCGCACGAAGCCCGCTCATCATACTCCCCCCGGGCTCGTGCCGCACAGCGAAGCGGCCTCGGACCGGGGGCGGATACTGCGCGGTGGGGCTCGCCCGAAGGCGTCGCCTACACGGTGGCGCGGGCGAGCCAGATCGCGGCCGAGAGGCCGATGCCCGCCACCCCGATGAACCCGACATACAAGGCGAGCGTCGGGTCGACGTGATTGTGCGCGTAGCCGGGCTTGCGCGGCGACAGGCGCCAGCGCTCCTTGATCTCGGCGAAGCGGGCCCGCGCGATGTCCTTCGGCGAGAGGGCATTGCCGCCCGCCTCCTCGCAGGTGCCGAGCATCGCCATCCCGGGATCGAACACCTCGACCTTGTCCCCGCTGCGGCCGGAATCGATGTCGCCCTTGAGCATCGCGGTGTTCGGGCGCGGCGCCTCGACGGGTGCGGGCGTGTCGCCGCGCTGCGCCGAGAGATGCGGGGGGACGTCGGTGGCGAAGCTCATGGGTGCGTGATCCTGATCGATGCGAGGACGCCTCGCGGTCTGGTGTGACGACGCGCGCCCGCGCCCGAAGTTCGCCGCGCGTCCGGCCCCACCCTGCGGCACAGCAGCCGACCGCCTCCGGCGCCGAGGCGCCACGCCGACGACGCCGGTTCACAGCGCCGCCGCGCGCTTCTAGGGTCGCGCCGGAAGGGGCCCGGACGTGGCCCCGCGGAGGATGCGACATGACGAGGATGGGGAGGGCTGCGGCCCTGGCGCTGCTCGGGGGCGGCGTCATCGCCGGGGCGGCCGAGGCCGAGGTGACGCGGTTCGAGACCGTGTCGGTCGAGCGGCCGGCGCTGCAGGGCCGCCGCTTCGGCGAGCGCGGCACGGCGGAGAAGATCACCGGGCGGGCGACCATCGCCCTCGATCCCGCCGATCCCCACAACGCCATCATCGCCGACATCGCGCTCGCGCCCCGCAACGCCGAGGGCCGGGTCGAGGCGGTGGCCGACGTGGTGGTGCTGCGGCCGGAGCGCCCCAACGGCCTGCTCCTCGTCGAGATCCCCAACCGCGGCCGCAAGCTGATGGGCCCGCTCTTCGAGGGCTCCTCGACCGAGGCCTCGGGCCGGCTCGCGCAGGCGGACGATGCGGGGCGGGGCTTCCTGCTGTCGCGGGGCTACACCCTGGCCTGGATCGGCTGGCAGGGCGACATCGCCCCGGGTGCCGGCATGGGCATCCGCCTGCCGGTGCTCCAGGGCGTCACCGGCCCGTCCCGCGAGGAATGGGTGTTCGACCATACGAAATCCCCGGTCACCGCGACGCTGACCTGGCCGGCGGCCGACCTCGACCCGGCGAAGGCCGTCCTCACCGTGCGGGCGAAGCCCGAGGACCCGCGGGCGACGCCGCCGGGCCTGTCGTTCCGCTACCGCGACGCGAAGACGATCGAGATCACGCGGCCCGAGGGGTTCGACGGCAGCGCCCTCTACGAGCTGCGCTACACCGCCCGCGACCCGGCCGTGATGGGCCTCGGCCTCGCGGCGATCCGCGACGTCGCGACCTTCCTGCGCCACGATGCCGGCCCGCAGAATCCCCTGGCGCGGGACGGAAGCAGCGGCATCGACCGGGCGATCGGGTTCGGCGTCTCGCAATCGGGCCGGGTCCTGCGCGACGTGCTCTATCTCGGCCTCAACGAGGACGAGCGCGGCCGGATGGTGTTCGACGGGATGATGCCGCACATCGCCGGCAGCCGGCGCAGCTTCACCAATGCCCGCTTCGCCCAGCCGGGCCGCAACCCGGCGCCGCATCTCGACCGCTACTACCCGGCCGACCAGTTCCCCTTCGCCTACGCGACGACGACCGACGCCCTGACGGGCCGGCGCGACGGCCTGTTCCTGCGCTGCCGGCTCGGCAATACCTGCCCGCGGCTGATGCATGTCGACAGCGAGTACGAGATGTGGGGCTCCCGCGGCGCCCTGGTGACCACCGACACCCGCGGCGCTCATGTCGCCCAGCCGCCGGAGGTCCGGGCCTACATGATCACCGGCGCGCCGCACTTCGCCGCCCCCGACGCCGTGACGACGCGCGAGCCCGGCTGCGCCCTGCCGGTGAGCCCGGTCCATGCCGGGGCGTCGGCCCGCGCGCTCATCACCGCGCTCGAGGCCTGGATCACCGACGGGGTCGAGCCGCCGGAGAGCCGCTATCCCTCGCGGGCCGACGGCACGCTGGGGCCGGCCGCCCATCTCTACCCGCCGATCCCCGGGCTCCCCTATACCGGTCTCTACAACCCGGCCCAGTGGGTCGAGCCCGGGGCCGGACCCGGCGACCCGCCGGTGGTGCGCGGCACCTACCCGCTGCTGCTGCCGAAGGTCGATCCCGACGGCAACACCCTGGCGGGCATCCGCCTGCCGCTGATCGAGGTGCCGCGGGCGACCTACACCGCCTGGAACCCGACCCGCGGCATCGCCGCCGAGACCCTGTGCAACCAGAAGGCCGGCGTGCTCCCCTTCCCCGACACGAAGGCCGCCGCCAGGGCCGCCAACGACCCGCGGCCCTCGATCGAGGAGCGCTACCCGACGCCGGGCGCCTACGCGGCGGCCGTGAAGGCGGCGGCCGACCGGATGGTCGCCGAGCGCACGCTGCTGCCCGCCGATGCCGAGGAGATGAGCGCCGCGGCGGCGGAAGGGCAGCTGGTGCGCTGACCGCCCGGAACCACGCCCCACGGGACCCGCGAGCGGCCTCGCGGGTTCCCGCGGGCCGTGAAGGCGGCGGCCGACCGGATGGTCGCCGAGCGCACGCTGCTGCCCGCCGATGCCGAGGAGATGAGCGCCGCGGCGGCGGAAGGGCAGCTGGTGCGCTGACCGCCCGGAACCACGCCCCACGGGACCCGCGAGCGGCCTCGCGGGTTCCCGCGGGCCGTGAAGGCGGCGGCCGACCGGATGGTCGCCGAGCGCACGCTGCTGCCCGCCGATGCCGAGGAGATGAGCGCCGCGGCGGCGGAAGGGCAGCTGGTGCGCTGACCGCCCGGAACCACGCCCCACGGGACCCGCGAGCGGCCTCGCGGGTTCCCGCTCCGGACAGGCAGGACGGATACGCCATGGTCGCCAAGCTCGTCGAACTCGTCCGGGAGGCCGCGGCGGGTGCCCGCGGCATCGCCCGGAGCTACCCGGCGGGCTGCAGCGCCGACGCGCTGCCCTGGGCGGTCATCAAGGGCTTCGACGACGCCGTGCGCGGCCATGTCGAGCGCGATCCCCGGATCGAGGACGGGCGCGACCAGGTCCTGATCGCCGCCGTGAACCTCGCCGAGGCGGGATCTATCGAGGAGGACGCGCCGGAGCGCGCGCGCCTGGTCAAGGCGATCAACGACCTCGAATGGGTGACGCTGAGCCGCGGCATCGCCAACCGCGCCGCGGCGGCGCTCGGCTACGGCGAGGCGGGGCAGCGGCTCCGGGATGCGGGGTGACGCGGCCGGAAAACCTGTCACAGCAGGTCCTGGATCCGGATCGGCAGGTCGCGGATGCGCCAGCCCGTCGCGTGGCCGACCGCGTTGGCGATCGCCTCGCCGAGGCCCTTGATGCCGGTGACGCTGCCTCCACCCGAATCATCCCGCGACCCGGATCCTGACGCCATGACCGAATCCCGTCCCGTCCTCGTCATCCACGGCGGCGCCGGCACGATCGCGCGGGCCGACCCCGCCGCCGAGGCGCCCTATCACGACGCCCTGGCGGCGATCCTGGCGGCGGGCGAGCGGTGCCTGGCGGAGGGCGGCAGCGCCCTCGCGGCAGTCGGCCTCGCGGTCGACCTCCTGGAGGAATGCCCGCTGTTCAATGCCGGCCACGGCGCGGTCTTCACCAGCGCCGGCACGCACGAGCTCGACGCCGCGATCATGGACGGCGCGACCCTGCGCGCCGGCGCCGTCGCGGGCCTGACCCGGGTGCGCCGGCCCGGCCGGGCCGCCCGCGCGGTGATGGACGAGGGCACGCACGTCCTCCTCGCCGGGGCCGGGGCCGAGGATTTCTGCCGCCGGCACGGGCTCGAGATGGTCGCGCCGGACTTCTTCTCGACCGAGGAGCGCCGGCGCCAGCTCGCGGCGGCGCAGGCGGAGGGGCGGGTCAGCCTCGACCACGACGGGTCGGCGCCCCTCGGCGAGCGCCACAAGTTCGGCACCGTCGGGGCCGTCGCGCTCGACCGCCACGGCCATCTCGCGGCCCTGACCTCGACCGGCGGCATGACCAACAAGCGGCCGGGCCGCATCGGCGATTCGCCGCTGATCGGCGCCGGCACCTACGCCGACGACCGCACCGCGGCGGTGTCCTGCACCGGCACCGGCGAGGTCTTCATCCGCGCCGCCGCCGCCCACGACGTCTGCGCCCGCATGGCCTATGCGGGCCTCGACCTCGCGACCGCCGCCGAGGCAGTGGTGCGGGACGCGCTCACGCCGCTGGGCGGCGAGGGCGGCCTGATCGCGGTCGATGTGCGCGGGCGGGTCGCCATGCCGTTCAACACCGCCGGCATGTATCGCGGCCTCGTCCGGCCCGGCGACGCGCCCATGACGGCGATCTTCTGACGCGACGCCGCGTCCCCGAGGGCGCCGCGCGGGCAAGGGGCGGCTTGAATGCCCGGGCGCGCTCCCGTAAGGCATTAAGTCACTGTCACGCAAAGCAGAATTAGTGTGATTCCAAACTACGCTCTCGCGGCGGCACGGCACGCCGCGGCTCGTCCCGGCGCCGGGCCTCGCGCGCGGTGACGCAGGCCCTCGCGCCCCGCGACGCGCGCAGCATCCTCTCCGCCCTGCGCCCGCTCGCCCCGTTCTTCTGCCTCTACGTGACCTTCGGGGCGACGCTCGGCTTCCTGTCCGGCGGCGCGCCGCTGATCCTGCGGGCGCGCGGCCTCGACCTCGCCGAGGTCGGGCTGTTGCAGCTCATCAACCTGCCGGTCGGGCTCACCTTCCTGTGGGCGGCCCTGCTCGACCGGGTGCGGCTGCCCTTCCTCGGGCACCGCCTCGGCTGGATCGTCGCGGCGCAGGGCGCCACGGTGGCGCTCCTCGCAACCTTGAGCCTCGGCGAGCACTGGCCGCTCGCCGCGCTGCTGGTCCTCGCCATCGCGACCTGCGCCTGCAGCGCCACCATGGACATCGCCCTCGAGGCGCTCGTCGTCGAGACGGTGCCGGCGGAGCGGCGGGCCTTCGTCGCCTCGGCCAAGCTCTGCGGCGCCTCGCTCGGCGGCATCCTGGGCGTCGGCGTCCTGGTCGGCTCCTACGACGCGCTCGGCTGGCCGGCGGCGCTCCTCGCCTGCGCGGGCCTCGACGCGCTCTGCCTCCTGCCGATCCTCGCCTATCCGGAGGCGCGGCTGCGGGGTCTTGGCGGCGCGCCGGAAAGCTGGTCCGGGTCGTTCGGGCGCCTGCGCGCCCTCGTCGGCCGCATCGCGGCGCTCGGCGCCTACTTCGCCGCCGCCTACCTGCTGGCCGGCCCCAACACCCTGGCGCTCCTCGACCTCGGGGTGCCGCTCGGCCGGGTCGGGTTCCTCACCGGCACGATCCTGCCGGCGGTCAACCTGGCGATGGCCCTGATGGCCGGCGGCCTGGCGGCCCGCTTCGGCACCGTGCGGCTGATCCTGCTCGGCGGGATCGGGGTGCTGGCCTCCGGCGGCCTGATGGCGGCGGCCTGCGCCATTCGCGCCGAGGGGCTGGCCGTGACCGCCACGATCCTGAACTACGTCTTCGGCGGCTTCCTCGGGGTGCCGGTGTTCAACATGATCTATCGCTGGGCAGAAGGACCGCGGCCCGCCACCGATTACGCGCTCCTGTTCGGCGCCGCCTTCTTCGCGGCGATGCCGCTCCGGGTCGCCGCCCCGGCGCTCGCCGCCCTGGCCGGCTGGCCCGCCTACTTCGCCGCCGCGATGCCGCTCTACGCCGCGGCGCTCGCCTGGCTCGCCCTCGTGGTCGCCCGCACGAGGCGGGCCGACCGGGCGGGCCTCCGATGATCCAGGACGTCGTGTCCCGCGTCCCGGATTCCCTCGGCGCCTACCGGGAGGGCGTGGCCGCCGGCCCCGGCGGGCCGGGGGCGACGCCCCTCGTCGCGCTGCGCGACCCCGCCGTGTTCGAGGCCACGCTCGCGGCCTTCGGGGCCGGGCTCGGGGTCTGCCCCGGCGCGGTCGACCGGCGCGCCCTCGTCTCCTACTGGAGCCAGTTCTACCTCGCGCCGCTCGCGACCCCCGTGATGACGGCGCTCGTGCGCCTGCGGCGGCCGCTGCCGCTCGCCTTCGCGACGACGAGCCTCGAGCTCGACGCGGCGGGCCGCCCCGCCCGGTTCCTGGTGCCGCAGGAGATCGAGCATGAGGATCGTCCCGCCGGGCTCGCGGGCCTCGTCGAGGACCACCTGCGGCCCTTCGTCGAGCTGTGCCGGGAGCAGTGCGGCATCGCCCCCCGGGTGATCTGGGGCAACGCCGCGGTGATCCTCGACTACGTCGCGCGCCAGCTCGGCGAGCCCGAGACGCTGGCCTGCCCGGAGGTCGCGGCCTGCCTCGGCTGGTGCGGCGGTCCGCCCTGCGCCCGCAGCCCGCTCGCCCAGGCCCTGTGCGGCGCCCGCCGTCGCACCTGCTGCCTGCGGCAGCGCCTGCCGGGGGTGGCGTCCTGCGGACCGCTCTGCCCGGTGAAGGAGAGCGGGGCGTGCTGCGGGGCCGGCGCCGCGTGAGCGGGAGCCGCCGCGCTCACGGGTCGATGACGTGCGGCACGAAGCGGGCGCGGTCCGTGGTGATGAGGCCATCGGCCTCGCGCAGGCACAGGCCGGCGGGGACGTCCCCGACGATCCAGCTGCCGATCAGGGCGTACGCCTCGCCGAAGCGCGGCAGGGCGGCGAGGCCCTGGCGGACATAGCCCTCGGCCCCGTACGGACCCTCGCCATAGGCCGCGACGGCGCCGTCGCGCACGATCAGGACGTTGGCGCCCTCGCGGGCGTAGAGCGGCTTCTTGACGAAGCTGTCGCCGAGCGCGGCCTTGGCCGGATCCTCCTCGAAGAAGGCCGGCAGGAGGTTCGGGTGGCCCGGCTCCATCGCCCAGAGATGGGCGAGCATCCCCTTGTTGGAGAGGACCGCCTTCCAGGGCGGCTCCAGGAAGCGGGTGGGCGAGGCGCCGACCGCCCGGCCGAACGGGTCGGCGAACATCCACTCCCACGGATAGAGCTTGAACAGCGCCTCGATCGGGCGGGAGGCCTCGTCGACGAACCACCCGCCGGCGCCGAGCCCGATCGCCTCGACCGGCAGGAACGGCGCGGCGAGGCCGGCCTGGAGCGCGCAATCCTGCAGGTAGGCGACCGTGCCGCGGTCCTCCGGCGCGTCGGGGAAGCTCGCGAAGGCGATGCGGCCCGCACCGGTCGCCGCGGCGATCTCCGTAAAGCGCGCGATCAGCCGCTCGTGCAGCGAATTGTACTGGTCGCAGCCCGCCGGCAGGCGTCCCTGCGCGAGCCCGTCCTCGAGCCAGAGCCACTGGAACACCGCGCTCTCGTAGAGGGCGGTCGGCGTGTCGGCATTGTATTCGAGGAGCTTCGCCGGGCCGGCGCCGCCGTAGCTGAGGTCGAGGCGGCCGTAGAGCGCGGGGTCGCGCCGGCGCCAGCTCGCCCGGATCGCGTCCCAGGCATGCTCGGGGATCCGCAACGAGGCGAGGATCTCGCCATCCGCGATCGCGCGCTCGACGAAGGCGAGGCAGAGCGCGTGGAGCGCGCGGCTCGGCTCCTCGATCTCCGCCTCGATCTCCGCCAGGCTGAAGGCGTAGTAGGCGCTCTCGTCCCAGTACGGCGCGCCGTCGAAGGAGTGGAACTGGAAGCCGGCGCGCGCCGCGTGGTCGCGCCAGTCGGGCCGCTCGGGGATCGCGACGCGGCGCATCAGCCGCCCCCGGATCCGGCCGCGTGCCCGCCACCCGCCGAGGCCATCGCCCGCCCGGTCCCGCCGAAGCCGCCGCGGGCGACGAGGCGCGGCGTCGAGGACGTGGTGTGGGCGACCGAGGCCGGGACGTGGACCCGCGACGCGCCGCCCGCATAGGCGACCCGCCCGCCCCAGCCGGTGCAGTAGCCGCCCATATGCGCGGCCCCCGCATGCCCCTGTCCCTGCTCCTCGGGGGCGTGGGCGTAGAGCGGCTGGACCGCGAGGTTCTGCTCCTCGGTCCGCCCCATCATGAAGGCGGCCATCGCCGGCAGGTACTTGTCCGCGGCCTCCGCCGTCACGCTCACGCCCGGAACGCAGCCGCCGCTGCCGTGGTGGCGCTCGCAATCCGCCAGGGTCTCGTAGCGCGGCGCGGTCGCCGCGTAGGCCGTGCGGGCGGCCCTGTCGGCGTCGGTGCAGGCCTCCGGGCTGCGCAGCCGCTCGGCGATGCAGGCGCCGAGCGTCCCGTAGACGAGCACGTCCTCGTCCTTCTGGGTCGCATCGAGGCGGGCGAGCCCGACGGCCGCGGCGCCCGCGCCGGCGACGAGCACCAGGGAGATCGTGGCCGAGCGCTTGGAGCGGCGGGGAATCTTCGGGGCCTCGGGCGCCGGCTCGCTCATCGGACGATCGCCTCAATAGGTCATCGCGGCGGCATTCACGACGCCGCCGGCGAGGGAGGCGGCCCCGAGCAGGATGGCGGCGGCCGCCCGGTCGTCCTCGATCCGCCGCGACAGGTCCGGCACCGCGAGGCGGACCAGCCAGTAGACCGCGATCTGCACCACCAGGGCGACGAGGCCCCAGACCAAGCAGTCGAGCAGGGAGCGGGCGTTGTAGATCGCCACCGCCAGCGGCAGGGTGAAGCCGAGCAGGCTGCCGCCGAGGGCGACCGACGCGGCCGACACGTCCCGGCGGATCAGCGCGACCTCGTTATGCGCCGTGGCGAGGGTGTAGACCGTCAGGTAGAGGCCGGTCAGCCCCGCCGCGGCGGCGAGATAGAGCAGGAAGTCGGGCAGGCCCGCGATCGAGGTCATCGCGCCGGGATCGCGCCCGGGCCGGCGGACGTCTCGTCAAGCAGAGCGGAGCGCAAGGCGGGTCAAGATCCCTTCCGGCGAGCCGGATCGACCGACTCTGTCCAGTCATCCTCGGCGCGATACGCTCGTCCGTCAAGTGCAGCCGGCAGGTTCGGATCGCTCTAATCTCGCACCGGCGGCAACGCCGCGACGAGCGCGGCCAGGAACGCCTGCACCGCCCGCGGCAGGCGCCGGTCGCGCATGGTCTGGACCTCGATGCCGCGGGCGAGGCTGCGGCGCGACCGGATCGGCAGCGCCCGAAGCTCGCCGCGGGCGACCTGGCCCTGGAGCGCGATCGAGGACACCAGGGTGAGGCCGCGGCTGCGGTGCACGAAGGGCATGAGGGCCGAGAGGACGTTCGCGCTCAGCGCCGGCTCGATCCGGATGCCCTCCTCGGCGCAGGCCGCGTCCAGGATGGTGCGCAGGGTGGTGTCGCGGGGCAGGAGGGCGACCGGGTAGGCGGCGATATCGGCAAGGCCGACGAGGCGTCGCCCCGCCAGCGGATGGTCGGGGGCGCAGAGCGCCACCATGTCGAGGCTGTGGCGGTAGGCCACCGCAATGTCGCCGGAGGGCGCCAGGCTGAAGGTGAGCCCGAGATCGGCGTCGCCCTGGACCACCCGGTGGGTGACCTGGGCCGGCGGCAGCACGGCGAGCTCGAACCGGATGCCCGGGTGGCGGGCGTGGAACTCCGCCACCACGCCCGGCACGAGCTCGATCGCGAAGGCCTCGGTGGTGGCGACGCGCACGAGGCCGCGCCACAACCCTTCGAGCTCGCGGATCTCGGTGACGACCTGCTCGGCGCTCGACAGGACTTGGCGGGCGTGGCCGGCCAGGAGCTCGCCGGCCGGGCTCAAGACCATGCCGCGCGGACGGCGCTCGAACAGCAGGCAGGCGAGCTCGGCCTCGAGGTTGGCGATCTGCCGGCTGATCGCCGAAGGCGCGACGTTGAGCCGGGCGGAGGCCGCCGCGATCGTGCCGTCGCGCGCGACCGCCAGGAAGTAGCGCAACGCCGTCGTCTGCATCGATGCCGCTCTGCCTTGCCGTTTCGGCAACGAAGCTATCGACAAATTCGTCTTGCTGCGATCGGATCTGCGCAACATCCTGGCAGGGTGAAGAATGTGGCAGTGCAGCATGACGGGCCCGGGCGCCCGCGCTGCCCTCGACGAGGCGGAGCCGACATGCCGATACGGATCGACGCGGGCCGGGTGCGGGTGGGGACGATGCGCGGAATGGGCGCGCTCCTCGCGGGCCTCCTCCTCGCCGGCCTCGCCGGCCCGGCGCTTGCGGCCAAGGCCAACGACACCCTGGTCTACGCCTCGGACAGCGAGCCGGAGAACCTGAGCCCCTACCACAACAGCGTGCGCGAGGGCGTGATCCTGGCCCGCAACGTCTGGGACACGCTGATCCACCGCGACCCGAAGACCGGCGAGCACCAGCCGCAGCTCGCCACGGCCTGGACCTGGGTCGACCCGGTGACCCTGGACCTGACGATCCGCGAGGGCGTGACCTTCCACAACGGCGATCCCCTGACGCCCGAGGACGTCGCCTTCACGTTCAACTACGTGCTGACGCCCGAGGCGAAGATCGTCACCAAGGGCAACGTCGACTGGATGAAGGCGACGGAGGTGACCGGCCCGCACAGCGTGCGGATCCACCTCAAGGCCCCGTTCCCGGCCGCCCTCGAATACCTCTCGGGCCCGACCCCGATCTTTCCGGCCGCCTACTTCAAAAAAGTCGGCCTCGACGGCTTCAGCAAGGCGCCGGTCGGCACCGGGCCCTACCGCATCGTCGCCGTCGAGAGCGGCAAGGGCGTCCGGATGGTACGCAACGACAAATACTGGCCGGGCAGCCCGCTCGGGCGGCCGAAGATCGGCAAGCTCGAGTTCCGGGTGATCCCGGACGGCGACAGCCGGATGGCCGAGCTGATGACCGGCGGCGTCGACTGGATCTGGCGCGTGCCGACCGACCAGGCCGAGCAGCTCAAGAACGACCCGACCCTGACCGTGCTCTCCGCCGAGACGATGCGGGTCGGCTTCCTGCAATTCGACGTGCAGGGCCGGGCGATGGAGAACTCGCCGATCAAGGACGCCCGCGTGCGCCGGGCGATCTTTCACGCCATCGACCGCAAGGCGATGGTCGACAACCTGGTGCGCGGCGGCGCCCGGGTGATGAACGCCGCCTGCTTCATCGACCAGTTCGGCTGCACGGACGCGGGCGTGCCGGCTTACGCCTACGACCCGGCCAAGGCGCGCGCGCTCCTCAAGGAAGCGGGCTACCCGAACGGCTTCGAGATCGACCTCGCGGCCTATCGCGAGCGCGACTACGCCGAGGCGGTGATCGGCTACCTGCGCGCCGTCGGCATCCGGGCGAAGCTCAACTACCTGCGCTATGCCGCCTTCCGGGATGCGCTGCGGGGCGGCAAGACCTCGATCGGCTTCCAGACCTGGGGCTCGTTCTCGATCAACGACGTCTCGGCCTTCACCGGCATCTACTTCCGGGGCGGCGAGGAGGACCTCGCCCGCGATCCCGCGGTGATCGCGACACTCCAGGCCGGCGACACCGGCAGCGATCCGGCCGCCCGCAAGGCCAAGTACGCAGAGGCGCTCGCGCGCATCGCCGGTGAGGCCTACGTCGTGCCGATGTTCTCCTACCCGTCGAACTACGCCTTCAGCCGGGACCTCGCCTTCACCGCCCAGGCCGACGAGGTGCCGCGCTTCTACGCGGCGTCGTGGAAGTGAGGGGACGATGCTCGCCTTCGCGCTCCGCCGCATCCTCGTCGCGGTCAGCGTCGCGCTGACCGTCTCGGTCGCGAGCTTCGTGCTGCTGCACCTCTCGGGCGACATCGCCACCGCCATCGCCGGCCCGGAGGCCATCGGCGAGCAGATCGCGGCGATCCGTGCGCAGCACGGGCTCGACCGGCCGCTGATCGTGCAATACGCGGCCTGGGCCTGGCGGGCGCTCCACCTCGATTTCGGGCGCTCGTTCTACTTCCCCGAGCACGTGACCGACCTCGTCGCCGCGCGCATGCCGGTGACCCTGACCCTCGGGGTCATCGCGCTCGCGGTGGCGCTCCTCGTCGCGATCCCCCTCGGGGTGCTGGCGGCGTTCCACCGCGACACCTGGCTCGACCGGGCGGCGCTCGCCGTCTCGGTGCTCGGCCAGGCGATGCCGAGCTTCTGGTTCGGCCTCACCCTGATCCTGATTTTTTCCGTCAACCTGCGCTGGCTGCCGGTCTCCGGCAACGCGACCTGGAAGCACTTCGTGCTGCCGGCGGTCGCGCTCGGCTACTACGCCATGCCGGCGGTGATGCGGCTCACCCGCAACGGCATGCTGGAGGTTTTGTCCTCCGACTACGTCCGCACCGCCCGGGCGAAGGGCTTAGCCCCGCGCAAGATCCTGGTCCGCCATGCGTTGCGCAACGCCGTGATCCCGGTGATCGCCCTCGCCGCCGTCCAGTTCGGCTTCATGCTCGGCGGCTCGATCGTGATCGAGGCGGTCTTCTCGCTCCAGGGCCTCGGCCAGCTCGCCTGGGAATCGATCGCCCGCAACGACTTCCCCGTGGTCCAGGCGATCGTGCTGGTCCTGGCGATGATCTACATCGCCCTGACGCTGGCCGCCGACCTGCTCAACGCCCTCCTGGATCCGCGGCTGCGCACATGACGCCTCGCCCCGCCACCCTCACGCCGGCCCCCGCCGAGGTCGCCCTGCCTCCGGCGCGCTCGCCGGCGGCGATCGCGCTCCGGCGCGGCCTGTCCCACGGCGGCTTCCTGATCGGGGCGGCCATCGTCGGCTTCATCGTGTTGGCGGCGCTGGCCGCCCCGCTCATCGCCCCGCACGATCCCTACGCCCAGGACGTCTCGCGCCGCCTGATCCCGCCCGTCTGGCACGCCAAGGGCGGCGTCGCGCACCTGCTCGGCACCGACAAGCTCGGGCGCGACTACCTCAGCCGCCTGATCTACGGCAGCCAGATCTCGCTGCTGATCGGGCTCTCCGCCGCCCTGATCTCCGGGATCATCGGCACCACCCTCGGGGTGCTGGCGGGCTACTATGGCGGCCGGGTCGACGCGGTGGTGAGCTACGTTGTCACCACGCGGCTGGCGATGCCGGTGGTTCTGGTGGCGCTCGCCATGGCGTCCCTCGTCGGTGGCTCGCTCAAGGTGGTGGTGCTGGTGCTCGGCTTCCTGCTCTGGGACCGGTTCGCGGTGGTCACCCGCGCGGCGACCCGGCAGGTGCGCGCCCAGGACTTCGTGGCCGCCGCCCGCGCCGCGGGCTTCGGCCCGGTGCGGATCCTCGCCCAGGAGATCCTGCCCAACATCCTCAACGCGCTGATCGTGGTGGCGACGCTGGAGATGGCGCACGCGATCCTGCTCGAGGCCGCACTCTCCTTCCTGGGCCTCGGCGTGCAGCCGCCGCTGCCCTCCTGGGGGCTGATGATCGCCGAGGGCAAGCAGTACATGTTCTTCCAGCCCTGGGTCATCACCATCCCGGGCGTGGCGCTCCTGGTCCTGGTGCTCGGCATCAACCTCCTGGGCGACGGGGTGCGGGACATCACGGCGCCGGAGGGGCGGCATTGAGGGATGGCCAGCAGATCCTCGCCTACCTTCCAACCCTGATCCTCATCCTGAGGTGCCGGCGATCGAAGATCGCTCCGCGTCGCGGCCTCGAAGGAGGACTCCAGAGATCTCAGGGCCAACTGGAGCCCTCCTTCGAGGCTCAGCGATCTCCGATCGCCGGCACCTCAGGATGAGGTTCAAGGTGGGACAAAGGAATTCGACCGGGGTTCCGCCCACCCTCGAACAAGCCCGAACATCGTTCCCGTCCCACCCGCGTACAGAAAGTCCTCCCCATGTCGCGACGCGATGCCATCGCGCTGGCCCATCAGCACTACGACGACGGCGGCTTCCTCGCCGTGCTCCGCCGGGCGGTTTCCCTGCCGACCGAGAGCCAGGCCCCCGACCAGGGGCCGCACCTCGCCGCCTACCTCACCGAGTTCGTCGTCCCGCTGGTGTCGCGGCTCGGCTTCGAGACCCGCCTCGTCGACAACCCGAAGCCGGGGCAAGGGCCGTTCCTGATCGCCACCCGGCACGAGGGCGACGACCTGCCGACGATGCTGACCTACGGCCACGGCGACACGGTAAGGAACTACCCCGAGCAGTGGCGCAGCGGCCTGCACCCGCTCGAGGTCGTGGTCGAGGGCGAGCGCTGGTACGGGCGCGGCACCGCCGACAACAAGGGCCAGCACCTGATCAACCTCGGCGCGCTGGACGCCGTGATGCGCGCGCGCGGGGGGACACTCGGCTTCAACGTCACGCTGCTGATCGAGATGGGCGAGGAGGCCGGCTCGCCGGGCCTGCGCGAGGTCTGTCGGGCGGAGGCCTCGGCGCTGAAGTCCGACCTTCTCATCGCCTCCGACGGGCCGCGGATCGAGGCCGCGCGGCCGACGATGTTCCTCGGCTCCCGCGGCGGCTACACCTTCGAGCTGGTGGTCGACCTGCGCGAGGGCGGTCACCACTCGGGCAACTGGGGCGGGCTCCTGCGCAACCCCGGCACCGTGCTGGCGAGCGCCATCGCCAGCCTCGTCGACGGGCAGGGCCGCATCCTCCTCGATGCCCTGCGGCCGCCGCCGATCCCCGAGGGCGTGCGCGCGGCGCTCGCCGACATCACGGTCGGGGGCGACCCGAACGCGCCGGCGATCGATGAGGGCTGGGGCGAGCCGGGCCTGACCCCGGCCGAGCGTGTCTTCGCCTGGAACACCCTGGAAGTGCTGGCCTTCAAGTGCGGCGATCCGGACGGCCCGCAGAACGCCGTGCCGCCCTCCGCCAAGGCGACCCTGCAGCTGCGCTTCGTCGTCGGCACCGACTGGGAGGGCATCCTGCCGGCGCTCCGCCGGCACCTCGACGCCAAGGGCTTTCCGATGGTCGAGGTGCGGGCGACCCGCACCGAGGTCTTCCGCGCCACGCGCCTGCCGGTCGAGGATCCGTGGGTCGCCTTCGCCCTGGCCTCGATCGCCGAGAGCACGGGCAAGCGCCCGGCTTTGCTGCCCAATCTCGGCGGCTCGCTGCCGAACGACGCCTTCTCGGAGATCCTCGGCCTGCCGACGCTCTGGGTGCCGCATTCCTACCCGGCCTGCTCGCAGCACGCCCCGGACGAGCACCTGCTCGGGCCGCAGACCCGCGAGGCGCTGGGGCTGATGGCCGGCCTGTTCTGGGATCTCGGCGAGAGCGGGCCGGCAGTGCTGGCGGCGCGGCGGGCGGCGGGACAGACATCCTGACATCCGAAGCCTGTTGTCCCCCACCCGCGACCTCATCCTGAGGTGCTGGCCGATCACAGATCGCACAGCCTCGAAGGAAGGCTCCAGAAGTCTCAGCGCGATCTGGAGCCCTCCTTCGAGGTCAGTCCATCTCCGATGGACTGACGCCTCAGGATGAGGTCGCAGGCTGGAGAAGCCACACGGCACGCGAACAGGGTCTCAGACAGTTTTCACGTCACGACAGCCGCCCGCCCGGCGGGCACCTGAGGGGCAGCGATGAGCGAACCGGTCGTCCAGATCCGCAACCTGACCCTCGCCCTGCCGGCGGGCGCCGACCGGCCGCACGCGGTCGAGGATCTGAGCCTCGACCTGGTGCCCGGGAAGATCCTCTGCGTCGTCGGCGAATCGGGCTCGGGCAAGTCGATGAGCGCCTACGCGCTCACCGGCCTCCTGCCCCGCGCGCTCCGGATCGCCGGTGGCGAGATCCGGTTCGAGGGCCGCGACCTCCTGCGCCTCGACGAGCGCGCCTGGCGCGAATTGCGCGGCCGGCGGATCGCGATGATCTTCCAGGAGCCGATGACGGCGCTCAACCCCGTGATGCGCATCGGCGACCAGATCGCCGAGATGTTCGAGGCCCACGACCTGCTCACCCAGAAGGAGCGGCGCGAGCGCGCGGTGGCGCTCGCCCGCGAGGTCGGCCTGCCGACGCCAGAGCAGATCGTGAGATCCTATCCGCACCAGCTCTCGGGCGGGCAGCGCCAGCGGGCGATGATCGCCATGGCGCTGGCGCTCGAACCCGCGATCCTCGTCGCCGACGAGCCGACGACGGCGCTGGACGTGACGACCCAGGCCCAGATCCTGAAGCTGATCCGCGACTTGCAGCAGCGCCGCAACATGGCGGTCCTGTTCATCACCCACGATTTCGGCGTGGTGGCGGACATCGCCGACCATGTCGCGGTGCTCCAGCGCGGCCGGCTGGTCGAGTCGGGCCCGGCCGAGGCGGTCCTGCGCTCGCCGCAAGCCGCCTACACGCGGGCGCTCCTCGCCGCGGTGCCGAGCCTGACCCCGCCGCCGCGGGAACCCATCACCGCAGCGCCGGTCGCCCTCTCGGTGGCGAACCTCGCCAAGACCTACGCGACCCGCACCGGCCTGTTCGGCAAGCCGCGGGTGGTGGCGGCGGTGAGGGAGGTCGGCTTCGACCTGCGCCGCGGCGAGACCCTCGGCCTCGTCGGCGAATCGGGCTCGGGCAAGTCGACGACGGCGCGGCTGGCGATCCGCCTGATCGAGCCCGACCGCGGCACGGTGCGCCTCGGCAGCCTCGACTTCACGGCGCTTGGGCCCACGTCTCTGCGCGACGAGCGCCGGCGGATCCAGATGATCTTCCAGGATCCCTTCGCCTCGCTCAATCCCCGCCGCACCGTCGAGCAGATCATCGCCGGCGGCCCGATCGCCCACGGCACGCCGGCCCGCCAGGCGCGAGCCCGGGCGCGCGAGCTCCTCGACCTCGTCGGCCTGCCGCCGAGCGCCGCCGAGCGCTACCCGAACGCCTTCTCGGGCGGCCAGCGCCAGCGCATCGGCATCGCCCGGGCGCTCGCCATGGAGCCCGACGTGCTCGTCGCCGACGAGGCGGTCTCGGCCCTCGACGTCTCGGTCCAGGCGCAGGTGCTGGCGCTCCTGGAGGATCTGAAGCAGCGCCTCGGCATCGCGATGCTGTTCATCACCCACGACCTGCGCGTCGCGGCCACGATCTGCGACCGCATCGCGGTGATGCACCGGGGCGAGATCGTCGAGATGAACCGCACCGAGGCGCTGTTCCGGGCGCCGGAGCATCCCTACACGCGAAGCCTGCTGGCGGCGGTGCCGGGCGCGCTATTCGCCGGGACGGCGTGACGAGCCGATGCGGTTTCGATTTGATCTGTCCCAATATTGATCAGGCGCGGGATCCCCTCTCCCGTGTGGGAGAGGGGTAGGGGTGAGGGTGACACGCTTCAGTATAATGCTGTGAGCGTCGCGCTGGCAGCTCGACGGTTCAGGGTCATTGCGGAAACCGAGCCACCCTCACCCCCGGCCCCTCTCCCACACGGGAGAGGGGGGAGGGGCCCTATCTTTATTCGGGCGGATCGAGCGGAAATCATGTGTGATCGCCCGGATGTTTCGTGCGTCCGGTAAGATCCTCTGAAATTCCCCGGACGCCGCGCCCGGGCACGCCACCCGAACCCCGCGAGCCGACCGCATGGTGCTGCCCTCTCCCCTCCCCGGCCGCCCCGCGACGCGGCCGGCCTTCGCCCGGTGGATGGGCACCACGAACCAGATCACCCGGACCTTCCTCGCCGCCGGCGCGATTCCCGACCTGATCAACGTCGCGGGCGGCCTGCCCGACCCGGAGATCTACCCGACCGATCGGTTGGCCGAGATCGCTCGCCGGGCGGTCGCCGCGCATCCGGACGAGGTCCTGGGCTACGGACCGATCGAGGGGCTGCCGGCCTTGCGCGACGCCCTCGCCCGCCGCTTCAGCGCGCCCGCCCTGCCGCTGACCCGCGACAACGTGCTGGTGACGACCTCCGGCATGCAGGGCCTCGACCTCGTGGGCAAGGTGCTGCTGGACGAGGGCGGGCTGATCGCCGGCCAGTACCCGACCTATCTCGGCGCCCTCGACGCCTGGCGCCCTCGCGCGCCGTCGTTCCGCAACCTCGTGCTCGACGCAGCCGGCTTCGACCCGCACGCGGCGCTCCAAGATGCGCTCATGGGCGCGCAATTCGCCTACGCGGTGCCGAACTTCTCCAATCCCACCGGCCGCCTCGTCGGCCTCGAGACGCGGCAAGCCCTCGTCGCGGCGGCGCACGCGACCGGCACCTGGCTCGTCGAGGACGACCCCTACGGCACCCTGCTCTACGACGGCGCGCCGCTGCCGCGCCTGATCGAATTGTCGGCCGAAGCCGCACCGGGCGAGCCCTATGCCGGCCCGGTCGTCGCCATGGGGACGCTGTCGAAGGAGATCGCGCCGGGCCTGCGCATCGGCTGGATCATCGCGGCGCCCGCGATGATCGAGGCGCTGACGCTCGCCAAGCAGGGCTCCGACCTGTGCACCAGCGGCGTGACGCAGCGCATCGCCCTCGCGGCGATCGAGGACGGGCTCATCGAGGCGATCCGGCCGGCGGTGCTCGCGACCTACCGGGCGCGCCGGGACGCGCTCTGCGCCGCCCTCGCGGAACACCTGTCCGCGTGGTTCGACTGGGAGGTGCCGGTCGGCGGCATGTTCGTCTGGGCGGTCGCTCGGGATCCGGCCCTCGACACCGACGCGCTGCTCCCGCACGCGCTCGCGGCCGGGATCTGCTACGCGCCGAGCAGCGTCTTCGACGCCACCGGGGCGAACCGGCGGGCGATGCGGCTCAACTTCACCCTCAACCGGCCGGAGCGGCTGGCCGAGGGGATGCGGCGCCTCGCGGGGGCGATCACGGCCTTCCGGCGCGCGGCCTGATCCCCTCGGCCACGGACGGGAAACCATCCAGGCACAGTCTGGAATCGGTCTTGCCATAAGGTTGCACGCAATTCAAACTGCCCCTCGGTACTCCCGAGGAAACGTCGTCATGATCCGGTCCCTCTCCCTCCTGGCCAGCGCGGCCGTGCTGGCCTCTCTCGTCGCGCCCTCGCAGGCCGAAGAGGTCGACCCCGGCGCCATCGTGGCCCTGCAATTCGCGGTCAGCGGCGACCACAAGGGCGTGCGGGCGAGCGGCGCCAAGGGCGTCTGCCTCAAGGGCAGCTTCGCGCCGGCGCCCGACGCGGCCGCGCTGTCGAAGGCGCCGCAATTCTCGAAGACCGTGCCGGTCACCGCCCGCTTCTCGATGGGCGGCGGCAACCCGAAGATCTCGGACAAGACCAAGCCGACGACCCGCGGCTTCGCGATGCGGATGACGGATCCGTCCGGCGACCTGACCTTCGTGATCATCTCGGCCCCGGTCTTCTCGACCAGGACCCCGGCGCAGCTCCTGGAAGCCTTGCAGGTCCGCCAGCCGGGGCCGGACGGCAAGCCGGATGCCGAGAAGATCAAGGCCTTCGCGGCCAGGAACCCTGAGACCGGCCGCCAGGCGGCCTGGCTCAACGCCCGCCCGGTGCCGGCGAGCTTCGCGGGCACCGATTACTGGGCGGTGCACGCCTACACGCTGACGAACGCCAAGGGCGACAAGACGACCGCCAAGCTCAAGTTCGTCGCGGCCGACAAGGCGACCCTCTCGGACGACGAGCTGAAGGCCAAGCCCGACAGCTTCTACGCCGACGAGTTGAAGGAGCGGCTGGCCCGAGGCCCGGCGAAGTTCGACCTCGTGGCGATCCTGGCCGAGCCGGGCGACCCGACGACCGACGTCACCGCGACCTGGCCGGAGGACGAGCGCAAGACGAAGACGCTCGGCACCCTGTCGATCACGGCCATCGAGCCCGACGCCACCTGCGACGCCGCCACCTTCGATCCGGTGGTCGACCTGCCCGAGGGCATCGCCGGCCCGGCCGACGACCCGATGTTCGCGATCCGCTCGCCGGCCTACGCGGTGTCGCTGTCGCGGCGCTCGAACTGAGAAGCTGTCCGGCTCGCGAGAGCAGCGCCGCAGTTGCTTTCCTGCCCCACCCGCAACCTCATCCTGAGGTCGCGGATGGGATGGAGATCGATCGATACGGCAAACTGGATCCGGGATGCGCCCCTTCCGGGACGCATCCCTGATCGGGTCTTCGCAGCCGGCACTCCCGACGACGTCCCGCCTTTCCGAGCGAGGCGGGTCGCGGGCTCACCCCGACACCGCCGGCGCCATCGCGGCCGCTGGCGCCCGGCGCCGGTCCATCACCGAGACCGCGACGGCGGTCAGGAAGGCGAGCGGCATCGTCACGATGGTCGGCGGGTCGAGGGGGAAGATCGGGGCCGCGTTGCCCAGCACCTTCACCCAGACCGGCGGACCCAGCACCGTGAGCAGGACCGCGCCGACGAGGCCGGTGACGCCGCCGGCGATCGCCCCGCGGGTGGTGAGCCCGCCCCAGTAGAGGGCCAGGATCAGCAGCGGCAGGGTCGAGCTGCAGCTCACCGCGTAGGCGAGGCTGATCATGTAGGCGACGTTCTGGCTCTGGAAGGCGATGCCGAGCAGGACCGAGAGCAGCCCGAGGCCGACCGTGGCGAGGCGCGAGACCCGGATCTCGCTGCGCTCGGTGGCGCTCTGCCGGCCGAGGATGCGGGCGTAGAGGTCGTGGCTCACCGCCGAGGCGCCGGTCAGCGTCAGCCCCGCCACCACCGCCAGGATCGTCGCGAAGGCGACCGCCGAGACGAGGCCCATCAGGGTGTCGCCGCCGAGCGCGTGGGAGAGGTGGACGGTCGCCATGTTGCCGCCGCCCCGGATCGCCCCCTTGGCGTCGAGATAGGCCGGATCGCCGGCGACGATGGCGAGCGCCCCGAAGCCGATGACGAAGATGAGGGCGAAGAAGCCGCTCTGGCACATCACCGCCCAGAACACCGAGACGCGGGCGGCCCGGGCATCCGGCACGGTGAAGAAGCGCATCAGCACGTGCGGGAGGCCGGCGGTGCCGAGCATCAGGGTCATGCCGAGCGACAGGGATTGCCAGACGCTGCCGGCATAGACCTGCGGCATCATCATGCCCTCGTGCTTCGGGTGCACGGCGATGGCCCGGGCGACGAGCGCGTTGTAGTTGAAGCCGAACGAGGCCAGCACGAGGAGCGAGATCGCGATGCCGGCGCTGAGCAGCAGCACCGCCTTGACGATCTGCACCCAGGTCGTCGCCACCATGCCGCCGAACATCACGTAGCAGATCATCAGGGCGCCGACGAGAATCTGCGCGTAGAGGTAGTCGAGGCCGAACAGGAGGCGGATCAGCTGGCCCGCCCCGACCATCTGGGCGATGAGGTAGAACATCACGATGACGAGGGTCGCGACCGCGGTGAAGATCCGGATCGGCGTCTCGGACAGGCGCGTGGCGAGCACGTCGGCCACCGTGTAGCGCCCGAGCTTGCGCAGGCGCTCGGCCACCAGGAAGACCACGAAGGGCAGGCCCGTCGCGTAGCCGACCGCGAAGATCAGCCCGTCGAAGCCCGAGGCGCAGATGAGGCCGGCAAGCCCGAGGAGCGCGCCAGCCGAGATCATGTCGCCGGCGAGCGCGATGCCGTTCTGGAAGCCGGAGATCTGGCCGCCCGCGGCGTAGAACTGGTCGGCGGAGCTGGCGCGCCGCGCCGCCCACCAGGTGATGCCGAGGGTGGTGAGCACGATGGCGACGAACATCGTCACCGCGGCGGGGTTCATGCCGGCGGCATCGGCCGCAAGCGCCGGGGTGGCGGCGCCCGCCAGCGCGAGGCCGGCGAGGAGGGAGACGAGGGATCCGGGCATGGTGTCGGGCTCCCGTCAGCGCGCGGTGAGGCGGTTGGCGATGAGGACGTAGGTGCCGGTGAGCACCATCGTCGACAGGATGCAGAGGAGCCCGAAGACGGTCGCGACCGTGACCCCCATCCCGGGGGCGATCGGACGGGTCATCGTCTCGGGCGAGGCGATGAAGGTGCCGACGAAGCCGGCATAGATCAGCGTCTGGATCGCCGCCATGATCCAGCCGAGCCGCGCCTGCGGCAGGTCGTCGTTGGCTCCTCGCATCATTGTTCGGTCCATGGACATGGCTCGGCCTCCATCGTTCTTCGGCAAGAAAAGGGGAAATCGATCCGCGGCTACTCGGCCGCCTTCGGGAAATCTTCGGTGCCAGCACCGACCACGCGGCCGAAGCCGTTGTTGACGCGGCTGCGCTGATACTTGTTGAGCCAGGTGCTGAACTGGACCGGCAGCATGTCGTAGGGGCGCTCCTCGCCGAGCACCATCGCGGCGTAGACCGGCCAGTGCGGGTTGGCGAGCATCGGCCGGCCGAGCATCACGAGGTCGATCTTCCCCTCCCGCACGATCGCGTCGGCGAAGACCGGGTCGGCAAGGTTCCAGTTGGCGGCGGTCAGTACGCCCGCCGCCTCGCGGATGCGCTGGGCCGCTGGGACCATGAAGCCCTCCTCGTCCCACGGGGTCTGGGCCCGGCCGGAATTGCCGCCGAACGACACGTCGACGAGGTCGAGGCCGCGGGGCGCGAGCAGCCGGGCGAGCTCGACCGACTCGTCGAGGGTCTGGCCGCCGGGGACGAACTCGGTGACGCCGAAGCGCATCGAGAGCGGAAGCCGCTCGGGCCATTCCGCCCGCACCGCCGCGAACACCTCGACGAGGAGCCGGCTGCGGCCGGAAAAATCGCCGCCGTACTCGTCCGTGCGGCGGTTGGCGAGCGGCGAGAAGAAGCTCGAGAGCAGGAAGCCGTGGGCGCAGTGGATCTCGAGCCACTGGAAGCCGGCCTCGCGCGCCCGGCGCGCGGCCTCGGCGTAGTGGCGCACCACGGTGCGGATGTCGTCGTGAGTCATCGCGCGCGGCACCCGCGGCATGATCCCCCCGAAGGCGTCGGCGGAGGGGCCGATCACCTCCCAGGCATCGGGATGGTCCTCCGGCAGGTGCCCGCCGCCGCACCACGGCGGCTCGACGCAGCCGCGCCGGCCGGTATGGCCGAGCTGGATACCCGGGACGGAGCCCACCGAGGACACGAAGCGGGCGATGCGGGCGAGCGCCTCTCCCTGCTCGTCATTCCAGATCCCGGCGCAGTGGGTCGACATGCGCCCCTCCGGCGCCACCGCCGCCTGCTCGACCACCACGAGCGCGGCGCCGCCCGCCGCCTTCGAGCCCAGATGCGCCAGGTGCCAGTCGGTGACGAGGCCGTCCGGCGACGAGAACTGCGTCATCGGCGACACCGCGATCCGGTTGCGCAACGTCACGTCGCGGACCCGGAGCTCGCTGAAGAGAGAGGACATCTCGGTTGGGTCTCCACACCCGCACGCCTGCCCAAGCTTCTGCCGGACAACCGTGCGATCTGCCCGAAAATCGATCGATCTAGACGAGAAACGAGCACCCGATTGCCTGCTTCTCTACCAGCGATGACTTGCTCAGGCGGAAGACTGCCCGTACCCTGCCGAGGCGTTCTTCCAAAATCCCGCCGTCCTCGATCAAAATCCGGCCAAGCGAAGCGCAGCCAGACGGAAGCCTGCCAAGCGGAAGCCGGTCGGGGATCAGCGAAGCGAGGGGGGCGGGACAGGCCGGGAGGCGAGGCACCGGGACCTGAGACCATGTCGCTCACCACGATGCAGGCGCGGGACATCGGCGCCTGGCCGAAGAACGTCGCGCTCGCCCGCAGCACCGGGCGGGGCTGGCGCCACATCCACGCGCAGCACGTCGCCGTGGAGCCGTGGACCGGCACGCTCGATCCGGTCGGCAATCCCTGCCTGGGCTACTGCGTCAACCGCCCGGCGCAGATCCGCCGGCGCATCGGCCGGGGCGGGCCGGCCGAGAGCAGCACGCTGCGCCCGCGCCAGTTCCACCTGATCCCGGCCCACGACGAGAGCGAGTGGCAGCGCCGCGGCCGCTCCGAGATGCTGGCGATGCATCTCGACCAGGGCCTGATCGACGACACTGCGCGCCGGATGTGGAGCGCCTCCGTCAGCCGGGTCGAGCTCGAGGTGCCGCTCGGCACCGCCGACCCGCTCCTCGAGCAGCTGGCGCTCGCGATCCTCGAGATGATGCGGGAGGCGCCTGATCCTTCCGCGAGCCTCTACGTGGACGAACTCGTCCACGCCATGGTGGTGCGCCTGGTGCGGAGCTACACGGCGCAGGGCCGCTCGTCGCGGGCAGGGCCGGATTCGGCGCTGCCGGAGCGGGCGGATCTCGGCCGCGTGCGCGATCTCGTCGAGGCGCGCCTCGCCGAGGATCTCTCGCTCGAGACCCTCGCCGACGCGATCGGCGCGTCGCCGCGCTCGCTGTCGCGCGCCGTCCTGCAGCACTGGGGCACCACGGTGCACCAGTACGTGCTGTCGCGGCGCCTCGAGCGGGCGAAGACGATGCTGCGCGCGACCGACCACACCATCACGTCGATCGCGCTCGATACCGGCTTCTCGAGCCAGAGCCACCTGGCGACGGCCTTCCGCAAGCTCACAGGAGTGACGCCGAAGGCATTCCGGCTGGGCGGGCGGTGAGGCACCGGCACGGCCGGTCTCCACCATCATCCGACGGCGAACCGGCGCGATCACTCATGGCAGCGATCAAAGAAAAGTCACCGTCAGTGTCAATGACCGACGTGCGGGGGCGTCATTTTCCGCTCGGCACATCGTCGATGACGACCCAGGAGTTGGCGATCGGATGCCCATTATAATGCGGGAACCGACTCCCGCAATATGACTTCAAGTCGTCGATCACGGCGATGACCCGGGTTCGACTGTCGACGAACGGGATATCGGTGCTGCCGGACGCCAGGGCGCTCGTCAGGTTGATGCAACCGACGCTGGCCAGAAATCCGTGCCCGGGATGGACCAGAATCTCCGTGCGGTTGCCGGTCTCGAGCAGTTCGAGGCCGGGCTTCGGCGTCTGGTCAGGGTCGCTGCTGACGAGGTAGCCGAGGGTGACGTAGTGCGAGCCGTTCTGGGTCGCCAGGGGGTAGCGGCCGGCCTCGACGCAGCGGCCGTTGCCGCGGACGGCGTTGTCCCCGGGCCCCTTGGTCTCGACGGAGGTCCCGCTGAGAGGGGCCTGCGCCGTTCCGTCGTGGTAGACCTGATAGCTTCCGACCGTCCGCTTTCGCCCATGTCGACTTTGCTCGCCCTGTCTCCTGATGTGCAATTCCCAGCCATTGCCCGAGATCGGCATCGCCCAACTCCTCGCCCGACGATCAAAGACGTCTCACCTACGCGATACCCGGCACCTTGAACGTGTTGTCGGCGACGGCCTGCGCGGCGTCAGCAGGACGGTATTCCCAGTGCCACGGCTCGCCGCTCACGGTCCGCACGAAGCCGTGATCCGGCGCATGGCGCGTCAACCAGTCGTAGACCGGATGTCCGGCCGCCCCGGCCACCGGAATGTCGAATGCGATGCCGCTCTGGTGGTTCGAACTTCCAGGTTTTGCCGCCTTGTTGTATCCGGGCAGATGATGCTGGAAGCCGTCGTACAGGATCTTCTGTTCGGCATAGGATCGGAACGCGCTGTTGATCGCGACCGACACGCCGTCTGCCCGCGCCGCATCGACGAGCCGGACATAGGCGTCGAGGGTCTCGAGCGCGATGCGCTCGACATGCAGGCTGACGTCGACGATCGACACGAGCGTCTTCTGGCCAATATATTTGCCCCTCGACCAAGCGGCGTTGGGCCCGTAGCGGCTCGCGCCGGCCTCGGGGGCGACCTCACCGAGCGTCTCGTTGACGAAGCGGCCCTCGAGGTTGCGGGTGGAGGTCCATCCCACCGGAGTACCGTTCAGGATCGCATGCCCGAAGATCAGCTGGCCGTTGCTCCCCGTCGGGACGACGCGCACGGCATCGATCCGGATGTGGCTGCCTTGCGGAATCCGCTTGAAATCGCCGCCCTGCATTTCATACGCCATGAGGTTGTCCTCACGGCGAATGCGGCAATCCGCATCGGCGACCACGAAGTCCTTGTCGAGGTAACTCTCCGTCGCACTCATCGTCACCGCTCCACGTCGCAATCCGCGTGATCGTCCTCGATCGAGAGCATGGGACCGGACTTGAGGATGTTACCGAATGCGCGTCGTCCCCCGGCGCCGGACCGGTCAGCAGGACCGCGGCGGCACGCGCAACGACGTCACCCGGACATCCCACTCTGGCAGATCGCAACCCGGCCTGTCGCCGACATGAACACAGAGCATCGTCACACGCTTTTCATGCCTTTAGACATCGGCAGCTTAGATATCTTGAAGGCGCAAGACAGAAAGATGTCATTCTTGGATTTCACCGACCGCTGGCACCAAAACATCCACGTCTTGAATCGCGTTTTCGACCGCATCAAATCTTAATTCAAACAATCACATTTCGTCAAGCAATGCAACATTGATGTTTCGATATTCATGGCAACGATCGACCGGAACGTCATGACTGGCGCTCTCATCAGTATCTTAGAATTTTCACCGGCACACTGCCCAGCATCAGAATATCGATAAATACGGTAATTGCTCTGACAGGTTAGTATTCCTGGACCAACGGATTGGCGAAACGAGCCAAAAAGCGCAAAATCGATCGGCCTATCTTCTGGCTCGCGGAGGCAAATTTATCTTTATAAAATAGAGAATTTATTGTAATTTTATTTATAAATAACAATTTATTTAGGTTTACGGAAGTAAATCTTTACAAATCGGATTAACATCGACCAATTCTCAAATCGGCGGTCAGTTTACAATGCGATTCTGTTCGACTTGCGGCGCCCGCTGCGCCAATACAGGCGCTCCTGCCCGCGACTGGGTCCAACAGGGATCGACGCTCGCCACCGCATCGCCGGACGATGCCGCCGCGCACGCGTGCGATCATCATACCCGGCAGGTGTAGGCGAGGTTGCGAGAGGATTGCGATGCTGCAATCTGCTCGAGCATCCTCTCCTCGTCACACCGTCAAAGCGTCCGGCTGCGGTCTCCGCGAGGAACAGGCAGAAGAGAAAACGCCGTCGAGCGCCGGCGATCGTCTCGCCGGCGCTCGACGGCCAATCGGGACCTGGGCGGGATGTCGGGTCGCGACGTCAGGCAACGGACCGCTCGGAGGCCCGGGTCTCGCGCGGCTCTCGCGTCGCCCCACGCCGCACGGCCTCGGCGTCCCCGCACACCACCGCGGCAAGCATGCGGGCGCGCTCGGCCCAGTGGTCGCGCTCGGCGCGCAGGGCCTCCAGCCGGTCGCGGCTCACGGCCAGGGCGACCTGAAGCTCGTCGACCTCGGCCGACAGGGCGTGGGCCCGCTCGCGCTCGCGGGCGAGCGCGGTCCTGAGGACCGCGAGCGCCGCGGAGCCCGACTCCGCGGCGGGAACCTCCGTCGGGGCCGGGCGCGGGGGCGGAGCCACGGCGTCCGGGGCCGGCGCCGCAGCGTCCGCGGGCGCGACCGGGCGGGGTCCGGCCGGCAGCGGCGAGACCGCGGTCGGCGCGCCCTCCTCCTCCCGCACCAGGCCGTGCAGCATGGCGAACACCCCGTCGCCGTCGAGGCGGGAGAGGTCGAAGCCGCTCTCGGCGGCGAGCCCGCACCACAGGGCCTGGCCGCGGGCGGACTGGCCGACGAAGGCCATCGACCAGTCCGGGAAGCCGCGCTCCTCGATCGGGCTGCATTGCAGCACCGTGACGTCGCCGTGCCGCTCGTCGCGCTGGATGCGCTCGAAGGTGTCCTCCACGCCGGCGCGCGGCCCCTCGAGCACCTGCGCGAAGGCGCCGCCGTTGAACATCAGCGCGCCGGTGACCCCGGCCGCGCGGTTGTTGGCCTGGGAGGTCGCGAGGATCTGGCGCACCGCCGCCGTGACCTCGGGGTCGGGGCCCTGGAGCAGGTTCTTGCTGGCATAGACCAGGCGGTAGAGGTCGCTCATCGCGGGGCTCCGGTGAGGGTGGGGGCGGAGAGGAGGCGCAGGAGGTCGTCGGCCGGCAGCGGCCTGCTGATGAGGTAGCCCTGGACGTCGGTGCAGCCCTCGGCCCGGATGCGCCGCAGCTGCTCGGGCGTCTCGACGCCCTCCGCCACCGTGGTCATGCCGAGGCTGCGGCCGAGGCCGGCGATGGCCCGGATGATCGCCTCGCCGTCGGCCCTGGCGCCCGACTCCGTCTCGGCGCAGAGGCCGGTGACGAACGAGCGGTCGATCTTGATCTTGTCGAACGGGAAGGCGCGCAGGTAGCTCAGGGACGAGTAGCCGGTGCCGAAATCGTCCATCGAGACCCGCACGCCGAGCGCCCGCAGGCGGTGGAGCGTGTGCAGGGTCCTGTCGTTGTCCTGCAGCAGCACGCCCTCGGTGATCTCGACCTCGAGCCGCGCGGCCGGAAGATCGGCATTGGCGAGCGCCGACACGATGGTCTCGACGAGGCGGTCGCTCGTGAACTGGGCCGGCGAGACGTTCACCGCCACGGTGAGCGGCCGGGGCCAGGAGGCGGCGTCGCGGCAGGCCTGGCGGATCACCCACTCGCCGATCGGCACGATGAGGCCGATTTCCTCGGCGAGCGGGATGAAGTCGACCGGCGGGACGAGCCCGCGCTCCGGATGGTGCCAGCGGATCAGCGCCTCGCAGCCGACGAGGCGCTCGTCCGCGAGATTGAGCTGCGGCTGGTAGTGGAGCTTGAACTCGCGCCGGGCGAGCGCCTGGCGCATGTCGAGTTCGAGGCGCCGGCGCGCCTGCATGCGGGCGTCCATGGCCGGCTCGAAGAACCGAAAAATGCCCCGGCCGTCGAGCTTGGCGCGGTAGAGGGCGAGGTCGGCGTTCTTCAGGAGCCGGTCGGCCTCCTGGCCGTCCGCCGGCGCGACGGCGACGCCGACGCTCGCCCCGATGGAGAGCAGCTGGCCCTCCACCATGTAGGTGCGGCCCACGAGGTCGACGACGCGGCGGGCCAGCGCCTGGGCCTCGTCGGGCTCGGCGACGCCGGCCTGCAGCACCACGAACTCGTCGCCGCCGATCCGCGCGACCGTGTCGCCGGCCCGGACCATCGAGCGCAGGCGGTCGGCCACCTTCTGCAGCAGCGCGTCGCCGACGGGATGGCCGAGGGTGTCGTTGACCGGCTTGAACCGGTCGAGATCGACGAGCAGCACGGCGCAGCCCTCGCCGGTGCGCTGGAGGCGCAGGAGGGCGGCGTCGAGGTGCTCGCGCAGCTGCAGGCGATTCGGCAGCCCGGTCAGGGGATCGAGGCGGGCGAGTTCGAGGGCCCGGGCCTCCGCGGCCCGGCGGGCGCTGACGTCCTCGAGCACCAGCGCGACGCCCTCGCCCGGGACCGGGTGCAGCTCGACCTCGACGGTGTGGCCGCCCAGCGCCACCGCGAACGCGCCCTCGCCCCGCAAGCGGGCCACGACCTCCCGCACGCCCAGCCCCGAGCCCGCGCAGGCGAGGCGCAGGAGCCCGCGCAGCGACGGCGCGCCGGCGAGGCCGAGACGCTGCAGGAGCGCGCGGGCCGGCCCGGTGCAGAGCGCGACGCGCCCGAGGGGATCGATCAGCAGGAAGCCGTGCCGGACGGCGTCGATGCAGCGGGCGAGCCGCACCGAGGCGGCCGGGCCCGGCGCGACGGGATCGCCCGCGCGGGCGGGCCCGGAGCCCGGGCGGGGCTCCGGAACGAGGCGCAACTCGGCAGACATGGGGTTCTTCGGGCTCCGCGCAGGGTGCCGGCTCGGCGCATCCGGCACTGGATAGGACTATATGCCTGCACTTAAGGCTTCGTCTCTTTGGCGGCAGATCAGGCAGCTTTCAGGTCAGATCTCATGCCGGCCGGGTGCGATGCCGACGCGCTCGCCAGCGCATTCGAGTGTAACGATGCAAAGTTCGACAGGCTCCACTGCTGTCATGTCGGATGGATAACGGAAGGTTTTCAGGGCGAATGCGACTGCGTCCGGCCAGAGGCGTGGGGAGCACTCAGCCGCAGGCGCCTGCTGTCGCGAGCCTTCCTCGGGCGGGGCGCGCCTACACGCCGTCCCGACCGCGCAGCACGTCCAGCCGGTACGACCCGGTCCGGATCTGCCGGTCGACCGCGAGGTGGTCGCGGGTCGCGCGGAGAAAGAGGTCGGCGGCCTCGTCGCCGCTCAGGGGATAGTCCGTCTCGCCGGTCCAGTGGACCAGGACGACGTCGCCGCCGGGCTCAAGGCTGGTGCGGACGCGGCCCGCCAGGCGGGCGACGTCGCCGGCATCGAGGTAGTAGACGACCTCCGACAGAAGGATCAGGTCGAAGGTGCCGTCCGGCCACTCGCCCGGCACCTGGGCGCGCAGGAAGCGGAGACCCGGAAGGGCGCGGCCACGCTCACGCGCCTGGGCCAGGGCGCCCTCGGCGACGTCGAGGGCGAGGAGCGCGTCGCAGCGGGGGCCGAGTGCGGCGGTCAGCACCCCGATCGAGCAGCCGACCTCGAGCGCGGAGGCGTAACGCGGGCGCGGCAGCGCCGCGAGGGTGGCGGCGTACTTGTCGCGCTCGTAGGGGCTGTCGGCGAAGTTCCAGGGATCGGGATCGGCGGCGTAGCGCGCGTCGAAGTAGCCGGGGGGCAGCGAGGTCGCGTGGCGGGTCATCGGGACGTCCTCACGGCGCAACCTCCAGGAAGATCTCGTGCTCGCCCGCGAAGCGGGCGAGCATCGCCAGCTCGAGGCGGAAGCCCCCGGGATCGTCGGCGATCAGGTCGGTGGTCTGCGAGCGGTGGGCCGTGATCGCCGCCGCCTTGCGGGCGCGGTGGCGGCCGATGGCGAGGCGGGCGCCCCGGGGCGGCGGCCCGACCTCGGCCTCCGGCGGCAAGGTCCAGCCCCAGACCGGGTAGGCGTAGAGGGGGACGCCTCCCAGAAGCGCCCGGGCCCGGCGGGCGAGCGCCGCGCTCGCCGCGTGGTCGCAATGCGGGTCGTGCTCCCAGGTCACGAACAGGGCCCCGGCCCCGCAGGACCGGGCCGCCGCGGCGATCGCGACGGCCGCCGCCTCGGCCTCCGGCCCGCAGGCCGGCACGAACCGGTCGGGCAGGCGCAGGAAGGCGACGTGGTCGGGCGCGAGGCCCAACGCCGCCGCGGCCGCCAGGGTCTCGGATTCGCGTAAGGTGCGCAGGCGCGCGGGCGGGTGGCTCGGCGAGTTCGGGTGCGAGCCGACCCCGTCGCTCACCACCACGAGGCGGACCGGGATCCCGCAGGCAGAGGCCTCGGCGATGAGCCCGCCGCAGCCGAGGCTCTCGTCGTCCGGGTGGGGCGCCACCACGACGATCCCGCCCGACGCCACCAGGTCGCGCAGGGAGCGCACCGGCAGCGCCGCGGCGGCTTCGAGGAAGGCATCGGCCCGCATCAGCACGCCTCCGGGTGCCAGAGGTCGGCGACCGGGCCCTCGGCCGAGAGGATCGTGGCGGCGGCACCGGTGAGGGCGCGGTCGGGGGCGGGCTGGCGCAGATAGGTCGCGAGGTCGCGCGCGAGCCGCTCGAGCGGATGGCCGTGAAGGAAGCTCTGGAGGCCGACCGAGCGCTGGGCGAGCCCGAGCACCTCGAGCCCCGCCCGCTCGACCGCGAGCCGGGTCAGGTTGACGAACGCGACGATGCGGTCGGCCGGCAGCGCGTCCTCGGCGACCAAGGCGGCCGCCCGCGTCACGAAGAGACGCGCCCCCTCGAGCGCGATCGCCCCCTCGCCGAGGCGGGCAAGCTGGTGGGGATCGTCGCCGCGGCCGGTCCGCGCGAGGTGGCCGCGCCAGGCCTCGAACACCGCTTCGAGGCCCCCGAGCTGCACCGCCGCGAAGCGCCAGGCGCCGCCGGAGAAGTGCGGCTGGCGGTGGTAGTCGTCCGGCCCGCCGAGTTGGGCCAGGGGCGAGAGGCCGGTGAGGTCGACGGTGCCGGTGGCCGAGGCGCGCATGCCCTGCGCGCGCCATTCCGCGAGGTCGGCCCTCGTCCCGGGCTCGAGCGCGACGACCAGCATCAGCGGCTCGGTCCGGCCGGGCGGGCGCGCCGTCACGAGGGCGCGGGTGACGTGGCCGGCGCCTGACGCGAAGGTCTTGGCGCCGGTCAGGCGCCCGTCCGCGCCGAGGACGAGGCCGCCCTCCGCCGGCTCGGTGTTCCAGACCCCGAACAGGTGGCCGGCGCGGGCCTCCGCGCAGAGCGCGCGGCGCTCGACCGGAGCGGCGAAGCGGGCGACGAGCTGGAGCGCGTTGACGTGGCCCTCGTAGAGCCGCCCGAGCGCCAGGCTGCCGGAGCCGACGAGGCGCAGCACCTCGGCGAGATCGGCCGCGCGAGGCTCCTGCCCGAGGCCGGCGCCGCCCTCCTCCGCCGGCACCGGGGCGGCGAGGAGGCCGGCCTCGGCGAGATCGGCGAGATCCTCCGCCGGAAAGCCGTCGTCGCGGTCCTGCTCGTCGGCCCGCAGGGCGGCACGGGCCGCGATCCGGCGTGCGGCCGCGACGGCGCCGCGGAGGTCTGGATCAGGCATTGCCGGTCGGCTCCGAGGCCTGGCCGAGCGCGGGCGGGAACGGGCCGGAGGTGGCGAGGCGCCGCAGGCCACGTGCCCCGAGCCGCAGCCCGGCCAGCACGGTCCGGGCGCGCCGGATCTGCCCCGGCAGCACGCCCGGGCACAGGGGGCGGAAGGCGAGGAGCGGGCTCGCCCCCTCGATCGCCGCGAGCCTCGCGCCGAGGGTGGGCAGGCGGGCGATGCGGCGCGCCTCCCCGCGGCCGATGCCCAGCCAGGGCGCCCAGAGAAGGGTGCGCTCCAGGCGCCCGGCGGCGTGCAGGCGCCGCAGCCGGCGGCCCCAGGCGAACCGGAACAGGGCGCGCGCCAGGGGTTCGAGGCGCGGGTCGCAGGGGCTCTCCGGCGCGTCGCACCGCCGGCGCATCGTGTCGGCGGCGCCTCCGGGCGCCCGGCCGTCGAGCCGGCCCGAGGTGACCACGACGATGTCGGGGGCGTGGCGCAGCCGGGCATCCGCCCGCAGCAGGGCGGCGGCGAAGGCCCGGTCCTCGCCGAGCGGCACCGCCGGCATGCCGCCGGCGGCGCGGTAGGCCGGCAGGCGGACCGCGAGGCTCGCCCCGGAGCGGGTCGCGTGCCGCGGCCAGGGATCGTGGGCGACCGGGTCGATCAGCGCCTCGAGGGCGACGAGCAGATCCCCGTAGGCACCCTCGAGGCGGCCGCGCGCGTGGAGGGCCTCCGGCAGGCGCGCGGCCTCGTCCTCGTCGAGGGCGATGGTGCCGGCCACCGCGTCGACGCCGCGCGAAAGGGCCGCGAGGTTGCGGGCGATCCAGTCCGGCGGCACCCGGCTGTCGGCGTCGGTGGTCAGGATCACGCCGTCCGGCGCCCCCTCCTCCAGCCAGGCGGCCGCCGCCTCCATCGCCTCGCGCCGGGCCCAGCCGGCCTGGGCGCCGGCGAAATCGCGCTCGATCACCCGCAGCCGCAGGCGAAGCGAGGGCGCGAGCGCCGCGACCGCCTGCGCCGTGCCATCGGTGCAGTTGTTGAGGAACAGGACGACCCCGATCGCCTCCGTCCCGACCTCCGCCTGCCCGTCGAGGGCCCGCAGGCAGGGGCCGATCCGGTCGACCTCGTTGCGCACCGGCACGGCGACGATGCAGCGGGGCACCGCTGCGCCGGCCGGCTCCGGATTCCGGGCTCGCCCCGTTGGATCGGTTCCTGGATCGGTCACGCGCGGCGCCTCCGGCGGGCCGCGTCGGCGGTCCCCGGGAACTAACCTATGTCATACCCCGCCCCAGTTCTCTGGGGTGCGACCAAATCGACCGCGACTCCCTGGACGGCGGCCCGGAGGATCACGCGCCGCTCCCTGCCGCCACGCGAGGGAGGAGGCGCGCGAAGCGGAGCCGCCTGTCGAGGCCGCCCGCCTTCGGCTATGGTGCGGGCATGACCGGACCCGTGGCTTCCCGTTCCGTCCGCCGCCTCGCGGCCTGCCTCGCCCTCGGACTCGGCGCCCTCGCGCCGGATCCGGGCGCCGCGCAAGGGTTCGCGGGCTTCGGCTTCCTGCCCGTCTTCGCCTGGCCCCAGGGCCTGCGCGAGGAGGGGCCGGGCGAGGGCCGCTGGTCCGGGTCCTACGGCCGCCTGTCGACCGGATTCGAGGCGGTCTCGTCGCGGCGCTTCGGCAGCTATGCCGGCCCGACCATCGGGTTCGAGGGCGGGCGGCTGTGGCAGGACGGCCGGCTCGTCTACGGCATCGCCGGCGGGTTCGACTACCTCGCCACGACCTCCGGAGGGCTCACGCCCGGCTTCGGGGGCCTCGCCTATACCCGCGATTTCGCCGGGGCGGTGCAGGTGAAGGTCGGCACGCTGCTCACGCCGGACGTGCTGCTCTATGCCCGCGCGGGCGCGACGGCCGTGCACGGGAGCTTGCGGGTCGGGGCGACGCCGGTCTCGGCCCCGTTCTCGCGCGACGACATCGCGGTCCGGCCGGACGCGCATGTCGGGGTCGAGTGGGCGATCACCGACCGGCTCTCGGTCGCCGTCGAGGCGGGCGTGGTCGGCCCCGGCCTGCGCTGACCCGTCCGCCACGCCGGCGTCATCTCCGGCCCGCAGCAACATCGTCGATCGAACCCGGAATACTTTCGGATACAAAAAATTCCGCCGCATCGTTGCCGTCGAATGAGTCGCAGCCGCTTGCATAAAACGCGATGAGATCAAGGGCCTGAGCGGCACGGAAATAGCCATGCGGCCGGGCGATCAACGCCCGGGCCCGAATCGTCTGCTCGACCCTGGCGCCCGGGCGCCGCAAATTTGCCCTGTTCCGGCGTTCATTCCGTGCTCCGGGCGCGGCCGAGATTGGCGCGCGACCGGCGGCACCAGCGGGACGGGTCGTGGCGGCGGACCCCGTCGGCTCAGTGCCGGCCCCGAGGAGAAGGGCGCGCGCCCCATCCGCCACCCGGATCGGCCGGGACGCGGCGGCGAGGCGCGGGCAGACGAGGGAAGGCCGCATGACCCCAGACCGGGCTCCACTCCGCACGTCCCCGACCGACCGAGACGCACCACCGGCGGGGCACAAGCGGGCGGGCGGGCGCTGAGACCGCCCCGATGCGCCGCGCCATCATCCATATCGGCACCCCGCGCACCGGCACCTCCTCGCTGCAGATGCTGCTGCATCGGCACCGGGACGACCTTCGCCGGGCGGGCATCCTCTACCCGACTCTGGCGCCCCGCTCCGCGCCGGTGCCGCATGCCAGCCACCAGTATCTGGGGGAGACCCTGGACGGGCGCCGGCCGCGGCGCGAGCGGCGCGAGCTCCTCGCCGATCTCGACCGGGCACTCGCGGAGAGCCGGGAGGACGTCGCCCTCCTCTCCTACGAGAGCCTGTGCGGGCTGCCGCCCTGGCACCGCGCCCCGAAGCTTCTGTGCGGCCTGTTCGCGCGCCACGGCTTCCGGCCCGAGATCCTGATGACGGTGCGCCCGCAGGCGGCCTACCTGCAGTCGCAATACACCTGGCGGATCCAGTTCCTGCGCGAGGCCCGGGCCTTCGCGGCCTCGTTCGAGGCGGAGCTGCGGGCGCGGCGGTTCGATTACCTGCGCGGCCTCTCGGGCTGGGCGCGGGCCGCCGCGGGGCGGGTGCACCTCGTGCCGGTCCAGGACCGGTGCTCGCGGGCCCCGCTGGTCGAGCGGATCGCGACCGAGCTGGGGCTCGCCGACCGCCTGCTGCCGCTCCTCACGCCGTCGGACCTCGCCTACCGCACCAACGAGAGCCTGGGTCCCGTCGGAGTCGAGGTGTCGCGGCGCCTGCGGGCGGAAGGGCCCGCCGGCGCGCTGCCCCTCGGCGGCGCGCTGCCGCGCGCCCGGGAAATCACCGCGCGCATCGACGCCCTGGCGCACGAGGGCGGCCTCGACGCCGAGCCGTTCCGGGCCCTCGATCCCCGGATGATCGCGCGGGTCTCGGAGACCTATGACCGGCGCAACGACGCCCTCGCCCGCCGGGTCTGGGGCACGGACTGGAGCACGCGCGTCGCCGACCTTGCGCCCCGCCCGGTCAACGAGCTGGCCCGGCTCGGGCCCAGCCCCGACCGGGAGGCACAGGTCGCGGCGATCCTGGCCACGATCCGCGACGAGTTCGCCGGACGGCTCCCGGCCGGCGCACCGACCTGGCGCGGGCGCGCCGGACAGGCGGCCTCGTGGCTCGTGCAGGCGGCCAGGAAGGTCCTGTAGCGTCGAAACACCGCTTGTTAGATCCTGAAGCCGGATCACCCCTCCCGGCGTTGAGCGGCGGGCGCCCTCGGCGGCGCCCGCCCACTCCCAGGATCAGGCATGAGATCTCTCCCGCTCGCGGCGGCCCGGACCGCCGCCCTGCTGCTCGGCACCATGCTGGCCCTCCCGGGGACCGCCCGGGCCCAGACCACCGCCGCCCCGGCGGTCGGCTCGGCGGCGGCGACGCCGGACAACGCCGTGCTGCTCACGGTCTTCCTGCGCCACGACCAGTCGCGGCCGCTCGCGGAGCTGAACGCCCAGCTCGCCAAACAGGGATTCTACAAGGCCTTCCCGCCGCCCGGCATGGAGGTGGTGTCCTGGACCGTGGCGATGGGGATCGGCCAGATCATCGTCCTGCGGCTGCCGGCCACGCGCCTGCGCGAGGTCAACCGCGTCCTCGAGGACACCGCCTGGGGCGCCTACCGCACCGAGTTCTACCCGACCTACGACTACAGGGCGGTCGGCCTCGCCGAGCACGAGAAGGCGCAATAGGACCGCCGGAACGGGTCCGGCGGCCGCCTCAGGCGTGCAGCGGACCCGCGGCGGTGCCGAAATACGCCCGCTCCAGGCGCTCGGCCAGGTCGGGCGCGCCGGCCTCGGCCTCGAGCACGATCTGGCCCTGCGCCAGGGCGTAGACCCGGTCGGAGACGGCCCGCGCCTTCTCGACGAGCTGCTCCACCAGCAGCACGGCGGTGCCCTGCCGGCGCAGGCGCGAGACCACCTCGAGCACCCGGTCGACGAGGACCGGAGAGAGGCCGGCGGAGGGCTCGTCGAGCATCAGCAGGCGCGGGCGCTGCACGAGGCCCTGCGCCACCGCCAGCATCTGCTGCTGGCCGCCGGAGAGCGAGGCGCCCTTGTCGTGGCTCTTTTCCGCGATCTCGGGGAAGTGGGACAGGGCCTCCTCGACGCGCGCCTCGCGCTCGGCCCGGGGCAGGTCGTAGGCGGCGAGCAGCAGGTTCTCGCGCACCGTCTGCGCCGTGAAGACGCGGTGGCCCTCGATCACGTGCGAGAGACCGGCCTGCACCGCGGCGCGGGGACCCATCCCTGAGAGCTGCACGTCGCCGAGCCAGACCGACCCGGCCTGGACCGGCAGCAGGCCGGAGAGCGCCCGCAGCAGCGTCGACTTGCCGGCGCCGTTGGGGCCGAGCAGGGTCACGACCTCGCCGGCATGCACCGTGAGGTCGACGCCGTGGAGCACCCGGATCTTGCCGTAGCTCGCCTCCAGCCCCCGCACCCGCAGGAGCGGCGCGCCGACCGACTCACCCGCCGCTTCACCCGCCGAGATAGGCACTGACGACCTCCCTGTGGCTGCGGATCTCCGCCGGCGTGCCGGCGGCCAGCACCCGGCCGAGATTGAGCACCGTGACCTCGTCGCAGATCGCGAAGATCAGGTCGGCGTGATGCTCGACGAGGAGCACCCCGATTCCGGCATCGGCCACCGCCCGGATCAGCCCGCCGAGGCGCTGGATCTCGAGGGCCGAGAGACCCGCCGCCGGCTCGTCGAGGAGCAGGAAGGCCGGGCGCAGCATCAGGGCGCGGGCGATCTCGAGGAAGCGCAATTCGCTGTGCTGGAGGCGCCCGGCCCGGACCTCGTCGAGGCCGTCGAGCCCGACCGCCCGCAGGGCGAGGCGGGCCGCCTCCCGCAGACGCCGCTCGTCCTCGCGGTGGCGGGGGAGCGAGAGAAGCGCCTCCGCGAGCGTCGCGCGCCCGTCGACGCTGCCGCCGAGCATCACGTTCTCGATGACGGTCGCCTCGCCGACGATCCGCGGGGTCTGGAAGGTGCGGGCGATGCGCAAGATGGCGCGCGCCTCCCGCGCCTCGGAGAGCAGCGAGCGGGCGCCCAAGCTCACCCGGCCGTCCTGCGGCCGGTAATAGCCCGAGATGACGTTGAGCGTCGTCGTCTTGCCCGAGCCGTTGGGGCCGATCAGGCCGTGGACGCCGCCCGGCCGCAGGGTGAGGTCGAGCCCGTCGATCGCCTTCACGGCGCCGAAGCTCAGCCGCACGCCCGACAGCGTGATCGGCTCACCGATCGGGGCACCGGCGGCGAGGTCCTGGAGAGCCGCGGTGCGCGGCACGATGCTGCGCTCGGCCGGCAGCGGCCGGCGCTTGCCGCGGTCGAGGAGGTCGGCGATGCCGCCGGGCAGAGCCACCACGATGACGAGGAGCAGCACCGCATAGAGGAAGGTCGACCAGGCCGCGAGCGGGGCCGCCACCTCCGGCAGGATGGTGAGCAGGATCGTGCCGATCAGCGGCCCCAGCACCGAGCCGCGCCCGCCGATCAGCACCGCGATGAAGAACAGGAGCGACAGGTCGAACGTGAAGGCGTCCGGCGTGATGTAGGTCTGGAGCGAGGCGAACAGCCCGCCGGCGATGGCCGCGACGCAGCCGGCGAACAGGAACACCGCGACGAGGAGCCTCGGCTTGGCGATGCCGACGGCTTCGGCCGCCACCTCGGCGTCGCGCACGGCCACCAGCGCCCGGCCGTAGCGGCTGCCGGCGACGTTGAGGGTCATCCAGGTGCAGAGAGCCGCGCCGGCGAGGCAGAGGCCGTAGAAGCCGAGGCGGCTGTCGAAGGGCGCCGGCATCTCCGGCCCGGTGATGCCGATGCCGCCGCCGGTCACGTCCTGCCAGGCGAGCGCCACCTGGGTGACGATGGTGGCGAAGCCGAGCGTCGTCATGGCGAAGTAGAAGGTGCGCAGGCGGAGCGCCGGCAGGCCGACCACCACCCCGACCACGGCTCCGAGGATGCCGGCGCAGGCGAGCGCCGCGAAGGCCGGGAGCGCCGGCAGGACGTTGCCGGCCGCGAGCACGCTGGTGGTGTAGGCGCCCACCAAGAGCAGCGCGACGTAGCCGATGGCGAGCTGCCCGGCGAAGCCGACGACGAGGTTGAGGCCCGAGACCAGGATCCAATAGATCGCCGCTCGCGTGGCGATCAGCGTCCAGTAATCGTTGCCGGCGAGCGGCACCGCGAGGGCGAGGCCCAGCACGAGGAGGAAGGGCGCGGCGGCGGAGAGCCGCGCGCCCAGTCCGGTGCGGACGGCCGGTTCGGAGGCCGCGAGGGCCGTCGGTGCACTCATACGCGCCTCGCCTGGGCCGAGCCGAGGAGGCCTTGCGGGGCCGCCAGCAGCACGACGATGAACAGGGTGAACACCGCCACGGAGGCGAAGATGCCGCCGACGACGAAGTTCGCGGTCTGCTGGAAGAGCCCGAGGACGAGGCCGCCGATCAGCGCGCCGCGGTTGTTGCCCAGGCCGCCCAACGCCACCGGGATGAAGCCGTAGAAGTTGAGGTGCGGCCCGTTGGCGAAGAAGGCGAGCAGCAGCTCGCCGCCGGCATAGCCCGCAAGCGCCCCGATCCCGCCGGCGAGGGCGTAGCTCATCACCCGGAGGCGCCGCTCGGGCAGGCCCAGGGCCCGGGCGGCGAAATTGTCCTCGGCCACCGCCAGGAAGGCGTGGCCGAGGAGGGTGCGCCGGTAGAGGAGCTCGAGGCCCAGGCTGACGAGGAGGCAGGCCGCGACCGGCAGCCAGAACTTCTCGTCGAGCACGGTCTCGCCGAAGCCGCCGAGCAGCCGCGGGAAGGGCTGCGGCTCGGTGCTCCAGGTGATCGCCGTGACCTGCTGGATCATCAGCGCGAGGGCCAGCGTCGAGAGCACGTAGAGGTGCTGGTCGAGGCTCTTGAGCACCGGGCGCACCGCCACGAACTCGGTGACGATGCCGACGAGCGCCCCGCCGGCGATCGTGAGCAGGAGCCCGAGCGGCCAGGGCAGCCCGAGCCGCAACGAGAACAGCGAGCCCAGCACGCCGCCCAGCATCCCGAGCTGGCCGGCGGTGAAGCTCATGACCCGCGAGGTCGAGAACATCGTGTTGTAGGTGATGCCGATCAGCGCGTAGACGGCGCCGACAGCGAGGCCCGAGGCCAGGATCGAGGCGAGCATGGCGGCGCTCCCCCTCCCGTCGTCAGGAATAGCCCGGGGCGAGCCGGAAGCTGCCGTCGCGGCCGGAATTCGCCGCCGACATCACCACATCCTCGGTCGGGTAGCCGTTATGCTCCGTCGGGGTGTAGGTGTAGTCGCCGAAGATGCCCGGATATTTCTTGAGGCCGTTCCAGTGCTTGACGATCGCGTCGGGCGCGCTCGATCCGGTCTCCTCCACCGCCTTGGCGATCAGGCTCACCGCGTCGTAGCCGGCGGCGACCCACCACAGCAGGGTGTCGGAGAGCTGCACCTTGCCCTTGAGCCGCGCGACGAACTCCTCGCTGCGGGCGTTGAGCTTGCCGGATTCGTCGTAGGAGCAGCTGCGGTAGCCGATCGCGTAGACCTTGTCCCAGTTCGCCGGCTTCTCCAGGAGCCCGCCGATCTCGCCCGAGGCCATCGAGGGGTGGCCGACGAAGGGCACGTCCCAGCCCATCCGGGCGCGGGTGTTGAACAGGCGGGCATCCATGCCGGTCGACACGCTCCAGACCACCAGGGCCTCGGCGCCGGCATTGCGGGCGCGCAGCATGTCGGGAGTCATGTCGGGCTGGGTCGAGTCGATGTTGCCGAGATAGACCACCTCGGCCCCGTCCTGCTTGAACGCCGCCGCCGAGGCCTTGGCGGCGGTGACGCCGTAGCCGGTCGTGTCGCCGATCACCGCGACCCGCTTCACCTTCAGAACCTTCAGGCAGTAGCTGCGCACCGCATCGTCCCACTGGGTGTTGGACGGGGCGATGCGGAAGGCGTTGGGGTACTTCGCCGGGTCGATCAGGCTGTCGACCACGCAGGGGTGGATGTTGGGCATCTTGGCCCGCGCCATGATCGGGGTGACCGCCAGGGACTCGCCCGAGTTGGTCGGGCCCCAGATGGCGTGGACCTTGGCCTGGCTGATCATCTCCTGGGTGGCGTTGACCGCCTTGGTCGGGTCGCCCTGCGAGTCGCGGGTGATCAGCTCGATCTTGCGGCCCTTGACCCCGCCGGCGCCGTTGATCGCCTCGACGGCGAAGATCACGCCGCGGTTGAACCCGACCGTCGGGGCCGAGCTCGGTCCCGTCATCGCGGCGAGCCAGCCGATGCGCAGGGGCTCGCCCTGCGCGATCGCCGGCCGGGGAAACCCGAGGGCCGCCGCCCCCGCGAGGCCGGCAGCATTCATCACGAGCGCGCGACGGTTCGTCGTCACCATGGCGTCCTCCTCCCGTTGTCGTCCCGGCCGGCGCGATTGGTGTTTAAGCGCCTTGCCGCTCCAGGTGCCGGATCCGGTCCTCGTCGAAGGTGAACCCGAAGCCTGGCCGCTCCGGCACGATGGCGAATCCGTCGGCGAAGTCCAGTCTCTCGCAGTACAGCTCGGAGAACCACGGCATGTATTCCAGAGAATGGGCGTTCGCGAGCGCCCCGAGCACGCTCAGGCTCTGCTCGGGGAAGAGGTGGCTCGAGACCGGCAGGTCGTAGGCCTCGGCGAGGTGGCCGACCCGCAGGAACTCGGTGACGCCGCCGACCCGCTGCAGGTCCGGCATCAGGATGTCGGCCGTGCGCAGCTCGATCATCCGGCGGAAGCCGTAGCGGGTGTAGTCGGTCTCCCCGCTGGCGATCGGCGTGTCGAGGGCGGCGGCGACGCGGGCCAGCCCCTCGACGTCCCAGGCCGGCAGCGGCTCCTCGAACCAGGTCAGGCCGAACTCCTCCAGCCGCCGGCCGAGACGGATGGCGTCGTTCTCGGTCAGGCCCTGGTTGGCATCGGCCATCAGGCGGATCGTCGGGCCGATCGCCTCCCGCACCGCCCGCACCCGGGCGATGTTCCAGTCGGGGTCGCCGGCCGAGAGGCGCATCTTCATCGCCGTGAAGCCCGCCGCCCTGAAGCGCTCGGCCTCGGCGACCAGCTCCTCGGTCGAGCGGTCGAGCCACAGGCCGCCCGAATGGTAGGCCGGCACCCGGGCGCTGGCGCCGCCGAGCATGCGGTAGAGCGGCAGCCCGGCGCGCTTGCCCGCGAGATCCCACAGCGCCCCGTCGAGGGCCGAGATGCCCATGACGGGCATGCCCTTGTGGCCCATGAAGTTGACGTCGCGCCAGGCCCGCGACCAGAAGCCGGCGATGTGGCCGGCATCCTGGCCCACCACCAGGTCGGCCATCTCGTCGATGAGCGCCCGCAAAACCTTGGTGCGCCGGTCGTTCAGCGTGAACACGATGTTCTCGCCGGTGAGGCCGTCGGCCCGCACCGTGACCAGGATGCAGCCGAAGGCATGCAGCTGGCCGAGCGCCGAGCCGATCGGCCGCTCCGGGCGCAAGGTGACGGCACGCGTCTCGACGCGGTCGACCTTCATGGCGTGTCCTCCCTTATGCCGTGCGAGTTACCGGCCCGACCCGGTAGCGGTCGAGCACGCCCGGATCCGGGTCGCAGCCGAGGCCCGGGCCCGGTGGCAGCCGCACGTGGCCGTTCTCGGCCCGGACCCAAGGATCGAACGGGTTGGCTTCCATGTCGAGCCACAGCACCTCGACCAGCGGGTCTTCGACGCGCGCGGCGACGACGTGCATCGTGGCGATGAGGCCGGAGCCGAAATACGGGCTGTGGGGGGCCGCCCGGACCCCGTGCGCCTCGCACAGCGTGATCACCCGCAGCATCTCGCCGATGCCGCCGATCTTGGTGACGCTCGGCTGCGCGATGTCGATCGCGCCGGCCTCGATCAGCGCCTTGAAGCCGAACAGGCCGGCGGTGTTCTCGCCGGCGGCGATCGGGATGCCGCGGGCCCGCACCATCGCGAGCCCGTGCGTGTCCTCCGGCGGCCAGACCGGCTCCTCGAACCAGGTGAGGTCGTGGGGCGCGAAGGCATCCGCCATCCTGAGGGCCGCCGGCACGCTCCAGGCGCAGTTGACGTCGACCATCAGGGCGGCCCCGTGCGCCCGCGCCACCTCGGCACCGGCCGCGACCGCCTCCTCGGTGATCTCGTGCAGCTTGATGTGACGGTAGCCGGCAGCACACGCCGCCTCGACGTTGCGGCGCACGAGCGCCGGCTCGTGGTAGGCGAGGAGCGAGGCGTAGGCCGGCAACCGCTCGCGGACCCCGCCGCCGAGAAGCTGCGCCACCGGCTGTCCCGCCCGCTTGCCCGCGAGATCCCACAAGGCCGTCTCGATCCCTGAGAAGGCGAACACGAACGGGCCGTTGCGGCCCAGAAGGTGCGTGGCGTGGAGGACCGAGCGGGTCAGCGCCGCGATGTCGCCGGAGGAACGCCCGAGGACGAGCGGCGCCACGATCCCGTCGAGGGCGGCGCGGGTGGCCTGGATGCCGGCATGCCCGAAGGCCTCGCCCCAGCCGACCAGCCCCTCGTCGGTCTCGACCCGCACCAGCAGGATGTCGAGATGCGTCCAGGCCTTGCCGGCGAAGGTGGCGGGCGGGCCGCCCATACAGAAGGGCAGCGAGACGACCTGGGACTGGATGTCGACGATCTTCACGCGTGTCTCCCCGGATCGGAAGCCGTTCGGCCAATGGTGAAATCCATCCCGCCCACGACCTCATCCTGAGGTGCTTGCGAAGCAAGCCTCGAAGGAGGGCTCCAGGGAGCGCGGAGACTTCTGGAGCCCTCCTTCGAGGTCGGTCGACCTGCAATCGACTGACACCTCAGGATGAGTTTCGGTGTGGGAGTCGAAGTCGTTCTCACCCCCCACCCCCCTGCCCCGCCGGGATCCGCTCGCGCTCCATCAGGTCGGCCTCGCGCCGCAAGGCATCCGCCAGCTCCGCCTCGCGCGCCCGGATGCGGGTGGTGAGCGCCGCGATGCTGATCGCCGCAACGGTGCGGCCGGTGGCATCGCGCACCGGCACGCCGATCGCCCCCATCGTGTCGACGACCTGGTCGAGGAGCACGACGTAGCCGCGCGCCCGCGATTCCGCCACGCGGGTGCGGATCTCCGCCTGGCTGAGGCGCGGATAGGGCCCGAGGCGCTGGACCACGATCCCCAGGATCGCGTCGACCTCCCGGTCGGGCAGCCAGGCGAGGAGCGCCATGGCGCCGGCCCCGACCCCGAGGGGGCGGCGGCTGCCGATGTCGAGGTAGTTGGCCCGGATCGGGTAGGAGCCGACCTCGCGCTCGATGCAGACCGCCTCGACGCCGCTCCTGACCGAGAGCAGCACCGTGTCGCCGGAGAGCTCGGCGAGCCGCACCAGGCTCGGCCGCGCCAGCGCCCGCAGGTCGTCGGGCCGGCCGGCGCTGGCGGCGAGCGCCAGCAGTTCGGGCCCGGGCCGCCAGCGCCGCCCGTCGGCCGCGCGGGCGGCAAAACCCTCCTGCGCCAGGGTGTCGAGGATGCGCAACGCCGTCACCTTGTTGAGCCCCGTCTCGGCCGAGAGCTCGGTCAGGCGCCGGGGCGTGGGCGCAGCGAGCGCGCGCAGGACGGCGCAGACCTTCTGGACGGCGTTGGGCTCGGGCGCGGCGGGGGCCGCATCGTCGGCCGTGTCGGAGGCGGCCGGGCTCATGCGGCCTCGCAGCCGTCGCGCGGGCGGTCCCTCGTCGCGAAGCGCCCGGCCGGCCGGCGAGCCGCCCCCGGCGACGCACGCGAATCCAGGCCCGGCCGACGGTGCATGGCGCCTCTCACGCGTTCCCGATACCGCCGCCCTTCGATGGGCTGGTTCCGTCTGGCGGAACCATTCCGGTCGATATCCGCTCTCCCGACCCGGCGACGACCACGGTCGTTACCCGGCACGGAACGACGTTGACAGGCTCTCCGCCGGAAGGCAACCATCCTCTCACACTTCGCCAGGAGGTCGGCCGGCTGAGCCCGCAACGACCCGGCCCGGAGGACGCCCGATGCCTCGTTCCGCCATGCGGATGCATGCGCGTGCCCGCTGCCCTGGCGAGCCCGCCCGATGAGCGTCGTCACCGGCATCGGCCTCACCCCGTTCGGGCGCCTCGCCGGCGCCTCCACCCTCGACCTGATGAGCCGCGCCGCGACGGATGCCCTTGCGGATGCCGGGCTGGAGCGGCGCGAGGTCGACGGCCTGATCACCGGCTACTCGACCACGCACCCGCACCTGATGCTCTCGACGGTGTTCGCCGAGCATTTCGGCCTGCGCCCGTCCTATGCCCACGCGGTCCAGCTCGGCGGCGCCACGGGCTTTGCCCTGGTGATGCTCGCCCATCTGATGGTCGAAGCGGGTGCGGTGCGGCGGATCCTGGTGGTGGCCGGCGAGAACCGGCTGTCGGGCCAGTCCCGCGACGCGGCGATCCAGACGCTCGCCCAGGTCGGCCACCCGACCTACGAGGTGCCGCTGGGCCCCACGATCCCCGCCTATTACGGCCTCGTCGCCTCCCGCTACGCCTACGAATACGGGATCGAGGACAGCGCCGAACTCGCGGTGCTGATGCGGGCGAACGCCGCCCGCACGCCCGGCGCCCACCTGACCGAGCCGATCACCGCCGCGATGGTGCGGGACTCCAAGCCCATCGCCACGCCGTTGCGCCTGCTCGATTGCTGCCCGGTCTCGGATGGCGGCGCCGCCTTCGTGATCGAGCGGGCGGATGCCGCGCGGCCCGGCCCGGCGATCCGCGGCGCGGCGCAGGCCCACACCCACCAGCATGTCAGCGCGGCACCCTCGCTGACCGCCTTCGGGGCGGGCGACAGCGCCGCCCGGGCCCTGGCGCAATCCGGTGTCGCGCTCACCGACATCGGCTACGCAGCGATCTACGACAGCTTCACCATCACGCTGGCGATCCTCCTGGAGGAGATCGGCCTCGCGCCCCGTGGCGCCGCCGGGCGGCTCGCCCGCGAGGGGCATTTTTCTCCCGATGGCGCCATGCCGCTCAACACCCATGGCGGCCTCCTGAGCTACGGCCATTGCGGCGTCGGCGGCGCGATGGCCCATCTCGCCGAGACCGTGCGGCAGATGCGCGGAGCGGCCGGGCCGCGCCAGGTCGCCCCGCCGGCGCTGGCGCTGCTCCACGGCGACGGCGGCGTGCTCTCCTCCCATGTCAGCCTCGTCCTGGAGAACGGCCGATGAGCGCGGAGATCCCGGACTGGACGACGGGCGGCGAGGGCCTGACGCTCGCGCGCTGCCGCGCCTGCCGCCACGTCCAGTATGTCCGCCGCCCCTTCTGCCCGGAATGCGGAAGCGAGGATCTCTCGGTCGAGAGGGCTTCCGGCCGCGGCACGGTCTACGCCGTCACGGTGGTGGCGCGCGCGCCCTCGGCCGACCTCAGCGCCCACGCGCCCTACGGCATCGCGCTGGTCGACGCCGAGGAGGGCTTCCGCTTCATGGCGCATTGCCCGCTCAAGGGCGTCGCGATCGGCGATGCCGTCCGCACGACGTTCCGCGCCTTCGGGGCCGGCCTCGTCCCGTTCGTCGCCCCGGAGGGCACACCATGACGTCGAGCCTCCAGGCCGCCCTCGACCCGCACTCGATCGCGGTGATCGGCGCCTCAGAGAATCCCGACAAGATCGGCGGAAGGCCGCTCCTCTACCTGTCGCGATTCGGCTTTCGCGGCGAGGTCTGGCCGGTCAACCCGAAGCGCGACGAGGTCCAGGGCCGGCGCACGGTGCCGCGGCTCTCGGCCCTGGCGCGGGCGCCCGACCTCGCGATCATCGCGGTGCCGGGCGAGGCGGCGGTGGCGGCCCTCGACGAATGCGCCGAGATCGGCGTCAAGGTCGCGATCATGATGGCCTCGGGCTTCGGCGAGACCGAGGATCCGGCGGCGCAAGCGGCGCAGCGCGCGATGGTGGCCCGCGCCCGGGCCCGGGGCCTGCGGATGATCGGCCCGAACTCGCAGGGCTTGGCCAATTTCGGCACCGGCGCGGTGCCGAGCTTCTCCAGCATGTTCCTGGAGGTCGCGCCGCAGGACGGGCCGGTCGGCATCGTCAGCCAGAGCGGGGCGATGAGCGTCGTGCCCTACGGGCTGCTCCGCGGCCGCGGCATCGGCGTGCGCCACACCCACGCCACCGGCAACGACGCCGACGTGACGGTGTGCGAGCTCGCCGCGGCGGTGGCGGCCGATCCGGCCCTCAAGCTGCTGCTCCTCTACCTCGAGAGCATTCCCGACCCGCACCATCTGGCGGAGGCCGCCGCGGTCGCCCGGGCGCGCGGCCTGCCGATCGTGGCGCTGAAATCCGGCCGCACCGCCGCCGGCCAGGCCGCGGCGCAGTCCCATACCGGGGCGCTCGCCAACGAGGACCGGCTGGTCGATGCCTTCCTGGAGCAGCACGGGATCTGGCGGGCGCAAGACACCACCGACCTCGTCGCGGCGGCCGAGCTGTACCTGAAGGGCTGGACACCGGGGGGCCGCCGCATGGTGGCGATCAGCAATTCGGGCGCGACCTGCGTGATGGCGGCGGACGCGGCCTCGGCGGCCGGGCTCGAGCTGGCGCCGCTGGCCGACGGCACGCAGGGCCGCCTGCGGGCGATCCTCCCGAGCTTCGCCGCGACCCGCAACCCGGTCGACATCACGGCGGCGCTGATGACGAACTCCGCCCTGTTCAGCCAGATCCTGCCGGTGATCGCCGAGGACCCGTCCGCCGACGCCTTCCTGGTCGGGGTGCCGGTGGCGGGCCGCGCCTACGCGGTCGACGATTTCGGCCGCGACACCGCCGCCTTCGCGGCCGCGACGGGAAAGCCGGTGGTGATCGTCGCGCCGCAGGAGCTCGTCGCTGCGCCGTTCCGCGCCCGCGGCCTGCCGGTCTTCTCCGGCGAGGGCGAGGCGGTGCGGGCGCTGTCCCAGTTCATCGCCCATCACGAGCGGATGGCGGCGGCCGCGGGCCGCCCGCCGCACCCGGCCCCTCCCCCACCCGCCGAGGCGCCGCCACGCCTCCTCGACGAGGCGGAGAGCCTGGCGCTCCTGGCGCGGGCCGGCGTGCCGGTGGTGCGCCACCGCCTCTGCCGCACGGCCGAGGAGGCGGTCGCCGCGGCCTCGGAGATCGGCGGGCCGGTGGCCGTGAAGGGCTGCTCGGCCGCGGTGGCGCACAAGAGCGAGCTCGGCCTCGTCCATCTGGGGCTGAGCGGGGCGCAAGCCGTCCGTGCCGCCTTCGAGGCCTGCCGGGCGGGGCTGGCGGGGGCCGGCCACGCCTTCACCGGCGTCATCGTCGCAGCGATGGCGCGCGGGCGGCGCGAGCTGGTGCTCGGCGCGCACCGCGACCCGTTCTTCGGACCCGTCGTGGTGGTGGGCGACGGCGGCACATACGTCGAGGCGATGCCGGACGTCGCCCTGCTGCTGCCGCCGTTCACGGAAGCCGACGTGCGGCGGGCGCTTCACCGCCTGCGGATCGCGCCGCTCATCGCGGGCGTACGCGGCGAGAAGCCGTGGGCGATCGAGCCCTATCTCGCCGCCGCGGTGGCGGTGGGCGAGCTGATGACGGCGACACCGGGCATCGCCAGCCTCGACGTCAACCCGATGCTGGTCGGCCCCGAGCCGGGCGACTGCCTGGCGCTGGACGCCGTCGTGTTCGTGGACGGGAGCATGCCATGATCCGCCGCCGTGACGTCGTCGCCGGCCTCGCCGGCACCCTCGCGCTGAACGCCCGCCCGGTCCGCGCCGCCGCCTGGCCGGCCCGGCCGATCTCCGTCGTGGTGCCCTATCCGCCCGGCGGCTCGACCGACATCACCGCCCGCATCGTCGGCGACCGGCTGGCGCAGGCGCTGGGCCAGCCCCTCGTCGTCGACAACCGGCCGGGGGCGGGCGGCAATCTCGGCCTCGAGGTCGTCGCCCGGGCCGCCGCCGACGGCTACACCCTCGGCGTCGCCACCACGGCGCATGCCATCAACATGACGCTGTTTCGCAAGCTCAACTACGACACCCTGAAGAGCTTCGCGCCGGTGGCGCTCCTGACCGAGAACCCGCTGGTGCTGGTGGTCCCGGCGCAGTCGGGCCCGCGCTCAATCGCCGAGCTGATCGCCGCCGCCAAGGCCAAGCCCGGCGCCCTCAACTACGCCACGTCGGGCATCGGCCAGTCGACGCATCTCGCCGCCGAGCTGTTCGCCGCGATGGCGGGCATCAAGCTCACCCACATCCCCTATCGCGGCAGCGCCCCGGCGATCACCGACGTCATCGCCGGGCGCTGCGACCTGATGTTCGACACGACCCAATCGGTGCTCGCCCATGTCGAGGGCGGTCGGGTGCGGGCGCTCGGCATCACCTCGACCGAGCGGCTGCCGCTCGTGAAGGACATCCCGACCATCGCCGAGGCCGCCCTGCCGGGCTACGTCGCCATCGCGTGGAACGGCCTCGTCGTGCCGAAGGGCACGCCGCCGGAGATCGTCGCGCGCCTCAACGCCGAGACGGTGCGGGCGCTGCAGGAGCCGGCGACCGCGGCGAAGTTCGCCGGCCTCGGCGCCACCTCCCGGCCCCTGTCGCCCGACGCCTTCGGGGCGTTCATGGCCGACGAGATCGCGAAGTGGGGGGCGGTGGTGAAGCAGTCGGGAACGACGCTGGATTGAGGGCGGTGGTCCGGCCGTTCCGAGAGCCGGTCGCTCGAGGGCAAGTCCTTCCTCCTACCCGTAACCTCATCCTGAGGTGCTGGCGATCGAAGATCGCACGTGAAAGGAGCCTCGAAGGAGGGCTCCAGAAGTCTGTGCGATCCCTGGAGCCCTCCTTCGAGGCTGCGCGATCTCCGATCGCCCAGCACCTCAGGATGAGGTTCGGGGTGGGAATGTAAATGCCGATCACGCGGCGCGGCAGGGCGAGGCGGAACGCGTTTGGCCTCGTCGTCGACGTCGGCGTCACGCATTCCGCATTCCGCTGCGCGATCCCGGGCCGGCATCGTGGGAGGGACGGCCCTCCTCCCCGGCCTCCCGCCCCAGCAGCCCCTCCACCGAATTCTCCACCAGGGTGACGTGCCGCAGCATCGCGGCATGCGCCTCCGCCGCCTGGCCCGCCAGGATCGCGGCGACCACGACCCCGTGCTCGGCATGCGAGCGGGCGAGCCGCCCGCTCACGCGGAACTGCGCCTCGCGGTAGGGCTGGAGGCGGCGGCGCAGGCCGAGCGCGAAGTCGGAGAGCACCGCATTGTGCGCGCCGGCGTAGATCGTGCCGTGGAACGCCGTGTTGGCCCTCGCATAGGCCGCCGGGTCGCCGCCACGGGCGAGGTCGGCCATGGCGTCGTGCAGGGCGTCGAGGCGGCGGCGCTCGAGCGGGCTCATCGACTGGGCGGCGAGCCGCGCGCAGGTCGCCTCGATCTCCGCCATGGCGACGAACAATTCGGCGAGCTGCTCGGGCGTCACCTGCGCCACCACCGCGCCCCGGCGCGGCCGCACCTCGACGAGGCCCGACGTGCCGAGCTGGCGCAGGGCCTCGCGCACCGGCGTGCGCGACACGCCGTAGCGCTCCGCCAGTGCCTGCTCGTCGAGCCGGCTGCCCGGCTCGAGGGCGCCGGTGACGATCGCGTCGGCGATCTCGGCCGCCAGCCGCTCGGTCCGTGTCAGTCCCGACCGCTCGTCCATCTCGCCCCCGTGCCGACCGGCCCTGACCCTGCCGCATCCTGAAGCGGCTGGCCTGCCCAAAATATCGACGCTCGCGCTCAAACTAGATGCGTGCATCTTCGGCGATATGCATGCGCTCTTGCAGCGTTGCATGCAATTTCCGGTTCCGGTCCGAACCTTGCCTCACCCCGGCGCTGACCCGCCGGTCGCGGGCGCTCGCCTCCTCTCGCTCGATGAAGGTCCGTGCCGCATGATCACCCGCCGCACCGCCCTCGCCGCCGGTCTCGCCGCGCCTTTCGTGGCGAGGGGTCAGGCGAAGGCGCAGAATCCGACCCGCAACGAGACCCTGCTGCTGGTGCAGGAATACGGGCCGAACTCCCTCGACATGCAGGGCATCGGCGCCTCGCAGCCGGTGAACGGCGTCGCGCTGAACTGCTACGACCGGCTCCTGCGCTTCAAGCCGGTGCCGATCCCGGGCGGCGGCGGCAACGCGGTCAAGATGGGCGATCTGGAGGGCGAGCTCGCCGAGAGCTGGCAGGTCGCCTCCGACGGGATGAGCTGCACCTTCAAGCTCCGGGACGCCAAGTTCCACTCAGGCCGGCCGGTCACCGCCAAGGACGTGAAGTGGTCCCTCGACCGGGCGGTGTCGATCGGCGGCTTCGCGACCACGCAGATGAATGCCGGCTCGCTCGAAAGACCTGAGCAGTTCGTCGCCCTCGACGACAGGACCTTCCGCGTCGACTTCGTCCGCAAGGACAAGATGACGATGTCGAACCTGGCGGTCACGATCCCGTTCGTGATCGACGCGGAACTGGCCCAGCGCAACGGCGGCGGCGATCCCTGGGCCAAGGAGTGGCTGAAGAACAACGTCGCGGGATCCGGCGCCTTTCGGGTCGAGAGCTGGAAGCCCGGCGTCGAGACGATCTACGTCCGCAACGACGCCTGGACCTCCGGCAAGCTGCCGCAGCTGCGCCGGGTCATCGCCCGCGACATCGCCTCGCCCTCGACCCGCCGGGCGCTCATCGAGAAGGGCGACGCCGACATCTCGTACGGGCTGCCGCCGAAGGACTTCAAGGACCTGATCGACGCCGGCAAGATCAAGGTCGTGGGCGTGCCGATCCCGAACGGGGTCTGGTCGGTCTATCTCAACACCGCGGTCGGCCCGTTCACCGATGTCCGCCTGCGCCAGGCGGTCGCCTGGGTGCTGCCCTACGAGAAGATCCTTCAAGCCTCCCTCTTCGGCCGCGGCCTCGACATGTCGGGCGGGCCGGAGACGCCGCGGGTCGCCTGGCCGCAACCCTACCCGTACAAGACCAATCCGGAGAAGGCGAAGGCGCTGGTTCAGGCGGCCGCGCCGGGCGGCCTCTCGACCACGCTCCTGTTCGACGCCGGCAACGCCACGGTGGCCGAGCCGATGGCGGTGCTGATCAAGGAGGCGCTCGCCGGCATCGGCATCACCGTCGAGATCGGCAAGATCCCGGGCGCGAATTTCCGCGGCGAGATCTCCAAGAAGACCAACCCGATGGTGCTCAACCGCTTCGCCGGCTGGCTCGACTATCCCGACTACTACCTGTTCTGGACCCTGCACGGCGCGAATTCGATCTTCAACATCGCCTCCTACCAGAATCCGGCGCTCGACAAGCTGATCGACACCGCCCGCTTCACCGAGGATCCGGCGGTCTACCAGAAGAGCGTGATCGACTTCATCTCGCTCGCCGAGCGCGAGGTGCCGATGGTGCCGATCGCCCAGCCGACCCACGACGTCGCGATGCAGCGCACGATCAACGGCTACCAGTTCCAGCCCTGCCGCGAGCCGGACTTCCGGTACCTGACCAAGGGAACGGCGTCGTGAGGGGCCGCTAAGGCGAATCGCTGAACCCTTTACGCTTTCGCTGAACTGCTCAGGGAAAGAACTGGCGCGAGTTTCCCCCTCCCCCCTCTGCGGGGGAGGGTGCCCGGCGAAGCCGGGCGGGAGAGGGGACGCCGCTTCCGGAGAGGTCGCGACCGTCGTGACAGGCGCCCGCTGGACCAGCGTCGCGCTGCCCCTCTCCCGGCCTGCCGCGCAGGCCACCCTCCCCCGCAGAGGGGGGAGGGAGAACACGCGCATCGTCTTTGCGCGGAACGTCTTGCGGGAAGCAGAGAGACCGGACCGGCAAGTCAGACCCGCGATCCCACACCCAGGAGGGCCACCCGATGCTGCGCACGCTCCTCGACCGCTTCGCCACGACCTTGCCGGCCCTCGCCGGCGTCGTCGTGGTGTCGTTTCTCCTCACCCGGGTGCTGCCCGGCGACACCGCGGCCTATTTCGCAGGGCCCGCCGCGACGCCCCAGGCGATCGCGCAGATCCGCACCGAGCTCGGGCTCGACCGCTCGCTGCCCGAGCAGTTCGCCCGCTACGTCGCCGACCTCGCCCGCGGCGATCTCGGCCGCTCGCTCACGACGGGCCAGCCGGTGACGACCGATCTCGGCAGCCGGCTGCCGGCCTCCGCCGAGCTGACGCTGTTCGGCCTCGTCCTGTCGCTCCTCGTCGCGGTGCCCCTCGGGGTCGCGGCGGCCCTGCGCCAGGGCTCGCTCGTCGATCACGCCTGCCGGGTGGTGGCGACGGCGGGCGTGTCGCTGCCGGTGTTCTTCACCGGGCTCCTCCTCGTCTACGTGTTCTACTTCGTGCTCGGCTGGTCGCCCGCGCCGCTCGGGCGCCTCGACGCCTTCGCGTCGCCGCCACCGACGCGAACGGGCTTCTTCCTCCTCGACAGCCTGATGGCGGGCGACATCGAGACCTTCCGGGCGGCTTTGGCCCAGATCGCGCTGCCGGGCCTGACGCTGGCGATCTTCGCGCTCGCTCCCATCGCCCGCATCACCCGGGCGGCCATGCTGGCGGTGCTCGCCGCCGATTTCGTGCGCACCGCCCGGGCCGCCGGCCTGTCGAGCCGCCGGGTCGTGGTGACCTACGCGCTGCGCAACGCGATGCTGCCGGTGGTGACGACGCTCGGCATGGTCTTCTCCTTCCTGCTCGGCGCCAATGTCCTCGTCGAGAAGGTGTTCGCCTGGCCGGGCGTCGGCTCCTACGCGGTCGAGGCCCTGATCGCCTCCGACTTCGCCCCGGTGCAGGGCTTCGTCCTGGCGATGGCCCTGCTCTACACGGTGCTCAACCTCCTGATCGACCTCGCCTACGGGTTGATCGACCCGCGCGTGAGGGCCGCCGCATGAGCGCCACCGGCTCCCCCGCCCTCGCCCCCGCCCCGGCCCGATCCGGAATCTCGGCGACGCTCGCCCACGCGGTCGCGGTCGTCTCCGGCAACCCGGTCACGGGCTTCGCCTTCGCGCTGCTCCTCGGCCTCGTCGCCTGCGCGATCCTCGGGCCGTCCCTCGTGCCCTACGATCCGCTGGCCTCCGACACCTCGGTCGCGCTCCAGGCCCCGACCCTGGCGCATCCCTTCGGCACCGACCAGCTCGGACGCGACATCCTCTCGCGGGTCGTCGTCGCGGCGCGGCTCGACCTCACCATCGCGGTCGCCTCGGTGGCCCTCGTCTTCGTCGCAGGCGGGCTCGCCGGGATCATGGCCGGGTTCTTCGGCGGCTGGACCGACCGGATCGTCGGGCGGCTCGCCGACACGATCATGGCCTTCCCGCTCTTCGTCCTGGCGATGGGCATCGTGGCCGCGCTCGGCAACACCGTCACCAACATCGTCCTGGCGACCGCGATCATCAACTTTCCGCTCTACGCGCGGCTCGCCCGGGCCGAGGCCGCGCAGCGCCGCAATGCCGGCTTCGTCATGGCGGCGCGGCTCACCGGCAACACCGACCTGCGCATCGTGCTGACGTCCATCCTGCCGAACATCCTGCCGATCATGATGGTGCAGATGTCGCTCACCATGGGCTACGCCATCCTGAACGCGGCGGGCCTGTCCTTCATCGGGCTGGGCGTGCGTCCGCCGACCCCGGAATGGGGGATCATGGTGGCGGAGGGCGCGAGCTTCATCGTCTCGGGCGAGTGGTGGATCGCCCTCTTTCCGGGCCTCGCGCTGATGCTCGCGGTGTTCTGCTTCAACCTCATCGGCGACGGCCTGCGCGACATCGTCGACCCCCAGAGGCGCACGTGACCGCGATCCCCCTCCTCGACATCCGCGACCTCACGGTCGAGTTCGCCACCCGCCGCGGCACCGTGCAGGCGGTGCGCCAGGTCGACGTGTCGGTCGCCAGGGGCGAGACCGTCGGCATCGTCGGCGAGTCCGGCTCGGGCAAGTCGGTCACCTCCTACGCGGTGATGCGCATCCTCGACCGGGCCGGGCGCATCGCCGGCGGCGAGGTCAGCTTCTCGGGGATCGACCTCCGGGCGGCCGGCGAGCGCCAGATGCGCGACCTGCGCGGGCGGGAGATCTCGATGATCTTCCAGAATCCCCGCGCCGCCCTGAACCCGATCCGCAAGGTCGGGCACCAGATCGAGGACGTGCTGCGCCAGCACGCCGAGGCGGGCTCGGGCGACGCGAAGGAGAAGGCCATCGCGGCCCTCGAGCAGGTCAAGATCGCCCGGCCTGAGGAGCGCTACCACGCCTACCCGTTCGAACTGTCCGGCGGCATGTGCCAGCGGGTGGTGATCGCGCTGGCGCTCGCGTGCCGGCCGCAGCTCCTCATCGCCGACGAGCCGACGACCGGCCTCGACGTGACGACCCAGAAGGCCGTGATGGACCTCGTCACCGCGCTCACCGCCGAGCGCGGCATGTCGACGGTGCTCATCACCCACGATCTCGGCCTCGCGGCGGCCTATTGCGACCGGATCGTCGTGATGGAGCAGGGCCGCGTCGTCGAGACCGCGCCGGCGACGACGATCTTCCGCGCGCCGTCCCACGCCTATACCCGCAAGCTGATGCAGGCGACGCCGCGCCCGGGCGTCACCTTGCGCGACCTCCTGCCCGCCGGGGCCCCGGCCGCGCCCGCCGCGCGGGCGGAGGCGGCGGGCGCCCCGCTCCTCACCGTCTCGGGGCTCACCAAGGAATATCCCCGCGCGAAGGCCGGCCTGCTCAAGCGCAAGGCGGCGGCGGCCGAGGCGCCGTTCCGGGCGGTCGACGCCCTGAGCTTCTCGGTGAACCGGGGCGAGAGCGTCGGGCTCGTCGGCGAATCCGGCTGCGGCAAGTCCACCACCTCCACGATGGTGATGCGCCTCCTCGACCCGAGCGCCGGCTCGATCGTCTTCTCCGGCGAGGATATCAGCCGGGTGCCGGCAGCGCGCTTCGCCCGCCACGCCCTGCGGCCGAAGATCCAGATGGTCTTCCAGGATCCGACGGAATCGCTCAACCCGCGCTGGACCGCCGCGCGGGCCATCGCCGACCCGCTGCTGCGCTTCCGGACCGTCAAGGGCGGCGACGCGATCCGGGCACGCTGCGAGGAGCTGGCCCGCCTCGTCGGGCTGCCGGTCGAGCTCCTCGACCGCTTCCCGCACCAGCTCTCCGGCGGCCAGAAGGCGCGGGTGGGCATCGCCCGCGCCATCGCGCCCTCTCCCGACCTCGTGATCCTCGACGAGCCGACCGCGGCCCTCGACGTCTCGGTGCAGGCGGTGGTGCTGAACCTGCTGGCCGACCTCAAGCAGGCCCTCGGCATGAGCTATCTCTTCGTCAGCCATGACCTGCAGGTGGTGCGGATGCTCTGCGACCGCGTCATCGTCATGCGGGCCGGCCGGATCGTCGAGGAGGGCCCGACCGAAGCGGTGCTGGAGGCGCCCCAGGCCGAGTACACGCGCGCGCTGCTCGCCGCGATTCCCCATCCGCCGGTGTGAGGAGCGACCGACCATCGATACCCTACCCATGACCTCATCCTGAGGCGACCGGCGATCGGAGATCGATTCGATCTTTGATCGACGGCCTCGAAGGAGGGCTCCAGGAATCGCGGAGGCTTCTGGAGCCCTCCTTCGAGGCTGCCGCAGGCGGCGCGATCTTCGATCGCCGGTCACCTCAGGATGAGGTCGTGGGTGGAACGAAGCAGACACTCACATCACTGCGCGTCAACCCATCACCCCTCGAGGTTCGACCATGACGATACCTCCCCCGTCTCCTACCCCTGCCCTTCCCCTCGACGACGCGACCGCCGGCGCGGTCGTCGACGCGATGATCCCCCTCGTCGGCATCCCGATGGCGCCGGAGTGGCGCGAGACGGTGATCGCCAACGTCAAGGCGACGGCGGCGGCCGCGCGCCTGGTGCTCGACTTCCCCCTCGACGACGCGGTCGAGCCGGCGCCGGTGTTTCGGGCATGAGGACCTCCGACTTGAGCGCGCCGATGACCGCCGCCGGGATCGCCGCCGCAGTGGCGGCCGGCCGGCTCACCGCCACCGCGGCGGTGGAGACGGCGCTCGCGCAGATCGCCGCCCTCGATCCGGCCGTGAACGCCTTCACGGACGTGACCGCCGCACGCGCCCGGGCCCGGGCCGCGGCGATCGACGCGCGCCTCGCCGCGGGCGAGACGCCCGGCCCCCTCGCGGGCGTGCCCTTCGCGGTCAAGAACCTGTTCGACGTCGAAGGCCTCCCGACCCGCGCCGGCGCGAAGATCAACCGCGAGCGCGCCCCGGCCGAGCGCGACGGCGCCCTGGTGCGGCGCCTGGAGGCGGCCGGCGCGGTGCTGGTCGGCGCCCTCAACATGGGCGAGTACGCCTACGACTTCACCGGCGAGAACGCCCATGACGGCCCCTCGCGCAACCCGCACGACCGCGAGCGGATGAGCGGCGGCTCGTCCGGCGGCTCGGGCGCCGCCCTGGCGGCCGGGATGGTGCCCCTCACCCTCGGCTCGGACACCAACGGCTCGATCCGGGTTCCATCGGCGTTCTGCGGCACCTTCGGGCTCAAGCCCACCTTCGGCCGGCTGTCGCGGGCCGGCTCCTACCCGTTCGTCGCGAGCTTCGACCATCTCGGGCCCCTCGCCCGCTCCGTCGTCGACTTGGGCCTCGCCTACGACGCGATGCAGGGCGAGGACCCCGACGATCCCTGGCAGACCCCGCGGCCGGCCGAGCCGGTCGCCGGCACGCTCGCGCGAGGGGCGGCATCCCTGCGGATCGCGGTCGCGGGCGGCTACTTCGCCCGCGGCGGCGAGCCCGATTGCTTCGCCGCCGTGCGCCTCGCCGCCGAGGCGCTGGGCGCGACCCGCAGCGTCGAGATCCCGGAAGCGGCGCGGGCGCGCGCCGCCGCCTACGTCATCACGGCCTCCGAGGCGGCGGGCCTGCACCTCGACCGCCTGCGGGTGCGCCCCGCCGACTACGACCCGGCGGTCCGCGACCGGCTGATCGCCGGCACGACGATTCCCGCGGCCTGGGTCCACCGTGCCCAGCGGTTCCGGCGCTGGTACCGGGAGCGGGTGCTGGCCCTGTTCGACGAGGTCGACGTGATCCTGGCCCCCTGCACGCCCTGCCGGGCGCCGCGGATCGGCCAGGCGACGATCGAGCTCGACGGCGTCACGGTGCCGGCGCGGCCCAATATCGGCGTGTTCACCCAGCCGATCTCGTTCATCGGCCTGCCGGTCGCGGCGGTGCCGGTGCGGGTGGGTGAAGGCCTGCCGCTCGCCGTGCAGGTGATCGCCGCGCCGTGGCGGGAGGACCTGGCCCTGCGGGTGGCCGCTTCGCTCGAGGCCGCGGGGGTGGGGGCGGCGCAGGTGGCGGGGTGAAGCCTTCCGACGCGCAGGCTGCACGTCTCAGCAATTTTTTGTTTGTCCCACCCACGACCTCATCCTGAGGTGCCGCGTAGCGGCCTCGAAGGAGGCCTCCAGAGATCGCAGAGAATTCTGGAAGCCTCCTTCGAGGCTGAGCGATCTACGATCGCCCAGCACCTCAGGATGGGGTCGTCGGTGGGATGGACCGAGGCAAGCGTCGAAACGCTTCTTCAGGGAGAACACCCCATGGACATCGACCACCCCGACGTGAAGGCCGAGGTCGAGGCGGCGTTCGCTGCTTACGAGACCGCCCTCGTCACCAACGACGTGCCGACCCTCGAGGCCCTGTTCTGGGACGATCCCCGCACGATCCGGTACGGGATCGGGGAAAACCTTTACGGCATGGACGCGATCCGGGCGTTTCGCCGGGCGCGCTCGCCGGTCGGGGTCGAGCGGCGCATCGGCGAGACCGTCATCACCACCTTCGGGCGCGACTTCGCCACCGCCTCGACCCTGTTCTGGCGCGAGAGCCATCCGGGCAAGGTCGGGCGCCAGATGCAGTCCTGGGCCCGTCTGCCCGAGGGCTGGCGGGTCGTCGCCGCCCATGTCAGCCTGATCGACGAGGTGTCCGCGTGACGACCCACCCCCTCACCCTGGCCGAGTACCGGGACGCCTACGCCGCCGGCCGCCTCACGCCCGCGCAAGCCGTGCGGGAGGTCTACCGGCGCATCGCGGCCCATGCCGATCCGGCGATCTTCATCACCCTGCGGCCCGAGGCCGAGGTGGTGGCGGAAGCCGACGCCCTGCCGGCGACGCCGGTCGGGCCGCTCCACGGCATCCCGGTCGCCGTCAAGGACAACATCGACGTCGCCGGCCTGCCCACCACCTGCGCCTGCCCCGACTATGCGGGGATCGCGGCGGCGGATGCCACGGCGGTGGCGCGCCTGCGGCAGGCCGGGGCGCTGATCGTCGGCAAGACCAACCTCGACCAGTTCGCCACCGGCCTCGTCGGCGTGCGCTCGCCCTACGGCGTGCCCCGCAACACCCTCGCCCCCTCGCTCGTCCCCGGCGGCTCCTCCTCGGGCTCCGGGGTCGCGGTGGCGGCCGGCCTCGTGCCGCTGGCGCTCGGCACCGACACCGCCGGATCCGGCCGGGTGCCGGCCGGGCTCAACAACATCGTCGGGCTCAAACCCACCCTCGGGGTCATCTCGACCCGCGGCGTCGTGCCGGCCTGCCGCACCCTCGACTGCGTCTCGGTCTTCGCCTTGACCGTCGAGGACGCCTTCGCGGCCTTCACCGCGCTCTCCGGCTTCGACGCCGCCGACCCGTTCTCGCGCGCCATCCCGGTCGGATCCCCGGGAAAGCTGCCGCTGCGCATCGGCGTGCCGGATGCGGAGAGCCGGCGCTTCGGCGGCGACCGCCTCTCCGAGGCCGCCTTCGACGCGGCCCTCGCCGACCTCGAGGCCCTGGGCGCGACCCTGGTGCCGGTCGACCTCGCGCCGTTCTACGCCACCGCCGCGCTCCTCTATGACGGGCCGTGGGTGGCGGAGCGCTGGCAGGCGATCCGGTCCTTCATCGAGGCGCGACCGGAGGCGCTGCACCCGGTCACCCGCGCCATCACCGAGCGCGCGACCGCGTTCTCGGCCGCCGACGCCTTCGCGGGCCGCTACCGGCTGGCCGAGCTGCGCCGCGCCACCGAGCCGGTGTGGCAGACCATCGACGCCCTCTGCGTGCCGACCTTCCCGCGCCCGCAGACCCTCGACGCGCTCGCCGCCGACCCGATCGGCCCCAACGCCGAGCTCGGCACCTACACCAACTTCGTCAACCTCCTCGACCTCTGCGCCCTGGCCGTGCCGAGCCATCCGCGCGCCGACGGGCTGCCCGCCGGGGTGACGCTGATCGGCCCGGCGGGCCGGGATGCCGCCCTCGTGCCGCTCGGGGCCGCCCTGCACCGCGCCGGCGGCACCCCGATGGGGGCGACCGGCGCATCGCTTCCGCCCGCGCCGGAGCCGGGCACCGCGCGCGCCGCCGGTGACGAGATCGAGCTCGCGGTGGTCGGCGCGCATCTGTCGGGCCTGCCCCTCAACGGCGAGCTGAATGCCCTCGGCGCCCGGCTGCTGCGCGCGGTCGCGACCGCGCCGGATTACCGGCTCTACGCCCTGCCGGGCGCCGGCCCGCGCCGCCCCGGATTGCTGCGGGTGGCGGCGGGGACGGGCGCGTCGATCGCCACCGAGGTCTGGGCCCTGTCCCCGGCGGCGTTCGGCCGCTTCGTCGCGGCGATTCCGGCCCCCCTCGGCATCGGCACCCTGCGCCTGTCGGACGGGACGAGCCCGAAGGGGTTCCTGTGCGAGCCGGAGGGCGTGCGGGAGGCGGAGGACGTCTCGCGCCATGGGGGATGGCGGGCGTACCTGGCGGCGGGGCGGGGTTGAGGTTCCGGGCGGGAGTGCGGGATGCTCTGCACGATCCATCCCGTCCGTGACCTCATCCCGAGGTCGAGGGTGGGACAGGCGGTCTCGGGCCTGGCCGAGCCCCGCCTCTACGCCACGACCAAATCACGTCCCACCCGCGCCCGCATGACCACGAGCCCGCCCAGGCTCATCGCCAGGATCGCCGCCGCGTAGAGGTCGGCGGTCGCCGCGTAGCCGATCGTGCGGGCGAGGAAGCCGGCGCCGACCGCCGGCAGGCTGAAGGCGAGATAGCTCTGGACGTAGAAGGCCGCGAGCAGCCCGGCGCGCTCGTCGGGCCCGGCAAGCGGCGTGATCGTGCCGAGACAGCCGAGGAAACTGGCGCCGAAGCCGCTGCCGGTGACGAGGGTGCCGAGGATCAGGAGCGGCACGCTGGCCAGATGGATGCCGGCGACGACCGCGACCACCCCGACGGCGACGGCCAGCACCCCGAAGGTCAGGTTGTCCCGCGGTGCTGCCGTGCGCCGCAGGAGCACCGAGACGGCGCCGGCGACCATGAGCGCGGTGACGACCGCCCCGCCGGTGAGCGGCGCGCGGCTGCCGGTGGCCGCCGCGACGACGGAGGGCACCAGCGACAGGTAGAAGCCGCCGAGCGTCCAGTTGGCGAGGTTGATGGGGGTGATCAGCGCCAGCGGCCGCCGGATCCGCGGCGGGACGGCCATGCGGGGCTTGAGCGAGGCGAGCGCGCCCGGCCGCGTCGCGGCGCTCTCCGGCACGCGCCAGGTCGCCAGCGCCAGCCCGGCGAAGGTGCAGAGCAGGAGGCCGTAGACGAGGTGGAGCGGCAGGGGCGCGTACTGGATCAGCGCGCTGGTGCCGAGCGCGCCCAGCGCCATGCCGGCGAGCGGCGCCACCGCGTTGACGATCGGGCCGCGGGCGCGGTCGACGTCGACGAGGGCCGCGCCCAGGGAGGCGGCGGCGATGCCCGTGGCGAGCCCCTGCACGACCCGGGCGACGATGAGCCAGCCCGGCCCGTTCCCGACCAGCAGGAAGAGGCCCATGGCGGCGGCCTCGAGCAGGAGCGCCCCGGCGATGACCGGCCGGCGCCCGAGATGGTCGGAGAGCGAGCCGGCGACCAGCAGGGCCTTCAGCAGCGCCACCGCGTAGACCGCGAAGACCAGGGTGACGAAGACCGGCGAGAGCGCCAGGGTCTCCTGGTAGATCCGGTAGAGCGGCGTCGGCGCCGCCGCCGCGGCGAAGAACGCGCCGAGCGTCACGGCGTGGACGGCGAGGGGGTCGAGCCGCCGGGATCCTTGACCTGCGCGCATCGCTGTGTCCCTTAAAGCAAATCCATTGCGTTTAGGATGTAGCGCTCCGGCGCGCTAAAAGCAAATTCTTTGCGTTTGGAGGGTGGGTGTCGATGGCGGACAGGGAGGGCTGCAGGGGGCTCGGCGGACCGCGCCCGGGCGGGCGCAGCGCGCGGGTCCAGGCCTCGGTCCACCGCGCGGCGCGGGCGCTGCTCGCCCGGATGGACCGCGCCGAGGTCACGATCCCGCTCATCGCCCAGGAGGCCGGCGTCACGCCCTCGACGATCTACCGGCGCTGGGGCGAGCTGAACGAGCTCCTGGCCGACGTCGCGGTCGAGCGGCTGCGCCCGGACATGGTGCCGGTGGAGACCGGCAGCGGGCGGGGCGACCTCCTGGCCTGGGCCGAGCAATACGCCGAGGAGATGTCCTCGGGGCTCGGCCGCGAGATGATCCGCGACGTGCTGGCCGCCGAGGGAGCGGACGGGCCGCGGCGCTGCTGCGGCTATGCGCGCCAGCAGATCGACCTCATCGCGGGCCGCGCGGAGGCCCGCGGAGAGGCGTTTCCGGACATCGACAAGGTGCTCGACCGGGTGATCGCGCCGATCCTGTTCCGCATCCTGTTCGACGAGGCGCTGGCGACGGAGCAGGTCGCGGGACTGGTCGACTGCGCCTTCGCGGCGGTCGAGCGGCGGGCGGCCTGAACGCCCGCCCGCTCCCCCGCCGGGATCAGAGCGCCCCCTCCGCCGCCAGCGCCCGGGTCCGCCTCAGCGTCGAGAGAAGCGCGCTCCGGTAACCGGTCTCGGCCTCCATCCGGGCCTGCTCCTCCCGCTCCTCGGGGCCGCCGGGCGCCCGATCCCGCAGGGCCAGGAGGCCGTAGAAGCGCAGGAACAGCGCGCCGTCCTCGTCCTCGAACAGCTCGTTGACGATCGCCCCCTCGCGCGGGCCGGCGGCCTGGAAGAAGGTCACCTTGTGCTCCGGCTCGAAGGCGATGATCTCGCGGAGATCGTCGCCCGCGATCGACGCCTCGCGCACGAGATGGGTCGCGCGCTCCTCGATCACCGCGCAGCGCGTGCAGAGGTTCGGCGGCAGGAAAAGGCGCGCGTCGCGCGCCTTGAGCACCAGCCCGGCCCAGACCTGGGCACGGGTCAGCGGGGTCTCGCCCTCGGGATTGACCGGAACGGTGGCGCTGGAAAAGATCATGGTCGTGCTCCGTGGCGCGGGGTTCAGGCCGAGGCCGCGACGGCGGCGGCGAAGTCGCGGTAGGTGTGCAGGGGGCGCCCGAGCCGTGCGGTCAGGCGCTCGCGGTCGCCGTCCTCCGGGAGCATCCCGTCGGTCTGGAACCGCTCGCTCATCAGGCGCATGTCGAAGGCCATCCAGGGCGGCATGACCCGGCGCAGGCTCCGCTCGAACCCGGCCGCGTCGTCGCCCCCGTAGGCGACCGGCCGCCCCAGCACCTCCGACCAGATCGCGGCGACGCCCTCGCCGGTCAGCGTCTCGGGCCCGACGAGGTTGATGGTCTCGGAGGGCAGCGGACAGGCGGCCTCCTCGCGGCGGATCAGTTCGAGGGCGGCGATCTCGCCGATGTCGCGCGCGTCGATCATCGCCAGGCCCTTCGACCCGAGCGGCATCGGGTAGACGCCGTGCTGCAGCACCACGTCCGCGACCGTGCGGTCGTTGTCGATGAAATAGGCCGGGCGCAGGACCGTGGCCTCGAGCCCCATCGCGGCGATCATCCGCTCGACCCCGAACTTGCCGGCGAAATGCGGCACGTTCAGGTAGAGGTCGCTGTGGATCACCGACAGGTAGACGACCCGCGCGATCCCGGCCTCGCGGGCGAGGTTGAGGGCGACCAGGGCTTGCGTGAATTCGTCCGGCACCACGGCGTTGAGCAGGAACAGGGTCGACACGCCCGAGAGCGCGCCGCGCAGCGCGTCGACGTCGAGGAGGTCGCCTTGCGCGACCGCGACGCCGGCCGGGAGGTTCGCCGTCGCCGGATCACGGACGAGGGCGCGGATGTCGGCGCCGCGTTGGGCGAGGTGATGGACCACGTGGCGGCCGACCGTTCCGGTGGCGCCGGTAACCAGGATCGTCATGGGATGGCTCCGGTTCGTCGTTGAAGACGTCCCGACGATGAGCGATCCATGTTCGAGCCGATAGACGTCCGATCTGGACGCACCGTCTCGTGGGTGGAACGATGGACCTTCTGGCGCTCGCCGATTTCACCCTGGTCGCCCGCCACGGCGGGTTCGGGCGCGCCGCCCGCGCGACGGGCCGCCCGAAGGCGACCCTGTCGCGGCGGGTCGCGGAGCTGGAGGCGAGCCTGGCCCTGCGCCTGTTCGAGCGCGGCGCGCGGGTGCTGACGCTCACGCAGGAGGGCCGCGCGCTCGCCGAGCGGGCGGGCGCCCTGCTCACCGAACTCGACGAGACGGCGGCGGCGATCGCCGCGGGCGGGAGCCGGGCGCGGGGCCGGCTGCGGATCAGCGCGCCGCTGCTGTTCTCGCAGACCGCGATGGGCAAGGTGGCGGCCTCGTTCGCCCGCAAGTACCCGGAGGTCCGCCTCGCGGTCACGACGGAGGACCGGGCCGTCGACATGGTCGAGGAGGGCTACGACCTGGTGATCCGGGTCAACCCGGATCCGGACGAGAGCCTGGTCGGGCGGATCGTCCTGCGCGACCGGCTGGTGGTGGTGGCGAGCCCGGACCTCCCCCGGCCGGCGGACGGCGCGACCGTGCCGGCGGTCCTGCGCGGGGCGGGCGACCGGGCGGAGGCCTGGACCCTGGCGGACGGCGCGCGCGTCGCCGCCGCGCCGGTGCTGGTCCTGTCGTCCCTCGTCATGGTCCGCGACGCGGTCCGGGCCGGGATCGGCGCCGCGCGCCTGCCGGTCTCCCTCGTCGGCCACGACCTCGCCGCCGGCCGGCTGGTCCGTTGGGGCGATGGCGCGGGGCCGGAGATCGCCCTGTGGGCGCTCTATCCCTCGCGCCGGCTCCTGAGCGCCCGCGTCTCCGCCTTCCTCGACCACCTGAAGGAGACGTTTCCGACCGGCCAGCCCGAGGAGCTGGCGGCCTTTGTCGGCGGGTGAGCCTCTCGAATTGCGCGTCGCCGAGCCTGACGCCCAGTCATTGGCTGTCGCCAAGGCGGGCCGAACGCGGTAGATCCATCGCCAACCAGTCAAGCGGGGGTTTTCAAGCGATGAGCGAATCCACCGACCGGTTCAAGCGCGCGCCCAAGCGCAAGACGTCCCAGGCCCGCACCCTCACGGTCTCGGCCGAGGCCAAGGCGGCCTACGAGAAGCTGATCCGCGAGAAGGAGGAGCGCGAGGCCTACGCCCGCAACCTGCCGGCCGACCAGAAGGTGCGCTGAGGGGCCCCGTCCCGACGCCCGTCTCGCCGACGCCCTACTCGCCCTTGTCGAACGGGTTCTTCGAGGTCCGGAGCGACAGGCGGATCGGCACGCCCGGGAGGTCGAAGGCCTCGCGCAGGCTGTTGACGAGGTAGCGGGTGTAGGATTTCGGCAGCGCGTCGAGCTGGTTGCCGAACAGCGCGAAATGCGGCGGGCGGGACTTCACCTGGGTGGCGTAGCGGATCTTGATGCGCCGGCCGGACACCGCCGGGGGCGGGTTGGCCTGCGTCGCCTCGCTCAGCCACTGGTTGATCTTCGCCGTCGAGACGCGGCGGTTCCAGACTTCGGCGGTGGAGACCACCGCCTGCATCAGCCGGTCGATCCCCTCGCCGGCGAGACCCGAGAGCGGCACCACGGCCGCGCCCCGCACCTGCGGCAGCAGGCGGGCCGCCTTCTCCTTCAGGTCCTTCAGCAGCCCCGGCTGGTCGGCGACGAGGTCCCACTTGTTGAGGCCGATGACGAGGGCGCGGCCCTCGGACTCGACCAGGTCGACGATGGTGAGGTCCTGCTTCTCGAACGGGATCGTGGCGTCGAGGAGCACCACCACCACCTCCGCGAAGCGCACCGCCCGCAACCCGTCCGAGACGGCGAGCTTCTCCAGCTTGTCGTCGACCCGGGCGCGGCGGCGCATGCCGGCGGTGTCGTGCAGCTTGATCCTGCGGCCGCGCCACTCCCAGTCGAGCGAGATCGAGTCGCGGGTGATGCCGGCCTCCGGCCCGACGAGGAGCCGCTCCTCGCCGAGCATCCGGTTGATCAGCGTCGACTTGCCGGCATTGGGCCGGCCGACGATCGCGACCTTGAGGGGCTTGCCCTCGCCCCCCTCCTCGTCGTCCTCGTCGTCGGGCTCCGGCAGCACCTCCTCCAGCGCGTCGATGAGGTCGCCCAACCCCTCGCCATGCTCGGCCGAGACCGGGACGGGATCGCCCAAGCCCAGCGCGAAGGCCTCGTAGGCGCCCGCCATCCCGGCCCCGCCCTCGGCCTTGTTGGCGAGCAGGATCACCGGCTTGTTCGCCCGGCGGACCAGCTCGGCGAAGGGCTGGTCGGCCGGCAGCAGGCCGGCGCGGGCGTCGATCACGAACAGGACCGCGTCGGCCTCGGCGATCGCCGCCTCGGTCTGGGCGCGCATGCGGCCGGCGAGCGAATCGGCCTCGGCCTCCTCCAGACCGGCGGTGTCGAGGATGCGGAAGCGCAGGTGGCCGAGGCGCACCTCGCCCTCGCGCCGGTCGCGGGTCACGCCCGGGCGGTCGTCGACGAGGGCGAGCTTGCGGCCGACGAGGCGGTTGAACAGCGTCGACTTGCCGACGTTGGGACGCCCGACGATCGCGACGATGGGCATCGACATGGAGGGTCTTCCTGACAAAATAGCAGCGGGCGGGCACGCCGCGAGGCGCGCCGCCCTCAACGGTGATGATGCGGGGCAAACACGCCCCGCGCTACGGGAGTTCAGCGCGTCGCCTCGCCGGGGGTCTCCGGCGCCTCGGGGGCGGCGGGCTCGGGCGCGGCCGGCTCGGGCAGCCCGAGCACCGGCGGCGGCGGGGCGGCCGGGGGCGCGGGCGCCGCCTCGCTCACCTGCACCGGGCCGCCGGCCACCAGGGCGACGTAGATCTCGAGGCGCTGGCGCAGGCCCGCGGGGGTCTCGCGGTCGGCGGCGATCTGGTCGAACCAGCGGCCGGCCCCCTCGAAATCGCCCTTCTTGAGCGCGACGAGGCCCAGGGTCTCGCGGGCGGTGTGGCGGAAGGCGCTCGAGGGCGCCGCGAGGCTCTGGAGCGTGTTGAGCGCGGCCGCATCGTCCTTGTCGACGAGGAGCAGCGCCCCGCGCAGGCGGGCGAGGTCGCGCAGCCCCTGGCCCGCCGCAGCGTCGTCGGCGATCGCCGCGTAGGCCTTGGCGCCGGCGGCCGGATCGGCCTTGCCGGCCTCGGCGGCAGCGCGCAGGCGCGCCAGCAGGCGGTAGCCGAACGGCGCGTCGGCGACGACGCCCGCGAAGGCCTTCTCGGCATCCTCCGGCGTGCCCTCCTTGGCGCGGCGCAACGCCTCCTCGAAGCGCAGGCTCGCCGCCTCGGATTGCTGGGCCTGCGCGTGCTGCCAGTAGCGCCAGCCGCCGACGCCCAGCACCACCAGCACCGCGAGGCCGATGAACACGCCGCTGTAGCGCGACCAGAGCTGCGCCAGGCGGTCGCGCCGGTACTCCTCGTTGACCTCGCGGATGAACTCGTTCTCGCTCATGATATCCGGGCTCGCCGCCACCCACGACCAGAGGGGCTCTCCGCCGCGACCGTGCGACAGGGCCGGTCGCGTAGCACAGTCCCGGCGAGAAGTCAGGCCTGGCGAGAGATCCCGCGGGACGCGGTCAGGCCTGGCCCGGCCAGACCGCGACGCCGATGAGCCAGGGGTGCAGCACCCGCGCGAACACGAACCAGGCCGCGACCCCGATCACGACGGCGAGCGCGTCGTTGCGCCAGCCCGCCGGCGCCGCGGCGGGCCCGGCAAGGGGGCCACCATGCGGCTTCACCTCGTCGCGGCGCTTGGCGCTGATGCGGGCCATGACCGCCCAGGCCAGGAGCGCCCCGAACAGGACGATCGAGCCGAGGTCGCCGTTGGCGAGGAGATGCGCGGTGGCCCAGATCTTCACCCCGAGCAGCATCGGGTGCTTCAGCCGCGCCTTGATCCGCCCCGGCAGGTAGGCGGCGACGAAGGAGATGAAGGCGAGGAGGACCAGGAGCAGGGCGAGATGCCGGGTCCAGACCGGGGGCGACCAGACCTCGATATAGCCGTTCGCCCGGTACTGGCCATAGCCGATCGACAGGACCACGAGGCCGAGGAGCGAGGCGAGGGAGTAGCCGATCTTGTAGGGCCCCTCCCCCACCCGCTCGATCAGGGCGGCGCGGGGCCCGCGCAGCATCGTGAAGCCGTGGGTGCCGAGGAAGAGCACGAGGCCGGCGACCAGGAGGAGCATCGGGGAGAACCCTCGGGGGATGGCGGCCGATCCGACGGACCGCCGAAAGCAAGCCTCAAGCACTCTGGGGCAGGCTCGCGCGCCAAGTCCAGGGATGCCGCATGCCCTTCCGCCTCCTCTTCGCGTGTCTCTGCGTCGCGGCCGTGACGGTCCGGCCTGCCGCGGCCGAGCCGCCGCTCTCGGCCCTGACCCTCGTCGGCCCCCCCCGCACCGTGTTCAAGGCCGGCCGCGACGCCTGCGACGGGCACGACGTGCCCGACGCTCCCGCGCGGGCCCTGCGCGAGGCCGACGGCGGCGTGGCGTTGTTCGGGATGCATTACCGCAACCGGGCCTTTCGCGGCCGCGACTTCGACAGCCTGAAGCTCGATTGCCGGGTCGTGCTCGACTCCGCCCTCCGGCCCGAGCCCGAGGCCTTCGACGACCGCACCTGGATCACCGCCACCTGGACAGAGGACGGCCGGAGGGTCGAGGCGCTGCTGCACGAGGAGTACCACGCCGACACCCACGACCGCTGCCGCGCCACCGGCACGCTCCCCTGCTGGTACAACGCGGTGCTGGCCGCCCGCTCGGACGACGGCGGGCGCAGCTTCACCCGCACCACGCCCCCGACCGTCGTGGCGGCGCCGCCGTTCCGCCAGGAGGTCGGGCAAGGCCGCCACCGGGGCTTCTTCAACCCCTCGAACATCTTTTCCGACGGGCGCTACCGCTACTTCTACGCCTCGACCACCGGCTGGGACGGCCAGCCCTTCGGTGTCTGCCTGTTTCGCAGCGACGACGTCTCGGACCCCGCCCGCTGGCGCGCCTTCGACGGGAAAGCCTTCACCGCCCGTTTCCCCAACCCCTACCTGAAGGGCGCGAAGCCGGTCGGTCCCTGCGCCCCGGTCGCGCCCTTCCCGGCGCCGGTCGGGTCGGTAAGCCGCCACCGCGGCAGCGGCGCCTGGATCGCGGTGTTCCAGGCCGCCGCCGGCGGCGTCTTCCCGCGCTCGGGCCTGTACTGGAGCACGTCCCGCGACCTCCTGGCCTGGGACGCGCCCCGCCTCCTGATCGCCGGGCCGACGCTCTACGACGATCCCTGCACGGCCGGCGGCGACCTTATCAGCTATCCCTCTCTCATCGACCCCGAGGCGCCGGGCCGCAACTTCGACACCGTCGGCGACACGGCGATGCTCTACTACGCAACGCTCAGGACCAAGGGCTGCGAGGTGACCTCGGAGCGCGACCTCGTGCGCCGGCCGGTGGCGATCAAGGTCTGGCCGTGAGGCCGGCTGGCCATCCACCTCACGTTAGGTCAGGATGCCGAAGCGGAAGGGGATTCGGGAGAGCGGCGATGCGGTGGCGGGCGCTGGCGGCGGCGGGGATGATCGCGGGGGCCGGCCCGGCGCCGGCCGGGGCGATGAGCCTGTCGGAGACCGGCGACAGGATCACGCTCGCGGGCTCGATCGTCCCGGGCGACGGGGAGGCCTTCGCCCGCTTCCTCGCCGGGCCGCATGCCCGGCCCCTGCGGGTCGTCTACCTCGACAGCGGCGGCGGCAAGGTGCTGGAGGGGATCGCCATCGGCCGGGCGATCCGCCGGGCCGGCCTGGCGACGGCCGTCGACGCCCATGCGGCGCGGTGCGACAGCGCCTGCACGCTGATCTTCGCCGGCGGGGTGCGGCGCCACTACGTCCACGGCGAGGACGTCTACGAAGGGATGTCCGGCCGCACCGGCCTCGGCTTCCACACGGCGCACCGTCCGGGCAACCGGATCGAGGCCAGCACGCTCAACGAGCACGGCACCGACACCATGCGCCGCTTCTACGCCGAGATGGGCCAGCCCGGGGCCGCGACGCTGGTCGACAAGGCGGCGTTCAACACCCTCTACCGCCCCTCCGGCAGCACGGCGCTCGGCCTCGGCATCGCCACGAGCCTGCAGGCGCCGTGACGGGGAGGCGTCACCGTGGACGAGATCGTGGAGAGGGCCTTGAGGGAGGACGAAGCTCGTCGGTCAGGCCGGAAGGGGCCTGTCGATTGATCCTCCCCCAAGGGCAGGGCTATCCGGGGAAAGGAAGAGGCACGTCTCCCCTCTCCCGTGTGGGAGAGGGGCCGGGGGTGAGGGTGGCACGCTGCCGTATAATGCGCTGAGCGTGGTGCTGGCAGCGTGACGCTCAGAGCTTGATCCTGGAGCGTGTCACCCTCACCCCTACCCCTCTCCCGCACCTTGCAGCGATACCGGGCAAGCCCGGCATCGCCTGGAGAGGGGATCCCGCGCTTGATTCTAAAAGGGATTTTTCACTGACGGGCCGTACCGGCCTCACGCGTCCTCGACCACCATCCGGGCCGCCGCCTCCCCCGCCGCCCCCAGAGCCGTCGGCCGCCGGGTATCCTTGGCGAGGAGCACGCAGATCGACTCCGCCTCGCCGGCCACGGTGTCGCCGGTGAGGATCCGGTGGCGGAAGCTGAGCGAGGTGCGCCCGGCCCGGGCGAGCCAGGTCGCGGTGCGGACCCGGCCCGGATAGTGCAGCTCGGCCCGGTAGTCGATGACGAACCGGGCGATGACGAAGAAGGTGTCGGGCGCGAGCAGCGGCGTCAGGTGGTCGGCGAAGAACTGCACCCGGCCGCTCTCGCAGAACGCCGCGAAGACCGCGTTGTTGACGTGGCCGTTGGCGTCCGTGTCGCGGTAGCGCAGCACGTCCTCGCTCCACAGCACCCGCGGATCATCCTCGAGCCGGTTCGTCATCGCCCATCGTCCTTCTTCAGCCGTTGCGCGGGGCGGTGCCGCCGAGGTGGAAGACCCGGTGCGGCACCAACTCGCCGCGCTCGACGTCGCCGACCGCCACCAGCACGCCGCCGCAGGTCGCGTAGGCCTTGCCCTCGGTGGGGGCGTCGCGCCCGCGCAGGATCACCGGCTGGCCGCGCATCAGGCGCATCGCCATGTCGCGGGAGACCGGCACGTGCGGCACTGCGTCGAGCGCGGTCTCGACCGGGCGCAGCACCGCGGCATTGGCCTCGGCCTCGGCGGCCTCGAGCGCCCCGATCGTGCAGGACTGGTCCTCCGCGAAGGGGCCGACGCGGGTGCGGCGCAGGGCCGAGACGTGGCCGTAGCAGCCGAGCGCCCGGCCGAGATCGCGGGCGATGGCGCGGACATAGGTGCCCTTGCCGCACTCGGCCTCGATCACCGTGCGCTCGGGCGTGTGAGCGACGATCGCGAGCCGGTCGATCTGCACGGGCCGGGCGACGAGCTCGACCACCTCGCCGTCGCGGGCGAGGTCGTAGGCGCGCTCGCCCTGGATCTTGATCGCCGAGTAGCGCGGCGGCACCTGCTCGATCGCGCCGACGAAGCGCGGCAGCATCGCCTCGACCTGCTCCTGCGTCGGCCGCTCGTCCGAGGTCGCGACCGGGCGCCCCTCCGCGTCGTCGGTGTCGGTCTCGACGCCCCAGCTCACCGCGAAGACGTAGGCCTTGCGGCCGTCCATCACGAACGGCACCGTCTTGGTCGCCTCGCCGAGCGCGATCGGCAGGATGCCGGAGGCGAGCGGGTCGAGGGTGCCGGCGTGCCCCGCCTTCTTGGCGTTGAGCGCCCGCTTGACCGCCGCGACCGCGTGGGTCGAGGTCATGCCGACGCCCTTGTCGAGGATCACCCAGCCGCTGATCTCGCGGCGCTTGGGCCGGTCGCCCGGCGGCCGGCCGCGGCCGCGCGGCCGGTCGGGCCGCGGACCCTCCTGACGCGGCGCGCCCTCGCGCGCGGGGCGGGCGGCCGGCGGCTCTGCGGGCTGGTCCTCGTGCATCGTCATCCTGTGTCCGTTCTCGAACGGCGGCCGCCGCGGGCCTCCCGCCCGCATCCGCCCGTGCCGATCCTTCTGGGGCTCAAGTCGTCACCCGGGCGCCGGTTCGGCGCGCCGGTGCGGCGTTATTCCTCGGCGTCCGGCTCGGGCCCGAGGTCGCGCTGGACCTTCTCGCTGCGCAGGAGCGCGTCGATGCGGGCCGCCTCGTCGAAGGTCTCGTCGCGGCGGAAGCGCAGGTCGGGGGCGAATTTCAGCGCCACCCGGCGGGCCACCTCCTGGCGCAGGACCTTCTTGTTGCGCTCGAGCGCCTCGATCACCGGGCGCTCGTCCTGACCGCCGAGCGGCATCACGTAGGCGGTGGCGAGCTTGAGGTCCGGCGACATCCGGACCTCCGGCACGGTGATCACGTGCTGGCTCAGCACCGGATCCTGGATGTCGCCGCGGCTGAGCACCTCCGCGAGGGCGTGACGCACGAGTTCGGCCACGCGCTGCTGGCGCTGCGACGGGCCGGCGGATTCCTGGGGTTTGCGCACCATCGTCTCTCCGGGCTCGGACCGGGCCGCGGGGCGGTCATCCGGGTCTGGCCTTGCGGCCGTTCCGGCCCTCGCGGCTGTCATCCTGAACCGACGAGCCCGGGACGCTGGCGTCCCGGGCTCGCGGTCGTCTCAAGGGCCGCCGCCAGGACGGCGGACGGCCGATGGCAGCGGGGTTAAGCGTCAGAGCGTGCGGCGCTCCTCGTGAACGATGTAGCACTCGATCACGTCGCGGGGCCGCATGTCCTGGTAGTTCTCGAAGGCCATGCCGCATTCCTGGCCGGCCGCCACTTCCTTGGCGTCGTCCTTGAAGCGCTTGAGCTGCGAGAGCTTGCCCTCGTGCACCACCACGTTGTCGCGGATGAGGCGGACATGGGCGCCGCGCTCGACCCGGCCGTCCTCGACCCGGCAGCCGGCGATCTTGCCCACCTTCGAGACGTTGAAGATCTCGAGGATGCGCGCCTCGCCCAGGCGCTCCTCGCGGAGCGTCGGCGGGAGCAGGCCCGACATCGCCGCCTTCACGTCATCCACGAGGTCGTAGATGATGTTGTAGTAGCGGATCTCGACGCCCGCCCGTTCGGCGGCCTCTCTCGCCTCCTTGTGGGCGCGGACGTTGAAGCCGACCACGACCGCACCCGAGGCCTGGGCCAGGGTGATGTCCGACTCGGTGATGCCGCCGACACCCGTGTGCAGGATGCGGGCCGCCACCTCGTCGTTGCCGAGCTTCTCGAGCGCGCCGGCGATCGCCTCGACCGAGCCCTGCACGTCGCCCTTGACGACGAGCGGGAACTCCTTGCGGCCGGCGCCCTCCTTGAGGTCGCGCATCATGTCCATCAGCGAGCGGCCGGCGCCGGTGCCGGTGGCCGCCGCGCGCTCGCGCTTCACGCGGGCACGATACTCGGTGACCTCGCGGGCCCGGGCCTCGTTCTCCACCACCGCGACGCGGTCGCCCGCCTCCGGCGTGCCGTTGAAGCCCAGCACCTCGACCGGCACCGACGGAGCCGCCTCCTTGATGTTGCGGCCGGTATCGTCGACGAGGGCGCGCACGCGACCCCACTCGGCGCCCGCCACCACGATGTCGCCGGTATGCAGGGTGCCGCGCTCGACGAGCACCGTCGCCACCGGGCCGCGGCCGCGGTCGAGCTTGGCCTCGATCACCGTGCCTTCCGCCGACCGCTCGGGATTGGCGCGCAGATCCAGGATCTCGGCCTGGAGGGCGAGGCCCTCCAGGAGGTCGTCGAGGCCGTCCCGGGTCTTGGCCGAGACCTCGAATTCGAGGGTCTCGCCGCCCATCGACTCGACCTGGATGTCGTGCTGCAGGAGCTCGGTGCGCACCCGCTGCGGGTTCGCGTCGGGCTTGTCGATCTTGTTGATCGCCACGATCAGCGGCACCTCGGCCGCCTTGGCGTGGGAGATCGCCTCGATCGTCTGGGGCATGACGCCGTCATCGGCCGCCACCACCAGCACGACGATGTCGGTCACCCTGGCGCCGCGGGCGCGCATGGAGGTGAAGGCGGCGTGGCCGGGGGTGTCGATGAAGGTGATCTTGCCGCCCGACGGCGAGGTCACCTGGTAGGCGCCGATATGCTGCGTGATGCCGCCCGCCTCGCCGGAGACGACGTTGGCGTTGCGGATCGCGTCGAGCAGCGAGGTCTTGCCGTGGTCGACGTGGCCCATGATGGTCACGACCGGCGGACGCGGCTGGGTGTCCTCGTCGGTATCGGGCTCGTCGAACAGGCCCTCCTCGACGTCCGACTCCGCGACGCGGCGCACGGTGTGGCCGAGTTCCTCGGCGATGAGCTGGGCGGAGTCCGAGTCGATCACGTCGGTGATCTTGTGGATCTGACCCTGCTTCATCAGCATGCGGATGACGTCGACCGCCCGCTCGCTCATCCGGTTGGCGAGCTCCTGGATGGTGATCGTCTCCGGGATGACCACCTCGCGGGCCAGCTTCTCCTTCTGCTCCACCTGGCGGTGGCCGGTCAGGCGCTGGTTGCGGCGGCGGAACGAAGCGAGCGAACGGGTGCGCTCGTCCTCGCCCGAGGTCGCCGTCGCGATGGTCAGGCGGCCGCGGTTGCGGTCGCCGCCCGGCGACTTCGGCGTCTTGGGCGGGGTGATGACCTTGAGCGGCATGCCGGGACGGCGGATCACCCGCTTGGTCTCGGTCTCCTCCTCCGCCGCGGCCGGACGGCCGGTGGCGGGCCGCGCCGTCGCGGCGGCGCCGGTCGCGGGCTTGGCCGCCGCCGCGGGCTTGGCCGCATTCGGCTGCTCGGGCTTGGCGGGCTCGGGCTCCGGCTTCGGAGCCGGCCGGGCCATGAAGTTCAGGTCGCGCGGCTTGCGGGCATCGGCCGTCAGCGTGCGGCGCGGCTCGGCCGGGGCGCTCGGACGGGTGATGCCGGCGGACGGGGCCGGGCGGGCGCCGGCGGGCGCGGCCGGACGCGGGCCGCCGCCGGCCGGAGCGGCCGGACGGGCACCGGCGGCGGGACGCGCGCCGGCCGGAGCGGCCGGACGGGCCGCTCCCACGGCGGCGGCCGGACGGGCCGCCGCCGGAGACGCCGGACGCGGAGCCGCGGCGGCGGGCGCCGCGGGGGCGGCCGGAGCCGCAGCAGCAGCAGAAGCGCGCGCCGCATCCTCCTGGGCGCGGCGCTCGGCCTCCTCGGCGGCACGGCGCTTGCGCGCCTCCTCCTGACGGCGACGCTCTTCCTCTTCGTGCTTGCGCGCCTCGGCGGCCTCGCGCTCGCGGGCCTCGGCGGCCTCGCGCTCGACGCGGCGCTGGGCCTCCTCGGCGGCCCGGCGGCGCTCGTCCTCCTCGCGACGCTTCGCGTCCGCGAGGGCGGCCATGCGGGCACTCTGCTCCTGGTCGCTCAGGGTGCGCAGCACGACACCGGACCGCGCGGCGGCCGGGCGCTCCTGGCGCGGCGCGCCCGGACGGCCCTGCCCCTGGGGAGCGGAGCGAGCCTGGCTCGGCGCCGCTTCCTTCGGCGCGGCCGGGGCCGGCGCGCCGCCGACGCGACGTTTCACCGTCTCGACCACGACCGACTTCGAGCGGCCATGGGAGAAGCTCTGGCGCACCGTCCCCTGCTCGATCGGACGCTTCATCGACAGCGTCTTCGAGGGACCGGTGTGCAACGTCTTGTCGCCCGGATTCTTCGTCTCACTCATTCAGTTCAGACCCTGGGGGTTCTCATCCGTCCCGGGACCCGGCCTCCCGGGGGCCGCCTCCCATCGTGTTCCCGGGAGCGCACCCGCCATCGGGCCGATCCCATCACATTCACTCAACCGCCGGCCTCCGGGGGACCGGTCCGCACCGATGTCTCAACCGTCCTGGACAGCGCCCGGGAGCGCCGCGTCGGGGCCCGTGGGCTCCGTTCCGGCGGTCCCCGGCGTCGCCGCCTCGCCGCGGAAGACGTGGAGCCGACGCCAACGCGCGAGCAAGCCGGCAGTGCCGGCTCCCGCGACGAGGGCAGCGTGTATCACATGATCCCGGCCCAAGGCCATGTCCAATTCTTCACCGGACAGGTCGTCGAGCACCGGGATCCGCGATATGGCATCGCCGTAGCGCCTTCGCAATGCCTGGGCGAGCTTGCGGCGCCCGTCCGGGCTCGCATCGCTGGCATGGACCAGGGCCGCGATGCCGGCGGGGCTCTCCACCGCGCTCTCGACCTTGGTGAAGCCGGTGACGACGCAGCCGGCCTTGTTGGCGAGCGAGAAGGCCTGGCGCAGGTCCTCCCGCAGGCCCGCCTCGATCACATCCGCGAGATCGGGCGCGACGAGCACGCCCTTCTGCGCGAGATCGGGCGCGGCGGTCACCGCGCCCTTCTGCCGGAAGGCGCGCTGAAACAGGCGCTTCCTCACCGCCTCCGCCACCGCCGCCCGGGTCGCCGTGACCCAGGCGCCGCGGCCGGGGAGCCGGGCGCGCAGGTCGGGCACAACCTGGCCGTCGGGGCCGAGGGCGAAGCGGATCATCCGCTCGGGGCTGCCGGCCTGGCGCGTCACCAGGCAGGTGCGCTCCGCATGGGCGCGGCCGCGCCCGGCGCCGGCATCGAGGATGCCCGGCGGCAGATCGTCCGTCCCCTGCGCGTCGTCCTGCATGGCCGCGCCTCTCTCCCCCGCCGCCGGCCTCAGGTCGGCTGACGCTCGGCGGTCGCGGCGGCGCCCTCCTCGACCGGCACCGTCCCGTGCTCCTCGCCCTCGTGCGACGGCTCGCCGTCGGCCGTCTCGTCACCCTCGCCCTCGGGCGCCTCCTCGGCCGGGGGCGCCTCGACCCAGCCGGCATGGACGCGGGCGGCCATGATCATCGCCTCGGCCTCGGCGCGCGACAGCTCGAAGCCGTCGAGGTAGCCGGCATGGCGCACCGCCTCGGCCCCGCGCCCTTCGGTGTAGCCGACGAGGTCGTCGGTGGCGCAGCCGGCGAGGTCCTCGACGGTCTTCACGTCGTTCTCGCCGAGCGCGACCATCATCGGGGTGGTGACGCCGTCGATCTCGCGCAACTCGTCGGCGACGCCGAGCTCGATGCGGCGGGCGTCGTTCTCGGCCTCGATGCGGTTGAGGTAGTCGAGGGCGCGGGCCTGGATCTCGGTGCCGGTCTCCTCGTCGAGGCCCTGGATGTTGGCGAGCTCCGCCGGCTCGACATAGGCGATCTCCTCGACCGAGCGGAAGCCTTCGGCGGCCAGCAGCTGGCCCACGGTCTCGTCGACGTCGAGGGCCTGCATGAAGGCGTTGGTGCGCTCGACGAACTCCTTCTGCCGGCGCTCGGATTCCTCGGCCTCGGTCAGGATGTCGATGTCCCAGCCGGTGAGCTGGGAGGCGAGCCGCACGTTCTGGCCGCGCCGGCCGATGGCGAGCGACAGCTGGTCGTCGGGCACCACCACCTCGATGCGGTCGGCCTCCTCGTCGAGCACCACCTTGACCACCTCGGCCGGCTGCAGCGCGTTGACGATGAAGGTCGCCTGGTCCTGCGACCACGGGATGATGTCGATCTTCTCGCCCTGCAATTCACCGACGACCGCCTGGACGCGGGAGCCGCGCATGCCGACGCAGGCGCCGACCGGGTCGATCGAGGAATCGCGCGAGATCACCGCGATCTTGGCGCGGGAACCGGGGTCGCGGGCGACCGCCTTCACCTCGACGATGCCGTCGTAGATCTCTGGCACTTCCTGGCCGAAGAGCTTGGCCATGAATTGCGGATGCGAGCGCGAGAGGAAGATCTGCGGGCCGCGCACCTCGCGGCGGACGTCGAACAGGTAGGCGCGGATGCGGTCGCCGGGGCGGAAGGTCTCGCGCGGGATCGACTCGTCGCGGCGCACGATGCCCTCGCCGCGGCCGAGATCGACGATGACGTTGCCGTACTCGACGCGCTTGACGAGGCCGTTGACGACCTCGCCGATGCGGTCCTTGTACTCGTCGTACTGGCGGTCGCGCTCGGCGTCGCGGACCTTCTGGACGATCACCTGCTTGGCCGACTGGGCGGCGACGCGGCCGAAATCGAAGGGCGGCAGGGTGTCGGAGATCACGTCGCCGACCTGGGCGGCCGGGTTGTGGCGGCGCGCCGCGTCGAGGTCGATCTCGCGGGCGTCGTTCTCGACCTCGTCCACCACCAGGAGGTGGCGCGACAGGCGCAAGGCCCCGGTGCGGGGATCGATCTCGGCATGCACGTCGGTCTCGGCGCCGTAGCGCGAGCGGGCGGCCTTGGCGATCGCCTCCTCCATCGCGCCGATCACGATGGCGCGGTCGATCACCTTTTCGCGGGCGACCGCGTCGGCGATCTGGAGGAGTTCGAGCCTGTTGGCGCTGACGACGGCCATCGGTTCTGTCCTTCCTGTTTGGGATTTCGTCTAACGGTTGCGGACGATCTTCTAGTGGGTGACGGACGGGCTCGCGCCCTCGTCCTCGTCATCCTCGTCGTCGTCCTGCGGCGGGGCCGAGCCGCGCCGCAGGGATTCGCGCACCAGGGCGTCGGTGAGGACGAGGTGGGCCTCGCCGATGTCGCGCAGGGGCAGGTCGTAGGAGGACGGGGTGCCCTCCTTGGCGTCGGGCAGGTCGATGCGGACCGTGTCGCCCTCCGGTGCCCGGATGATGCCGCGGAAGCGCTTGCGGCCGTCCATCGGCACCGAGAGCTCGACCTTGGCCTCGTAGCCGGCCCAGCGGGCGAAGTCGCCCGCCCGCACCAGCGGCCGGTCGATGCCCGGCGAGGAGATCTCGAGGTAGTAGGCGCCGCCGATCGGGTCGTCGACGTCGAGGATCGGCGAGATCGTGCGGCTGACGGTCTCGCACTCGTCCACCGACATGGTGCCGTCCGGCCGCTCGGCCATGATCTGCACCGTGCAGCCGTTCTGGCCGGTGACGCGCACCCGCACGAGGCGGAAGCCGAGGCCCTCGATCGCGGGCTCGATGATCTGCGCGACGCGAGCGGCGATGCCGGTCTCGGTGATGAGGCGCTTCTCGGCCGGGTTCTGGTCTGGGGCGTCGGTCATGGTGTCGAAGAGCCGTGGGGTCGAAGAGCCGTGGCGCGGTCCCGCGACGGGGAGGCGATCTGGCGTTCGGATCGCGCCCGGGGAGGCTCGCGGCAATAAAAAAGAGCGGGCCCCGGGGGGACCCACTCCCGCACCGCAGCCTCATCGGCCACGAACAGAACTGATGAGGCGGAGATAATCCGGCCGCGCGCGAAATGCAAGCCGCGCGCGACATGCAGGTCGGCCGTCGTCCGGCGCCCCTCCTCCCGCCGGAGAGGTGCCGGACGGGGATGTCAGCCGGCGAGCGCCGGGTAGTCGGTGTAGCCGCGCGCGTCGCCGCCGTAGAACGTCGCCCGGTCGTAGCGGTTGAGCGGCGCACCCTGCCGCAACCGCTCGGCCAGGTCGGGATTGGCGATGAACAGGCGCCCGAACGCGATGGCGTCGGCCCGGCCCTCGGCGATCGCCGCGCCGGCGGTGTCGCGCACGTAGCCGCCGGCGGAGATCACCTTGCCGCCGAAGGCCGCCTTCACCCGCGCGGCGGCGTCGGGCGCGTCGGGGTCGAGGGCGTTGACGTCGCTGTTCTGGTCGGCGCGGGGCTCGACCACGTGGAGATAGGCGAGGCCCCGCGTGCCGAGCTCCGCCGCGACGTGGTCGAACAGGGCGCCCGGATCGCTGTCGCGCATGGCGTTGAAGCTGCCCCAGGGCGAGAGCCGCACGCCGATCCGGTCGGCGCTCCAGGCCTGCGCCGCGGCATCCACCACCTCGAGCAGCAGCCGCGCCCGGTTGGCGATCGGGCCGCCGTAGCGGTCGGTGCGGGCGTTGACGCCGTCCTGCAGGAACTGGTCGAGCAGGTAGCCGTTCGCCGAGTGGATCTCGACCGCGTCGAAGCCGGCGGCCCGCGCGTTGCGCACGGCCTGCGCGAAGCCCGCGACGATGCCGGGGATCTCGGATTCCTCCAGGGCGCGAGGCGTCTCGAACGGCACCGGCCGGCCGGTCGCGTCCATGTGGCCCATGCCGGTCACCGGCTGGGCCGAGGAGGAGACCGGCGTCGCGCCTCCGGGCTGCATCGAGGAATGGGAGACGCGGCCTGTGTGCCAGATCTGCGCCGCGACCAGCCCGCCGCGGGCATGGATCGCCTCGGTGACCCCGCGCCAGCCGGCGATCTGCTCCTCGCTGTAGAGACCCGGCGCGCCCGGATAGCCGCGGGCCTGCTCGCTGATGTCGGTCGCCTCGGTGATGATCAGTCCGCCGCGGCTGGCGCGCTGGCCGTAATAGGTGGCGTTCAGCGGCACCGGCACGTCGCCGGGGCGGCGGGCGCGCAGGCGGGTGAGCGGCGCCATCACCACGCGGTGGGCGAGCGACAGGGCGCCGAGCCGGACGGGCTGGAACAGGGGATCGTGAACCGACACGGGATGCTTCTCCGGGCGTGACGGGGCCGAGATGGCGGATCGCGCGCCGGGGGTGTAGTGCCGGGCCGGAGCAGCCGGCTTACCGGGAAGCGTTATAATCCATGGAGACCCGCGACCTCGCGGTGCTGGCGGCGGCGGCCGGCGCCGGCAGCCTCTCGGCGGCGGCGCGCCGCCTCGGCCTGACCCCGATGGCGGCCTCGCGCCGCCTCGCCGCCCTGGAGCGGGAGTGCGGCGCGCGCCTCCTGCACCGCACCACCCGCTCGGTCTCGCTCACCGCGGAGGGCGAGGCGCTTTTGCCCTATGCCCAGGCGATGCTGGAGGCCGAGGAGGCCGCCCGCGCCGCCCTCGCCCCCGGCCAGCTCTGCGCCACCGGCCTCCTGCGGGCGACGGCGCCGGCCGCCTTCGGGCGCAAGGTGGTGGTGCCGCTGATGCCGGGCCTGCTCGCCGCCAACCCGGGCCTGCGGGTCGACCTCCAGCTGAGCGACACGGTGGTCGACATCGTCGGCGAGGGGTTCGACGTCGCGGTCCGGATCGCCCCTTTGCGGGATTCCGGGCTGATCGCCCGGCGGCTCGCCCCCAACCCGCGCCTGCTCTGCGCGAGCCCGGCCTATCTCGCGGAGCGGGGGGCGCCGGCCGCGCTGGCGGATCTCGCGGGGCACGATTGCGTGCGCCTCACCGGCGTGACGCACTGGCCGTTCCGCGCCGGCACGGCGTCCCGCAACGTCCGGATCGACGGACGCTTCTCGTCGAGCAGCATCGAGGGGGTGCACGAGGCCTGCCGGCGCGGGCTCGGCCTCGCGCTCCTGTCCTACTGGGACGTGAAGGACGAACTGGCGGCGGGTCGCCTCGCCAGCGTCGCCCTCGGCGATGCCGAGCCGCAGGACCTGTCGATCTGGGCCCTCTACCCCACGGCGCGCTACGCACCGCCGAAGCTGCGGGTGTTCCTGTCGGCGCTGGAGCGGGGACTGGCGTGAGGGGTCACACCGAGAGCCAGCGCCGGACCTGCGCCTCGACCATGCCCGAGCGCGGCCCGGCCTCGACCACCTGGCCGCGATCCATCACCGCGTAGGAATCGCACAGGTCGCGGGCCCACTCGAAATACTGCTCGACCAGCACGATCGCCATGTCGCCCTTGCCCCGGAGGTAGTCGATCGCCCGGCCGATATCCTTGATGATCGAGGGCTGGATGCCCTCGGTCGGCTCGTCGAGGACGAGGACGCGGGGGCGGGTGACGAGGGCGCGGCCGATGGCGAGCTGCTGCTGCTGGCCGCCCGAGAGGTCGCCGCCGCGCCGGCCCAGCATGTCCTTGAGGACGGGGAAGAGGTCGTAGATCTCAGCGGGCACGTAGCGGTCGGCGCGCTTGCACGGCGCGAAGCCGGTCTCGAGGTTCTCCTTGACGGTGAGCAGCGGGAAGATCTCGCGCCCCTGCGGCACGAAGGCGATGCCCTGGCGGGCGCGGTCATAGGGGGCGAGCCGGCTGATGTCGCGCCCGTCGAGCTTGACCGCCCCTTTCGAGACCGGCTGCTGGCCGACGATGGCGCGCATCAAGGAGGTCTTGCCGACGCCGTTGCGGCCGAGCACCGCGGTGACCTTGCCGAGCTCGGCCTGGAGCGAGACGCCGCGCAGGGCCTGCGCCGCGCCGTAATGGAGATCGATGGTCTCGACGGAGAGCATGTCAGACAAAGATCCTCAGCGGCCGAGATAGACCTCGACCACCCGCGGGTCGGCCGAGACGGAATCGATCGAGCCCTCGGCCAGCACCGCGCCCTCGTGCAGGCAGGTGACGCGGCACTGGAGGGCGCGGACGAAGTGCATGTCGTGCTCGACCACGATCACCGCGTGGTCCCGGGCGATGCGGCGCAAGAGCGTCGCGGTCGCCTCGGTCTCGGCGTCGGTCATGCCGGCGACCGGCTCGTCGACGAGGAGGAGCTTCGGGTCCTGCGCCAGCAGCATGCCGATCTCGAGCCATTGCTTCTGGCCGTGCGAGAGGTCGGCGGCGGGGCGCGCCCGGTGCGGGAGGAGCCCCGTCGTCTCCAGGATCGCGTCGATGCGCTCGCGCTCGACCCGGTTGCGCCAGCCGAACAGCGAGGCGGTCGCGGCCCGAGGTCCCTTGAGCGCCAGCAGGATGTTGTCGGCGACCGTGTGGCTCTCGAACACCGTCGGCTTCTGGAACTTGCGGCCGATGCCGAGCTCGGCGATGGCCGCCTCGTCCATCCGCCTCAGGTCGTGCACGCCGTCGAAGATCACCTGGCCGGTATCGGGCCGGGTCTTGCCGGTGATGCAGTCCATCATCGTGGTCTTGCCGGCGCCGTTCGGACCGATGATCGCCCGCATCTCGCCGGGCATCAGGGTCAGGGACAGGCCGCGCAGGGCCCGGTAGCCGTCGAACGTAACCTTGATGTCGTCGACGTAGAGCAGGGCCTGGGTGAGGCGCTTCTCGTGGACCGGGTCGGAGGTGGGCAGGGCGATCGCCGCGCTCATGATCCGCGGCCCTCCTCCGCGAGTGCAGGTGGGATGTCGCCGGGCTTGGGGCCGGGCAAGGAACCGGAAGACTTGCGGGCCTTGGCGCGGCGCGAGCCGAGCCGCTCGGTCAGGGTGCCGAGGATGCCCTTGGGCAGGAACAGGGTGACGACGACGAAGAGGGCGCCGAGCGCGAAGAGCCAGGCATCCGGCATCGCGCCGGTGAGCAGCGTCTTGGCGTAGTTGACCAGCACCGCGCCCAAAGCCGCGCCGACCAGCGTGCCGCGGCCGCCGACGGCGACCCAGATCACCGCCTCGATCGAGTTGGCGGGGGCGAACTCGGACGGGTTGATGATGCCGACCTGCGGCACGTAGAGGGCGCCGGCGACGCCCGCCATCATGGCGGAGACCGTGAAGGCCAGGACCTTGTAGTGCGCCGTGCGGTAGCCGAGGAAGCGGGTCCGGGATTCCGCGTCGCGGATCGCGATCAGGACCTTGCCGAAGGCCGAGGTCGTCATGAAGCGGGCGACGAGGTAGGCGAGGCCCAGCGCCACGGCGGTCAGCACGAACAGGACCACGCGGGTGCCCTGCGCCTGCACGTTGAAGCCCAAAATGTCCTTGAAGTCGGTGAGCCCGTTGTTGCCCCCCAGCCCCATGTCGTTGCGGAAGAAGGCGAGCATCAGCGCGAAGGTCATCGCCTGCGTGATGATCGACAGGTAGACGCCGGTCACCCGCGAGCGGAAGGCGAGCCAGCCGAACACGAAGGCCAGGATCCCCGGCACCAGCAGCACCATCACGGCCGCGAAGGGAAAGAGATCGAAGCCGTGCCAGTACCAGGGCAGCGACTTGTAGTTCAGGAAGACCATGAAGTCGGGCAGGATCGGGTTGCCGTAGACGCCCCGCGGCCCGATCTGGCGCATCAGGTACATGCCCATCGCGTAGCCGCCGAGCGCGAAGAACGCGCCGTGGCCGAGCGAGAGGATGCCGCAATAGCCCCAGACGAGGTCGAGGCTGAGCGCCAGGATCGCGTAGGCGAGGTACTTGCCCATCAGCGAGACGGCATAGGTCGGCACGTGGAGGGCGGAGCCCGGCGCGGTGAGCAGGTTGAGGGCCGGCACCACGATGCAGGCCGCCGCGATGACGGTGAGGAAGATCCAGCCGGGCTTGTCGATGCGGGAGAGCAGCATGTCAGGCCTCCACCGCCCGGCCCTTGAGCGCGAACAGGCCGCGCGGCCGCTTCTGGATGAACAGGATGATGAAGACGAGGAGCAGGATCTTGCCGAGCACCGCGCCCGCATAGGGCTCGAGGAACTTGTTGGCGACGCCGAGCGTCAGCGCGGCAACCAGCGTGCCCCACAGGTTGCCGACGCCGCCGAACACCACCACCAGGAACGAGTCGATGATGTAGCCCTGGCCGAGATTCGGCGAGACGTTGTCGATCTGCGACAAAGCCACCCCGGCGACCCCGGCGATGCCCGACCCGAGGCCGAACGTGAAGGCGTCGATCCAGGGCGTGCGGATGCCCATGGCGGCGGCCATGCGGCGGTTCTGGGTGACGGCGCGGGTCTTCAGGCCGAAGGGGGTGGCCTTCAGGATCAGGTTGAGGGCGACGAAGACGCCCAGCGCGAAGACCACGATCCACAGGCGGCCCCAGGTGATCGACAGGCCGAAGAGATCGAAGGCGCCGGACATGTAGGACGGCGCGCCGACCTCGCGGTTGGTCGGGCCGAAGACCGAGCGCACCGCCTGCTGCAGGATCAGGCTGATGCCCCAGGTGGCGAGCAGGGTCTCGAGCGGCCGTCCGTAGAGGTGGCGGATGACGCTGCGCTCGATCAGGATGCCGACGGCGCCGGCGACCAGGAAGGCGAGCGGGATCGCGATCGGCAGCGACCAGTCGAACAGGCCGGGGGCCTTCTGGCGGATCAGCTCCTGCACCAGGTAGGTGGTGTAGGCGCCGAGCATCACCATCTCGCCATGGGCCATGTTGATGATGCCCATCACCCCGAAGGTGATGGCGAGCCCGATGGCCGCGAGGAGCAGCACCGAGCCGAGGGAGACGCCGTACCAGGCGTTCTGCACGTTCGCCATCAAGGCCTGGCGGGTCTCGATGCCCGAGACGCCGCGGGCGGCGGCGTCGCGCACGCCCTGGGACGCATCGCCCGAGAGGCCGCGCAGGATGGCGAGGGCGTCTGAGTCGCCCCGGGCCTGAAGCGTGTCGACGGCGGCCAGGCGCTCGATCTCGGGCGCGCCGGACTTGGCCAGCACCGCCGCGGCGCGGGCCTCCTGCAGGCTGCGCTTGACGCCCGCATCGGTCTCGCGGGCGAGCGCAGCGTCGAGGGCCGGAAGGGCGCCGGCGTCCCGGGCCTTGAACACCGCGTCGGCGGCGCTCCGGCGGGTGGCCGGATCGGGGGCGAGGAGGTTCAGGGTGCCCAAAGCCGCGTCGATCGCGCGCCGCACCCGGTTGTTGACCCGCACGGGCTTGAGGCCGTCGGGCGCGACCGCGGCGCCGGTGCGGGCGTCGGTGACCTTGGCGCCGTCCTTGATCGCCAGCGCCTTGTCGTCCGGGCGGTAGAGCAGGCGGTTGTCGGCGAGCGCGCGCAGCACCGGCCCGGCCTTCGGGTCGCCGGTCGTGGCGAGGCCCGCGATGCCGGCCTCGATGTCGGAATAGCTGTCGCTGGCGAGCCGCGCATAGGCGGCGTCGGGCGCGGTCTGCGCGGCGGCGGGCAGGGCCCAGGCAGCGCAGCAGAGCGCGAGGAGAAGGACGAGGCAGCGGCGCATTCAGGGCTGTCCGGGGCAAGGTGCCAACATTCCCCTCTCCCGCGTGGGAGAGGGGTTCAGGGGTGAGGGTGCTACGGTTCTGGGTCTGGCTTGGAGCGTCGAGCTGCCAGCACGACGCCCAGTGCCTGACTCAGAACCGGAGCACCCTCACCCCCTGCCCCTCTCCCACACGGGAGAGGGGGGGATTGCGCTGGACGATTACGCGCCGCCGCACTTCTTGGTCTTGGTGTTGTAGTTGCCGCAATTGAGCTTGACCCAGTCGGCCTCGAGGTCCTTCGAGCCGTCGAGCTGCTTCGACCAGGCCTCGCCGGGGATCAGGCCGTCGGTCTTCCACACCACGTCGAACTGGCCGTTGTCCTTGATCTCGCCGATGAAGACGGGCTTGGTGATGTGGTGGTTGGCCAGCATCTCCGAGGTGCCGCCGGTCAGGTTCTCCTGCTTGGTGCCCGGCAAAGCCGCGATCACCTTGTCGGGATCGACGGTGCCGGCCTTCTCGACCGCCTTCACCCACATGTTGAAGCCGACGTAATGGGCCTCCATCGGGTCGTTGGTGACGCGCTTCGGATTCTTGGTGTAGGCGTGCCACTTCTCGATGAACGCCTTGTTGGCCGGCGTGTCGATCGACATGAAGTAGTTCCAGGCCGCCAGGTGGCCGAGCAGCGGCTTGGTGTCGATGCCGGCCAGCTCCTCCTCGCCGACCGAGAAGGCCACGACCGGGATGTCGGTCGCCTTGATGCCCTGGTTCGCCAGTTCCTTGTAGAACGGCACGTTGGCGTCGCCGTTGATGGTCGAGACCACCGCGGTCTTCTTGCCGGCCGAGCCGAAGCTCTTGATCGCGGCGACCCGGGTCTGCCAATCCGATTGGCCGAACGGCGTGTAGTTGATCGAGATATCCTCGGGCTTGACGCCCTTGGCCTTGAGATAGGCCTCGAGGATCTTGTTGGTGGTGCGGGGATAGACGTAGTCCGTACCCTCCAGCACCCAACGCTCGACCTTCTCCTCCTTCATCAGGTAGTCGACGGCCGGGATCGCCTGCTGGTTCGGCGCGGCGCCGGTATAGAACACGTTGCGCTCGCTCTCCTCGCCCTCGTACTGGACGGGGTAGAACAGGATCGAGTTCAGCTCCTTGAACACCGGCAGCACGGACTTGCGCGACACGCTGGTCCAGCAGCCGAACACCGCCGAGACCTTGTCCTTGGCGATCAGCTCGCGCGCCTTCTCGGCGAAGAGCGGCCAGTTCGAAGCCGGGTCGACGACCACCGCCTCGAGCTTCTTGCCGAGGATGCCGCCCTTCTTGTTCTGCTCCTCGATGAGCATCAGCATGACGTCTTTGAGCGTCGTCTCGGAGATCGCCATCGTGCCCGAGAGCGAGTGCAGGATGCCGACCTTGATGGTCTCCTGCGCCGAGGCGACCGTGCTCGCCAGCGTGCCGAGCGCCAACCCGCCCGCGACCGTGGCGCGCGAGAGCCAACCCTTCCACGTCATGTTCATCGTCTCCCTGGGCCGGTGCGGCCTGCAGCGGTTCCGCAAAGGACGTGCCAAGGCAGGTCGCGAAAAAGTTCCCCAAGGACCCGGCTCAAATTCTGGGCATCCGCCGGGTTTCGGCGGCATCTGCCCGATTTCCGCCGCCATTGCTGCCCGGCAGAGAGGCACGATGCCCTCTCGCGCGCCAAAGCTACGCTTCGGAGGAGTTTGCCCTAGATGCCGTGATGGGTCGGCATCGTCGAGGCTTGGGGAGGACCGGGGTGATCGAGGACCTCTGGTACAAGAACGCGGTCATCTACTGCCTCTCGGTCGGCTCCTTCATGGATGCCAACGGTGACGGGATCGGCGACTTCGAGGGGCTGGAGCGGCGCCTCGATTATCTGCTCGGTCTCGGCGTCACGGCGATCTGGCTGCATCCGTTCCAGCCCTCGCCCGGCCGCGACCACGGCTACGACGTCGCGGACTACTACGGCGTCGACCCGCGCTACGGCACGCTCGGCGACTTCGTCGCCTTCACGCACGCCGCCAAGCAGCGCGGCATGCGGGTGCTGATCGACCTCGTGGTCAACCACACCTCCGACCAGCATCCGTGGTTCCAGGCCGCCCGCTCCGATCCGAACGCCCGCACCCGCGACTGGTACGTCTGGTCGAAGACCAAGCCGCCGCATGCCGACCAGGGCATGGTCTTCCCGGGCGTGCAGAAGAGCACCTGGACCTACGACAAGGAAGCGGAGGCCTGGTACTTCCACCGCTTCTACGACTTCCAGCCCGACCTCAACACCGCCAACCCGCACGTCCAGGCCGAGATCCTGAAGATCATGGGGTTCTGGATCCAGCTCGGCGTCTCGGGATTCCGGATGGACGCGGTGCCGTTCGTGATCGCCGAGAAGGGGCCGGAGGTCTCGGGTGAACCGCGCGAGCAGTTCGAGCTCCTGCGGCTGTTTCGCGAGTTCCTGCAATGGCGCCAGGGCGACGCGATCATCCTGGCCGAGGCCAACGTCCTGCCGCGCCAGGACCTCGACTATTTCGGCGACGACGCCGACCGCATGCACATGATGTTCAACTTCCAGGTCAACCAGGCCTTGTTCTACGCCCTGGCCTCGGCCGATTCGCGTCCGCTGGTGAAGGCGCTGCGGAAGACCTGGAACCGGCCGCCATCCGGCCAGTGGGCGATCTTCCTGCGCAACCACGACGAGCTCGACCTCGGCCGGCTGACCGAGAAGCAGCGCCAGACCGTCTTCGACGCCTTCGGGCCCGATCCCGACATGCAGCTCTACGGCCGCGGCATCCGCCGGCGCCTCGCGCCGATGCTCGGCGGCGACCGGCGCCGGATCGAGCTCGCCTACAGCCTGATGTTCACCCTGCCGGGCACGCCGGTGCTGCGCTACGGCGACGAGATCGGCATGGGCGACGACCTCTCGCTGCCGGAGCGCGACTGCGCCCGCACGCCGATGCAATGGTCGCACGAGCCGCAGGGCGGCTTCACCCTGAGCGACCGCCCGGACTCGCCGCCGATCCACGAGGGCGCCTACGCCTTCGCCCATGTCAACGCGGCGGCGCAGCGCTGCGCGCCGGAATCGCTCCTCAACTGGATGGAGCGGGTGATCCGCATGCGCAAGGAGGTTCCGGAGATCGGCTGGGGCGACTTCACCACCATCGAGACCCGCGACCCGAGCATCCTCGCCCTGCGCTACGACTGGCGCAACAATTCGGTCCTGTGCCTGCACAACCTCGCGGCCGAGCCCAGGGAGATCACCTTCGCCACCGGCCTCGACGGCGACGGCCGCAACCTGATCGACCTCCTCACCGGCCAGCGCAGCCTGGCCGACGACGACGGCCGCCACTGCGTGCTGCTGGAGGGGTACGGGTACCGGTGGTACCGGGTGGGGGGCCTGGATTACCTGCTGCGGCGGAGCGAGATCTGAGGACGTCGTCGCCCTCGTGATCCGTATGGGGAACGAGCCCAGGACCGCGACAACGGGCGAGCCGGGATGTCTGCGCGAAGAGCCCCCGGACGCCACCGGAGGGGCGGCCTGGCCTTGACTGACAATGCAAATGCATTACCCCTGCGGTCCCGGGAGATGCCGATGAGCAAGACCGCCGAGATCCTTGAGATTCCTGCCACGATCACCGCGCGCGGCCAGACCACGGTGCCGGCCGCTGTCCGGCGGATGCTGGGCGTGGGCAAGTCCGGACGCATCGTGTTCCGTGGATTGGCGGACGGCACCGTGGTCATCGCGAAGGCGGATGCCCCCGTCGAGGAGGATCCGGCACTCCGCCCGTTCCTGGCGCTGCTGGAGCGCGACCTGATGGAACGACCGCAGGCCGTCGCACCCGTCGGCGAGGATCTGTACCAGCGTGCCCTCGCCCTTACGTCAGGCGTCGAGGTCGATCTCGATGAGGCCCTGTCGGACGACGAGGAGTGAGCGATTCGCCTCTGACGATCGACGGCTGGGCGGTCTACGCGCACCCGCTGTTCCTCGATCAGCTCGAAGGCCTCGTCGCCGAGGCCGCGAGGGTGAAGGGAAAGAATCCGGAGGGCTACACCGGGACGCGGGCGGCCAAGCTGCTCGCAGCGGTTCTCAAAGTGGCGTTCGAGATCGTCCCGGCCGACCCCGCGCGGCCCGAATACCGGCAGGGCACGACGCTCGGGCCCGAGTACAAGCATTGGTTTCGTGTCGAGTTCCTGCAGCAATACCGGCTGTTCTATCGCTACCGCGATACGGCCGCGCACAAGGTTATCATCCTGGCCTGGGTCAACGACGAGCGCACGTTGCGCGCGTATGGCAGCCGATCGGACGCCTACGCGACCTTCCGCAGGATGCTCCAGCACGGGAACCCGCCGGACGATTGGACCGCGCTCATGGAAGCCGCGAGCACCAGAACCGCGCGGGACCGCCTCAAGCGATCCCGCCCGAGCACTGGATCTCGATCCGAGCCGGAGGCGTAACGGAGCAGCGCGGCGGTTCGCGCCCCCTTCACGCCACCGCCGCCATCCCGGCCGGCGCCTCCCATTCCGGCCCCCAGACCTGCACCACGTGGCCGGGGGAGACCTCGCGGTAGAGCCGCTCGGGCGGGACGTAGTCGACCGGGCGGATCGGGCTCTTGATCTCGTCGCTGCGCACCGCGTGGAGCTGGCGCCGGCGGCCCGGGTCGGGGACCGGGACGGCCGCCATCAGCTTCTTGGTATAGGGGTGCTGGGGGGCGCCGAAGATCGCCGCCCGGGGGCCGATCTCGACGATCTCACCGAGATACATCACGGCGACCCGGTGGCTCACCCGCTCCACCACCGCCATGTCGTGCGAGATGAACAGGTAGGCGAGGCCCAAGGACGCCTGCAGGTCGAGCATCAGGTTCACCACCTGGGCCTTCACCGAGACGTCGAGGGCCGAGACCGATTCGTCGGCCACGATCAGGCGGGGCTCCACCGCGAGCGTGCGGGCGATGCAGATGCGCTGGCGCTGGCCGCCGGAGAATTCATGGGGGTAGCGCCCGGCCATCTCGGGCTTCAGCCCGACCCGGCGCAGCAGGTCGGCGGCGCGAGTCCGCGCCTCGGCGCGCGAGCACAGGCGGTTGATGAGGAGCGGCTCGGCGATCGCGGCGCCGACGCTCATGCGCGGGTCGAGGCTGGCGAAGGGATCCTGGAAGATCATCTGCATGCGCCGACGACACGCGCGCAGGGCCGAGGGCGGCAGGCCGAGCACGTCCTCGCCGTCGAGGAGCACGGAGCCGGCCGTCGGCTCGATCAGCCGCAGCACCGAGCGGCCGGTGGTGGACTTGCCGCAGCCCGATTCGCCGACGAGGGCCAGGGTCTCGCCGGCACGGACCGCGAACGAGACGTTCTCGACCGCGTGGACCCGGCCGCGCACCCGCGACAGCAGGCCGCCGCGGATGTCGAAGCGGGTGGTGAGGCCCTTGACCTCGAGCACCGGGCGCTCGCCCTCCCGCACGGTGTCGGGGAGCGGCACGGCCGCCTCGGGCTCGCCGGTGGCGCGGTCGACGATCTCGAAGCGGGCCGGATGGGGCCTGCCCTGCATCGCGCCGAGGCGCGGCACGGCAGCGAGGAGCGCGCGGCTGTAGGGGTGGACCGGGCGGCGAAAGATCTGCTCGGTCGCGCCCGCCTCGACGGCGCGGCCGTCGACCATCACCACGGTGCGGTCGGCGATCTCGGCCACCACGCCCATGTCGTGGGTGATGAACAGGACCGACATCCCCTCCTCCTCCTGGAGGAGCTTGATCAGGTCGAGGATCTGGGCCTGGATCGTCACGTCGAGCGCCGTGGTCGGCTCGTCGGCGATGAGGAGCTTCGGCCGGCAGGCGAGCGCCATCGCGATCATCACCCGCTGGCGCATGCCGCCGGAGAAGCGGTGGGGATAGTCGTGCACCCGCGAGGCGGCGGCCGGGATCCGGACCTTGTCGAAGAGCCGCACGGTCTCGGCCTCGGCCTGGGCGCGCGACATCCCGCGGTGCAGCCGCAAAGCCTCGCCGATCTGGAAGCCGACGGTGAGCACCGGGTTGAGGCTCGTCATCGGCTCCTGGAAGATCATCGCGACGTCGTCGCCGCGGATGCGCCGCATCTCGGGATCGGGCAGCTGGAGCAGGTCGCGGCCCTGGAGCAGCACGCGCCCGCCGGTGCGGGTCGCGTCGCGGGGCGTCAGCCGCATGATCGAGAGCGCCGTGACGCTCTTGCCCGACCCGGACTCGCCGACGAGGGCGACGGTTTCCTTGGGGCCGATCTCGAACGAGACGCCGTGCACCACCGGGCGCCAGGTCCGCTCGGAGCGGAACGCGACGGTGAGGTCCTGGACCGAGAGGATCGGGGTGGTCATGGCGGGCTGCCGTGCTCACGCAAGCTCCCACCCGCGACCTCATCCTGAGGTGCGAGCTTGGCTCGCCTCGAAGGAGACCTCCAGCAGCCTCCTGGGGATCTGGAGCCCTCCTTCGAGGCTGGGCGATCTGCGATCGTCCAGCACCTCAGGATGAGGTCCAGGGTGGGGATGACGATGGTGTCGGCCCTCACAGCACCCGCCGCGGGTCGAGGGCGTCGCGCAGGCCGTCGCCGATGAAGTTGATCGACAGGACGGTCAGAAAGATCGCGGCACCCGGGAACAGCGCCCAGTGCGGCGCGACGTCGAGGTGGTCCTTGGCGTCGTAGAGGAGCCGCCCCCAGGTCGGGATGTCGGGCGGAAAGCCGAGGCCGAGGAACGACAGGGTCGATTCGGCGATGATCGCCGACGACACCTCGATCGTCGCCGCGACGATCACGGGCCCGATCGCGTTCGGCAGGATGTGACGGGTGACGAGGTGCCAGGACGTGGCGCCCTGCGAGCGCGCCGCCTCGACGAATTCCTTCTCGCGCAAGGACAGGAACTGCGCCCGCACGAGGCGCGCCACCGGCATCCAGCGCAGGCCCCCGATCACCGCGACGATCATCACGAACACGCCGCCCTCGACCCCGAAGACCTGCTTCAGCTGGTCGCGGAAGAGATAGATGACGAGGAGCAGGAGCGGCAGCTGCGGCAGCGACAGGAAGAGGTCGGTCAGCCACATCAGGACGGGATCGAGGAAGCGCCGCGACATGCCGGCGAGCGCGCCCACCACCACGCCGACGAGGGTCGCCACCACCATCGCGGCAAAGCCCACGGCGAGCGAGATCCGCCCGCCATAGATCATCCGGGCGAGCAGGTCCTGGCCGAGGTCGTCGGTGCCGAGCGGGTGGGCCCAGGACGGGCCCTGGAGCGTCGCCGCGAAGTCGATCTCGTCGATCGCCACCGGCCAGATCCAGCCGCCGACGAGGACCGCGAGGACGAGCAGGCCCAGTACCCCCGTGCTCACCACCGCGAGGCGGTGGCGGCGGAAGCGCCGCCAGGTGTCCCGCCCCGAGGCCGCCGGGGCGGGCGCCGGCGCGTCCGCCTCAGCGGTAGGAGATGCGAGGGTCGAGCCAGCCATAGAGGAGGTCCGCGACGAGGTTGAACAGGACGACGAGGCAGGCGAACACGAAGGTGACGGCCATCACGACCGGCGTGTCGTTGGCGAGCATCGCGTTGATGAGGAGCGAGCCGATCCCGGGGATCCGAAAAATCTGCTCGGTCACGATGGCGCCGCCGAACACCGCCGGGATCTGCAGCGCCACCAGGGTGACGACCGGGATCAGGGCGTTGCGGGCGATGTGGCGCACCGTGACGGTGCCGTCCGACAGCCCCTTGGCGCGGGCGGTGGTGACGTAGTCGAGGCGGGCCACGTCGAGCACCGAGGCGCGGACGTAGCGGGTGTAGGAGGCGGCCTGGAAGAAGCCGAGCACGCAGACCGGCATGATCGCCTGCCGGACATGCTCCCAGACCCAGCGCCAGCCCGTCGCCGCGATGTCGGCCTGGTAGACGAAGGGCAGCCAGTCGAGGGTGAGGCTGAACAGCAGGATGAACAGCAGGCCGGTGAAGAAGGTCGGCAGCGAGAAGCCCACGAAGGCGAGCGTGTTGGCCACCTGGTCGAAGACCGAGTAGGGCCGGATCGCCGCCAGGATGCCGACCGGCACGGCGACGATGAGCGCCAGCACCTGCGACGAGCCGACCACGAAGAGCGTGGTCGGCAGGCGCTGGAGGATCAGGTCGTCGACGTCGACGCGGCTGGCGAAGGAGAAGCCCCAGTCGCCCTGGAGCATCGCGGTCAGCCAGTGCAGGTAGCGCACCAGGATCGGGTCATCGAGGCCGTACTTGGCGCGCAGCGCCTCGCGCACCTCCGGCGGCACGTTGGGGTTGGTGGCGAGCTCGCCGAACGGGTCACCCGGGGCGAGCGCCAGCACGGTGAACAGGATGAGGCTGATCCCGAGGAGGCTCGGGATCGCGATCAAGAGGCGGCGGAGGAGGTAGGCTCCCATCTTTGGCCCTTCACGCCTGCTTGTACCACTCGGCCAGGAAGGTCAGCGAGTTGTCCCAGCCGGTCGAGGGCGCCTGCATCTTGCCGCCGACCGCCGAGACCTGGGCGCGGTGAAGGAGCGGCAGGACGTAATCTGCGACGATCAGGTCGTTCATCTTGATGAACAGGGCGGCGCGCTTGACGAGATCGAGCTCGCCTTGCGCTTGCCGGTAGAGGGCGTCGACGTCCGGGTTCTGCATCCGGCAGATGTTGCGGCCCTGCCACTTGTTGGCCTTGGTGGCGGCCTCCCAGGAGACGTATTGCAGCCCGAACACCGCCGGATCGGCCTGCGACATGTTCCAGGTATACATCTCCATGTCGGCGTAGAAATGCGGATAGGTGTCCGGGTTGGCGACGTCCGAGGAGAAGAACACCGAGCCGGGGACCGACTTCAGCTCCATGTCGATGCCGGCCTTCTGGGCGGCCTGCTTGATGATGGCCTGGGTCTTCTGGCGCGGCGCGTTGATCGAGGTCTGGAAGAGGAATTTCAGCTTCTTGCCGTCCTTGGCGCGGATGCCGTCGCCGCCCTTCTTCCAGCCGGCTTCCTCGAGGAGCTGCGCCGCCTTGTCGGCGTCGAACGCGAAGGAGGTGTTCTTCGACACGAAGGGAGCCGGGCCGTTGAAGACGTTGGCGGTGGCCCGCCCCGTGCGGCCGTAGATGAATTGCTGGATCGCCGCCCGGTTGACGAGCAGGTTCATCGCCTTGCGCACCGCCGGGTCCGAGAAGGCCGGGTGCTTGGTCTTGAGCGAGGCGCGCTCGCCGTCGACCTCGACGTTCGGGTCGGTGGCGTTCAGCAGCAGGAACTCGAGGTTGCCGCCATACACCATCTCGACCCGGCCCTTGCCCTCGGCCTCGAGCCGCTTGAGGATCTCGTCCTCGACCTGCATGTTCCAGGCGTAGTCGTACTCGCCGGTCTGCAGCACGGCGCGGGCGGCCGAGACCGCGTCGCCGCCGCCCTTCATCTCGACCGAGTCGAAGAACGGCCGGTTCGGCACGTGGTAGTCCGGGTTGCGCACGCCGCGCAGGATGTCGCCGGGGCGGAACTCGCTGAACTTGTAGGGGCCGGTCCCGACCGGCGCGAGGTTGGCCGGCGCGTCGCGGGACTTGTCGCCGGTATAGTCGGCGAAGACGTGGCGAGGGATGATCATCCCGGCGCTCGACACGAAGGCGTCGGCCCAGAACGGGGTCGGCTTGTCGAACGTCAGCTTCACCGTCAGGTCGTCGACCTTCTCGACCTTGACGTCCTTGTAGCTGCCGCCGGTGACCGCGGCGGTGGCCGGGTTGGCGGCGTATTCCGCCGTGAACACCACGTCGTCGGCGGTGAAGGGCTTGCCGTCGTGCCACTTCACGTTGGGCTTGAGCTTCCAGGTCACCGAGCGGCCGTCGGCCGCGACGCCGCCATTCTCCTTCGACGGGATCTCGGCCGCCAGGATCGGGAAGAGGTTGCCGTCGGCATCCCAGGCCGCCAGCGGCTCGTAGAAGATGCGCGAGCCCTCCTGATCCTTGGTGCCGATGGCGAAGTGCGGGTTGATCAGGGTCGCGGCCTGCCAGAACAGCAGCTTGAGCGGCCCGCCGCCGCCGGCCTTCGCCGGCTTGTAGGCGTCGCGCAACGGATTCGCCGCGAAGGCGACGCCGTTCTGGGCGAGCATCATCCCGGCCATCGGCGCGGAGAGGCCGAGCGCCACCATCCGGCGCACGAAGCTGCGCCGCGACAGGCTCCCGTCCTTCACCTCGCCGATCAGCGTCCGCAGGTCATGCTCGGTCATGAACGGTCACCCTTCTGGCTGGCCTTGAACTGGCCGGCAGCATCGCGCCCGCGGTTCCGGTCCGCAAGCCGCTGCGACAAAACTCTTCCAGCCATTCGCAATTCGCGCGCCACGCCCGCTTCGGCCGCGCTTGAGCCGGCCCGCCGCCTGCATGAGTCTCCGCCGCAAGGCGGCCCGCGGGCTGCGCATCGGAGGAGCCCCCCATGGACAACCGCAACGCCGTCTGGCGCCAGGTCGACGCCCACAAGGACCGGCTGATCGCCCTCTCGAACGAGGTCTGGGGCACGCCGGAGGTCTGCTACACCGAGACGCGGTCCGCCGCCGCGCACGCCGCCGAGCTGCGCCACCAGGGATTCCGCGTGCAGGAAGGCGCCGCCGGCATCCCGACCGCGGTGATCGGCGAGGCCGGCGAGGGCGGGCCGGTCATCGCGTTCCTGGGCGAGTACGACGCGCTGCCGGGCCTGAGCCAGGAGGCGGGCGTCGCGCGGCATACCCCCATCGAGCAGGGCGGCCACGGCCATGGCTGCGGGCACAACCTGCTCGGATCGGCGGCGCTGCTCGCCGCCACCGCCATGAAGGACTGGCTCGCGGCAGAAGGCCTGCCGGGCCGCGTGCGCTACTACGGCTGCCCGGCGGAAGAGGGCGGCGCCGCCAAGGCCTTCATGGTGCGGGAGGGCCTGTTTTCGGACGCCGACGCCGCCGTCACCTGGCACCCGTCGAGCTTCTGGGAGGTCACCCCTCCCCTGTCGCTCGCCAACACCCGGGCCGACTTCGTGTTCACGGGCCGCGCCTCGCACGCGGCGGCCGCCCCGCATCTCGGGCGCTCTGCCCTCGACGCGGTCGAGCTGATGAATGTCGGTGTCAACTACATGCGCGAGCACATGCCGAGCGACGCGCGGGTGCATTACGCGCTCCTCGACACCGGCGGCATCGCCCCGAACGTCGTCCAGGCCCATGCCCGGGTGCGCTACTCGATCCGCGCCCGCGACCTGCCCGGCATGCGCGACCTCGTGACCCGCGTGCGCAAGATCGCCGAAGGCGCGGCGCTGATGACCGAGACCCAGATGGAGATGCGCATCGTCAGCGCGGTCTCGAACCTTGTCGGCAACACGCCGCTGGAGGAGGCCCTGCACGGGGTGATGGAGGATCTCGGCACGCCCCATTTCGACGAGGCCGACCGCGCCTTCGCCAAAGAGATCCGGGGCACGCTGACGCCGCAGGACATCGCGGCGGTCTACCACACCATCGGGCTGCCGGTGACCGACGCGCCCTTGGCGGATTTCCTGGTGCCCCTCGACGCCCGCCGCAACCCGGCGATCGGCTCGACGGACGTCGGCGACGTGAGCTGGGTGGTGCCGACCGTCCAGGCCCACGCCCCGACGGTGGCGGTCGGCACCCCGTTCCACACCTGGCAGGTGGTGGCGCAAGGAAAGACCCCGGCCGCCCACAAGGCGATGGTGCAGGTGGCCAAGGCCATGGCGGCGCTCGGCGCGCGCCTCGCCACCGACGCCGCCTTGCGCGACGCCGCGAAGGCGGACCTGAAGGCCCGCACCGGGCCGGAGGGCTACGTCTCGCCCCTGCCGGCGGAGGTGCAGCCGCCGCTGACGATGTCGGTGGGGTGAGGGACCGTCGGTCGCGGAATGGAGACCGCATCGCCCGCCTCGGCTATGGATTGCGGCGCCGCCTCCCTCCAGCCAGGCCCCGTCATGGACCAGACCCACCCGCCGACCCCGATCGCCATCGACGACTTCCTGAAGCTCGACGTGCGGGTCGGCACCATCGTCGAGGCGGCGCCGATCCCGCAGGCGCGCCGGCCGGCCTACCGGCTCGTCATCGATCTCGGCGACGCGCTCGGCTTGAAGACATCCTCCGCCCAGGTGACGGTGCACTACACGCCCGAGGCCCTGATCGGCCGGCAGGTGCTCTGTGTCGTCAACCTGCCGCCGCGCCAGGTCGGCCCGGTGCGCTCCGAGGTGCTGACCCTCGGGGTGCCGGACCAGGACGGCGCGGTGGTGCTGATCGCGCCCGAGCGGCCGGTGCCGAACGGCGGGCGGCTGTACTGAGTCTTGATGCAGATCGACCAACCGGCGAGAACGAGGATGGGCGATAATCCCGGATGAGCATGCGGACCAAGACGTATCGCAGTGATCTCCTCGGCGCACTGCATCAGGGAGCCGAGGACCTTCACGCGATCGGCGCCATCGACAGGGCGACCTTGCGCCGGTTCGATCTGAGCTGCCTCACGCCGGTCGAGCCGCTGGCTCCGGACGCCATCCGGGCGATCCGCGAGCGGGCGCAGATGAGCCAGGCGATCTTCGCCCGGGCGCTCAACGTCACGACCTCGCTGGTGAGCAAGTGGGAGCGCGGCGAGACGAAGCCAGGAGGTGCCTCGCTCAAGCTGCTGTCGCTCGCGGCCCAGAAGGGCATCGACGCGATCCTGTGAAGACGCCTTGACCCTGGCAAGCATCCTGCGATGAGCCGGCATTGCCTCGACCGGGCGACACCCTGAGGAGATCGAACACGTCATGACCTCCAGCCACGGCCCCAGTTCTGCCCATGGTCCTTTGCGGGTCGGCATCGGCGGCCCGGTCGGGTCGGGCAAGACCGCCCTGATGGAGGGCCTGTGCAAGGCCCTGCGCGAGCGCTACGACCTCTGCGCCATCACCAACGACATCTACACCAAGGAGGATGCGCGCCTCCTCACGGTGGCCGGCGCCCTGCCGGAGGAGCGCATCATGGGCGTCGAGACCGGCGGCTGCCCGCATACGGCGATCCGCGAGGACGCCTCGATCAACCTCGCGGCGGTGGCGGAGATGCGCCGGCGCTTCCCCGCCCTCGACCTCGTGCTGCTCGAATCCGGCGGCGACAACCTCGCGGCCACCTTCTCGCCGGAGCTCGCCGACCTGACGATCTACGTCATCGACGTGGCGGGCGGCGAGAAGATCCCGCGCAAGGGCGGGCCCGGCATCACCCGCTCGGACCTCCTCGTCATCAACAAGACCGACCTCGCGCCCCTCGTCGGCGCCGACCTGAAGGTGATGGAGGAGGACACGAAGCGCATGCGGGGCCAGCGCCCCTACGTGTTCGCGTCCCTGCGCCACGGCGACGGCGTCGAGGCGGTGGCGCGCTTCGTGGTGGAGGCCGGCGGCCTGTAGGTGCTCCTCGACCTCCTGCACTGGCTCGCCCTGCCGGCGTCCCTCACCGCGCGGCGGCTCGGCCATGCCGGCGACAGCGTGCGGCTCGCCGCGCGCTCGCGGCGCTGCCGCCGGGCCTGGGCGCCGCACCTGGCTGCGGCGCAGGACGCGGTGCGGGCGGCGATGGAGAACCTGCCCCGGCGCGACACCATCGTGGTGCTGGGCTCGGGCCTCCTCGACGACGTGCCGATCGACGACCTGGCCGGGGCGTTCCGGCGGGTGGTGCTGGTCGACGCGGTCCATCCCTGGCGGAGCCGCTGGCGGGCGCGAGCCCACCGCAACGTCGCGCGACTGACCTTCGACCTCAGCGGCACGGAGGGCCTGCTGCTCGGCCGCAGCGACGCCTTCGGGCCGGCCCTGCCGCCGGTCTGCCGCGAGGCCGACCTCGTGGTGTCGGCCAACCTCCTGTCGCAGCTGCCGATCCTGCCGGTCGCGCGGCTCGAGGCGGCGGGCCGGCTCGGGCCCTGGACGGACCCCGACGCCTTCGGGCGCCGCATCGTGGCGGCCCATCTCGACGCGCTTGGGAGCCTCTCCGCCCGCACCTGCCTCGTCACCGATCTCGACGAGGCCGAGGAGGACCGGGACGGGCGGGTGCTGGAGCGGATCGACCTCCTCTACGGCATCGATCCGGGGCCGGCGCCGCGCCACTGGGACTGGGTCCTGGCCCCGTTCGGCGAGGCGTCGCGCGACCGCCGCCTCGTGCACCGCGTCGCGGCCTGGCCGGACTGGCGGCCGGGAGCATGACATGAAGGCATGCCGGCGCGCGGCGAAGGCGGCTTCGCGCGGGGCCGCGAGGCGTCTACGGTCCCTCGGCGGGTGGACTGTCGAGCGCGGGCTTCCCTCTCCCGTGTGGGAGAGGGGTTCCCCGCGCTCAATCCCTCCACCGCGCGAGGGGGGAAGGCCTTGACGATGACCCGCGACGACAGCCCGGCGGCCCCGCTGGCCGAGGCGCCGGCGGAAGCCTACTGGCGCCGCAACCTCGCGGTCTGCGTGTTCGGCTCCTTCACCACCATCGTGGCGATGACGCTGCTGCTGCCGTTCCTGCCGCTCTACGTCGAGGAGCTGGGCGTCAAGGACCAGGCGGCGATCGTGCAGTGGTCGGGCGTCGCGTTCGGGGCGACCTTCTTCAGCGCCGCCCTGGTGGCGCCGCTCTGGGGGCGGCTCGCCGACCTCTACGGCCGCAAGCTGATGCTGATCCGCGCGAGCCTCGGCATGGCGGTGGCGATGTCGCTGATCGGCATGGCCGGCAATGTCTGGCAGCTCGTGGCCTTGCGGCTGCTCGCCGGGCTCCTGGGCGGCTACGCCTCGGGCTCGACGGTGCTGGTGGCGACCCAGACCCCGAAGGACCGCTCGGCCTGGGCGCTCGGCACGCTGGCCTCCGGCATCATGGCGGGCAACCTCGTCGGGCCGCTCGTCGGCGGGGTGCTGCCGCCGCTCATCGGCATCCGCGCCACGTTCCTCGCCGCCGGCGCGGTGATCTTCCTGGCCTTCCTGGCCACCCTGCTCCTGATCCGCGAGGAGCCGCGCCCGCCGCGCTCGGCGCGGGCCGGCGGCGGCTTCTCCAGCATCCCGGACAAGCGGCCGGCGCTCGCCATGCTGGCCACCGGCATGCTCCTGATGCTGGCGGTGATGTCGGTCGAGCCGATCATCACCGTCTACGTCGCCGAGCTGACCCCCGATCCCGCCCGTGTCACGCTGATCGCGGGGCTCGCCATGTCGGCCACCGCCTTGGGGAGCATCCTGTCGGCGCCCCGCCTCGGGCGGCTTGCCGACCGGATCGGCCCCTGGACCGTCATCACCGCGAGCCTGACCGTCTCGGCGATCCTGCTGGTGCCGCAGGCCCTGGTGACGAGCGACTGGCAGCTCGTGGCCCTGCGGTTCCTGATGGGGCTGGCGCTCGGCGGGCTCCTGCCCTGCATCGCCAGCGTGATCCGCCACTCGGTGCCCGACCGGGTCGCCGGGACGATGCTTGGCTATTCGACCTCGTCGCAGTACGTCGGGCAGGTTTTGGGGCCGCTCATGGGCGGGTTCGTGGGCGGCCATGTCGGCATGCGGGCGGTCTTCCTCGGCACCGCGGTGCTGATGGCGCTCGGCGCCGCCGGCACCGCCCTGGCGCGGCCGAAGGGGATCAGGGCGTGAGCGACACGGGGCTGGTGCGGCGGACCATCGAGATCGGCGACCCCTCCGGCGGGCGCCTCGCCGCCCTGGAGTTCGGGCCGGCGGAGCGGCCCCTCGACGCGCTGCTGCTCCACGCCAACGGCTTCAACGCCCGCACCTACCGCAGCCTGCTCGAACCCCTCGCCGACCTGCACGTCCTGGCCTACGACCACCGCGGCCACGGCCGGACCACCCTGCCGGCCGAGCCCGCCGGGCGGACCGACTGGTGGGACGTCACGAACGACCTCATCGCGCTCCTCGACCGGCTGGAGGCGGGCCCGCTGGTGCTGATCGGCCACTCGATGGGCGGCACCGCCTCGCTGCTCGCCGCCGCCGAGCGGCCGGAGCGGGTGCGCCGCCTCGTGCTCCTCGATCCGGTGATCCAGCCGCCGGAACGCCGCGGCGAGGGCCATGCCGGCCTCGCCGAGGGCGCGCGGAAGCGGCGCAGCACCTTCCCGTCCCGGGAGGCGGCGCTCGCGGCCTACAGGGGCCGCGGCGCCTTCCGCACCTGGCCGGAGGCGCCGCTCGCCGATTACGTGGCGGACGGCTTTCACGATGCGCCGGACGGCGTGACCCTCGCCTGCACCGGGGCCTGGGAGGCGTCGAGCTACCTGGCGCAGGGTCACGACCCCTGGGCGGCGCTGGCGCGCCTGTCCTGCCCGGCCGAAGTGCTGCGGGCCGAGACCGGCAGCACCTGCGCCCTCGATGCGAGTCCGCGCCCGGACGTGACGGTCGAGACGGTGCCGGGCACCACCCACTTCCTGCCCTTCGAGGCGCCCGAGCGCGTCCGCGCCGCGATCCGGCGGGCCGTCGCGGGCTGACGGCTCCGCCGGTCACATACGACGTCCACCTTTGCGTTCGAATAAAGATAGAGCGCGTCTCCCCTCTCCAGGCGATGCCGGGCTTGCCCGGTATCGCCTGGAGAGGGGATCCCGCGTTTTGTTCTTACCGTAGTAGATCAAGCGAAAAGCGTATCGGACCTCCCCCGGAAAGAGGAAGCGCCACCGCTCCCCCCGCTCCCATCGCGCAGATAGCCCAGGGCCGCCGGCGCGGCCCAATGTCGGCCGCACGCGGCGGTCCGGACGATCGCCCGCTCGGGCGTGAGGAGCGCGGGATGAAGTTCTGGCTCGGCCTGGCCGCGTGCCTGGCACTCGCGGCGATCGGCCTGGCGCTCAACCTGGAGGGAAGCCCTCAGGACGGAGCGGCGGCCGCAACCTGGCACCACCCTTCGCTCCCCGACACGGCCGACCTCACCGAGGCGGACCGGGCCGGCGTGCCGCGCCAGATGCAGGCGCGCGTCATCCTGGCCCGCCAAGCGGGCGATACGGCCCGCCAAGCGGGCGATACGGCCCGCCAAGCGGACGGCACGGCTCGACAAGCAGACGATCCAGTCCGCCCCACGGCCAGACCCGCCGAGCCCGCCCCCGACGCCGTGGCGGAGGTGCGGCGGCAGGCCGAGGTGCGGGTGCGGCAGGCGGAGGCCGAGGCGGCCGCGAGCCGGCAGCGCCTGGAGCAGGAGGAGGCGCGGGCCAACAGCCTCTCGGATGCCGCGATGGCGGCCAGGCGCGACCTGATCGCCGCCCGGGCGGAGGCCGAGGAGCTGCGGGCGCGGACGATGCAGGACCGCGACGCCGGGCCGGCACGGACGGCCGTTGCCGCCGAGGAGGCCCGGAGGGACGCGGAGGGTGCGGCCGAGGGGCGCCGGCAGGCGCTCGCGGGGGAGCGGGCGCGGGCGGACGAGCTCGCCGAAGCCCTGGCGGAGTCGCGCCGGCGCGTCGCCGCGCTCGAGACCGCCGCCGAGGCGGCGCGGCTCGCCCACGCGGCGCAGGAGGAGATGGCAGCGCGGGAGCGGGCGATGATGCGGGCGGGCCTGCGCCGCCTCGCGGTGGCGTTGCGCGCCGCGGAGGTCGCCCGGTCGGAAGCGGTGGCCCGCGAGGCGCAGGCCGCCGGCGCGCGCGACCGGGCCGAGCAGGGGCGCCAAGCCGCCGAGCGGGCGCAGGCCGAGACCCGCGGGCGCCTCGAGCGCCTGCGGGACCGTGTCGAACGGGTGAGCGAGGCCCGGCCGCCGGAGCCCACGCGGGCGCTCCAGGCCCGCCTGAGCGCGGCCCCGCGCGGCGGTGGCCTGCCTTTCCGCGCCGTGCCGCCCGCTGCCGCGCCATCCCCGCCCCGGCCGGCCCCCATCGAGCCCATCGATGAGGCGCGGCTTCTGGCGCGGGTCGCGGCCCTGCTCGGGCGCGGCGACATCAGCGGGGCGCGGCTCTTCCTGACCCTCGGCGTCCGGGCCGGCAGCGCCCGGGCGACGGCGCTCCTCGCCGAGACCTACGACCCGGACCGGCTCGCCGCCCTGCAGGTGCGAGGCATGCGCGGCGATCCCGAGACCGCGAGCGCCCTCTACCGGCAGGCGCGGGCGGGGCGGGACCAGGAGAACCGGAAGCAAGAGGACCGAGGGCCGGGCGAGCCGGCCAGGCAGGGCGGACCCCGGCGGACCCCGGGCTGGACCGACCCCGTCCGCCAGGCCGGCCTGCCCGGTGCCCTCGTGCAGGGGCCCTTCGTGGCGCCCCTGGCCGCCCCGTGGGCGGGCGAGTGAGGGCCTCCGGCGCTCCCGGCCGCCGTCGCCCGCCGCGGGAGGGTCGCGGGTGCGCGGGAGAACCCCGCGAGCGAGGGGGAGATGCCGCATGACACGCCGCGCCGCCGCGATCTGGCTCGCCCTCCTGCTGCCCTGGCGCGTCGGCGAGGCCGGCGCGCAGCCGGCCGATCCCCCACCCGCCGCCGTGCCGGCCCCGCCGCGGCGGGCCGCCCCGGCCCGGCCGCGGCCCGCCCTCGTGCGCGAGACCGCCGAGGACGTCGCGCTCGGCAGCCACCTCAACGCCAACACCGTGGCGGTGATCTCGGGCACGCCCGGCGGCACCTATTTTCGCATGGCAAGCGACCTCGCCTTCGTGCTCGACGGCTTCAAGGACCTGCGGGTGCTGCCGGTGATGGGCAAGGGCGCGGGGCAGAACGCCTACGACCTGCGCTACCTGCGCGGGATCGACATCGGCTTCGTGCGCACCGATTCCCTCGACCAGCTGCGCAAGGACCGGCGGGTCGGCAACGTCCAGGCGCACATCGCCTACATCGCCCGGCTGTTCAACGACGAGCTGCACGTCGTGGCGCCGCGGGAGATCACCGACATCCGCCAGCTCGCCGGCCGGAAGGTCAGCTTCGACGTGCGCGGCAGCGGCACCGACATGTCCGGGCGGGCGATGTTCTCCGGCATCGGCCTCGCCGTGGAGGCGGTCAACGTCGACCAGCCGGCGGCGCTCGGCATGCTGGAGCGGGGCGAGCTCGCCGCTCTCGTGTCGGTGGCGGCCAAGCCCGTGGCGGTGCTGGCCGAGTTCCAGGGCGGCGGCCGCTTCCACCTCCTCGCCGTGCCTTTCGCGGGCGCCGCCGCCGAGAGCTACATGCCGGCGGAGCTGACCCATGCCGACTATCCCCTCCTCGCCCCCGAGGGGAGCCCGGTGCGCACGCTGGCGGTCGGCACCATCCTGGCGGCCTATAACTGGCCGAAGGGCAGCGAGCGCTACGGCCGCATCGCCCGCTTCGTCGACGCCTTCTTCAGCCAGTACGACGCCTTCCTGAAACCGCCCCGCCACCCGAAATGGCGTGAGGTGAACCTGACCGCCGAAGTGCCCGAGTGGCAGCGCTTCCCGGCGGCCAAGGAATGGCTGGAGCGCCGCGGCGGCCCCGCACCGGAGGCGGCCTCCGGCGAGGTGGCACAGTTCCTGGCCCAGCGCCGCCCCTCCGGCGAGGTCGACCGCGACCAGCTCTACCAGGAATTCCTGCGCTGGCGGGAGGGGCGGCGGTGAGAATCTGCTCGACCTGAGCGATGGGTTCCATCCTATCCGCGACCTCATCCTGAGGCGCCGCGCAGCGGCCTCGAAGGAGGGCTCCAGATATCACTGCGATCCCTGGAGCCCTCCTTCGAGGCCGCTGCGCGGCGCCTCAGGATGAGGTCGTGAATGGGATCGATGAGAATTCCTGCGATGCTGTTCTCGCTCTTCGAGCTGGCGTCGAGACGCAGCACCTCGGCACGGCGAACCGGCATCCGTCCCGCGCCACCATCTCGGGGCGAGCCTTCGCGGGCCCGCGATCCGCACCGGCCGACGGCGCAACACGACAAGCGCTAAGGGTCCTCCCCCCGGCTCGCCCGCCGGAAGGCGGCCGGGCTCAGGCCCGCGCGGGCCGCGAAGAAGCGCGAGAAATAGGCTGGATCGTTGAAGCCGAGATCGAAGGCGATCTTCGAGACCGGCAGCGTCGTGTAGAGCAGGCTGCGCTTGGCCTCGAGCATCAGGCGGTCGTGCAGGATGCCTTGCGGCGAGCGGCGCACCGCCTCGGTGCAGGCGGCGTGCAGCCGATCGGAGCTGACGCCGAGCTGTGCGGCGAAACGGGCGACCGGCCAGCCCTCGCGCAGGTGCGCCTCGACCAGGCGGCGGAAGCGGCGGTGCAGGTCGGCGCGGGCGAGCGCCGCCGGCTCGGTGATCGAGCGGGCGGCGCGGGTGCGCAGCACGCCGACGACGAGGAGCCTGACCAGGGCCGCCACCGCGCTCGCCGCCCCCGGCAGGGCGCCGGCGGCCTCCCGCAGCAGGGCGTCGGTCAGGAGCGCGAGGTCGAGGTCGATCTCCTCCGTCGAGCCGGGCCGCCCGCTGAAGGTCGCCTCGGCGGTCGCCCGCAGCCGCGCCGCCTCCGGGTCGGGATCGAGCACGGCGGCCAGGAAGTCGTCGGCGAGCGACAGCACCACGCCGTCGGTGCCGGGCCGGAACGAGAAGGCATGGACCACGCCCGACGGCACCCAGACCAGCCAGGGGGCGCGGAACTCCTCGCGGCTCGCGTCGAGCGAGAGGGCGCCGTGCCCGCGCGTGATCACCAGCCCCTGCGTCAGCGCGCCGTGGCGGTGGGGCGCGATCTCCCAGTCGTGCAGGGCCGCGCTGGTGCCGATCCGCTCGGCGTGGACGAAGCTCGGGACCGTGGCCTCTGCGGTCTCGCCGTAGAGGCGAAAGACCGGGATCGGCCGCTTGAGCCGCGTCGGCATGCCCTGTTCCTCCCGAGCTTGAGGCTAACGCCGAGCGCCGGATCCGTCCAAGAAATTCCGGGGCTCGTCCATGGCCCTTCCCCAGGAGCCGGGCTAGCGTCGGACCATCGAACCGGACCAATTCCAAAGTCCTGATCCGGCAGGCGAAATCCTTGTGCGGCGCAGCATCGTCCGGACCGCCGGCGGGCATGCTCCGAGACCTCGCCCGGCGACCCGATACGGCCAAGCCCGGCGCCGCACCGAACGGACCTCTGCCAGGCCAAAGACCTGCGAGGCGACAAGACCCGCAAGGGAGGAGGAATCGATGACGGACGCCAAGACCTTCCCCGAGAAGACCTTCCCGCTGAACGCCTGGTATGCCGCGGCCTGGGACCACGAGGTCGGCCGGGCGCTGACGCCGCGGCGGATCTGCGACAAGGACGTGGTGCTCTACCGCCGCACCGACGGCACTGTCGCGGCTTTGGAGGATGCCTGCTGGCACCGGCTGCTGCCGCTGTCGCTGGGCCACCTCAAGGGCGACCAGGTGATGTGCGGCTATCACGGTCTCGTCTTCGATGCGGCCGGCCGCTGCACCTACATGCCGGCGCAGGAGACCATCAATCCGTCGGCCTGCGTGCGCGCCTTCCCGGCGGTGGAGCGCTACCGCCTGGTCTGGCTGTGGATGGGCGACCCGGCGCTCGCCGACCCCGACCTCGTGCCGGACTTCCACTGGAACAGCGATGCGCCGTGGGTCGGCGAGGGTGGCACCTTCTACAGCCTCAAATGCGACTACCGGCTGGTCGTCGACAACCTGATGGACCTGACCCACGAGACCTACGTCCATGCCGGCAGCATCGGCGACGACGCGATCACCCGCAGCCCGTTCGAGGTCACCCACACCGACCGGCACGTCACGGTGGAGCGCTGGATGGAGAACATCGAGCCGCCGCCGTTCTGGGCCCGCAACCTGGGCAAGCCCGGCCACCACGTCGACCGCTGGCAGATCATCCGGTTCGAGGCGCCGACGGTGGTGGCGGGCGATGTCGGGGTGGCCGTCGCCGGGACCGGGGCGCGTGAGGGCGACCGCTCGCAGGGCGTCAACGGCTTCTTCCTGGCGGCGATCACGCCGGAGACCGCGACGAGCTGCCACTATTTCTGGAATTTCGTGCGCAGTTTCCGCACCGACGACGAGGAGCTGACGAAGGCCCTCAACCGCGCCCACGTCAACGATGGCAAGGGTGTCTACGACCAGGACCACGACGTGCTGGAGGCCCAGCAGCGGGCGATCGACCGCCAGCCGCGCCAGCCCTTCTACAACCTCAACATCGATGCCGGCGCGCTGTGGGCGCGGCGCCTGATCGACGGGATGATCGCCAAGGAGGCGCCAAGCGAAACCAGGGCTGCCGAGCCGAAGCCCATCGGCGTGGCGGCCGAGTAGCGTGCCATGGCTCCCACCGACTGGCTCCCCGCGCGCCTGCGCGACGCCCGGGCGCTGACGCCCGACATCCGCCTCCTCGAGATCGAGCCGACGGGACGCGTCGCGCCGGTCCCGCCCGGCAGCCATCTCGGGGTGGCGGTGATGATCGGCGAGCGGCCCGACACCCGCTCCTACTCGCTCCTCGATTCCGGGGCGGACGGGGTCTACCGCATCGCCGTGAAGCGGCTGCCCGACAGCCGCGGCGGCTCGGCCTACATGCACGGGCTCGCGCCCGGCGCCCGGCTGAGCATCTCCGGCCCGCGCAACCATTTCGGCCTGACCCTGAACCGGCCGGACTACCTGCTCGTCGCCGGCGGGATCGGCATCACCCCGCTCCACGCCATGGCGCTGGCCCTGAACGCCACCGGCGCCCGGTTCCGCCTGCTCTACGCCGCGCGCCGCCGCCAGGACCTCGCGCTGGCCGACGACCTGCGGGCGCGGCTGGGCGACCGGCTCCGGACCTTCCTCGACGAGGACGGCGAACGGATCGACCTCGAGGCGGCGATCGCCGACTTAGGCCCCGGGGGCGAGGCCTATGTCTGCGGCCCCTACGGGATGATGGAGGCCGCCCGCCGAGCCTGGGCGGCGGCCGGCCGCCCGGCGCAAGGCTTGCGCTTCGAGACCTTCGGCACCGGCGGCCGCCACGCCACCGAGCCGTTCACCGTCCGCATCCCGCGCCTGTCCAAGGAGATCGTCGTACCCCGCAACCAGACCATGCTGGAGGCGCTCGAGGCCGCGGGCGTCGGCATGATCCACGATTGCCGGCGCGGCGAGTGCGGCCTGTGCACGGTGAAGATCCTCGGCGTCGACGGCACGGTCGACCACCGCGACGTCTTCTTCAGCGAGTCCCAGAAGGCGACGAACGCCCATCTCTGCACCTGCGTGTCGCGGGTGGTGGGCGGCGGGATCACCATCGATACGGCGGACCGGGCGGGGTGAGGCAGGACGGACCGGCGCGGTGACTTGGCGTCGATTCTGGTGACTTGGCGTCGATTCTGGGATCGGCGCTTTCGATCCGCCCCGTCGTGATCCCGCGGCTCGCCGCAGCCGGGAACTTGGGCTCCAGAACCGCCGGGATTTCGGAAGACGGCGGATCGCGTCCCGCTTCGACTTGCAACATCGGCGGTTCTGGATCCCGGGTTCTGCTGCGCGGCCCCGGGATGACGTCGAGAATGTCAAAAAATCTTTGGTGTGATTGAAGAACGACGATCGAATCCTTTGGGAGGATCACCATGTCCATCATCCCCGACCCCACGGACCCCCGCGCCGCGATCCGCCAGGGCGCCATGACCCCGTTCCAGGTCGCCGCCGTGGCGGTCTGCGTGCTGATCTGCGCGCTCGACGGCTTCGACGTGCTGGTGGTCGCCTTCACGGCGGCCTCGATCGCCAAGGACTTCGCCCTGAAGCCCACCGATCTCGGCCTGCTGTTCAGCGCCGGCCTCGCCGGGATGGGGCTCGGCGCCCTGTTGATCGCGCCCTTGAGCGACCGGTTCGGCCGGCGCACCACCGTGCTCCTGTGCCTCGCCATCCTGTGTGTCGGCATGCTGGCGGCGGCCGCGACGCGCAGCCTGACCGAGCTCGCCCTGGTGCGGCTGTTCACCGGCCTCGGCATCGGCGGGGGCTTGGCCACCGTCAACATCGTGGTGGCCGAGTACGCCACCGACCGCTGGCGCAACCTGTCGATCTCGCTGATGTCGCTCGGCTATCCGATCGGCGCGACGCTGGGCGGGGCCTTCTCGGTCTACCTGATCGCGGCCTACGGCTGGCGCTCGGTCTACGTCTTCGGCGGCCTCGTGGCGCTCGCGCTGGTGCCGGCGGTGCTGGCCTTCCTGCCGGAATCCCTCGACTACCTCATCGCCCGCCGCCCGGCCGGAGCGCTCACCAAAGTCAACCGGGTGCTCGCCCGCATGAAGCGGCCGGCGCTCGCCGCCCTGCCGGCGCCCCAGCGGGCCGAGGCCGAGACCGGCGCCAGCCTCGCCGCCATCGCCCGGCCGCCATACCTGACCCGGACGCTCGCCGCCTGCGCGGCCTACTTCTGCGTGATGACGACCTGCTACTTCTTCCTCAGCTGGACCCCGAAGGTGCTGACCGAGCAGGGCCTCAGCGTCAGCGGCGGCATCTCGGGAGCGATGCTGATGAATCTCGGCGGCGCCGTCGGCTGCCTGCTGTTCGGGTTCTTCGCCCGGCGGGTCGGGACGCGCCGGCTCGCCGCCGCCTTCATGGCCGGGCTGTTCGTCGCCGGCGCCGTCTTCGGCGCCGTGCCGGCGACGCCCGCGGCGCTCCTGGCCGCCACCCTCGGCATCGGCTTCTGCCTCTACGGCTCGATCAACGCGATGTACGCGGTCGTCCCGCCGGTCTTCCCGGCGCCGGTGCGCACCACCGGCACCGGGCTCGCCATGAGCGTCGGCCGCCTCGGCGCCGTCACCGGCCCGGCGGTCGCCGGGATGCTGATGGCGGCCGGCTGGGAGCGGCCGGAATACAGCGCGGCGCTCGCCCTGCCGATGCTCGCCGCGGCTCTCTGCCTGCGCTGGGTCGCGGCGGAGGAGCCCGCGCCGGCGCGGACGGTGCCGGGCGAGGCGGCAGCCGTCCGGGGGTGACCCGCTCGGCCTCACGCGCCGAAGCGGTGACACGCTTCGGCGCGTGAGGCAAAACCAAGGAACAACGTCAGCAGCAGCGTTGCGCCCTGCAACGCTGCTCAGCGCAACCCCGCCGGCCGCTCCCCCGTCGCCCAGGCGAGCGCCTGCTCCATCCGGTCGTTGCCCCAGAACAATTCGCCGTCCTCGGTCAGGAAGCTCGGGGCGCCGAACAGGCCGCGGGACTTCGCCTCCTCGCCGATCGAGCGCAGGCGGTTCTTCACCGGCTCCTGGGTCGCCGCCCGGATCAGGGCCGGCCCGTCATGGCCGAGGCCGTTGAGGAGGTTCGAGATCGCGGCGGGCTCGGCGATCGATTCGCCGCGGGCGAACTCCGCCGTGTAGACCGCCCGCACATAGGCGCCGATCCACGGCTCCTCGGCCCCCAGCACCGCGACCCGGGTCGCCGCCAGGCTGTTCTGCGGGAAGCTTCCCGGCCGCACCACCGGCGGCAGGCCGAGGCGGGCGGCCTCGCGGGTGAGGTCGCGCCACATGTTGCGGCCCTTGGCCGGGTAGAGGTTGAACGGCGAGGAGGTCCACCCCTGCGCGGCGAAGACCGGGCCGAGCAGGAAGGGGCGCCAGCGCAAGGCGACCCCGGCCGCGTCGGCGAGCGCCTCGATCCGCATCGCGGCGAGGTACGAATAGGTCGACGCGAACTCGAACCAGAATTCGAGCGTGGGCCGCCGCGGCATTCGCACCCCTCCGTTGGCTGGACCCGCACCTTCGCGTCCGCGGGCTCCGCCCACAAGCGCCGCGCCGGGCGTCGCATCGCCACGGGCCCGAGGCCGTGCGGTTGGCAACGCGGTTGCACGCGGCCGGGCCGGGCTGTTAAGCCCCCGCGCATTCGTTCAATCCCCCATCGTCCGAGGCCCGCCCCGCATGTCCGACCAGCCCCAGAAGCGCGTGAAGAAGGTCGTGCTCGCCTACTCGGGCGGCCTCGACACCTCGATCATCCTCAAGTGGCTCCAGACCACCTATGGCTGCGAGGTGGTGACGTTCACCGCCGATCTCGGCCAGGGCGAGGAGCTGGAGCCGGCCCGCCGCAAGGCCGAGCTCCTGGGCATCAAGCCGGACAACATCTTCATCGAGGACCTGCGCGAGGAATTCGTCCGCGACTACGTCTTCCCGATGTTCCGGGCGAACGCCCAGTACGAGGGAGTCTATCTGCTGGGCACCTCGATCGCCCGGCCCCTGATCGCCAAGAAGCAGATCGAGATCGCCGAGCGGGTCGGAGCCGACGCGGTCTCCCACGGCGCCACCGGCAAGGGCAACGACCAGGTCCGGTTCGAGCTCGGCTACTACGCGCTCAAGCCCGACGTGACGGTGATCGCGCCCTGGCGCGAGTGGGATTTCCGCTCCCGCGAGGCGCTGCTGGCGTTTGCCGAGCAGCATCAGATTCCGATCGCGAAGGACAAGCGCGGCGAGGCGCCGTTCTCGGTCGACGCGAACCTGCTGCACGCCTCCTCCGAGGGCAAGGTGCTGGAGGATCCGGCCGAAATCGTGCCGGACTACGTCTATTCGCGCACCCTCTCGCCCGAGGAGGCGCCCGACACGCCGACCGAGATCACCATCGGCTTCGAGCGCGGCGACGCGGTCTCGATCGACGGCGAGCGTCTGTCCCCCGCGACCCTTCTGGCGAAGCTCAACGAGCTGGGGCGCGCCAACGGCATCGGCCGCCTCGACCTCGTCGAGAACCGCTTCGTCGGCATGAAGAGCCGCGGCATGTACGAGACCCCCGGCGGCACCATCCTGCTGCCGGCCCACCGGGCGATCGAGTCGATCACCCTCGACCGCGGCGCGGCCCATCTCAAGGACGAGCTGATGCCGCGCTACGCCGAGCTGATCTACAACGGCTTCTGGTTCAGCCCCGAGCGCGAGATGCTCCAGGCCCTGATCGACAAGAGCCAGGAGATGGTCACCGGCACGGTGCGGCTGAAGCTCTACAAGGGCGGCGTCCACGTCATCGGCCGCGAGAGCCCGAACTCGCTCTACGACCAGGACCTCGTCACCTTCGAGGAAGGTGCGGTCGCCTACGACCACCGCGACGCGGCGGGCTTCATCAAGCTCAACGCGCTGCGGCTGCGCACGCTGGGTCAGCGCAAGCGCAAGCTGGGCGCCTGAGCGACCCCGGATGCTGACGCGGGTCGAGATCGACGGCTTCAAGAGCTTCGAGGGCCTGACCCTCGACCTGCAACCCTTCACGGTCATCGCCGGCCCGAACGCGTCCGGGAAATCGAACTTCTTCGACGCGCTCCGGCTGCTCGCGCGACTCGCCGCCCTGGACCTGCCGGAAGCGGTCCGGACCATGCGGGGCGACCCGAGCGAGATGTTCCGCCGCCGCGCCGACGGCACGACGGCCGACGCGATGCGCTTCGCGGTCGAGGTGCTGCTCGACCCCGAGGTCGAGGACGCCTTCGGGCAGCGAAAGCCTCTCGCCTATACGCGGCTGCGCTACGAACTGGAGATCGAGCGGCGTGCGGACGAGCCGGGCGGCCTGGAACGTCTCTACGTCCGCCGCGAGCAGGCGGCGGCGATACGCCGGACCGACGACGCCTGGGCCCGGCGTTCCCCTCTCGCCCAGGATTTCGCCAAGAGGCGCGCTCGGTACGGCACCGGCCGGGCGCGGACCCCGTTCCTCGAGACCCTGGACGACACGTTCCAGGTCAACCAGGACGGCCGGCAGGGGCTGCCGCGCCCGTTCCCGGTGCGCAAGGGCCGCGCCACCGCGACGGTCCTGTCGAAGATCACGACCGCCACCGAGTTCCCGCACCTGTTCGCGCTGCGGCAGGAGCTGGAGGGGATGACGTTCCTGCAGCTCGAAGTCTCGGCCGAGCGCGAGCCGAGCGATGCCCTGGCGCCCGACGACCTCCTGCCCGACGGCTCGAACCTCGCCAAGGTGCTGGCCCGCATCGAGGCGGAAACGCGGACGCCCGAGCGCCCCCGCGGCGATATCGGGCTGATCCGCTCCGCCCTGTCGGCCCTGATCCCTGGCGTGAAGGACCTGCGGGTCGAGCGGGACGAGGCCTATGGCCGCTACCGCTTCCTGCTGACGACGCAGGACGGCGAGGAGTTCAGCTCCCGCGTGCTCTCCGACGGTACGCTGCGGATGCTCGCCCTGCTGACCTACCTCTACGATCCGCGCCGCCGCAGCGTGCTGCTGTTCGAGGAGCCGGAGAACGGCATCAATGCGGCCCGGCTCGCCCGCTTGATCGCGGTCTTGCGTGAGGCCTGCACGTCGGTGCAGGCAGCCGAGGAGAATGACGAGCGTCTGTTCCAGGTCATCCTGAACACCCATTCCCCCGTCGTGCTGCAGGCGACGGAGGACGAGGCGATCGTCCTGGTCGACGTCGTGTCCCGGATCGATCCCGAGCATAGGGCGGTGACGCGTCGAACGCGCATGCGTACCGGCCTTATCACGAACGAACTCCCCCTCAGCGACCGCGAACACCGGCTGACCCGGTCGGACATCGACCGCATCGTCCAGAGCGGGGACGAGCGCGGCCTATGACTTGGCTCGTCGTCGGCCTGTTCTCCGAGGGGCCGACCGATCGGCGTTTCCTGCCGCGAATCGTCTACCGCACCCTGCTCGGCATCGTGCAGGCGGAGGCGGCGATAGCGGTCGAGCTGCAGGAAGACATCGTCGCCTATACCAAGAAGCCCAACGCCGAGCGCGCGGAACTCGTCTGCCGGGACCGGGAGAGTGTCGACCTGTTCGTCATTCATGCCGATGCCTCGCGGTCACTGGTCGACCAGATCGAGGCGCGGCTCGTCGGGCAGGTTCGGGCCAGCGCGCGAGCCACCTGCGCGATGACGGAGGCCAGGATCGTCCCGCTGATCCCGGTGCGCGAGACGGAAGCCTGGATGCTGGCGGACCCCGATGCGGTCGCCCGGGTCTTCGGCTTCTCGACCTGGCCGGAACGGGTTGCCCTGTCATGGCAACCGGAGCGGGCGGAGACGGTCGAGGACCCCAAGCGCACACTGACCGAGGCCGTCCGCGCGCTGTTTGGCGGACGCAAGGGGCGGCGCGTGCCCGGCCCTGAAGGGCTGTTCGATCAGATCGCCGAGGAGATCGACCTGCGGCGTCTGGCGCGTCTGCCCTCCTACCAGCGGTTCGAGGCCGACCTGCGGTCCGGCCTCGGCACGATAGGGATCCTGCGTCGAACGCCCTGACGCCGTAAAGCAGGAAGCGCGGCCGGCGCCAGGGCCGGCCGCGGGAGGCGTCTTGCCTATGCCTCGTCCTCGTCGTCGATATCGACGAGGAACAGGATGTCGACATCGTCCTCCTCGTCCTCGTCGTCACCCGAGCCTTTGGAGTCGTTGGCGGCCTTGGGCTCGTCCTCGTCCTCGAAATCCTCCTCGTCCATCGAGTCCTCGAAGGTCTCGACCTCGTCCTCGGTCGCGGGGCGCAGCTTCAGGGAGGCGGCCTTGCCCGACCACAGCGGGCGGCCGTCGCTCTTCATGGTGCGCAGGTCGTCCTGGAATCCCTCGACCTCGAGAAGCTCCCGGGCCCGCTCCTCGTTCGACCGGATGATGGCGACGGGCGTGCCGTCGATCTCGAGAGTGAACATCGTGCTTCCCTTTTGAGGGCCGCGCCGCACGGGCGGGCGGCGCCGGTGTTACGGGGGGAAAGCCCGCCGCGCCAGCCCCGTTCCGGGGGCCGTCCGGGGAAAGTCGCGCCGGCCCGCGACGCTTCGCCGGCTCACCGGCGCACGGGAGGTGCCTTCACCGGATCCCCAGCAGGGCGTCATCGTTGGAGACGATCAGGACCGTCAGGTCCTGGTCGGGGGCGTAGTCCTTCGCCTCCCACACGAAGGTGGTCGGCCCGGTCTTGCGCAGGCCGGTGCGGCAGACGCTCACCAGGGCGGTCGGGCTGCCCTTGTCCACCGTCAGGGTGAAGCGGCCGATACGCCCGGCCCAGTTGCGGGCGGTGGTGACGATGTAGGGCACCTCCACCGCCCGGGTCAGGCCCTCCGCCTTCATCGGCGAGGCGGCGATCAGGCGCCGGATTCCCGCGAGCCCGGAATCGTCGAGGCAGTACCGGGCCCGGTAGGCGGGCGTCGCCGCCTCCTGGGCCGAGAGCAGGTGGTTGCCCTTCACGGGGGCGTAGGCGTGGGAAACGCGCAGGTCGCGACCAGGCGGAAACGTCTGCTCCCAGTGGAACTTGGCCTCGCTGCGCCACTGGCCGTCGGCGTCCGCCTTGGCCTCCGAGAGAAGACCCGCCTTCTCCAGTTCCCCGAGCACCGCCGGCGAGAGCCGCTTGAGCGCCGCCTCGACGTCCTTGCGCCGCAGCGGGTTGAGCGGCACGCGGTGGCGGGTGAGGAGGTCGGTCACCTCGCGAGTGCCGAGAAAGGCCCGCTCCTCGAGGAGCGGCGTCACCGGCGCCCCGTCCACCGTCACCGTGAAGCCGACGAAGTTGGCCCGATCCTCATGCGGCAGGCTGAGCGCGCTCATCGACAGCGTCGCCCCGTCCACGGCCGGCAGCGGGAAGGCCACGCGCAGGGTCTTGGGCGTCGCGGCTCGGTTGCGGAAGACGTAGTCGACCGTGATGCGCTCGAGACCGATGCGCAGGTCCTCGCTGGCGAGCGCGATGTCGGGATCGCGCACCAGCACCAGGCCGCCGGCCTCGAGGGCGGCGGCGCTGTCGTTGGCGCGGGCCGGGCCCGGCAGGATCGCCATCGCGACGATCGCCAGGACAGCCGCTCTCATCCTGCTCATCATCGCCGCTCCCGCGCCTCGCAGGGCTACGCTTACGACAGACGTGACCGGATCCGCAACGGGTCACGAGAAGTCGCGGGATCCCCTCTCCCGTGTGGGAGAGGGGCAGGGGTGAGGGTGATGCGCTCCCGTGTGAAGCTCAGAGCGTCGTGCTGGCATCTCTACGCTCAACACTTCACACTGAACCATCTCCACCCTCACCCCTAATCCCTCTCCCACACGGGAGAGGGGGACGGCTTTGATTTCGAAATGTCAGGCTAGACTGCTTCGTACGACTTCACGATCTTGAACCACACCACCTCACGGCCGCACGCACTGGCTCAGCCCGCCGATCCCGGCCGTCCGCCCCTGGATGCGCCCGGCGAGCGCCCGCAGCGCCCGGGTCGGCCGGCGCGGGTTGCGGAGGATCGGGTTCGGCAGGGCGGCCACCAGCAGGGCGGCCTCGCCCTTGGTGAGGTCGCGGGCCGACTTGCTGAACCAGTGCCGGGCGGCGGCCTCGGCCCCGAAAATCCCCTCGCCCCACTCGGCGACGTTGAGGTAGATCTCCATCGTCCGGCGCTTGCCCCAGACCAGGTCGACCACCAGCGCCAGGGGGATCTCCAGGCCTTTTCGCAGGTACGAGCGGCCCGGCCACAGGAAGACGTTCTTCACCGTCTGCATCGTCACCGTCGAGGCGCCGCGGCTCGGGCCGTCCTCGTCGTCGACGACGCTCCACAGGGCGTCCCAGTCGACGCCGTCGTGCAGGCAGAAGCGCTGGTCCTCGGAAGCGACGACGCCCTGGACCAGGGCCGGCGCCATCGCGTCCAGCGGCACCACCTCCCGGGTCACCGGCTGGAGCGTCGCCCAACGGCCGAGCATCAGGGTTGAGGGCGGGGTCAGCGCGCGATAGACGAGCGCCAGGACCAGGACGAGGGCGACCGCCATGACGGGCACCAGGAGCACGGCGCGCAGGGTGCGCCGCAAGCGGGCCCGGGCCGGCGGCGCGCTCGCCGGGACCAAGCCCCGCAGCGGCTGCGGCACGCCTTCCCGGCGGTCCGCCGTGACGCGCGGCTCCTGAATCCGACCCTCCTCTCGGCATGCCCGTCTGCGAGGCCACCATGACGTCAACGCGGGCCCCGCAGGACACGACGCCGGGCCGTCCCCAGGAAAATACGATGGCCGGCACCACAGGATACCCGCAGGCAGGCGATTTCACGGCGCGGCTCTCGGCCGTGGCCAAGACCGTCGAAGGCTTCCTCGCCGAGCGCCTCGGCGACGCGGTGCAGCCCGGCGAGATCGCCCGGCCGTCCCGCCTGATGGAGGCGATGCGCCACGCCGTCCTCAACGGCGGCAAGCGCCTGCGGCCCTTCCTCGCCATCGAGACCGCCCGGATGCTCGGCGGCCCGTTCGAGGGCGCGATGGCCGCCGGGGCCGGCGTCGAATTGGTGCATTGCTACTCGCTCGTCCACGACGACCTGCCGGCGATGGACGACGACGACCTGCGCCGCGGCCAGCCGACCGTGCACAAGAAGTACGACGAGGCCACCGCGATCCTGGTCGGCGACGCCCTCCAGACCCTCGCCTTCGAGATCCTGGCCGATCCGGCCTGGCAAGCCGACCCGCTGATCCGCGCCGAGCTGGTCCTCGGCCTCGCCCGGGCCTCGGGCCTCGGCGGCATGGTCGGCGGCCAGCTCCTCGACCTCGGGGCGGAGGGGCGCTTCGGCCCGGCCCATCTCGACGTCGACGCGACGCTCCAGCTCCAGGCGATGAAGACCGGCGCCATCCTGGCCTTCTCGGTCGATGCCGGGGCGCTCGTCGGCGGCGCCTCGCCCGAGGAGCGCCGCGCGCTCCTCTCTTACGGCCGGGCGCTGGGCCAGGCCTTCCAGGTCGCCGACGACATTCTCGACCGCGAGGCCTCCTCCGAGGCGATGGGCAAGCGCACCGGCAAGGACAAGGAGGCCGGCAAGGCGACCCTCGTCGACCGCCTCGGCCTCGACGGCGCCCGTGCCGAGTGCGAGCGCCTGGTGGGCGAGTGCGAGGCGGCCCTGAAGCCCTGGGGCGCCGCCGCCGCGACGCTCTGCGAGGCCGCCCGCTTCACCGTCGCGCGCAAGTCTTAAACACCCCCGATCCCGGCGGAGGGACGCGCCCTCCGCCCGCCCGCAGCCGACTCCGAGAAGGTCACGCCATGGCCACGTACAAGATCCTGCTCCTGCCCGGCGACGGCATCGGCCCGGAGGTGGCCGGGGAAGTCTCCAAGGTGCTGGCCTGGTTCACCCGCGCCGGCATCGCCCGGTTCGAGACCGAGACCGACCTCGTCGGCGGCGCGGCGATCGACGCCCACGGCGTGCCGCTCTCGGAGGCCGCGATGGACCGCGCCAAGGCTGCCGACGCGGTTCTGTTCGGCGCGGTCGGCGGGCCGAAATGGGCCGGCGTGCCGTATGCCAAGCGCCCCGAGGCGGGCCTGCTGCGCCTGCGCAAGGACCTCGGCCTGTTCGCCAACCTACGCCCGGCGATCTGCTACCCGGCGCTCGCCGAGGCCTCCGCGCTCAAGCGCGAGCTGGTCGAGGGCCTCGACATCGTCATCGTGCGCGAGCTCACCGGCGGCGTCTATTTCGGCGAGCCGAAGGAGATCGTGACCCTGGAGGACGGCCAGAAGCGCGCGGTCGACACGCAGGTCTATACGACCGGCGAGATCGAGCGGATCGCCGCGGTCGCCTTCGACCTCGCCCGCAAGCGCCGCAACAAGGTCGCCTCGGCCGAGAAGCACAACGTCATGAAGACCGGCGTCCTCTGGAAGGAGACCGTCACCCGGCTCCACGCCGAGCAGTACTCGGATGTCGGCCTCGAGCACGTGCTGGCCGACAACTGCGCCATGCAGCTCGTGCGCAACCCCAAGCAATACGACGTGCTGGTCACCGACAACCTGTTCGGCGACATCCTGTCGGACGTGGCGGCGATGCTGACCGGCTCGCTCGGGATGCTGCCCTCGGCCTCCCTCGGCGCGGTCGAGAACGGCACGCGGCGCGCCCTCTACGAACCGGTCCACGGCTCGGCTCCCGACATCGCCGGCCAGAACCTCGCCAACCCGATCGCCATGATCGGCTCGCTCGCCATGGCGCTGCGCTACTCCTTCGGCCTCGTCGAGGCCGCCGACCAGCTCGAGAGCGCCATCACCCGCACGCTGGCCTCGGGCACCCGCACCCGCGACATCGCGAGCCCGGGCACCAACGCGGTCGGCACGAGCGAGATGGGCGACGCGATCGTGCGGGAATTGCAGGCGCAAGGCGGCTGAGCGCTCGCCCAGGTTCAACAAGTTTACCCACCCGCGACCTCATCCTGAGGCGCACGCGACGCGTGCCTCGAAGGAGGGCTCCAGAGATCACCGAGACGTCTGGAGGGCTCCTTCGAGGCCAACCGATCTTCGATCGTACGCGATCTCCGATCGCCGGCACCTCAGGACGAGGTCGCGGGTTGGATGACGATTGGTCGAAGTCGGCTCCCCGATAAGGGACAGGGAGAACCACCATGCGCCTGTGCGTGTTCTGCGGCTCCAGCGACGGGGCCCGCCCGCTCTACCGCGAGGCGGCGACCGCGCTCGGGCGCCACTTCGCTCAAGACGGGATCGAGATGGTCTATGGCGGCGGCAAGGTCGGGCTGATGGGGGCGGTGGCCGACGGCGCGCTCGGTGCCGGCGGCCGGGTGACCGGCATCATGCCCAAGGCCCTCGTCGAGAAGGAGACCGCGCATCTCGGGCTGACCGACCTGCGGGTGGTCGCCTCCATGCACGAGCGCAAGGCCCTGATGGCCGACCTCGCCGACGGATTCGTGGCGCTGCCGGGGGGCCTCGGCACCTTCGAGGAGATGTTCGAGGTCTGGACCTGGGCCCAGCTCGGCTACCACAGGAAGCCGCTCGCGGTGTTCAACGCCGGCGGGTTCTACGACGGGCTCCTCGGCTTCCTCGATTCCGTCGTCCAGGAGGGCTTCGTGCGCGAGCCGCACCGGGCGATGCTGATCGTCGGCACCGAACCGGCCGAGCTCGTGGCGCGGATCCGGGCCTACGAGCCGCCGCGGGTGATCAAGTGGGTGAAGGCGGAGGAGCGGTGAGGGCAGAGGCCGACGACGGGCTCCGCCAAGCGGTCACGCGTCGACCCGCGAGGAGGAGTTGAGGACCCGCTTGCATCGACGCCACACGGTGTCGCCCCGGGCTCCGCTGCGCGACCCCGCGACGACGCGGAGGCTGTTGGATCCGGTCGAGACACCCCCGACGGAAACGGGCCCCTCGCGGGGCCCGTCGCACGTCCGGATGGGGTGACCGGCTCAGTAGCCGTAGCGCGCCCGCGACAGCGGCGAGGTCGGGTCGAGGTAGTCGACCGCCGAGAGGTCGACCGTGACGGCGCTGCGGCGGGCGCCGATGAACGGGCCGTTGGTGATCGGGTCGGGCAGGATGCCGGCGCCGCCCCAGCGCTCGCGCTGGCTGATGTAGGGCGGCGAGTTCAGGTACGACGCGGTGATGAAGTGCGGGTTGGTGGCCGGGTTGCTCACCGCGCCCGAATTCGCCTCGACCACGTTGCCGGCATCGAGCCAGCTGCGCGGGCGCACCCGGATCGCGAGGCCCTGGCCGTCCCGGGTGCTGCGGATGACGTAGCTGTCCTGCGCCTGCGAGGCGGCGGTGCCGGCGCCCAGGGCCGCGAGGGAGAGAAGCCCGGTCAGGGCGAGAGTCTGGAAGCGCATGACGCACCTTTGCTGAACGTCGCCAGGGTAGCGCCGCACCGGTTAAGAAACGACGCCGTTGTGGAAAGAGACGTGCGAGCGCGGCCGAGGTTCCGCCTCACGGTGAAGCTGGTCGCGAATGCCGCACTCTCGCCGCATTCGTTCGAACCGGCTTGCGGGGCGCCGGCACCGCCGCGGTGGTGGCGGGCTCCTCCGGCGGGCAGGCGGCGGTCCGGGGCCGCGCCAGCATCGCGGCCACGGCGGGGGTGGGCCCCGCTCCCGGCAGCGGCCCGAGACGCTCGACCGCGCAGGCCACCGATTGCGGTTCGGGCAGTTGCCCGAGCGGTGCGCAGAGCCAGCCTTCGAGCCGCAGGGCGCCGGTGTGCCGGAACGCGGTGCAGGCGCGCTTTCCCTCCGCGTCGGCGAGGGTCGCGTCGACGGTGTCGAGCGCGCCGAACCGCGTCGCCACCTGCCCGCGCTCGGCCGTGCGCACCACCGAGAGGCCGCCGGCCTCCGCGGCCCGGCGTGCCAGGGAGACGAACAGGCTCCCCTCCCCCTCCGGCTCCGACGCCTCGACGGCGACGAGGCGCAGGAACGGCGCCTCCTGCGCCGCGAAGGCGCCGGCCGTGAAGGTGTCCTCCCGCAGGCCGGGCTGCGCCCGGGCGCTGGCGGACGCCTCGCCCAGGCGGTAGCGGTCGGGCGCGACGGCGCTCCACGCCGGCGGCGCCACCGCGGGGGCGGCGTAGCGCGGCACGAAGGCGCCCGCCTCGGCGAGCGGCGGGTCGGCGAGGCGCCGCTCGCTCGCGAGCACGCTCAGGAGCGCGATCACCGCCGCCGCCCCGAGGGTCCGGCCGGCGGCGCGAAGGCGCCAGGCGGAAGCGGGGACCGCGCGGGGGAGCGGCCGCGGCAGCAGCGGCTCGACGGGACCGATGTCCCGCGCGAGGGCCCGATCCTCGGCGAGACCCTTGCCCTCGGCGAGATTCCTGGCCGCCCGCGCCAGGGTGGCGTCGTCGAAGTCCGGCCTCTGCCGCACGGGATCGCTCCTCCGGTCGCGCGTGGTCGTCGCCACCGGAATCGCATCGCATTTTAGCGATTTCGTTGACCCGGGCGGGGTTGTCCCCGGCCCAGGGCGGGCAGGGTAAAGGAAGCCCTAACGGGTGACGGCCGGGGGAATCTGTTGCCGGCGTCCGGACGCGGCCCTTGACACGACACCGCATTCGGGCTGTTGCTTCCGGTGCTCGCGCACCCCATCTCGGGTGCCACCTTCCGAGGACTGACCGCGCCATGCGGCCCGCGTCGATCACGACGAAACGCAAAGCCACGACGGCGACCACCATCGCCGGCTGAAGCCTCGCGTCGTCCTCGGATCCCTCCCCGTCCGTGGCGGACGGAGGCCGGGCTCCATGAGCCCGCCTGAGATCGTCCGGGGAGGAGTTGATCCGAACTGGAGCGATTGAGATGGGTTACAAGGTTGCCGTCGTCGGAGCCACCGGCAATGTGGGCCGCGAGATGCTCGACATCCTGGCCGAGCGCGCCTTCCCGGCCGACACCGTGGTGGCGCTCGCCTCCCGCCGCAGCCTGGGGCAGGAGGTGTCCTTCGGCGATCGGACGCTGAAGGTCCAGGCCCTCGACCAGTACGACTTCTCCGACACCGACATCTGCCTGATGTCGGCGGGCGGCGAGACCTCGAAGGAGTGGTCGCCGCGGATCGGCCAGCAGGGCTGCGTCGTCATCGATAACTCGTCGGCCTTCCGCTACGATTCCGACGTGCCCTTGATCGTGCCCGAGGTGAACGCCGACGCGGTCGTGGGCTTCACCAAGAAGAACATCATCGCCAACCCGAACTGCTCGACCGCGCAGCTCGTCGTGGCCCTGAAGCCCCTGCACGAGGCCGCCACCATCAAGCGCGTGGTCGTCGCCACCTACCAGTCGGTCTCCGGCGCCGGCAAGGACGCCATGGACGAGCTGTTCAACCAGACCCGCGCGGTGTTCACCGCCGGCGAGGTCAAGGTGCAGAAGTTTCCGAAGCGCATCGCCTTCAACGTCATCCCGCACATCGACGTCTTCATGGAGGACGGCTCCACCAAGGAAGAGTGGAAGATGGTGGCCGAGACGAAGAAGATGCTCGACCCCAAGATCAAGCTGACGGCGACCTGCGTGCGCGTGCCGGTGTTCATCGGCCACTCGGAGGCGGTGAACGTCGAGTTCGAGCGCCCGCTCTCGGCGGAGGAAGCCACCCAGATCCTGCGCTCGGCGCCCGGCATCCTGGTCGACGACAAGCGCGAGCCCGGCGGCTACATCACCCCCCACGAGGCGGCGGGCGAGGACGCCACCTACATCTCGCGCATCCGCGAGGACATCACGGTCGAGAACGGCCTGTCGTTCTGGTGCGTGTCGGACAACCTGCGCAAGGGCGCGGCCCTCAACACGGTCCAGATCGCCGAGGTGCTGGTCAACCGCAAGCTGATCACCCCGAAGCAGAAGGCGGCCTGACGCCGTTTCGGCATCGGGTCCGATGCCGTAGGATCGTGGAACCATCCGGCCCGCCTCCCCCGAGGCGGGCCGTGTTTCGTCCAAGCGGAGATCGTTTGCCATGGCCCCGACTGTCCTGTCCGTCCGCGACGACACCCTGGCGCTGCTGGAGCGCCTCGGCGTCCCGGCCCAGGCCTTCGCGGAAGGCGGGCTCGCGGCGCGCTCGCCGGTCGATGGCGGCGTGGTGGCGGAGCTGCGTCAGACCTCCCGGGACGAGGCCGAGGCGGCGATCGCCGGGGCGGCGCAGGCCTTCCTGGCCTGGCGCCGGGTGCCGGGCCCGCGCCGCGGCGAGCTGGTGCGGCTCCTGGGCGAGGAATTGCGCGCCCACAAGGACGAGCTCGGCCGGCTCGTGACGCTCGAGGCCGGCAAGATCCTGTCGGAGGGCCTCGGCGAGGTCCAGGAGATGATCGACATCTGCGACTTCGCCGTCGGCCTGTCGCGCCAGCTGCACGGGCTCACCATCGCCACCGAGCGGCCGGACCACCGCATGATGGAGGTCTGGCACCCGCTCGGGGTCTGCGGCGTCATCACGGCGTTCAACTTCCCCGTGGCCGTCTGGTCGTGGAACGCGGCGCTGGCGCTCGTCTGCGGCGATCCCGTCATCTGGAAGCCCTCGGAGAAGACGCCGCTCACGGCGCTCGCCGTCCATGCGCTGGCCATGAAGGCGGTGAAGCGCTTCGGCGCGGATGCGCCGGAGGGCCTGCTCGGGCTCCTGATCGGCGGCCGGGACCTCGGCGAGCGCCTGGTCGAGGACGAGCGGGTGGCGCTCGTCTCCGCCACCGGCTCGACCGCCATGGGCCGGCAGGTGGCGCCGAAGCTCGCGGCCCGCTTCGCCCGGGCGATCCTGGAGCTCGGCGGCAACAACGCCGCGATCGTGACTCCCTCCGCCGACCTCGACCTGGCGCTCCGCGCCATCGCCTTCGCGGCGATGGGCACCGCCGGCCAGCGCTGCACCACCCTGCGGCGGCTCTTCGTGCACGACTCGGTCTACGACGCCCTAGTGCCGCGCCTGAAGGCGGCCTACGCCTCGGTGCGGATCGGCGATCCGCGCGACCCCGCCACCCTGATCGGCCCGCTGATCGACACCGCGGCGGCCGACGGCATGGCCCGCGCCCTCGACGAGGCGCGGGCGATCGGCGGTACCGTCCATGGCGGCGAGCGCCTGCGCGACATCCGCGGCGAGGCGGCCGCTTACGTCCGCCCGGCCCTCGTCGAGATGCCCGAGCAGGCCGGCCCGATGCGCCGCGAGACCTTCGCGCCGATCCTCTACGTGACGCGCTACGCGGAGCTGGAGGAGGCGATCCACGCCCAGAACGCGGTGGCGGCCGGCCTCTCCTCCTCGATCTTCACCCGCGACCTCGCCGAGGCCGAGACCTTCCTGTCGGCCGCCGGCTCCGATTGCGGCATCGCCAACGTCAATATCGGCCCGTCCGGCGCCGAGATCGGCGGGGCCTTCGGGGGCGAGAAGGAGACCGGCGGCGGCCGGGAGGCGGGCTCGGATTCCTGGAAGGCCTACATGCGCCGGGCCACCAACACCATCAACTACGGCAAGACCCTGCCGCTGGCGCAGGGCGTGACGTTCGAGGTGTAGGCGAGACCCGACCGTTTCCCCACGGAATGACTGCCTTCCATCGTCCTGTCTGGACGGCCCCCGTCTCGCCAGGAGGTCTCGCCAGGAGTCGTGAGCCTCAGCGGCGGGCCAGCCGGTTCAGGAGCGGTGTCGTACGCCGCCCCCGTCGCCCGGACCGCCCGGACGGTCCGCGCCATCGGGGCCGCGTCGCGGAGCCCGGGATGTCGCGGGGCGGGGTCGAGGATGCGTCGGGTCGAGTGGTGCGCCTCACCGCACCACCCCCTCACCTCACCGCCGGGCAGCCGCCCTGCTCCAGCGGCCGAAAGGCCTGCTCCCCCGGGAGCGTCGCCATCGTCTCGTAAAAGTCCCACTCGCCCGTCGAGGCGGCGGGTGTCTTGACCTGGAAGACGTAGACGTCGTGCACCATCCGCCCGTCCGGGCGCAGGCGGGCGTTGCGCACGACCTCGTCGGCGATCGGCAGGGCGTGCATCGTCGCCATCACGGCGCCGGCCTCGTCGGTGCCGGCGCTGGCGGCGGCCTTCAGGTAGTGGCGCACGGCCGAGTAGATCCCGGCCTGGATCGCCGAGGGGACGGCGCCGTGGCGCGCCCGGAACCGGGCTGAGAACGCCCGGGTGCCCGGGTCGAGGTCCCAGTAGAAGCCTTCCGTCAGCACCGTGCCCTGGGCGGTCGGCAGCCCGATGCTCCGCACGTCCATCACGGTGAGGAAGAAGGCCGCGAGCCGCTGGGCGCTGCCGAGGAGCCCGAAGTCGCGCGCCGCCTTGACGCCCGTGATGGTGTCGCCGCCGGCATTCGCCAGCGCCACGATGTCGGCGCCGGACCCCTGCGCGGTGAGGATCTGCGACGAGAGGTCGGCGGCCGGGAAGGGATGGCGCACGGAGCCGAGGACGCGCCCGCCGCCCTTCGCGACGAGCTGCTTGGTGTCGGCCTCGAGCTGGTTGCCGAGGGCGTAATCCGCCGTCACCAGGTACCAGGATCGGCCGGGCGTCGTGAGCGTGGTGGAGACGCCCGCGACCTGGACGTAGGTGTCCCACATCCACTGCACGATGTGGCTCGGCATGCAGGCGTCGCCCGTGAGCCGCGCCGTGCCGCCCGGGAAGAGGCCGATGCGGTTCTTGGCCTTCAGGAGCGGCGGCAGGGCGAGCTGGATCGAGGCGTTCGACATGTCGGTCAGCACGTCGACGCCCTGGCGGTCGATCCACTCGCGGGCGAGGGCGGAGCCGACATCCGCCTTGTTCTGGTGGTCGGCGGAGACGACCTCGATGGTCATCCCCCGGCACTCGGCCGCGAGGCACTCGTCGACGGCCATCTGTGCGGCCACCACCGAGCCCTTGCCGGTGATGTCCGAATAGACCCCCGCCATGTCGGTGAGGACGCCGATCCTGATCCGGCCGTCGGAATAGTCGGCGGCGGCGGGTGCCGCGGCGAGCAGGCCGGCGGCCAGCACGGCAAGGCGCATCCCTGCGCGCGTCATCCCGGGCATCGTTCCTCCCAGACGGTTGTTTTTAGAATCGTGCGTCCACCCTGATTAGGGGACCGGACGCCGGACCGCCACGGTCGCGTCGGCGGCGCGGCGACGGCGGGGCGCGGATGCGCGCCGGCCGAGGCGTGCGGGCCCGTGAGCCCTTGCGGGCAAACATGCCTTAAGGCATGGTTGTTAGATTCCTGACAATCCTTCGACCGTCGGTGACAGACGCCTGCGATGCGGCCGAGCACTTGGGTTCGACCCTGGGTCCGAGACACGCCTGACGCCTGCCCCTCCGCGCCCGAGGAGGCCGAGGCCCTCGCGGCATTCCTGGAGCGGATCCGGGCCGCCTTCGCCGTCGAGACGGTCCTGCTCCTCGGCCCCGACCCGGCCGATCCGCCGTGGAGCGCGGGCGCGAGCGTGCCGGAGGCGGTCGCGGCGTTGTGCCGGGCCGAGGCCGGGACCACGCTCCGCGTCGTCCCGGATCTCAGGAGCCACGCGCGGCTCGAAGGCCACCCGGCTGTGGCCGGCGCCACCGGCCGCCGGTTCCTGGCGACCCATCCGCTCGCCTCGGGCGCGGGCTGCCTCGCCCTGATCGATCGCCGTCCCGGCCGCCTGTCGGCGGCGCAACGCCGGCGTCTCGCCGATCTCGCGGCGGCGGCGGACAGCCTCGCGCGCGCTGTCCGCGCCGCGGCCGGGCTGAGGGAGGCCCTCGACGTCCAGGGCCGGGCGCTGGCCCACAGCCGCAAGATCTTCGACCGCGCCTCGGAGGCGGCGCGGATCGGGGTGTGGCAATGCAGCCTGCCGGACGAGACGCTGACCTGGACCGATCAGGTCTACGCGATGTTCGACTGGCCGCGGGACGCACCCCTCGACCGCGAGCGGATCGTCGCCTGCTACACCGCCGCCTCCCGGGCGGCGCTGACGACCCTGCGCAGCCGGGCCATCGCCGAGCGCGCCGGGTTCGCCCTCGATGCCGAGATCGTCACGGCCCGGGGCCGCCAGCGCTGGATCCGCATCAACGCGGTGGTCGAGTGCGAGGGCGAGCGGCCGGTGCGCATCTTCGGCATGAAGCAGGACATCACCGAGGAGAAGCTGCTCACCGACCGGACGCGCTACCTCGCCGAGTTCGACGCCCTGACCGGGCTCGCCAACCGGGCCACGTTCCAGTCCCGGTTCTCCGCGCTCGACCGGGCCCCGGCGCCCCCCTTCGGCGCCCTGCTGCTGGTGGATCTCGACGGCTTCAAGCCGGTGAACGACACCCTCGGCCACGCCGCCGGCGATGCCTGCCTGGTCGAGGTCGCCGGACGGCTGCGGCAGTCGTGCCGCGACAGCGACGTCGTCGCCCGGATCGGCGGCGACGAGTTCGCGATCCTGCTCGGCACGGCGGCCGACGGCGTCGCCGAGGAGGTCGCCGCGCGCCTCATCGCTGCCCTGAGCCGGCCGATGACCTGGGGCGGGCAGGTCTTCACGGTGGGCGCCTCGATCGGGATCGCCCGCGCCGACGGCCTCTTCTCCGCGGACCTGTTCGTCGCCGCGGACGCTGCCCTCTACGCCGCCAAGGCCGAGGGCCGTGGGTGCTTCCGGGTTGCGGCGCCGCAGCCGGCCCGCGCCGCCCAGCCGCTGGATGCTGCGTGAGGTCGGGGCCGCCAGCGGCCGTGTTTCGGCGGCCGGCGGAGGCGACCGTGATCACCCTGTCCCCCGGCACTTGGCTGGCCGGCACGCGTCCACGACCTTCTGCGCCGCGACCGCCGCGCGCTTGCCGGTATTGTCGGCCTAGATTCTGGCCTTGTCGGGGAGGACGCCGATTTTGGGGTCGACTACCTACGACGTGTCTGGTGTCAACCTTGGGTGGCGAAGATTGCAATTTTTTTCTTATGAAATCTGACATTATCATATAATTGTCTGATTATCAAACAACGAAACGACGTTGCAGCGATTGTATTTATGCCGCAAAATCTATTACAGCCCAATCTCCGCGATGATAAATTTGCTTTTCTACTTGGACGGAGTCTGGTTCTGGCACGGCAAACATGTCGCGTCCGGAATGGGTAATAATGCTCGCATCAAGCGTGCCCTTGGTGATATCGTCGGTTGACGGTAGACCTATCGTGGCTCACGCATGGCGCTGTCAACAACGTGACGGCAATGGACTCAGAGAAGGTCACAGTTACCATTCAGTCGAGCACCGGGGAGGAGGCCCCTCTCTTGGTCGGTGACGCAATGCGTCAGATCCTAGATTTTTTTGAATTACTTAATTTAGCCGGAGGCTCGGAAGCTGAACTAATTGCATGGGAGGTTATTTCTGTTTCTATGAACAGCCCTTTGACTGTAACCGCTAGAGCCGTGCCGAAAGTTGCCGGCATTGATGCAGTTGCCATTGCTAGACGCGAGAAAAATAATATAGCCTATTCATTTTCTAATATTATCAAAGGCGAGCGTATCCCCAACTGGATGAACGATGATGCTCGTGAAAAGGCAAAGTCATTTTTGAAGCGCAACACCAATGGTGTTGGTCGAACAGACATCGTATTTTATGAAAATGCCAGGCCATTGATCGTCAAACCCAGGGCAGCGAAGCAGGCATTTCAAAACATTGAGAGATATGAGAGATCATTAATTCCTGTTGTTCATGAAGTTGATTTATCCCGAGTTGAGTACGGTTCTATCGAAGCAAAATTGAATTCGCTTACTAGCTGGTATGGGAAGCCTGCTATTGTTGTTAAAGAAAGATTGTCGAAGCGTGATATCACTTGCGTGCTTCGCCCTGAGGTTGCGCATGAAATAGGAAAATTACATAGCTGGGTGGAAATTTGGGTCGGCAAAAGAGTAATGGTAAGTGGGCGTCTTAATTTTCAAAAAGACGGGCGTCTCCAGCTAATATCGGCAGATCACATCGAAATCATTGATCAGGGACCGATAAAATTTGAAGACATAGCCGATCCGAATTTTACGGGCGGATTAGGTGTAAGAGATTATCTGAACCAACTATGGGGTGAGGACATTGATTGACGCCCCTAGGCAAGTCTATTGGGACTCGTGTGCTTGGATCGGGCTTTTGTGCTCCGAACAAGACAAGATCACTGCTTTGCGTTCAGTATGGGAAGACGCTAAAGCCGGTAGATACGAGATATGGACTAGCGCTTACGCATATTTGGAAGTCATGCATGGCAAAACTCCTCATGGTGAGGCTTATCCGCCTGAAGATAATGATAAAAAAAATTGAGGAACTTCTATCTCAAGAATTTGTGGTTCGAGCACAAATAGATGTCCCTGTTGCAAGAATGGCAAAAAATCTTAAAAGGGATTTGCACAAGAGAGGGCTAAAAAAGCGCAGCGATGCAATTCATCTGGCAACTGCCCTTTACTATAACTCGGAAGAGCTTCATACATGGGATGCCAGCGATCTGTTGCAATTTGACAATCAACTAAAATGTAGAAATGGCAAAAACCTAAAAATACTTATACCAAATTCTGATAAGATACATGGGCCTTTGTTCGCGCATCCGCAGCTACCCCAAATCTCGCGTAAGAATGAACAAAAAAATTAATAAATACAAAGATAAGTAAGTTACGTTTTGCAGCCCTGCAGTCACTTCTGATAGAAATTCGGAAATTATATCAGAAGTGACCGCGATATAGTAGCAAATCTCTCGCCGTTGAGCAGCGATTTGTCGCCCGTAAGAACGATGAGATCTTTTTTGTCGGTTAACAAAATTCCCGACTGGGTCTGCCACTCTAGATGAATTGTGTCGTTGTTAAGCCACAGCCGCCACACCCCCCGGCATCAACCGCCCTTCCTCCACCGCATGACACGCCACCCCATCCCGGAACACCGGCACCTCCGCCTTACACCGGTCATTCGCGAACGGGCAGCGCGGGTGGAAGGTGCAGCCGGACGGCGGGTTGATCGGGTTGGGGATCTCGCCCTGCACCGGGACGCGCTGGCGGCCGACATGGGCGAGGTCGGGGACGGCGTCGAGGAGCATGCGGGTGTAGGGGTGCTTGGGGGCGGTGAAGAGCTCGCGGCCGCCGCCGATCTCGACGATGCGGCCGAGATACATCACGCCGATGCGGTTCGCCATGTGGCGCACCACGGCGAGGTTGTGGCTGATGAACAGGTAGGTCAGGCCGAGCCGGTCCTGCAGGTCGCGCATCAGGTTCAGGATCTGGGCCTGGACCGAGACGTCGAGGGCCGAGGTCGGCTCGTCGGCGACCAGGAACTCGGCCTCGGAGGCGAGCGCCCGCGCGATGGCGATGCGCTGGCGCTGGCCGCCCGAGAAGGCGTGGGGGTAGCGCTTGCCGTCGTCCGGGTGCAGGCCGACCAGGGTCAGGAGCTCGCCCACGCGTCCTTGAATCTCGCGCTCGCCGGACAGGATCCCGAAGGCGCGGATCGGCTCGGAGACGATCCGGTCGACCCGCCAGCGCGGGTTCATCGAGGCGTAGGGGTCCTGGAAGATCATCTGGATGCGCCGCCGCAGGGCCCGGCGCTCGGCGGCCTGGCGCGGGTCGGTCATCGAGACGCCGCTGATCGTCACCTCGCCGTCGGAGGGCGGCATCAGGCCGACCACCATGCGGGCGACCGTCGACTTGCCGGAGCCGGATTCGCCGACGATCGCCAGCGTCTCGCCCTTGGCGACGGAGAAGGACACGTTGTCGACGGCGCGGAGATACTGGCGCGGCTGGCGCTCGATCACCCGGTTGAGCCAGGGGCGGGAGACGTCGAACAGGCGGCGCAGGTCGCGGACCTGCACGTAGTCGGGCTGGGGAGACATCACGGGCTTCAAGGCAATGTGGGGCTTCATGCGGCGGCCTGTCCGGACGCGTCGTAGAGGTGGCAGGCCACCCGGTGCGAGCCGACGACCAGGGGCTCGGGCCGGTCGACCGTGCAGCGGGCAAAGACCTTGGGGCAGCGCGGGTTGAAGGCGCAGCCGGGCGGGATCGCCGAGAGCCGCGGCATCGCGCCGGGGATCTGGGCCAGGCGGTCGGCCTCGTGCGACAGGGAGGGAATCGCCCCCATCAGGCCCTTGGCGTAGGGGTGGAGCGGATCGCCCACGAGGGCCGCCACCGGGCCGATCTCGGCGACGCGGCCGGCATACATCACCGCGACGCGGTCGGCGGCCTCGGCGATCACCCCCATGTCGTGGGTGATCAGCATCACGGCGGTGCCGTGGTCGCGCCCGAGGCGCTTCAGGAGCGTGATGATCTGGGCCTGGACCGAGACGTCCAGCGCCGTCGTCGGCTCGTCGGCGATGATCAGCTCCGGCTCGGCGGCGAGCGCCAGCGCGATGACGACGCGCTGGCGCATGCCGCCGGAGAACTCGTGCGGGAAGCCGTCGATGCGCCGCTCCGGCGCCGGGATGCCGACCTCGGCCAGGAGGTCGATCGCCCGCTGGCGGGCGGCCTTGGCCGAGAGGTCGGTGTGGGTGCGGATCGTCTCCTCGATCTGCCGGCCGACCCGGTAGAGCGGGTTGAGGCTGGTCAGCGGGTCCTGGAAGATCATGCCGATGCGCTTGCCGCGCACCTTGCGCATCGCCTCCGGCGACAGGTTGTCGATGCGCTCGCCGTTCAGAAGGATCTCGCCGCCGGCGATGCGGCCGGGCGGGTCGATCAGGCCGATCACCGCCGAGCCGGTCACCGACTTGCCGGCACCGGACTCGCCGACGACGCCGAGCACCTCGCCGCGCGCGATCTCGAAGGAGACGCCGTCGAGCGCCGTCAGCACGCCGCGGCGGGTGGCGAACTCGACCCGCAGGTCGCGCACCGAGAGGACGGGTTGGGTCATGGTGTCTACTGCAACTTGGGGTTCAGGGCGTCGCGCAGCCAGTCGCCGAGCAGGTTGATCGCCAGCACCAGGCCCGCGAGCGCGAAGCCCGGGAAGGCGACGATCCACCACTCGCCCGAGAACAGGAAGCGGTTGCCGGTGCGGATGAGCGTGCCGAGCGACGGCATCGTCTCCGGCAGGCCGGTGCCGAGGAAGGACAGCGTCGCCTCGGTGATGATGGCGAGCGCCAGGTTGATGGTGGCGATGACGAAGACCGGGCCGGTGACGTTCGGCAGGATGTGGCGGGTGAGGATCACCGGGGCCGAGAGCCCGATGAGCCGGCCGGCCTGGACGTAGTCCTTGTTCTTCTCGACCATCACCGAGCCGCGCACGGTGCGGGCGTACTGGACCCAGAACGACAGGCCGATCGCCACGACGATGAGCGCGATCTGCGCGTTCGCCTCCATGTGGCCGCCGGCCACCGCCTTGGCGACGCCGTCGACGATGAGCGCGATCAGGATCGCCGGGAAGGTGAGCTGCACGTCGGCGACGCGCATGATGATCGTGTCGACCCAACCGCCGGCATAGCCCGCGATCAGCCCGAGGCCGATGCCGATGAACCCGGAGAGCAGCACGCCGAGCACCCCGACGAGGAGCGACAGGCGCATGCCGTAGAACACCGCCGAGAGCACGTCGCGGCCCTGGTCGTCGGTGCCGATCAGGAACGGCGCCTGGCCGTCGGCGTACCAGAGCGGCGGCAGGCTGGCGTTGATCAGCTCGAGCTGCGCCGGGTCGTAGGGGTTCTGCGGCGAGATGACGGGGGCGAGGAGCGCGAGCGCGATGAACAGCACCGTCGCCAGGAAGGCCGCGATCGCGAGCTTCGAGCGCCGGAAATTGGCCAGGAGGTCGGAATCGAGGAAGCGCGCGAGGCGCGAGGGCGGCGCCTCGACGATCAGCGCCGGCGCGGGAGCGGGGGAGGCCATGGGGCGATCTCTGGGGCGATCTCTCACGCCGCCCGCCGCACCGAGAGGCGCAGGCGCGGGTCGACGATGGTGTAGAGGAGGTCGACCACGAGGTTGATCGACACGAAGATGAGGGCGACGAGCAGCAGGTAGGCGGCCATGATCGGCACGTCGACGTTCTGCACCGCCTGCACGAACAGGAGGCCCATGCCGGGCCACTGGAAGACCGTCTCGGTGATGATCGAGAAGGCGATGATCGAGCCGAGCTGCAGGCCCGCCACGGTGATCACCGGGACCAGCGTGTTCTTGAGCGCGTGGCCGAAATGGATCGAGCGGGTGGTGAGGCCGCGGGCCCGCGCGAAGCGGATGTAGTCGGTGCGCAGGACCTCCAGCATCTCGGCCCGGACGAGGCGCATGATCAGCGTCATCTGGAACAGCCCCAGCGTGATCGAGGGCAGGATCAGGGCCTTCCAGCCCGACGCCGTCAGGAACCCGGTGGTCCACCAGCCGAGCCGCACGGTGTCGCCGCGGCCGTAGGACGGCAGCCAGCCGAGGGTGACCGAGAACAGGAAGATGAGCAGGATGCCGATCAGGAAGGTCGGCAGCGACACGCCGACGAGCGAGATCGCCTGCAGGAGCTTCGCCCCGACGCTGTCGCGGTGGAGCGCCGAGTAGACCCCCATCAGGATGCCGGCGGTGAGCGCGAACAGGGTGGCGCAGAGCGCGAGTTCGAGGGTCGCGGGCATGCGCTCGGCGAGCAGCGTCGAGACCGGCTGGCGGAACTGGTACGAGTTGCCGAACTGGCCGCGCACGGCGTTGCCGGCGTAGCGGGCGAACTGCACCAGCACCGGGTCGTCGAGGCCGAGGCTCTGGCGGATCTGCAGCCGCTCGGCATAGGGCGTGTCCGGCGCGACCAGCTGGTTCACCGGATCGCCCGCGAAGCGGAACATCGCGAAGGCGATCAGCCCGACCGCCAGCAGCACCCCGACGGATTGCAGCAGGCGGCGGAGAATGAAGGCGAGCATGAGGTTTTTCTTGTGTTGGTGTGGTCCGAGGTATTTCCCCGGCTTCCGTTTGTAAAAAGAGCGCCTCTCCTCCCCAGGCGATCTCGGGCTTGCCCGAGATCGCTCAAGCTTGTGGGGAGGAGCTGGAGGTGGGGGTGGTGCCGGATGAAGCTCGCGCTCTACGCGGCTACCACCCCCACCCCTAGCCCCTCCCCACAAGGGGGAGGGGAAGCGCTCGTCCTAGAAAGCGCTGCTCAAAAGATCACGGCTCCTTCGACACCCAGTACAGCATCATCTGGTTGTCGGCGCGGGGCACCAGCTTGACCTTCTTCGACACGCCCCAGGCCAGGGCCTGCTGGTGCAGCGGGATGTAGCCCCAGTCATTCATGACGATGTCGTAGGCCTGCTTGATCATCAGGTTGCGGGCCTCCTGGTCGGTCTCGCGCTCGATCTTGTCGGCGAGCGCATCGACCTTCGGGTTGCAGTAGTTCCCGAGGTTGGTGGTGCCGCGCGGCGAGGCCTTGTCGGTCCGGCAGCCGGTGATCTCGTACAGGATGTTGTGCGAGTCCATCGACGACGGCGTCCACCCGAGCAGGTAGAACGAGGTGTCGTAGGCCGGCTTGAGGATCTTGGCGAAGTACTTCGCCTTGGGCTGGGCCAGCAGGTTCACCTTGACGCCGACGCGGGCGAGCATCGAGGTGATGGCTTGGCAGATCGCCTCGTCGTTCACGTAGCGGTCGTTCGGGCAGTCGAGCGGCACCTCGAAGCCGTTGGGATAGCCGGCCTCGGCGAGCAGCGCCTTGGCCTTGTTCGGGTCGTAGGCCGGGCGCTTGAACTCGCCGGCGAGCGGGAAGAGCGGCGGGGCGATCAGCAGGGCGGCGGCGGCGGCCTGGCCGCGCATCACGCGCTTGACGATCGCGTCCTCGTCGATGGCGCGGAAGAACGCCTCGCGCACCCGCACGTCCTTGAACGGGTTCTTGCCCTTGACGTTGGAGCCGCGCAGCTCATCGCTGGTCTGGTCCATGCCGAGATAGATCGTGCGCAGCTCGGGCGCGTTCACAACCACGGCGTTGGCGCTGGAGCTGACGCGGCTCTGGTCCTGCAGCGGCACCGGATCGACCCAGTCGACCTCGCCGGAGAGGAGCGCGGCGACGCGGGTGGCGTCGTTGCTGATCGTGGTGAAGACCGCCTCGTCGATGTTCGACTCGACCTTGCCCCAGTAGCCGTCGAACTTCTTGAACACCGTGCGCACGCCGGGCTGGTGCTCGGTGATGGTGAAGGGGCCGGTGCCGTTCTCGTGGAGCGCGGCGTAGCTCGGGGTCGTGGCCGAGACCGGGGTGGGCTTCGTCGCGTCGTGCTTCTCGGCCCAGGCCTTCGACATGATGTACCAGCCGCCGAACTGGTACAGGGCGATGGGGTTGGGATTCTTCAGCACCATGTCGACGGTGTGGTCGTCCACCTTCACGAAGGTGGCGTCCGCCGGCACGTTGGTCTGGAAGTTCGAGCCCGGCGCCCGCACCCGCTCGGCGGAGAAGATCACGTCGTCGGCGGTGAAGGGCGAGCCGTCGTGGAACTTGACGTTCCGGCGAAGCTTGAAGCGGTAGCGGGTCGGCTCCGGGGTCTCCCAGGATTCGGCGAGGCCGGGCGCGAGCTTCAGGTCCTTGTCGCGGGTGACGAGGGATTCGTAGACCGCGCCGTGCGCCGCGATCGTGAACGTCTCCTTGAGAGTGTACGGGTCGAGGGACTTGAGGTCGCCCTGGAAGGCGAACCGGAAGGTGTTGGCGGCCGAGGCCGGCGCGGCACTCAAGCCCGCCGCGAGGGCGGTGGCGGCGGCGAGGCAGGCCAGCAGCGGACGAAACTTCACAGGCGACATCGACGGGAACACTCCGCGGGGATCTGAGCGCTTTAGAGCATCTTCCGGCGCCGCAGGCGACGCCGAATTGCTGAAAAATGATGCATCGTCCCGGCCCTTCTCGCCGGGCGGCGAGAGGGTGTGGAACGATCGTGCGGCACTAACAAGACCCGGGCCAACAGGAGCCCGGGCCATGCGCCCGGTGCAGGTCCGAGACATGCGCGACTCCTACGAAGCGGTTGACCGCGCGCCGGTCTGCCTGTTGCATCCGGCACGGCCCTTCCTGCCCCGACACGAGCGTATCGTCCCATGCCCGTCATCAACCGCGTCGCCGCCCTCTCCGACGAGATCACGGCCTGGCGCCGCGACTTCCACCAGCATCCCGAACTGCTCTTCGCCCTCGACCGCACCTCCGGCCTGGTGGCCGAGCGGCTGCGGGCCTTCGGCTGCGACGAGGTGGTGACGGGCCTGGGGAAAACCGGCGTCGTCGGCGTCATCCGCGGCCGCGACACCGGGTCGGGCAAGGTGATCGGCCTGCGCGCCGACATGGATGCGCTGCCGATCGAGGAGACGAGCGGCGTCCCTCACAGCTCCATCGTGCCGGGCAAGATGCACGCCTGCGGCCATGACGGCCACACCGCGATGCTGCTGGGGGCCGCCAAGTACCTGGCTGAGACCCGCAACTTCGACGGCACGGCGATCGTCATCTTCCAGCCGGCGGAGGAGGGCGGCGGCGGCGCCGACGTGATGCTGAAGGACGGCCTGATGGAGCGCTTCGGCATCCAGGAGGTCTACGGCCTGCACAACAAGCCGGGCCTGCCGCTCGGCAGCTTCGCGATCCGCCCCGGCGCGATCATGGCGGCGGCCGACCGGATCACCATCCGGGTCACCGGCAAGGGCGGCCACGCGGCGGCGCCCCACGACTGCATCGACCCGGTGCTGGTCGCCTCCCACATCGTCACCGCCCTGCAGTCGATCGTCTCGCGCACCCTCGACCCGGTCTCCTCGGCGGTGATCTCGGTCACGCAGGTCAGGGCCGGCGACGCCTTCAACGTGATCCCGGAATTCGCGATCCTCAACGGCACGGTGCGGACGCTCTCCGAGACCGTCCGCGACACCTGCGAGGCGCGCATCAGCCAGGTGGCCTCCAACGTCGCCGCCGCCTTCGGCGCGACCGCGACCGTCGATTACGGCCGCGGCTACCCGGTGACCGCCAACGACCCCGAGAAGGCGATGTTCATGGCCGACGTCGCGGCGGAGGTCTCGGGCGAAGGTGCGGTGGAGCGGGCGGTCCAGCCGATGATGGGCGCGGAGGACTTCTCCTACATGCTGAACGCGCGCCCCGGCGCCTACATCTTCCTCGGCACCGGCCCGGGCGCCGGCCTGCACCACCCGGCCTACGACTTCAACGACCAGGCGGCCCCCTACGGCGTGTCGCTCTTCGCCCGGGTGATCGAGCGGGCGATGCCGGCGGCGTGAGGCGTTCGGATCGCCGGGTTTCGCGCGAACCGGCGCCGAAGGGGCATCGGACGCCGACCTCGCGGCCGTCCGGGCTGCCCTTGCGCAGGCCTGGAGCAACGGCCAGATCAACCGGCTCAAGCTCATCACGCGCCGGTGCTGCGGACGGGCAGGCCTCGATCTGCTGACGCGCCGCATGGTTCTTGCCGCCTGATCCACGCAACGTGAGCAAGAACCAGCCGAGGCTCACAATCCCTTGCGAAACGGGGGCCGAGATGACCAGGAGGGTGTCGCGTCCGCCTGTCGTCACACCCGCCTGAGCCGCAGGGCGTTGCCGACCACGAAGACGCTCGACAGGGCCATGGCGCCGGCTGCCAGCACCGGCGACAGCGAGGGACCGCCGAAGATCCGCAACACCCCGGCCGCGACCGGGATCAGCGCCACGTTGTAGGCGAAGGCCCAGAAGAGGTTCTGGCGGATGTTGCGCATCACCGCCCGCGACAGGCGCAGGGCCTCGGCGACGGTGGCGGGATCGCCGGCCATCAGCACCACGTCGGCGCTCTCCACCGCCACGTCGGTGCCGGTGCCCAGCGCGAGGCCGGTCTCGGCCTCGGCGAGGGCCGGGGCGTCGTTGATGCCGTCGCCCACGAAGGCGACCGGGCCGTGCTGCGCGCGCAAGTCCCGGACCGCGTCGCGCTTGCCCGCGGGCAGCACCTCCGCGAGGACCGTCGCGATGCCGAGGTGCCGCGCCACGCCCTCGGCGGTGCGCCGGTCGTCGCCGGTGACGAGGGCGACCGCGAGGCCCTGATCCTGGAGCGCCCGCACGGCCTCGGCCGCCCCGGGCTTGACCGGATCGGACACCGCCAGCAAGGCCGCCGGCACCCCGTCGAGGGCGACGAAGACCGGGGAGCGGCCCAAGGCGGCGAGGCGCGCGGCCTCGGGTGCGAGCCCCGCGAGGTCGAGGCCGGCGAGGTGGCGGGCGGCGCCGATCGCGACCCGATGATCGCCGGCGCGCCCCGTGACCCCATGGCCCGGCACTGCCGAGAAGTCGCTCACCGGCGGCAGGGCGAGCCCCCGCTCGGTGGCGGCCGCCACGATCGCGCGGGCGATCGGATGCTCGGAGCGGGACTCGATCGCGGCCGCCGCGGCCAGCACCGCGTCGGGGTCGAACCCGGGGGCCGGGATCAGGTCGGTGAGGCGGGGGCGGCCCTCGGTCAGGGTGCCGGTCTTGTCGAAGGCGACGACACGCACGTCCTCGAGCGCCTGCAGGGCCGTGCCGCTGCGAAACAGCACGCCCCGCTCCGCCGCCCGGCCGGTACCGACCATGATCGAGGTCGGGGTGGCGAGCCCCATGGCGCAGGGGCAGGCGATGATCAGCACCGCGACGGCGTGGACCAGGGCCTCGCCGAGGGCGGGAGACGGCGCAACGGCGAGCCAGGCGAGGCAGGTCAGGAGGGCGAGGCCCAGCACCGCCGGCACGAAACGGGCGGTGACCCGGTCGGCGAGCGCCTGGATCGGCAGCTTGGCGCCCTGCGCCGCCTCGACCATGCGGACGATCTGGGCGAGCGCCGTGTCGGCCCCGACCCGCTCGACCGCCACATCGAGCGCCCCGGTGCCGTTGACGGTGCCGCCGGTGACGAGATCGCCCGGGTTCTTGGCCACCGGCACCGGCTCGCCGGTCAGCATGCTCTCGTCGACGCGGGAGGTGCCCTCGACCACCCGGCCGTCCGCCGGCAGGCGCTCGCCGGGGCGGACGCGGACGCGGTCGCCGACCCTCAGCTCGGCTGCCGGCACCTCGGTCTCGGCGCCGTTGCGCAGGAGGAGCGCGGTCTTCGGCGCCAGGCCCACGAGGCGCGCGACCGCAGCACCCGTGCGGCCCCGGGCCCGCGCCTCCAAGCTGCGCCCGAGCAGGATCAGGGTGACGATGAGGACCGAGGCCTCGAAGTAGATGTGGGCCGCGCCCGCCGGCAGCAGGCCTGGCGCCAGCGTCGCGACGAGCGAGTAGAGGTAGGCGGCGCCGGCGCCGAGGGCCACGAGCGCATTCATGTCCGGATGGCCGCGCACCAGGCCCGGCAGGCCGCGGGCGAAGAAGCGCCGGCCGGGCCCGGCCAGCACCAGGGTGGCGAGCACGGCCTGGAGGCCGGCGCTCCAGCCCGCGGGCAGGAGGCCGTGGCCCGAGTGGTCGCCCAGGCCGAGGTGGGCGCCCATGTCGAGCACCACGACCGGGAGCGAGAGGAGGGCGGCGAGGATGAGGTCGCGAGTCAGCGCCTCGGTCTCGCGGGGGGCCGCCGGCGCTTGCGCCTGCGCCTCCTGCACCGGGCGGGGCTCGTAGCCGGCCTCCCGCACCGCCTCGGCCAGGGCGCCGACGGACACGAGGCCGTCGGGGTGGCGCACGGTGACCCGGCCGGTGGCGAGGTTGGCGCTCGCCTCGCGCACGCCGGGCACGGCTCTCAGCGCCCGCTCGACCCGGCCGGTGCAGGACGCGCAGGTCATGCCCTCGACCGCGAGCTCGCTCACCGCCTCCGGCACGGTGTAGCCGGCGCCCTCGACCGCCTCGGCCAGGGCGACCGGGTCGTTGTCGGGGGTGAGGTCGAGGGTGGCGCGGCCGGTCGCGAGGTTGACCGCCACCGCCTGCACGCCGGGCACGCGCTTCAACACCCGCTCGACGCGGCCGGTGCAGGAGGCGCAGGTCATGCCCTCGACGGGCAGGGTGAGGCGGCGGGCGGGTGCGGTCATGGTGCGGTCTCCCGGGCCTGATGTGGGGTGCGGGGCGGCGGCGCGACACGCCTGGGATCGGAGCTGGGCGTTGCGTCACGAACATGGTTTCGCCGTGCTCTCCGCCCACAGCGCCGACCTTGAGCGGGAGCGGGCGATGATCGGGCGGTGTCTGGCGGCTGTGGCGGTGCTGTGCGGCGGGGCGGGGGCGGCGCTGGCGCATCCGCACGTCTGGGTGCAGGCCCGGGCCGAGCTGGTGCTGGACGGCAAGCGCAACCTGGTGGCGATCCGCGAATCCTGGACCTTCGACCCGGAATACTCCGCCTTCGCGGTGCTGAACCTCGATTCGAAGCGCGACGGCGTGCCGGACCAGGGAAAGCTCGACGCGATGGCCGCCGAGCGCCTGGAGGCGATGGCCGAGACCGCGTTCTTCACGCAAGGAAAGCTCAACGGGCGCCCGCTGGCGCTCAAGGGCGGGCCGTCGCCGAAGGCGCGTTTTTCGGGCGGCCGCCTCACCCTCGACTTCACCCTGGTGCCGCAAGGGCCCGCCGGCCCGGTGCGCACCCTCGTGGTGAGCTTCGACGATCCGGACTTCTACGTCGCCTTCGGGCTTCCGCCGGGGGATCCCGTCACGCTGTCGGGCAACACCGACTGCGTGCTGAAGCTCACCCGCCCGGCCCGGCAGGCGCAGGAGGGCGAGCAGCTGATCCCCGACGCGGAGGCCACCGGCACGCCGGGCGCCGCCGCCGCGACCGCCGCCGACTATACCGGGCGCCTGCTCGTCGCCTGCCCCTGATCGGTTCCGCCATGGGCCGGGATCAGGGCCCGGAAGGTCGCGCCCTCCCCCGGGGTGCTCTCGATCACCAGCCGGCCGCGGTGGCGGTTGAGGATGTGCTTGACGATGGCGAGGCCGAGGCCCGTGCCGCCCTGCTGGCGGCTGGACGCGGCGTCGACCCGGTAGAAGCGCTCGGTCAGGCGCGGCAGGTGCTCGGGCGCGATGCCCGGGCCCTCGTCGCGCACCGCGATCTCGACCTGGGGCGGCCGGCTCTCCTCCGCCGGGATGCGGGCGAGCCGGATCTCGACCCGGCCGCCGTCGCCGCCATACTTCACGGCGTTCTCGACCAGGTTCTCGATCACCCGCAGGATCTCGTCGCGGTCGCCGAGGATGCGCTGCGGCCCCGGCTCGGCGTCGAGCGTGATGGCGACGCCGCGCTCGCGGGCGAGGACGCCGAGCGCATCGGCGATCTGGCGGGCGAGCGGGCCGACATCCACCACCTCGGTCGGCGCCACGTGGGCGCGCAGCTCGATGCGGGAGAGCGACAGGAGGTCGTCGATCAGCCGCGTCATCCGCAGGGCCTGGACCCGCATGATGCCGAGGAAGCGCTCGCGCGCCCTGGCGTCGTCCCGGGCCGGGCCCTGCAGGGTCTCGATGAAGCCCAGGAGCGAGGCGAGCGGCGTGCGCAGCTCGTGGCTGGCATTGGCGACGAAATCGACCCGCATCGTCTCGAGGCGCTGGGCCGAGGTGAGGTCGCGCAGGAAGAGCACGACGTTCGGCCCGGCCCGCCCGGCCTCGCCGCCCTGCATCGCGCCGATCTGCACCTCGAAGGTGCGTTCGGTCGGCACCCGGGGGGAATACTGGGTCTTCAGGGGCTCGCCGGTGCGCAGCACGGTCTCGATGCCGTCGAGCACGTCGGGGTCGCGGAGCGAGAAGGAGAGCGGGTGGCGGGGGCGTAAGGACGGCAGCAGCGCCCGGGCGGCATCGTTGGCCTCGATCACCAGGGCGCGGCGGTCGATCAGGATCACCGGGTCGGGGATGTTGGCGAGCAGCGCCTCGGCGAGGCCGTGGCGGCTCCGGCCCGGCGGCGCGTCGGAGCGCGGCACCGGCTCGCCCCGGCGCGGTGCCGCCGCGAGGCCGCCGACCAGGAGGGCGAGGATCCCGAGGAACACGGTGCCGAGGTCGAGCCCGTGGTGCCAGGCGAGCCCGGCCACGAACACCGCCACGGCGCAGAGTGCGCCCCGCCAGGCGGCGCGCCGGGCGGAGGAGAGCGTCCCGGCGGCCGCGGGCAGGAAGGGCGTCATGGCGGCCGGGGCGTCCGGCGGGTCGAGCGGATCGCCGGCGTCAGGGCGTCGGGTCGCTCTCGGCGGCATCATCGTCGGGCGCCTCCCGCGGGGTGAGGCGCGCCCGCTTGGCGATCTCATAGGCGCCGAGTGCGGCGAGCGCCACCACGAACGGCACCAAGTAGTAGCAGACCCGGAACAGCAGCAGCGCGCCGAGCACCGATTCCCGCGGCAGGCCGGAGAGCGCCAGCAGCACCGTGGCCTCGAACACCCCGAGCCCGCCCGGCGCGTGGCTGGCGATGCCGAGCATCGCCGCGAGCACGTAGATCGCCACGAAGGTCTCGAAGCTGACGCCGTGGCCGGCCGGCAGCAGCACGTAGAGCACACCGGCCGCCGCGCAGACGTCGCCGGCGCCGACGAGCATCTGGCTCAAGGAGAGCTTGAGGCCCGGCAGTTCCAGGCGCCAGCCCCGCACCTTGACGCTGCGACGCTTGACCGTGACCCAGGCGAGGTAGGCGACGACCGCCGCCAGCGTCGCGACCCCGACCCCCTGGTTCAGAAGCGGGCTCGTATAGGTGAGGTGCGAGAGCGGGTCGGCCTCGCGGATGAGGCTGATTCCGAGCACCGCCCCCATGCCGAGCCAGAAGGTGAAGCCGGCCACGATGGTGAGCGCCGCGATGCGCCCGGGGCTGAGGCCTTGCCCGGAATAGATCCAGTAGCGCACCGTGCCGGCGGTCAGCAGCGGGAAGCCGAGGTTGAAGCTCACCGCGTAGCTGGTGAAGGAGGCGAGCGCGGTGGTGCGGTAGGGCACCTTGAGCTTGAGCTGGCGCAACGCCAGGGCATCGTAGCAGGTGAGGAAGAGGTAGCTCACCGCGACGAGCAGGATGGCGAGCCCGACCTGCTCCGGGGTGGCGGCCAGGAAGGCCGCCCGCAGGTCCGCCCAGGTGACGGTCGAGACGAGCTTGCCCAGCACCCCGAGGGAGATGACGAACAGCACCACGCTCGCGAGCGTGCCGATCCAGGCATAGCGGCGCCGGTGGCGCGCGCGGCGCTCCTCCGGGGCCGGGGGCTCCTTGCCCGGATCCTTGCCCGGATCTTGGCCGGCCGGATCCTCGTCGCGCGGCGGCTCGGCCCCGGCGCCCGCATCGCGCAGGGGTCTGGCCTGCGCGAGGTTCTTGTCCTGCGTGGCGAAGTTCATCGCGTCGGCGTCCGACCCCGCTGGTCGCCGGCGCGAGCCTGCGGCCGGTCGCGGCCAGGCTCGCGCACTCCAAATGCCCGGCGGCACTCCGACCGAGCCCCGCTCGCCAAGCCGCCATGTAGGCGCTCTGCCGGCGAATGACCAGCCGGACCATGGGGCAGCCGGCCCATCAGCCGGGGAGACCCGGATCGTCCGGGGAGGACAGATACCGCCGGGCCTCCGCGAGTCCGGCGGCGATGCGCCGGGGCACCTCCGGGCTGGTGCAGACGTAGGTCGGGCTCGGATGCGGGATCGCCACCACGGGCAGGCCGGGGCGCGCCTTGGCGAGGACGGGCGCGAGCGTCTGGGAGACCCGGCCGGACAGGACCACGGTCGCGAGGTTCGGCATCAGCGCCATCAGCGGCGGCAGGTAGGCCTGCGCCGCCCGGATCTCGCCCGTGCGGGGCGCTCGGTTGCGGGCGCCGGGGGCGTGGATCACCCATGGCACCGCGTTCCAGATCAGGGTGTCGGCGCGCGGGATGCCGGCCTCGGCCAGGAACCGGAACAGGTTGGCGGCGGTGCCGGTCGGGTTGTCGCGGGACACGAAAGCGGTGCGGCCGGTGGCCGGGCCCGGGGTCTCGAGAAGCAGCAGCAGGCGGGCCGCGACGCCGCCATCGAGCGGATCGGCCTCCGGAACCGGCCTGTCCTGCTCGGCGCGGATCCGCTCGGCGAGGCGGCGCAGGGGCGCGAGGTGGGGGCTCGCTTCGACGAGGGCGTGGCGCGCTGCGACGGCGCCGGGATCGGCCAGGCTTTTCGGGACAAGGATCTCGGGGGCGGCCGGATTCACGCCAGCATGAGCCCGTCCGGCAGGGCGCCGGCAAGGCGGAAGGTTTCGCGGGCGCCCTCGGCGGCGAGGCGGTCGGCGAGGCCGGCGGGGCCGCCGAACTGGAAGCCGATCTGGCTCGCATAGGCCGCGCAGGCGGCGTGCTTGGCCGCCTCCTCGTCCGGGGACAGCCGCACGATGATCGTGGGCAGGTCCGCGAGGGCGTCGCGGAACGGCTCCTTCGGGTCAGGGTGGCGCACGGTGTAGGGGAAGTCGCGCCACCACAGCACCGGGCAGGCCGGGGAGTGGGCCGTGAGCGCGCGGACCAGCTGGACGTGATCGACGTGGCCGCCCACACCTTGCGGGGCCAGCAGCAGGTCGGGCGAGGCCTCCGCCATCAGGCGGGCCAGCACGGGGACGAGGTCGTCCGCGAGCGTGTCGTCGGGCCGGGTCTCTGCGAAGAGCTCCGGGGCCGAGGCGTAGCCCCGATGCGGCGCTTCCCGGAGCGCGACGTGGACCGGCGCGTGGAGGCCCAGAGCCGCCGCCGCCGCCCGGTCCTCGTCGCGACGCAGCGCCATGTAGTCGACCTCGGGTCCCAGCCCCTTGTCGAGCTGGCAGGCGAGCGCGAAGCCGGTGGGCTCGGGCACGCTCGCGGTGAGCAGGGTCACCATCACCACCCGCCACCCCCCGGCCGCGAGCTGCGCCAGGGTGCCGCCGCAGGAGAAGGCGGCATCGTCGAGATGGGGCGAGAGGGCGAGGGCTGTGGGCATGGAACTCGGTGGCAAACGGGCTTTTCCCCTCCCCCTTGTGGGGAGGGGTTAGGGGTGGGGGTGGTGCCGCGTTGAGCTCAGCGGTGCCTTCTGCACCACCCCCACCCCCGGCCCCTCCCCACAAGGGGGAGGGGAGTGAACCTCACAACAGGTGCGGCTCGGCGCGGAAGCGGCAGGTCGGATCGTGCGGGAGGTCCGGGTCGAAGGCCGGGTCCGGCCGCTCGTCCCTCACCGCCGCGTAGACCTCCATGATCTGCCGTCCCACCGCCTGCCAGGAATAGACCCGCCGGCACTCCTCCAGAGCCGCCGCCGCGAGGCGGGCCCGCAGCGGCCGGTCGGTGATGATCCGGTGCAGCGCCTCGGCGAGGGCCGGTACGTCGCCGGGCTGGACCAGGAGGCCGTTCTCCTCGTCGCGCAGGCAGTCCGAGACGCCGACCGAGTGGGTCGAGACCACCGCCTGGCCCGCCGCCATCGCCTCCAGGATGGTGTTCGAAAACCCCTCAGCATAGGTCGGCGAGACGAAGACGTCGCCGAGCGCGTAGAGGCCCGGCACCGCGTCGTAATCGGCGTAGCCGGTGAAGCGCACCTGTGCCTCGGAGAAGCCGAGATCGGCGGCGAGCGCCTTCGCCGGCTCCACGTCGGGGCCGATGCCGGAGATGATTGCCGCGAAGGGCGTGCCGCGCAGGCGCAGGAGGCTCAAGGCATCGAGAAAGTCGAGCACGCCTTTCCGGCGGTCGACCCGGCCGTGGTAGAACAGGCGGACCGGGTCGGCGGCATCACCCGGCTGCCATCCTTCCGGCGGCCGAAAGCGCGCGGTGTCGACGGCGCCCGGCACGATGGTGAAGTGCGTGGGGTCGCTGCCGAGCCGGTCGCAGACCTCGGCCACGAAGGAGCGGCCGCCGATCAGGAGCGCATTGGCATGCGCCAGCACCCGCACCATGGCGAGGCGGTGGGTCTCGCAGCACGAGCCGACCCAGTGGCCGTCGCCGCCCTGGATCGAGACCACGTTCGGGATCCCCAAGCGCTTGGAGGCGATCAGCGTGGCGAAGCCCGTCGGGTAGCCGTACTGGGCGTGGAGCACGTCGTAGGGCTGTTTCCGGTGCTCGGCCGCGATCGTCTCGACCATCGTGGCGATGTCGCGCTCGAAATCGCCGCTCTCCTGCTCGCCGATTTGCTCGAGGCCGACCACCCGCACGCCCGGCACCGGCGGCGGCGGGCCGCCGCCATAGACCTGGGTGCCGAAGGCGTCGCCCCGGTACTGGCTCACCATCGTGACGTCATGGCCGGCGCCGACCAGCTCGCGCAAGAGGTTCTGGGCGTAGACGCTCATCCCTGAGATCGCCGGGAAGTAGCGCCGGCTGACGAAGCAGATCCTCATCGCCGGCACTCCCGGAGGTAGCGGAGCGAATCCGGGATCATCCGGTCGGCCCGGTGGCTCTCGCGGGAGAGTTCGACACAGACCAGCCTGTCGAAGTTGATCGCATCGAGGGCGTCGAGCACGCTGGCTAAATCCATGTCGCCCTCGCCGAAGGGCAGGTGGATGTGGACGCCCCGCGCCATGTCCTCGATCGCCACGGTGCCGAGCCGGTCGGCGAATTCCTTGACCGCCGCCGCGGGCTCGCGCTCCTGCGTCACCAGGCAGTGGCCGGTATCGAGGGCGAGGCGCAGGCCCGGGACGTCGAGGGCGGCGTAATCGTCCAGGGTCTCGACCAGCATGCCGGGCTCGGGCTCCAGCGCCGCGACGACCCGGCGCTCGGCGGCGTAGGCGACGACCTCCTCCAGCCCCTCCCGCAGCCAGCCCCTCGCCTGCGCCGGATCGACGCCCGGCTTCGGCACGCCGGCCCAGAACGACACCGCCTCCGAGCCGAGGATCGCCGCGATGTCGATGGCGCGATGCAGGAACGCGACCCGGCGGGCGCGGCCGGCGGCGTCCGCCGTCACCAGGGTCGGCTCGTGCTTGGCCCGCGGGTCGAGGAGGAAGCGGGCGCCGGTCTCAATCACCGAGCCGAGGCCCAAGCTGTAGAGCCGGCCGCGCACCCGCTCGGCCTCTTGTGCCCAGTCCTGCGCGAACGGGTCGAGGTGGTGGATGTCGAGGGTGAGGGCGACGCCGTCGTAGCCGGCATCGGCGATCAGGCCGAGCGCGTCGTCGAGGCGGTGGTTGGCCGCCCCGTTGGTGTTGTAGGCGAAGCGCAGGCTCATGCCGCCCTCCCCCGCCGTTCCAGGCGGAACGGCGCGTGATGCGATTCCGGCTCGCGGTAGAGCGGATAGAGCGGGCCGACGATCTTGTCCGCGAGAGCCACGTCGAACAGCGGCTGGCCGCCGAAGCGCTCCAGGGCTTCCGGCGTCAGGCGCACCGGGCGCAGGGTCTCGCTCGGCTCCCCGAAGCGGATCAGCGGGTGGTCGCGCGCGATGAGCTTTCGCGTGTTGCGCTCGCCGATGCGGTAGTAGCTCATGGTCTCGACCTCGAGCCCCGGCACGATCGCCTTGACGATGCCGACCCCACCGCCCGGCGGTGAGGCGTCGACGTAGAGCACGTCGAACCCCTCCGCCTCCAGCCGCGCGCGGGCGATGCGGCCGCGGTCCTGCCCCGTCGGCGCGGGTTGCGTCGGCAGGTCGGCGAAGCGCTTCGTGCTGCGCTCCGAATAGACCGTGTCGGAGAGGAAGCCACGCAGGGTCTCGGCGGGCTTATCGATCCAGTCGAGCATCGCGGACAGCGCCCGTCCCTCCTCGAGGTCGAGGCTGGGCAAAGCCTTCTCGATGAAGGCATCGACGTAGCCCGGCGGGGTGATCGAGCGGGCGAGATCCAGCGGCCCGTGCCCGAAGGTCTTGCGCACCCGCGCCGCCTGGAATTCCAGTACCGCCTTGCGCAGGGCCCGCTCGCGGTCGGGGTCGCAGGCCTCGCCGCAGGCCGAGAGCGCGATCGGCGCAGGCGTCCGCGAGGCATCGACGTCGTAGCCGACGCAATAGACGTTGGTGAAGCCGAACTGATCGGTGGCGAATTTCGGCATCGCGCGGATGCCCAGCGCCTCCAGCCGGTCGAGCATGCCGCGCGTCTCGGGGCCTAGGCCCTCCGACACGTCGAGCATCACGCCGGCGTCGAGGGCGCGGAACAGGAGGCCGTTGCCGTCGCGCTGGAGCAGTTCGAGGAGGCCGTGCCCGAGGGCGAAGTCCACGTCCGGCCCGGCGCCGAGGCCGTTGGTGATGAGGTTGGTGAAGGGCTGGTAGCCCTCCGACAGCTCGAAATAGTCGGTCGCCGCGAGGTCGAGCGGCATCAGCACCGTCTCGCCGGTCCGCGCCCGCACCGTGCCGGTCCATTCGAGAACGGTGTCGCGGCCGACGGGGCTCCCCGCCGGCAGCCCGAGGGTGAGCGGATCGGCGACGGATCCGGTGCCGAAGACCCGCACGAGGTCGTGGTAGCTGCCGCGCTCCTTCTTGCGCGGGATCAGCGCCAGGCTCGGCATCAGGTTCTCGGCGATCTCGGCCACCGAGCCGATGATCGCCTCGTCGTCGGTGGCGCCGTAGCCGATGCCGCTCGGCATCGCGCCGACGAAGTAGGGATCGTCGAGGAAGAGCGAGACGAACCAGCACGGCACCCCGGTCCGGTCGAGGGGCGCCAGCGGAAAGCCGACGATCCGGCCCGGCGGCAGCACGTCGAGATAGGCCCGGACCGCGTCCGGCAGGCGCTCGGGCAGGCCCTCGATCACGCGCTTCTGGCCGTAGGAATAGGGGCGGGGGGCGGCGGGTCTGTCCACGAGCGGTGAGACTCCTCGGATCCGTCAGGCGGCCGGCGCGACGGGGGATGGGAGATGCGACGGAGAGGCGGCGTAGGCGCGGGCGAGCAGCCGCATCGTGTGCAGGTCGCGCGCGGCCGACCAGGCGTCGCGCGCGGGCGGGTCGCGCAAGGCGTGCCCGAAGGCCCGCACCTGCTCCAGGAACGGCGAGGCTTGCGTGTCGAAGGCGAGGGGCACGGTCTGGCCGGTGGCGCCGTCCGTGAAGGTGAGGCTCCCGCCCGCGTCCTGGCCCATCGTGTTCTGCGCGACGAGCAGGCCCCTGGTGCCGGCGATCTCCAGGCGCCGGCGCGGCAGCGCGTCCGGGCAATTGTAGGCGACGTGCAGGCTCGCCAGCACGCCGGAGCCGGTGCGGCCGATGAGGAGCGCGCCGTCGTCGACGGCGTAGTCCTGGGCCCGGGCCTGGGTCAGCGCCGTGACGTCGCGGATCGGCTCGTCGAGGAGGAAGTCGATCAGGTCGAGGCCGTGGGGAGCGAGGTCGATGAGCGCACCGCCGCCGGCCTGGGCCTGGTCGATGCGCCAGTTCTTCTGGCCCGGGATCGCCGTCCAGCCCCGGTCGAGCCAGCAGGCATAGACGATGCGCACTGCCGTGACGGTGCCGACGCGGCCGGCGCGGATCTCGTCCCGCAAGCGGCGGTGGGCCGGGTGGTGGCGCTGGTCGAAGGCGGTGCCGTAGAGGATGCCGGTGCGGGCCACCGCCGCCGCCATCGCCTCGGCGTCGGGAAGGGCCGCCGCCATCGGCTTCTCGCACAGGATCGCCTTGCCGGATTCGGCCAGCGCCTCGACGGCGCCGCGATGCAGGTGGTTGGGCGTCGCGACGTAGACCGCCTCGACTTCCGGCTCGGCGACGAGGCCCGCGAGGTCGGCGTGGCCGCGGGCGCCGAGATCGGCGGCGGCCGCGCGGGCCTCCGTCCCGGGATCGCAGACCGCGACGAGGCGGTGACCGGCGGCCCGGATCGCCGGCGCCATGAAGTCGCGGGCGACCCAGCCGAACCCGACGATGCCCCAGCCGATCGACTCCGGCATCACCACCGCTCCGGCAGGTCGACGAACTCGCGGATGCGGGCGCGGTCGAGGGTGTCGGGCGTCGCCTCCAGGGTCTCGGGGCCCTCGGAATGCACCGGGTAGGTGGCGCGGGGCGCGTACTCGTCGCGGTAGCGCTCGGACGGCCAGGCGATGGCGTAGCCCCCGGCCGGATCGGGCCGGTAGAGCGGGTTGAGGCGTAAAGCGGCGCCCTCCCGCGGCAGGGTCAGGCCGTCGACGAGGGGGCGGGGCGCCGGGCGCATGCCGGGGCCGCAGACGACCGAGAACGCCTCGACGTGGTCGAGGGCGGCGGGCTCGGCCGGCACCGGGGCGCGGGCCTCGACGAGGGCCCGGGTCAACTCGTCGTCGTCGTAGACGAGCCCGTCGGGAAACAGCTCCTCGATCTCGGCCGCCGAGACCGCGTGGCCGGCCGAGAAGCCGGGCCGGGCGCTGTTGTGGACGTGGCTGAGCGCCAGCCAGCCTTCCTCGCCGGCGGTCTTGCGCAGGCAGGCGAGGATGCGGTCCTTCTCAGGCAGGAAGTAGAACGCGTCGTGGCACATCACGAGGTCGACCGGGGCCTGGTCGATCGGCCAGTGCGGCGAGCCGGCGTCGAAGCAGACGAGCTGCGGCCTTTGCCCGGCGACCCAGTGGCGCGCCACCCAGAGCTTGGCGAAGACGACGTCGCCGCCGGAGACCCGGACCCCCCTCCCCTGCAATTCGCGCAGGTAGTGGCCGATGCCGCAGGCGAGCTCGAAGGCGCAGGACGGGGCGTTCCAGTGCGCCTCGAGCAGGGCGAGGCCCGAGAGATAGGTCGGGTCGCTCCAGCGATGCACGAAGTAGTCGCCGACCCGGCCCCAGCCGAGGCGGGCGCAGGCCTCGCGCAAGTTGACGTACTTCATCTCGCGCACGAGGTCGCGCAGGGTCGCGGGATCGGCCTTCGGGCCGGTCCACCAGTCGTCCTGGTCGGCCAGCAGCAATTCGAGGGCGTGGCCCGGCGCACCCTTGTCGAGGTGCCCCAGCACCTCCCCGACCAGGCCGTCGCGGCGGACCCGCAGGTAGGGGATGCCGTCGACCACCGGCCAGCGCGGGCCGCGCCTGCCCTCGCGCAGGGAATGGGGCGTGTCGTGGTGCAGCGCCTCGCCGGTCACCGGCGAGAGGAGCCCGAACGGGATCACGGATGCGGTTCCTCGCGGCGCCGGCCGCAGAACGGCCGGCCTGTGCATGACATAGGGCGCGGGCGCGAACGCCCAGGGGCGTCCGGCCCGGGCCTCACGGCAGCCGCATGTCGGCGAGCACCCGATCGTGAAACCCCTTCACCGGGCCGTCATGGACCAGGGCCATCTCGCCCAGCACCGTGTCCATGGTGAGCGAGGCCGCCCGCAGGTGCTGGGCGATCTGCAGCACCCGGTCGATCACGTCGGCGGCGTGGAAGGCGCGGCCCTCCGCCGTGCGATCATCCGCCAGGATCTGTCGGGACGAGGCGACGAGGCCGCGCAACGGTTCGTCGAGTTCCGACAGGGCCCGCTCGCTCAAGGTGGCGATGACCGCATCGAGGTGAGACCCGAGCAGGATCTCGCCGGTGAAGCCGGCATCCGGCATCAGCGCGTTGTGCAGGTGGTGGGCGAGCGCGGCGAGGAACACCGTGGTCGGATCGGCGCCGTAGAACGGGCTCAAGGCGACGCCGTAGACCGCCACCATCAGGCAGTGCTCGGCGTGGTTCTCCGGCGGCTCGAGCAGGATGCGCGGCTTGCCGGGACACGTGACGCCGGCCCGCGGCTGGTGCGCCTGAAGCCGCGCGAAGGCCGGGACGGAACCGGGCGTCCAGTCCCGCGGCGCGGCGAGGCAGGCGCGCAAGGCATCTGCCAGGGCCGGATCGAGGGGCCCCGCCACCTCGTCGAAGCCCCGCACCAGCACGGCGGAGGCTTCGATACGCGAGAGGCCGGCGAGGCTCAGGAACGCCGCGTCGAGGTCGCCGAGGCGCGAGGCGGCAAGCGCCTTGGCGGTGATATCGAGGGCGAGCAAAGCCGGCTCGGCCCCGCCGGTCAGCGCCGACCAGGCCTGGAGGAAGAGGCGCTCGGCGATGGAGCCGTCCCGCCCGGCGGACCGGACGCGCTTGATGTCGTTGAGCTCGACCAGGAGCGCGCGCAGGGGGAGCGGGGCGTGAGCCCCGCCCGCCGCAACGTTGTTGGTTGGAATTTGGCTTCCGGCCATCCCTAGTGGACGCCGAGCCAGTCGAGCAGCATGCGCTCCTGCGCCCCGAAGGCATGCTCGGGGCCGTGGCCGTTCTTGACCATCGGCGCCTTGAAGAACAGCGACAGCTGCTCCTGCACGCCGCCGTCGCCGCGCTTCTTGGCGAGGTCGAGGACGCGGGCGATCTCGATCACCAGCGGGGCGGCCAGGATCGAGTCCTTGCACAGGAAGTTGATCTTGATCTGCATCCGCTGGCCGAGGAAGCCGGTGACGTCGATGTTGTCCCAGGCTTCCTTGTCGTCGCCGCGCGGCCGGTAATAGTGGATGTGGACCAGGTGGTCCTCGACCGGATAGCCGAGGATCGAATCGAGCACCGTGCCCTTGGTGTTGAGCTTGGACTGCAGCGAGTCCTTGTCGTTGAGCGCCAGGCCGTCGCGGTTGCCGAGGATGTTGGTCGAGAACCAGCCGTCGACGTGGAGAGCCCGCGACTTCAGCGCCGGGGCCAGCACCGTCTTCATCATGGTCTGGCCGGTCTTGCCGTCCTTGCCGGCGACCGGGACGTTCATCTGCCTGGCGAGGTCGACGAGCGCCGGCACGTCGGCGGCGACGGATGGCGTGAAGTTGGCGTAGGGGATGCCGTTCTTGATCGCCGCGTAGGCGTAGAGCATCGCCGGGCTGATCGCCTCGTCGCTCGCATCGAGGCCGCGCTCGAAGGCGGCGGCCGAGTTGAGCGTCGGATCGTCGAGGTCGGGCCAGCGCTCGGTCGAGGCGAGGTTGACCACCACCACGTCGTCGACGCCTGACTGCTCGCGGAAACGCTTGAGGTCGTCGGCGATGCAGTCGACCGCCTCGCGGTGGTCCTTGGCGACGATGCGATTCTGGCCGTCGATGTTCCTGCAGAACTTGGCGCTGCCGACCGCCGGCCACGGCTTCATGCCGTTGAGCACCTGGGCGCCGTTCTCGAGATCCTGCTTGGTGAGCACCCCGTGGCCGCTCGCCGCGGCGCCGAGGTCGTCGCCGTTGAGGTCCCAGCCGCCGAAGACGAGATCCTTGTACCCGACCATCCCGGCCACCGCGTGGCCCGCAAGGGGCAGTCCATCGAGACGGTTCGAGCCGGACTTGATCATCTCGATGCCGGCGATGGCGGTGGTGGCGACAGCCCCACCCATCCCGACGAAAGCGACGCCGACGCGCCGACCGGGCTGCATGCTCATCGGTAGGGATTGTCCTCTTCGCTGGCCCGCGGACCCCGAGCGGGGCGTCGGGGCGTCGTTCGCCCTCTCCCGCCCTCTCCGCGTGGCGACTGGAAATGCCCCGCGGCGTGTTTGGTTCCGCGTCACGCGCGATTTTTTCGCGCCCGTTCCGTTGTTCGGGGCGGTGGCGTCGACCCGCCGCCGGACCCCGCGCCGCAAAATGGTCCCGAGGCCTGCCGCGGCCTCGTCCCATTCTGGACACACCCGGCGGCCAGAGGTGCCGGCGAGCGAAGCAACGGCGCGAGGCCCAGGACCGGCCCCGCGCGAAGGACAAAAGGTTGGAGATGGGGGTTTACCCGGAGCCGGCGCCCCGCGCCGACGACGCTGGCCGACTCGTGCCCGAGGCGGGCACCGACACCATCCGCTGGCTTGCCGCCCGCGAAGGCCATCATTCACCGTCGATGCGGCGCAATCGCGCCCGTTCCCTCGCCGGCTCGCTGACCCGCAAGGCCGCCGCGGCGCTGGCGGTCGGCGTCGCCTTCGCGGCCTGCCTGCCGCAGGACGCGGTCGCCCCGGCGGCCGAGGCGCATGGCCGGATCGACCTCACGGCGCCGCGCCTGCCCGTGGCCTCCCGCGGCGTCTCGCCGGACTGGCCCGGCCCGGCGCTGATCGAGGAGACGCCGAGCACCGCGGCCCTGATCCGGGACGACCTCGAGCGCCTGCGCCAGGAAAGCCGGGGGCAGGAGAGCCGGGAGCAGGAGAGTCCCGGCGAGGACGCGCCGCGCATGGAGGCGGCGACGAGCGCCCTCCCGGCCGAGACGGCGGACGGCCTGGTGATCTTCGGCGACAAGAAGGTGCCGCGGGTGCTGGTCGAGACCATCGTGCGGGCCGCCCGCGAGACCGAGGTCGATCCGGTCTACCTGATGGCGCTGGCCGACAAGGAATCGAGCTTCCAGCCGAGCGTCCGGGCCGCGACCTCGACCGCCGAAGGCCTGTTTCAGTTCCTGACCGGCACCTGGCTGGAGCTGGTGCGCAGCTTCGGCGCCAAGCACGGCCTCTCGGCCGAGGCGGAGCTGATCGAGCGGCGCGGCGGTACCCTGGTGATCCTGGGCGAGGCCGATCGGCGCCGGGTGCTCGCTCTGCGGCGCGACCCCTACCTGGCGAGCCTGATGGCCGGCGAGATGATGAAGCGGGACCGCAGCCGCGTGGAACAGCGCCTCGGCCGCGATCTCAAGACGACGGAATGCTACTTCGCCCATTTCCTGGGCGCGGCGAGCGCCGGCAAGTTCATGGAGCTGACCGCCGAGAAGCCGCACCTGCCGGCGCAGGCCTCGTTCCGGGCCGCGGCCAAGGCGAATCGCAGCCTGTTCTTCCGCCGCGAGGGCAAGAAGACGCGCAGCCTGACGGTCGCCGAGGTGTATGATCGCCTCGACGGCATGATCGACCAGCGCCTCGACCTGTATCAGCCGGTCGCGGCGATCGCGGAGCGCATCGATACCCGCAGGCCGAACGACGTGCCGCCCGCGGCCCTGAGCCAGCTCCCCTGACGTCCGGAGCCCCGGAGCCTCTGTGAGCGAAGCGGCCACGGGGCCAGCGCACGGGAAGGACGGCCCGCGCCGGGACACTGCGATAACGAGGGATGCGCCGGCCGGTTCCGGCTCGTTCGGGATTTTTTAACCGGTGTGGCGGACCGCCGCCCGGCCTTCGTGCTCCCGCACCGGCAGCTGGACATACAGGTGCGCGACGCCCGGCAGGCCGTGGCGGATCGCGGTCCGCAGGTCGGCGGTGGCGCGGCGCAATTCGTCGCCGGTGAGGTCCGGCGCGAGGTCGAGGGTGACGGCGAGCAGCACCGTGCCGGGCCCGAGCTGCAGGCTACGCATCCGCTCGATCCGCACCACCCGCTGATCGGCCGCGAGGATGCTCCGCGCCTGCTCGATCAGCCGGGGCGAGGCGCTCTCGCCGGTGAGCAGGCTGCGGGTCTCGCGAAACAGGATGCCGGCGGTCGCGACGAGGAGGAGCCCGATCGCCACCGAGGCGACCCCGTCGGCTTGCGGCCAGCCGAGAAAGCCGCTCGCGACCACGCCGGCCAGCGCCAGCCCGAGGCCGATCAGCGCCGCCCCGTCCTCCAGGATGATCGCGAAGGTGCTCGGGTCCTTGCTGCGGGTGACCGCCGTCCAGAGCGACACCTGGGCGAAGCGGGCCCGCATCTCCCGACGGGCGGTGCGGAACGACAGCCCCTCGAACACCGCCGAGAGCGCGATCACCCCGACATTGATCCACGGCGCCTCCATCGGCTCCGGATGCTTCAGCTTCTCGACGCCCTCGTAGACCGCATAGGCGCCGCCGAGCGTGAAGATCAGCAGGGCGACCACGAAGGACCAGAAGTACAGCTCGAGCCCGTGCCCGAAATTGTGGCTGTCGTCGGCCGGCCGGGCCGCGCGCCGCATCCCGTAGAGCAGGAGGCCCTGGTTGCCGGTATCGACGAAGGAATGCACCGCCTCGGTGAACATCGCGCCCGAGCCGGTATAGAGCGCGGCCGCGAGCTTGGTGACCGCGATGGCGAGGTTGCCGGCCAGCGCCGCGTAGACGACGAGCTTCGATCCGCTGGGTGCCAATTCTCGATCCCTGCGGTCGCGCCTCAGGATGAGGTCGCGGGTGGGACGAGGGAAAGACGCCGGCGGCGCGGGTGTTCCCGCGGGCTTGCGTCTAATGCCCGCCCACCGGCGCCTCGCCGCCGCGCTTCACGTTCTTGAGGATCATCGCCAGCGGCACGGCGCAGGCCGAGACGACCGCGAGCGCCCAGAACACGTCGATATAGGCCAGGAAGGCGGACTGGGTCTGGACCTGCTGGCCGATCCAGGCGATCGCCTGGTTCTGGGCGTCGACGGTGCTGGCGCCGCGGGTCGAGAAGAACTGCGTCGCGGCGCGCAGCGTCTCCTGGTAGGCCGGTTCCGAGGGCACGACGTGCTCGACGAGGCGGCTGGTGTGGAACTGCTGGCGATAGGCCAGGATGTTCTGGGCCAGCGAGACGCCCATCGAGCCGCCGACGTTGCGGGCGACGTTGATCAGCGCCGAGGCTTGGTCGGTCTGGTCCTTGGTGATCCCCTCGTAGGATGCGGCGGTGATCGACAGGAAGATCATCGGCAGCCCGATGCCGATATAGATGCGCGACCAGACGAAGAAGCCGAAGTTGAGATCCCCGTAGAGGTTGGTGAGATCGACCATCGCGAAGGCGATGATGGTCGCACCCGTCGCGATCAGGTATTTCGGCTGGACGTATCCTGAGACGCGGCCGATGACGAACATCATCACGCAGGTGACGACGCCGCCTGGCGACAAAGCCAGGCCGGCCCAGGTGGCGGTGTAGCCGAAATAATCCTGCAGCAGCTGCGGCAGGAACTGCGTCGTGGCGATCAGGATCGCGCCGGTCGCCATCATCACCAGGAAGCACGAGCCGAACTGGCGCCTGGCGAGCAGGCGCAGGTCGATGACCGGATTCTTGTGGTTCATCTCCCACGGGATCATCGCGACGAACGACACCACCGTCAGGCAGGCGAAGACGACGATCAGGGTCGAGCCGAACCAGTCCTTGCGCTGGCCCTCGTCGAGGACGACCTCGAGGGAGCCGAGGAAGGTGGCGACCAGGATGAAGCCGACGATATCGAAGCGCACGCCCTCCCGGCGCAGGCGCTTCCTCTCCTCGACCGCCGATTTCGGGTCCTGCACCAGCCACCAGATCAGGAACAGCGCGACGACGCCGACGGGGGCGTTGATGAGAAAGCACCAGTGCCAGGAATACTGGTCGGAGAGCCAGCCGCCCAGCGTCGGGCCGACCACCGGCGCCACCACGATGGCGACGCCGTAGAGGGCGAAGGCCTGGCCGCGCTTCTCGGGCGGGAACGAGTCGGCCAGGATCGATTGTGCCAGCGGCGCCATGCCGCCGCCGCCGAGCCCCTGCAGCACCCGGAAGAACAGGAGCGATTCGAGGCTCCAGGCGAAGCCGCACAGGATCGACGAGACGGTGAACAGCGCGATCGCCGCCATGAAGAAGGCTTTTCGCCCGTAGCGCTTGGCGAGGAAGCTCGAGGCGGTGAGCACGATCGCGTTGGCGACGAGGTAGCTCGTCACCACCCAGGCCGCCTCGTCGGGGCCGACCGCCAGCCCCCCCGAGATGTAGCGGAGCGCCACGTTGGCGATGGTGGTGTCGAGCACCTCCATGAAGGTGGCGATCGCCACCACCATGGCGATGATCCACGGGTTGTGGTCGCCGGCGGCGCTGTCGGCGGGGTTCTGCCCACTCACGGCACGGTCCCCCGGCTCAGCGGACCCGCACGGTCGGCACGATCGACATCCCGGGGCCGATCGCGACGTCGGTCGGCCAGTTCTCGACCGTGATCTTCACCGGCACGCGCTGCACCACCTTGACGTAGTTGCCGGTGGCGTTCTCGGCCGGCAGCAGGCTGAAGGCGGTGCCCGAGCCCGGCTGCACCGAATCGACCCGGCCGGTGATCGTGTGGTCGGGATAGGCGTCGATCTCGACGTCGACCGGCTGGCCCGGGCGCATGTCGGTGATCTGGGTCTCCTTGAAGTTCGCCGTGACCCAGATGTCGTCGGGCACGAACATGCTGAGCGCCTGGCCCGCCTGCGCGAACTGCCCGACGGCGCCGGTGAGGCGCACCACCCGGCCCGGCTGAGCGGTCGTCACGGTCGTGTAGTCGAGGTTGAGCCTGGCCTGCGCCTCCTGCGCGCGGGCCTGGGCGAGGCTCGCCTCGGCGCCGGCGCGCTGCGCCTGGAGCGAGCCGATCTGGCGCTGCGCCACCGTCACGGCGGCGTTGGCGCGATCGAGACTGGCCTGCTGCTGCTGCAGGTTGGAGGTCGATTGCTGTGATTGCTGCACCGAGCCGGCGCCGCGCTGCGCGAGGTCCTGGTAGCGGGCCGCGTCCTGCCGGGCGAACTGGAGCGCGGCCCTGGCCTGATCGACCTGGGCCCTGGCTTCCTGGATGGTGCCCTGTTGCGCCTGGATCTGCGCGTCGAAGCCCTGGATCTGTGCCTGGGCCGCCTGGATCTGCGCCTGCGCCTGCTGCAGCGCCACCTCGTAATCGCGCCTGTCGATCTGGAACAGCACCGTGCCGGCCTCGACGTGCTGGTTGTCCGTCACCGGCACGGCGGTGATGTACCCTGAGACCTTCGGCGAGACCGAGAACTGGCGCGCATCGACGAAGGCGTCGTCGGTGCTCTCATAGGGATGGATGAAGGTCAGCCAGTACCAGTAGCCGCCGGCCGCTGCGAGGAGTAGCAGGATCGCCCCGAGGACGAGCCAGAGCGGGTGGCGCCGGATCAGGCTCGGCTTCTTCTGCTTGCCCGCGTCGCCCTGGTCGTCGGACGTCCGGTCGTCGGCGCCGGATTCCTTGCCCTCGGACTCGTCCTGCGGCGCGTGCTCGCGCAGGGCGCGGGTGTTCTCCCGGAGGGCGCGCGTATTCTCGTCGCGCGCCACATCCGGCTGCGCCATGACGGGCGCCGGCGCGCGCCGTCCCACCGGGGCCTCCGCCCGCGACTGATCGTCCAGCATGTCGTGAAATCCGCGCGTCGGTCCGGAGCCGGACCGGGCAAGGCGCCCGCCTCGACCGGGGAGACGCCCGGGCGCGGGCGCCGGTTCCGCAGCGCGGCAAAAAAGTCATGGCCAGCCCGGGATGAAACGCGGCCGTCGGCCGTTCGTAGAGGCCGAGACGACGGGCCATGGAACGGCCACGCTGCGCGGACGTTGAGCCTCGACAAACAGGGCCTTGAGCGGTGCGCTCCGGCGCGGATCGTCCTGGAGGATGCTGGGATGAGTACTGGTACGCCGATTCCCAATACCGGTCCGGACCGCGGATCTCCCTACGGCGCCCCGCCCGATCCGCTCGCGCGGCTGTCGGCGATGAGCGCGGTGCTCGCCCGCAACTGGTGGCTGATCGCGTTGCGCGGCGCGTTCGCGATCCTGTTCGGGATCGTGGCGCTGATCGCGCCGGGCGCCACCCTGCTCACCCTGGTGATCTTCTTCTCGGCCTACATGCTGGTCGACGGCATCGCCGAGATCGTCGCCGCGGTGCGGGCGGCGGAGCGGCACGAGCGCTGGGGCTACTTGCTGGCCGCCGGCGTGCTCAACATCCTGGTCGGCGTGCTCGCCTTCCTGATGCCGGGCAGCACGCTCATCGCCTTCATCTACCTCATCGCCGCCTGGGCGCTCGTCACCGGCGCCCTAATGATCGCCGCCGCCTTCCGGCTCCACCTCGACCACGGCCGCTGGTGGCTGGCGATCGGCGGCGTGCTCTCGGTGCTGTTCGCGATCGCGCTGATCGCCAGCCCGATCCTGTCGCTCCTGGTCCTGACCACCTGGATGGGCGTCTACGCCATCGCCTTCGGGGTGTTCATGCTGATCCTGGCCTTCCGCCTGCGCAGCCGGCATGTCGGGACCACCGCGGCGCCGGGCGGGACGATGCGGCCGGTGTGAGCAAGCGGTTGATCGGTCCGGCGGGCGTGAACCCTCCCCCCTCTGCGGGGAAGGGTGCCCCGCGGATGCGGGGCGGGAGAGGGGCAGCGCGACGGTGAAGGAGGTGGCGCCCTTCATCGAGGTCGCGACCTGTGCGGAAGCGGTGTCCCCTCTCCCGGCTCACTCCGTTCGCCACCCTCCCCCGCAGTGGGGGGGGGTTCAGGCGCGCGCATCTCTGCAAGCAAGGCCTAAACCCCCGCCTCCGCCCCCACCGCCGCCAGCGCGAAGGCGTAGATCAGCGCCACCTCCTCCAGCCGGTCGAAGCGGCCCGCGGCGCCGCCGTGCCCGGCCTCCATGTTGGTGCGCAGGAGCACCGGCCCGCCCCCCGTCATCGTGGCGCGCAGGCGCGCGACCCACTTCGCCGGCTCCCAGTAGGTCACCCGCGGGTCGGTGAGGCCGCCGAGGGCCAGGATCGCCGGGTAGGCCTTGGCCGCGACGTTGTCGTAGGGCGAGTAGGACAGGATGGTCTCGAAGGCCTGGAGGTCGGCACCCGGGTTGCCCCATTCGGGCCATTCCGGCGGGGTGAGCGGCAGGTCGCCGTCGAGCATGGTGTTGAGCACGTCGACGAAGGGCACGTCGGCGACGATGCCGGCGAAGAGCTCGGGCGCGAGGTTGGCCACCGCCCCCATCAGCATGCCGCCGGCGCTGCCGCCGTGGCCGACGATGCGGCCCGCCCCGGTGTAGCGCGCGTCGATGAGGGCGCGGGCGCAGGCGACGAAATCCGAGAAGGTGTTGGGCTTCTTCTCGCGCTTGCCGTCGAGGTACCAGCGCCAGCCCTTCTCGGTGCCGCCGCGGACATGCGCGATGGCGTAGACGAAGCCGCGATCGACGAGCGAGAGCGGGTTGGTCCGGAAGGCCGCCGACATCAGCGAGCCGTAGGAGCCGTAGCCGTAGAGGAGGAGCGGCGCGGTGCCGTCGAGGGCCAGGTCGCGCCGGTGCAGGAGCGAGATCGGCACCTGCTCGCCGTCCGGCGCGGTCGCGAACAGGCGCCTCGTGACGTAGGCGGCCGGGTCGTGGCCGCTCGGCACGTCCTGGCGCTTGCGCAAGGTCCGCTCGCGGGTCGTCGCGTGGTAGTCGTAGGTCTCCGCCGGCGTCGTCATCGACGAGTAGGTGAAGCGGATGAGATCCGTGTCGAAGGCGTGGCCCGGCGAGAGGCCGAGGGAGTAGGCTTCCTCCGCGAAGGCCACGGTGTGCTCGGCGCCGCTCTCGGCCTCGCGCACGATCAGGCGCGGGCGGGCGTTCTCGAGTTCGAGCCGCACGAGGTGGCGGGCAAGCACGTGCTGGAAGCGGATCATCACGCCGGCGCGGTGCGGGATCAGGTCGCGCCAGTTGGCCCTCGCGGGGTCGGAGAGCGGCGCCACGGCGATCTTGAAGTCCTCGGCCCCGTCGGCGTTGGTGAGCACGAACAGCTCGTCGCCGCGGTGCTCGACCGAGTAGATCAGCTTGTGCTCCCGCGGCGCCACCACGCGCAGGGGCGCGGACGGCCTGGCGCGGTCGGCGAGGTGGACCTCCGAGGTCTCGTGGTCGTTCGCCGTCACCACCAGGTAGGCGCCGGACTGGGTCTCGCCGATGCCGACGAAGAAGCCGGAATCCGCCTCCTCGTAGACCGTCTCGTCCTCGCTCTGCGGGCTGCCGAGGCGGTGCAGCATCACCGTGGCGGGGCGGTGATTCTCGTCGACCGCGACGTACCAAAACGCCTTGGCGTCGGCGCTCCACACCACGTCGCCGGTGGTGGCGACGACCTGATCCTCCAGGTCCCGCCCCGTCGCGAGGTCGCGCACCCGGATGGTGTAGAGCTCGGAGCCCTTGGTGTCGGCGCTCCAGGCCACCAGCGCGTGGTCGTCGGAATGGGAGGCGTCCTCCAGGCTGAAGAAAGCGTGCCCCTCTCCTTCCCGGTCGCCGTCGATCAGGATCTCCTCACCCTCGCCCGCCAGGTCCCCGACGAGGCCGGGGGCGACCTTATCGGCGGGGCGGCGGCAGACCAGCGGATGCTGCCCGCCCTCGCGGTAGCGGGTGTAGTAGGCGAAGGGGCCGTCGCGATCCGGCACGCTGCCGTCATCCTCGCGGATGCGCCCGCGCATCTCGGCGACCAGGATCCCGCGCAGCGACGCGGTGCCGGACAAAGCCGCCTCCGCGAAGGCGTTCTCGGCCTCGAGGTATTGGCGGATCTCCGCCGGCAGGGCGGCGGGGTCCTTGAGCACGTCCTTCCAGTTCTCGGCCTTGAGCCAGGCATAGGGGTCGGTCACCGCGCGGCCATGGACCGTGACGGTGACGGGCCGGGCTGGCGCCGTCGGCGCGGCGGCGGGCGGGCTCAGGCGAAGGGTCATGCGGCTCCCCGGGATCGTGCGTGCGGCACGGATGTGCCGTCCCGGGGCCCGCGCCGCAAGGGCGGGGCGTTACGCCGCCGCCGCGACGCCCTCGGCGTCGGCCCGGATGCGGTCCATCATGGCGCGGGCGCCGTTCGAGCGCTGCGCCGTCAGGTGCTCGGAGAGGCCGAGCTTCTGGAAGAGCCCGAGGGCGTCGGCCCGGGCGGCCTCCGCGGCGGTGCGGCCGTCGAAGAACGCGATCAGCACCGCCACCACCCCCTTGGTGATGTGGGCGTCGCTGTCGCCGCGGAAGTGCAGCCGCGGCTCGGGGCCGGAGCGATCGACCTGCGTCTCGAGCCAGACCTGGCTGACGCAGCCGCGGACCCGGTTGGCCTCGCTGTGGGCCTCCTCGGGCAGGGGCGGCAGCTTGCGGCCGAGCTCCATCAGGTACTGATGGCGGTCGTCCCACTCGTCCAGGAACTCGAAGTTGGAGACGATCTCGTCGATGGGCGGCAGCATGGGACCTGAGGCGCGGGCGGCGTGCGGGAGAGGAGGCTTGCAGGGGGGATATAGGCAGGCCGGGGGCCGCCCGCCACCGGGCGAGAGTCCGCCGGCGAAGGTTCCACCGAACAAGAGCCCTCGGGCAGGTGTCAGCCCCCGGCCGGCAGCGTCAGCTCGAGGGGCGCCTCCGGCGTGCCGATCCCCGAGACCGCGATCTCGGCCTGGCCCGCATAGGCCGCGATCAGGCGCGGCCCGAGCCGCGGCACGCCCTGCGGCGTCTCGCCGGCGATGCCGCCCGAGGCGATGCGCACCCGCACCTTTTCGCCGGGCGGGCCCCCCGGCACCTCGACGCGGGTGAGGCACGACACGCCCTCCCCGGTGCCGTCGAGGCACTCGGCGACGATCTCGGCCAGGATCATGCCGAGCGCGTTGACGGTGCGCGGCTCCAGCAGCACGGTCCGTCCGGCCTCGACCGTGACGGCGATCCGCCCGGCCCGGCGCAGCTGGCCCAGGCCCTCCGCCAGGCGGGTGAGATAGTCGGCGAGATCGATGCTGGCGATCTGCGGCGCCTCGTGCAGGTGCTGCTGCACCAGGGCGATGGCCCGCACCCGCTGGCCCAGGGCGTCGAAGGCCGGGCGGCAGGCGGGCGCCGCGGCCCGCCCGTAGAGCCCGATCAGGCTGACGGTGACCTGCAGGTTGTTGCGCACCCGGTGATAGACCTCGGCCAGCAGCGCCTCCTGCTCGGCCAGCGCCTGGGCGGCCTGCTCCTCGGCCTCCTTGCGCTCGGTGATGTCGAAACAGGACCCGGCGAAGCCCGAGAAGGCCTCGCCGTCATGCACCGGGTAGGCGTGGCCGTGGACCCACCGGAAGGCGCCGTCGTGGCGGCGCAGCCGGTACTCGCCGGTATGCGGCCGGCGCTTCGCGTAGGCCGCCGCCAGGCCGGCCTCGTGATCGGCCCGGTCTTCGGGGTGCAGCCCCTCCTTCCAGCCGTGGCCGAGCTCGTCCGCCGCCCCGCGGCCGCGGAAGGCCGTCCAGGCCGGATTGACGTAGATGAGGCGGGCCTGCGGATCGGCGCGCCAGATCATCAGCCCGGCCCCCTCCGCGAAGCTGCGGAAGGCCGCGTCCACGTCCGGCAATCGTGTGTCCGCGGCCATGCCCCCGCCTGCTCCCTCGACGCCGTGATGCGCTCCTTCAGGGCCGGTCAACGTGCCGGGCGCGGCGCCGTTCCGGATTGCAACCGCCCCTTCTAGGACAGAAAGCCTCTCGCTCAGCGCCGGTTGAGGGCGAATCGGCCCGGACCGGCGGCCGCGATCATCAGCAAGCCGCCGATGATCGAGAGGTTCTTCATGGCCTGGATCTGGTTCATGCGGACGGCCTCGCCGGACATCGACCAAAAGTTGTGGAAAAACACGATCGTGGCGAGCGTGAAGCCGGCGAGCAGGACGGAGGCGACCCGGGCGTAGAAGCCGAGGGCGATGAGCAGGCCCAGGCCCAGCTCCGCCGCGATGGTGAGGTAGGCCAGCACCTCCGGGTAGGGCAGCCCCTTGGACGCCACCGCGCTCGCGACCCCGGCCGGGTTCATCAGCTTCTGGGCGCCGGAGACGCAGAACAGCACCACGACGAGGATGCGGGCGACACTGAAGACGGCTTGGCTCATCGGGATCTCCGGGTCTGACGGAGCCCGTTTGGTAAGCCTGGCCGCGCGGCCGTCAAGCCGGGGCGTGGCGCCTCACCGGCCCCCGGTCCAGTCCGCCTGGTTTGTGCGGGAGCCGGCGGGCATCGCCTCGCCGGGCTCGAAGCGGGACAGCTCGGCGGCCCGGGCGTTGATCCAGCCGGCGTGCTGGGCGATCGGCGTCACGGCGGTGAAGCCGCCGCAGGCGGTGCGGACCCGGCCCTGCTGGGCGGCGCCGCTCGACCAGCTCACCACGCCGACGAGCTGGTAGCCGCCGGGGCCGCCGCGCAGGATCGGGCCGCCGGAATCGCCCAGGCAGGCGCCGGCGCCGGCGGTCTCGGCCAGGCTGGTGCGGTCGGCCACCACCGTGACCGTGTTGGCGACCTGGAGCTCGCCGAGGGAGACGAGGCGGGCCTGGCGCAGCACCCGGGCGCTGCTGCGGCGGTTCTCCGCCACCACGCCGTAGCCCGCGATCGCCACGTTGTCCCCCGCCGCGATGTCTCCGCCGTAGCGCGGGTCGAGGGGCTGGAAGTCGGCGCCGAGGCGCTCGTTGAGCTTCAGGATGGCGAGGTCGGTGCCGGGCTGGGTCTCGGGCGTGGTGCCGGGCACGAAATCCGGGTGCATCGCGGCCGCGACCGCCCGCAGGCGGCGCTGGCGGAAGCCCCGGTCGACCACCACCACCCAGTAGCCGGCCTTGCGCATCACGCAATGGGCCGCGGTGAGCACGAGGTCGGAGGCGATCAGCGAGCCGGAGCACATCTCGCCGCTGGTGCTCTCGATGCGCACCACCGAGCCGCGCAGGCCGTCGGGATCGCGGGTCACCTCGCCGCGCACCACGGCGCCGGCAGCGGCGCTCCACAGGCCGAGGGGCACCGCCGCGAGGGCGGCCAGGGCGGAGCGGAGGCGGGGGGAGCGGGACGGAGACACGTGCATGGGATCAACCTAGAAGCGTGCGGCCACGCTCGACAAGTGAAGTCTCGCACAGCCGTGACGGTTCCCCGTCGTCACCGCTCGAAATACCGCAGGGAGGATGAAGGAAGCTTTCGCTGGGGCACGGCGCTCCGGCCCGGGACCGTGCGGGGCGGCCGTCGGGCGCGCCCTCACTCCCAGCGCGCCTCGGCGCCCCAGCCGGCCGTCACGCGGGTGATCCAGGCCCGCTGCGGTCCGACCAGCACACCCTGGGAAAAACCGCCGCAGGCCCCGCCGCCGGCTCCGCTCGCCCAGGTGGCGACCGCCAGGACGTTCGGCCGGTCGCCGGCCGCGATCGGCCCGCCCGAATCACCCTCGCAGGCCCCGGACGCCGCCGGCCCCTTCAGCCAGACGAGGATGCGGCTCGGACCGTAGGGCTCGACCACCGGCAGGGTCACGGTCCGGAAGGTGCCGGTGCTGCGGTGGTCGCCCGGACGGGCGACGCCGTAGCCGCCGAGGGTGAGGGGCGTGCCGGCCGCGGCGGGCGCCTCGGTCAGGGCGGCCGGGACGAACCGGTCGGGCAGCGGTGCCTCCGTGCGCAGGAGCGCGAGGTCGATCGAGCGCCGCCGCCCCGCGATGGCGCCGGCATCGTAGCCCGGATGCACCACCCGGGCGGCAAGCCCGACGAGCACCGGCGCGCCGGATCCATCGCGAAAATGCACCCGGTGCTCGGCGCCGCCGGCGGCGCAGTGGGCGGCGGTGAGCACGACGTCCCGCGCCAGCACGATGCCGGTGCAGACGCCGCCCCGGGAGGAGAGCACCATCACGCTCGAGCGGGCGAGCGCCGCGTCGGGCGCCTCGCTGCCGCCGACCACCGCCCGGGCGGGGCCGGCGAGGAGGATGAGGGCGGCGAGGAGGGGGAGGGTCGGGCGGGTCACGTCGCTCGCGAGGCAGCGGGGCCGGGTCCCCCTGCCATGCCCGATCGCGGGCGACAGGTCCAGGGCGCGCACGGGACGGCTCGCCGCGTCCCCGTCACGATCTCACACGCCGGATCATCCGGCCTCGGGCCCCCTCAACCCCCGGACAGGCGGCCCTTGTCCTTGGCTTCCTTCAAGGCGGCGCCGAGATCGGCGATCGCGTCGCGGACGATCTCCTTCCGCGACTTCCTGTTCCAGTCGGCCACGTATCGATTGTCGCGCGCCGCATCACGGTTCGTGGGCTGAACCTGCTGATCCCGATCCACCTGCTTCGCCATCCGCGCCTCCTGCCGCCTGTGACGCATACGCCCGATTGAAGAATCCGGGTTGAGTCTCTCTCACAAAACTCCCGATCGCCGGCATGGCTCAGTGTGGCGGCCTCGGCGCAGCGGGAGTTTTGTGAGATGCACTTAGGCCACCGCTTCACTTGATCACGGTTGCACCGGAGATTGTCTGGATGATTTGCAGGTGTCGAGTCTTTTTGCAGGGCACGACACTGCGTCGTCGGCGAACCGGCGACGTGAGCGGGTCGGGATCCGCCGCGCCCCGCCTGGCCGCCCTCACGGCTCCGTCATCGCGACCGAAGCCGGTACCGGCCGCGGCGGCGCGGCCACGACGTCAGGCGGCGTCAGCGCCAATGAGGGCGGCACCGGGCCGAGACAGCCGGTGCAGACCGAGGCGATCGCCCGGTTGGCCCGCGCGGTGATCCGCGCCTCGAAGGCTTCGCGGGCCGCGGCGGCGCGGGCGAGCGCCGCGTCGCGGGCCGCCTCCGCCACGCGCGCGGCCTCAGCCACGCGCGCGGCCTCGGCCGCGTCGGTCGCGGAGCCGTCCTCCGGCGCCTCCTCCCGCGGGCGGATGCGCAGCACCAGGGGACCGCTCGCCGGATCGGCCATGACGGCCGCCGGCTCCGGCGTCGCCTCCTGAGCGAAGACCGCCCCGGAAAAGGCCGCGCCGGCGAGGAACCATGCGGCGGCGAGGATCGGGAACGCGGCGGGGCGCATGGCATCTCCCTGGCTGGCGCCCGGCAGGGTCGGCCGGGATGGTGAAGGCAGCCTTAACCATAACGGCCGCGCGGCCGGATCGGTTCGCCTGCGCCGCGAGGGCCACGCTTCGCGCCAGCCGGACTTCGCCCCGCCGCACTTGAGCCCGGCCGCACTTGAGCCCGGCCGCACTTGGCCCCGGTCGCACTTGGCTTCGCCGGACTTGGCCCCGCCGGAACACGAGGATGTGACCGGCTTCCGGGCCGGAAACACGGCACAGTCGCATTCAGGGTGCATTCAGTGCACGGCGACGATGGTCCCCGGCATGCGCCAGTTCGTCCTCCTCCTGCTCCCCGCCCTCGTCGGCCTCGCCGGCGCGACGGGCTGGCTTGCGGCCGCGGAGGAGCGGGACGAGGCCGCCACCGGGGCGGTGCCGCCCCGGCCGGTCAAGGCCGCGGAGACGGCCCAGACCTGCCTGTCCTCCGGCGACCTGCGCGAGGCGGTGGCCGAGAAGCGCGTGGTCGAGCCGGTGGCGGCGATCCGGGCGGCGCGCGCCGCGGTGCCGCGGGCCGACATCGTGCGGGCCAACCTCTGCCGTCGGAACGAGGCCCTGGTCTACATGCTGACGGCCTTGCGCAAGGACGGGCAGTTCGTGCACGTGATGGTGGATGCCCGATCGGGCCAAGTCTCCGGCCAATGGTGAGGGCTGGACCGAGATAAAGGGGTTCGGGTCGTGCGTCTGCTCGTGGTCGAGGATGACCGGGATCTCAACCGCCAGGTCGTTGGCGCCCTGGAGGAGGCGGGCTACGCCGTCGACAAGGCGTTCGACGGCGAGGAGGGCGCCTTCCTCGGCGAGACCGAGCCCTACGACTGCATCATCCTCGACATGGGCCTGCCGAAGGCCGACGGCGTGTCGGTGCTGTCGGGCTGGCGCCGGGCGCAGGTGAAGACCCCGGTCATCATCCTCACCGCCCGCGACCGCTGGAGCGACAAGGTCAACGGCTTCGACGCCGGCGCCGACGACTACGTGACGAAGCCCTTCCACATGGAGGAGCTGCTGGCCCGGGTGCGGGCGCTGCTGCGCCGCACCGCCGGCCACGCGACGAGCCAGATCAGCGTCGGCCCGGTCGTGCTCGACACCCGCTCCGGCCGCGTCTTCGTCGACGGCAGCCCGGTCAAGCTCACCTCGCACGAGTACCGGCTGCTCTCCTACCTGATGCACCATACCGGCCGGGTGGTGTCCCGGGCCGAGCTGACCGAGCACCTCTACGACCAGGATTTCGACCGCGACTCGAACACCATCGAGGTCTTCGTCGGGCGCCTGCGCAAGAAGCTCGCGGTCGACCTGATCCAGACCGTGCGCGGCCTCGGCTATCTGATCGACGCGGGCGCCGGCGGATCGCAGCCGTGACCGGCCCCGGCCGGGCCGCGGCCGAGGCGCCGGCGCCCGCCGGGGCGGCCGAGACGGGTCTCGTCGGCACCGGCGATCCCGCCGCGTCCCGTCCCTGGCCGCTCGGGTGGCGGCCGTGGCGCAAGCGCTCGATCGCGGTCCGCCTCGCCGTCTCCTCGGTGCTGTCGAGCGCGCTGATCCTGCTGATCGCCGGGCTGATCCTCTCGACCCTCTACCGCGAGACCACCGAGCGCGCCTTCGACAGCCGGCTCCTCGTCTACGCCAACGATCTCGCCACCAACCTGGTCTCGCCGTCGGATTCCGAGGCGCGCAGCTTCGGGGCGCTCGGCGACCCGCGCTTCGACCTGCCGCTGTCGGGCTGGTACTGGCAGGTGGGCCGGCCGAACGCCCGCCCGCGCGACCTGCGCACCTCGCGCTCCCTCGTCGGGGTTCCGCTCCAGCCGCCGGACAACGCGGTCGGCGAGGCCGGGGCCGGGCAGCTGCGCAAGGGCTACGGCAAGGCGCAGGACGACCGGCCCCTGCGCATCATCGAGCGCGCCGTCGACCTCGGCGAGGAGGGCCGCTACGTCGTGCGGGTCGCCGGCCCCTCCGACGAGATCGCCGCCGACATGCGGCGCTTCACCTTCGCGCTCACCACCACCTTCGCGCTCCTCGGCCTGTCGCTCGGCCTCACCACCCTGCTGCAGATCCGCTTCGGCCTCGCGCCGCTCATCAAGCTGCGGGCGGCGCTCGGCGCCATCCGCCGCGGCGAGGCGGACCGCATCTCGGGCCAGTACCCGCGGGACATCGCGCCGCTCGCCGGCGAGGTGAACCTGCTGCTGGAGACCAACCGCGAGATCCTGGAGCGGGCCCGCACCCAGGTCGGCAACCTCGCCCACGCGCTGAAGACGCCGCTCAGCATCATCGTCAACGAGGCCTCGGCGGGGGACGCCCACAGCGAGCTCGCCGTCAAGGTGCGCGAGCAGGCGGCCGTGATGCGCGACCAGGTGAACTACCACCTCGACCGCGCCCGCGCCGCGGCGCTCGCCGGGGCGCTCGGCACCTTCACGGATGTCGAGCCGGTGGTGGCGGCCCTGGTGCGCACCTTCGGCAAGATCTTCTACGACAAGGACCTGACCTTCGACACCAGCATCACCCCGGGCCTGCGCTTCCGCGGCGAGCGCCAGGACTTCGAGGAGATGATCGGCAACCTCGTCGACAATGCCGCCAAATGGGCGCAAGGCCGGGTCTCGATCCGCGCCGAGGTGATCGGCCAGGGCGAGTACCCGCACCTGATCGTCACGGTGGAGGATGACGGGCCGGGCCTGCCGCCGGAGGCCCGGGCCGCGGTGCTCGAGCGCGGCCGGCGGCTCGACGAGACCAAGCCCGGCTCCGGGCTAGGCCTCTCGATCGTCTCCGACCTCGCCGCCCTGTATCGTGGCCGCCTGCGCCTCGACGCGGCCGCACTCGGCGGCTTAAGGGCCGTGATTGAGGTGCCGGGGGATGCGAGCCCGGCGGCGCAGGCCTGACGCCCCGCGCGAGACGGGAATCCTGAGATCGGCATGATCCTGCAGCGGTGCGAGATGTTCTACGGTCGTGCCGAGGTGCGCGAAGGCCGGCCGATCCTGCGGGTGGTCGAGGAGGCCCAGTACCTCACGCGCGCTCCCGGCCTCGACAAGGTGCCGGCGATCTTCGATGCCGCGGGCCGCATGGTGCCGGAATCCCTCGACTATTACGGCGCCGACCGCACCCCGTTCTGGCAGACGACGGAGTGGCCGGACGGCCTCGGCCCGGTGACCGAGGCGGCACCGCCCGGCACCTACCTCTATGTCGGGGCGCTCCAGCAGCATTTCGGCCACTTCATCATCAACACCCTGGCGCGGCTCTGGCCCCTCGACGACCTCGCCGGGGAGGCCGTGCGACCGACGCTGCTCTGCCACAGCCTGGGACCGACGGTGCCCTGGGAGGCCACCGCGTTCATCCCGGAGATCCTCGGCCGGCTCGGCCTGGGCGTCCAGGACCTCGCCTCGTTCGACCGGCCGATGCGGATCCCCACCCTCCTGGTGCCGCAGGCCGCCCTGCAGCAGGACGACTACGCCTTTCCGATCCTGGCTGACCTGTGCCGGAGGATCGGGGGCGCCTACTACGCGCCGGAGGACGTCGATGCCGATCCGCAGCCGGTCTACCTGTCGAAGGCCCGCCTGACGCATGGGGTGCGCCGCTTCACCAACGAGGAGGCGGTGACGGCCCTGCTCGAGCGCAACGGGGTGCGGATCGTCTTCCCCGAGCTCCTGAGCTTTCCCGAGCAGGTACGCCTGTTCGCCCGCCACCGGGTGATCCTCGGCTCGAACGGATCGGCCTTCCACACCCTGCTGTTCGCCCCGCCCGGCCGGCAGGTGATCGCGCTGACCGACCGGCTCACGCTGAGCGCGACCTACCAGCTGATCGACCGGCTCACCGGCACGCAGGCGCATTACTACTATCCCGTCGGCACCAGCAGCCATGTCGGCGACGGCTTCTCCCTCAACTTCGCGTTTCGGGAGCCCGAAGCCGTGGCGGGCGCGCTTCTCGACAGGATCGAGACCATCGAGACCCTGCGCGAGCGCGACATGCGCGCGGATCCGGGCAGCTGGCACCTCTCGCCGACGATCCCGCCCCTGCCGCAGCGGCCCGGGCGGTGGCCTGCGGTGCTGGAACACCTGCGCGGCGTCTTGCCGGGCCGCGGCTGAGGCGGGCGGTCGCCTTGACGCCGGGGCGGGCCCGTGAAGGATCGCCACCGATCGACGATCGCGCGAGGCGGCCCCCATGCGCCGGAACCCCGAGCTGACGCAGTTCCCGGGGATGACCTCGTGGTTCGACCCGGGCCTGCTGGCCCGGCTGCTGCTGCGGGTGATCGTCAGCGAAACCTTCGAGCGCTACGCCGACCGCCGCCTGCTGATCGCGGCCCTCGACCAGGCCTCGCCGGATACCCACCTCGCCCGGGCCGACCTGTCGCAGGTGGTCACGCCCGGGGCCGACGGGGCGCGGTGGATCGACTACGTCTCGGATCTCGGCGACGGCTTCGACGCCACCTACGCGGTCGCCTACCACCTGGCGCAGCCGAGCCTCACGGTCGACGGCCCGGCGCTGCCGGGGGGCAGCGCGACGCTGCCGGGGGGCAGCGCGGCGCTGCCCCGGGGGCGCCTGCTGGTGATGGGCGGCGACCAGGTCTACCCGTCCTCCGGCATGGAGGAGTACCGCACGCGGCTGATCGCCCCCTACGAGCTTGCCTTTCCGGACGGCAGCCCGGGCCCGAACCCGCTGCTCTACCTCGTCCCCGGCAACCACGACTGGTACGACGGCCTGGTCTCGTTCATGGCGCGGTTCTGCCGCGCGAAGCCGACCGAGGTCGGCCACTGGCGCACGCCGCAGCGCAGGAGCTACTTCGCCCTCCATCTCGGCGACGACTGGTGGGTCTGGGGCATCGACATCGCCCTGTCGGAGAACATGGACCAGCCGCAGGCCGACTACTTCGTCGGGATCGCGCAGGCGATGCGGCCGGGGGCGAAGATCATCCTCTGCACCGCCAAGCCCGGCTGGTACGAGGACGAGAAGGAGGGCGCCTTCCGCAGCCTGCACTACGCCGCCCGGATCATCGCCAACGCCACGGAGGGCGAGGGACCGCCGGGCTCGCGCAACCTGCGGATCGTCCTGGTCCTGTCCGGCGACACCCACCATTACGCGCGCTACGCGAGCTCGTTCTCGACCCAGTTCATCACCTCCGGCGGCGGCGGCGCCTTCCTGCACGGCACCCAGGCCCTCAGGGACGAGATCCCGGTCGCCTGGCTGCGCCCGGATGCCGACAGACTCGCCCTGGAGGCCTGCCATCCGCCGAAGGCGGAGAGCCGGCGGCTCCTGCGGGGCAATCTCGGCTTCGCCTTCCGCAACCCCGGCTTCTCCGCCCTGCTCGGAGCCGTCTACGCGCTCCTCGGCGCCTGGGCCTTCGCCCGGATGCGGCTCGACACGGCGCTCCTGTCCTGGCTCGTCCTCGCGGCCGGCTTCACGGCCTATGGCCGCCGCCAGGAGCCGGTCCGCAAGGGCCGCGCCACCCTCTTCGCCCTCGCCCAGGCGAGCCTGCACGCGGGCGCGATCCTGGCGACCGCCGCCCTCTGCCTGACGATCGCGGGCTACCCGCCGGGCGGCGCCGGGGCGGGCTGGGGCCGGTTCTTCGGCGTATTGCCGCCCGGATTCCTGGTGGGATGGCTCATCGGCGGCACGCTGTTCGGCGCCGGCCTCTGGCTCGGGGCCCGCCACCTCGACCTCAACCACGAGGACGCGTTCAGCGCCCTGCGACTCGACGGCTACCGGCACTTCCTGCGGCTGCGCCTCGCCGGCGACACCGTGACGGTCTACCCCATCGGCCTCGACCGGGTGCCGGCCCGCGGCGACTGGCGCCCCAACACGCCGACGCCGGACCACCCCTCCCGCTATGCGCCGCCCGACGCTGGCTGTCCGATGCGCCTCGTCGAGCCGCCGGTGACGGTGCGGGCCGCCACGGTGACCGCCGCCGACGCCGCGGTGGACAAGGCCAGCCTGACGGCGGACGTGCCGGGCACGCGGCCGCCCACCGACGCGCCGTGACCGGCCGCGTTGCGGCCGCCTGCTTTTCAGCCACCGTGGCGGTTTCCTCTCCGGCAGAGACTGCGCTAAGTGCTCCCCTGCTCCGGAGCGACTTGACCCATGTCCGACCTCGATGCGATCGCCGCCCGCCACGGCGTCAGCCCCGACGCCGCCCGCCACCTCCTCGACGCCCTCGCCCGCGGTCACGGCCGCATGGCGCAGTTCGACCATCCCGACCTCGGCGGCATGGGCCAGTGGACCGCCGGCGGCATGACGATGATCGGCGACATGTTCAACAGCGCCCTCAAGGCCCGGGTCGTGGCGCTCTGCGACGCGCTGGCGCCCCTCGCCCTGGCGATGCCGGCCGGGCGCCAGGGCTTTTCAGGACAGGGCTTCTCGAGCGGGTCCTGGTGGCCCGAAGGCCTCGGCCAGCCGGCGACCGCGGGCTCCCAGAACGAGTCGCGCTACGCCTTCTTCCCCGACGCCCGCCGCCTCGCGATCGAGACCGGCGGCCGCGTGACGCTCTACGACACCGGCGACCACCGGATCGGCGGCGTCTCGCAGCAGCAGGGCTCCGGCTCCACGCTGAGCTTCACCAGCCAGCACGGCCCGGTCAGCCTGCACACGCTCCCCGTGGTGGACGGGCCGGCGCGGGAGGCGGGCCACAATCCTGGGGTGCCCCAGGGCGGGCCGGAGGCGTCGGCGGAGGCCTGGGCGTCGGGGGCGTCGACGTCGCAGACTTCGACATCGGAGGCTTGGGCCCCCTCCGGTCACCAGCCGGTCGGCGCCGGCGCACCGGCTGGCGGCGGTACTGCGCCGACCGGCGACGTGCTGTCGATGATCGAGCGGCTGTCGGAGCTGCACCGCAAGGGCGTGCTCACCGAGGCCGAGTTCGCCGCGAAGAAGACGGAGCTGCTGGCGCGGTTGTGAGGGCACGCAGCCTTCGAAGTCCGTGCGGCCTTCTCGACGGCGTTGACACCCGCTCTCGTCATCCCGGGGCCGCGCAGCGGAACCCGGGATGACACGGAGAGATATCAACGGTCAGGGCAAGCCAACTTGCATGCGAGCCACCTGGCGCGCCTGAAGACTGGCCCGCACGCTGTCGACCGACCGGCCACGATCCGGATCACGCATCATCGCGTCGTAGACCGTCACGACCTCGTCGCGCAGCGAGTTCTCGGGCGACGGCGCGCATGCCTGCAGAATGCCCGCATCCGGCTCATCCCGCCACCGGGCTCCACCCATACTCCTCCGCCCGCGCCACCTTCCGGTGGAACGCCAGCCTGCGGTCGTATTCGAGCGGGTCCTTCGGCTTCACCAGGGCGCCGGGCGGCACGTTGAGCCAGTCGACGAGGCGGGTCAGCATGAAGCGCAGGGCGGCGCCGCGGGCGAGCAGCGGCAGGACCTCGACCTCGCGCGCCGTGAGCGGGCGCACGGCCTGGTAGGCGGCGATCATCGCCTGCCCCTTGGTGCGGTTGAAGGCGTAGTCGGCCTCGAAGCACCAGGCGTTGAGGCAGATCGCCAGGTCGTACGCGAAGGCGTCGGTGCAGGCGAAGTAGAAGTCGATCAGGCCCGAGACGTCGTCGCCGAGGAAGAAGACGTTGTCGGTGAACAGGTCGGCGTGGATCACGCCGCCCGGCAGGTCCTGGGGCCAGGACGCCTCGAGGAGCGCCAGATCCTCGCGGGTGCGGGCGGCGAGATTCGGGGCGACGCGGTCGGCCTGGGATTCGGCCGCCTCGAAGAGCGGACGCCAGCCCGCGACCGAGAGGGCGTTCGGCCGCTGCATCGCGAAGCCGGCTCCGGCCGCGTGCAGGCCGGCGAGCGCGCGGCCCAGCGCCCGGCAGTGGCGCACGCCCGGCCGGCGCACCGAGACGCCCTCCAGGAACGACACGATCACGGCGGGCCGGCCGCAGAGCCGGCCCAGGGCGGCGCCGTCACGGGTGCGGATCGGCTGCGGGCAGGCGAGGCCGTTGGCGGCCAGGTGCTCCATCAGGCCGAGGAAGAACGGCAGGTCGCCCTCCTTCACCCGCTTCTCGTAGAGGGTGAGGATGTAGGAGCCGGTCGTGGTGTGCAGGATGAAGTTGGTGTTCTCCACCCCCTCGGCGATGCCCTTGTAGGAGAGGAGATCGCCGATGTCGTAGGCGGCGAGAAAGGCGGCCAGCGCCTCGTCCGGAACCTCGGTGTAGACCGCCACGACCGTTCTGCTTTGCTCTGGGAATGGACGAATAAACGGGAAACCGGCCGACCTGAAAAGGCGCGGTCCCCCCTCTCCAGGCGATCCCGGGCAAGCCCGGGATCGCCTGGAGAGGGGGGACCGCGCCTCATCCTGAAACGCCGGTCTCCGCCGGAAGGGAACCCGCCCTACTCCGCCGCCTCGCTGCGCAGCTCGCGCGGCAGCGGGAAGACCATGTCCTCGGTGGTGGTCGAGACGGTGTCGACGGTGACCTCGTAGCGGGTCGCGAAGGCGTCGATGATCTCTTCCACCAGCACCTCGGGGGCCGAGGCGCCGGCGGTCAGCCCGAGGCGGCGGATATTCGAGAAGGCGTCCCAGTCGACGTCCTCGGCGCGGTTGACGAGCCGGGTGATCGGGCAGCCGACCCGCTCGGCGACCTCGCGCAGGCGCTGCGAGTTCGAGGAGTTCGAGGAGCCGACGACGATCAGCGCGTCGACGAGGGGGGCGACCTGCTTCACCGCCTCCTGGCGGTTGGTGGTGGCGTAGCAGATGTCGTCCTTGTGCGGGCCGACGATCGTCGGGAACTTGCGCTTCAGGGCCTCGACCACGTGGCGGGTATCGTCGACCGAGAGCGTGGTCTGGGTGACCCAGGCGAGGTTGTCGCGGTTCTCGGGCTCCAGCGCCTCGATCTGCTCGACGTCCTCCACCAGGGTGATCGAGCCCTTGGGCAGCTGGCCCATGGTGCCGACGACCTCCGGGTGGCCGGAATGGCCGACCAGCAGCACGTGGCGGCCGCGCTTGTGGTGGATCTCGGCCTCGCGGTGGACCTTGGTCACCAGCGGGCAGGTCGCGTCGATGGTGGTGAGCCCGCGGGCGACCGCGTTCTGCGGCACGGTCTTGGCCACGCCGTGGGCGGAGAAGATCACCGGGGCCGTGCCGTCCGGCACCTCGTCGAGCTCGGCGACGAAGACCGCGCCTTTGCGCTTCAGGCTCTCGACCACGTACTTGTTGTGCACGATCTCGTGCCGCACGTAGACGGGCGGGCCGTAGAGGGCGAGTGCGCGCTCGACCACGTCGATGGCCCGCACCACGCCGGCACAGAAGCCGCGCGGGGCGCACAGCAGGATCTCGAGGGGCGGCTTCGCGGGCGCGGCGGCACCGGCGTCGGTCTGGTTCACGGAGGCGCTCATGGTCCGGGATGTGGCGAGGCGGGGCGGCCCCTGTCAACCTCTTGTGCCACGCAATCGCGCCGATCAATAGGTCGTGCGCGCGACAGCGCCCCTGCGGCAAACGCGGCCCCGGCCGCAAGGCGACGCTGTCGGGCTACGGCCTGGGTTAGCCCGGCGGCCTGGTTCGGGTTAAGGGAAGGTTCGAGCCGACCTCGAACCCGGGAGATCCCCGCCCGATGGCGACCGCCGCCGACCACGCCAGCTTCCTGCCGCCGGTCCTGACCTTCCTGTCCGCCGCGGTGATCGGCGTGCCGATCTTCCGCCTCCTCGGGCAGAGCGCGGTGCTCGGCTACCTCGTGGCCGGCGTGGTGATCGGCCCGTCGGGCCTCTCGCTCATCACCGAGCCGGAGACCGCCCGCAGCGTCTCGGAGCTCGGGGTGGTGCTCCTCCTGTTCATCGTCGGGCTGGAGCTCGAGATCTCGCGGCTGATCTCGCTCCGGCGCGACATCCTGGGGCTGGGCACGCTCCAGCTCGGGCTCTGCGCCCTGGCGCTCGGGGGGCTCGGGTTCCTCACCGGCCTCTCGGGCGGGGCCGCGACGGTGATCGGCATCGCGCTCGCCCTCTCGGCGACCGCCGTGGCGCTCCAGCTCCTCGAGGAGCGGCGCGACCTCTCCGCGCCCTACGGCCAGCGCGCCTTCGCGGTGCTGCTCTTTCAGGACCTCTCGATCGTCGGCATCCTGGCCCTCCTGCCGCTGATCGCCCAGACCGGCACGGGCGGGGGCGGCGAGGCCTGGCTCGGCACGGCGCTGCAATCGGCCGGCACCGCGGTCGCGGCGGTGATCGGGGTGGTGCTGGTCGGGCGCTACGGCCTCAACCCGTTCTTCCGGATGCTCGCGGCGAGCGGCGCCCGCGAGGTGATGACGGCGGCCGCCCTCCTGGTCGTCCTCGGCACCGCGCTCCTGATGGAGGAGGTCGGGCTGTCGATGGCGATGGGGGCGTTCCTCGCCGGGCTGCTGCTCGCCGAATCGAACTTCCGCCACCAGCTCGAGGCCGATATCGAGCCGTTCCGCGGCATGCTGCTCGGCCTGTTCTTCATGAGCGTCGGCATGTCGATCGACCTCGCCCTCGTCGGGCAGAACTGGCTCGGGCTGTCGGCCGCCACCGTGGCGGCGATCCTGATCAAGGTCGCGCTGGTGGCCGGCCTCTTCCGGCTGTTCGGCTCGCCCTGGCTCGATGCGCTGCGGGGCGCCGCCGTGCTAGCGCCGGCCGGCGAGTTCGCCTTCGTGCTGCTGCCGGTCGGCCAGGAGCTCGGCCTCGTCGACGGCCCCTCCGGGCGGCTCGCCATCGCGCTCGCCGCCATCACCATGCTGATCGGCCCGATCGGCGCCAAGGCCCTGGACGGGCTCCTGGCGCGGCGCACCACCACCCCGCTCGAGCCCGAGCCCGAGATGATCGAGGGCGCCGAGGCGCGGGTGCTGGTGATCGGCTTCGGGCGCTTCGGCCACATCCTCAACCAGGTGCTGCTGGCGCAGGGGCTGAGCATCACGGTGATCGACAAGGACGTCGAGCAGATCCGCAGCGCCGCCCGGTTCGGCTTCCGGGTCTATTACGGCGACGGCACCCGCCTCGACGTGCTGCGCGCCTCCGGCGCCGGCAAGGCCGAGGTGGTCTGCATCTGCATCGACGACGCGGAGGCGACGCTCAAGATCGTCGACCTCGTCCATGCCGAGTTCCCGGCCGCCCGCACCTACGTGCGGGTGTTCGACCGGATCCAGGCGATCGAGGCGATGGGCCGGGACGTGGACTACCAGATCCGCGAGACCTTCGAATCGGCCCTCGCCTTCGGGCGCGCCACCCTGGAGGCCCTCGGCCTCTCGCCCGAGGAGGCGGCGCGCACGGTCGACGACGTGCGCAAGCGGGACCTCGCCCGGCTGGTGCTGCAGCAGGCCGGCGACCCCCTCGACCGCACGGACCCGCTGCGCAGCCTGGTGCGGATCAAGCCCGAGCCCCTGACCGCGCCGCAGCGCAGCTCGCACGCCCTGACGGCCGAGACCCAGGACATCATCGCCCGCGAGCGGGCCGGCGCCGATGGGTGAGGTCCGCCCGCCGGAGACCGGGGCCGCCCCGCCTCCCCGCTTCGTCACCGGCTCGACCTTCCGCCACGTCGTCGTGATGGCGGCGACGGGCTCGGTCGGCCTGATGGCGATCTTCCTCGTCGACCTCCTGTCGCTGCTCTACATCGCCCGGCTCGGCGACCCGGTCCTGACTGCGGCGGTGGGCTTCGCCACCATCGTCCAGGTCTTCGCGGTCTCGATCAATATCGGGACGATGATCGCGGTCGGCGCCCTGGTCTCCCGCGCGCTCGGCCGCGGCGATGTCGGGGAGGCGCGCCGGCTCGCCGCCTCGGCCCTCGTCCTGTCGGTCGTCGCCTCCGGGCTGGTGGTCGCGGTCCTGCTGCCGCTGCTCGCGCCCTTCCTGCGCCTGATCGGCGCCACGCCCGAGACCGTCCCGGCGGCCCGGACCTTCCTGTGGATCGCCCTGCCCTCGGCGGTGCTGATGGCGCTCGGCATGGGCTTCTCCGGCGTGCTGCGGGCGGTCGGCGACGCGCGGCGCAGCATGAACGTCACGCTCGCGGGCGCGGCCGTGACGGCCGTGCTCGACCCGGTGCTGATCTTCGGGCTGAGCCTCGGGATCGAGGGGGCGGCGATCACCGTGGTGCTGGCCCGCCTCGCCTTCGCGTGGGTGGGGTTCTCCGGCGCGGTGCGGGTCCACCGGATGGTGGCGCGCCCGAGCCTCGCGGCGGTCCTGACCGATGCCGGGCCGATCCTGAGCGTGGCGTTGCCGACCGTGCTCACCAACCTCGCCCCGCCGGTGGCGAGCGCGTTCCTGGCCCACGTCATGGCGGGCTTCGGCACCGCGACGCTCGCCGGCAACGCCGTGGTCGACCGGCTGGTCCCGGTCGCCTTCGGCGGGCTGTTCGCCCTGTCGGGCGCGGTCGGGCCGATCCTCGGCCAGAACTGGGGCGCGGGCCGCTTCGACCGGATGCGCTCCGCCCTGCGCGACGCCGCCCTGGTGACCGGCCTCTACGTGGGCGCCGTCTGGATCGCGCTGCTCCTCGGGCGCGGGCCGCTCACGGCCCTGTTCGGGCTCTCCGGCGATGCCGCCGACCTCCTCGCCTTCTTCTGCCTCGCCGGCGGGGCGATCTGGTTCTTCAACGGCCTACTCTTCCTCGGCAACGCCTCGTTCAACAATCTCGGCTTCCCGCTGGCCGCGAGCGCCCTCAACTGGGGCCGGGCGACGCTCGGCACCATGCCGCCGGCGCTGCTCGGCGCGCATCTCGCGGGGCCGGAGGGGGCGATGGCCGGGACGGGCGTCGGGTCGGCGTTGTTCGGCGTGGTGGGGCTGGCGCTGGCGTTCCGGACCGTGGGGGTCCTGGAGCGTAGGGAGGCGGCGCGCCTTGAAGCGGATGATGGGCGGCCTGCACGGCTCCCGTAGATCTGACAACCGACGGCGGTGTCGCATCGGCCCGGGCGAGGCGCGGCGGCATCACGGCCACGAGCGTCGTGACCGGGACCGCATCGTTCCGACCTATGCGCGTCGCCCCGTGAAGAATGACCTCGTCCAAGCTTAGCCGACACGAGGCCTATGCGTGTCAGAACGCGTTTTCATCCAACGTCAGATTGCGGCGTAGAACGGGTACAGAGACGGGGACTGGCTTTGTGCCGACTAAGGACCTGATTGCCTCGACGCTCCGATTATGTCTCCCTGTTTCCCGCCTCGCAGGGAGCGCACAATGAGCGCTGGCCGGACGATCGCACCCGATGCCTCCGAGCGTCCGGATCTGGTCAGGATGTATCCGGGAATGCAGGTGAGTACGCGAGGTGGTTTTTCAACAGTGCTCAGGACCATATTTCCGATAGGCAGGGCGGGAACACGCTGTCCTGATCAGACCTGGATGAAAGGGTCCGGACGCTTCAGGCTCAATTCACAACACCAGGGGCCGGGATCGAAGCCTCCGTCCTGGCGAACCGGAAGGCGTTTGCCGCGCGAGTCGCATCCGCGATCGCCAAAGTCTCACCCCACGAAAGCCTGGTGCCGGACAGCGATCATCCAACTCGCCGTTCTTACCTTGAATATTGCACTCATACGATATCGGGGTTTTCAGCGTCATCGCATTCAACCGCGGTGTTGAGCCCTATAGCCCTTCATTCGGCATTCGATTTGAGTGGGAGTGTACCACGATGATAAGAATAATCATGATACAAGTCATATTGCTGATGGCTGGCTCTCGCATTGCCACGAGCGAGGAACGCTCCCTCGACAAGAGAGTTGCCGTCATCACAAATTTTTCAGAGAACGACGCCGTCGCTAAAAAACTAATAAAGGCCTTTGTAGACACTTTGAACAATGATACGCCCAGAGATGCGGCCATTAAGTACGCTTACTACTGGACCGAAGGTAGTACCGAAGCAGCAAAGCTCCACGCCAAGAAGATCGTCTCCAGTAAGCCTGACGTGATTTTTGCCGCGACCACACCCGTCGTACGCGCCCTTCTGCAGGAAACCAAAACCATCCCGATCGTTTTCGCCACGGTGGCTGATCCCGTCGGAAGCGGGTTCGTCGAGAGCCTTGCTGTTCCAGGGCAGAACGTGACCGGATTCGTGAACTCGGAGGGCACCATTGCCGGAAAGTGGGTCCAATATCTTAAGGAACTGGTGCCAGAAATGCCGTGCATATCGATGATATATAATCCCAGCACGGCGCCATATTACAAATATTATGTCGAACCGTTCAAAGAGACATCAAATTCTCTCAATGTTTTGCCGATATTATCTCCGATTTATGACGCGCAAGCTATAGAAAAACTCGTCACTTCTCTGTCAGACAAGAAGTGCGGCCTAGTGCTGATGAACGATAGCTTCAACTTTGTTCATCGTCAGACAATAAGTGATATGACCGAGAAATATCGCGTTCCAGTTGTTGCATACAATAAAGCCACTACTCTCAACGAGGCCCTCGTCGCCTACGGCCCCGAGGAAGCCGATGCCTATAAAAAAGCAGCCAGTTACGTCAAGAAAATAATCGACGGAGCCCAAGCCGGAAAGCTTCCGGTTCAGCTCAATACACATTTTTATCTTTCGGTCAATCTTCAGAAGGCCAGGAAGCTAGGAATCCAAGTTCCACCCTCGTTCCTCTCGCGTGTCGACGACGAGGTCGAGTGAATTTGGGGCTCGTGTCTCCGGGTGAGCCGAACCGGAAGAACTGACCTGGCTCAGCGTCGAAGCGCAAGCTCGGATAAACTCCGACACGATCGAGCCGATCGCGCCCGAACCCGAGCATTGCGCACGGATTCGGGCCACGTCCACCTGTCGACGGCGAACGGGAGCAATCACCTCGCCGGTCAGGGAGAGGCGATCGCGCACCGAACATCAGGGCGCTCCGATCATGGATCGCGCGCGCCTCACGCCTCCCGCGCCCTCCCCTCCACCGCCCGCCCGTCCCGGGCGGCCAGCCGCACGCTCACCGGAGCCGGCGGAGGTTGGCGCCGGGCGCGGCGTCGATGCACCAGGGGTACGGTCGGGTCCTGCCGGAACGGCAGGTCGAGGGCGCCGATCACGTCGCTGCGGGTGAGGCCGATGTCTTTGAGGGCGCGGTCGTCGAGTTCGGCGAGGCGGTAGGCGGCGCGGCGGTTGATCCACAGGGTGACGATCCGGGCCACGATCTGCGCGCCCTTGCGGCCGAAGCCGAGCGCCAGCGAGAGGACACCGAAGGGGGCAAAGCTGATCGTCATCGTGGTCTCCGGCGGGAGCTTTCGGCGTACCTCGTCTCGAGCCTCGTTGTGGGCCGGCAGCGCTCATCCGCGCCCCTCCCATAGCCCAGCTGCGTCGATGCGTTGAGCGAATGCTTGAGATGTGTCACATCACACGGATTGATGACGGAGCGGCCCGGTGCATCCCCTCGACAGCGACCAGCTCCGGACCCTCGTGGCGATCGCCGAGACCGGCTCGTTCACCCGCGCGGCGGAGGCGGTGAACAAGACGCAATCCGCCGTCTCGATGCAGATGAAGCGGCTCGAGGAGCGGATCGGGCGCGAGATCTTCTGCAAGGCCGGCCGCGGCGTGCGGCTGACCGACGACGGCGAGCGCCTGCTCGACTACGCGCGGCGGATCGTGCGGCTGCAGGCCGAGTGCCTGTCCACCTTCGCGGAGGCCGACCTCGCCGGCCGGGTGCGGCTCGGCCTGCCGGACGACTACGCCGACCGCTACCTGCCGGAGATCCTCGGGCGCTTCGCCCGGGCCCATCCCCGGGCCGAGGTCACGGTGGTGTGCGAGCCCACCGACATGCTGGCCGATCGGATCGCCGACGGGGACATCGACCTCGCCATCGTCACGGAGGCCAAGGGTCCGACCCAGGAGCAGCGGCGGCGACAGATCGAGACGATCCGCACCGAGGCCCTGCTCTGGGTCACCTCCAGCCGGCACGCCGTGCACGGGGAATCGCCGGTGCCCCTCGCCCTCGGGCGGCCGGCCTGCAACTGGCGCCGCGCCGCCATCGAGGCGCTGGAGCGCGGCGGGCGCCGGAGCCGGATCCTGTTCGTGAGCTGGAACTCCACCGCGGTCGGGGCCGCGGTCCTGGCGGGGCTCGCCGTCTCCGTCCTGCCCGAGAGCGCGCTGCGCTCCGGCATGCGGGTGCTCGGGCCGCAGGACGGCTTCGCGGCCCTGCCGGCCTGCCGCATCGGGCTGATGCGCCACCACGCGGAGGAGCCCAATCCCCTCGCCGACATCCTGGCCGGGCAGATCCGGCAATGTCTGGGCAATCTCGGGCTGGCGGCCGAGTAGCGCCCCGGTCGGCGGCCCGGCGCCGACTGGACCATCGCGGCCGCGCCGAACTGGCTGTTTCCAAGGGGTCGTCCCCTCGGGTACCCCGGGGCCGGTGCCGCCCTCGTGCGGCACCGGCTCGGACGAGCCCGATCCCTGCGTCGCTTGCGAGGATGCACCCATGGCCCTGGAGCCCGTCACCCTGTCGGGGCGGCACGTCGAACTCGTCCCGCTGTCGCGGGACCACCGCGAGGCCCTCGCGGAGGCGGCGCGCGACGGCGAGCTCTGGCGGCTGTGGTACACGGCGGTTCCCACGCCCGATGGGATGGCGGCCGAGATCGAGCGGCGCCTCGGGCTCCAGGCGGCGGGCGCGATGCTGCCCTTCACGGTCCTGGACGGTCCGGGCGGCCGGCCCGTCGGCATGACGACCTACATGAACGTCGACGCGGCGGGGCCGCGGGTCGAGATCGGATCGACCTGGTACGCCGCCCGCGTCCAGCGCACGCCGCTCAACACCGAGGCGAAGCGGCTGCTGCTCGGACACGCCTTCGACCGGCTCGGCTGCCTCGCGGTCGAGTTCCGCACCCACTTCATGAACCACCAGAGCCGCCGCGCCATCGAGCGGCTCGGCGCCAAGCTCGACGGCGTGCTGCGCCACCACCAGCGCACGAAGGACGGAGCGTTGCGCGACACCTGCGTCTACAGCATCACGGCGCCCGAATGGCCCACCGTGCGCGCGCACCTGACCTGGCAGCTCGAGAAGTCGCGCTGAGGCGCCGGGGTGGGCCGTGACCCTCCCGTCGAGGGCCATCGCGTCGGTGGGCCGTCCCGGTGCGACGTCGTGGAGATCGGTTCGGCGCCGGTCGCACGGGGCGGCCGGGATGGGGCCTCAGCCGAGGACGGCGAGGAGACGGGTGCTGAGATTGCCGAACAGGCTGCCGGCGGAGTTGCCGTAGACCGCCAGCCCCGTCGTCAGGGCCAGGAAGATCAGGCCGGCCACCAGCGCATACTCGATCGCCGTCGTGCCGGACCGATCGCGCCGGAACCGCCGGACTGCATTCGCCCCCCGCGATCTGCCAAGCACGTCAAGCCCCCTCGATCCGTCGTGCCGGACAATAGGGCCCGACCTCCTCACCAAGGGTTAATGCGATGGAGGAATCACCCGCAAGGCGCGCTTTCCCGGCAGTCATCCGGACTGCCGGGAGGGCAGCGTCATCATGCTCTCACGCCGCCACCGTCACCCGGTCATGTCTTGGCCAGTGTTCCGCCCCGGCCTGAACCTCGGAACGGCAGACGAGGTCCCGTCACGGGAAGAGCCGCCTCGCGGCGGCTCCGTCCACATCTTCCACTCTGCTTGGTCCGCGAGCTGCCGGGGTCCGTGCCACCGGCTCACGCCTTGCCGGTCTCCTTGCGCAGGGCGTCGATGCGCTGCGAGGCCTCGGCCTTGTCGAGGTCGGGATCGAACGCCTCGTCGTCCTTGGCCTGCTCGGCCAGGGTCTTGAGGTAGGAGGCCTGCGCCCCGGTCATCGGCTCGGAGCCGGTGGTCCAGTCCTTCGGGTCCTTGATGCGGTTCGAGGTGTCCTTCGGGTCCTGCTTCGGGTTCTCGGTCTCGGCCGTCTTCGCCTTGGTGGTCGTGGCCTTGGTGGTCATGAAGGCTTCCCATGTTCGCTGAATGTTCCAGACCGACAACGGGGAAGGCCCGGTCCGCGTTCCCGGTCGGGACGCATCGCGAGACGGCCCGGACCGCTCCCGCGGTCCGGGCCCCCTTCTCGATTACGCCAGAGCCGGCAGCACCCGTTCGATCTCGGCCCGGTGCGGCTCAAGGAAGCCCGGCAGCTTCAGGGCCTGGCCGAGCGCCGCGGCCGGCTCGTCGGCGGCGAATCCCGGATCGTCGGTGGCGATCTCGAACAGCACGCCGCCGGGCTCGCGGAAGTAGACTGAGCGGAAGTAGTTGCGGTCGCGCTGCTCGGTCACCTGCAGGCCGAGCGCCCCGGCCCGCTCCGCCATCGCTTCCTGCGCCGCGTCGTCGGCGGCCCGGAAGGCGACGTGGTGGACCGAGCCGCCGCCCGCGCGGCCCGGCAGGAAGCCGCCGACCTCCCGCAGGGTGACGTGGGCGCCGAGGCCGGCCGTGCCGGCATACCGGGTGAGCGAGCCCTCCCGGCCGGTCTCCGCGAGCCCGAGCACCTCGGTCAGCACCCGGGCGGTCGGGGCGCTCTCACGCAGCATCAGGGTCACGCCGTGGAAGCCCCGGATCGCGTGCTCGGCCGGCACCTCGGATCCCTCCCAGGCCGGCTCGGCCCCGGCGCCGGCGACGCCCACCAGGGCGAGGCGCATCCCGTCCGGATCGCGGAACGGCAGCACCGTCTCGCCGAAGACCTTGGCGGGGGCCTCGAAGGCGATGCCGGCCGCGACGAGGCGATGCGTCCAGTAGCCGATCGCGCCCTCCGGCACCCGGAACGCCGTCTCCTCGGTCTGCCCGATTCCGACCCGGCCGGGGGCGACGTGCTCCCAGGGGAAGAAGGTCAGGATCGTGCCGGGCGCGCCCGCCGCGTCGCCGTAATACAGGTGGTAGGTGCCCGGATCGTCGAAGTTTACCGTCTTCTTGACGAGCCGCAGCCCGAGGACGCGGGTGTAGAAATCGAGGTTGCGGCGCGCCGGGCCCGAGATGGCGGTGACGTGGTGCAGGCCGGTGGAGGCGGAGGTAGCGGCGGAGGTAGCGGCGGTCATGGCGAGGGTCTCCCGTCTGGCGGACCGGCGGGGAAGCCGTCGGGTTCGCTCTGCGATGACGGCAATCTAGGACTTGCCCTCCCGGCCCAAAATAGAAACAATCGAAACCCATCGTTTCCGGACGCGCGCGATGCCGCTGCCCGATTTCGAGGCCTGGGCGATCTTCGCCCGGGTCGCGCAGACCGCCTCGTTCTCCCGGGCCGCCGCGGAGCTCGGCCTGTCGAAGGCCACGGTGTCGAAGGCGGTGACCCGGCTCGAGCAGCGCCTCGGCGCCGCCCTCCTCCACCGTACCTCGCGGCGCCTGGCGCTCACCGAGGCCGGCCGCCTCGCCCTCGACGGCGCCGCGCGCATCCTGGCAGCCGGCGAGGCGGCGGAGGCCGAGGCCCTGGCGCAATCGGCCTCGCCGCGGGGCCTCGTGCGCTTCGCCGCCCCGATGTCGTTCGGCCTCGCCCACGTGGCGCCGCTCCTGCCCGACTTCCTCGCCGCCCACCCGGAGGTCGCCGTCGACCTCCACCTCAGCGACCAGCAGGTCGACCTCGTCGGCGGCGGCTTCGACCTCGGCCTGCGCATCGCGGCGCTCGCCGATTCGAGCCTGCGCCTGCGCCGCCTCTGCGCCGTCGGCCGCTCGCTGGTGGCAGCCCCCGCCTACCTGGCGCGCCACGGCCGGCCGGCGCATCCGCGCGACCTCGCGGGCCATGCCTGCCTCGGCTACGCCTACCTGCCGAACCCGGAGCGCTGGCATTTCCACGACGCGGCCGGCGCGGAGGTGACGGTGACGCCCGCCGGGCGGCTGCGGGCGAACAACGCCGACGCGCTCACGCCGGCCCTGCGCGCGGGCTTGGGGATCGCCGTGCAGCCCGACTTCCTGGTCTGGGACGACCTGCGCGCCGGGCGGCTCGAGCGGGTGATGCCGGGCTGGTCGCCGCCGCCGGTCGGCCTCAACCTCCTGATGCCGCCGGGCGCCGCCCGGCCGGCCCGGGTCACGGCCCTGGTGGCGTTCCTGGAAACCCGCCTCGCGGCGGCCCCCTGGGCGAGCGTGCCGCAAGCAGGCTTGAGCCGCGACATGCCGGACCCATAACAATACGGCTTTACAAAGCCTCCGGAATGGTCGAGGGGGCGCATACGACCTTCGTCGTAGGACGGGGCGGCCGCGCCGCGCGTGCGGGCCACACGCCGTTGCCGACTAGGCCCTTGATTTCACCATCGTTTTTTGGGTCCACCATGGTTCCCACGCCACCCAAAAGGTGCTCTAAACTCGGGTCGGGCCCCGAGAAGGAAGAATGCGATGAAGTTCCGCGTCGAGGTCGATTGCACCCCGCTCGAGGCGCGCCAGTTCGTGGGTCTGCCCAACGTCGAGCCGCTGCAGGCGGCGGTGATGGCCGAGGTCGAGCGGCGCATGATGGCCGAGATGGACCGGTTCTCGCCCGACACCATCATGCGCAGCTGGTTCTCGGTGTTTCCGCAGAATGCCGACCAGATGCAGAATCTCTTCCTCAAGATGTTCCAGCAGGGGTTCGGCGGTGTTCCGACCCCGCCGAGCAAGTCCGAACCGTGACGCCAAGAATCCGAACCGTGACCCCCAGTCGGAACCGCGATGCCGACGGCGACCACGGCCGGTTCCGGGTTTTCGCACCGCAGCACGGCGCAGGATGCGGAAGACCGGAACGGGCGCCGCCGGCATACATGCTAAACCCTTGAAATTTCTTGCGAGCTGCGAAAGCATCGCGGTGGCACGGACAATGCTGACGCCTGCGGCAGCTCGACCCGCCGATCGAGTATGACCTTAGGGAGGACAACGTGGAACGCAGTCGCGATCTCGACCCCGTCGAGACCCAGGAGTGGCTCGACTCGCTCGACGGCGTGCTGGAGGTCGAGGGCCCGGAGCGGGCGCACTTCCTCATCGAGCAGGTCATCGAGGGCGCCCGCAAGAAGGGCGCACCGGTCCCGTACTCGGCCAACACCGCGTACCTGAACACGATCCCGGTCGACAAGCAGGACCCGCATCCGGGCGACCGGGCGATCGAGCACCGCATCCGCTCGGCGATCCGCTGGAACGCCATCGCGATCATCCTGCGCAACAACAAGGACTCGTCCGAGCTCGGCGGCCACATCGCCAGCTTCCAGTCCGCCGCGACCCTCTACGACACCGGCTTCATGCATTTCTGGCACGGCGCGGAGGGTGACCGCGGCGGCGACCTGATCTACGTCCAGGGCCATTCCTCGCCGGGCATCTACGCCCGCGCCTACCTGGAAGGGCGCCTGACCGAGGAGCAGATGCTCAGCTTCCGCCAGGAGGTCGGCGGCAAGGGCCTGTCCTCCTACCCGCATCCCTGGCTGATGCCGGCTTTCTGGCAGTTCCCGACCGTCTCGATGGGCTTAGGCCCCCTGATGGCGATCTACCAGGCCCGCTACCTGCGCTACCTCCACCATCGCGGGCTCGCCCAGACCGACGGCCGCAAGGTCTGGGCCTTCATGGGCGACGGCGAGATGGACGAGCCGGAATCCCTCGGCGCGATCTCGCTCGCGGCGCGCGAGAAGCTCGACAACCTGGTCTTCGTCATCAACTGCAACCTGCAGCGCCTCGACGGCCCGGTGCGCGGCAACGGCAAGATCGTCCAGGAGCTCGAGGCTAACTTCCGCGGCGCCGGCTGGAACGTCATCAAGGTGCTGTGGGGCTCCGGCTGGGACCAGCTTCTGGCCCGCGACACCACCGGCATGCTGGCGCGCCTGATGGAGGAATGCGTCGACGGCGAGTACCAGGACTTCAAGTCGAAGAACGGCGCCTATATCCGCGAGCACTTCTTCGGGAAATACCCGGAGACCGCGGCCCTGGTGAAGGACTGGAGCGACGACGACATCTGGCGGCTCACCCGCGGCGGCCACGACCCGAGCAAGGTCTTCGCGGCCTACAGCGCGGCCGTGAAGCACAAGGGCCAGCCGACCCTCATCCTCGCCAAGACCGTCAAGGGCTACGGCATGGGCGAGGCCGGTGAGGCGCAGAACATCACCCATCAGCAGAAGAAGATGGGCGAGGCGGTGCTCAAGCAGTTCCGCGACCGCTTCCAGATCGACCTCTCCGACGACCAGATCGCCGAGATCCCGTTCATCCGGTTCCCGGAAGGCTCGCCGGAGCACGCGTACCTGATGGCGCGGCGCAAGGCGCTGGGCGGCCCGCTGCCGGCCCGGCGCCAGACATCGCAGAGCCTGCAGATCCCGCCGCTCGACGCCTTCTCGGCCCAGCTGAAGGAGACCGCGGGCCGCGAGATCTCCACCACCATGGCGTTCGTGCGGGTGCTCAACACGCTCCTGCGCGACAAGAACATCGGCAACCGCATCGTGCCGATCGTGCCCGACGAGAGCCGGACCTTCGGCATGGAGGGCATGTTCCGGCAGTTCGGCATCTTCAGCCAGGTCGGCCAGCTCTACCGGCCCGAAGATGCCAACCAGCTGATGTACTACCGCGAGGACGAGAAGGGCCAGATGCTCCAGGAGGGCATCAACGAGGCCGGGGCGATGTCGTCCTGGATCGCGGCCGCGACCTCGTACTCCCACTCCGACGCGCCGACGATCCCGTTCTACATCTACTACTCGATGTTCGGGTTCCAGCGCATCGGCGACCTGGCCTGGGCCGCCGGCGACATGCGCGCCCGCGGCTTCCTGATCGGCGGCACCGCCGGCCGCACGACGCTGAACGGCGAGGGCCTGCAGCACGAGGACGGCCACAGCCACCTGTTCTCGGCCACCATCCCGAACTGCGTCTCCTACGACCCGACCTTCTCGTACGAGGTGGCGGTGATCGTGCAGGACGGCCTGCGCCGGATGTATGCCGAGCAGGAGGACGTGTTCTACTACCTCACGGTGATGAACGAGAACTACGAGCATCCCGGCATGCCCGAGGGGGCGGCGCCCGGGATCCTCAAGGGGATGTACCTGTTCCGCGAGGGCAAGGCGGGTGCGAAGGCCCGCGTCCAGCTGATGGGCTCGGGCACGATCCTGCGCGAGGTCATCGCCGGGGCCGAGCTGCTGGAGCAGGATTTCGGCATCGCGGCCGACATCTGGTCCTGCCCGAGCTTCACCGAACTGCGCCGCGAGGCGATGGCGGTGGAGCGCTGGAACCTGCTGCACCCGACCGAGACCCAGAGGAAGTCCTACGTCGAGACCTGCCTGACGGGCCGTCAGGGCCCGGTGATCGCCGCGACCGACTACATGCGTCTCTTCGCCGACCAGATCCGGCCCTACGTGCCGGGCCGCTACAAGGTGCTCGGCACCGACGGCTTCGGCCGCTCGGATTACCGGGTGCGCCTGCGCGAGTTCTTCGAGGTCAACCGCTACTGGGTCGCCGTCGCGGCGCTCAAGAGCCTGGCCGAGGAGGGCGCCGTACCGGCCGCCAAGGTCGCCGAGGCGATCGCCAAGTACGGGCTGGATCCGGAGAAGCCGGCCCCCTGGACGGTCTGACATCCACGACCCGCGCAGCCACCCCTCCCGCCTTGCGGGAGGGGCCGGCCCCGCGCGCCCATCATTCCATCTGCGTAAAGCATCAAGCCAAGAATTTCGGGAGAGTGCGCAGTGTCGATCGAGGTCAAGATCCCCGACATCGGTGATTTCAAGGACATCCCGATCATCGAGATCCTGGTGAAGGAGGGCGACACGATCGGGGCGGAGGATCCGATCGTCTCGCTCGAATCCGACAAGGCGACGATGGAGGTGCCCTCCCCGTCGGCCGGCGTGATCGAGAAGATCCTGGTCAAGGTCGGCGACACGGTGAGCGAGGGCAGCCCGGTCCTGCTGCTCAAGGGCGAGGGCGAGGAGAAGGCTCCGGCCGCGGCGGCCGCCGCGACCCCGAATGCCGGCGCGGCGCCCTCGGCCGACACCGCCGCCCTGATGCCGCAGCAGGAGCCCGATCCGGCCAAGCCCGCCGCGCCGCCGGTCCCGGCCGCCCCCGCCTCCTCCGCGCCCGACTTCTCGAACGTGCATGCGAGCCCCGCCGTGCGGCGGCTCGCCCGCGAGCTCGGCGTCGATCTGACGGCGATCAAGGGCTCCGGCGAGAAGGGCCGGATCACCAAGGAGGACGTGAAGGGCACGCTGGTGCGCTCCGCCGCCCCGGCCGCGGCTCCCGCCGGCGCCGTGGCGCCGTCCGGCGGCATGGGCATCCCGGAGATCCCGGCGGTCGACTTCTCGAAGTTCGGCCCGACCGAGGTCAGGCCGCTGCCGCGGATCAAGAAGATCTCCGGCCCGCACCTGCACCGCGCCTGGCTCAACGTGCCGCTCGTCACCCATTCGGACGAGTCGGACATCACCGAGACCGACGCCTACCGCAAGGAGCTCGACACCGCCGGCAAGGACAAGGGCTACCGCGTCACCCTGCTGTCGTTCCTCATCAAGGCCTCGGTCTCGGCGTTGCGCCAGTTCCCGGAGTTCAATTCGTCGCTGAACCCCGAGAAGGACGCGCTGATCCTGAAGAAATTCTACAACATCGGCGTCGCCGTCGACACGCCGGACGGCCTCGTCGTCCCGGTGGTCAAGGACGCCGACCGCAAGGGCATCGTCGAGATCAGCCAGGAGCTGGGGGCGCTGTCGAAGAAGGCCCGCGACGGCAAGCTCGGCAGCGGCGACATGCAGGGCGCCACCTTCACGATCTCGTCGCTCGGCGGCATCGGCGGCACCGGCTTCACGCCGCTCGTCAACGCCCCCGAGGTCGCGATCCTGGGCGTCGTACGCTCCAAGATGGCGCCGGTCTGGAACGGCACCGAGTTCAAGCCGCGGCTGATGCTGCCGCTCTCGGTCTCCTACGACCACCGCGTGATCGACGGCGCGCTCGCGGCGCGCTTCACCCGCCACCTCGCCCACGTCCTCGAGGACGTCCGGCGCCTCGTCGTCTGACGAGAAGAACAGCGAGGCGATCCGAATGAGCAACGAAGTCCGTCTGCCGGACATCGGCGACTTCAAGAACGTCCCGGTGATCGAGGTGCTGGTCAAGGCCGGCGACACGATCGCGGTCGACGACACCATCGTCGTCCTGGAATCCGACAAGGCGACCATGGACGTCCCCTCCTCCGTGGCCGGCAAGGTCGCGGAGGTGAAGGTCAAGCCCGGCGACACGGTCACGGAAGGCGACCTGCTGCTGGTGCTGGAAGGCGTCGCCGCCGCCGGGCAAGCCAAGCCCGAGGTCGCCGAGAAGGCGGCCCCGGCTCCCGCCGCGGCCGGCGGCTCGCCGCTTAGCGCCGGCACCGGCCAGGCGGGCTACGGCTCGCCCGCCACCGCGGGCGGCACGGGGGCCTCCGCGGCACCCGCCCCGAAGGGCGCGGCCCCGGTCTCCGGCGAGTCGATGCGGGCCGAGGTGCTGGTGCTCGGTGCCGGCCCCGGCGGCTACACGGCGGCGTTCCGCGCCGCCGACCTCGGCAAGAAGGTCGTTTTGGTCGAGCGCTGGTCCAGCCTCGGCGGGGTGTGCCTCAATGTCGGCTGCATCCCCTCGAAGGCGCTGCTCCACGCCGCCAAGGTGATCGACGAGAGCCAGGCGATGGCCTCGCACGGCATCAGCTTCGCCGCGCCCCAGATCGACATCGACCAGCTGCGCAGCTGGAAGGAGGGCGTGGTCAAGCGCCTGACCGGCGGCCTCGGGGGCCTGGCCAAGCAGCGCAAGGTGACGGTGGTGACCGGCACCGCCCGCTTCGTCAGCCCGCACCAGATCGAGGTCGAGCACGAAGGCTCGAAGAAGATCATCGGCTTCGACAACGCGATCATCGCGGCCGGGTCCGAGCCGATCAAGATGCCGTTCATCCCGCATGACGATCCGCGGGTGATCGACTCGACCGGGGCCCTTGAGCTCGACGGGGTGCCGAAGCGCCTCCTCGTCATCGGCGGCGGCATCATCGGCCTCGAGATGGCGACGGTCTACCACGCGCTCGGGTCCAAGGTGACCATCGTCGAGCTGATGGACCAGATCATCCCGGGCGCCGACAAGGACATCGTCACCCCGCTCTTCAAGCGGATCTCGAAGCAGTACGAGGCGATCCACCTCAAGGCCAAGGTCACGGCGGTCGAGGCGCTGCCGGAGGGCCTCAAGGTGACGTTCGAGGGCGGCTCGGCGCCCGCGACCGACACCTTCGACAAGATCCTGGTCTCGGTCGGCCGCCGCCCCAACGGAAAGCTGATCAACGCCGAGGCCGCCGGCGTGGCGGTGGACGAGCGCGGCTTCATTCCGGTCGACAAGCAGATGCGCACGACCGCCGCCCACATCTTCGCCATCGGCGACGTGGTCGGCCAGCCGATGCTCGCCCACAAGGCGGTGCACGAGGGCAAGGTCGCGGCGGAAGCGGCCGCGGGCAAGAACGCGTTCTTCGACGCCAAGGTGATCCCGTCGGTGGCCTACACCGATCCGGAGGTGGCCTGGGTCGGCCTGTCCGAGAACGAGGCCAAGGCCAAGGGCATCAAGGTCGGCAAGGGCGTCTTCCCCTGGGCGGCGAGCGGCCGCTCGCTGTCGCTCGGGCGCGACGAGGGCCTCACCAAGGTGCTGTTCGACGAGGAATCGAACCGCATCGTCGGCTGCGGCATCGTCGGCCCCTCGGCCGGCGACCTGATCGCGGAGGCCGCGCTCGCCATCGAGATGGGGGCGGATGCCGAGGATATCGGACTCACCATCCACCCGCACCCGACCCTGTCGGAGACGGTCGGCATGGCGGCGGAAGCCTTCGAGGGCACGATCACCGACCTCTACATGCCGAAGAAGAAGGCGCATTGAGGGGACGCCTTCGGGGTGGGACGGTAGTGCTACTGCCGTCCCGCAAAACCTCGATCAAGTATAGCGTGGGATCCCCTCTCCCGTGTGGGAGAGGGGTAGGGGTGAGGGTGGCGCGCCTCAGAATGAAGCACTGAAAGTCGAGGTGCCCGCACGACGGCCTGAGCTTTACACGGAAGCGCGCCACCCTCACCCCCGGCCCCTCTCCCAAACGGGAGAGGGGAGATCCCGCGCTTCATCTTCGAACGACTATCGACACATCAGCTTAGTGGGCTTCGCATGAGGCGGCCGGGTCGGACTCTGCGTCCCTGCCCTGGCGTTCTGCGCCCGTAAAACACGTCAGCCCGCCACGGTTTGGCGGGATCACGACCCGAACCTTGAGCGTTCCCATCCCGAACGGTGCCCCCAGAACGGCCCCGGCCGGGAGACGACCCCGCGCGCCTTGCGCACCCGCCATCCCGCAAACACCAGGAGGACACGCCGTGGACGAGCAACTCGAGAAGGCCGCCCTCGACTACCACCGTTTCCCGACGCCGGGTAAGATCGCGGTGCTGCCGACCAAGGACATGACCACGCAGCGCGACCTCGCGCTCGCCTACTCGCCCGGCGTCGCCGCCGCCTGCCTCGCCATCGAGAAGGACCCGGCCCAGGCCGCGGAGCTCACTTCCCGCGGCAACCTCGTGGCGGTGATCTCGAACGGCACCGCGGTGCTGGGGCTGGGCAACATCGGCGCGCTCGCCGGCAAGCCGGTGATGGAGGGCAAGGGCTGCCTCTTCCGCAAGTTCGCCGGCATCGACGTGTTCGACATCGAGATCGACGAGACCGACCCGGACAAGCTCGTCGACATCATCGCGAGCCTGGAGCCGACCTTCGGAGGCATCAACCTCGAGGACATCAAGGCGCCGGAATGCTTCGAGATCGAGACCCGCCTGCGCGAGCGGATGAAGATCCCGGTCTTCCACGACGACCAGCACGGCACCGCGATCATCGCCGCCGCCGCGATCCTCAACGGCCTCGAAGTGGTGGGCAAGAAGATCGGCGAGGTGCGCGTCGTCTGCTCGGGCGCGGGGGCGGCCGCCATCGCCTGCCTCAATTTGCTGGTCAGCCTCGGCCTCGACAAGACCAAGGTGCTGGTCACCGACAGCCGCGGCGTGATCTACCAGGGCCGCAACAACCTCGACGCCCAGAAGGCGCAATACGCGCAGGTGACGGACGCCCGCAGCCTCGCCGATGCGGTGCCGGGCGCCGACATCTTCCTCGGCCTCTCCGCCGCCGGCGCGCTGACCCCTGAGATGGTCAAGGACATGGCCGACAAGCCCCTGATCCTGGCGCTCGCCAATCCCGAGCCGGAGATCCGGCCCGAGGCCGCCAAGGCCGTGCGCCCCGACGCGATCATCGCCACCGGCCGCTCGGACTACCCGAACCAGGTCAACAACGTCCTGTGCTTCCCGTTCATCTTCCGGGGCGCGCTCGATGTCGGCGCGACCACGATCAACGAGGCGATGAAGCTCGCCGCCGTGCGGGCGATCGCGGAACTCGCCCGGGCCGAGCAGTCGGACGTGGTGACGGCGGCCTACGGCACGCAGGACATCGCCTTCGGGCCCGACTACCTGATCCCTCGGCCCTTCGACCCGCGGCTGATCACCAAGGTGGCGCCCGCCGTGGCGCTCGCCGCCACCGAGAGCGGCGTCGCGACGAAGCCGATGCTCGACGTCGAGGCCTATCGCCGCTCGCTCGAGAGCCGCGTCTACACCTCCGGCACGGTGATGCAGCCGGTCTTCGCCGCGGCGAGCGAGGCGGCCCGCGCCCGCGTCGCCTATGCCGAGGGAGAGGACGACCGCATCCTGCGCGCCGCGCAGGTGGTGGTCGACGAGGGGCTGGCCCGGCCGGTGCTGGTGGGCCGGCGCGAGGTCATCGCCGACAAGATGCGGGCGCTGGGCCTGCGCATCGAGGTCGACCGCGACGTCGACGTGCAGGACCTCGACGACGAGGTGTTCCAGGCGGAAGCCGCCGAGGGCTATTACTCGTTACGCAAGCGATACGGCCTCTCCCGCGGGGTCGCGCTGGCGGAGACGCGGCGCAACCCGACGGTGATCGGCGCGATGCTCCTGCATCTCGGCAAGGTCGACGGGCTGCTCTGCGGCGGCACCGGCTCCTACCACAGCCACCTGCGCCACGTGCGCGAGGTGATCGGGATGGCGCCGAAGGTGCGGGCGCTCGCCGCGATGAGCCTGCTGCAGCTGCCGCGGCACACCCTGTTCATCTGCGACCCCTATATCCACCTCGACCCGGCCTCGGACGAGCTGGCCGACATGACGCTGCTCGCCGCCGCCGAGATGCGCCGCTTCGGCCAGACCCCGCGGGTTGCCCTCGTCTCGCATTCGAGCTTCGGCACCGCCCGCAACCCCTCCGCCGCCAAGATGCGCGAGGCCCTGCGCCTCATCAACGACCGGGCGCCGGACCTCGAGGTCGAGGGCGAGATGCAGGCCGACGCGGCCCTCAGCCGGCCGCTGATGGAGCGGGTGTTTCCGGAATCGCGCCTCACCGGCGAAGCGAACCTCCTGGTGATGCCGAACCTGGATGCGGCCAACATCACCCTGAACGCGCTCAAGGTGGTGGCCGGCCAGGGCATCAGCGTCGGCCCGATCCTGCTCGGCGCCGCCGCCCCGGTCCACATCCTCACCCACACCACCACCGTGCGCGGCATCGTCAACATGACGGCGGTGACCGCCGTCGCGGCGAACAAGTAGCGGATCAGATTCAATCCGCTGCCTCAAATCCAGAGCACGCCTCCCCTCTCCCGTGTGGGAGAGGGGATCCCGCGCTCGTTCACCAAGTGAAAATCAAGATCAGACTCTACGACTATTGCGGCCCAAGCGCTTCGGATACCGACGAACGAACGCCACGAACCATCAAGGCCCCGCCCGGTCGGCCGCCAGGCGCTCGGCGCGGGCCCGCTCCTCCGGGGTGAGGCCGGACACCGCCTGGGTCAGCCAGGCGTCGGAGAGCCCCTGCGCCCGGGCGGCCATGTCCCAGGCCGCGGCCTCGACGAGGTTCTTCGTGACGCCGCGGCCGCTGGCATAGAGACGGGCGACGCGGTTCTGCGCCACCGCGTTGCCCCGGAAGGCGGCGTGGCGGAAGTAGCGGGCAGCCCGGACCTCGTCCTTCGCCACGCCCTCGCCGTTGAACAGCAGGATCGAGAACTCGACCTCGCCCGCGAGGTCGCCGTTGTCGGCGGCGCGGCGGAACCACTCGGCGGCCCTCGCGGAATCCTTCGCCACCCCGCGGCCCTGGAGGTAGAGCACGCCCAGCGCGTGCTGGGCCGGGGCCAGCTCCTGGTGGGCGGCCTGGCGCAGCAGGTCGGCGGCGCGGGAGAGGTCCGCGGGCGCGCCGCTGCCGATCAGGATCAGCGCCAGATTGTAGCTCGCGGTCGCGTCGCCGCGGGCGGCGGCCTTCTCCAAGAGGGCGCGGCCGGCACCTAAGTCCTTCGGCACACCGCGGCCCTCGATCTGCATCATGCCGAGGGTGCCGGCGGCGCGCGGATCGCCGAGATTGGCCGCCAGCCGGTACCACTCGGCGGCGCGGGCGGGATCCTGGCGCACGCCGAGGCCCTGGCTGTAGAGCTCGGCCAGCAGGGTCATGGCCGGGAAGTCGGTCTTGTTCTTCTCCAGCCGCTTGGTCGCCTCCCGGAAGGCCGTGACGTAGAAGCCGCGCTGATAGGCGCCGTAGGCGAGGTCGGCATTCGGGTCGTTCGAGGGCGCGGGCGGCAGCGAGGCCGCGCCCGGCAGGGTCGGGCCTGATGGGCCGAGCGTCGGCGTCGCCGGCGCGGTAGCCGCAGGAGCCGGGATCGTGCCGGTGGGCTTGGCCGCGGCCGGCCCGGCCGCGAGACCGAGCGCGCCGACGAGCGTCAGCGTCGCGTGGCAGAGGCGCATCCTCACCCCTCCCCGGCCGCCGGGCGGTTCCGGATGAGGCTCTGCGCCTCGGCGGCCGCGGCCTCGCCCCCGTCCCCGGCCCAGAGGGCGGGGTCGAGGCCGATGAACTCGGCGCCCGTGGCGGCAAGCGCCGGCACCGCCGCGAGGTCGCGGGCGAGCGCGATGCAGGGCGTCTCGAAGATCTCGACCCACCAGGTCAGCCGCGCCACGAGGTCGTCGAGGGGCAGGCCGGGATCGTCGCCGAACAGGATGTAGTCCGCGCCAGCCTCGCCGGCCTCCATGGCGGAATGCTTGCTGCGCACGCCCCCGACCCCGAGGATGCGGCCGTCGCGCAGGCGCTCGCGCAAGGAGCGCAGCGGGCCCCCGCCCTCGTCCTCCTCGGCGCCCGGATCGGCCTCCGCGTGGACGCCGTCGGCGCCGCTGCGGGCCGCCACGGTGGCGAGGTCGATGGTGCCGCCCCCGGCGATGACCAGGGCCGCGCCGGCCTCCTGCACCGCGGGCGCGACCGCCTTGACGGCGTTGACCAGCGCCCGCTCGTCGCCGGGCGGAAGGCGCAGGATCACCGCGGCGACGTCGCCGGCCGCGACCGCGCGCGCGAGGCGGGCCCCGAGGTCCGGGCCGGCCTCGGGGGCGGTGAGGAGGATCAGGCGGGTCTGGGGCTCGGCCATCGCGGTCTTTTACGGGGATTCGGGCGGGACGAAAATGCGACGGGCGGACGACCGACCGGCCGCCCGCCCTGACGGGATCGAAAGAAGGGCGGCGATGCGGCGCGAGGGTCCCCGCGCCGCGAAGGCCTTACTCCGCGGCCGCCTTCTGGCCGCCGAAGGACGGGTCGAGCTTGCCGGCGGCGTAGCGCTTGGCCATCTCGGACAGCGCGACCGGCCGGATCTTGCCGGCATGGCCCGCCGTGCCGAACTCCTCGAAGCGCTGCTTGCACAGCTTCGTCATCGCGTCCATGGCGGGCTTCAGGTACTTGCGCGGGTCGAACTCGGCCTTGTTCTCCTGCAGGATCTTGCGGATCTGGCCGGTCATCGCCATCCGGTTGTCGGTGTCGATGTTGATCTTGCGCACGCCGTGCTTGATGCCGCGCTGGATCTCCTCCACCGGCACGCCCCAGGTCGGCTTCATCTCGCCGCCATACTGGTTGATGATGTCCTGCAGGTCCTGCGGGACCGACGAGGAGCCGTGCATCACCAGGTGGGTGTTGGGCAGGCGGCGGTGGATCTCCTCGATCACATGCATCGCCAGCACGGCGCCGTCGGGCTTGCGGGTGAACTTGTAGGCGCCGTGCGAGGTGCCCATGGCGACCGCCAGCGCGTCGACCTTGGTGGCGGCCACGAACTTCTCGGCTTCCGCCGGATCGGTCAGGAGCTGGTCGTGCGAGAGGGTGCCCTCCGCGCCGTGGCCGTCCTCGGCCTCGCCCTGGCCGCTCTCGAGCGAGCCGAGCACGCCGAGCTCGCCCTCGACCGAGCAGCCGGCCCAGTGCGCCATCTCGGTCACCTTGCGGGTGATCTCGACGTTGTAATTGTAGTCCGCCGGGGTCTTGCCGTCCGCCTTCAGCGACCCGTCCATCATCACCGAGGTGAAGCCGTACTGGATCGCGGTGGCGCAGGTCGCCTCGTTGTTCCCGTGGTCGAGATGCATGCAGACCGGGATGTGCGGATAGATCTCGACCAGGCCGTCGATCAGCTTGGCCAGCACCACGTCGTTGGCATAGGCGCGGGCGCCGCGGCTGGCCTGGAGGATCACCGGCGAGTCGGTGGCGTCGGCCGCCGCCATGATGGCGAGGCCCTGCTCCATGTTGTTGATGTTGAAGGCCGGCACCCCGTAGCCGTGCTCGGCGGCGTGGTCGAGGAGCTGCCTGAGCGTGATGCGCGCCATGTCGAAATCCTCCGAGACTGTCTTTGGTGCTGCACTATAGCGGACGGGCCGGCGGGCGTCCTAATCCCGCCGACCTGAACGGAACCCTCAACCTTTCTGGCGCAGCGCGTCGACGCCCGGCAGCGGCTTGCCCTCAAGCCATTCCAGGAAGGCGCCGCCGGCGGTCGAGATGTAGGTGAAGTCCTCGGACACGCCGGCATGGTTGAGCGCCGCCACCGTGTCGCCGCCGCCCGCCACCGAGACGAGCTTGCCGGCCTTGGTGCGGGCCGCCGCGTGGCGGGCCGCCGCCACCGTGCCCTGGTCGAAGGGCGCGATCTCGAAGGCGCCGACGGGACCGTTCCACACCAGGGTCCGGGCGTCGTCGATCGCCGCGGAGATCCGGTCGACCGACAGGCTGCCGATGTCGAGGATCATGCCGGTCTCCGGGATCGCGTCGACCCCATAGGTGTGGTGGGGCGCGCCGGCCTTGAACTCCTCCGCCACCACGCCGTCGACCGGCAGGATGATGGCGCAGTTCTTCTCCCGCGCCGCCTCGATGATCGCCTGCGCGGTGCCGGCCAGATCACGCTCGCACAGCGACTTGCCGACGCCGAGGCCGGCGGCGTGCAGGAAGGTGTTGGCCATGCCGCCGCCGATCACCAGGGCGTCGACCTTGGCGACGAGGTTCTTCAGGAGGTCGATCTTGGTCGAGACCTTGGAGCCGCCGACGATCGCCACCACCGGCCGGGCCGGGGCCTCGAGGCCCTTGGTCAGCGCGTCGAGCTCGGCCTGCATCAGGCGGCCCGCATAGGCCGGCAGCACGTGGGCGAGGCCCTCCGTCGAGGCATGCGCCCGGTGGGCGGCCGAGAACGCCTCGTTGACGTAGACGTCGCCGTTCCGGGCCAGCGCCTTGACGAAGTCCGCGTCGTTCTTCTCCTCGCCGGCGTGGAAGCGGGTGTTTTCCAGCATCAGGACGTCGCCGTCCTTGAGGGCCGACACGGCGGACGCGGCCTTCTCCCCCACGCAATCCTCCGCGAAGGCGACCGGGCGGCCGAGCGCCGCAGCGGTCGCCTCGGCGATCGGGCGGAGCGACTCGGACGGCACCGGCTTGCCCTTCGGGCGGCCGAAATGCGCGAGCAGGATCACCTTGGCGCCGGCCGCGGAGAGTTCGTTGAGGGTCGGCAGCACGCGCAGGATCCGGGTGGCGTCGGTGACGCGGCCCTGGTCCATCGGCACGTTGAAATCGACGCGCACGAGGACGCGCTTGCCCTTGAGGTCGCCGGCATCGTCGAGGGTACGGAAACGGGTCATCGGCGGGGGCACCTTCGCGTGGGGAGAGGGCGGCGCGGTCAGCGCAGCGGGATCAGGGTCTGGAGGTTGAGGCGCTGGGCCACCAGGGTCAGCGCCACCGTCAGCACGGCGGTGATCACCGCGGTCAGGACCAGGGCGCCGAGGCCGGGCAGGCCGCGGGTGCGCTCGGCGAGCGCCCGGACCTCGCCCCGCAGGGCCGCGAGGTCGGCCTGGCGGGCGGCCTCGTTCATCCGGGCGCCGGCCGCCTCGACCCGGTCCTCGACGCGGGTCAGCAGCGCCTCGGAGCGGGCGTACTTGTCCTCGATCCGCGAGGCCTTGTCCTCGATGCGGGCGAGCTGGTCGGCGACCTGGCTCGGCAACGCCACGGCGACCGGGCTCGGCAGCGGGGTCGCGGAACCCAGGACGGTCTGGGGCGAGGCGGCCGGGGGTGTCCCCTGCGGCGCGGCGGACGGAACCGGGCCGGCCGGATTCTGGCCTGCCGGGACGTGGCTGGTGGGGGCTTGGCTGGCGGGACCTTGGCTGGCCGGACCCTGATGGGTCGGGACCTGTCCCTGGAGCAGGGCGGCGTCGGCGGCGTTCGCGGGGCGGGTGGAGGGCGCAGCGTCGGTCATCGGCGGGTCCTCGGGGCTAGGAGGCGGCCCGTCGCGGGGCCGCCCGGTACGGGGGCCGGCTCCCGGGGGAGCCGGCCTGTCCCGCGACGAGGGCCGGCTCCGGGCGGAGCCGGCGCGGCATCGGCCGTCAGATCAGCTTCGCCATCGCGATGGCGGTGTCGGCCATGCGGTTCGAGAAGCCCCACTCGTTGTCGTACCAGGACAGCACGCGCACGAAGCTGCCGTCCATCACCTTGGTCTGGTCGATGTGGAAGGTCGAGGAGTGGGGATCGTGGTTGAAGTCGATCGAGACGTTCGGGGCCTCGGTGAAGCCGAGCACGCCCTTGAGCGGGCCGTTCGCCGCCGCCTTGATCGCCTCGTTGATCTCGGCGACCGAGGTGCTGCGCTTGGCGTTGAACTTGAAGTCGACGACCGAGACGTTCGGGGTCGGCACGCGGATGGCGGTGCCGTCGAGGCGGCCGTTCAGCTCCGGGAGCACCAGGCCGACGGCCTTGGCGGCGCCGGTCGAGGTCGGGATCATCGACAGGGCCGCGGCGCGGGCCCGGTAGAGGTCCTTGTGCATCTGGTCCAGCGACGGCTGGTCGTTGGTGTAGGAGTGGATCGTGGTCATGAAGCCGCGCTCGATGCCGACGGCGTCGTTGAGCACCTTGGCGACCGGGGCGAGGCAGTTCGTGGTGCACGAGGCGTTGGAGACCACGAGGTGGTCGGCCGTCAGCTTGTCGTGGTTCACGCCGTAGACGACCGTGAGGTCGGCGCCGTCGGCGGGCGCGGACACGAGGACGCGCTTGGCGCCGGCCTCGAGGTGCAGCTTCGCCTTGTCCTTCGCGGTGAAGATGCCGGTGCATTCCATCGCGACGTCGACGCCGAGCTCGCGGTGGGGCAGCTCGGCCGGGTTCTTGATCGCGGTGACGCGGATGCGCTGGCCGTCGACCACGATGTGGTCGCCCTCGACCGAGACAGTGCCGGGGAACTTGCCGTGGACCGAGTCGAAGCGCAGCAGGTGGGCGTTGGTCTCGACCGGGCCGAGATCGTTGATGGCCACGACCTCGATGTCGGTCCGGCCGGCCTCCTTGATGGCGCGCAGGACGTTGCGGCCGATGCGTCCGAAGCCGTTGATGGCGACCTTGACCGTCATGTGTTCTCTCCCGTGGGGTTGGCGTGGCGGAGGAAGTGGGCGGGCGCGCCCCGCGCGGCGGCGGCCGGCGCGAGGGCGCAGCGCGGATCCGGACGATCGGGGAGCCGGCCGTCGCCGGTGGGGCCCGCTGCGCTCGCCGTCCCGGACGCGCCGGCCGTCCCGGCGGGGACGGCACTGGCGGGGAGCACGGGAGGCGTCACGGCAGCTCGTATCTGTCAATCCGCCGGCGACAGCCGCCCGGCGGGGCGCCGGCTTCCTATCATGGTGCCGGGGCGTGTCAAACTCGCGTCCACCCTCGGGGACGATCCACCGATCCGGGGATCCCGCCCCGTGATCTGCGGCCGCGGCGGGCCGTCCGTCCTCGCGCATCCCGTCAGGCGCTCCTTAACCATGGCGGCGCGATCGGTGAGAGACCGGCGGATCTGTAACCGGAATCGCACGGCGCGGGTGTACGCGGTCGGGTACAGGTGACGACCGCCATGCAGATCGACCTTTCCACCCTCTACTGCCTGATGATCGGGACGCTGCTGGTCTCGTTCGCCATGACGCTGTGGGAGCGGCAGGCCCATCCGCGGCGCGCGCACGAACTCGGGATCTGGGCCGGGGCCTGCCTCGCCTTCGCGGCGGGCGTGCTGGCGGGGATGAACCGCGCCCACTTGCCCGGCATCGCCGGCGCGGCGCTCGCCAACCTGCTGATCGTCGCCGGCTACCTGATGATCCTGCACGGCGTCGCGCGCCTCGACGGGCCGGCGCGGCTGCGCGGGCCCGTCGCCGTGCTCGTCGTCCTCGCCCTGCTGTGGGCCACCCTCGGCGTTCATTTCCCCGGCGCATTCTGGAACTACGTCGCCTCGGTGCCGATCGTGCTCGCCTGCGGGCTCACCGCCTGGACGGCGATGCGCAGCCGCACCGCGAGGGGCCTGCGCTCGCGCCCGGTCGTGGTCGTGATCGCGGCCGGGCACGGCCTGTTCAACCTCGCCCGCGCGGTGCTGACGCCCCTCCTCGTGGCGGCCTACGGCGCGGAGCTGCTGCCGGTCTTCGGCAAGATGACGATGTACGAGGGCGTGCTCTACTCGGTGGCGATGCCGATGGGGCTCATCGCGCTGGTGCGCGAGGAGGAGCAGGCGCGGGCCGTCGCCGCGTCGCGCACCGACTACCTCACCGGCCTGTCGAACCGTCACGGCTTCTTCGAGGACGGCGCGCGGCGCCTCGCGGAGCGGACGCCGGATCGGCCGGTGGCGCTGCTCGCCTTCGACCTCGACCACTTCAAGGCGATCAACGACCGCCACGGGCATGCCGGCGGCGACGCGGTGCTGCGGCTCTTCGCCGAGGTGGCCCGCGCCACGGCCGGGCCGGATGCGCTGGTGGCCCGGCTCGGCGGCGAGGAATTCGCCGCCCTGCTGCCGGGGCGGGACGTCGCGTCCGCGCAGGCGATCGGCGAGGCCATCGCCCGCCGCTTCGCCGAGGCGGCGGCGCACCGCGACGAACCCGGCATCCCGGCGACCGTCAGCGTCGGCCTCGCCGCCGCGCAGGCCGGCCTCGACGACCTGCCGGCCCTGCTCTCGGCCGCCGACCGCGCCCTCTACCGGGCCAAGGCCGGGGGGCGGAACCGCCTGGAGGTGGCGGCGGCCTGATTGTCCTCAGCCGTCCCCAAGGACACCGGCCGAGGACCCCGGCACGGCGATTGCGAGGCGCCGCCCGGGCCTTTAGGGTTTCGCCGTCCTGTCCGCGTTCCTGTCGGCGTTTTTCGGAGGTGAGCATGACCGCAGCGGTGGAGGAAGCGCTGCGCCGCCTCGAAGCCTCGGTGGCCCTGCTCGAATCCGCGGTGGCGCGCCGGCTCGACGCGGAGCGCAGCCACGGCGATCTCGAGACCGAGCTGGAGATCATGCGGGACGACCGGGCCCGGCTGGCGGCGGAGCTGGACGGGGCGAGCGCGCGCCTCGCCGAGATGCAGGCGGTGACCGAGGAGGTCGACCACCGCCTCGGGCGGGCCATCGGCACCGTCGAGGGCGTGCTCGGCCGGACCGGCGAGCGCGGCGAGGGGTGAGGCCCCGGGATCAGCGTTTCATGCGTTCGAGGAGGGGCCGATGCCTCAGGTGACCGTCACCATCGCCGGCAAGACCTACCGCATGGCCTGCGGCGAAGGCGAGGAGCGCCACCTCGAGGGGCTGGCCGCGAGCTTCGACGCCCGCATCGGCGACATGCGCAAGGCCTTCGGCGAGATCGGCGACATGCGCCTGCACGTCATGGCGGCGCTCACCCTCGCTGACGAGCTCGCCGAGACCAGGCGCCGGATGGAGGCGATGGAGCACGAGACGCAAGCCCTGCGCGACTCCACCCAGGCCGGCAGCGCCGAGCGCGAGGCGGCCGAGGCGCGCCTCGCCGAGACCGTGCAGCGCACGGCGGAGCGGATCGAGAAACTGGCGCGGCGGCTCGGGCCGGTGCCCGGGGGGACGCAGGGGGGGTGAGGGCTGGCGCCTCATGGCGGCACCAATGCGCAGTGCTGAAAAGGAGAGCGCGTCCCCCTCTCCCGTGTGGGAGAGGGGATCCCGCGACTTACATTTGGTCGCTCGCGTCGAATGGCAGACTTATCACACCCGCCCCGGATAGTTCGGGCTCTCGCGCGTGATGGTCACGTCGTGGACGTGGCTCTCGCGCAGGCCCGCATTGGTGATGCGGATGAACTGCGCCCTCTCCTGCATCTCGGGGATCGACGGGGCGCCGACATAGCCCATGGCGGCGCGCAGGCCTCCGGCGAGCTGGTGCAGCACCGCCGCGACCGGGCCCTTGTAGGGGACCTGGCCCTCGATGCCCTCCGGCACGAGCTTGTGGGTGTCGCTGACCTCGGCCTGGAAGTAGCGGTCGGCCGAGCCGCGCGCCATGGCGCCGACCGAGCCCATGCCGCGGTAGCTCTTGTACGAGCGGCCCTGGTACAGGAAGACCTCGCCCGGGGCCTCGTCGGTGCCGGCGAGCAGCGAGCCCAGCATCGCCACCGAGGCGCCGGCGGCGATCGCCTTGGCGAGGTCGCCCGAATACTTGATGCCGCCATCGGCGATCACCGGCACGTCGGCCTCGTTGCCGGCCTCGACCGCCTCCATGATGGCGGTGAGCTGGGGCACGCCGACGCCGGCGACGATGCGGGTGGTGCAGATCGAGCCCGGGCCGATGCCGACCTTGATCGCATCGGCGCCGGCGTCGATCAGCGCCTGGGCACCCTCGCGGGTCGCGACGTTGCCGGCGATGACCTGCACGGCGTTCGACAGGGTCTTCACCCGGCGCACGCTCTCCAGCACCTTCGACGAGTGGCCGTGGGCGGTGTCGACCACGATGACGTCGCAGCCGGCATCGATCAGGCGCTCGGCCCGCTCGAACCCGCCGTCGCCGGTGGTGGTGGCGGCGGCGACCCGCAGGCGGCCCTGCTCGTCCTTGATGGCGTTCGGGTAGGCGACCTGCTTCTCGATGTCCTTGACGGTGATGAGGCCGATGCAGCGGTAATGGTCGTCGACGACGAGAAGCTTCTCGATGCGGAACTGGTGCAGCAGGCGCTTGGCCTCGTCCTGGGTCACGCCCTCGCGCACGGTGATCAGCCGGTCGCGGGTCATCAGCTGGGAGACCGGCTGGCTCTGGTCGGTGGCGAAGCGCGTGTCGCGGTTGGTCAGGATGCCGACGAGCTTGCCGCGCGAGCCGTTGGGGCCGCGCTCGACCACCGGGATGCCGGAGATGCCGTGCTGGCGCATCAGCCCGTAGGCGTCGGCCAGGGTCTCGTCCGGGTGGATGGTGATCGGGTTGAGCACCATGCCGGACTCGTACTTCTTGACGAGGCGGACCTGCTCGGCCTGCTCCGGCGGCTCGAGGTTGCGGTGGATCACCCCAAGGCCGCCGTTCTGCGCCATCGCGATGGCCATCCGGGCCTCGGTCACCGTGTCCATCGCCGAGGCGATGATCGGCATGTTGAGCCGGATCGAGCGGGTGAGGCGGGTGCTCAGGCTCACCTCCGCCGGCATCACCGAGGATGCGGCGGGCCGGAGCAGGACGTCGTCGAAGGTCAGGCCCTCGATGATCGTGTCGGTGCTGATGCGGGCCATGAACCAACTCCTCGTGCGTGCGGCCCTCGCGGGAGCCGCCTCGTCAATACGCCGGGCAAGGCGCCCGGCGGGCATTTCGCCTGGATTGAGTTGGCACCGGCCGATAGCACGCGCGTATGACGGGCGCAAAGCACATCGCCGCAGCGCAGCGATGCGATTCACGCCTCTTGCGGCGGGCCCGCCGGCTCACGCCGGGGATCTTGCCGGGGTGAGGACGAACTCGGCCCAGTCGGGCCTCCTCATCGCGCGCTGATAGGCGACGACGGTGCCGGGCCAGAGCGCGATGTTGCGCCCAGACGCGTCCTGGTACCAGCTGGCGCAGCCGCCCTGCTGCCAGATGCTCCCCGACAGCCGCGTCTCCAGCTCGGCGAGGTAGCGCGCCTGCGCCTCCGGCGCCGGCTCGATCGCCGCGAGGTGGCGCGCCCGCATCTCGGTCAGGCAGGCGAGCACGTACTCGACCTGCGCCTCGATCATCAGCACCACGGAATTGTGGCCCAAGCCCGTATTGGGCCCGAGGAGCATGAAGAAGTTGGGGAAGCCCGCGAGCGCCAGGCCCCGATGCGCCGCCACCCGCTCGCCCCAGGCTCGGGCCAGGATCAGCCCGTCGCGGCCGACCACCGGCACCCGGGCGAGGGACGCGGTGACGTCGAAGCCGGTGGCCAGCACCAGCACGTCGAGGGGGTGGTGGCGGCCATCCTGCATCGTGACGCCGTCCGGGGTGACGGTGCGGATGCCGCCGGTCTCGAGCGTCACGTTCGGCCGGGTCAGGGCCGGGTAGTAGTCGTCCGAGATCAGCACCCGCTTGCAGCCGAGCCGATAGGGCGGGGCCAGCTTCGCGCGCAGGCCGGGATCGGCAATCTGCTGGCGCAGGTGGCGCCGGCTCGCCGCCTCGGCGAGGCGGGTGAGGCCCGAGACCCGGGTGAAGCCGAGAGCGGCCTGCGCCTCCCGCAGCCAGAACTGGGCGGCGCGCAGGAGCCGGCGCGCGGCCGGCAGGCGGCGGAACAGGGCCTGCATCCGCGGGCCGATCGGCCGGTCGTTGCGGGGGATCACCCAGGGCGGCGTGCGCTGGAACAGGACGAGCTGCTCCACCTCCGGGGCGATGGCCGGCACGACCTGGATCGCGCTCGCCCCCGTCCCGATCACGCCGGCGCGCTTGCCCCGGAGCGGCACGCCGTGGTCCCAGGCCGAGGTGTGGAAGAGCGGGCCCCGGAAGGTCTGCAGTCCCGGGATCGCCGGCAGCGCGGGGTGGTGCAGCGCCCCCATGCCGGAGACCAGCACCCGGGCTTCCAGCGGGCCGCGGTCGGTCTCGACCCGCCAGAGGGACCGCGCCTCGTCCCAAACCGCGCCGGTGACGGCGGTGGAGAGCGACAGGTGCCTGGCGAGGCCGAACCGCTCCACCAGCTCGCGCAGGTAGGCGGCGATCTCGGGCTGGCCGGCATAGGTCCGCGACCAGTCGGCCTTCGGCGCGAAGGACAGGGCGTAGAGATGGGCCGGGATGTCGCAGGCGGCGCCCGGATAGGTGTTCTCGTGCCAGGTGCCGCCGACCGCCTCGGCCTTCTCGACCACCAGGAGGTCGTCGATGCCGGATTGGAGGCAGCGGATCGCCATGGCGAGCCCGGAGAAGCCGGCCCCGATCACCAGGACGCCGAGGGGCCTGTCCGGCCAGGATGCCGTGTGCCGGGCGGGCGCCTCCGTCACCGGACCGCCTCCGTCGCCCTGGCCCGCGCCGTCAGGAACGCCGCCGCCTCGGCGAGGGAGCGGCGCGCCTCCGGCAGGAACGAGTGGGCGAGCTGCCAGGCATGCGGCACCACCGGCCAGACCGTCACGGTGGCGTCGACGCCCGCGTCCCGCGCCTTCGCGGCGAAGCGCACCGAATCGTCGCGCAGGACCTCCCGGGCGCCGACATGGAACAGCAGCGGCGGCAGGCCGGCGAGGTCGCCGCGCAGCGGCGAGGCCAGCGGGTCGGCGGGGTCGTGCCCGGCGAGGTAGGCCTCGGCCAGGTGCTGGAGCTTGGTGGGATCGAACATCGCGTCGCGGCGGGCATTCGCCCGCATCGACTCGCCCTCGCCCAGCATGTCGGTCGAGGGCGAGAACAGGACCGCGGCCGTGGGCAGCGGCAGCCCGTCCCGGCGGGCCCGCAGCATCAGCGCCAGCGCGAGGTTGCCGCCGGCGGAATCGCCGGCGAGGCCGGCCGGACCCGCCGCCGCGAAGGCGGACCAGCAGGCGGCCGCGTCGTCGAGGGCCGCCGGGAACGGGTGCTCGGGGGCGAGGCGGTAATCGGGGCTGAAGATCCGCAGGCCCCGCCCGGCGAGGCCGCCGATCACGGGCCGGTGGGTGCGCGGAGAGCAGCCGATGAAGCCGCCGCCATGCAGGTAGAGGAGGCGCGGCGCATCCGGCGCGAGCCCTGGGCGCTCGGCCCATTCGCCCGGGATGCCCCCGACCTCGCCCGGTCGGAAGACGATGCCGGGCGGGTCGGGAAAGCTCGCCTGGTCGAAGATCCGCCGCACCGCCGCGATGTCGCCGGCGGCGCGGGCGAGCTTCGGCTTCACCTGCCGGCGGATGATCCAGTCGAACAGGTGGGCGCGCAGGCTCGGCAGGCGCTTCGTCTCGCGGGCGATCATGCGGTCACTCCATGGCGCGGGCGATCAGCGACCAGTAGCGCACCGGCATCAGGCGCTGGATCAGCGCCACCTGGGCGGCGTCGCGGCCGACGAGGATGCGGGGCTCGCGCCGCACGATGCCCTGCAGGATGCGCTCCGCCGCCGCCTCGGGGGGCAGGCGCAGGTGGCGCTCTATCGCCGCCTTGCCGCGGGCGACCTCGGCGGGGTCGAGGCGGGGGCCGACCCGGGCGCTGCGGGCGATGGCCGTGGCCACGCCGCCCGGATGCACCACGCTGACCCCGAGACTGGTGCCGGCATATTCGTGCCGCAGGGCCTCGGAGAAGCCGCGCACCGCGAACTTGCTCGCCGCGTAGGCCGCCTGGCCCGGGGGGGCGACGATCCCGTAGAGGCTCGACAGGTTGACGATCTGCGCCGCCGGCCGGCTCTCCAGGATGGGCAGGAAGGCGCGGGTCATCCGCACCACGGCGCGGAAGTTGACGTCCATCAGCCAGTCGAAATCGGCGAGCTCGACATCGGCGAAGCGGCCGGCGAGCGCCACGCCGGCATTGTTGATCAGGAGATCGAGGGGGCCGTGCCGCGCGGAGACCACCTCCGGCAGGGCCGCGACGGCGTCGAAATCCGTGACGTCGAGCGGGTGGGCGCCGACCTCGCGCCCGAGGGCGCGCACCGCCGCCTCGGTGCCGCGCAGGCCCTCCGGGTCGCGGTCGACGAGGACGAGCCGGGCGCCCCGTCGGGCGAGGCCGGCCGCAAGCGCCGCCCCGATGCCGCTGCCGGCCCCCGTGACCAGGGCCAGCTTGTCGTTGAGTGGGAAGGCGTCCGCCAAGAGCACGCTCCGTCCGGGGAGCGTCTGAATCGCCCGGGCGGGCCGGGAGCGCAAGGCCCCCGGGCACGGGTCTTGGTCGGCTCAGGCCGCCCGGTGGACGGCCTTCGGCAGCTCGACGTCGATCTCCAGGGTCGAGACCGCGTCGCCCCGCTCCATGGTGATCTTCACCTTCTCCTGGTCGATGGCGACGTGCTTGGCGATCACCGCCAGGATCTCCTCGCGCAGGACTGCCACCAGGTCCGAGCGCCCGAACGCGGTGCGCTCATGCGCCAGAAGGATCTGCAGGCGCTCGCGCGCCACCGGCGC
>NZ_SRLB01000102.1 GCF_004745635.1 Methylobacterium nonmethylotrophicum | reverse complement strand
TCAGCCCTGTGTTCCGAATCCGAAGGTGGCGTCGCCCTGGGGCGAGCGGCCCTCGATCGCGCCGTATTGCAGGTAGTGCAGCATCGGGTCGATCCCCGCCGCCCGCACGTCCCCGTTCGCCGCCAGGTACGCCGTCGTGTCGAAGCCCGTCCCGGGATCCCGTCCCTCCTTCCAGCCATACACGTCGTAGTGCATCAGCGGGTCGATCCCCGCCGCCCGCACGTCGCCATACGCGGTCAGGTAGCCCCGCGTGTCGAACACCGCGTTCGGGTCGCGCCCCTCCCGCCAGCCGTAGGTCTGGTAGTGCTCGTAGGCGTAAGCGAACCCGTCCCGGCCCGACGCGATCGCCGCCCGCGCCACGTCGCCGTTCTGAAGCAGGTAGAATTCCGCGTCGAAGCCCGGATGCAGCGCCAGATCCGCGGTCCTGCCGATCGCGGCGTAGATCGCGCGGCCCTCGCCCTGGCCGTATTCGAGGTAGTGCTTGAGCGGGTCGATCCCGGCGGCCTTCACGTCGGGGTTGCGGGCGAGGTAGAGCTCGTTGTCGAAGGCGGCGGAGGGGTCGCGGCCCTCCTTCCAGCCGGCCTGATCGTACTGCGCGAGGGGGTTCTGGCCCGAGGCGCGCAGGCCCGGGTTGGCGGCGAGGTAGCCTGTGGTGGAGAACAGGGCGCTGGGGTCGCGGCCCTCCGTCCAGCCGTACTGGGCGTAGTGGTCGTCGGCGTCCTGGCCGGCCTGGAGCACGTCCTTGTTGGCGGCGAGATAGAAGAGGTCGTCGACGAGGGGCTTTGCGTCTCCGGTGACGATGGTGGCGTCGGAGAAGAGGTAGCGCTCGAAGCCGGTGACGCGGTCCTGGCCCTCGGGGCCGGCGATGAGGGTGTAGGCGCCGTCGCGGGCGACGGTGGTGTCGGCGAGCCGGGAGTTGAACACCAGGGTGTCGGTGCCGGTCGGGCCGGTCGGGCTCTGGCCGCCCAGCAGGATGTCGTTGCCCGGGCTGTTGAACACGATGTCGTCGCCCGCCCCCCCGGAGATCAGGTCGTCG
>NZ_SRLB01000101.1 GCF_004745635.1 Methylobacterium nonmethylotrophicum | reverse complement strand
AGGGTCTCTGGGTCCTTGGCAGTTCTTCGCGCAATGTTGCTCGCGGTGCTGGCGATGGCCGTGGCCATCGCCCCGGCGGCGCCGTGCACGATGCAGCGCCACGCCGCGGCCGACCACGCCGCCGTCGACCAGGCCCCCGCCGACCCGCACGCCCAGCATCGGCCCGCAGCCGGCCCCGCCGACGCGCCCGCGGCAGCGAGCGGCCAGGCGGACGGCGCGGACGTCCCCGAGTGCCACCGGCTCGCCTCGGCCGGCCAGCACCACCCGGACCCGCACGGCCACCACACGCGGCCGGCCGGCTGCGTGGCCACCTGCTGCCCCCTGGCCTGCCAGGCGGCCCTGCCGGACGCGCCCTGGTCGGGCACGGCGCTGGTCCTGCGCCCCTCCGAGCCCATCGGCCTGGCCCAGGAGGACGGCGTCGCCCAGCCGCGTCCCCTGCGCATCGAGCGGCCCCCCAGGCACCGCGCCTGACCGCGGCGGGCCAGACGCCCGCCCCCTCCCGCCGCTCCCGGCCGCGCCCTGACCAGGATCCTGCCTGCGCAGGCCGCGCCCGGCCCGGCCGGCTCAGCTGCGCCTGCCCGCGCCCCCTCCCTGTCCGCCGGTCCGCGCTCCTGAGCGCGGCCGCCAGCCCCCGTTCGGGATCCGAAGCGATGCTCACCTTCCTCAGGCCGGCCGTGGCGCTCACGGCCTTGGCGCTCACGGCCTTGCCGCTCGCGGCCTGCGTGCCCACCGCCGCGCCGGACTGGCTGGTTGCCCCGGCCAACCCCGCCGCCGCCGTGCGCGCGCCGCGCTACTCCGCGGTCACCGCGGGCGTGGCGCGCTACGACGTGGTCGATCCCAAGGACTGGCGCGAGCTCAACCGCGCCGTGACACCGAGGTCCGGCTCGGGCGGCATGGAGGGCATGGACCACTCCCGCATGCCCGGCATGACCATGCCCGGCCTGGGCGGCAAGCGCGACACGGGAGGGCGGTGATGCGCGAGCCCTGTAACCAAACCCCGCCCGCCCACGGACTCACCCCCAAAGGGAACCCACGGATGACC
>NZ_SRLB01000100.1 GCF_004745635.1 Methylobacterium nonmethylotrophicum | reverse complement strand
GCCGCCTGCTCTACCGCAAGGCGCAGTTGCAGAGCGCCGTCGATGCCGGCGTGCTCGCCGGCGCCAACATGCTCAAGCTCGCCAATTCCGACGACGCCTCGGTGATGAGCATCACCCAGCAGGCAACCCAGGCCCAGGCGCGCACGCCGGTCGACAGGCAGAGCAGCATCACGGTCACGGTCGGCGACAAGCGCACCTCGGTGTCGACGGTGCTGGAGGAGACGGTGCCCTCGCTGATGGGCAGGCTCCTCAGCCTGCCGTCGAGCACCCTCATCATCCGGTCCACCGCCCAGCTCGTCGGCTCGGTCCGCCTGTGCCTGCTCGCCCTCGAACCCTCCGTCAAGGGGGCGGTCAACCTGGAGAAGAACGCGAAGGTCACCGCCGACGGCTGCTCGCTCTACTCGAACTCGTCGCATCCGAGCGGGATGATGGGCAAGGACAGCGCGACGGCCCGGGCGCTGACGATCTGCTCGGCGGGCGGGTTCGACGGCTCGAAGGCCCTGTTCACCCCATCCCCGATCACCGACTGCCCGTCCCTCGGCGATCCGCTCAAGGACCGTCCGCTGCCGACGCCGGACGCGAACTGCGTGACCTTGAGCCCATGGGCCAATCCGCTGGCGAAGACGCCGGCCGGTCCCACCAACATCGTGACCGGGATCATCACCCTGGATCCCGGCACCTATTGCGGCGGCCTGCGGATCACAGAGACCGCCATCGTCACGCTTCGTGCCGGCACCTACGTGATGAAGGACGGACCCCTGATCGTCGACAAGAAGGCGATCATGTCGGGCCAGGGGGTCGGGCTCTTCTTCACCGGCGACAAGGGCGGATTGCTGTTCGACAAGGACACCACCATCAGCCTGACCGCACCGACGAGCGGCCTGATGGCGGGCCTGCTGATGGCCGAGCAGCGCACGGTCGTGAATCCGGTTCCGGTTCCGCTCGATCCCTACGTGACGCCGCCGCCGCCGCCCCCGCCCGGCCCGGCGCCGCCGATGCGGCAGTACCGGATCATCAGCGACAACGCCCGCACGATGCTGGGGACGATCTACCTGCCGGCGGGACGGCTCATC
>NZ_SRLB01000010.1 GCF_004745635.1 Methylobacterium nonmethylotrophicum | reverse complement strand
TCAGGCTTTTGCTGTCTCTCCTGCTCGCCGCCGCACTCCGCATGGTCAGATCCGACCCGCCAAGCAGCCAAGCCGCCAAGCCGCCAAGCCGCCTGAGCGATTTCTTCACGGACGACATTTGCCGGGAGATGTCGGGGAGCGACATGACCGCCGTGGCCGACGTCATGTTCGAATACCGGCTCAACCTCTACCTCATGCCGGTCGCCGGAATTGCCATCTACGCGGCGACGGCCCTGCTGGCCTGGATCGGCGGCCGAACCTTGCGGCGTGTGGCTGGGCCGGACCTCCTAGCGCGTCGTGAGGGGCGGGATTGAGCAGAGGACCGTAGCGATTGTTACCAAAATCGCGGTTTTGGTAACAATCGCTACGGTCGATACTGGCCTGGCCGATTCTATCCCCGCGCGAACACCCGCGCTGCCCCCACCGCGAGGGCCACCCGGTCGCCGGGCTCGTAGACCTCGGTCACCTTCACCTCGACCGGGGCCTCGGCGCCGTCGAGCAGGATCTCCGCCACGGTCCCGCGGCCGGTGCGGCGCCATTCGCGCACGGTGCCGGGCAGCGTGCCGGGTCCCTGCCCGACCGTGAGGTCCCAGGGCCGCAGGCAGAGATCGACGGCGCCTTGCGGCCAGCCGGGCTCCGCCGCGATGACCGGGCGGCCGGCGACGCGGACCTGCCCGTCCGAGACCTCGGCGGCGAGGCGCGCGGTCTCGCCGACGAAGGACATCACGAAGCGCGAGGCCGGGTGGTCCTGGACCTCGTGGGCTGCGCCGACCTGCTCGATGCGACCCTTGTTGAGGATCGCGATCCGGTCGGCGAGCTCCAGGGCCTCGTCCTGGTCGTGGGTGACGAAGATCGTGGTCTGGCCGGTCTCGCGGTGGATCTCGCGCAGCCAGCGCCGCAGGTCCTTGCGCACCTGGGCGTCGAGGGCGCCGAAGGGCTCGTCGAGGAGCAGCACCGAGGGCTCGACGGCGAGCGCGCGGGCGAGCGCGACGCGCTGGCGCTGGCCGCCCGAGAGCTGGCCCGGATAGCGCTTGGCGAGGTCGGGCAGCTGCACCAGCTCGAGCAGGCGCTCGACCCGGCGGCGGATCTCGTCCTCCTTCGGGCGGTGGGCCCGGGGGCGCGAGCGCAACCCGTAGGCGATGTTCTCGAACACCGTCAGGTGGCGGAAGAGGGCGTAGTGCTGGAACACGAAGCCGACGCCGCGGCGCTGGACGGGCAGGTCGGTGGTGTCCTGCGAGCCGAAGAAAACCCGGCCGCCATCCGGGATCTCGAGCCCGGCGATGACGCGCAGGAGCGTCGTCTTGCCCGAGCCCGAGGGACCAAGCAGCGCCAGCAGCTCGCCGGGCTCGATCGCCAGGCTGACGCCCTCGAGGGCCGCCGGGCCGGCGCCGGCGTAGCGCTTGACGATGGCATCGACGCGCACGGACGTTCCGGCGTGGCGCAGGCGCTCGGGGGCGGCGACCTCGACCGACCGGACCTGCGCGTCGCGGCGCAGGGTCAGGGTGGTGGGAGCGAATCCTGCCGTCATCTCAGTGGGCTCCGCGTCCGGCCAGCGCATCCGCGTGGCGCCATTCAAGGAACGATTTTCCCGCCAGGGTGACGAGCGCCAGGAGCGCCAGCAGCGAGGCGATCCCGAACGCCGCCACGTAATTGTACTCGTTGTACAGAATCTCGACGTGCAGCGGCATGGTGGTGGTGAGGCCCCTGATTCGACCGGACACGACCGAGACCGCGCCGAACTCGCCCATCGCCCGGGCATTGCAGAGCAGCACGCCGTAGAGCAGCGCCCAGCGCACGTTGGGCAGCGTCACGGTCCGGAAGACCCGCCACGGGCTCGCCCCGAGGGTCAACGCGGCCTCCTCGTCGGTGGTGCCCTGGTCCTGCATCAGCGGGATCAGCTCGCGGGCCACGAACGGGAAGGTGACGAACACGGTGGCGAGCACGATGCCCGGCACTGCGAAGATGATCTCGATGCCGTGCCGGTGCAGGAACGGCCCGAACAGCCCCTGCGCCCCGAAGAGCAGCACGTAGATCAGGCCCGCCACCACCGGCGAGACCGAGAACGGCAGGTCGATCAGGGTGATGAGGAGGTTACGGCCGCGGAAGTCGAACTTGGCGATGGCCCAGGAGGCGCACAGGCCGAACGCGACGTTGAGCGGCACCGCGATCACCGCGACGAGGAGCGTCAGGCGGATCGCCGCCTGGGCATCCGGCTCCGCGAAGGTGTCGAGATAGGCCCCGACCCCCTTGCTCAGCGCCTCGACGAACACCACCGCCAGCGGCAGCAGCAGGAAGAGGGCCAGGAAGGCGACGGCCAGGAGGATCAGGGCGATCCGGACCGGGCGCGGCTCGGTGAGCGCCGCGTGCGGGCCGCGGGAGGGCGGCGGAATCGACGGGACGGTCTCAGACATGCCCGAACCTGCGGCGGCTGACATCCTGCACCAGGTTGATGGCGAGGAGCGCGGCGAACGACATCAGCAGCATCACGGCCGCGATGGCGGTGGCGCCGGCGTAGTTGAACTCCTCGAGCTTGATCACGATCAGGAGCGGCGCGATCTCCGAGACGAAAGGCAGGTTGCCGGCGACGAAGATCACCGAGCCGTACTCGCCGACGGCCCGCGCGAAGGCCAGCGCGAAGCCCGTGAGCATCGCCGGGATCAGCGGCGGCAGGATCACGGTGACCAGCGCCCGGAAGCGCGAGGCGCCGAGGATCGCGGCGGCCTCCTCGCTCGACCGGTCGATCTCGGCCACCAGCGGCTGCACCGTGCGGACGCAGAACGGAAGGCCGACGAAGACGAGCGCCACCAGGATGCCGAGCGGGGTGTAAGCGACCTTGATCCCGAGGCTCATCAGCGGCTCGCCGATCCAGCCGTTCGGGGCGTAGAGGCTGGCGAGCGCGATGCCGGCCACCGCCGTCGGCAGGGCGAAGGGCAGGTCGACGAGGGCGTCGATGATCCGCCGGCCGGGGAAGCGGTAGCGCGTCAGCACCCAGGCGATCAGGAGCCCGAACACCGCATCGATCGCGGCGGCGGCGAGCGACAGGCCGAACGAGGTCTTGAGCGCCGCGAGGTTGCGGGCGTCGGTGACGAGCGCCCACAGCCCGGCCGGGCCGACGCTGGCGGCGCGCAGGAGCAGCACCGCCAGCGGCAGCAGGACGAGCAGGGTCAGGTAGGTGAGCGTGATCCCGAAGGTGAGGCGGAAGCCCGGGAGCGCGCTCGGTCGCCGGAAGCGGGGTGCGGCCCGCCCCGCGGGCAGGGCCGCGGCGTTGCTCATTGGCGGGACTTCAGGATGGCGTCGAAGACGCCGCCGTCGTCGAAATGGGTTTTCTGCGCCTTGGCCCAGCCGCCGAAGGTGTCGTCGATGGTGACGAGCTTCAGCTTGGGGAAGCGGGCCAGGTCCTCCTTGGCCGCCGCCGATTCGTCGCGCGGGCGGTAGTAGTTCCTGGCGATGATGGCTTGCGCCTCCCGGGTATAGAGGAACTGCAGGTAGGCCTCCGCTTGGCGGCGGGTGCCCTTCTGGTCGACATTGGCGTCGACGAGGGCCACCGGCGGCTCGGCCAGGATCGAGAGCGACGGCACCACGATGTCGAACTTGCCCTTGCCGAATTCCTCGTCGGCCAGGAACGCCTCGTTCTCCCAGGCGATCAGCACGTCGCCGAGGCCCCGCTGCACGAAGGTGGTGGTGGCGCCCCGCGCCCCGGTGTCGAGCACCGGCACGTTCTTGAACAGGGCGGCGATGAACGCCTTCGCCTTGGCGTCGTCGCCGTTGTTCCTGGCGAGCGCATAGGCGTAGGCGCCCAGGTAGTTCCAGCGCGCGCCGCCCGAGGTCTTCGGGTTCGGGGTGATGACCTGGATGCCGGGCTTGACCAGGTCGTCCCAGTCCTTGACGCCCTTCGGGTTGCCCTTGCGGACCAGGAACACGATGGTCGAGGTGTAGGGCGTCGAGTTGTGGGGAAGACGCTTCTGCCAGTCGGCCGGCAGCTTCTTGGTGCGCTCGGCGATGGCATCGATGTCGCTGGCGAGCGCCAGCGTCACCACGTCGGCCGGCAGCCCGTCGATGACCGAGCGGGCCTGGGCGCCCGAGCCGCCATGCGAGGCGCGCACCGTCACGGTCTCGCCGGTCTTGGCCTTCCATTCCTTGGCGAAGGCGGCGTCGATCGCCCGGTACAGCTCGCGGGTCGGATCGTAGGAGACGTTGAGGAGGGCTTGCGCCTTGACCGGGGCCGGCGCCCCGGCCAGCGCCAGGAACGAGGCCCCGGCGAGGAGCGCCAGGGACGAGCCCCGGAACAGCCGGCGCAGGGAGCCGAGGAAGCCGCCGCCGGCGGGAGCCGCCCCGGCCTTCGCTTCGGTCGTCGGAGCCTCGGCCTCGGTCCCGCCCTGGGGAGCGATCTGGGGTGCCTGGACCAGGCCGAGCGCCGCCGTGTCGGTGGTCGTGCGGTCGATCAGGATCAGGCTGCCGGTGTCGCGGTTCTGCCGGTAGGCGTCGACCGCGACCTTGCGGTCGAGGCTCAAGGTGACGTCGCCGATGTCGTTGGCGCTCAAGCGTTCGGCCGGCACGCCCTGCCCGGTCTCGGTATCGATGCGCGCGCGCACCGCCTCGACCACGGCATTGGCCGTCACGGTGCCGACCTTGGCGAGGTAGGTCGCGCCCGGCGTCAGCTCGGCCTCGTTGGCCCAGAACAGCCGCACCTCGAGCCGGTCGCTCACCAACGGCGCCTGCGCGGCGGCGGCGATCACGCTGCCGCGGGAGGCGTCGACCTCGTCGGCCAGCACCAGGGTCACCGACTGGCCGGCGATGGCGCGGTCCAGGTCGCCGTCATAGGTGACGATCCGCGCCACCGTGGAGCGGGTGCCCGAGGGCGCCACCACGACCGCGTCGCCCGGGGCGATCGCGCCAGACGCGATCAGGCCGGCAAAGCCGCGGAAGTCGGAATTCGGCCGGTTGACCCACTGCACCGCCATGCGGAAGGGGGCGACCTCCTCCTCGACATGGGCCGGCACCTCCTCGAGGTACTGCAGCAGCGGCGCGCCGGTGTACCAGGGGGCGGCGGTGCCGGGCAGCACGACGTTGTCGCCGTTCGCCGCCGAGAGCGGGATGCCGGTGACCTCGGCGAAGGAGAGACCTTTCGCGAAGGCCTCGAACTCGGCCACGATCGTCTCGAACCGATCTTGCGACCAGCCGATCAGGTCCATCTTGTTGACCGCCAGCACGACGCGGCGGATGCCGAGCATCGAGACCAGCAGGGCGTGGCGGCGGGTCTGGGGGCTCAGGCCCTTCCTCGCATCGACGAGCAGCACCGCGACCTCGGCGGTCGAGGCGCCGGTCGCCATGTTGCGGGTGTACTGCACGTGGCCGGGGGTGTCGGCGACGATGAACGAGCGCCGCTCGGTCGAGAAGAACCGGTAGGCGACGTCGATGGTGATGCCCTGCTCGCGCTCGGCCTGCAGGCCGTCGACGAGGAGCGCGAGGTCGAGCTCCCCGCCCCGCGTGCCGTGGCGGCGCGAGTCGCGCTCGAGCGCGCTCACCTGGTCGTCGAAGATCTGCTTGGTGTCGTGCAGGAGCCGCCCGATCAGGGTCGACTTGCCGTCGTCGACCGAGCCGCAGGTGATGAACCGCAGCACTTCCTTGCGCTGGTGGGCGGCGAGGAACGCCTCGTAGCCGAAGGCGCGGGTGGATTGGTGCACGGTCATCAGAAGTAGCCTTCCTGCTTCTTGCGCTCCATGGCGCCGGCGCCGTCCTTGTCGATCACCCGGCCCTGCCGCTCGGAGGTGCGGGTCGCCAGCGTCTCGCCGATGATCTCCGGCAGGGTCGCGGCGTCGCTCTCGACCGCCCCGGTCAGCGGGTAGCAGCCGAGCGTCCGGAACCGCACGCGGCGCATCTGCGGCGTCTCGCCGGGCCGGAGCGGCAGGCGCCCGTCGTCGACCATGATGAGCTGCCCGTCGCGCTCCACCACCGGGCGCTCGGCCGCGTAGTAGAGCGGCACGATCGGGATGTTCTCCTGCTCGATGTAGAGCCAGATATCGAGCTCGGTCCAGTTCGAGAGCGGGAAGACGCGCAAGGACTCACCGCGCTGCTTCTTCATGTTGTAGAGGTGCCAGGGCTCGGCGCGCTGGCGCTTCGGGTCCCAGCGGTGCTGGGCGGTGCGCAACGAGACGATGCGCTCCTTGGCCCGCGAGGCCTCCTCGTCGCGGCGCGCCCCGCCGAAGGCGGCGTCGAACTTGTGCGTGTCGAGGGCCTGGCGCAGGGCCTGGGTCTTCATCACGTCGGTATGGACCTCGGAACCGTGGCTCACCGGCCCGATGCCGCGGGCGAGCCCGTCCGGGTTGGTGTGGACGAGGAGGTCGAGGCCGAGCTCCTTCGCGCGCCGGTCGCGGAAGGCGATCATCTCGCGGAACTTCCAGGTCGTGTCGACGTGGAGCAGCGGGAACGGCAGCCGGCCCGGCGCGAAGGCCTTGAGCGCCAGGTGCAGCAGCACCGAGGAATCCTTGCCGATCGAGTACAGCATCACCGGGTTCTCGGTCTCGGCGACCGTCTCCCGCATGATGTGGATGCTCTCGGCCTCCAGGCGCTGGAGGTGGGTCAGGCGGTCGAGCCCGTCGGTGCGGACTTTAAGGGCGGCGCTCATGCGGCCAGCTCCGGGTTGCTTCTGGTCGAGGACGACGCGGGGGAAAGGTTACGGTCCGACTGTGCCGGCTCGAAGGCGGCGGGCTCCTGGCCTGGGCGCAGGACCGCGCCCGGCGCTCCCGCGACGTGCAGGCCGCATTCCTGCTTGCCCGCCTGCTCCCACCACCAGCGGCCGGCCCGCTCGGGCTCGCCGACCTTCACGGCGCGGGTGCAGGGCGCGCAGCCGATCGACGGGAAGCCGCGGTCGTGCAGGACGTTGTAGGGCACGTAGTTCTGGTGGACCAAGTCGGCGATCGCCTCGCGGGTCCAGTCGGCCAGGGGGTTGAGCTTGATCAGGCCGCGGGCCTCGTCGGCCTCGGCCAGCGGCGTCTCGGCGCGGTTGGCCGACTGGCCGGCACGCAGGCCGGTGAGCCAGCCGGCGGCGCCGGAAAGCGCCCGTCCCAGGGGTTCGACCTTGCGAAAGCCGCAGCAGGCCTGCCGCGCCGCGACCGAGTGCCGGAATCCGTTGATGCCCGATTCGGCGACGAAAAGCTCCTCGGCCTCGCGCTCGGGCGCGTAGGCGCGGATGCGCAAGCCGTAGGCGGCTTCCGTCTCGGCCCAGACGTCGTAGGTCTCGGGGAAGAGCCGGCCGGTATCGAGCGTGACGATCTCGGCCCGCGACTTCGCCATGCGCAGGGCATGGGTCAGGGCCTGATCCTCGAGGCCGAAGCTCGTGGTGAAGACCAGGCGGCCGTCCATCGTCGCGTCGATCAGCGCGAGGCGCTCCGGCAGGGCGAGGGGACGCAGGCGCGCCGCCAGCGACTGCGCAAGGTCGGCCTGCGCCGCACGGTCGAGGGGGAGGGTCATGGGGAGCACGGGAATGGCTGCTTGTCGGACCCGGTAACTGTTCGCTATACCGAACACTGTCAAGGCATGGCTGGGATGCGGTCCCGGTGTTTTTCGCGAGCTTCGCCCCGGCGTTCCGCGATATTCGGGATCCGGCAAACCACCGGGTAGGAGATTCGTTCCCTGCCCAAGGGTCATCCTTGAAAGAATCTTCTCCAGAATCGGAGCCGCGCAGTGGATGCCATCGATCTGAAGATCCTCGCCCTGCTCCAGAACGACGCCACTCTGTCGATTGCGCAGATCGGGGAGCGCGTCGGCCTGTCGCAGACCCCGTGCTGGAAGCGGATCCAGCGCCTCGAGGCCGACGGGGTGATCGACCGGCGGGTGGCGGTGCTCGACCCCGTCAAGCTGGGGCTCGGGCTCACGGTGTTCGTCTCGATCGAGACCAACGACCATTCGCGCGAGTGGCTGGAGCGGTTCGCCGCCACGGTCTCGGGCATGCCGGAGGTGCTGGAATTCTACCGCATGGCCGGCGACGTCGACTACATGCTCCGCGTCGTGGTGGCGGACATGCAGGCCTACGACGCCTTCTACAAGCGCCTGATCGCGGTGCTGCCGCTCAAGAACGTGACATCGCGGTTCGCCATGGAGAAGGTGAAGAGCACCACTGCGTTGCCGCTCCCGACGGCACCGTTCATCCAGCCTGTCGCGGCGAACGGAAAATAATTTTCTCTTTCCGGCGGCCGGGGCGATAACGACGATCTCCCGCGGGCGCGTTCTTCAAAAAGAACATTTCGGTTGACTCCGGGACCGCGCGGGCACATCTGTGCGGGCATGTCTCGCCCCGCGCTCCTTCCCCGCACGGCTCCCTTCGGCGACGCCGAGCGGGCCCATCTCGATGCCGCCCTCGGCTCCACCACCGCCCTGCAGCGCGCCTGGCTCGCGGGCTTCCTGGCCGGCCTGGACGCCGCCGGGGGCAGCGCCGCCGCTGCCGAGGCGCCCGCCCCGGCCGCTCCGCCGCGGGCGGCCGAGCCGCTGACGGTCGTGTTCGCCAGCGAGTCCGGCAACTCCGAGAAACTCGCCGGCGACGTCTCCAAGCTCGCCCGCAAGAGCGGCTTCAAGCCGAAGGTCGTCGACTTCGCCGACCTCGACGTGGCGGCCCTCGGCAAGGAGAAGCGCCTGGTCGTCATCGCCGCCACCTGGGGCGAGGGCGAGCCGCCGGCCCGGGCCGTGCGGGCCTATGGCGAGATCATGGGCGAGGGCGCGCCGCGCCTCGACGGGGTCGAGTTCGGCGTTCTGGCCCTCGGCGACACCTCCTACGCCGAGTTCTGCGCCACGGGTAAGCGCCTCGACGCCCGGCTCGAGGAGCTGGGGGCCAAGCGGGTGCTGCCGCGGGTCGATTGCGACCTCGACTTCGACAAGCCGGCCGCCGCCTGGATCAAGGACGCCCTGAAGGCGCTCGCGCCTCCTGAGCCCGCCGGCAACGTCGTGGCGGTGGACTTCGCCCGCACGGCCGGCGCCGACGAGGACGTCGAGGTCAGCCGCGAGCCGGTCACCGTCGAGGTGATCGAGCACGTCAACCTGAACTCCTCGCGCTCCGACAAGGAGACGATCCACCTCGCGCTGGCCTTCGAGGACGCCGCCCCGGCTTACGAGCCCGGCGATTCCCTCGAGCTCTATCCCGAGAACGATCCGGCGCTCGTCGACCAGATCCTCAAGGCCGCGGGCCTCGAGGGCGACGCGGCCCTGCGCCGGGCGCTGCTCGCCGAGCGCGACATCACCACGCTGTCGGCCGCGACGGTCGAGCGCTTCGTGAAGGCCACCGGCCACGAGGAGGCGCGGCGCCTCATCGACTCGAACGAGGTCCGGGCCTGGATCGAGGGCCGGCACCTGATCGACCTGATCGAGACCTACCCGGCCAAGCTCACGGCGCAACACCTCTCCGAGATCACCCGGCCGCTGCCGCCGCGGGCCTACTCGATCGCCTCCTCGCGGGCCGAGGTCGGCGACGAGGCGCACCTCACCATCGCGGCGGTGCGCTACACGACGCATGGCCGCGCGCGGACCGGCGTCGCTTCGGTCCACGTCGCCGACCGGATCCGCACCGGCGCCAAGCTGCGGGTGCGGGTGAAGCCCAACAAGCACTTCCGCCTGCCGAAGGATCTCGCCACCGACATCATCATGGTCGGCCCCGGCACCGGCGTGGCGCCGTTCCGCGCCTTCGTGCAGGAGCGCCGCGCCACCGAGGCGCCGGGCCGCAACTGGCTGTTCTTCGGCGACCGCCACTTCACCCACGACTTCCTGTACCAGCTCGAGTGGCAGGAGGCCCTGGAGGACGGCTCGCTTCACCGCATCGACGTCGCCTTCTCCCGCGATCAGCCCGAGAAGATCTACGTCCAGGACCGGATCTGGGAGCAGCGCCGCGAGCTCGTCGCCTGGCTCGATAACGGCGCCCATTTCTACGTCTGCGGCGACGCCAAGGCGATGGCCAAGGACGTGCGGGCGGCCCTGGTCAAGGCCTTCGCCGACGTGAAGGGCCTGGATGCGGCGGCCGCCGAAGCCGCCGTGGCGGGCCTGGAGCGCAGCCACCGCTATCAGCAGGACGTGTACTAAGCATCATTCGCCGAAGTGGTCACCGGTTCGGCGGCGAAAATGATGCAAAAACAAGAAGCTAAGAAGAGTTGTGCCATGCAATTCACGGTGCACGACAGTGCGGTTTGGAGGCAGCGTCAGTCGTCCCTCCGACCCGCGACCTCATCCTGAGGTGCCGGCGATCGGAGATCGCACGCGATCGCAGATCGCTGGGCCTCGAAGGAGGGCTCCAGAAGTCGGTGCGATCCCTGGAGCCCTCCTTCGAGGCTGCCGCTAGCGGCGCGATCTCCGATCGCCAGCACCTCAGGATGAGGTTCGAGGGTCGGAGGTCCCTAACCGCCGACACACTGGCCGTGTCGTGTACCGTGCATGCAATTCTGCTTAGGACCCGTACCGCCTCCCCTCTCCCACACGGGAGAGGGGATCCCGCGTTTCATTCGGTGCTGTCAGGCGTCGGAGACGCTGGTAGATGACGCGCCGCACCCGGCGCCCGAACGGACACCACTCCATGGCCGACCACAAGACCGCCGACATCTCCGCCGCCGAGCGCGTCTACGAGACGCCGCCGACCGAGCGCCCGATCACCGAGGCGGAAGCGGCGCGGGCCGCCAAGCTCTCGGCCAACGAGCACATCAAGATCGCCAGCGGCTACCTGCGCGGCACCCTCGCCGAGGGCCTGCTGAAGAACGCCACCGGCGCGATCTCGGACGATGACGGGCAGCTCGTGAAGTTCCACGGGATGTACCTGCAGGACGACCGCGACCTGCGGCCCGAGCGGACCAGGAAGAAGCTCGACAAGGCCTATTCGTTCATGATCCGCCTGCGCATCGCCGGCGGCGTCGTGACCCCGAAGCAGTGGCTGATCCTCGACGAGATCGCCCGCACCTACGCCAACGGCACCCTGCGGGCGACGACGCGCCAGACGTTCCAGTATCACGGCGTCATCAAGTCGAACCTGAAGCGCACCATGGCGGCGATCGACTCGGCGCTCCTCGACACGATCGCGGCCTGCGGCGACGTCAACCGCAACGTGATGGCGGCGACGAACCCGGCCCAGAAGGGCGCCCACGAGACGGCCTACAAACTCGCCAAGGACATCTCCGACACCCTGCTGCCGAAGACCAATGCCTGGCGCGAGATCTGGCTCGACGGCGAGCGCGTGGTCGGGGGCGAGGAGGCGGCCGAGGTCGAGCCGGTCTACGGCAAGACCTATTTGCCGCGGAAGTTCAAGACCATCGTGGCGGTGCCGCCCTCCAACGAGGTCGACGTCTACGCCCACGACCTCGGCTTCATCGCGATCCTCGACAAGAAGGGCAAGGTGACGGGCTGGAACGTCACCGTCGGCGGCGGCATGGGCATGACCCACGGCGAGACCGACACCTTCCCGCGCACCGCCGACGTGATGCTCTTCTGCGAGCCGGACTACGCCCTGAAGGTCGCCGAGGCGGTGATGACCGTCCAGCGCGACTGGGGCAACCGCACTGTCCGCAAGAACGCCCGCCTGAAGTACACGATCGAGCGCTACGGCCTGAAGGCCTTCCGGGCCGAGGTCGAGAAGCGCGTCGGCCGCGCCTTCCAGGACCCCAAGCCCTTCACGTTCACCGGCAACGGCGACCGCTACGGCTGGGTCGAGGGCGATGACGGCAAGCACCACCTGACGCTCTACGTCGCGTCCGGCCGGATCAAGGACATCGAGGGCGGGCCGCAGATCCTCTCGGGGCTCCGCCGCATCGCCGAGGTCCACCAGGGTGATTTCCGCCTGACCGGCAACCAGAACGTCATCATCGCCAACGTCCCGGCCGACCGGAAGGCGGAGATCGACGCCCTGGTGCAGGAATACGGGCTGACCGCCGGCGCGGGGGCGCTTCGCCGCAACAGCCTCGCCTGCGTGGCGCTGCCGACCTGCGGCCTGGCGCTCGCCGAGAGCGAGCGCTACCTGCCGAGCCTCATCGACGAGCTCGAGGAGAGCCTGGCCTCCCACGGCCTCGCCGAGGACGACATCACCATCCGGATGACCGGCTGCCCCAATGGCTGCGCCCGGCCGTTCATCGCCGAGATCGGCCTCGTCGGCCGGGGCCCCGAGCGCTACAACCTCTATCTCGGTGCCGCCTTCGACGGCTCGCGGTTGAGCAAGCTCTACGCCGACGACGTCGCGGCCTCCGACATCAAGGCCAAGCTCGACCCGCTCTTCGCCGCCTACGCCAAGGACCGCAAGGCCGGCGAGCGGTTCGGCGACTTCGTGATCCGGGCCGGCTACGTGGCGAAGACCGGCAACGGGCCGGACTTCCACGCACGCACCGGCGCGCAGAAGGCGGTGGCCTGAGCCGCTCGACGCGGCGGGGTCCCTACCCTGCCGCGTCGAGCTCCTTGACGATCGCGGCGATCACCCGCGGGTCGGTCGGCTCGACCGGGGTGGCGAAGGCGGCGGCCAGGTGGCCGTCGCGGCCGACCAGGTACTTGTGGAAGTTCCAGCGCGGGGTCTCGGCCGGCTTCTCGGCCGCGGCCCAACGGTAGAACGGGTGCGCCTGCGGCCCGGTGACGGAGGTCTTGTCCACCACCGGGAAGGTCACGCCGTGGCTCTTGCGCGCGGCCTCGGCGATCGCCAGCCCGTCGAGGGGCTCCTGGCGCCCGAAATCGGGCGACGGCACCGCGATCACCGTCAGCCCGCGGGAGCCGAAGCGGGTCCAGAGCTGCTGCAGGCCGGAGAATTGCGGGGCGTAGCCGCAGGCGGTCGCGGTGTTGACCACGAGGATCGGCTTGCCGGCATGCTCGGCGAGCGCGAGGCTGCCGCCCTCGGGCCTGGTGAAGCTGAAGGCGGAGGCGGTCACGCCGCTCTGCAGCGGCGCGGCCCGGGCCGGAAGGGCGACCGCGCCCGCGATCAGGAACAGCGCCTCGCGGCGCAGGAACAGCGCCTCGCGGCAAACGACCGGCATCGATCTCTCTCCCTCGTCGGAACCTGTCGCCGATTGTCTCCCGGCCGCCGGGGTCGCGCAAGCGGCGGCCTATGCTCAAGCTTGCGCAGAGTTCGGCGAACCGGCGCAACATTCCGTGAACTTCCGCCCGACTGCCACGTTGTCTCCGCGACTGACAGGGAGGCAGATGTGGGCCGGCACGAAATCCTGAACTACTTCGAGCACCGGCGCGACGGCGCCTGGGTCTGCACGAAGTCGGTCACCCTGACCACCCCGCGCGAGAGCGTGGCGATCCGGGCCGGCATGCGGTTCGACTACGGCAAGAAGGTCGGCGGCATCGACCTGGCGGAGTACCTGGAGCGCCTCGGCTCGCAGTTCGGCTCCTGAACGGGAGCGCCCGCCCCGCCCGGGGGTGACGCGGCTGCCACACCCGGCCGCGAGGGTGCAGGTGCCTTTTGACCAGGATGCGATCGGCACGATAGGCTCGCGCATGATCCCTGCCCTGTCCGCACCTCCGCCGGTCGCGGAGTCGCCGCCCGATACGCGCTGTCGCATCCTGGCGACGGCGGAGCGCTTCTTTCGCGAGATCGGCTACCAGAAGACCACGGTGGCCGACATCGCCAAGACCCTGCGGATGAGCCCGGCCAACGTCTATCGCTTCTTCGACTCGAAGAAGGCGATCAACGAGGCCGTGGTGGCGCGCCTGATCGGCGAGGTCGAGGCGCAGATCGCCGCCGTCGCGGATCGGCCGGGCCTCTCGGCCGAGGCGCGGCTGCGCGAGGTCATCGTCTTCCTGCACCGCGATGCCGTCGGCCGCTTCACCGGCCATCCGCGCATGCACGAGATGGTCGAGGCGGCGATGTCCGAGAGCTGGAACGTCTGCCGCCACCACGTCGACCGGATCACCGCGGTGCTCGAGCGCATCATCGCCGACGGCGTGGCGCGGGGCGAGTTCAGGGTCGAGGATCCGGCGGTGGCGGCGCGCTGCGTCCACACCGCGATCGTGCGCTTCTGCCACCCGGTCCTGGTGGTGCAGTGCCCGGAGGATTTCGTGCCGGCTCTCGACGCGATGATCGCGTTCCTGCTCGGTGCGCTGCGCGCCTGACCGCCTCCCTTACAACTCCTGGCGGACCTGGGCGTGGGCCAGCAGCGCGAACAGGCCGGTCCCGCCGATCACGTTGCCGACGAGCGCCGGCAGGATCTGCCCGCCGAGCACCCGGCCGAGGCCGGCCTCGCCGGAGAACAGCAGCAGGAAGGCCTCCGCCGCCCCCGCCACCACGTGGGTGAAGTCGCCGAGCACGATCGCGAGGGTGAGGATCACGACGATCCACAGCTCGCCCCCGCTCGCGGCGGCCCGAAGCCACGCCACGGTGGCGATGAGGAAGCCGGCCGGGATGCCCTGGAGCAGGATCTCGGAGGGCGTCTTGTGCATCAGGCTCTCGCGCGACACCGCCACCATCGCGGCGAGCAGGTCCTGGCTCACCAGGTGGCCGTAGGTGTTGAGCGCGGCGGCGGCGCAGCTGCCGATCATGTTGCCGAGAAGCACGATCGCCCAGAGCCGGGCGGTCGCCGCGAGCGCCCGCCCGCTCGGCCGGGTGACGAGGGGCAGCACCGTGACGATCGTCTGCTCGGTGAAGAGCTGCAGCCGCCCGAGGATGACGATCAGGAAGCCGAGCGGGTAGCCGAGCTGCGCCACCAGCGTCCGGGCCGCCATGTCGGGCGGCAGCTTGTGGTGCAGCGCCCCTTCCGCGATGACCGACGCCATGATGGCGATGCCCGCCGCGACCCCGGACCAGAACAGGGAGCCGGCGGGGCGGGACAGCTCCTCCTCCCCCTGCTTGCGCACCGCCTCGTGGACGATCGTCGCCCGCGGGGCCGAGCGGTCCGCGATCTCGTCGCGCTCGGCCGAGCCCTGATCCGCCATAGGCTCCCCGCTGCGCCGCCCGCCTGACCATCGAGCGGGTTCGACGCGCGGCATCTTCCGCCGTTCCATCCCCGCCGCCGCGACGGCTCCGGCCCGCCGGTTGCGGCCCGCTCCGCGCCGGTGCTACCCCTCGGCCCGACCGGACACGAGAGCCGGAAGCCCGGGAGGCCAACGTGGACGCAGACGAGGCCCGCGGCACGGGGCGGGCGGTCGCCCCTCGGCCGTCATCGGCGCTGACGCCCCCCGCCCAGGCCCTGCCGGCGCAGGGCGTGGCGTCGACGCGGCTCGCCGCCCGGCTGCAGCGGGCCCACGCGGTCGCGGACCTGCGCGGCCTCGCCGCCCGCCGCCTGCCGAAGGCGGTGTTCGACTTCATCGATGGCGGCGCCGAGGACGAGCGCACCCTGCGCGACAACGTCGAGGCCTTCGACGCCTGGATGCTGATGCCGCGGGTCGGCGTCGATGTCGGCACCCGCGACCTCTCCTGCGCGATCCTCGGCGCCCGATCGTCCCTGCCCGTCATGATGGCGCCGACCGGGCTCGCCGGCTTCTTCTGGCCGGACGGCGAGGTCGCAGGCGCCCGGGCCGCGGCGCGGGCCGGCATCCCCTATTGCCTGTCGACCAATTCGGTGGGCTCGATCGAGCACGTGGCGAAGGGGGCGCCCGACGGGGAGCGCTGGTTCCAGCTCTACTTCCTGCGCGACCGCGACTGGATGCAGGCGCTGCTGCGCCGCGCCGCGGCGGCGCGCTACCGGGTGCTCTGCCTCACCGTCGACCTCGCGGTGCAGGGACGGCGCGAGCGCGACCTGCGCAACGCCTTCACGATGCCCCTGCGGCCGCGCCTCTCCACCGCCTTCGACCTCGCCCGCCGGCCGGGCTGGCTCGCCGGGGTCGCCCGCTCGCGCCTCGGCTTCGGCAATTTCGAGGTCGCCGGTCCCGGCTTCACCAGCGTCGCCCAGCACGTCGCCTCGCTGTTCGATCCCTCGGCGAACTGGGACGACATCGCGCGCATCCGGGAGAGCTGGCGCGGCCCGATGGCGCTGAAGGGCCTCCTGCACCCGGCCGATGCCGAGCGGGCGGTAGCGCTCGGGATCGAGGCGGTGATCGTCTCCAACCACGGCGGCCGCCAGCTCGACGACGTGCCGGCGGCGATCGAGGCCCTGCCGGACGTGGCCGCGGCGGTCGCGGGCCGGGCCGAGGTGATCCTCGACGGCGGCGTGCGCCGCGGGACCGACGTGATCAAGGCCCTGGCGCTCGGCGCCACCGCCTGCAGCCTGGGCCGCCCGTTCCTGTGGGGCCTCGCGGCCGGCGGGACCGAGGGCGTCGCCCGGACGATCGAGATCTTTCGCAGCGAGCTCGACAACGCGATGACGCTGCTGGGCACGCCGGCGCTCAAGGACATCGCGCGGGATCACGTGCGGGCGCGGCGGGGGCGCTGGTGAGGACGGAGCCCGACACGATGATCGGGCAGACGGCTCTCATCTCCTCTCCGTCGTCCCGGGTTCCGCTGCGCGGCCCCGGAACGACGGAGGATGCAGACCCAGCGATGACGGTGCTTACTGCAAGTCCAGGACCACGCTGCGGAACGACAGCGGCTTGCGCGCCGGGCAGATGTCGGCGTCGTCGCTGATGAGCCGTACCTTGGTGCCGTCGGGAGAGACCAGCAGGCCCTCGGGCTGGAAGTCCGGAATCGCGGCCAGCGCCTCGGCGGCGCCGGCGATCCGGGTCGGGGCCGCGCCGGGGGTGCCGGACCACCGGTAGAGGTCGAAGGACTCGCCGCCGCTGCCCGAGCCGCCCGCGATGATGACGTAGGTCTTGCTCCCCGGCGCGTAGGCGATGTCGCGGATGCCGCGGCCCTTGAGGTCGAGGGCGATCGGCTTGGCCAGCTTGGGCTTGGCTCCGCTCGCCAGCACCTCGGCCGGGTTCTCGAACGGCACCACCAGGGCGTCGTTGTCGGCGCTGAGCGGGTTGCGCAGGCCGATCAAGAGCCCCTTGCCGTCCGGAGCCGGGGTCAGGCCCTCGATGGAAAAGCCCCGCCGCCGCGGGCTGAGATTGGGCTTCTCCGCGAGGTCGACGGCGATGCGCTCGGCGAGGCGCGGATCGAGCTCGGCGATCGCCTTGGCGAGGCCCGGGAACACCTTGCCCTTCGGCGTCACGGCGGGCTCGGCGGCGGTGCCGCCCACCGACAGGCCGAGCACCTGGCGCGATGCCTCGCGCGTGCGGCCCTCGGCGTCGCGGGCGTGCGAGCCCATCAGCACCAGGTCGCTGCCGAGCCAGGCGAGGGCTTCGAGATCCGCCTTCCCGGCGCCCTCGCCGGGACCGGCCCCGAGGGCTTCGCCGAGATCGCCGCCCTTGAGCGGGAGCGGCGGGCCGGACTCGTTGGACCGGTAGAGCCGGAGGGTATTGTCCTCGTCGCTCACCACCAGGAAGCGGTCGCCGAAGCTGCCGGCCGGGTAGGCGGCAGCAGCGGACGCCTCGCACAGGCCCCAATGCATCAGGACCGGTCCCGCTTTCACCTCGGCGCGCGCGGCGCCGGTCGCGAGACAGAGGGCAAGCGCAGAAACGAGCGTTCCCAGGCGCGCGGTGCCCAGGCCATCCATGGCGATCCTCCCCGTTCCGCGGCCCGTCGGTTCGGGACCGTCTTCGCTATATTTCACGCGGCCAAGGCTCCGTTCAATGTGCCGGACGAAAATTCTTCGCGGCGCGAGACCCGGCACCGCCGGCGCTGCGGCAGCCGGCGCCGCGCTCAGGCGTCGTCCCGCAGCGCGGTGTCGCCGGCCTCGCCGGCCCTCCCCTGCTGCTCGGCGACGTAGCGGCGGCGCGCCTCCGCCGCCAGCCGGAACGCCCGGGACCGGGGCGGCTCACGCGCGAGCTTGCCGATCTCGCGCAGGATCAGCTCGGCCTCGAAGGCCGCGGCGCGCTCCATCGCGGCGGCGCGGCTGTCGGCGCCGCGGGCCTCTGTGTGCCGCTCCAGCCCGTCGCGGCAGATCGCGACGCGGTATTCCAGCCACTCGATCACGTCGCGGAAGGCGCGGCCGCGGATCTCGGCCGCATTGGCCCGGCGCTTCCTCTCGCTCATCCTCGTCCCTCCGCGGCTCGGGAGGGCGATGATCTCGCATATCGCGCCGCGATTCGCCCCGCAGGCCCGCTCAGATGTGCAGAGCCTCGCCGAGCGCCCGCAGGTTCGCCTCGTGGAAGGCCTCGCCGAGGGTCGGGTGGGCGTGGATCGTGCCGGCGACGTCCTCGAGCCGCGCGCCCATCTCCAGAGCGAGGCCGAAGCCCGCCGCCAGCTCCGAGACGCCCGCCCCCACCGCCTGGATGCCGAGCAGCAGGTGGTTGTCGGCCCGCGCGGTCACCCGCACGAAGCCGTCCTCGGCGCCGAGCGTCATGGCGCGGCCGTTGGCGGCGAAGGGGAAGAGGCCGGTGCGGATCTCGTGGCCGGCCGCGCGGGCCTCCTCCGGCGAGAGGCCGGCCGAGACCACCTCGGGATCGGTGAAGCAGACCGCGGGAATCGCGACCTTGTGGAAGGCGCGGCGGCGGCCGGCGACGAGGTCGGCCACCATCTCGCCCTGCGCCATGGCGCGATGGGCCAGCATCGGCTCGCCGGTGACGTCGCCGACCGCCCAGACGTTGCGCATCGAGGTGGCGCAGCGCTCGTCGATGCGGATGAACGGGCCGCTCATGTCGAGGTCGAGCCGGTCGAGCCCGAGATCCTGCGTCCGGGCTCTTCGCCCGACCGCGACCAGGATCACCTCGGCGGGGATCTTTCGGAGTTCGCCGTTCACCTCCACCGTGAGCGCATCGCCCGCATGTCCGGTCGCCTTCGCGCCGAGCAGCACCTCGATCCCCAGGGCGCCGAGGCGCCGCGACACGGGCCTCGTCAGCTCGGAATCGTAGGCGGGCAGGATCCGGTCCGCCATCTCGACCACCGTGACCGTGGCGCCGAGCTTGGCGAAGGCGGTGCCGAGCTCGAGCCCGATATAGCCGGCGCCCACCACCGCCATCGTGGCCGGGACCTTTTGCAGCGACAGGGCCTCGGTCGAGGAGATCACCCGCCCGCCGAAGGGCAGGTGGGGGAGCGCCGCCGGGACCGAGCCGGTGGCGAGCACCACGTGCTCGGCCCGCACCCGCTCGGGGCCGGTATCGGTCTCGACGAGGCAGGTCTTGCCGTCGACCATCGCGCCTCGCCCGCGCAGGATCTTGACCCCGCCGCGCTTGAGGAGCGACGCGACGCCGGTGTTGAGCCGCCCGACGATCCCGTCCTTCCAGGCGACCGTGCGGGAAAAGTCGAGGCTCGGCGGGCCGGCCGAGAGGCCGAAGGGCGAGGAATCCTCGGCCTGGAGCACGGCCGCGTGGAAGGCCTCAGCCGCGTGGATCAGCGCCTTCGAGGGGATGCAGCCGACATTGAGGCAGGTGCCCCCGAGCCGGTTCTCCTCGACCAGCACCGTGTCGATGCCGTGCTGGCCGGCGCGGATCGCCGCGACGTAGCCGCCCGGGCCGCCGCCGAGCACCAGGAGCTTGGTGGTGATCTCGCCCACGGTCAGGCCTCCATGAACAGCATCGCGGGCGTCTCGAGCAGGGCTTTCAAGGCCTGCACGAACAGGGCGGCGTCGTAGCCGTCGACCACCCGGTGGTCGAAGGACGCCGAGAGGTTCATGGTCAGGCGCGGCACGAAGGCATTGTCGCGCCAGACCGGGCGCATCACCTGCTTGTTGACGCCGATGATCGCGACCTCCGGCCGGTTGATGACCGGCGTCGTGACGATGCCGCCCAGCGCCCCGAGCGACGTGATGGTGATCGTGGATCCCGACAGCTCGTCGCGGGCGGCGAGCCCGTTGCGGGCGGCCTCCGCCAGGCGGCGCACCTCGGTGGCCGCGTTCCACAGGTCGCGGGTCTCGGCGTGGCGCAGGACCGGCACCATCAGGCCCGACGGCGTCTGGGTGGCGATGCCGACATGCACGCCGGCATGGCGGTGGATCACCTCCGCCTCGTCGTCGTAATGCGCGTTCATCTGCGGGAAGTCCGGCAGGGCGCGCACCAGCGCCTGGACCAGGAACGGGATCAGGGTCAGCTTCGGGCGGCTCGCGCCGTGGCGCTGGTTGAGGCTCGCGCGCAGCTCCTCCACCGCCGTGACGTCGACCTCCTCGACGTAGGAGAAATGCGCGACCCGGCGCTTGGCGTCGGCCATGCGCTGGGCGATGCGCCGGCGCAGGCCGATGACCTTGATCTCCTCCACCGCCGTGCGGGGCGCGCGGCCGGCGGGAGCGGGGGTGGCCTCCTCGGGCGGCGCGTTGAGATAGGCGTCGAGGTCGTCGTGGCCGATGCGGCCGGCCGGCCCGGTGCCGCGGACCTGGCGCAGGTCGATGCCGGCCTCGAGCGCCCGCCGGCGCACCGCCGGGGAGGCGACGGGCTTCTCGCCCGGGGGACGGGGCGGGCCGGAGGCGGGCGCCGCCGCGGCGGGGCGCGGGGCGGTCGGCTTCGCCGCCGGGGGCTTCGGCGCCTCGACCGGCCTTGGCGCCTCGACCGTCCCGGGCGTGGGCGGGGCCGGCTCCAGGCCGTCCGCGGCCGGGACCAGGGCGGCGGCCGGCCGGCCCGCCGCCGCGTCCTGCGCCTGCGCGACCTCGGGCGCCACGGCAACGCCGGCGTCCGGGGCGGGCACGGCATCGCCGCCCTCGACCTCGAGCCGCACCAATTCGGCGCCGACCGCCAGCATCTGGCCGGCCTCGGCCCCGAGGGCCGCGACCGTGCCGCTGACCGGCGACGGGATCTCGACGGTGGCCTTGTCGGTCATCACGTCGGCCAGCGGCTGGTCCTCGCGGACCACGTCCCCGACCTTGACGTGCCAAGCCGAGACCTCGGCCTCGGCCACGCCCTCGCCGATATCGGGCAGCTTGACGATGCGAAAGCCCATGGATCAGCCCTCCATCGCGGCGAGAAGGGCCCGGCCGACGCGCTCGGGGCCCGGGAAATAGGCCCATTCCTGGGCGTGCGGGTAGGGCGTGTCCCAGCCCGCCACCCGGACGATCGGCGCCTCGAGGTGGTAGAAGCAGGCCTCCTGCACGAGCGCGGCGAGCTCGGCGCCGAACCCGGACGTCAGGGTCGCCTCGTGGGCGATGACGCAGCGCCCGGTCTTGCGCACCGAGGCCTCGATCGTCTCCATGTCGAGCGGAAGCAGCGTGCGCAGGTCGATGACCTCCGCGTCGATGCCGGTCTCGGCGGCCGCCGCCTCCGCCACGTGCACGATGGTGCCGTAGGCCAGCACCGTGACGGCGCTTCCCTCGCGCCGGATCGCCGCCCTGCCGAGCGGCACGGTGTAGTGCCCGTCCGGCACCTCGCCGAGGTCGTGGCGGGCCCAGGGGGTCACCGGCCGGTCGTGATGGCCGTCGAATGGGCCGTTGTAGAGCCGCTTGGGCTCCAGGAAGATCACCGGGTCGGGATCCTCGATCGCGGCGATCAGCAGGCCCTTGGCGTCGTAGGGGTTCGACGGCACCACGGTCTTGAGGCCGGCGACGTGGGTGAACAGCGCCTCGGGGCTCTGGCTGTGGGTCTGGCCGCCGAAGATGCCGCCGCCGGTCGGCATCCGCACCACCATCGGGGCGGTGAACTGGCCGCCCGAGCGGTAGCGCAGGCGCGCGGCCTCCGACACGATCTGGTCGTAGGCCGGGTACATGTAGTCGGCGAACTGGATCTCGATGCAGGGCTTCAGGCCGTAGGCCGCCATGCCGACGGCGGCGCCGACGATGCCCAATTCGCTGATCGGCGCGTCGAAGCAGCGGCTCTTGCCGAAGCGGGCCTGGAGCCCTTGCGTGCAGCGGAAGACGCCGCCGAAATAGCCGACATCCTCCCCGAACACGACCACGTCGTCGTCGCGCTCCATCGCCACCGCCATCGCGTCGCGGATGGCCTCGATCATCGTGCGGCGCGGCATGTCAGTACCCCGCCTGCTGGCGCTGGCGGCGCAGGTGGGGCGGCATCTCGGAAAACACGCCTTCGAACATGTCGCGCGGCGACGGCTTGCCGCCGGCATGGAGCGTGCCGTGGGTCTCGGCCTCGCGCTGCGCGGCCACGACCTCGTCGAGGATCTCGGCCTCGCCCTGGCGATGGCGCTCCTCCGACCAGGCGCCGCGGGCGATCAGGTGATCCTTCAACCGCTTGACGGGATCGCCCAGCGGCCAGGCGTCGAACTCGGTCTTCGGCCGGTAGGCGGAGGGGTCGTCCGAGGTCGAGTGCGCGCCGGCCCGGTAGGTGACGTACTCGACGAGCGTCGGCCCCAGGTTGCGCCGCGCCCGCTCCACCGCCCATTTCGCCACCGCGTGGACGGCGAGGTAGTCGTTGCCGTCGACCCGCAAAGCCGGGATGCCGAAGCCGTGGCCCCGCGCCGCGAAGGTCGAGGAGCCGCCGCGGGCGAAGCCCTGGAAGGTCGAGATCGCCCACTGATTGTTGACGACGTTGAGCACCACCGGCGCCCGGTAGGTCGACGCGAAGACGAGGGCCGCGTGGAAGTCGGATTCGGCGGTCGAGCCGTCGCCGATCCAGGCGGCTGCGATCCTGGTGTCGTTCTTGATCGCCGAGGCCATCGCCCAGCCGACCGCCTGGACGTACTGCGTCGCGAGGTTGCCGGAGATCGAGAAGAAGCCGTGATCCTTGGCCGAGTACATCACCGGCAACTGGCGCCCGTGCAGCGGATCGGCCTCGTTCGAGTAGATCTGGCACATCATGTCGACGAGCGGATAGCCGCCGGCGATGAGCAGGCCCGCCTGGCGGTAGGTCGGGAAGTTCATGTCGCCGGGTTCGAGCGCGCGCCGGAAGGCGGTGCTCACCGCCTCCTCGCCGAGATGCTGCATGTAGAACGAGGTCTTGCCCTGGCGCTGGGCCATCAGCATGCGGGCATCGAAGGCACGCAGCTTCATCATGTCGCGCAAGCCCGCGAGCAGCTCCTCGTCGGTGAGCGAGCCGGCCCAGGGGCCGACCGCGTTGCCGTCGGCATCGAGCACCCGGATCAGCGTGTAGGCGAGGTCGCGGATGTCGGCGGCCGCCACGTCGACCGCGGGCCTGCGGACCGCGCCGGCCTCCGGGATGTCGAGATCCGAGAAGCTCGGATTGCCGCCCGGGCGGACGGCGGGCTCCGGCACGTGAAGGGTCAGGGGAGCTTGGGGGCTCGGGGCGTCTGGCGGCATGGCGGAGGCCCTTGCGGAAGAGGGGTCGCGGACGGTTCGTCGAAGGCGCCCGGCGGATCAGGAGGCGACGGCAGCGCCGACCCGCGCCTCGACGGCCGCCGGGTGGCGCGCCGGGCGGGCGGCCAGGACGGCGAGATCCGTGCCGTCCGGGACCAGGATCGACGGCGTGACGGAGGACGCGGCGGCCTCGCTCGCGAGGGCGGGATGGCGCAGCGGGTCGCCCGCGCGCTCCACCCCTCCGGGCAGGCGCGCGATCCCGCCAAGGACGGGGAGGGTCCGTTCCCGGATCTCGACGGGGTGCCCCTGAGCCATGCGCGTCCTCCCGCGACGCTTGATTGGCCTCCCTTGTAGCCCGGTCCGGCCGGATGGTCCTCGCCGATTTTCGCGGCTAAAGCCCGTGCCCGGAGAACACGCGATGGCATCGAAGGCTGAAGCGCCGAACAGGCGTTCCGTGCGGGCGTCGGCCCCGGCGAGGAGCACGGAGCCGCACCGGCTCGACGACATCGACCGCAGGATCCTCGGCGCCCTGCGGGCCGACGGCCGGCTGACCATCGCGGCCCTGGCCGAGCGGGTCGGCCTGTCGCAATCGCCGTGCTGGACGCGGCTCAGGCGCCTCGAGGAGGCCGGGCTGATCCGCGACTACGTCGCGGTGCTCGACCACCGGGCGCTCGGCATCCCGGACGTGGTGTTCGTCGAGGTGACGCTCGACAAGCACGACGATTCGGTGCTGGAGGCGTTCGGCTCCGAGATCCTGCGCATCCCGGAGGTGCTGGAGGCGCATCTGGTGACCGGCGAGTACGATTACATGATCAAGGTCGCGGTCAGCGGCACCGCGCATTACGAGCGCTTCCTGCGCGAGAAGCTCTACCGCCTCCGCGGCATCCGCCAGTCGCGCTCGGTCTTCGCGCTCCGCACGCTCAAGCAGGAGGTCTCGGTCGATCCGGTGGCGATCGCCCGGCAGGCGCCCTGACCTCGCCGTTTGGTGGCGGACCGTCGTTGAGAGGCGGCACGCCGGGCGATCGGGGCGCATGTTTGGCGCTTCGAGCGGACACGGCGCTCCTCCTCCCGGGCGACGCGCTGATGCACGCGATCCCGACCCCGACGCCCGCATGACCCTTCGCCCTGAGCGCCGACATCGCCCGCTCTCCTGAACCCTCGATCGGCCTCACGCGCCGTGACGGCGCCTCCACCGAGACCATCCGTACCTGGCGCGACGCGCGGACCCGGCGCGAAGCGCCGACCCGGCGCGAAGCGCCGACCCGAGGATGGCCGGGACCGCCCGGGCCGGCCTCACGCCCTGCCCCGTGGACGGCGGGCGCGGAGGAGCGCGCCATCGTCGGTGCCCTGCCTCGCTCCGCCGGCTGTCCCCGCGACGGCCTCACCGTCGCGATCCCCCGACCTCCCGCCCCACGCCGACGACGTCGCCGCAAGCGCCTGCGGTCACGAATCCTGCTTCCGCTCGCCCTCCTGGCGCGCCGTTTCCCGCTGCCGCCTGTCCCGGCGCAGCACCCAGAGTTGCCAGAAGCCGAGGCCGAGCACGACCCCGAAGGCGAGGCCGAAATCCAGGAAGGCGAACAGCGCCTCGCTCACGAGGGCGCCGCGCCGCCGAGGCGCTCGCGCTCGCGCAGGACCTCGATGAGGTCGAGCACGCGCACGGCCCGCGCGCCGAGGTTCCACCAGGCCGGTCGCCGCCTCGCGGCCTGGTGCGGCATGGCCGCCACCGCCTCGACCAGGAAGACCGCCTCCGGCAGGGCCGGCCGGTCGGCGCGGCGGGTCGAGGGGGTGAGGACGGCGCGGGCGAGGAGCTGCGCCTTGCGGCGGCCCGGCACGCGGGCGCGGCGGCTGACCGGGTCGAGGCCGGCGCGGGTGAGGTCGCGGCCGATCTCGGCGTAGATCAGCCCCGCTGCCCGCACCGCCGGGCGGCAGGCCGGCGGCAGCATTGCGATGCCGGATTCCGCACGGGCGTACAGCAGGTCGGCGGCCTCCAGCAGGCGGGCCACCACCGAGGCCAGGGCCGGGCTCGGCTCCGGCCGGGCCAGGAAGGCGTCGGGGTCGAGCCCGGCCTCGCGCAGCCAGGTCTCGGGCAGGTAGAGGCGCCCGGCCCGGGCATCCTCGCCGACGTCGCGGGCGACATTGGTGAGCTGCATGGCGATGCCGAGGTCGCAGGCCCGCGCGAGCGCCTCCGGCGAGCGCTCGTTCATCAGGAGCGTCATCATCGCCCCGACGGAGCCGGCGACCCGGGCCGCGTAGGCGACGAGGGAGGAGAGGTCCGGGTGGCGCCGCCCGGCGGCGTCCCAGGCCAGCCCTTCGAGGAGGGCCGCCGGCAGCGCCTGGGGAATGGCGTGGCGCGCGACGATCTCGGCGAGCGCCCGGTCGGCCGGGGCATCGGCGGGGCGGCCGGCATAGGCCGCCGCGAGGCGCGCCTGCAGGCGCGGCACCGCGTCAGCCCGGGCGCCCGCCCCGTCGACCGCATCGTCCGAGAGGCGGCAGAAGGCGTAGAGCCCATAGGCGTCGCGGCGCACGGCCCGGGGCAGCAGCCACGAGGCGGCGTAGAAGCTGCGCGAGCCGGTCCGGATCGCCGCCCGGCAGGCGGCGTGGTCGGCGGGGCGCGCGAGAGGCGCATCAGGCGAAGACGGCAGCATCCGGCACCACGCGATCGAGGATCTTCGACGAGGAGAGCACGCCCGGCAGCCCGGCCCCCGGATGGGTGCCGGCGCCGACGAGGTAGAGGTGGCGCACCGCGCCGCTTCGGTTGTGCGGCCGGAAATACGCGCTCTGGGTGAGGATCGGCTCGAGGCCGAAGCCCGAGCCGCGCCAGGCCAGGAAGTCGTCGGAAAAGTCCTGCGGCGTCGTCACCCGCGAGGTGACGAGGGCCTCCGATAGGCCCGGCAGGACGGTGGCCTCGAGGCGCGCCGCCACGCGCTGCCGGAACGGCTCGGCCAGCGCCGCCCAGTCCTGCCCGCCGGCGAGGTTCGGCACCGGGGCCAGGGCGTAGAACGCGTCGTGGCCCGGCGGCGCCACGCTCGGATCGGTCGCGGTCGGGCGGTGGAGGTAGAGGCTCATGTCCTCGGCCAGCACCTTGCGGGAGAAGATGTCGTCGAGGAGCCCGCGGTAGCGCGGCCCGAGCAGGATCGTGTGGTGGGCCAGCTCCGGATAGGTGCGCCGCGTGCCGAAATACCAGACGAACAGGCCCATCGAGGATTGCGCCCGGCCGAGGCGCCGCTCGCGCCAGCCCCGGGTCGCCGGCGGCAGCAGGTGCAGGGCCGTGAAGGCCGAATCGGCGTTCGACACCACCACGTCGGCGGGCATCGTCGTGCCGTCGGAGAGCGCCACGCCCCGCGCGGTGCTGTCCTCGACCAGGATGCGCGCGACCTCGGCGTTGCAGCGGACCTCGCCGCCCTGGCCCTCGATCAGGTTGACGAGGCCGCGCACCAGGGCGCCGGTGCCGCCGAGCGCCGAGTGCACGCCCCAGCGCCGCTCCAGCGCTGCGATCAGGCAGTAGAGCGCGCTCGCTCGGAACGGCGAGCCGCCGATCAGCAGCGGGTGGAAGCTGAAGGCGGTGCGCAGTCGCTCGTCGCGAAACACCGACGCGACCAGGCTGTAGACGCTGCGGTGGCCGCCGATCCGCACGAGGTCGGGGGCGACGCGCAGCATGTCGGCGAGGCGCCCGAACGGCACCGCGCCGAGCTGCTCGAACCCGACCCGGCACAATTCGTCCGAGAGCGCCATGAAGCGGTCATAGGCGCCGCCCTCGCCGGGCGACAGGCGCTCGACCTCGGCGCGCATGGCCTCCGCCTCGCCGCACATCGCGAAGCTGGCGCCGTCGTCGAAGCGGATGCGGTAGAACGGCCGCATCGGCACCAGCGTCACGTCGTCGGCGAGGCGTCGGCCGCACAGGGCCCAGAGCTCCTCGAACAGGAACGGCGCGGTGACGATGGTCGGCCCGGCATCGAACGCGAAGCCGTCCTGCCGGTGGACCCGCGCCCGCCCGCCCGGCTGCTCCAGGCGCTCCAGCACGGTCACCCGGTAGCCCCGCGCCCCGAGCCTCACCGCCGCCGCGAGCCCGCCGAAGCCGCTGCCGATCACCACCGCACGGGGCCTGCGCCGGGCGGTGGTGACCCGCAGCGGCGCGTCGTCGAGTGTCAACATAACTTGACACTATCATCGCGGCCGGGGCGGGTGGCAAGCGGGAAAGACGGTCGTGTGAACTGGGTCTGCCAAGACCTATGCCTGCAGCGCCCCATCCCGGATCAGCCCCGCCACCACCTCCGGCTTCTCCTCATGCGCGAGATGCCCCAGCCCGCGCAGCAGCTCCACCTTCGCCCGTCCGCCGAGGCGGTCGGCGAGGGCGAAGGAAACGTCGGGGGCGATGGTGCGGTCCTCCCCGCCGACGATCAGCAGCAGCGGGGGCGTGAGGCGGGGCAGGTCGCGGTCGAGGGGGACGAGGTCCCAGTGCGCCATCATGCCGAGGGCGCCGGCGACGTGGCCCGGAGTCTGGAACAGGCGGCGGTAGAGGTCGAGGCCGGTGCGGTCGAGGGTCGAGCCGGTGCCGTGGATCAGCCGCTCGACCGCGGCGCGGTCGGCCGACCAGGCGAAGACCCGCGGCGTCACGGGGTTGAGGAAGAGGGCGCGGGCCATCGCCGGGAAGATGAAGCCCGCCATCCCCGGAAAGGGTTTGAGCGCCGCGTTGAGCCCGACGAGGAGGCGCGGCGCGAGCGCGCCGTCGAGGCAGAGCCGGGCCAGGATCGCCGCACCGGCGGAGTGGCCGACCACGACCTGCGGGGCCGCGTCGAGGACGCGCAGCAGGTCGCCGAGCGCCCGGGCCATGCGCGGCAGCGAGGGCGTCGGCAGGGGATCGGTGAAGCCGTGGCCCGGCAGGTCCGGGGCGATCACCCGGAAGTCGCGGGCGAGCAGCGGCATGAGCCCGCGCCAGGAATGGGTCGCCGCGCCGGTGCCGTGGACGAGGAGCAGGACCGGGCCCGCGCCCGCTTCCTGCACGTGCCAGGTCAGGCCGCCGGCGGCGACGAAGCGGCTCGCCTCGCGGTTCGGCCAGTCCCGGCCCTCCCGCGCGAAGGCGGGCCTGTCGTCGAAGCGGGGCATCGTGCTCAACACGAAGGGGCGGCCTCGCGCACGGCCCGGGTCAGGCGCGCGGCATCGGCCTGCGGCATCGCCAGGTAGCGCGCCGCCATCGCGGCGGCCAGCGCCCGGGCGGCGTCCTGGGGGCGCGCGGCGGTGTCGATGACCAGCGCGCGGGTGCCCTCCTGGGCCAGGGCCCGGGCGGCGCTGAGGGCGTCGGAGGCGGCCTGCGCCCGGCCGGGCGCGCCGGAGCGGGCGACGTTGGCACGGCCGTCGGTGAGGAGCAGCACGACCGGGCTGCGCCCGGCCCGGCGCTCGGCGGCGGCGAGCCGGCCGGCCGCCTCGATGCCGGCCGCAAGCGGCGTGCCGCCGCCGCCGGGCAGGGCCGCCAGGGCGCGCTTGGCCCGCACCAGCGAGCGGGTGGGAACGAGCAGCAATTCGGCGCCGCGGCCCCGGAAGGCCACGAGGGCGACCCGGTCGCGGCGGACGTAGCACTCGGCGAGGAGCGACTCGACCGCGCCCTTGGCCTCGGCCAGCCGCTCCAGCGCCGCGGAGCCGGAGGCGTCGACCGCGAAGATCGTGGTGGTCTCGCGCCGTTGCACCAGGCGGCGGATGCGCAGGTCGTCCGCCGTGATGCGCAGGCGCGCCGCGCCCTCGGCTCTGCGCAGGCGCTGCCAGGGCGCGGCGGCCCGCAGTGTCTCGATCAGGGCGAGCCGCCCGCGCCGCGGATCTCCCGGCCGGGCGCCGACCGGGCGGCCGCGCTGCGCCTGCGCCACGGCCCCGGCGCGGCCGGCGCCGGGTGATCGATTGCGCGGCCCCTCGTGCGCGAGCAGGCGGGCGAGCAGGCCGGGCGGCAGGCTCGCCGCGGCGGCCGCCAGAATGCGGTCCTCGCCGCTCTCCTGGCCGGCGGGGCCGGCCTCGTCGTCCCGGTCCGGCCGCGGGGGCTCGGCCGCGGCCTCGTCCGCGTCCTGCGGCCAGGTGCGGGCCCGCGGTGCCAGAACCAGGGCGACGGCAACGGCCAGGTCCAGTTCCTCGACGATGCTGCGCCCGTCGAGGCCGGCATGCAGCCGGGCCACCCGCAGGGCGAGGAGCGGTGCACGCAGCGACGCGATGCCGAGCCGCGCCGCGAGGGCGCAGAGCGTTTCGGCCGCCTCCGCCGGGAGGGCGGACCGGGCGGCGCGGGCGGCGTCGAGATCGGGGCGCGGCAGTGGCGTGGCGACGGCGCCCGGTGGAATGGCGTCGAGGTCGAGGTGGATCGCCGCGCGGTCGGCGAGGCCGGGCGGCAGGGCCTCGTCCTCGCCCTCCCCCTCGTCGAGGAGCACCAGGCCGACCTGTGCCGGGTGCCGGGTGGCGATGCCGTCCCGGGCGACCTCGACGCTGCCGGTGTCGAGGACCTGGGCGATCCGCGCCGCAATGCCGGGCGCCAGCCGCTCGGCCATCGGCACCAGGACGATGCCGCCATGGCTGCGGGCGAGCAGGCCCGGCTGCGCCACCGGCCGTCCGGTCCGCAGGGTGGCCGGCAGGTCGAGCCCGCCGAGGAGCGCGTCGTCGGCGATCCCGGGCGGCAGGCGCGTCACCGGCATGCCGACGGGCAGGAGGGCGCGCAAGGCGTCGAGCCAGGAATCCCGCACCGGGCCGGGCCGGGCGCGCAGGACGACGCCGGTGCCGGCCGGATCGAGGGCGACCAGGGCCGCCGCGAGGCAGGCCCGGCTCCAGGTCGCATCCGGCGCTCTCGCGTCCGAAGACGTTGCGTCCTGCGGCGCGGTCACCCCAGGACCTCGGCGAGGGCCCGGGCGATCCGGGCCTCGGACCCGGCCTCGTCGAGGGGGTTGCGGCGCAGGCGGTGGCTCAGGGCGCTCGGCGCCACCTCGCGGAGGTGGTCGAGGGTCACGGTGTCGTCGCCGTCGAGGCTCGCCAGCGCCCGGGCGGTCCGCATCAGGGTCAGCTCGCCGCGCAGGCCGTCGGTGCCGAGCGCCAGGCACAGGCGCGCCGCGGCCTCCAGCACGGCGTCGGGCACCGCGACATCGGGCAGGCGCGCCCGGGCCGCCACGATCTGCCGGCCGAGAAGAATCTCCGCCTCCTCCCACTCGTCCGCGAAGCCGGCGGGATCGCGCTCGTAGGCATCGCGCCGGCGCACGATCGTCACGCGGCTCGCGAGATCGGTCGGCGTCGCGACCTGCACCGCGAGGCCGAAGCGGTCGAGGAGCTGCGGGCGCAGCTCGCCCTCCTCCGGGTTGCCGCTGCCGACGAGGACGAAGCGGGCCGGGTGGCGCAGGCTCAGGCCCTCGCGCTCGACGGTGTTGACGCCCGAGGCCGCCACGTCGAGGAGCAGGTCGACGAGATGGTCCTCCAGCAGGTTGACCTCGTCGATGTAGAGGAAGCCGCGATTGGCGCGGGCGAGCAGCCCCGGCTCGAACGCCTTCTCGCCGGCCCCGAGCGCCCGGCCGATGTCGAGGGCGCCGACCACCCGGTCCTCGGTGGCCCCGAGCGGCAGGTCGACCACCGGCACCGGCACGGTCTGGACCGCGAGCCCCTGCGCCCGGCGGGCGGAGCAGGCCGAGCAGAGGGTGCCGGCCTCGACCGGATCGCAGGAATAGGCGCAGCCCGCCACCGCCCGCATCGGCGGCAGCAGGGCGGCGAGCGCCCGTACGGCGGTGGACTTGCCGGTGCCGCGGTCGCCGAAGACCAGCACCCCGCCGACCGTCGGATCGACCGCCGCGACCAGCAGCGCGCGCCGCATGGCGTCCTGCCCGACGATGGCCGAGAACGGATAGGGCGGTCGGGCTTTGGGCTCGGGCCGCGCGGCCGGTGCCACGAATGCCGGCTTCGGGGCCCGCCGGGACAGGGCCGATTGGGTGGGCGCCACGGTTCGGGTCCTCGAAGGCTGACAGTGGGGACAGGATCGGCCGGGAGGGCGGGAATGTCTAATGAAAATGACAGTCGATTAACTTGACATTGAGGCCCGTGGCGGTCGCGCGCGTGACCCTCCCCCCTCTGCGGGGGAGGGTGGCGAACGGAGTGAGCCGGGAGAGGGGACGCCGTTTCCGGAGAAGTAGCGACTGCTCTGAAAGGCGGCCTCTGGACCAGCGTGGCGCTGCCCCTCTCCCGCCCCGCATCCGCGGGGCACCCTCCCCCGCAGAGGGGGGAGGGTTCAGCGGCGCGCGCGCTACGCCGCCCGGGCCAGCCCGATCCGGCCCCAGATCGCCCCGAGCGCCGCCGCCAGGTGGTCGATGTCGGCGTCGCTGTGGAGCGGCGACGGGGTGATGCGCAGGCGCTCGGTCCCGCGCGGCACGGTGGGGTAGTTGATCGGCTGGACGTAGATCGCGAACTCGTCGAGCAGGGTATCGCTGATCTGCTTGCACAGGACCGGATCGCCCACCATCACCGGCACGATGTGGCTCGGGTTGTCGAGGAGCGGGATGCCGATCGCCGACAGGCGCCGGCGCACCGCGGCGACGCGGTCCTGGTGGCGGGCCCGCTCGACCCCGCTCGCCTTGAGGTGGCGGATGCTCGCGGCTGCGCCCGCCGCGATCGCCGGCGGGAGCGAGGTGGTGAAGATGAAGCCCGAGGCGAAGCTGCGCACGAAGTCGCAGAGCGCCGCGGAGGCGGCGATGTAGCCGCCCGAGACCGCGAAGGCCTTGCCGAGCGTCCCCTCGATGACGGTGAGGCGGTGCATCAGCCCCTCGCGCTCGGCGATGCCGCCGCCGCGCGGGCCGTAGAGGCCCACCGCGTGGACCTCGTCGAGGTAGGTCATGGCGCCGTGGGAGTCTGCGACGTCGCAGAGCTCGGCGATCGGCGCGATGTCGCCGTCCATCGAGTAGACCGACTCGAAGGCGACGAGCTTCGGCAGGGCGGGATCGACGAGCCGCAGCTTGCGGTCGAGGTCGTCGGGATCGTTGTGGCGGAAGATGTGGCGCTCGGCGCGGCTCGAGCGGATGCCCTCGATCATCGAGGCGTGGTTGCCTTCGTCGGAGAACACCACGCAGCCGGGCAGCTTCGAGGCGAGGGTGCCGAGCCCGGCCCAGTTCGAGACGTAGCCCGAGGTGAAGAGGAGCGCCGCCTCCTTGCCGTGCAGGTCGGCGAGTTCGCGCTCGAGCAGCACATGGTAGTGGTTGGTGCCCGAAATGTTGCGGGTGCCGCCGGCACCGGCGCCGCAGCGGTCGATCGCCTCGTGCATCGCGCCCGTCACCGCCGGGTGCTGACCCATGCCGAGATAATCGTTCGAGCACCACACCGTCACCTCGCGGGTGCCGTGGGCGCCGTGCTGCGTGGCGTAGGGAAAGCGCCCGGCCTGCCGCTCGAGGTCGGTGAAGACCCGGTAGCGCCCCTCGCGGTGCAGGCCCTGGAGGGCGGCGGAGAACATTGCCTCGTAATCCATCGAGCGTCCCCTTGTACGGTGTTCTTGTGGGCGTGTTCTTCTGGGTTTCTTACGGAGCGGCATCGGCCCCCGGGCGGCGGCCCGGCAGCCCCCAGCCCCAGAGCGCGGCGGAGGGCAGCGGCAGCATCAGGAAGCCGTGCTCCAGGATGGCGAGGGCCATCAGGGTCGCCATCATGGTGTGGCCGGAGCGCTTGAAGGCCGAGGCGCTCTCGGTGACGGCGGGGTGCAGGAGCACCAGGAGGAAGCCGGTGGCGAGGATCATCGCCACCGGAAACAGCGCGTTCATCGGCGCGCGGCGAAAGAAGCTGCCGAGGTAGCGCAGGTGCTCCGGCAGGAATTCGGCGTGGAGGTTGCGCACGCCGAGGAAGAGGTTGAGGCGGGCGCTGAGGTTCATCCCCCACAGGACCAGGTAGGTCCAGAGCGCCATCCGGTTCGGGCAACCCGCCGTCAGCCAGGCGATGGCGGCGAACCCTGAGATGATCGCCGCCTCGTGCCACAGGTTCGTCGCCGCCGCCGCGCCGAAGCGGGCGAGGCCCCGGGCGGTGGGGGCGCCCGGCGTGCGCCGGGGACCGGCGAGATAGCCCATGTAGAAGGCCATCTCCTGCCAGCCCCAGACGATCAGGGCCGCCGTGAAGGCCGCGTAGGCCGCCCCCTCGCTCTCCTGGCCTGCGCTCCAGGCGACGACCCAGAGGGCGGCGACGAGCGCCAGCGTCGTCGCCCCGAAGCTCCAGGCATGGGTCCGGCGCGGCCGGTGGTTCAGCCAGAGGATCGCCCCGGTCAGGAACCACCAGATCACGACGGCGTAGAGGATCGGGGCGGCGTAGTCGGACATGCGGGCGCTACCAGGCGGGGCTGAGGCGGATCTGCGCCGGCATCGGGTTGGCCTTGGCCGGCATCACCATCAGCCGCCCGAAGGCCAGGGCGGCCTTCGCCGCGTAGCCGGCATGCTTGAGCTTGCCGATCAGGCCGCCCTGCGCCTTCGCCTCCTCGATGCCCCGGGCGCAGGCCAAGAGCCGCTCGAGCCCGGCCCGGAAGCCCGGATGGTCGATATCGAGCGTGAGCGGGAAGACCTGCCGCGAGATCTCCGAGGTGATCGCGAAGACCTGGAAGTCGTACTCCTTCGGGTCGACCCCGAGCGCCTTGTGGAAGGCCGGCCGGCACTGGTCGCGCACGTACATCGTGCAGAACACCGCCAGCAGGAAGAACTTGATCCAGTAGTAGTTGATGCCGGTGAGCAGCTTCGGGTTGGCACGCATCAGGAGCGCGAACGCCTCGCCGTGGCGGAACTCGTCGTTGCACCACTTCTCGAACCACTTGAAGATCGGGTGGAAGCGCTTGTCCGGGTTGCGCTCGAGGTGGCGGAAGATCGTGATGTAGCGGGCGTAGCCGATCTTCTCAGAAAGATACGTGGCGTAGAAGATGAATTTCGGCCGGAAATGCGTGTACTTCTTGGCCTTCGTCAGGAAGCCGAGGTCGATGCCGACCCCGAAATCCTTCAGCGTGTCGTTGATGAAGCCGGCGTGGCGGGCCTCGTCGCGGCTCATGAAGCCGAACAGCTCGCGGATGTCCTTGTTCTTGGCGCGCTTGCGCATCTCGGCGTAGAGCACGCAGCCCGAGAACTCGGCGGTGATCGACGAGACCAGGAAGTCCAGAAATTCCTTGCGCAGCTCCGGGTCGAGGCCGGAGAGATCGAGGTCGAAGTCGGAATTGCGCACGAAGTGGCGCTTGTTGGGGTCGGAGCGCATCTCCGCGATGAGCACGTCCCACTCGGCCCGCACCGGCTCGACATTGGTGCGGTCGAGCTCCTCGAAGTTCGTGGTGTAGAAGCGGGGGCTCAGGAAGGTCGTTTCCTGGGCCGACTTGGTGCTCTCGTTCGGGGTGTAGGGGGAAGCCGCGCTCATAGCCGCGTCCTTTCCGAGAAGCTGACTTCGTAGAGTTCGGTGAGTTCGAAATGGCCCGCGATGCGGGTCCACAGGCGCTCGACCGCGCCGGCGCGCACCACCGTGGCCTGGCGGCGCACCACGATCCGCTCGCCGTAGGGCACGGAGGTCGGCGCGTCGTGCACCGTCACCTCGTCGCCCGGCGCGATCAGCAGCCCCCCGTCCAGCGTCACGTGGGCGTGCAGGCTCTCGGCCGTCTGCTCGATCTCGACCGTGCACGGCACCTCGATGCGGCGTCCGCCGCCCAACCAGTGCATCACGATGCGCCCCTCCCCTGTTCGAGCAGCCGCGCGAAGGCGGCCGCGTTGCCGAGCCCGAAGGCCTCGAGGTTGATCCGCCGGCCCGACGCGACGTCGTCGAGCGAGAGCGTGCCGTTGTCCCAGCGGGTGAGGCGGAACGGCTCCCCGCGCGGCAGCCCCTCGCGCAGGCGCGCCTGGGCCATGACCCGCAAGGTCGCGCGCAGGAAGCCGTCCTCGCCCGGGGCAACCTCCGCCACGAGTCGCCCGTCGCGGGCGTCGCGCAGGGTGACGCTGCCGCCCTGGCGGTCCTCGACGGTGAGGTCTAGCACCTGGACCGCGTGGGCGGCCGGCATCTGCGTGACGCCGACGCCACCGAACCGGCCGATCGCCACCGCGGCGAGCGAGAAGGCGACGAGAAGCGCGGCGCTGCCGAGCAGCTTGCGCGGGACCGGGATGTCGTGGGACATCGCCGCCTCCCTAGTGGCCCGCCGCCGCGAGGCGGCCGGGGAGCACCGGAGCGGAAGCGGGCGCCGGCGGCAGCGCCTGGACGGGCTGGCCGTTCGCCTCGGCGAGCGCCGCCGCGATGCGCTTGGCCACGCCCTCGGCGTCGGGCACGCAGCGCAGCATCGGCTCGGGCCGGGTCAGCCGCCAGGGCCGGGCATGCGGCCACAGGTGCAGGTAGGCGAGCCGCACGCCGGGCTTCAGCAGGAGGGGCAGGTCGCCGCTGCCGTCGCCGAAGCGGCGGAAGGAGGCGGCCTCGATCTCCTTGAGCGGCAGGTTGATGTCCATCTGCAGCGCGATGCCGATGCGCAGCATCAGCCGCCGGTCGGTCAGGGTGTAGACCGTGGTGCGGCAGGCGCCCCAGGCGAGGGCGAACAGGATCGCCAGCCCGAGGGCTCCGCCGAGGAGCACCGGCCAGGCCGCCGAGATCCGCCCCGCCGCGATCACCTGCCAGGCCGCGAGCCCGCCGAAATAGAGGGCGACGAGGTCGACGTGGAAGGCGCGGCGCGCCAGGCTCACCAGCGCCGGGCGGCCCTGCCAGAGCAGGCGCTCGCCTGGGGGCAGCGGGCCGGGCAGCCCATTCGGGATCGGAGCAGGCGTCACAGCAGCGGCTCCTCGCGGTCGGCGGTGGCGTAGAGCGTGCCGGCGCCGTAATACGCCATGACCCGCTCCTCCTCCCGCAGGGTGATGCTGTCGGGGTCGCGCTGCGCCGGCACGCCGGCGAACTGGCGGGCGAGGAGGGCCTCGACGACGATCTTCCTCTCTCGGCTGAAGCGCGGCACGTCGGCGAAGGTCACCGGGATCAGCACCGTGCGGTCGCGGGCGCCCTCGAGTTCCATCTCGTAGTAGCGCGGCAGCGACTCGCCGCGATCGACCCAGATCTCCGTGACGGTGCCGGCCAGCACGCGATCGGCGCCGTAGACCGGCATGCCGCGCGGATCGGGGTCGTCCGCCGCGACCGTGAACTCCTCGGCGACGCGCATCGGCACGATGCGGGGCTTGCCCTCCCAGGTGAGGTCGGGCCGCTCGGCGCGCTGGGCATAGGCGCCCGGGCCGACGCCGTCGGCGAGGCGGGAATCGTCCGTCGCGGTCGGCTCGATCGGGGCGCCGGGCCAGGGCTCGCGCTTGACCGCCTTGAGCGGGCCGGTCGGGCCTTCCTCGGGCCGCGGCGCCAGCACGGTCCTGCCGTCGGCGAGCAGGAAGGTCTTCGGGCTGGGCAGGAAGAGCCAGTCCCAGCCTTTCAGGCCGCCATGGGTCTCGGATTCGAGCGGGTAGCCCTCGCGGCGGTCCTCGCGGCGCAGGTAGAAGACCAGGCCGGCGAAGAACAGCCAGAACGCGTAGAGCACCAGTTGCGCGACGTCGATGTAGCTCGTGATGGCACCCTTGGGCATGAGGGCCTCCTTTTAGGGCAGGGCCGGGCGGGCGGTGAGCGGGGGGTGATCGGGGCGGCGGCGCACCAGCGGGCCGATCGCCACCAGGGTGGCGAAGAGGAGCCCGATCTCGATGTGGTAGACGACGAGGTAGCCGGTCGAGGCTTCGGCGAGGGCCTCGCCGAGGCGGCCCGACACGGCGAGCGCCGAGCCGGCATCGCGCAGGATGCCGCTTGCCGCGATCGCGGCACCCGCGGCGCAGGCCTGCACGGCGCCCCAGGCGCCGAGCGCGAGGCCGGATTGCGCGGGAGGCGCGCTCGCCATTGAGGCGGTCAGCGTGCCGTGGGCGAAGAGCCCGCCGCCGACGCCGATCAGCGCCACGCCGCAGGCGAAGAGCCCGCCGGAGCTCAAGGGCGCGGCGAAGACCACCGCCGAGAAGGCCGCGATGCCGACGACGGCGCCGGCCGCCGCGACCCGGAACGGGTCGCCGCCGCGGTTGAGCCAGCGCGCCGCGGTCACGAGCCCCGCCCCGCCCCCGACCGCCAGCACGGCGGTGAGCGCGGTCGTGGCCGCCACCGGCAGGTGCAGGATCTGGCCGCCATAGGGCTCGAGCAGGATGTCCTGCATGCTGAACCCCGCCGTGCCGAGGCCGGTGGCCAGCAGGCGGCGGCGCGCCTGCGGCTCCGCGGAATACGCCTCCCAGGCCTCGCCGAAGCGGCGCGGGGCGTCCGCCTTGCGGGAGGTGTCGCGCGGCTCCTGCTTCCACAGGGCGATGCCGTTGAGGACGAGGGTGGCGAGCGCCGCGCCCTGGATCACCTGGATCAGCCGGATGGCGGAGAAATTCGCGAGCGCCAGGCCGAACACCACGGCGCTCGCCATCATGCCGACGAGGAGCATGGCGCAGAGAAGCGCCACCACCTTCGGGCGGGCATGGGCCGGCGCGAGGTCGGTGGCGAGCGCCAGCCCCACGGTCTGGGTGGTGTGGAGGCCGGCGCCGACGAGCACGAAGGCGAGCGCCGCCGCCACCTGGCCGACGACGATCGGCCCGGTCGTGTCCCCCGACAGGATCAGGAGCGCGAACGGCATGATGGCGAAGCCGCCGAACTGCAGCAGCGTGCCGAACCAGAGGTACGGGACGCGCCGCCAGCCGAGCACCGAGCGGTGCGTGTCGGAGCGGAAGCCGACCAGCGCCCGGAACGGGGCGGCGAGCAGCGGCAGCGACAGCATCACGGCGACGATCCAGGCCGGCACGTCGAGCTCGACGATCATCACCCGGTTGAGGGTGCCGATCAGCAGCACCGCCGCCATCCCGACCGTGACCTGGAACAGCGACAGGCGCAGGAGCCGGCCGAGCGGCAGCTCCGCCGTGGCGGCGTCCGCGAAGGGCAGGTAGCGGGGCCCGAGATCCGCGAGGGCGCGGGCGAGGCGGCGTCCCGGGCTCATCGGCGCGCGAGCTCCAGGGCGTTGGAGAGGTAGAAGCCGGAGGTGATGCGCCGGCTGCGGGCAAGCGCGAAGGGCGCGAGCCCCGGCTCGTCGGCGATGCGGCGGCGCAACGCCCCCTCCCCGACCGGCTCGATCGCCGGCGCGCGGTCGCCGCGGGGGAAGAGGCGGCCGGTGGCGTGCATCAGGGTCAGGAGCGGCGTGCGCGGCGCCACGGTGAAGAGCACCGACGCCTCGGTGCGCCGGGCGAGCTGGTCGAGCGCCCGCACGATGTCCGGGGTGCGGTAGTGGATCAGCGAATCCATCGCCACGACGTGGTCGAAGGCTCCTAAGCCCTCGTCCAGCATGTCGCCGACGCGGAAATCGAGCCGGCCCGGCAGCCCGAAGGCGGTGGTGCGCTCGCGGGCGAGCCCGATCAGCGTCGGGGAGACGTCGACCGCGACGACCTCGGCTCCGCGCCGCGCCGCCGCGACGGCGAGCGCCCCGGTGCCGCAGCCGGCATCGAGCAGGCGCCGTCCGGAGAGGTCGGCGGGCAGCCAGGACAGGAGTTCCGCCCGCATCGCGTCGCGGCCGGCCCGCACGGTGGCGCGGATGCGGCTCACCTGCGCGTCGGAGGTCAGCCGCGCCCAGGCCTCGACCGCGGTACGGTCGAAATAGGTCTCGAGCTGGGCCCGGCGGGTGGCGTAGGTGGGGCTGGTCATCAGTCGAACCCCAGGAACTCGAACAGGTCGCGGTCCTTCATCGGCACCGCTTCCAGCGCCTCGACACCGGCCCAGAGCTGCTCGGCGAGCTGCAGGTACTCGGCCTGCACCGCGAGCAGCTCCGGCGAGGGATCCATCTCGAACAGGGTCGCCTTCTTCAGGCGCGAGCGGCGCACCACGTCGAGGTCGCGGAAATGCGCCAGGCGCTTGAGGCCGACCGCGTCGTTGAAGCGGTCGATCTCGTTGGTCTCAGCCGAGCGGTTGGCGATGACGCCGCCGAGGCGCACGCCGTAATTCTTAGCCTTGGCGTGGATCGCCGCGACGATCCGGTTCATGGCGAAGATCGAGTCGAAGTCGTTCGCCGTGACGATGAGGGCCCGGTCGGCGTGCTGGAGCGGCGAGGCGAAGCCGCCGCAGACGACGTCGCCGAGCACGTCGAAGATCACCACGTCGGTGTCTTCCAGGAGGTGATGCTCCTTGAGGAGCTTCACGGTCTGGCCGACGACGTAGCCGCCGCAGCCGGTCCCGGCCGGCGGGCCCCCCGCCTCGACGCAGCGCACGCCGTTATAGCCCTCGACCACGAAGTCCTCGACGCGCAGCTCCTCCGAGTGGAACTGCACCGCCTCCAGAGCATCGATCACCGTCGGGGCGAGGCGCTTCGTCAGCGTGAAGGTCGAGTCGTGCTTCGGGTCGCAGCCGATCTGCAGCACCCGCTTGCCGAGCTTCGAGAAGGCGACGGAGAGGTTCGACGAGGTCGTGCTCTTGCCGATGCCGCCCTTGCCGTAGACGGCGAAGACCTTGGCGGTCTCGATACGGATGTCCGGATCGAGGGCGACCTGGAGGCTGCCCTCCTCTCGTCTCGCCGCAACGGGGTTTCGGATCGCGATGTTCATGCGGCGGCCTCCGCGGTGATGCCTTCGAGCCGGTCCTCCAGGGCCTCCTCGGCCCGGTCGAGCGCGGCACGTGTCTCGGGGTCGGGTGTCCAGAAGCCGCGCCGGTGCGCCTCGATCAGGCGGTGGGCGACCTTGGCGGATGCGGCGGGGTTCAGCGCCGCCATGCGCTCGCGCATGGCCTCGTCGAGCACGTAGGTCTCGGTGATGCGCTGGTAGATCCAGGGTGCGACCTGGTCGGTGGTGGCCGACCAGCCCACGGTGTTGGTGAGGTGCTGGTCGATCTGGCGCACGCCCTCGTAGCCGTGGCCGAGCATGCCCTCGACCCATTTCGGGTTGAGCATGCGGGTGCGGGTCTCGAGGGCGACCTGCTCGGCGAGCGAGCGCACCCGGCCCTCGCCCCGCGTCTGGTCGCTGATATAGACGGGGACCGAAGTCCCGCGGGCCTTCGCGACGGCGCGGGCCATGCCGCCGAGCCCGTCGAAATAGTGGTCGACGCTGGTCACCCCGACCTCGACCGAGTCGAGGTTCTGGTAGGCGAGGTCGACCTGGGCCAGCACCGCCTGCATCAGCGCACGGCGGGGCTCCGGCTTGCCGGTGCGGCCATAGGCGAAGCTCTTGCGGCGCGAGAACGTCTCGCACAGCTCGGTCTCGTCCTCCCAGCGCCCGCTGTCGACGAGGTGGTTGAGGTTGGCGCCGTAGGCGCCCTCGGCGTTGCTGAAGACCCGGAGCGCCGCCGTCTCGATGTCGATGCCCTGCGCCGCCTGGTGGGCGAGCGCGTGCTTGCGCACGAAGTTCATCGCCTCCGGCTCGTCGGCGGTCGCCGCGAGGTAGGCGGCCTCGGCGAGGAGCTTCGTCTGCAGCGGCAGCAGGTCGCGGAAGATGCCGGACAGGGTCGCCACGACGTCGATGCGGGGCCGCCCGAGATCCGCGAGCGGGATCAGCGCCGCGCCGCAGAGCCGGCCGTAGCCGTCGAAGCGGGGAGTCGCGCCCATCAGGGCGAGGGCCTGCGCGACGGGGGCGCCCTCGCTCTTCAGGTTGTCGCTGCCCCAGAGCACCAGGGCGATGCTCTCCGGATAGGCGCCGCCATCGGCCGCGTGGCGGGCGAGCAGCCGCTCGACCTGGGCGCGACCGTCGGCCAGAGCGAAGGCGCTCGGGATCCGGTAGGGATCGAAGCCGTGCAGGTTGCGGCCGGTCGGCAGGATCCCGGGCGAGCGCAGCACGTCGCCGCCGGCGACCGGCGCGACGAAGCGGCCGTCGAGGGCGCGCAGCAGGGCCGGGATCTCGTGGTCCTCGGCGAGCAGCCGGTCGGTCTCTGCGAGCGCCCGGAAGGCCGCGAGGGTCGCGTCGTCGAGGTTCAGGCCGGCTGCCGCCACCGCCTCTTCCGGCGCGGCCCCGGCGACGAGCCGCGCGATGCCGGCGCGCTCCGGCGTCAGCCCGTGGACGGATTCGGCGAGCGCCAGCAGCAGGTCGCTGCGCTCCTCGGCCGGGGTGCCCTGCCCGACCACGTGCAGGCCGTGCGGGATCAGGGTGTGCTCGAGCTCGATCAGCCGCTGGCCGAGATCGGCGATGCGGTGCTCCGCATCCTCGCCCCAGCCGTCGCCCTCCGCGAGGTCGAGGCCGAGGGCCTGGCCGTGGATCAGGCTCGCGAGCTTTGCCCGCTCGGCCGCGTCCTCCGGCGGCAGGGCGCGGCGGCGCTCCAGGGAGGCCTTGAGGTCGATCAGCCCGCGATAGAGCCCGGCCTGGGCAAGGCTCGGGGTCAGGTAGCTGACCAGCGTCGCGGCGGCCCGGCGCTTGGCGAGCGTGCCCTCCGACGGGTTGTTGGCGGCGTAGAGGTAGACGTTGGGAAGCGCCCCGATCAGCCGCTCCGGCCAGCAGGCGGCCGAGAGCCCGGTCTGCTTGCCGGGCATGAATTCGAGCGCCCCGTGGGTGCCGAAATGCAGGACCGCGTCGGCGTAAAAGTCCTCGCGCAGGTAGCGGTAGAAGGCCGAGAAGGCGTGGGTCGGCGAGAAGCCCTGCTCGAACAGCAGGCGCATCGGGTCGCCCTCGTAGCCGAAGGCCGGCTGCACCCCGACGAAGACGTTGCCGAAATGCGCGCCGAGCACCAGGATCGAAGACCCGTCGCTCTGGTGCCGCCCGGGAGCGGGGCCCCACTGCGCCTCGATCTCGGCGAGGTGGGCCTCGCGCCGGACGTGCTCGTCGGCCGGGATGCGGTGGGCGACGTTGGCCTGCGTGCCGTAGCGGGCGGCGTTGCCCTCGAGAACCCGGGCGCGCAGGGCGTCGGCGGTCTCGGGGATCTCGACGGTATAGCCCTCGGCCCGCATCCCCTTTAGCACGCGGTGGAGGGACTCCCACACCGACAGGAAGGCGGCGGTGCCGGTGGCGCCGGCATTCGGGGGAAAGTTGAACAGCACCACCGCGACCCGGCGCTCGGGCAGCGGACGGGCCCGCAGGGCGACGAGGCGCGCGACCCGGTCGGCCAGGCGCGCGGCGCGCTCGGGATGCACCGCCATGTCGCGGGAATCGCCCGACCGGTCGGAGCGTCCGCCGAACACCATCGGGGCGGTGGCGCCGTCGAGTTCGGGGATCGCCACCATCATGGTGGCCTCGACCGGCGACAGGCCGCGCGCCGAGGCCTCCCATTGCTCCAGGCTCTGGAACTCGACCGCCTGCGCGGCGAGGTAGGGCACGTCGAGCTGCGCCAGCATCGCGCCCGCCGCCGCGGCGTCGTTGTAGGCCGGCCCGCCGACGAGGGAGAAGCCGGTGAGCGAGACCAGCGCGTCGATGGCCGCCCGTCCGTCGCGCAGGAAGAACTTTTCCACCGCCGGGCGGTTGTCGAGGCCGCTGGCGAAGGCCGGCACGACGGTGAGCCCGCGGGCCTCGAGCGCCGCGATCACCCCGTCGTAATGCGCCGTGTTGCCGGCGAGCACGTAGGAGCGCATCAGGAGCAGGCCGACCCTCCCGGCCGGACCGCCGGCCGGCAGCCGGTCGAGGCGTTCCCCGACCCCGCCCGCCAGCCGCGGGTGGTAGAGGCCGGTCTCCGGATAGGCGAGCGGCTCGGCGGCCGAGAGGTGCTGGCGCCAGGCGGCGCGCGCGCCGCTGGCGTAGCGCCCGGCGAGGAAGCGCACCAGGTTGACGACGTTCTCGTCCGAGCCGGCGAGCCAGTATTGCAGGGTCAGGAAATAGGCCCGCACGTCCTGGGCCGAGCCCGGGATGAAGCGCAGGATGCGGGGGATCTGGCGGATCAGCGCCATCTGGCGCGCGCCGCTGCTGCTCGCGCCGCCCTTGCCCGCCTTGCCGCGCAGGCGCTTGAGGAAGTCGAGGGCGCCGCGCTGCGAGCCGTCCATGGCGAAGCGGTTCATCCGGGTGGTGCGCACCACCTCGGCCGCCGAGAGGCAGCCCACCATCGCGTCGCAATGCGGGCGGCGGGCGAGGAGATCCGGCAGTACTGCCCGGACGTGCTCGTCCATGAACAGCATCGCCGAGAGCACGATGTCGGCCCGGGCGATGTCGGCCCGGCAGGATGCGAGCGCCGAGGGATCGGTCTCCCACTCGGCGGCGGCGTGGAAGCCGAGGACCAGGCCGGGCGCGGTCTTCGCCAGCACCCGGCGCGCCCGCTCCACCGCCCCGGCGAGGTGGTTGTCGAGGGTGACGATGACGACGCGCAGCTCCGGCAGCGCGTCCGGCCCGTTACCGGCTGAAATGCGCTTTGGCATCGTACAGGGTCTCGACGGTGATGAGCGGGAGCGCCCGCTCGCGGGCGTAGCGTTCGGTGTTGTGACGGGCCTTGCCGCGCACGAAGAAGGGGACCTTCTTCAGCTCGCGCTCGGCCTCGATCGACCAGACCACCGGCGCCACCGCGGTGGCGGGCGCGGCGACGACGACCGTCTCGGCCTCCTCGCGCGGCCGGCCGCCGAGGTGAGAAGGGGCGACGCCGTCATGGAATTCCGGGTCGTCCCGGAACATCGCCAGCAGGTGCTCCTCGAGCCCCATCATCAGCGGGTGGACGAAGGTGTCGAACAGGACGTTCGCCCCCTCGAAGCCCATCTGCGGCGCGTGGCGGGCCGGGACGTCCTGCACGTGCATCGGCGCCGAGATCACCGCGCAGGGGATGCCGAGCCGTTTGGCGATGTGGCGCTCCATCTGGGTGCCGAGCACCAGTTCCGGCTGCGCCGCCGCGATCGCCGCCTCGACCGCCAGGTAGTCGTCGGTGACCAGCGCCTCGATTCCGTGCTGGGCCGCCTCGGTCCGCACCTCGCGGGCCAATTCGCGCGAATAGGTGCCGAGGCCGACCAGCGAGAAGCCGATCTCCCGCGTCGCGACCCGGGCCGCCGCGACCGCGTGGGTGGCGTCGCCGAAGACGAAGACGCGCTTGCCGGTGAGGTAGGTCGAATCGACCGAGCGCGAGTACCAGGGAAGCCGCGAGCCCTCGCCGCTCAGGACCGGGGCCGGATCGACGCCGGCAAGCTTCGCCACCGCCTCCACGAAGGCCACCGTTCCCTTGACGCCGATCGGCGCGGTCTCGACGAAGGGTTGGGCGTGGGTGCGCTCGAGCCACTGCGCGGCGCTGCGCGCCACTTCCGGGTAGAGCACGACGTTGAACGCAGCCTGTGAGAGGCGCGCGAGGTCGGCGGGCGCGGCGCCCAGCGGCGCCACCACGTTCACGGCGATCCCGAGGCGCTCGAGGAGCCCCCGCACCTCGCGCACGTCGTCGCGGTGCCGAAAGCCGAGCGCGGTCGGGCCGAGGATGTTGCAGCTCGCCCGGGCGGGCGCGGCGGCGGGCGGGCCCGCCAGCGTGCGCACCAGCCGGTAGAAGGTCTCGGACGCGCCCCAGTTCTCCTTCTTCTGGTAGGCGGGGAGCTCGAGTGGGATCACCGGGATCGGCAGGCCCAGCGCCCGCGACAGGCCGCCGGGATCGTCCTGCAGCAGTTCCGCCGTGCAGGAGGCGCCGACGATCATCGCCTGCGGGCGGAACCGCTCGTAGGCCTCGCGCACCGCCCGCTTGAAGATCTCGGCGGTGTCGGAGCCGAGGTCGCGGGCCTGGAAGGTCGTGTAGGTGACCGGCGGGCGGGCGTCGCGCCGCTCGATCATGGTGAAGAGCAGGTCGGCGTAGGTGTCGCCCTGCGGCGCGTGCAGCACGTAGTGCAGGCCGTGCATCGCGGTGGCGATGCGCATCGCCCCGATGTGAGGGGGCCCCTCGTAGGTCCAGAGCGTGAGCTGCATCCGCCTCAGGCCTCCAGCCGCGCGCGCCGCGCGAGGGGACGGGTGAACAGCCCGGCGAGGTCGCCGGCCTGGTCGTAGCCCTGGATCGGGGTGAACAGGAGCTCGATCGACCACTTGGTCGCGAGGTCCTCCGCCTCGAGCGGGTTGGCGAGGCCGAGGCCGCAGACCGTGAGATCGGGCCGCGCCGCCCGGCAGCGGTCGAGCTGGTCGTCGAGGCTCTGGCCCTCCGTCACGGCGGTGCCGTCGGGCAGCAAAGCCAGCTCTTCCGCCAGGTGGGTGCGGTGGAGGTAGGGGGTGCCGACCTCGATCAGCTCCGCGCCCATCTCCCGCGACAGGAAGCGGGCGAGCGGCACTTCGAGCTGCGAGTCGGGGAAGAAGAACACCCGCCGGCCGGACAGCTCTGCCCGGTGGGCCTGGAGCGCCCGCCCGGCCCGGGCCCGCCCCGCTTCCGTGACCGCGACGACTTTGGCCGGCGTCACCCCGAAGGCGCGGGCCGCCGCCGCCAGCCACAGGGTCGTGCCCTCGGCCCCGAGGGGGAACGGGGCCGGGATGCGGGTGGCGCCGCGGTCGTCGAGGGCGCGGGCGGTCTCGGTGAGGAAGGGCTGCGCCAGGAGGTAGCGCGTGCCCGGGCCGATGGCGGCGCGGTCGGCGGCGCGGCGGCCCGGCAGGAAGCGCACCGGGCCGATGCCGAGATCGTCGAACAGCCGCGCGAACTGGTCCTCGACCACGTCGGCGAGCGCGCCGACGACGAGGAGCGGGGTCTCGGTTCCGCGGGGCAGGTCCGGCACCAGGGAGGCCAGGCAGGCATCCTCGCCCTGCGTGAAGGTCGTCTCGATGCCGCTGCCGGAATAGCTGAGCACCCGCACCGCGGGGGCGAAATCGGCGGAGAGCCGGGACGCCGCGCGGCTAAGGTCGAGCTTGATCACCTCGGACGGGCAGGACCCGACGAGGAACAGCAGCCGGATGTCGGGCCGGCGCTCGAGCAGGCGGCGCACCACCCGGTCGAGCTCCTCGTGCGCGTCGGCGAGGCCGGCGAGGTCGCGCTCCTCGATGATCGCGGTGGCGAAGCGCGGCTCGGCGAAGATCATCACGCCGGCGGCCGACTGGATCAGGTGCGCGCAGGTGCGCGAGCCGACCACCAGGAAGAAGGCGTCCTGGATCTTGCGGTGCAGCCAGACGATGCCGGTGAGGCCGCAGAACACCGCCCGCTGGCCGCGCTCCTGGCGGATCTCGGGGCCGCAAGCGGCCGGGGAGGCGAGCGCTGTCATCGCGCAGCCCCCAGGGCGTAGGCCGGCGCCTGCGCCCGGGCGGCGCGCAGCTTCAGGAGGAACTGGCCGGCATTGACGAGGTAGCTGGCGTAGGCCGCGAGCGCCAGGAGCATCAGCCCGGAGGTGCCGAGCGCGCCGGCAGCGAGCGCCACCAGGTAGGCCGTGTGCAGGGCCAGGACCAGCATGCTGACCGCGTCCTCCCAGAAGAAGGCCGGGGCGAACAGGTAGCGCCCGAACACGTCCTTCTCCCACAGGGAGCCGGTGATCATGATCGCGTAGAGCGCGAGGGTCTTGGCCACCACCGAGGCGTTGGCGAGCGGTGCCCCCTCCCCGGTCGCGAGCGTGCGCAGCACCAGGGCGAGGCTCATCAGGAAGACCGCGAACTGCACCGGCGCGAGCACGCCCTGAACCAGGGTCCAGGGCGAGGCGTCGCGCCGCCGCCGCTCGGCCTCGCTGTAGAGAAACGGCCGGTCCGTGGACGTCGCCATCGCGCCTGCCCTCACTTCCGACCCGCGTTGGCCGCGGATGCCGATGGAGGAAACCTAGGGCCGGCGCCACGGGAGTGTCAACCTAAGTTGACAGTTGCCCATCGTGACATTCCTGGGAGGCCGACGCGAATGAGCCTTGCGGCAGGACGCCGGAGCTGTATCCTGGAGTGAAACCCGGATAACGCCGTCCCGCCGACGACGCTCCCAAGGTAGAAACGTCGACACAAGGTCGAGCAAACCCGATTTTCCTGTGCATCGGGGAGGTGCCGGTGGGAGATCAAGCACAGTCCGGCGCGCTGCCCGACGACATGGCGATCCGCCGTGAAAGGGCATTCCGGGATCGTTCGTCTCTCGAAAGAAACCCTGGGGGAGTACAGAGGGGATCGCGCTGGCGCGACGACCTCGCACAGGTCGTCGAGGCCGAGATCATCCCGCGGCTGATGCTCGCCCATCGCAGCGAGACCCGGCCGCCCCGTTTGTCCGCCCGCCGGACCGGCACCGCCGACATCGACCGCCTCACCGCCCTGATGCTGGCGCAGCAGGACCGCGACGCGCTCGCGGTGGTCCGCGAGCTGATCGACGACGGGATGGCGCTGGACGAGGTGCTGATCGGCCTCATGGCGCCCACGGCCCGGTATATCGGCCGGCTGTGGGAGGAGGATGCCTGCGACTTCGTCCAGGTGACGACCGCGATGGCGCGGCTGCGCCGGCTCGTCCACGATCTCGAGACGCTCTGCCTCGAACCGCGTCCGGTCGATCCGGCGAGCCGGCGGGTCCTGCTCGTGCCGGCACCCGGCGAGACCCATACCTTCGGGCTGACGCTGGCGGCGCACTTCTTCGCCGAGGCCGGCTGGGAGGTGGTGACGAGCTTCGACACCAACCTCTCCGACGCGCTGGAGCGCCTGCGCGCCGAGTGGTTCGACGTGATCGGCCTGTCGCTCTCCTGCGACGTCCATGTCGACCGGCTGATCGCGGCGGTCCCGGCGCTGCGGCGCGCCTCGCGCAATCGCGACCTTCACCTGATCGTCGGCGGCCCCGCCTTTCACGGCCGGCCCGACCGGATCCGGCTCGTCGGCGCCGACGCATCTGTCGATGATGCGCGCGAAGCGCCTGAAATCGCACGAAGCTTGCTTGATCTGCGGATTAGAGCCTGCTGAAAGCACTGTTCGATGCGGTCGGCGTAGTTGGTGGCCCTTGAACAGACCCGTGAGCCCTGCTGCGAAGGAATCTTTCGCGGTGCTTCGAGACGCCGTCTCCCGCCTCGATCCCCGGACGACGGGCAGCCTCGTCGCTGCGGCCAGCGACGTGTCGCTGGTGATCGACGGCGACGGCGTGATTCGCGATGCCGCCTTCGGGGCGGACGGGCTGTCCGAGGAGGCCGGCGACCGGTGGCTCGGCCGGCGCTGGATCGACACCGTCACGGTGGAGAGCCGGCCGAAGATCGCGAGCCTGCTGGAGGATGCCGAGCCCGGCGCCGTGACGCGCTGGCGGCAGGTCAACCACCCCTCGGCGCAGGGCGGCGTCGACGTGCCGATCCGCTACGCGGCCCTGCGCGTTCCCGACGACGACCGCATCATCGTGATCGGCCGCGACCTCAGGGCGCTCTCGGCGCTGCAGCAGCGCCTGGCCGATTCGCAGCAGGCGCTCGAGCGCGACTATGCCCGCCTGCGCAGCGCCGAGACCCGCTACCGGGTCCTGTTCCAGCTCGCCGGCGAGCCGATCCTGATCGTCGATGCCGGCACCCGCCGCGTCACCGAGATCAACCCGGCCGCCGCCCGCCTGCTCGGCCGGGCGGTCAAGCGCATCGTCGGGCGCGACCTCGTCGACCTGTTCGAGCCCGAGAGCGGCCGCGCCCTCCAGGCGCTCCTCGTGGGCCTGCGCCTCACCGGCCAGGCGGAGGACCTGTCTGCCCGGCTCGCCCAGCGGCGGGGCGAGGCGCGGGTCTCGGCGACTTTGTTTCGCGAGGAATCCGGGATGAGCATCCTGGTGCGCCTCGCCCCCCTCGCCCACGCCCCGAGCCCGGCCGCGGCGCGCTCCGGCGCCCTCGAGGTGATCGAGGCGATGCCCGAGGGCTTCGTCGTCACCGACCGCGACCGGCGCATCATCGGGGTCAACGCCGCCTTCCTGGACCTCGCCCAGCTCGCCACCGAGCACCAGGCCAAGGGCGAATCGCTCGAGCGCTGGCTCGGCCGCGAGGGCACCGAGATCGCCGCCCTGTTCAACACCCTCGCCGATCACGGCGCGGTGCGCCACTTCGCCACCGTCATGCGCGGCGAGTTCGGCGCGATCGAGGAGGTGGAGGTCGCCGCGGTCTCGGTGCCGGGTGGCGACCGGCCCTGCTTCGGCTTCACCCTGCGCAGCCTGCCCCGCCGCGTCGCCGCCGTGGCGCCGGGCGGGCGCGAATTGCCGCGCTCCGTCGAGCACATGACCGAGCTCGTCGGCCGCGTCTCGATGAAGGCGCTGGTGCGCGAGACCACCGACCTGATCGAGCGCCTCTGCATCGAGGCGGCGTTGCGCATCACCCACGACAACCGCGCCTCCGCGGCCGAGATGCTGGGCCTCAGCCGGCAGGGCTTCTACGCCAAGATGCGCCGCTACGGTCTCGGCGACCTCGACGGCTCGGAGGAGGCGGACGAGGGCGCGAGCTGACGTCGCAGGTCCACGCGACGGAGCATGTGAAAGTGTAAAGCGCGCTTGACACTCGCGAGGGGCCGTCCCACCCTCCGGTCATGACGACCGAGCCCCTGATCAAGCCGCTGATCGAGCCCCTGCCTCTGGTCAAGCCCTCGGCACTTCCGGAGCCCCGCGCGCTTCTGGAACTGCTGAAGCCGATCACGTGGTTCGCGCCGATGTGGGCCTTCGGCTGCGGGGTGGTCTCCTCCGGCGGCGCGGTCCAGGGGCGCTGGCCGGTGGTGCTGGCCGGCATCCTGCTCGCCGGGCCGCTCGTCTGCGCCACCAGCCAGGCGGTCAACGACTGGTACGACCGGCACGTCGACGCCATCAACGAGCCGCAGCGGCCGATTCCCTCCGGCCGCATCCCGGGCCGCTGGGGCCTCGCGGTCGCGATCTGCTGGAGCCTGCTCTCGCTCGCGGTCGCGTCGCTGCTCGGCCCCTGGGTGCTCGGCGCGGCCTTGTTCGGGCTCACGCTCGCCTGGATCTACAGCGCCCCGCCCCTGCGCCTGAAGCGCAACGGCTGGTGGGGCAATGCCGCCTGCGGCCTCTGCTACGAGGGCCTGCCCTGGTTCACCGGCGCCGCCGTGATGACCGCCTCCCTGCCGGACGGGCGGATCGTGCTGATCGCCGCCCTCTACAGCCTCGGGGCCCACGGCATCATGACCCTCAACGACTTCAAGGCGATGGAGGGCGACCGGCGCACCGGCATCCGCTCGCTCCCGGTCCAGCTCGGCGCCGACCGCGCCGCCCGCCTCGCCTGCCTGGTCATGGCGCTGCCGCAAGGGATCGTGGCGGCGGCGCTCATCGCCTGGGGCCATCCCTGGCACGCGGGCGTCGTCGCCGCCCTTCTGGCCGGCCAGGGCCTGCTGATGCGCCGCTTCCTCGCCGATCCGCACGGGCGGGCGGCCTGGTACAACGGCACCGGCACGCTCCTCTACGTGCTCGGCATGCTCGCGGCGGCCTTCGCGTTGCGCGGAGGCGTCGCGTGAGCCAGGCCTGCGCCTTCGGCTGGGGCACCATCCTGCGCCTCGGCCTCGTCCAGACGGCGCTCGGCGCCATCGTGGTGCTGATCACCTCGACCCTCAACCGCGTGATGGTGGTGGAGCTGGCGCTGCCGGCCGCCCTGCCGGGCGGGCTGGTGGCGCTCCACTACGCCGTGCAGGTCCTGCGCCCGCGCTGGGGCTACGGCTCGGACCTGGGCAAGCGCCGCACGCCCTGGATCGTCGGCGGCATGGCGCTGCTCGCCCTCGGCGGCGTGGGCGCCGCCCTCGGCACCGCGCTCGTCGCGACGCACCCGGTCGCGGGCTTCGCTCTCCTGGTCCTGTCCTTCCTCGCCGTCGGCATCGGCGTGGGTGCGGCCGGCACGTCGCTTCTCGTGCTGCTCTCCACCGGCGTCGCGCCCCACCGCCGGGGCGCTGCCGCGACGATCGTCTGGATCATGATGATCACCGGCTTCGTCGTCACCGCCCCGACCGCCGGGCACCTGCTCGATCCGTTCTCCGGCACGCGGCTCGTGGCGGTCTCGGGCTCCGTGTCCCTGATCGCCTTCCTGGTGGCGCTGGCGGCCGTCTGGGGCGTCGAGCCGGCGCGGGCCTCCGCCCCCGCCCGGCCCGGGCCGGCGCAGCCCTTCGCCCGGGTCCTCGCCGAGGTCTGGGCCGAGCCGGAGGCGCGCCGCTTCACGATCTTCGTCTTCCTGGCGATGCTCGCCTACAGCGCCCAGGAACTGATCCTCGAGCCCTTCGCCGGCCTCGTCTTCGCGATGTCGCCGGGTGCGACCACGAAGCTCGCCGGGCTCCAGAACGGCGGCGTGCTCGCCGGCATGATCTGGGTCGCTCTCGTCACCGCCAACGGCAGCGGGCCGCTCGCCTCCCTGCGCCTGTGGACCGTCGCCGGCTGCCTCGGCTCGGCCGCCGCGCTCGTGGCGATCGCGGCCTGCGGATTCGCCGGGCCCGACACGCCCTTGCGCGCCTGCGTGGTCGGGCTCGGCCTGTTCAACGGCATCTTCGCGGTCGCGGCGATCGGCTCGATGATGGCGCTCGCCGGCACCGGCGGGGCGCCCGGCGGCGAGAGCCGCCACGGCACCCGCATGGGCGTCTGGGGTGCCGCGCAAGGGCTCGCCTTCGGGCTCGGCGGCTTCCTGGGTGCTGCGGGCGTCGACCTCGCGCGCCTCGCCTTCGGCACCGTGGTGCCGGCCTACGCGGCGGTCTTCACCATCGAGGCGGTGCTGTTCCTCGTCGCGGCCGGGCTCGCGCTGCGGATCGGCCGGACGGGGGACAGCGTGAGGCCGCTCGGCGGCCTGTCGGTGCGGCACGCGACCTGAACACGATCCGGCCGGAGCACGGCCTGGACAACCGGGAGGCACGGCCATGGACGAGGCGACCGTCGATGCGGTGGTGGTGGGCGGCGGACCGGCCGGGGCGACGGCGGCGACCGATCTCGCGCGGCTCGGGCGCCGGGTCGTCCTCCTCGACCGGGCCGGGCGCATCAAGCCCTGCGGCGGCGCCATCCCGCCCCGGCTGATCCGCGAATTCGCGATTCCGGATGAGCTCCTGGTGGCCAAGATCCGCTCCGCCCGGATGGTCTCGCCGCGCGAGCGCGCGGTCGACATGCCGGTCGGCGACGGGTTCGTCGGCATGGTCGACCGCGGGCCCTTCGACGAGTGGCTGCGCAACCGCGCCGCGCTCGCCGGGGCCGAGCGGGTGACCGGCACCTACCTGCGCCTGACCCGCGCGGGCGACGGCCCCGTCACCGTCCATTACCGCGGCGCGACCGGCGCCGAGGAGCGGCTGCGGACGCGCCTCGTCATCGGGGCGGACGGCGCCAACTCGGCGGTCGGGCGCCAGGAGATCCCGGCCCATGCCCGGATGCGCCAGGTCTTCGCCTATCACGAGATCGTGCGCACGCCGCCGGCGGGAGCCTTCGAGGGCGCGCGCTGCGACGTCTATTACCAGGGCGTCCTCTCGCCGGACTTCTACGCCTGGATCTTCCCGCACGGCGACACGCTCAGCATCGGCACCGGCAGCGCCCGCAAGGGCTTCTCGCTGCGCGGGGCGGTCGGACGGCTTCGCGCCGCCACCGGGCTCGACCTCGGAGAGACGGTCCGCCGCGAGGGCGCGCCCCTGCCGCTCAAGCCGCTCAGCCGCTTCGACAACGGCCGCGACGTGCTCCTCACCGGCGACGCCGCCGGGCTCGTCGCTCCGGCCTCGGGCGAGGGCATCTACTACGCGATGTTCGGGGGCCGCCTGGCGGCGGAGGCCGCGAACGATTTCCTGACCACCGGCGACGCCCGGGCGCTGGCGCAGGCGCGGGCCCGCTTCCTCAAGGCCCATGGCCGGGTGTTCTGGATCCTGCGGCTGATGCAGACCGTCTGGTACCGCAATGACGGCTTGCGCGAGCGCTTCGTCAGCATCTGCCGCGACCCCGACGTGCAGTCCCTCACCTGGGACGCCTATATGAACAAGGAGCTGGTGCGCGCCAGGCCGGCGGCCCATGCGCGGATCTTCTTCAAGGACCTCGCCCACCTCTTCCGCTGGGTGTCGCCGTGATGGAGATGCTTGGTGGGCGCGGGGGGCCGGTTCTCGTGGCGGCGCTCTCGGCCATCGTGGTGGCGGTCGCGGGCGGGTGGCTCACCACGATCGATCCCTGGTACCGCAGCCTGCGGGTGCCGTCCTGGAAGCCGCCCGACTGGGCCTTCGGCCCGGTCTGGACCACCATCCTCACCCTCGCGGCGGTCGCCGGCGTGCTCGCCTGGAACGCCGCACCGGAGGGCGCGGCGCGGGCGTGGCTCGTCGCCGCCTTCGCGGTGAACGGCGCGCTCAACATCGCCTGGAGCGGCCTGTTCTTCCGCCTGCGCCGGCCGGACTGGGCGCTCGTCGAGGTGACGGCGCTCTGGCTCTCGATCGCGCTGCTCATGCTGGCGGTCGGGCGGCATTCCGGCATCGGGGCGGTGCTCCTCGTGCCCTACCTGGTCTGGGTCGCGATCGCCGCCCTGCTCAACTGGTCGATCCTGCGACTCAACGGGCCGTTCTGAGGCGGGTGCCGCAGGAGCGCCGGGATGTCGGTCGCGCCCGGTGCCCGACCGGCTCGGCGATCGATTGCGCGGGACCGGATTGCCGCTGATGCGACATCGTGAACCGTGGCGCGAATTCCGTGAACGCGCGCCCGGCTCTCGCGTTGCAAGGGCTGGAAACCTCGGTTTGCTAGGTTAGTTCCCGGATCGACTGCGCATCTTCGGTGCGGGCAGGAGACAAGACGCGTGCAGGATCTCCTCACGAGCGGCCTCGTCGTGGACGTTGCGTTGCTCATCGTCGCCGCGGAGGCCGTCCTGCTCGTCCTGATGCGTCGCGGCCGCAGGCCGGGACCGGGGGCTCTCCTGATCAACCTCGCCTCCGGCGCCTGCCTGATGCTGGCGCTGCGCGCCGTCCTCGCCGGCGCGCCGGGTTTCTGGCTCGCCGCCGCGCTCGCGGGGGCGGGCCTCGCCCACGTCGCCGATCTCTGGCTGCGGCTGCGGTCCGCCGCCCGATAATCACACCCGGAGGAAGCCCATGCGTCGCATCACGGCCCTGGTTCTCGGCTCCAGCGCATTCGTCGCCAGCGCGGCGCTGGCGCAGCAACCCTCGGACCTCGTGGACAAGGGCCGCTACCTCGCCACCGCGGGCGACTGCGTCGCCTGCCACACGGCGCCGGGCGGCAAGCCCTATGCGGGCGGCCTCTACATCAACTTCCCGGGCGGCATCGGCAAGCTCGCCACCCCCAACATCACCCCCGACAAGGAGACGGGCATCGGCAACTGGAGCGACGACGACTTCAAGCGCGCGATGCACGAGGGCATCACGAAGAACGGCAGCTACCTCTACCCGGCCTTTCCGTTCCCCTGGTACACCCGCCTGAGCGACGACGACGTGCGGGCGATCAAGGCCTACCTGTTCTCCCTCGAGCCGGTGAACGCGCCGCGGAAGCCCGCCGACATCGCCTTCCCATTCAGCATCCGCGACGGGCTGCTCGCCTGGCGGCTCGCCTTCTTCACGGAAGGCCGGTTCAAGCCCGACCCGAAGGCGAGCGAGCAGGTCAACCGCGGCGCCTACCTGGTCGAGGGCCCGGGCCATTGCGGGGCCTGCCACAACGGCAGCAAGCTCGTCGGCGCCTCGCAATGGAGCGGCTACCTCGAGGGCGGCACGATCGACGGCTGGTACGCCCCGAACCTGTCGGGCGACGACAAGCAGGGCCTCGGCCTCTGGAGCGAGGACCAGCTCACCACCTATCTCAAGACCGGCGCCGCCCCGGGCCGCGCCGGCGTGGTCGCCGGGCCGATGCGCCAGGTGATCGAGGAGAGCCTGAGCAAGATGAGCGACGGCGACGTGCGCGCGATCGCCGCCTATCTCAAGACGCTGGCGCCCAAGCCCACCTACACGCCCGACGTGAAGTCCGACTTCAAGCAGGCCTCCGCGGCCCCGGGCGCCGACGTCTACCTCAACCGCTGCGTCGCCTGCCACCGGCCGGACGGCCAGGGCCAGCCGGGCGCGATCCCGCCGCTCGCCGGCAACGGCGCGGTGCTGGCCAAGGGCCCGGAGACGGTGATCCGGGTGATCCTCGGCGGCCTCGACGCGAAGGGCGAGTACGCCGCCATGCCGGCGGTGGGCGTCGGGATGAGCGACGCGGACGTGGCGGCCGTGACGAACTACGTCCGCCAGACCTTCGGCAACGAGGCCCCGCCGACGGCCGAGCCCGGCCAGGTGGCGACGCTGCGCGCAGAGACCCAGACGATGCTCGCCGGCAACGCCCCCTGCGAGACCGTCGCGGATCCGACCCTCGCCGGGGCGCTGAAGCAGGCGGACGCCGCCGGCCAGCTCAAGGACCTGAAGGCCGAGCAGATGCTGCCCCGTGTCGCGACCCTGCTGCCGGCCGTGCGCCAGGCCGCCCCGAAGGCCGACCACGCCGCCCTGGTGAACGGTCTCACCGCCACCTACTGCCAGGCCGCCGACCGCAACGCCGCCGGCCTCGACTGGCCGACGGCGATCGGCACCTTCGCGGGCGTGGTCTACGGCCAGCTGAAGAACCCGAGCCGGGTGGAGAAGTAAAGAAAGGGCGCGGGGATCCGCGCCTCCGAGAGCCGGTTTGTCCTATAGAGTCAGTATCGCCGGCGCCTCCTCGATCCGATCTTCGACCTCATCCTGAGATGTCAGTCGATCTTTGATCGGCTGACCGCGAAGGAGGGCTCCGGAAGTCTCCGTGATCCCTGGAGCCCTCCTTCGAGGCCGCGACGCGGCACCTCAGGATGAGGTCGTGGGTGGGAAGAGCATGGAAACCAAATCAAACAGGATCTGACAGGATCTCCTTGGGGCGGAGCGCACCTTGACCCTCCCCCCCTCTGCGGAGCAGGCCGTGGGAGGGGACCGCGACGGCGGCGGATGTGGCGCCCGTCATGACGCCCGCGACCTTTCCGGAAACGGGTTTCCCCCTTCCGCCCCGCGCACGAGTGCTTCGCACTCGCAGCGGGGCACCCTCCCCCGCAGAGGGGAGAGGGTTCCTGCACGTCGACCGACCTTCCCCCCTACCGCGGATCCACCCCGTGCTGCGGGCGCGGCGGGCCGCCGTGGTGGTCGGTGAAGGTCGAGCGCTCGCCCGTTTCCTTGGCGCGCTGGACGCGCATCCGCTGCCAGATCAGGAACAGGATGACCAGCGCGAAGGTCGTGAAGGCGAGCATGTAGATCAGGCCGGAATCGCCCATGGCCGTTGCCTCCGGGTGGCGCCTCTAGAGGGCGCGGGTTGGGGGGCGGGCGCCAGGCGGTCGGGGCCGCTGCCGCACGTGTCAGTCCAACGCCGCGAACCCTCTGATCTGCCTGTGCGGCAAATTGACGTGAGATGAGGCATAGCTTGTCGACAATCCAGCACCGGCCATCGGCGATGGATTGCAAGCAACCAATGTCGAGGCTTCGATCTCGCGCATGCGAGAAGGCCCCGTCTCCTTGCGGAGGCGGGGCCCTGTCGTACAAGCCGGTATCGTGCGTCGGCGCTCACTTCGCCGGCGTCATCGGACCCCCGGCGAGCTCGGGGTAATCCTTGAGCATCTGCGCGCCGTTGAGGGGCTTGGCGAGGCCCTGGTGGCAGGTGGTGCAGTTGGCCTTCGGCGCGTCGCCCTCCGGCCCGAGGCGGGCCTCCGGCAGCACCGGCGTCAGCGGCGTGATGTAGTTGCCGTTGATGTCGCGCACCAGCCGGATGCCGTGCCAGGCGGTCACCCGCTTGGGCGTGCTCTCCGACCAGGACGAGAAGGCGCGGGTGTTGTGGCAGTAGGTGCAGTTCACCCCGAGCCCTTCCGACATGTGGATCATCAGGGCGTAGGTCTGTTCCGCGGTCTGGATCGGCTTCGAGGGCGCGGTCGGCAGCGCGGTCGTGGCGGCGACCCGCACGGCGTTCTGGTCGATGTCCTTGTTGCCGAGCAGGACCTTGTAGGGGTCGTAGTTCAGCGAGGACAGGCCGGCCTCCGGCGCCGGGTGGTTCTGGCCGCCGTCCCGGGCCGCGAAGCCCTGGGCGTGGGGCGGGCCGGGATTGTCGTGCCAGACGGCCTGCGGGACCGGGTTGCCGCGGTGGCAGGTGTAGCAGGTCACGCCGGTCTGCCCGACATGGTTCTTCCAGTCCGCGTTGATGTGCCGGACCATCCGGAGCATCGAGCGCGCCACCGTCTTCGCGTAGACGCTGTCGTCGGCCATGTTCTCGACGTTGTGGCAATAGGCGCAGCCCTGCTCGGGCGACACCCACTCGGTGATCGAGGCCATCACGCGGTTGAACTGGTCGGTCGAGAGGTCGGTCAGCACCTGCACGTTCTGGTAGGTCTGGGTCGCCGGGTCGCCGCCCGGAGGCGCCGGGTCCTGCGGCGCGGGCGCGGCGTTGGCGTCGATCTTGGCGGCCAGCGTGCGGGGGTTCTGCACCTGCACCATGCCGGTGCCGCGGAAACCCGTCTGCTCGGAGCGCACCGGCGGGCGCGTCCAGCCCGCCGTGCCGAACATCGCGCCGGTGAGCAGCACCGCCACCACGACGCCGAGGATCTGAAGGGCGAGCTTCATGGCGTGCCTCCGGGGTTGAGCGGATCGACCACCGGGCCGTAGATCAGCGGGTAGCTCGGGGCGACGCCGTGCTTGACGGCCCAGAGATACCAGTTGTCGACGACCGTGCCGGTGAGCAGGATGCCGATGCCGCCGGTGAGCGTGGTCAGGAAGGCGAACCACCACAGCCAGCGGTGGACCGATTCCATCGTGGCGTTGAAGCCCATGGTCCAGCGCCAGAACAGGGCGGCGCGCTCGGTCGCGGTGCCGCGGTCGACGATCTGCTCGATCTCGCGCTCGCCGCCGTAGCGGCTCACCGCCAGGATGGTGGCGCCGTGCATGGCGAAGAGCAGCGTCGACCCGTACAGGAACGCGATCGAGAGCATGTGGAACGGGTTGTAGAACAGGTTGCCGTAGCGAAGCGAGAACGCCGCGGTCCAGTCGAGGTGGGGGAAGATGCCGAACGGCACCGCCTCGCTCCAGCTCCCCATCAGGATCGGCCGGATGAAGCCGAGGACCAGGTAAAGCCAGATCGCCGAGGCGAAGGCCCAGGGCACGTGGTAGCCCAGCCCCAGCGCCCGGGCGCGGCGGAAGAGCCGCACCCACCAGAGCAGGATCGACGCCGTCAGGAAGAAGCCGGCCAGCAGCCACCAGCCGCCCTCGGCCATCGGCGGCAGGATCTTCAACCCGTGTTCGGGTCGGGGCGGCTCGAGGGCGAGCCAGGGCAGCTGGCGCAGGAACTGGACCGGGTCCCAGTTCACCGAGGCCCACATGTTGAGGCCGATGATCTCGAAGGCGATGAACCCGCTCGCCAGCGACAGCGTGCCGAGGGTGCCGAGATAGATCGGTCCGACCTGCGCGTTGCCGACGAGGCCCGCCAGGTAGCTGAACCCTCCCTTGCCGACGCGCTTCTCGATCTCCGGGATCGTGACGCCGGCCTCGGGGTGGAGCGGATGGACCTGAACCTGCGTGTAGATGTTCTGATAATACCCCATGGTGGCGGATGCCTTCTGAAGGGTGGTGTCTGGAGGACGCGGGTGAGACTCAGCGCCAGATCGGCAGGCTCAGCCACCAGCCCCACCATTCGGGCCAGCCGCGGGTCCAGAACGGACCGCTGATGACGATGCAGACGGCGCTCCAGAACCCGGCCGAGAGGGCGAGGAACAGGCCGAGGCGGTGGATGCCGAGCGTGCCGATCGAGTAGCCGATCGTGTCGCGGAAGTAGGTGTCCTCGTGCTCCGGCGTCTTCACCACCTCGCCCTTCGGCGGGTTGGTGGAGGACAGGATCAGGGAGCCATGCAGCGACAGCGCGAACGTCGTCGTGAAGAAGAACGTCACGCCGAGCATGTGCGCCGGGTTGTAGTGGAAGTGGAGATACTGGTAGCCGACGTTCGACACCCAGTCGAGGTGGCTCAGGATCCCGTACGGGAAGCCGTGGCCCCAGGCGCCCATCAGGAGCGGGCGGATCACCACCAGCGTCACGTAGGCGAAGATCGCCACCGAGAAGGCGAACGGCACGTGGTAGCCGATGCCGAGCTTGCGGCAGATCTCGACCTCGCGCAGCGCCCAGGACCCGAAGGACCCGATGGCGCAGAAGGTGATGATCTGCCAGAGGCCGCCCTCGCGCAGGGGGGCCAGCGCCAGCCCGTATTTCAGGTCGGGCGGCGCGATGTTGATCTGCCAGACGTTCCAGGTCGGCCCCAAAGCCGCGCCCCAGACGATCAGCCCGGTCCCCAGCAGGGTGAAGAACAGGCCGGTGACGCCGAAGAAGCCGACGTAGAACGGCCCGACCCAGAAGTCGAACAGGTCGCCGCCGAGCAACGTGCCGCCGCGGACCCGGTATTTCCGCTCGAAATTCAGCATGGCCATGGCGCGGCCCTCCCCGTCCGCGAGACAACGTGGTTGCCGCGGGCGGGGCCAGGCCCGTCCGCGGTGCGGAGCGCCCCGCGAGGGGGCGTCGATTGTGCCGGCCGTCAGGTCGGCAGGACGAGGCTGTGGGGGATCTCCGCCTTCTTCACCGCCGGGCCTTCCAGCCAGTTGAACCGGCTGGTGCTGAGCAGGATGAAGTGGATGAGGATCGCGAGCACGAACAGGAAGGTGAACAGGGCCACCAGCGTGCGACGCGGGTCGAACAGGAGCCAGACCTTATGCATGTCGTTCATTCCATCCTCACGAGATGAAGGGCAGGAGATTGGTGGCGGCGACCTTCACGCTGCTCTCGAGCGCGGAGTAGCCGTTGGGGCCCGGCAGCCAGGGCCGCCACAGCCAGACGAGGAAATGCGCGACGACCGCGATCGCCGTGAAGATGATGAAGCTCGTGACGAAGATTCCGTGGAATTCTTTCGCCTCGTCTTCGGTGAGACCTGAAAGTGTACTGGGTTTGTCCAAGCCGTTGGCCATTGGCGAACCTCCGGATGCGGATCCGCGCGGGGGTTCCCGCGTGGGGTTTGCCCGGCCTGACGGTCGGGCGGTCTCTCCGCCGCCCGTATCGGCGGCGGAAACTCGGCCCAGGAAGCCGGAGCCCGGACGGGCCCGGCGCGAGGGAGGCAGCCCCAAGGGGTGAGCCCGAAGGGTCAGCCCGAAGACTCAGCCCGAAGGCTCAGCCCATGAAGGCGAAGGGAATGGCCGAGAGCGCCATCGCCCGGGCCTCGCCGAAGACCGAGCGCCGGGGCCCGGCCGGCGCCGCGGCGCCCGGGCGGAGGCGCTGCAGGACGGCGGCGACCAGGAAGACCGGGTAGGTCGCCGCCAGGATGGTCCGGAACTGGACCGCTTCCGAGCGGGACCGGGAAACCGTGACGAACGGACGGGACATGGCGTCTGATCTCCTCCCTCCTCGCGGACCTGGTTAGCGGCGCGCGAGCTGTCTCGATGATCCGGCGCGGCGTGCGCCGCGCCGAAAGGGCGGTGGCTGTCAGGCCGCCGCCGCCAGCGCGGCGCGGGCGCGCTCGACGCAGAGTTCGGTCACGCAGGCGGACCCGGCTCGGGCGGCCTCGCGCTCGGCGGCGTCGCGCAGGCGCTTGGCGAACGAGATCCGCACCAGCACCGGGCTGTCGGCCACCGAGGCGTCGAGCCGCTGGCGGGCCTCGTCGTCCCAGGGCAGCTCGCGCGGGGCGCGGGCCGGCGTCGCCTCGACCGCGTCGAGGTCGCGCGACAGCGGCAGGATGTGGAAGAGCGCGTCGAACAGCGCGTTGCAGACCTCCTGGACGAGGTAGGTCGCGCCCGAATAGCCCATGAACGGCGTGCCGGTGTGCCGCCGGACCACCGCGCCCGGGAACGAGGCCGGGATGAACACCGCCCTGCCCCCGCTCTCGGCGAGGTAGAGGCGCTCGTTGTAGGAGCCGAACAGGACGAGCGGCGGCGTCTCCCGGATGGCCTTGCGCACCGCCGCGTTGTCGGGCTTGGTGCCGGCCGTGCGCGAGACGGCGAACCGGCAGGGCAGGCCCATCTCGTCCTCGAGGAAGTTTCGCAGGCCCCGGGCGTAGGTGTCGGTCGCGACGATGCCGAAGCTCGCCGAGGCGAAGAAGTCCTGCGTCACCGAGCGCCACAGGTCCCACAGGGGCTTGAGCGTCGTGTGCTTCTCCCGCTCGATGAACGGCTCGGGATCGAGCCCCAGGATCTCGCCGAGCGCCCGCAGGAACTTGGTGGTGCTGTGCACGCCGATCGGCGCCTGGAGGTAGGGCCGGTCGAGGGCTTCGCAGAGCAGCCGGCCGAACTCGCGGTAGAGGCAGATATTGGCGTCGGCCTCGACGAGGCGCGGCACGTCGGCGAGGTGGGTGCCCAGCGGGAAGACCAGGTTCACCTCGGCCCCGATGCCCTCGACGAGGCGCCGGATCTCGGCGAGGTCGGAGGGCATGTTGAAGGTGCCGTAGGCCGGGCCGATCAGGTTGACCCGCGGCTTCACGCCGGGCGCGCGCTCGGGCCGGGGCGGGATCACGCCCTTCTTCGCCGCCTTCTTCGCCCCGTATTCGTGCCAGAGCCAGGACAGGGCGCGGTCGGCGGACTGCCACTGGTCCTCGTCGATGGTGCGGGGCAGGAAGCGCTGGAGGTTGGTGCCCTCCGGCGTGACGCCGCCGCCGATCATCTCGGCGATCGAGCCGGTGACGACGACGCTGGGCTGCGTCGGATCGAGCGTCGCGTGGGCGCGGCGCATGGCGCCTTCCGTGCCGTGGCGGCCGAGCTCCTCCTCGGCCAGGCCCGTGACGACGATCGGCAATTCGTGCGGGGGCAGCGCGTCGGTGTAGTGCAGCACCGAGGTCACCGGCAGGTTCTCGCAGCCGACCGGGCCGTCGATGACGACCTGCAGGCCCTTCACGGCGGTGAAGACGTAGACGGCGCCCCAGTAGCCGCCGGCGCGATCGTGATCGAGGACGAGCATCAGGCCATCTCCCCGATCGGCTTCTCGGGCGCAGGCCGCTTCACCGCCGCGCGCTTCTTCGGCACGTCCTCCCAGATCCCGGCGGCGTGACCGGTGCCGACGCCGGCGAAGAACGAGCGCATCGCGTCGAAGCGCTCGGCCTGCGCCATCGCGCCGTTGACCACCTGGGCGAGCGAGCCGGCGCCGGCGACGCCCATCAGCGGGCGGGCCGAGATCAGGTTGGTGAAGTAGAGGGCGGGGATCGCCCGCTCCTTGGCCTTCTGCACCACCGGGGTCGTGCCGACGGCGAGGTCCGGCCCGAATTCCTCCACCGCCGCGAGGTCCTGCTCGAGGGAGGCGCGGAACTGCACCCGGCAGCCATGCGCCTCGAGCCAGTCGCGGTCGGTCTCCGACATCGCCGTGCGCGGGCAGGCGGTGCCGACATAGGGCACCTCGGCGCCGCTCTCGACGAGGAGGCGGGCCACCAGCAGCTCCGATCCCTCGTAGCCGGTGAGCGTGATCCGGCCACGGATCGGGGTGGCACTGAGCGCAGCCCGGATCGCCGGGAGGAACCGGTTCTTGGCCGCGGCCGCCGCGGCCGGCGCCACGCCGCAGGCCTCGGCCACCGCGTCGAGCCAGGCGGCGGTGCCGTCGTACCCGACCGGGGCCGAGGCGACCGCCGGGCGGCCCGCCGCCTCGAACTCGCGCAAGGACGCGGTGTAGAACGGATGGATCGCCGCCACCACTGCGCTGTCCAGGGCGGCGTAGAGCTCGCGCCACTCCCGCGTCGGCACGACCGGGCCGGCGCCGAGCCCCAGCGGCTCGAGGAGCGCGCCGATCTGCACCGGATCGGCCGGGAACATCTCGCCGAGGAGCGCGACGGTCGGGCGCCCGTCGCGGCCCTGGCTCGGTGTGCCTTGCCTTGGCGCCGCGACGGGGCCCTGCTCCGCCTCGTTGCGCGCGACCTTGAGCATCGCGCCCGCGAGCACGTCCTTCGCCTCGGCGTGGGTCGGCACGCCGAAGCCCGGAACGTCGATCCCGATGATCCGCACCCCGTCGATCTCGCGCGGCAGGAGCCGCAGCGGTACGCCCGAGGCGGTGGGAACGCAGAGGTTGATGACGACGACGGCGTCGTGGAGCGCCGGGTCGGCGGTGGCGTGGACCGCGTCGCGGATGTCCTCGAACAGCTTGCCGGTGACCAGAGTCTCGGAATTGAACGGCACGTAGCCGACGGTCCGGCGCGCGCCGTAGAAGTGCGAGGTGAAGGTCAGGCCGTAGACGCAGCAGGCCGAGCCCGACAGGATCGTGGCGGTGCGCCGCATGCGCAGGCCCACCCGCAGCGAGCCGAAGGCCGGGCACATGCTCTGCGGCTGGTCGTGCGGGCCGACAGGATAGTCGCGCTTCAGGGCGTCGAGGGTCTCGCCCATCCCGGCGGCCTCGGCCGCTCGGGCCATCGTCTCCTTGCCGGAATGGCAGCCGATCCCGTCCTGGCGCGTCGCCGCCAGGTTCACCGGCGTGTCGACGGGCGTTCGTGCGCGCAGGGCCGCGAGGTCGAGGGAGGCGCCCATGGTCAGACCGCCTCGTAGATGACTTCGAGGGAGGGCTTCTGCACGACCGGGCGGCCGCGCATGTCAGCGTCGCTCGCCGGGTCCAGCACCACGCCCCGCCCGACCGCCTCGCCCTTGAACAGGCCGAGCAGCGCGTCCTGGCTGAGCGGGCTCGGCCGGTGCGGCAGGGCGGTGGCGACGTTCTCGGCGAGGTCCGCGAAGAGCGGGCCCCAGCGCCCGTCCGGCCGGCCGATGATCTCGTAATTCGCGCTCTTCTTGCGGATGTCGTCGTCGGCCGGGATCGAGGCGAGGATCGGGATGCCGGCCGCCTCCGCGAAGGCCTGCGCCTCGCCGGTGCCGTCGTCCTTGTTGATGACGAGGCCGCCGACCCCGACATTGCCGCCGAGCTTGCGGAAATACTCCACCGCCGAGCAGACGTTGTTGGCGACGTAGAGCGACTGCAGGTCGTTCGAGCCGACGACGATGACCTTCTGGCACATGTCGCGGGCGATCGGCAGGCCGAAGCCGCCGCAGACCACGTCGCCCAGGAAGTCGAGCAGGACGTAGTCGAAGCCCCATTCGTGGAAGCCGAGCTTCTCCAGGAGCTCGAAGCCGTGGATGATGCCGCGCCCGCCGCAGCCGCGGCCGACCTCCGGCCCGCCGAGCTCCATCGCGAACACGCCGTCGCGCTTGAAGCAGACGTCGCCGATCGCCACCGCCTCGCCGGCGAGCTTGCGCTTCGTCGAGGTCTCGATGATCGTCGGGCAGGCCCGGCCGCCGAACAGCAGCGAGGTCGTGTCGCTCTTCGGGTCGCAGCCGATCAGCAGCACCCGCTTGCCCTGCTGCGCCAGCATGTAGGACAGGTTGGCGAGCGTGAAGCTCTTGCCGATGCCGCCCTTGCCGTAGATGGCGATGACCTGCGTCTCCCGCGTCGCGGTGGTCGGCACGGGGTCCGGCGGGATCGCGGCTTCCGCGCGCAGGAGCGTGGCGGTGGCCTGGAGAGCGGCGCCGTTGAGGGCTGCGTTCATGAGCGGGCGCTCCAATCGAGGATCATCTTGAGGCAGTCGGGATCGCCGAAGGCGGTGCGGTAGGCGTGCTCAGCCTCCGCGGCCGGCCGTCGGTGGGTGACGAGGCCGTCGAGGGACAGGGCGCCGCGGCCGGCGAGCGTCGCCACCGCGTCGAGGTCGCCGGGCTGCCACTGGGCCGAGACGCGGATGCGCGCCTCGCGCAGGAAGGCCGGCGGGAAGGCGAAGGAGAGCGGCGCCTCGTAGAAGCCCGCCAGCACCACCTCGCCGCCGGGCCTGAGCCGGGCGATCAGGGTATCGAGGAGGCCGGCATCGCCGCTCGCGTCGATGATGCGGGTGTAGGCCGTCTCGTCCTGGCCGGGATCGACGACCGCGTAGCCGGCGGCGCCGGCGCGCCGGGCGGGGTCGCGCTCCCACACCACCGGCTCGTGGCCGGACAGGAGCGCCAGCCGCGCCAGCAGCCGGCCGAGCACGCCGTGCCCGACGATCAGCATGCGCCCGCCGGCCTCGCCCGCGAGGGCATGGTGGGCGGTAGCGGCGAGCGCCAGCAGGATGCCGCGCTCGCCCAGGGATTCGGGGATCGGCCGCAGCCGGGCGCCCGCGGCGACGAGGTGCGAGGCCGCGCCGCCGAACAGCCCGCGGACCGGGCCGAAGCAGCGCGCGCCCGGCACGAACACCGTCTCGCCGACGCGGCGGCCGGAGTCGGGCCCGGCCTCGACGACGCGGCCGACGGATTCGTAGCCCGGGACCAGCGGGTAGCCCATGCCGGGGAAGTCCGGCATGCGGCCCGACCAGAGCAGCCGCTCGGTGCCGGTGCTGATCCCGCTCCAGGCGACCTCGACGGTCGCGTCGGCGGGGCCGGGTGCGTCGAGAGCGAGCCGGGCGAGGCCGAGCCGTTCGGGACGGTCGAGGATCACGGCCTGCGCGTGCATGCGGTCTGGCCCCCCGCCAAGTGGATCGAGCAAGCGGATCGAGTGCCGCTTGAAGCGGCAGATGTCATCTTAGTTGGACGCCATGCTGCGTCAAGTTTACTTTACACTTTTGAGACAGGAAGTGGACGGTCGCGGTCGGCGCCGGCCCGTCCGCCCCAGGCGCCGTCAGGGCGCCCGGGCGGCGAGCAGGCGCACCAGCAGCGGGCGCCGCGTCCGGTGCTCGCGCACCTGCGTGAAGCCCGCCTGGCGGAGCATGCCGGTGAGCTCGGCGGCTTTGCGGGGGCGTCCGCTGCCCATGGCGAGGAGGTAGAAGCCGAAATAGGCGTCGCCCACCGGCTCGGCGCCCGGCGTGCCGGCCATCGGCTCGGCGACGAGCAGCGTGCCGCCGGGCGGCAGCGCCGCCCGGGCGCTGCGCATCAGGGCGAGGGCGGGCGCGTCGTCGTGGTCGTGCACGACCCGCACCAGGGACACCACGTCGGCTCCGGTCGGCAGCCCGTCGTGGAAGCTGCCGCCCCGGGCGGTGGCGCGCCCTGCCAATCCCTCCTCGGCGAAGCGGCGGCCGGCGCGGGCAGCGACCGCCGGCAGGTCGACGAGCGTGACCCGCAGCTCAGGCGCGCTGCGCGCCGCCTCGACCGCGAAGGCGCCCTCCCCGCCGCCGACATCGAGGAGATGGGCGTGGCGGGCGAGCGGGTAGGCGTCGAGGATGTCGCGGGCGACGAGGGCCTGCGAGGCGCCCATCAGCGCGCCGTAGGGCGCCACCGCCGCCTCGTCGGCGCCGGCGGGGTCCGGCGCGCCCGCATAGGCCCAGTAGCCGGAGAGCCGGGTCGGTGCGGCCGTTCCCCGCAGCAGGGCCACGGGATCGCGCAGGTCGTCGTAGAGCATCGCGTGGTGGGCCACCATCGCGGCGACGGACGGGTTGCCGAGGAGCGCCGCACCGAGATCGCCGAGGGCGAAGCGCCCGTCGCGCAACGCCGTCAGGAGCCCGAGGGAGGCGGCGGCGCGGAGCAGGCACAGGGCCCGGTCGGGCGGCAGGTCGAGGCGCCGGGCGAGGGCGTCGGGCGTCATCGGCCCGTCGGCGAGGATCCGGAACAGGTCGAGGCGCAGGGCGGCGGCGAGCACCTGGGCGTAGACGAAGCCGGCGCAGAGATCGAACAGGGCGCGCGCGTTGCGCCGCGCGATCCCCCGGGTCGGCGGGAAGGCGGCCGCGAAGCGCTGGAAGTGGGGGCTCGCGATCAGGCGGTGGCGCCAGGCGAGGAGCCGGTCGCGCCACGACGGATTTTCCGGCGGCGCGACGGAGGTCATCGGGAAGGCGCGAGGGGCGGGCTTCATCGGCGTCACCACTTTGCGCCTAACTGTTCGGTGAACGTTGCGAACAAGATTTGGCGCGGGATCCCCTCTCCCGTGTGGGAGGGGGGTAGGGGCGATCGCAGATCGTGCGAGGGTGGAGACGGTTCAGCTTGAAGCGTTGACCGTAAAGCTGCCAGCACGACGCACTGAGCTTTACACGGAAGCGCGCCACCCTCACGCGGGCCGCAGGCCCGTGCGGGATCTTCGATCCCCATACCCCTCTCCCACACGGGAGAGGGGAGATGTTGGCCTATTCCATTCCCGGAACGGCCTTCGGAAGAGGGTGGCTTGGAAGCGCGCACCCGCTCGCCTCGCCCCTACGCCGCCAGGCTCTGGGCCAGCCGCGCCGGCAGGAACAGGCGCGTCTGGGCCAGGATCTCGGCCCGCAGGGCCTCGACGCCCGGGCAGTCGGGAATCACCGCCATCGCCTCGTTGGCGAGGTCCGAGAGGCGGCGAAGCGCCCCGTCCATGCCGAGGAGCGCCGCGGCGTTGGGGCGCCCGAGGGTCACGTCGCGCCCGACCGGCTTGCCGATCTCTTCCTGGCGGCAGGCGACGTCGCGCAGGTCGTCGGCGACCTGGTAGGCCTCGCCCAGATACTCGCCGAGCAGGCGCCAGGCCATCGGCTCGACCCCGGCGGCGGCGGCGCCCGTGACGGTGGCGGCGGCGAAGAGCGCGCCGGTCTTGGCCTGCTGGTAGACCGAGAGCCCGACGCTCGGCTCCGATTCCCAGGCCTGGCCCGCCACGATGCCGGCGGGCGAGCCCACCGCCCGCGCCACCAGCCCGACGAGCGCGGCGAGCCGCGACGGCGAGCGCGCGGCGCCGCGGGCCAGCGTCTCGAAGGCGAGGACGATCAGCGCGTCGCCGGTGAGCAGCGCCACCGGCTCGCCGAAGGCCACGTGGACGGTGGGCTTCTGGCGCCGCAGGGCCGCGTCGTCGAAGCAGGGCAGGTCGTCGTGGACCAGCGAGGCGCAGTGCAGGAGCTCGATCGCCGCCGCGGCCGCGTCCGACGCCGCCGGGTCGTCGTCGCCGCAGGCGCGGGCGACCGCGAGGCAGAGCCGCGGCCGGATGCGGTGCCCGCCCGGGAAGACCGCGTAGCGGATCGACTCAGCCAGGCGCGGCGGCGCGCCGGGTGCCTCCGCGAACGACACGGCCACGTCCAGGGCCTGCTCGATGCGCCGACCGTCGTCCATGTCCCTCTCCCTGGGTGTCATTTCGTTTGAACATCCGAAGATGTCAATTTAGATTGACACTGTTGCGGCGGGAGATCAACGGCGTGCCGGACGAACGCGTGGTGGTGATCGGGGCGGGGATCGGCGGGCTCGTCGCCGCGCTGAAGCTCGCCGCCTCCGGACTGCCGGTGACGCTCGTCGAGAAGGGGGCCCATCCCGGCGGCAAGATGCGCCGGGTCGCGGCCGGCCCGCGCGCGGTCGAGGCCGGCCCGACGGTCTTCACCATGCGCTGGGTCTTCGAGGAGATCTTTTCGGAATGCGGCGCCGATCTCGGCGCCCGCGTGGCCCTGACCCCCGCCGAGATCCTGGCCCGTCATGCCTGGGGCGGGGCCGAGCGCCTCGACCTCTTCGCCGACCCCGCCCGCTCCGAGGCGGCGATCGCGGACTTTGCCGGACCCCGGGAGGCGGAGGGCTTCCGCCGCTTCCGCGCCCGGGCCGGCGAGATCTACCGCACCCTCGAGGGGCCGTTCATCCGCGGCCAGCGCCCGTCGCCCGTCGACCTCGCGCTACGGGTCGGCCCGTTCGGCATGGGCGACCTCTGGCGCATCCAGCCCTTCGCCACCCTGTGGACGGCGCTCTGCGAGCATTTTCGCGATCCCCGCCTGCGCCAGCTCTTCGGCCGCTACGCCACCTATTGCGGCTCCTCGCCCTTCGCGGCCCCCGCCACCCTGATGCTCGTCGCCCATGTCGAGCTGGAGGGCGTCTGGACCGTGGGGGGCGGGCTGTCGCGGCTCGCCGCCGCGGTGGCGGACCTCGCGGCCGAGCGCGGGGCGGACCTGCGCTACGGCGCGGGCGCCAGGGAGATCGTGGTCGAGGGCGGGCGCGTGACCGGCGTGACCCTCGCCGACGGCGAGCGGCTGCCCGCGACCCGGGTGGTGGCGAATACGGACGCGGCGGCGCTGGCCGACGGGCTCCTCGGATCCGGGGCCGCCCGGGCGGTCGAACCCGTGCCGGCGGGCGAGCGCTCGCTCTCGGCCGTGACCTTCGCGGTGGCGGGCCGGCCGGCGGGCTTTCCCCTCGTGCGCCACAACGTGTTCTTCTCAGGCGACTACGCGGCCGAGTTCGCCGACATCACCCGCCACGGCCGCCTGCCGCGGGACCCCACCGTCTACGTCTGCGCCCAAGACCGCGGCGACGACGGCGAACCGTCCGAGTCCCCCGAAGCCCTGCTCTGCCTCGTCAACGCGCCGGCGCGCGGCGCCGCGCTGCCCCCGGAGGAGATCGCCCGATGCCACGACACGATGAGCCGGCGGCTCTCCGCCTGCGGCCTGACGATCTCGGAAGCGGCGCGGACGACCACGGCGCCGGCGGAGTTCGACGCGCTCTTCCCGGCGACGGGGGGAGCGCTGTACGGCCGGGCCTCGCACGGCTGGATGGCGTCGTTCCGCCGGCCGGGGGCCCGCACGCGGCTGCCGGGCCTCTACCTCGCGGGGGGGAGCGTGCATCCGGGGCCGGGCGTGCCGATGGCGGCGCAGTCGGGCCGGCTCGCGGCGGCGAGCATCCTGCGGGACCTCGGTTCGACCTGAGCGTGGCGCCCGGCGGCTATGCCTGGTGGTACGTCGACGGCGTCAGCGACGACGGCCGGCACGGGATCACGATCATCGCGTTCCTGGGCAGCGTGTTCTCGCCCTACTACGCCTGGAGCGGACGGGCCGACCCGCTCGACCATTCCGCCGTCAACGTCGTCCTGTACGGCCGGCCGAAGGCCTGGGCGATGACCGAGCGCCGCCGCGGCAGCGTCCGGCGGGACGCCACCTCGCTGAGCATCGGCCCGAGTTCCCTCGACTGGGACGGCAGCGTGCTGACGATCCGGGTCGACGAGGTGACGAGTCCCCTGCCCTCGCGGCTCACGGGCACGATCCGGGTGCGGCCGGCCGGGATCACGCCGGGTCCCTTCACCCTCGACGCGGAGGGCCGGCACCGCTGGTGGCCGCTCAGCCCCGCCTCGCGCATCGAGGTGGCGTTCGAGCGCCCGTCCCTGCGCTGGAACGGCCACGCCTATTTCGACACCAACGAGGGCGACGTCGCCCTCGAGGACTCGTTCCGGAGCTGGACCTGGTCGCGCTCGACGCTCCGGCACGGCGCGGCGATCCTCTACGACGTCGAGCGCCGGGACGGCAGCCGCCAGGACTTGAGCCTGCGCTTCGATCCGGACGGGACCCCGCAGCCGATCGCGCCGCCGGTTCCCGCCGCCCTGCCGCCGACGCTCTGGCGCCTGCCCCGCGCCACCCGCAGCGACGACGGCACCGCCGCGGTGCTGTGCCGGTTCGAGGACGCGCCGTTCTACTCCCGCTCGCTGCTCTCGGCGCGGATCTGCGGCGAGGCGGTGCAGCCCGTCCACGAGGCCCTCGACCTCGACCGCTTCAGGAACCCGCTGGTGCGCCTGATGCTGCCGTTCCGCATGCCGCGGGCGCTGCGCTGAGGGCGTCCGGCACGACGCAAGGTCCCACCCCACGCACAGGCCCGCGACGCCGGCCCGGGAGCAGTCATGGCCCAGGATGCTCAGAGGAGCGATGCCCGGAAGGACGTTTCCGACGAGGAGGGGGGCCGCCTGACGCGGCTCTCCGCCTTCGTCTTCCTGCACACCGAGCACGCGATCTACGCCGCCCTCGGGGTGCTCCTGGCGATCACGGCCGTGATGGCCCTCGTCGATGCCGCCGGCATGACCGGCAAGGCGATCCTGTCGGTCGGCGGCGCCTCGCAGCTCCTCGACGTGGTCGACCGGCTGCTCTTCCTGCTGATGCTGGTCGAGATCCTGCACACGGTCCGGGTGTCGATGCGCTCGGGACGACTGACCTGCGAGCCGTTCCTGATCGTCGGGCTGATCGCCTCGATCCGGCGCGTCCTCGTCCTGACGCTCCAGACCGCCGAGGCGATGCACGCCGCCGACTGGACGCCGCAGAAGGAGGCGCTGTTTCGCGCCTCGATGATCGAACTCGGCGTCCTCGCCGGACTGATCCTGGTCATGGTGGTGTCGATCTTCCTGCTCCACCGCGCCCGGGACGACGACACCCCCGCGGGCGTCGAGTAGGGCGCCGCGGCGACCGCCCCGCCGGCCGCGCAGGCGACGCCTGCAACCGGCACCGGCCGCCCGGCATTATCGGATGTACTCGTGAAGCAACGAAGGGAGGTTCGTGATGGGCTTGTTGTTCTTCCTGGTCTTCGTCTGTCCGTGGATCGCGGTGGCGGTCGTCTCCAGCCGCGGCCAGCTGGCGAAGCCGAAGCCGTATTGAGGAACGGCCGCTCTGCGGCGAGAGAACCAGGGCCCGCGCGGCACTGCCGTGCGGGTCTGTTCGCGGGTGGGCCGGCATTCGCCCCGCAGGCCCCTGCGGTCGCGTTAGACCCTGGCGCCGTCGCATCGATGCATCGATGCGACGGCGTTCGGCGCATCAGCGCCCGGCGCCTGCCGGCGGGACCCCGTTCGGGCTCAGCCCGCGCCTGCGAACGAGCCCGTTCGAAGGCGCGGCGGTATTGGACACCCGCGACCGCCTCGGCACCCGCCGACCCTGCCGGCGGGACGACGCTCAGGCCGGCAGGACGACCACCTTGGTCTTCACCGGGGTGCGGTCGTAGAGGTGGATCATGTCCTGGCTGAGCAGGCCGACGCAGCCGCTGGTGATGCCGCTGCCGATCGATTCCGCATCGCTGCTGGCGTAGATCGTGTAGAGCGTGTAGGCGCCGTTCTGGTACAGGTGGAGCGTACGGGCGCCGAGCGGGTTGTCGAGGCCACCCGGCATGCCGCGGGCGTATTTCGCCGTCTCGGGCTGGCGCCGGATCATCTCCTTGGGCGGGGTCCAGGTCGCCCACTCGCTCTTGCGCCCGACATAGGCGTCGCCGCTCCAGCGGAACCCGTCGCGGCCGACATTGGCGCCGTAGCGGGTCGCCGTCCCGCCCTCCTCGATCCGGTAGACGTAGTAGTTCTTGGGATCGACGACGATCGTGCCGGGAGCTTCCTTGGTGTCGTAGCGGACCGTGCGGCGGTAGTATTTCGGATCGACCTTGCTGACGTCGACGGCCGGGATTGGGAACTTCTCCGTGGGCACCGGCCCGTAGAGCGCCGAGGCCTCGGCGAGGCTCATCCCGTCCGACGTCGCGCAGCCGCCGAGGCCGAGCGCGCCCAGGCCCGCGGCCGAGCCGAGCAGGAACGACCGGCGATGAAGGAGCCCGGACGCCCCTCGCGACGCGTCTTCATGTCCCGCGCCGGCCCCGGCGCGCCCGCTGTCCCAGATCATGGTTCTCGAAGTCCCGTATCCCGTTGCCCGATGGAAGATGTCCCGGTCCTGCAGCCGCCGAACGTCTCTGCCGGGCGGACCCTGCCGTCATACGGCTCAGCTTGCAAGGGCGGTCGCCCGCCATGCGAGACTGGACCTCTTCGCCGCCGGCCGGTCGGGTGACCCGGGTGCGGCGGCCCAGCTATCCCGGAAGATGAGGCAGGAGCGTGACGATGCCGCATAACCGACCCGATCCGATTCCGCCCGGCCCCGGCCAGGAGAGCGTCTGGGACTATCCGCGCCCGCCGCGCCTCGAGCCGGTGCCCGAGCGCCTGCGCGTCGTCTTCGACGGCGTCACCATCGCCGACACCGTGCGGGGATGGCGGGTGCTGGAGACGTCCCATCCGCCGACCTACTACCTGCCGCCGCAGGACATCCTGCCCGGCGCGCTCGTCCCGGCCGGCGGCGGCTCCTTGTGCGAGTGGAAGGGGCGCGCCGTTTATTTCGACGTGGTCGGGCCCCGGCGGCGGGCCGCGCGCGTGGCCTGGGCCTATCCGCGGCCGAGCGCGGCCTTCGCCCCGCTCGCCGATCACGTCGCGTTCTATGCCGGACCGATGGAGGCGTGCTTCGTCGGCGAGGAGCGCGTCACCCCGCAGCCGGGCGGCTTCTACGGCGGCTGGATCACGTCCCGCGTCGTCGGCCCGTTCAAGGGCGAGGCCGGGACGATGGGCTGGTGAGGCGCCCGACCGGGGGCCGGCGACGGCGAGGTCCCCTCCTCCCGCGATCCAACCGTTCGCCCGGGCGTCGTCCGAACGAATGAGCTGGTTCGAGCTACGGTGATCGGGCCAGACGATCCTCTCTACGAAGAACAGGCGTCTGTCGGGGCGGCCGGTTTCTTGGTCTCATCACGGCCTGAAGGTGCCTGGAGATCGGCGACCCTGGACGATTCTGAGCCGGCGGACCGCAACCTGGCCGGACGACCGGCGATGCCGCCTTTGGACGGAGGACACGCTATGGCGATCAACGAGCGCGAGCTTCTCGAGGATCTCGCTTACCAGGAAGCCGAGGGCGCCGCCGAGATCTACGCGGACGACGCCGATTCCGCCGACCTCCTGGGCAGCGACGCCGCCGAGGGCGAGCAGGAGGACGGCTTCGACGGCGCCGAGGCCGATTGGGGCGAGGAGGAGGACGGCTTCGACGGGATGGACGGCTACGAGTCCGAGACCGACTCCCTGGAGGAGGGCGACGCCCTCGAGGAGGTGATGGCCGCCGCGCTCTCGGCCGAGGAGGAGGACGAGTTCTTCGGCAAGATCGTCAGCGGCATCCGCCGCGCCCTGCCGGTGGTGGGCAAGATCGCCCGCGCCGCCGCCCCGGTCCTGAGCGTGATCCCGCATCCGGCCGCGCAGGCCGCCGCCACCGCCGCCCGGCTGATCGGCAAGCTGCGCGCCGAGGGCGCGTCCGAGGAGGAGGCCCTGGAGGCCGTGGCCGAGCTCGCCGCCCGCGACCGCCGGGCACTGCCGGTCGTCGCCGGCCTCGCCGCCCGCGCCGTGATGAAGCAGAGCGGCACCCAGCTCTCGGGCCATCAGCGGCGCCAGGCGGTGCGCACGATGAACCGCGCCGCCCAGGCCCTCGTGCGCCAGGGCGGTCCCTCCGCCGTGCGCGCCCTGCCGAAGGTGGCCCGCAGCGTCCTGCGCACCACCGTGTCGAAGGGCACGCCGGCCGCGCTCCGGCCCCGCGTCGTCGCCAGCACGGCCGCGAAGGTCTCGCAGAACCCCGCGCTCCTGCGCCGGCTCGCCCAGCCCTCGCCGCACGGCCAGCGCCTGCTGCGGCGCCTGATCGCCGGCGGCGGCCAGCCCGGCGCGGGCCATCGCGGCGTCGGCGGGCCCGGCAGCAGCCGGACGCTGCGCGTGTCGGGGCCGGGCGAGATCCGCATCGTGATCGGGTGAATCCGCAAGGATCGGTTGGCGCCGGGAGGTCCGCCTGGGGAGGTCCGCATGGCCGCGCATCCGCTGCACCGCTTCCTCGCCGCGAAGGCCCGGACCCTGAAGAGCCGGGCGCACCGGCTGACGGCCCTGAACCCCGCCACCGTCGGCCTGCGCCCGCAGGACCTGCGCCACGCGCCGAGCCGGGCCCATTTCGAGGCGGCGAACCGCCGCCTCGCCAGCATCGACGCGGTCATCCGCCAGCGCCTGGAGGAGCTCGACCGGATCGGGTCCCGGGCGACCCCGTCCGACCGGCTCCTCGCCCTCGCCATGGTCGAGCGGGAGATCGACCGGGCCCGGCGCTGCTTCGGGATGTTCTTCGAGGTCTTCGCCCAGCGCGGAAGCGCCTTCGCGCCGGCCCTGGCCGCCCACGACGCCATCGCGGCGGATTGCTACGCGGCGGTGCGCAAGGCCGCGCCGCGGATCTTCCCCGGGCCGCTGCTCGCCCCCCTCACCTATCTGGAGCACGGCTACTCGCCGATGACGATGCGCCGCGGCGTGACGCTGGGCCGCCTGATGGGCGAGCGCAATCCCTTCCCGCTGATCCGGGTGCCCTGGGACCGCGAGAAGCCCTGGCAGGCCACCTTCCTGCACGAGGTCGCCCACAACCTCCAGGCGGATCTCGGCCTGTGGGAGGAGAACCGCCACGCGCTCCTGGAGCGCCTGGTCACGGAGGACCTGCCGGCCCGCGCCATCAGCGTGTTCGGGCGCTGGCACAAGGAGATCTTCGCCGATCTCGCGGCGCTCCTGCTCGGCGGGCCGGCGGTCGGCTGGGGCATGGCGGAGTTCCTGGCCCACCCGGAGGACAAGGTCATGACCTACCGCCCGGGCGGCGCCCACCCCACGGGCCTCCTGCGGGGCCTGATCCTGGTCGAGGCGATGCGCAGCATGGGCTTTGCCCGGGAGGCCGGCGCCCTCGATGCCGTCTGGCGCGGGCTCTACGATCCGCGGCGCGGCCACCGGATCCCGCCCGTGCTCCTCGACGCGGCGCCCCGCGCCATCCCGGCCCTCGTCGACGAGATCCTGTACCAGCCGCGCCGGAGCCTGAGCGAGCGGTCGCTGGCGCGGATCATCCCCTTCACGGCCGCCGACCAGGCCGCCATCGAGGCGGGCGGCCGGACGCTCGTCGCCGGGAGCGTGCCGACCGGGCTGCCGCCGCGCTTCCTCGTGAGCGCCTGCCGCTACGCCTTCACGGGCGGCGCCGACATCATCACCGCCTCGCAGCAGATCATCGCGCACCTCACCCGCGCGAAGGCCTCCGCCCCGGCAAGGATTCTCCCCACGCCGACCGTATCGGCTCCGCGCGCGCCGGCGCCGGCGTCCCGTAGAGCCGCATGAGGACCGTCATGACCTACGACACGATCTCCGCCCTCGCCGAGGCCGATCGCAGCTCGGCGGCCGTCAAGGCCGAGAACATCCTCCGCCAGCGCCTGCGCATCAGCAACCCGCACGACCCGCGCGAGGTCATCGAGGGCCTGCGGCGGCTCTTCCCGGATCAGGCCGCGGCGCTCGACCGCGAGGCGAGCGGGCTCCCGTCCGGACTGGCCGACCTCTATCCCAGGCCTGTCGCCGTGCCGGTGGCCGGAATGGCCGCGAGCGAGTTCGACCGGGCCCGGGACGCGATCGAGACCGACCTGCGGGCCCTCGCCACCGACAACCAGCTGCGGGAGGTGGATGCCGAGATCGAGGGCTGGGGGCAGGCGATCCGCACGCTCCTGGTCAACGGCCGCAACGCCGCCCAGATGGCGCTCGACCCGCGCGCGCGCGACCGCGCCCTCGCGGTCCGCCGCCAGCTCTGCGACTACGCCCGCATGGTCAGGCTCGCGGGCGCCTCCAACCCGGCCGCCAATCCCGCCTACCGGCGCCTCGCCCAGGGCATCGACACGGCGGCGGCCCTCATCCTGGTCGCCTCCGGCGAGGCCCTGGCGGAGCTCGGGATCGCCGGCGGGCAGATCGTCCTGACGGCCCCGGTCGGCGAGCTGCAGGCCCGCCGCGACGCGATCGTGATCGCCCTGCGCACCCTCAACGGCACGGCCGACGGCGCCGGCGACGATTTTCCCCGCGGCGTCTACGGCCTGCGCACGCTGCTGCACCGGCTGCGCGAGGGGGGGAACGCGGAGCTTCTCGCCTATCTCGACGAGACCATCATGGCGCGAACCCTCGACGACCTGATCGACTACGCCGCCAACGGCACGGGGCGGGGGATGCGCGTGCTCAGCGCCGCCGCCGCGGTTCCCCTGGCCCACCTCACGCGCGTCGCGGAAGCGGCGGGCGACGTCGATCGCGGGTCGCCGGCGATCTCGCGGCTGACCCACACGCTCGCCCTGTTCATCGATGCCTTCCAGCAGAGCCCGGGCCACCGCCTGCAGGTGATCGCCCGTCCCGCCCTGCTGAGGATCGGCCAGCAAGGATCCGGGATCCGCGACGACGGGGCCTCGCGCCTCGTGGGGCTCGTCGAGGCCCGCGGCGACCTGGTGCAGCGCGTCGACTGCCTGATGGGATGCGACTGCGAGCGGCAGCGGATCGCCGGCCAGATCGTGGTCGACGGGCTGCTCGCCGGGATCGACCGCGCCATCGACCTGTATACGGTCGGCACCGACCCGGATGGGCAGGGCGACCCGGAGCGGCGGGCCGTCGCCTACGGCCTTCTCTGCACCGTGCTCTGCGGTTTCATCTCCGAAGCCGAGCATCCCCGCAACGCCGCGGACGACGCCGCCGAGACCGAGATCGGCCGGGTCCTGGCCCAGGCGCGTCGGTTCCACGAGACGATCCGCGACCTCGCCAGGCTGCTCGTCGGTCCCTGGCGGCACGCTGCCGATCGTCCGAGGACCATCCGCCTCGTCCGGAGCGAGCTCTTCGCCTACTGGCGTGCCGAGGGCCACTGGCTCGACGCGGCACCGCGCTTCGCCGGCGCCTGCACGATCGCGGACCGCGGCGTTCCGGGCGCCCGCGCTGCAGGCCCCCGCGACCCGGTGACCAATCCGAGGGCGGTCCTCAGGACGCTCGTCCTTCACGCCTTCGAGGCGACGGGCGACGTGCCGGACGGTCTGGTGCCGCTCACCCACCGCATGACGGACCACGAGGCCGTGTCGCTCGAGACGATCGCGTGCCGCCTCTAGGCAGAGTTGCATGGCGCAACTCTGCTTAGTTTATTGTTTTTGCATCATTTTCGCCGCCGAACCGGTGACCACTTCGGCGAATGATGCTCAGGCGGCGCTGCAGGGTGCAACGCTGCTGAACTGCTTGGTTTTGCATCCTGTTCGTCGCCGGACCGCCGACCGCTTCGGCACCGGTCGTTCGCGACCGGCGGAATGAGGCTCAGGGCATTCGGCTGGTGCGCGGGGCAAGCGTCCGCCGGCCGTTGCCCACGCGCTCACCGGTGCGGCGGCGAGCGGCGCGGCGAGAATCGCAGCAAGGCAGGGACCACGCCATGACGAGCCCCAAGAACCCTGACGGGATGAAGAACCCTGACGGGATGAAGAACCCTGACGCGACGATCAGCCCGGGCGGCCAGGACGCGAGGGCGGGCGGCCCGCCGCCGCCCCTGCCGGACGCTGCGAAGGACCCGGCCGGGAATGGTGCGCCTGTCGCCCATCGCGACGGCATCGCGCCGAACGAGGAAGGACGTCGCGAGCACGGGACCCGCAATCGCAGTGACAAGGCGAAGGTCGATGCTGTCAAGGTCGTGACCGTGAGGAAGAGGCGGGCCGGTCCTGCACCCGATCGGCCGGTCAATGACGGTCCGATGGACATCGCCGCCGCCGAGAGGCCCGCTCCCTTGGCGGATGATGCGAGATCGAAGCCTGACTTGAAGTATTCCGGTCTCGCCAACCGGATCCTGGACGAGCTGTTCAAGCCTTGATCGCATCGGTCTTCGGCATCCGGCATTCGGAAGGATCTGACGCGGATTTGTTCCTGATGGGGTCGCCTGCGCCTCGGACTGCCCGCACGCCTCTTCTCGCAACGCCTTTCACGAGGTCGCCCCATGGCCAACGGAACCAACACCACCCTGCAGGGCTTCCGCAGCTTCATCAGCCAGGAGGTGGAGCGGCTGCCGCCGCAGGAACGCCGGGCGGTCGTCAGCGCGCTCGAGCAGCTGTTCGAGGGCCTGCAGGACAAGGCGTCCCAGACCGACAGGACCGACTTTCCCGACCTGATCGGGTTCGGCACGGACGCGGCGGAGGTGGCGATCGGCGACATCCCGCAGCTGCGGGCGGATTTCGACGACGCCGTCACGGTGACGCAGCTCGACGCCACGTCCAAGCTCTATTTCCTGTACCAGCACGAGCGGATGGGGGTCTTCCGGGTCCTCAACATCCTGTGCCGCATGTTCCACGAGGGCCGCATCCGGGTCCATCGCGGGCCCGGCGCCCGCCGGCTCTACCTCCTCGAGAAGTGGCAGCCGCTCCGCTACGGGCCGCGCGACCGCCTCGCCGCCTACAAGCGCGTCTTCAACTACGGCCGCGCGCCGCGTCCGGCCGGCGCCATCGTCAACGTCAACTTCCACTACCAGCTCGTCGCGCTGATGAGCGCGCTCGCCCAGTACTACCGCGACATCACGATCGGCGAGGTCATCCGCGGCAGCCAGGACATCGAGAACCGGCCCTACGGCACGCAGGCGACCATCATCCGCATCGCCACCGACCTGCGCTACGCCCTCGACCGGGCGAGCTACGGCAACATCGTGGCCCTCGCCCACGAGAGCTCGCTCTACCTGAAGGAGCTGCTCGACCTGTTCGACATGCCCGACATCAAGAAGGCGTTCGATGCCAACAACAAGTGGGACGTGGTCGAGCAGGTCCTGAACCGCTCCGTGGCGGGGGGCGCCCGCGAGCTGTCGCAGCGCGCCAAGATGGCGGAGGCCGGCCGCGAGGTGCTGCAATGGGCGGCCCACGCCAACCTGGCGACGAACCGCGATCCGGCGTCGTTCCAGATCGACACCCAGAAGGCCGGCGCCAATGCCGAGGCCTGGATCGCCGCCTACCGCATGACCGACGAGGGCCGGCGGTTCCCGGGCGTCGGCCAGAACCTGCGCTGGGCGGTCGGCCTGCCCGACCGGGACGCGCGGCTTCACGTCGCCTGACCGGCGCGCCTCGCCCGACCGGCGGGGCGCCGGCATCCCGGGCCTCTCCGAGGCCCCCTTCATGACGAGGACCCGAACGGGAGGGCGCCGCCATGAGCCTGCTCTCGCCCAGGACGATCACCCTGGCCACGCCCCGGCCGACCTGCGTCGTGGACGTGAGCGTCGCGCTCTCGCCCTGGGGCCTGTGGGCCGTCCGCCGCCTGGCGCGGGCGGCCTGCGTCTGGCTCGCCAGGGCCCAGATCGCCCTGCTCCAGGAGCGCGTCGAGGAGATCCTCAAGGACGACGCCTTCGTGGCGCGGGTCCTCGCCGGTTTCGGCGGGACCGCCACCGCCGCGGAGCGCCTCGAGGCCGCGACCTGCCTGTGGAACGCGGCGCGCCCGATCCTGGCCTTCTCGCCCGACGAGGAGGTCTGGTGGCCCTGCGACAGGGCGGAGGACTCGGTGATGCCGCGCGGCACGGACCCGTCGATCGTGGCGCGGCTCGACGCCCTGGCCCAGGGGCTCGAACTCAGGCGGCCCCGCGCCCGGTACGGCCTCGACCTCCTGTCCGACTGCGCCCGCGACACCCTCGCGCTCGCCGCGGCGCTCGGTCCCGGCCACGTCTTCGTCCTGACCGCGATCCCGACCGGGCGGGAGGCGCCGGACCTGGCCGGCTTCCTGGCGAGCGCCGCCATCCCGTGCCGCCACGTCGCGGAGGCCGGGCAAAGGCGGCTGCTGCGCGAGACGCTGCTGCCGCTGTTCGTGCAGGCCGGGCTGACGGACCTGCTGGCGACCGGCTCGATCCGGCTCGCCTGCCTGCACCTCATCGTCCCGCGGGCGCCGCTCGCCCTGCCGGGGCCGCTCAGCGACGACGATTACGCCTACGACGCCGTCTGCGACGACGCGGAGGGGCCGGGCGACCCGACGCTCTGGGACGACGCGATCTCCGCCTGGTGGGAGGTGTCATGACCGATCTGACCATCCGCCGTGCCCGGCACGGGTGCCGATGCGGCTGCGCCGCCTGCGCGGGCGACGCCGTCGGGCAGGAGATCGACCTCCTGGCGCGCGAGAGCCTCAGCGCGGCGCTCATGCACGCGCAGCAGGACGGCCTCGAGATCGAGGCCGATGCCACCGCGCGGCGCCGGGGCGGTGCCGCCGGCGCTCCCCGCTCCCCGCGCGCCCGCCCGCGTTCCCGCGCCGCCCGGACGATCGGCCTGCCCGCCATCCCGCCCATGCGGCATGGGCCGATGCGCCTGACGAAGGCGGTCCGCCTGGCCGAGGTGATCGCGGGTCGGCACCCGGCCTACGACCGGCCCGTGACGGGCACCGGGCGGATCTACGTGCTGAGCGTCCCGGGCATCGACCGGCCGCTCTATGTCGGCGAGGTCAGGCCCGATTCCCGGACGCAGACCCTCGCCGACCGCATGCGGCAGCACGCCCGGAAGACGGGGCCGCAGGACTGCATCTCCCCTCGAAACGTCCGGGAATCCTGCGTCCTGCGCGAGGCTCTCCTCGGGCGCTTCGAGCCGCTGAGGACCGTCCTGGCCCGCGCCGGCCTCGGCCCCGACCGGCGCAGGCACGTCGAGCAGCAGATCAAGGCCGGCAATGTCTACGTGCAATATGCCGAGTTCCGCCTGCCGCGGGGCATCGATCGCCGCGATCTGAACGCCCGGACCCAGCTGCAGCACTCGGCCGAGCTGTTCGCGAAGAACCAGCTCCGGGCCCTGATCCGCTCGAACTCGCTCACCTTCGAGGAAGAGGAGGAGCGGGAGCAGCCTCGGCGCGCGAGGGCGGAGTACCGCGTGGTCTGACGATTCCCCTCGACCGCCGCGGCTCGCCGCCCGCGGCTGTCGATCGTGCCGCATCGTCCGCACCGCGCCGGCCTCCCCCGCCGGCGGACGATGCCCTCGCGGCGGCGCGGCAGGAGGCAGGCGATGCTGGATGTTCCGACCCGGTCGTGGCTTCACCTCGACACCCTGGCGGATGCGAGCGACGCCTCGCTGGTGGGCCCCCGCGACAGCCGGATCCAGGAGATCCGCACCACGGTCTATCCCTGGAACACCATCGTGTACCTGTGCCGGGATTTCGGTGGCGGGGCCTGCTCCGGATGCAGCGGCGTGCTGATCGCACCGCGTCTCGTCCTCACCGCCGGGCACTGCGTCTGGAGCCTGCGCCACCGGCGGGCGCCCCGTTCGATCCGGGTCTGCCCGGGACGGCGCGACCGCGACACGCTGCCCTACGGCGCGATCGAGGCCACCGCCACTTACGCGCCGGCCGCCTTCGTGCGCGGGCCGGACCGGACGGTGGCGGATTGGGGCCTGATCGTTCTCCCGAAAGCCTTCCGCGGCATCGAGCGTTTCATGGCGCTCCACGCGCCCGACGACGCCGAGGTGAAGCGCATCGCCTCGCACGGCCTCGTCTCGGTCGCCGGCTATCCGTCCGACCGGCCGATCGGCACCCTGTGGCGCCACGCCGAGCGGCTGAAGCGGGCGACCAACCTGCGCCTGTTCTACACGGTGGATACCTGCCCGGGTCACAGCGGCAGCCCGATCTTCGTGGGCGGCGCGCAGCTGCGCATCGTCGGCGTCCACACCGCCGGCGTGCTCGACCCGGAGGGCCGGTCCTACGGCTGCAAGCGGGACACCACCCTGGCACCGCTGGGGGCCCTGAACAGCGGGATCCGCCTCACGGCGGCGATGATCGGCGCGATTCGAAAGATCCAGTCGGGCGAGCCGGTCCCGGAAAGCATGATGCGCCTGCCGTGATCGGTCGATGGGCACGTCCACGAATGAGGATGGCGACGATTGCTTGGAAGACGTTCCTATCGCCGCCACTTTTTTCAGGCTGGACGGATTTTCCATTGTCAGTTAGAGTGATCGTTACTCGCTCAACCACCGATCGAGCGGCGCCGACGCGGCGGTTATCAATATTGCCTCCATGGTCTTCATCGCGTTGATCTTTCACGCGTTTGCTCTCGGGAAGCCTTGTTCGAAGGAGCCGCAGCTCTGAACGAGTGCGCAGACGGGAGGTGGCTGTGCCGATGTCTTCCATGCCGATCCCGGATCCTGTCGAGATCGCCTGCGCGCGCGGGACAGGGGATGAGAGCCCTGCCTTCATGGTCGAGGGGGTCGCGTGCCGTCTCGTCCGCAGCAGCCACCTTCACCAGGTGGCCCCGGACCGGCCGGTCGGGGCGCTCACGGTGAACGGGCACGACTACGCCATCGTGGCCCGGGCGACCGGCCGGTCCGACGCGGATCACGGGACGGCCCCGTCCGACGTGCTGGCGGTGCTGACCCCGCGCGAGCTCGAGATCGCGATGCTGGTCGCGGCAGGCCAGGTCAACAAGCGCATCGCCGCCCGGCTGGGCATCAGCACCTGGACGGTCGCGAGCCACCTCAACCGCATGTTCTGCAAGCTCGGCGTGCGCACCCGGGCCGAGATGACCGCCCGCGTGGTCGGCCGCATCGTCCGGACATGATCCGGGCCGTGCCTCCCCGCGGCGGCCCGGCGCGACGCGAGGCGCCGGGACCCTGATGCCGGCGATCAGGCGCCGTCGACGTCGATGACCGCCCGCGCGAAGGCCTCTGGCGCTTCCTGCGGCAGGTTGTGGCCGATGCCGCCGGTGATCGTGCGGTGCGCGTAGCGGCCGGTGAACTTGCGGGCATAGGCGGAGGGTTCGGGATGCGGCGCCCCGTTCGCGTCGCCCTCCAGCGTGATCGTCGGAACCGCGATGGTCGGGAAGCCGGCAAGCTTCCTCTCGATCTCGTCGAAGCGGGCCTCGCCCTCCGCGAGCCCCAGCCGCCAGCGGTAATTGTGGATCGACACGGCGACGTGGTCGGGGTTCTCGAAGGCCGGGGCCGAGCGGGCGAAGGTGGCGTCGTCGAAGCGCCATTGCGGCGAGGCGAGTTCCCAGATCAGCCGGACGAAGTCGCGTGTGTAGCGCGCATAGCCCTCGCGGCCCCGCTCGGTCGCGAAGTAGAACTGGTACCACCATTGCAGCTCGGCCTTGGGCGGCAGCGGCATCGCGTTCGCCTGCTGGCTGCCGATCAGGTAGCCGCTCACCGACACGAGGGCCTTGCAGCGCTCCGGCCAGAGCGCCGCGAGGATGCAGGCGGTGCGCGCGCCCCAGTCGTAGCCGGCGACGAGCGTCCGCTCGACGTTGAGCGCGTCGAGGAACGCGACCGCGTCGACGGCGAGTGCCGCCTGCTGGCCGTTGCGCGGCGTTCCCTCCGACCGGAAGCGCGTCCCGCCATGGCCGCGCAGGTACGGGATCAGGACGCGGTAGCCGGCCGCCGCCAGGATCGGCGCGACCTCGACGTAGCTGTGGATGTCGTAGGGCCAGCCGTGGAGCAGCAGCTCCGGCTTGCCGTCCGCCGGGCCGGCCTCGGCGTAGGCGACCGCGAGGTCCCCGGCCGCGACCTGCTTCACGGGCCCGAAGGACGCCTGCGCGCCCGCAGCTTTCCGGCCGGACGGGGCCGTCTGTCCGGCTGCCGCGCTCACCCGGAGCGTGGGCCCCGCCACCAGCGCGGCGCCGGCCGCCGCCATCCAGTGCCGCCGCATCCGATCGATCTGCTCAGGCATATTCGGGTCCTCCATGATGCCGATGCGGCGTTGGAGTACGGGCCCGACATGTCCGGCCTATGTGCTCGCGACGGGCTTGTGTAAGCTCTTGTACGGGAGGTCCGCCCCGATACGAAGCCTGACGAAGCCGGCCGCGCGACGCCACCGCCCGATCGGGCCGCCGGGTCGGGCGAGCGTGATCAGCCGAGCGTGACCGTGGCTTCGAGGCCCCCGCCCGCGCGGTTGCGCAAGGCGAGCCTGCCGCCGATCGCGCCGGCGAGCTGCTCCGCGATGGCGAGGCCGAGGCCGGTCCCGCCGGTGTCGCGGTTGCGCGATTCCTCCAGCCGCACGAAGGGCAGCAGCACCGCCTCGAGCTTGTCCTCCGGGATGCCGGGTCCGCGGTCGAGGACCGCGAGGACGATCCGGCCCCCGGCGACCCGCACCGCGACCTCCGCCCGGCCGGCATAGCGCAGCGCGTTGTCGATCAGGTTGGTGAGGATGCGCCGCAGCGCCTGCGGGCGCGTCGCGATCGTGGCCTCCGGCAGGTCCGAGACCGTCACGTCCCGCCCGGTATCCTGGTAGTCGAAGACGAGGCTCTCGACGAAGGCGCGCAGGTCGAGGCGGGCCGGCGGCTCCACGTCGCCGTGCACGCTCCGGGCATAGGCGATCCCCTCGCGCACCAGCGCCTGGATCGCGTCGAGATCGGCCAGCAGCCGGTCCTGCTCGGCTCCCTCGACGCCGGTCTCGACCCGCAGCCGCATCCGGGTGATCGGGGTCTGGAGGTCGTGCGAGATCGCCGCGAGGATGCGCACGCGCTCGTCGAGGTGACGGGCGATACGGGCCTGCAGGGCGTTGAAGGCCTTGGCGGCCCGCGCGACCTCGTCGGGCCCCGCCTCCGCGACGCGGGTCGCCGGCCGGCCGGGCTCCAGCCGGTCGGCGGCCTCGGCGAACCGGGTCAGCGGCCGCACCGCCAGCCGGACGGCGAGCCAGACGCAGGCGGCCAGCCCGAGGAGCTGGACCCCCAGCGCCACCGGCAGCCACGACGCGACCGCGCGTGCGGCCGGTCGCACGTCGATGGTCAGGTCCTGGCCGTCCGCCAGGACCACGTGGGCCTGCAGCCGCCCGGGCGGCTCGGGGACGGCGTCGAACCGCACGGGGAAGCGCGGCGCCAGGGCCGCCCGGATCTCGTCGGCGATCATCTGCCCACGGGCCGGGAGCGCCGGCGTGCCCGGCGCGCCGCGGCCGATCTCGAACCGGTAGGTCGGCCGTTCGAGGAGGGCGAGCCAGTCGGGCCGCTCTCGGGCTGGCAGGCGGTCGAGCAGCGCCACCGCGACGGCCACGTCGCGCTGGAGCGTCGTCAGCATGACGGCGCGGGCCGACTGGTCCCGCTCGAGGAGCATGACCGCGAAGGAGAGCGCCTGGCTGCCGAGGAGGCCCGCGAGCAGGATCAGGAAGAGCCGGCTTCGCAGGCTGCCGGGCCAGCCCGGCTTCATCCGTCTCGCGCCTGCGCGACGGTGATCGGCCATTCATCGCGCGGCTGCGCGATGGTGATCGGCATCGCGAAGACGTAGCCCTCGCTGCGCACGGTCTTGATATAGGCCGGCTCGCGGGCGTCGTCCTTCAGGCGCTGCCGCAGGCGGCTGACGAGAAGGTCGATGGAGCGGTCGAACAGCTCGGCTTCCCGGCCCTGGGTCAGGTTGAGGAGCTGGTCGCGCGTCAGCACCCGCTGGGGATGGTCGATCAGGACGCGCAGCAGCCGGTATTCCGCGCCGCTCAAGGGCACGACCGTCCCGGCCTCGTCGATCAGCTGGCGGGCCGTCGTGTCGAGGTGCCACGCCCCGAAGGCGAGGAGGCGCGCGGCTTCGGTCACCTGGAGGTTGGGCGGCAGCATCCGGGTGCGGCGCAGGACGGCCTTGATGCGGGCCAGAAGCTCGCGGGCCGCGAACGGCTTCACCAGGTAGTCGTCCGCCCCCATCTCCAGGCCGACGATCCGGTCGGTCTCGTCGCTGCGCGCGGTCAGCATCAAGACCGGGATCGCCTTGTGCTTGCCGGCGCGCAGGTCCCGGCACAAGACGAGGCCGTCGTCGCCCGGCATCATGATGTCGAGCACCACGAGGTCGACCCGGTCGGCGTCCAGGAAGGCGCGCATCTGACGCCCGTCCACCGCGACGCTCACCCGCAGGCCGTTCTTCCGGAGATAGCTCGACAAGAGATCGCGGATCTCGCGGTCGTCATCGACGATCAGCACGTGGTCGATGTGCTCCACAGGTGCTCTCCCGGCTCGCCCCACCTGCATAGAGGCAGGCCGGCTCCGCGGCGACTCCGGCATCGTAACGCCGTGTAGCGAGGCCGCGCGAGCCGTCGTCCGATTGTGACGGCGACGTGATGAGCGGCCCACGGACCGGCGCCCGGAACGACCGGACCGGCGCCCTACATGCCGATACACGATCGCCGGATCCGCGACACAGGCGGGAGACGCGGGCCGGGTGTGCTGCAGGGCAACCCTGGCACCCCCGAGGAGCCGCCATGACCCTGTGTCTCGCCGCCTACCTGGCCGGCATGCTGACGATCGTCAGCCCCTGCATCCTCCCGGTCCTCCCCTTCGTCCTTGCCCGGGCCGATCGGCCCTTCGTCTCGGGCACGCTGCCGCTCCTGTCCGGCATGGCCGCGGCCTTCGCGGCGGCCGCGTTCCTCGCCGCCATCGGGGGCGGCTGGGTGGTGCAGGCGAGCGAGGCCGGCCGCGCCGCCGCCCTGGTCCTGCTCGGCGCCTTCGCCGTGGCGCTGGTGTCGCGCCGGGCCGCGCTGCTTGTCTCTGCGCCGCTGGTCCGCGTCGGAGACGCCCTCGCGCGCGGCCTCGGCGGCGGCGCACCGGCCGGGAAACCGGCCGGGATCTTGGGCTCGCTCGGTCTCGGCGCCGCCACCGGCCTGCTCTGGACGCCCTGCGCCGGCCCGATCCTCGGCCTCGTGCTCACGGGCGCGGCCCTCAACGGATCGGGCGTGGAGACGCTGGGCCTGCTTCTCGCCTACGCCGCCGGCGCCGCCACCTCCCTGGCCGCGGCGGTCGCGGCCGGTGGATCGCTCGCCGCGGCCTTGCGCCGCTGCCTCGGCCTCGCCGATCGTCTTCGCCGGGTCCTGGGGGCCGGCATGATCGCCGCGCTCGCCGCGATCGCCCTCGGGCTCGACGCCGAGGTGCTGGCCCCCCTCTCCGTCGCCGGCACGACCCGGGCCGAGGACGCGCTCGCCGCCGCCTTGCGGGTCGCCCCCGCCCGGGCCGAGCCGGCCGCCGGCCCGGTCCGCAGCGCGCTGCCCATCGAGGGCCGCCTGCCCGGTTTCGAGGGCGCGACGCACTGGCTCAACGGTGGTCCGCCGAGCCCGGAGCAGCTCCGGGGCAAGGTGCGGCTCGTCCATGTCTGGACCTATTCCTGCATCAACTGCATCCGCACCCTGCCCTATCTGCGCGCCTGGGAGGCGCGCTACCGCGACCAGGGACTGGCGGTGATCGGCGTCCATGCGCCGGAATTCGCCTTCGAGCGCGACGTCGACAACGTGGCGCGCGCCGTCCGCCGCTTCGCGATCCCCTACCCGGTGGCGCTCGACAACGACTTCCGGATCTGGCGCGCCCTGGGCAACACGTACTGGCCGGCCCTCTACGTCGTCGATGCGAAGGGGCGCATCCGCCACCACCAGTTCGGCGAGGGCGGCTATTTGCAGGCGGAAGCCGCCATCCGCGACCTCCTGGCCGAGGCCGCGGGGCAGCAGGCGAGCGTGGGCGAGGTCGCGCTGCCGCGCGGCGAAGGCGCCGAGCAGGCGCCCGATCTCGCGCAGCTCCGTTCCGGCGAGACCTATCTGGGTGCCGACAAGGCGGAGAGCTTCGCCTCGCCGGAAGGCCTCTCCACGGGGATGGCCATCTACTCGCCCGGCCGGCCGCGGCTCAACCAATGGTCCCTGTCCGGCGCCTGGGCGGTCGGACCGGAGGCCGTCCGCCTCGACCGCGCGGGCGGCGGCATCACCACTCGGTTCCGGGCGCGCGACCTCCACCTCGTCCTCGGTCCGGGCGCGAAGCCGGTGCGGTTCCGGGTGACGCTCGACGGGCAGCCGCCCGGCCCGGACCACGGCAGCGATATCACGGCGGAGGGCGACGGCATCGCGACGGAGACGCGGCTCTACCAGCTCGTCCGGCAATCCGGGCCGATCGCGGAGCGCACGTTCGAGATCCGGTTCCAGGATCCGGACGTCCGGGCCTACGCCTTCACCTTCGGCTGACCGCGCAGCGGAGACTCCCGGATCCGGCGCCGGACACGTCGCGTTGTCGGCCATGATCTCCACCGACACGCCCTCCGCCGCCGGTCCCCGCCTCGGCTTCTGCTGCAAGTTCATCCCGGACGAGGCGCCCGGCCGGCACAAGACCCTGAAGGCCGCCAGGGACGCCGCGATGACGATGAACGTCACCACGGTGACGATCGCGCATCTGCGCCGGCTCGATCCGGCGGCGGCACGCGAGAAGCTGGTCGCCGTCGTGACGCACAACCTCGCGGCGATGGGGCGGCAGGTCGCCTGGGTCGCGGAACGCCCGCCGCTCGAGCGGCTGTTGCGCCTCGCGAGCTCGATCCTGCCGGGCTACACCCACCCGGAGGTGCGCGGCCTCTACGCCGACCCGGATTTCCGCCGCGCCATCGAGGCCGGTCTCGCGGCGGTCGGCGAGGCGGCGCGGGCGGGCGGCGTGCGCCTGAGCATGCATCCGGGCCCGTTCTGCATCCTGGCGAGCCGCAACCCGGCGGCGCTCGAGAACGGCATCGCCGAGCTCGACTACCATGCCGAGGTGATGGCGATGATGGGCTACGGCGCCGGCTGGCACCCGCACGGCGCCCACGTCAACATCCATGTCGGCGCCCGCGACCCCGGGGTCGAGGCCTTCCGGGAGAATCTCTCCAAGGTCTCGCAGGTCGCCCGCGACCTCGTCACGGTGGAGAACGACGAATCGGCCTTCGGGCTCGACGAGGTCCTGCGCCTCGCCGACCGGGTGCCGGTGGTGCTCGACCTGCATCACCACTGGATCCACAGCCGCGGCGATTACATCGCGCCCGACGACCCCCGGATCGCCCGCGTGATCGAGTCCTGGCGCGGAGTGCGGCCGGTCGGCCATGTCAGCGTCTCGCGCGAGGACGTGCTGACGGGCCACGACCCCGACCGGCTCCCGGATTTCGCGGCGCTCACGGCGGCGGGCCTCAACGGCCGCGACCTCGCCGCCCATTCCGACCTGATGTGGAACCGGGCGCTCAACGACCTCGTGGCGCGCCACCTCGCCTGGTGCGACATCGAGGTCGAGGCCAAGCTGAAGAACCTCGCCTCGACCGGGCTCGCGCTCCAGGTCGGGCCGGGCCTCCTCGGCCTCGCCCCGGCGGTCCCGCCGCTCGCCGCCGCTTAAGCCCGCTCTCGACGCTGCCGTCTCCTGGCTGTAACGGTGCGGCATGAAATCGGCCGATTGCGACATCCTCGTCGTCCCGGGCTACACCAATTCCGGGCCCGACCACTGGCAGAGCCGCTGGCAGGAGCGCCTCTCCACCGCCCGGCGGGTGACCCAGGGCGACTGGGACCACCCCGAGCCCGAGGCGTGGCGCGACGCCGTGATCGCGGCCGTGCAGGCCGCGCAGCGGCCGGCGGTGCTGGTCGCCCACAGCCTGGGGGTGATCTCCTGCGTCCAGGCGGCGCCCTACCTGCCCGCAGGCGCCGTCGCCGGCGCCTTCCTGGTGGCCTTGCCGGACATCGAGCGGCCCGACACGCCGGCGCCTTTGCGCACCTTCGCGCCGATCCCGCGCGACCCCCTGCCGTTCCGGGCCGTGCTGGTGACGAGCCGCACCGATCCCTACACCGCCTACGACCGGGCGGGCGAGTTCGCCGCCGCCTGGGGCGCGGAGCTGGTCGATGCCGGCGAATCCGGCCACCTCAACGCCGAGAGCGGCCACGGGCCCTGGCCCGAAGGGCTGATGCGCTTCGCCGGCTTCCTGCGCACCCTCTAGGCCGCTCGATGGTCGCGTATCTCGACATGCTCGAGCCGGCGACGGCGGCGACCTTCTCGGAGGCCGACTACCTCGCCGCCAACCCGGACATCCAGCTCGCGGTGCGCGAGGGCCGGCTCGCCAGCGGCCGGGCGCATTTCGAGCGCCATGGCCTGCGCCAGGGCCGGCGCCAGAGCCGCCTGCCCGACGGGCTCGAGGCGATGCGCGCCGACAAGCTCGCCCGGCTGGCGCCGCTGATGCGGGACGACCTGCCCCACCGCCGCCTCGGCCTCAAATACGACTACCTCTCCGACGAATTGCGGGCGCTCGCGGGCGCCGAGGACAGTCCCAACGTCTCGCAGAACGGCTACGACGTCCATGTCGACGAGCTGATCGCCAACAACCCGGACGGGCTGATCCTCGATTGCGGCGCCGGGCGGCGCGACCGCTACTACGCCAACGTCGTCAACCTCGAGATCGCCGACTACGACACGACCGATGTCCTGGGCATCGGCGAGGTGCTGCCATTCCGCGACGCGAGCTTCGACGGCGTGATCTCGATCGCGGTGCTCGAGCACGTGCGCGATCCCTTCGCCTGCGCCCGGGAGATCGCCCGGGTGCTCAAGCCCGGCGGGCGGCTGGTCTGCGCGGTGCCGTTCCTCCAGCCCCTGCACGGCTATCCGCACCACTACTACAACATGACCGGCGAGGGCCTGCGCAACCTGTTCGATCGCCACCTCACGGTCGATCACCAGTACGTCCCGGCCTCGCTGCTGCCGATCTGGAGCCTGACCTGGATCGTCCAGTCCTGGGCGGCCGGCCTGCCGCCGGACCTGCGCAAGCGCTTCCTGTCGCGCCGCCTGTCCGACTTCACCGCCGATCCGCTCTCCCTCCTCGCCGAGCCCTACGTCACCGGGCTCAGCGACGCGAAGAACATGGAGCTGGCGAGCGGGACCTACCTGTTCGCGCACAAGGAATAGGGGCGAGACGGGACCGTCTCGCCGCAGGATCGACGCGGCGGGACACTGTTTCAGGTCGAGCCGGCGCCCGATTCCGTTTCTCGTGCCGGACAGCGGAGATGCGTTCTCGCGTCAGGAGACGGATCGCGCGCAGCCTCATGGCGCGTGATCGTCCCGAATGTTCCCCGACGCCGCGGAATGCCGGTCGGCTCAACGATCGCTATCATCACCATCATGATCCGGTATTGTTGACGGCATTCGGGGATTCACCATGCGCTACGGCCACACGAAGAAGATCCTGGTCACCGGCGGGGCCGGGTTTCTCGGCTCGCACCTGTGCGAGCGGCTGCTTGCGCAAGGACACGAGATCCTCTGCGTCGACAATTTTTTCACCGGATCGCGGCGCAACATCGCGCATCTGCTCGACAAACCGAATTTCGAGCTGCTGCGTCACGATGTGACCTTCCCGCTCTACGTCGAGGTCGACGAGATCTACAACCTCGCCTGTCCCGCCTCGCCGGTCCACTATCAGTTCGATCCCGTGCAGACGACGAAGACCAGCGTCATCGGGGCGATCAACATGCTGGGCCTCGCCAAGCGGCTCAAAGCCAGGATCTTCCAGGCCTCCACCTCCGAGGTCTACGGCGATCCCGAAGTCCATCCGCAGCCCGAAGAGTATTGGGGGCGCGTCAACCCGATCGGTTTCCGCTCGTGCTACGACGAAGGCAAGCGCTGCGCCGAGACCCTGTTCTTCGATTACCATCGCCAGCACCGGCTCCCGATCAAGGTCGCACGCATCTTCAACACCTACGGCCCGCGCATGCATCCGAATGACGGACGGGTCGTGTCCAACCTGGTCCTGCAGGCTTTGCGCGGGCAGGACATCACCCTGTACGGCGACGGCGCGCAGACGCGCTCGTTCTGCTACGTCGATGATTTGATCGAGGCGTTCATCCGGCTGATGAACACCGATTCCGAGGTGACGGGGCCGATCAACCTCGGCAACCCGGCCGAGTTCACCATCAGGAGCCTGGCCGAGATCGTGATCGCGCTGACGGGGTCCCGGTCGAAGCTCGTGTACCGCCAGCTGCCGCCGGACGATCCCCGCCAGCGGCGGCCCGATATCGCGAAGGCGACGCAACTCCTCGCCTGGGAGCCGACGATCGACTTGCGCGACGGCCTGATGCGGACCATCCGGTACTTCGAGGATTACCTCTCGACCGGACCTGCCGAATAGGCGTCCGGCGACCGCGGCCGATCGAGCGGCGCCGGCCGTCGGGCGCCGGGATCACGCCCTGACCGGGGGCGCCAAGTCCTTCATGCGCCAAGTCCTTCATGCGCCACAACTTCGGCGTGCCGGTCGAGGGCTCCGGGATGCGGGGCACCGAGCGCGACCCCGGCCGCGAGGCCGAGGAGCGCCATCGTCACCGGCATCCCGACGAGGGTGAACCCGTCCTGCCCATTCCCCGTCTGCCCGTCCCCGGCCCGTCAGACGGCCGCCCCGACGAGGGTCGCGTGCAGGAGGGCCGCGTGAAGCCCGAACGCCAGGAACGGGCCGAACGGCAGCACGGTGGTGCGACCGACGGGCCGCCCCGCGAGCGCGGCGAGGCCGACCGCCGCGAGCGCCGAGAGGCTGGCCGCCAGGATCAGCACCGGCAAGCCCGCGAGCCCGGTCCAGGCGGCCGCCGCGGCGACGAACTTGACGTCGCCGAGCCCGAGGCCGATCCGGCCGCTCAGGCGGGCATGCCCGGCGCGCAGGGCCCGGAACAGCCCGTAGGCGAGGCCGGCCTCGAGGAGGCCGAGCCCGGCCCCCCCGGCGCCATCCCGCCAGGCGGCCACCGCGAGTCCGAGGACGAGGAGCGCGAGGTTGAGCGCGTCCGGGATGATGCGCTGCCGCAGGTCGATCAGGCTCGCCGGCAGCGTCAGCGGCAGGGGGAGCAGGGCGGGCAGCACCGCGCCGGCGAGGAGAGCGGCGGACATCACGCGCGCCGGGGCGGGCGGGCCCGCGAGGACGCCGCGGGCGTAAGGGCGAGGATCCGGTCGGAGGGGATCCGCGCGGGGGCGGACGGGCTGCGGGTCCCGGGCGCGGCGGGCATCGCAGGGGACGTTTCCGGCCCCTCGACGAGGCCCCGGCTGTGCGGCTGGGCGGGCGCCGCCACGGCCGGTTCCCGGACCTGCGCGGCGACCCAGGCCTCCGCCGCGGGGGCGGCCGGCATCAGGTCGGGCCGGGGCGGGACGGCCTCGGACACCGGCTCGCCCGCCCCCGCGGCCGCGCGATCCTTCGCGTGGCGCTCCCTTGCCTGGAGCGCCTTCACCTGCCGCGGCGTCCACTCGCGCAGGTGCAGCCAGTAGAAATACGCCGCCAGGGAGGCCGCGACGACGCCGGCGAGCCACAGGGCGAGGAGCAGGAAGGCGGGCACGGCGCCGTTCAGCTCGCGCAGCAGGCCGAGGGCGAAGGCCGTGTACCAGGACACGCCCGACACGGCGCCGGAGACCAGGAAGATGCCGGTGCGCACGCCCGACACCCCGTCGAGCATCGGCCGGCCGATGTCGCGCAGCACCCCCGGCAGCACGACGGCGTGGATCAGGAGCCCGTTGATCGTGAGCGCCAGCACCACCGCGAGCTTGGCCCACAGCTTCGGGTTGTCGAACTTCTCCGGCGATTCGACCGCATAGACGGCCAGGAAGCCGAGGCCCGAGAGCCAGAGCAGGCCGATGCCCACCGTGACGACCTTGCTGACGAACAGGAACATCCGGGCGATCTCGCCGGGCAGGCCGCCCCAGCGCATCCAGCGCAGGATCCAGAAGTCGAGCATCGTCGCGCCGCCGAGGCCGAGGCACAGGCCGATGAGATGAAGGCCCACCAGGAGCGTCAGCACCCGGATCGGCGGGAACGGCGCCGGCAGCGGCAGGGCGAGCGGCCCGGCGGCAAGCGCGCTGCCGCAGAGGACGAGCAGGATAGCGAGCGAGAGGCCCGCGGCCCCGAGGCCGCCCTGGCGGGCCTCTCTCCCAGGGACCGAAGCTACGGCTGAGCGGCCCATGCTTCTCCTCTACAGCTGCCCGAGGGCTCATCGCATCGATGTGCGAGTCTGGCCGGAAATGGATAACAAATCCCGACCTGCACCTCCGGACATCTCTCGGTCAGTCATCGCAGTGAGGGCTTCTTTACGAAAGGATGGCATCGTCCTGGCCGATACTCGCTCCGCCTCGAGGCTGCACGATGCTCATCAACACCACGCAGGACCGCCCGGAGCCGCGGGGGGATCAGGCCGGCTTCTCCCTGGTCGAACTTCTCGTCGTGCTCGCCATCATCGGCATGATCGCCACGATGGTGACGCCGCAGGTGCTCGGCTATCTCGGCCGCGCCAAGGGCGAGACGGCCCGCATCCAGGTCAAGAACATCGCGCAGGCGGTGGAGCTCTACTACCTGGACCTCGGTGCCTACCCGACGACGCAGCAGGGCCTCCAGGCGCTGGTGCAGCCCACAGGCCCGGCCTGGCGCGGCCCCTATGTGCGCGACGCGCGCGGCCTGACCGATCCTTGGGGGCACGCCTACCTGTACCGGTCGCCCGGCGCCGCCGGCACCCCGTTCGAGGTCTACAGCCTCGGCGCCGACGGCAAGGCCGGCGGCAGCGGCGACCAGGCCGACGTCGCCAGCAACTGAGCCGCGGCCGCCGGTGCGGCGGCCGGGACGAGGCGGAAACGACCGGGAGAGACGTGCCGCGCGCGATCACGGCACGGACGGCGTCGAACGCGAAGCCTGACGGTGCGCGTCGGGCGATGTCGGATCGCGTGCTGCGCGCGCGAGCCGTGCTGTGCGTGGTCTGAGCTGGTCGGAGCCAATTGCTGCGGGCTTGGCCGGCGAGCTTGTCCCGCCCCAGCAAGTCCCCCGAGCCGTCTCGGCTCTCCTTTTCGCCGCGCCAGGAAGCAATCGGCCGGGATCCGGCAGTCATGCGCGGGATATGCCGGAGGCATCCCGAGCGTCGCCGCAGGCGGGAGAGCCGCGTCCTGTCGGGAAACCGTCCCTTGATCGGAGTCCCGAACCGGTCGGATGGAGGAATCGCCGGGCAAGTTGCACGTGCAGGATGCGCGTCTCGCGATAAACAACTGGCGATCGGCGGCCGCGAGACCGCCTCAACTCTCCATTAACCATAACTCCCCTAACGTCCGGTTATCGACGCGCGGGGCGAGGGACGGCGGGGGATGATCAAGGGTGCGCCTGTCCTCGCCCTGGCGCTTGCCTGCGGCTGGCCGCTCGCCGCTCTCGGTGCGGAACCGACCGGCCCGGCCGGCCCGCGAAACCCCGGCGGCCTCGTGATGCGGGGCAACGATCGCCTCATCGGCGGCGAGGCCCCGGCCCGGGAGCCGATCGCCGGCGGGCCGGTGAGCCTCAACCTCGTCGAGGTGCCGCTGCCGGTCGCCGCCAAGGCGGTGTTCGCCGACACGCTCGGCTGGGGCTACAGCCTGGACGAGCGCGCCGCCGGCACGATCACCCTGCAGACCGGCGGCCCGGTGAGCCGTGAGGCCCTGCTGCAAATGGTCGAGACGGCGCTGGCGAGCCGCGGCCTGTCCGTGCGTCGCAGCGGCCGCACCGTGCAGATCGTGCCGGCGGGCGGTACCCCGGACCTCCGTCCGGTCCAGGGGCTCGGGGCCGAGTCGGGCGCCGTCGCGGTGCCGCTGCGCTGGATCTCGGCCGCCGAGATGCAGGCGATCCTCGGGGCGGTCGCCCCGCGCGAGGTGGTGCTGCGGGCCGACCGGGCGCGCAACCTCCTGATCCTGTCCGGCGACGCCAGCCAGATCCGGGTGCTGCGCCAGACCATCGCGGTGTTCGACGTCGACTGGATGCGCGGCATGTCGACCGCGATGATCCCGGTGCGCAGCGCCAACCCGGCGCTGCTCGCCCGCGACCTCACCCAGATGTTCGGCGGCGAGACGGCCGGCACCGGCGACGTCATCCGCTTCATCCCGAACGAGGCGCTGAACGCGATCCTGGTGGTGAGCTCGCGCGCCGTCTATCTCGACCGCGCCCGCGCGCTCCTCGAACAGCTCGAGACGCTCGCCGCCGACCGCGAGCGCCAGCTCTTCGTCTACCGGATCCAGAACCGCTCGGCGAAGGAGCTCGCGGCGGTGCTGCAGGGCGTCGTCATGGCCGAGATGGGCGGCGGCTACGGCGCATCGGGCATGGCCGGCTACGGGGGTTATGGGGGTTACGGGGGCGGGGCCTCCGGGATGTCGGGCACCTACGCCGCCATGGGCGGCGCTCCGGGCGGACTCGCCGGCATGGGCGCGTCCGGCGGCGGGCTCGGGGGCGCGGGCGGGGCCCTCGGCGGCGGCGCCATGGGCGGCGGATTCCCGGGCGGCGCGTCGGGCGGCGCCTCCCCGTCGAATGCGGGCTGGGCCGCGGGCGGCGAGCCGGCCGGCGCCGGAGCGGGCCTCGGGGCGGCCGGAGGGCTCGGCGCCTCGGCGCCCGCCGGCGGCGGCATGGCCGGTGGGGGCTATGGCGGCTTCGGCGGCGGGCTCGACGCCACGTATGCGGGCGGCGGCGCCGGGATGCGGCGCGACGCGATCGGGATCGTCGCCGACGACGCCAATAACAGCCTGGTGATCTCGGCGACCCGCAACCAGTACGACAAGATCCTGCGCATCCTCGGCCGCCTCGACGCGATGCCGACCCAGGTGCTGCTCGAGACCGTCATCGCCGAGGTGACGCTCAACGACAGCCTTCAGTTCGGCGTGCAGTGGTTCCTCAAGCAGCGCGGCAGCCGGTTCAACCTCGCCAGCACCGAGACCGACAAGGCCGCGGCGACGAACGGCACGGCGGGCCTGATCAACGCGGCGATCCGCGGGGTGCCGGGCTTCAACTACCTGCTCAGCGGCACCGACTTCACCGTCGTGCTCAGCGCGCTGCAGGGCGTGACCCGGGTCAACGTCATCTCGTCGCCCAACATCACGGTGCTCGACAACCGCACCGCCAAGCTCCAGGTCGGCGACCAGGTCCCGATCATCAAGCAGTCGGGGCAGAGCGCGCTCACCGCCGGCGCGCCGATCCTCAACCAGATCGAGATGAAGGATACCGGCGTGATCCTCTCGGTCACCCCGCGGGTCAACAAGAACGGCCTCGTGGTGCTCGACATCAACCAGGAGGTCAGCGACGTCGTGCCGACCACGACCTCGGCGATCGACTCGCCGACGATCCGCCAGCGCCGGGTCGCGACCAGCGTGGCGGTGAACGACGGCCACAGCCTCGCCATCGGCGGCATGGTGCAGGAGAAGGCGCAGATCACCAACGAGAACGTGCCGGTGCTGAGCGACCTGCCGCTTGTCGGCCCGGCCTTCCGCAACCGGGTCGACAACCGGGTGCGTACCGAGCTCCTGGTGTTCATCCGCCCCAAGGTGATCCGCGGCACGGCCGAGGCCGACCGCATCGCCGAGGATTTCCGCCGGCAGTTCCAGTCGATGATGCCGGTGCGCCCGGTCCTGCCGCCCGCCCCCCTGCCGGCGGCGCATGAGGGCCCGCAAGGGCTGCTGCGGCGGATGCTGGATTAGGGCCGCAGCGACGGCCCCGCCTCCGCCACCGGCCGGGCGCCCACCGGCAGCAGGGTCGCGGGCGGCCCGAGGAAGACCGCGGTGTAGCGCCGCTCGCCCTGGAACAGGGTGATCCGGTCGCGGCCGATCTCGACGATGCGCCAGTCGCCCCTCCCCTCGCCGCGGGCGAGCCAGGCCTGGCTGCCGCTGCCGTCGTCGATGAGCGCCCGGGCGGCGGCGCCGTCGAGCAGGATGCCGCGCACGGTGAGGACCGGCCGCGGCGGGTCGCCGGCGACGCTGTCGCGCGGGCCACGGGCGGTCCAGGGGCGCCGGCCGGGATCGAAGAGCGGGCGCTGGAGGGCGGTCCCGTCCGAAAGGGGAGTCGGTGCCATGGCGCGGCGCGGGGCGGGCTCCGGCCCGCCATCGACCGGCCAGGCGAAGGCTGCGAGCATCAGGGCGGCCGCCCCCCCGCAGGCGAGGCGCGGCCCGAGGCCCGTCGTCGCAAGGGCGGCGCGCAGGTGGTGTCCGGTCTGTCTCACGGCGTGGTGCTCCGCACGGCCGGGGCTTGCAGGAGCACGCCGCGGACGGTCAGCGTCAGCCGCATCACGGTGGCCCGCCCGGTCTCCGGGTCGGCCGGGCGATCGATGCCGAGCTCCGCCTCCTCCGGCACCACCAGGGGGCTCTCCGTCTCGAGGGCCTGCATCAGGCCGTGCAGGCCCTCGGCCGTGCCGCGCAAGGCGGCCGTGAGGCGCGGCAGCGCCGGACGGGCCGGGTCGGGCTGGAGCCCGGCCCCGTCGACCAGGACGGCGCGCTCCGCCGCCAGGGCGTCGAGGCGGGCCCGGAAGGCCAGGACGAGGCCGGTCTCGTCCGTGGCGCCGAGCGGGGCCGCCACGGCCGGCAGGGCGGCGGCGTCCTGGGCCCGCGCCAGCCGGTCGCGGGCCTGGGCGATGTCGTCCGCCGCCCCGAGCGCGTCGAGCACCGGCCCGGTGCCGAGGACGATCGCGAGGCCGAGCGCCGCGAGGCCCGCGAGCAGCGGCCGGCCGCCGGCCGGGAGGGGCATCGTCATGGCCGGCCTCCGCCCTGCGACGGGCCTCCGGCGCGGGGCAGCGCCACGACGAGGCGCTGGCCGCTCCCCGCGGGCTCGCTCTGGCGCAGCTCCGGCGCGCCGAAGCCCGGAACCCGCGCGAGCGCCGCGAGGACCGCCGGCGGGTCGGGCGCGAGGAGGCTCAGCTCCAGCCCCGCGCCGGTCAGGCGCAGGTTCTGCGCCGAGACACTGTCCGGCAAGGCCGCCGCGACGGCATCCCAGACCCGGGCCAGGGGCGGTCCGCGCTCGGCCAGGATCGCCGCTGCGCCGGCCTGGAGGGCGGGCGGCTGGCCCGCGGCCGCCGCCCGACGGGCGGCCGCGAAGGCGTCGTCGAGGGCGAGAAGCGTCGCCGCCTGATGCTGGCGCAGGCCCGCGAAGGCCCCGAGGAGGAAGAGACCGGCCGCCGCCAGGAGGACCAGGTTGCCGGAGCCCTGCAGCAGCCCCGGCAGGGCCCGGTGCCCGCCGGACAGGAGGTCGACCGGCATGGTCCGGTCCTCGGCCGGTCCGACCGTGACGACGCCCGCGGTCAGCCCTGCCCCGGCCAGTGCCGCCAGAACAGGCGCCAGGCGGGCGCGCTTGAGCACGACGTGGCGCACCCGCAGGGTGCGGGTCTCGGGGTTCTCGCCCTCGACGTACCAGTCGCTGAAGACCTGGTCGGCCCGGAACGGGGTCGCGGCCTCGAGTTCCTGGGCCAGCACCGCGCGCATCCGCGGCAGGGCCGCGCTCGGCAGGTCGAGGGTGCGCAGAAAGCAGGCGGCGGGATCGACGATGACCTTCGCCTGCCCGTCCGGCCGCGCGCCCCGGATCGCCGCGAGCCGGTCGGCGAGGTCGTCGGCGCCGAGATCGAGGCGGTAGGTCCGGTCCTGCCCGTCGCGCCGGTCGATCACCGTCAGGCTCGGATCCGTCGGCGCCGCGAGGCGCAGGGTGAGGCGGGCCGGCTCGCGGTCGGTGCGGACCTCGGCGAAGCCGAGGAGGTGGGAGGCGACGTCGAGGCCCTGGCGGAGCGAGGCCTGGGCCGAGGACAGGGCGGAGGGCGCGGGCAACGGATCGGCTCCGGCGCCCGCCGTCGCGGCGGGCGTCGCCGACCGGTCTAACGCAGCGACATTTCCGTCTGCTTAAGGCTGGTGCCGCAGAGTGGCGCAGCGTCACGCCTCGGGTTCTCGCGGCCCGGGGTGGTCTGATCTTCGGATAGGGGCGATGCTGAGCATCTGGGGAGGCAAGACCCGGCCGCGGCGGGCGCGGCCCGACCGCCGCGACGCGCCCCGCGGCCGGGCCGAGGACCTGCGCGCCTTCGTCGACCGCCTCGCCGAGAGCGACGTGCTCGATGCCGCCGGCCACGAACGGGCGCTCGCCGCCCTCGAGGGCCCGGGCCGGCGGCCCCTGCCGCTTCTGCTGACCGAGCTCGGCCTCGTCCACGAGGCGACGCTCGTCACTGCCCTCTCGGAGGCGACCGGCCTGCCGATCCTGCGCCAGGAGGACCTGCCGGGCGAGCCGGTGATGCCGGACGCGCTCTCGCCCGATTACTGCGCCCGCGCCCGGGTGCTGCCGCTGGCCGTCGCGCCCGACCGCCTCCTCGTGGCCCTCGTCGATCCCTTCGACCCCGAGACCACCCGGGCCATCGCGCATCTCGTCGATCGCGCCGTCGCGCCCTGCCTCGTCGGGCCGGGCAGCTTCGAGCGGGCGCACCGCGCCGTCTACGGCGACGTCGCCGAGGAGGGCGAGGGGTCGGGCGACGACGACCTCGCGCGGCTCGCCGACGTGGCGAGCCAGGCGCCGATCGTGCGCCTCGCCGCCCGCCTGGTGCGCAAGGCCTTCGAGCTCTCGGCCTCCGACATCCACCTGGAGGCCGAAGAATCCGACATGCGGGTGCGCTACCGCGTCGACGGCGTGCTGGTCGAATCCGAGCGGCTGCCGAAATCGGTGCAGCTCGCCCTCACCACCCGCATCAAGATCCAGGCCGGCCTCAACATCGCCGAGCGGCGCCTGCCGCAGGACGGGCGCATGCAGGCCCCCGACCGCGGCCAGGACGTCGACATCCGCGTCTCGACCCTGCCGACCGCCCATGGCGAGAGCGTCGTGCTGCGCGTCCTCGACGGCTCGCGCCGGGTCGAGGATTTCTCGGCGCTGGGCTTCGATGCGGCGGCGATCGACGAGATCGCCGCGATGACCAGCCGGCCGAACGGCCTCGTCCTCGTCACCGGCCCGACCGGGTCGGGCAAGACCACGACGCTCTACGCGGCCCTGTGCCGGATCAACGGCCCGCACCTCAAGGTGGTCACCGTCGAGGACCCGGTCGAGTACCGGATGGCCGGCGTCAACCAGGTCCAGGCCCATCCGGGCATCGGCCTCGACTTCGCGGCGGCGCTCCGCTCGATCCTGCGCCAGGATCCGGACGTGGTGATGGTCGGCGAGATCCGCGACGGCGAGACCGCTCGCATCGCCGTGCAGGCGGCGCTGACCGGCCACCTCGTCATCTCGACGCTGCACACCAACTCCGCCCCCGCCACCGTCACCCGGCTGATGGATATGGGGATCGAGCCCTACCTCATCGCCGCGACCCTCAACGGCGTGGTGGCGCAGCGCCTGGTGCGGCGCCTGTGCGGATCGTGCGCCGAGACCACCCCGGCGACGCCGCAGGAGCGGCTGCGCCTCGGCATCCCGTCCGACGCCCCCTTGAGCCTGAAGCGCGCCCGCGGCTGTCCCGCCTGCAACGGCACCGGCTATCGCGGCCGGATGGTCGCCTCCGAGATCATGACGCTCGACGGGGATCTGCGCGGGCTGATCGCCACCCGCGCCGACGAGCAGGCCCTGACCGCCCGGGCCCGGGCCGGCGGGATGACGAGCCTCGCCGACAGCGCCCGGGCGCGGGTGCTCGACGGCGGCACCACCCTCGACGAGGTGGGCCGGGTGCTGGAAGGGACGCTCTGAATGTCTGCGGGACGCCGTCCGATCGCAATGCGTGCGGATCACGAGAGCCCCTTCCCTCCCATCCACGACCTCATCCTGAGGTGCGACCGAAGGGAGCCTCGAAGGAGGGCTCCAGGGATCAGACAGCTTTCTGGAGCCCTCCTTCGAGGTCAGTCGATCTTCGATCGACTGACACCTCAGGATGAGGTCGTGGATTTGGGAGACGTTGCAGCGCGGCCGGACAGGCTCTCGCACAGGTCCCGAACGCCTCCGCTCGCGACCCTCCGGGCATCGCGCGAGGTGCACTGAGATGCCGCGCTTCGCCTACAAGGCCTATGCGGGCGACGGGCGCTCCCGCTCGGGCAAGATCGAGGCCGAGACGCGCCAGCGCGCCGTGGCCTCGCTCCGGGCCGACGGCCTCCAGGTCTACGAGATCGCGCAGGCCGCGGCCGGGCCGGCGCCGTTCTGGCGCCGCGACCTCTTCGGGCGCGACCGGGTCAACGACGCCGCCCGCATCGCCTTCCTGCGCGAGTTCGGCACCCTGGTCGGCGCCGGGCTCACCGTCGACCGGGCCTTGCGCCTCGTCGAGCGCCAGACCGGTCCGGCCCTGAAGCCGATCCTCGCCGACCTGCTCGAGCGGGTGGTGGCCGGCGCCTCGCTGTCGCGGGCGATGGCGGCCCATCCGCAGGCCTTCCCGCGCGACATGGTCGACGTCGTGCGGGCCGGCGAGGCCACCGGCACCCTCGTCGACGTGATCGGCTCGCTCACCGCCTCGATCGAGCGCCGCGACGCGGTCCGGCGCCACCTCGTCTCGGCGATGATCTACCCGGCCCTGCTGGTCGCGATGGCGATCGGCACCGTGGCGATGATCATCGGGGTCCTGGTGCCGGCGCTCAGCCCCCTGTTCGAGGGCACCGGCCAGGCCCCGCCCTTCGCGATCCGCGCCGCCGGCTGGCTCGGCGAATTCCTGTCGGCCCGCTGGCCGTTCCTGGTCGGCGCTGCCGCGCTCCTCATCCTCGGTCTCGCCCGGGCCTGGAGCCTGCCGGCCTTCGCGGCCACCCGCGCCCGCCTGGCCTTGCGCCTGCCGCTGGTGCGCGAGATCGTGGTCGGCATCGAGTGCGGCCGGTTCTGCCGGGTGCTCGGCACCCTGCTCGTCGCCGAGGTGCCGATCCCGGACGCGGTGGCGGCGACCCGTCCGCTCGCCGGCAACCGCGTGTTTCGCCGCGCCCTCGACGAGGCCGGGCGCCGGCTCGTCGAGGGCGGCAGCCTCGCCTCGGGCCTGTCCTCGCTCAAGCCCTACGCCGCCTCGACCCTGAACCTGATCGCCAGCGGCGAGCAGGTGAACCGCCTCGGCAGCGTCCTCATCCACGCCGCCGAGATGCACGAGACCGAGACCCGCCAGCGCATCGACCGCCTGCTCGCCCTGCTCACGCCGCTGGTGACGGTGGGCATCGGCGGCCTGATCGGCGGGCTCATCATCTCGGTGATGGGGGCGATCCTGAGCGTGGGGCAGCTGACGCAGTAGGCACGACGGATCCGGGCCAGGATCCGCGCGTTGGCCGGCCTCTGACCAGGACGCGCCGCGTGACCCCCGACCGCCAGACACTCGGATTGCTGACCCTCCTCGCCTGCGCCCTCGCGGCCGCCCCCGCCGCCGCCCTCGCCCAGGGCCGCCCCTCGACCCCCGACATGACCTGCCGCCAGGCCCGCGGCGTGCTCGCGGCGCAGGGCGCCGCCGTGCTCGGCACCGGCGGCTACACCTACGACCGGTTCGTGCGCGACCGCAGCTTCTGCGAGCCGACGCAGGTGACCCAGAACGCCTTCGTGCCGACCCGCGACAGCCCGCAATGCCTCGTCGGCTACCGCTGCATCGAGCCCGGGCGCGACTGGTTCGGGGACGACGAGTAGGCGCCGGCCTCACCCCTTCAGCGCGGTCACCACCACCTCGATGAGCGCGCCGCCGCCGAGATCGGCGACGCCGACGGTCGCGCGCGCCGGCAGGTCCTCGCCGAAGAAGCGGGTCCAGGCGGCGTCCATCTCCTTCTTGTGCGACAGGTCGGTCACGAAGATCGTCGCCGAGACGATCCGCGAGGCGTCGGTGCCGGCCTCTTTCAGGTAGCCGGCGATCTTGCCGAGGATGTTCTCGGTCTGGGCGCCCATCGGCACCGAGGTGTCGTCCGCGATGGTGCCGCCGACGAAGACGAAGCCGTTGGCCTCGACGGCGCGGTGCATGATCGGCGTGCGGATCCGGCGGGTGATGCTCATGGGATTCTCCTTGGATGTCAGGACCGGAAGCGCGCGATGCCGAGGTCGCCGATCCGGGTCTGGGTGCCGCCCGCGACGATGAGCTCGGCCATGACGGCGCCCGCCGCCGGCCCGAGCTGGAAGCCGTGCAGCGAGAAGCCGAACTGGTGAAACAGGCCCTCGTGGCGGGCGCTGGACCCGAGGACCGGCAGGTCGTCCTTCATCTTCGCCTCGATGCCGGCCCAGGCGCGCAGGATCGTGGCCTCGCGCATCACCGGAAACAGCTCGAACACCGTGCGGGCGCTCTCGGCGAGGCGTCGCCAGTCGAGCACCGTCGTGCCCCTGTCCTGGTCCGGCACCGCGAGATGGCCGCCGCCGATCAGCACCGTGCCGTTGCCGAACTGCTTGAACGACAGCTTGCGGCCGCGCAGGATCACCACGGGATCGATGAAGTGCGGCACCTTCGAGGTGATCATCAGCATCGGCGCCACGGTCTCGACCGGGACCGGCTCGCCGAGGGAGGCCGCAATGCGCCCGGCCCAGGCGCCCGCCGCGTTGACGAGCACCGGCGCCGCGTAAGATGCGGACCCGACATCGACCCGCCACAGCCCGTCCTGCCGGCGCACATTCGTGGCCGCCTCGCCCTCGCGCACGATGGCCCCGAGCGCCTCCGCCTTGCGCCGGAAGGCCGCCACCGTGCGGGCGGGCTGGGCCGCGCCGTCGCGGCGCGAGACGACGCCGCCCGGGCAGGTCTCGGCCACCGCCGGCACCAGCCGGCGCAGCTCCGCCCCGTCGATCAGCTCCTCGTGGGTGAAGCCGCGATCCTGAAGGTCCGCGACCCGTTCGGCACAGGCCGCGAGTTCGCCGTCGTCCTCGGCGACCAGCACCTGGCCGTGGCTCTCGAAGCCGCACTCGTCGTCGACGAGGTCGGCGATCCTCTCCCACAGGTCCATCGAGCGGATCGAGAGCGGGATCTCGGCGACGTGGCGGGCGAGCTGGCGCACGCCCCCCGCATTGACGCCGGAGGCGTGGCGGCCGGCATAGTCCTTCTCGATCAGCACCGGCTTGAGGCCGGCGCGGCAGAGATGGAGCGCGGTCGAGCAGCCGTGGATGCCGCCCCCGACCACGATGGCGTCGGCAAGCACGGTCATCCGCGCACCACCGCCTCGGTGTCGGCCTGGGCCTTCGGCAGGGCGGCGAGCTCGGACAGCGCGATCGGCTTCACCGGGGCGCGCAGGCGGTAGTAGCCGATCTCCTGCGGCGTCTTCCCCCGCGCCTCGGCCATCAGCTCGGTGACGGTCAGCCCGCAGAGCCGGCCCTGGCACGGGCCCATGCCGGTGCGGCGATAGGCCTTGAGCTGGTTGGGTCCCGTCGCCCCTGTGGCGACGGAGTCGCGGATGTCGCGGGCGGTGACCTCCTCGCAGCGGCAGACGATGGTGTCGTCGGCAGGGATGCGGAACGGCTTCGAGGGTCGGAAGAGCAGGTCGAGGAAGGGCCGGCCGCGCTCGGCCCGGGCGAGATCGGCCCGCACGCGCGCGGCGGGTTCGAGCGTCGCCAGCGCCGCCGGCGCCAGGGCCTCGACCGCGGCGAGCGCCGCGAGGCGGCCGCGCAGGGCCGCGGCCTCCGCCCCGCCGATCCCGGCGCCGTCGCCGGCGACCGCGATGCCGTCGATCGAGGTCGCGCCGTCACGCCCCAGCACCGGCAGCCAGGCGAGCTGGACGTCGTCCCAGGCATGCTCGACGCCCGCCGCCATGGCGAGGTTGACGTTCGGCACCACGCCCTGGTGCAGGAGCAGCAGCGAGGCCGGCAGGGTCTCCTCCCGCGTGGCGACCCGGTAGGTGACGCTCGACAGCCGCCCCTCTCCCTTCGCGGCGAGTGCGGTGACGCCGGAGACCACCCTCACCCGGGCGCGCACCTCGCGCATCAGGGCGAGACCTTTCCGGAAATACGGCGAGGTCGCGAAGGCGAGCGCGTGCGGCAGGGCGCTGAGGGCATTTCTCCGGTCGGTCGTGTCGAGGATGTGGTCGATCCGGCCGCCGAGGCGCAGGATCTGCGCCGAGAGCAGCCAGAGCAGCGGCCCCTGCCCGGCGATCACTGTCGGCTCGTCCGGCACCAGTCCGGAGGATTTCAGCATCGTCTGCGCCGCGCCCGCGGTCATCACCCCGGGCAGCGTCCAGCCGGGGACCGGGAACGGGCGCTCGAGCGCGCCGGTCGCCAGGATCACCCGCCGGGCGGTGACGAAGGCCGAGCCGCCGCCGACCGAGACGGCGATCTCGAGGCTCCTGTCGAGGCTCCAGACCGTGGCGCGGTGGATCACCTCGGCGCCGCTCGCGCGCACCGCCCGCACCAGGTCCTCGCCGCTCCAGAAGTCGGCCCCGAGCTGCGCGCGGTCGGCGAGCGGCGTCGAGGTGATGGCGCGCCAGACCTGGCCGCCGGGGCCGGCATTCTCGTCGAGGAGCAGCACCGAGAGGCCGGCCTTCGCGGCGGTGGCGGTGGCGGCGAGGCCCGCCGGGCCCGCGCCGATCACCACGACGTCGTAGGCGTCGCGACGAGGTGCCGTGATCGTCGGGGCGCTGCTCATCGGCCGATCTCCCGCCTGCCTTTCTGGATCTCGATGCGCATGCCGTCCGCCACGGGCACCAGGCAGCCCTGGCGGTTGCCGACGCCGTCGATGGTGACGAGGCAGTCGAAGCACACCCCCATCATGCAGTAGGGCAGCCGCGGCGCCCCGCTGACGGCGGTCAGCCGGCGCACGTCGCGGCCGGAGGCGAGCAAGGCGGCCGACACGCTGTCGCCCGCCCGCGCCTCGACCGGCGCACCCTCGACGAGGATGCGCACGATGGGTCTGGTGTCGTGGTCGGATCGCTTGAACATGGGCGTCTCCGGGCCCTGGGCCCTCGTGGAATCTCAGAATCTGTCCGGATGTTTCGTCGCTGGATCCCATCCTGAACCTCATCCTGAGGCGCTGCTGCTTGCAGCAGCCTCGAAGGAGGGCTCCAGATAGCTCCGCGACCCCTGGAACCCTCCTTCGAGGCCGGCGATCGAAGATCGACTCGATCTTCGATCGCCGGCACCTCAGGATGAGGTTCAGGATGGGATGGATCGTCGAAGGATTGTGTCGTCCTCAATAATACCCGCTGCCGGCCCGGCTCTCCTCCGCCTCGAACCGCTTGGCCGTGAAGGCGCCGACCAGCTCCGGCTCCAGGTGGCCGGCCGCCACCATCCGGGCGATCTCGAAGGCGTGGTTGGAGGCGAGGGTCACGCCGGAGTGGCAGCAGGCCACGAAGGCGCCGGGATGCGTCTGCGACTGGTCGTAGATCGGGAACCCGTCCCGCGGCATCACCCGGATGCCGGACCAGCTGCGCACCACGTTGAGCCGGGCGAGATGCGGGAAGGTGCGCTGGGCCCGGTCGGCCATCACGGCGTTGATGCCCTGGCGCATCGACCGGTCGTCGAGGATGTCCTCCTTGCTGTCGCCGATCATCACCGTGCCTTCGTCGGTCTGGCGCAGGGTCGAGAGCGGGTGGGGCAGGAAGGGCGCGGTGCGCTCGGTGACGACGATCTGGCCCCGGGTCGGGCCCATCGGGGCCGAGAGCCCGACCATCGGGGCGAGGTCCTGGTTGGCGTTGCCGGCGGCGAGCACGACCTTCCCGGCCCTCACCTCCCCCATGGGCGTCGTCAGCCGGAACTCGGCCCCCTCGCGGGTGATCCCCGAGACCGGCCGCTCCGGCAGGTAGTCGATGCCGAACGCCTTCAGGCCCATGTGAAAGGCCCGGTAGGTGCGCAGGGAGTTCACGTGGCCGTCGAGGGGGCAGTAGCTGCCGCCGGAGACCTCCGGGCCGATCCCCGGCAGCGCCCGCTCGACCTCGCCGCGGGAGACCATCTCCATCCGGTAGTCGGCGGCGCCGATCTGGTTGTGCATCCGGGCGACGAGGTCGGCGCGCCTTCCATACTCGTCGTCCCCGAGGGTGATGTGGAAGCCGCCGTTCTGCTGCAGGGCGACGTCGAGCCCGGTCTGCTCGCGCAGCGCCGCGGCGAGCTCTCCCCAGCTTTTCGCCGCGCGGACGGTCCAGCCGGTATAGGCCGGCATCCCGAGGCCCTTGCTCTGCACCCACACCAGGGCGAAGTTCGCCCGCGAGGCGCGCTTGGTGACGTCGCCCTCGTCAAGGACGGCCACCCGCTGGCCGAGCCGGCCGAGGCCCCAGGCGATGGCCGAGCCGAGCAGGCCGCCGCCGACGACGGCGACGTCGTAGTCCTTGGACATGTGAACTCCTGTACGCCGGCGATGGGCCGCGATTGTCAGTGGCTGCCCTTGCCGGCGAGCACGCGGTCGAGGCCGTAGAGGCGGTCAAGGACGACGAGGAACACCAGGGTGATCGCGATCACGCAGGCCGAGACCGAGGTCACCAGGGGGTCGATGTTGTCCTGAATGTAGAGGAACATGCGCACCGGCAGCGTCTCGGTGCCGGGCGCGGCGAGGAAGACCGTCATGGTCAGGTCGTCGAAGGACTGGATGAAGGCGAGCGCCCAGCCGCTCACGACGCCCGGCAGGATCAGCGGCAGGGTCACCCGGCGAAACAGCGTGAACCCGCCGGCCCCGAGCGAGACCGCCGCCCGTTCCAGGGCCGGATCGAGCCCGGCCGCCGCCGCGAGCGTCAGCCGGAACGCGAAGGGGAAGACCACGACGATATGGGCGGCGAGCAGCGCCAGGAAGGTGCCGCCGAACCCGATCGCGGTGAAGAAGCGCAGGAAGGCGACGCCGAGCACGACGTGCGGGATCATCAGGGGCGACAGGAACAGGGCCTGGAGCGCGCCCCGGCCGGGGACCGCGTAGCGGGTGAGCGCCAGCGCCGCCGGCACCGCGAAGAGCAGGGCGATGAAGGAGGACAGCGCGCCCAGCCCGAGGCTGACCCAGAAGGCGTGGACGAATTCGGGATAGTCCGCGATCGCCCTGAACCAGCGAAGGGAAAAGCCGTTCGTCGGCAGCGAGAGGAAGCCCTCGGGCGTGAAGGCGACGAGGCAGACGACGACGATCGGCGCCAGCATGAATATCACGAACAGGCCGTGGAAGGCGAGCGCGAGGGGGCCGTTGCGGCTCATCGGAACACCTCCGCGTAACGCCGCTCGACGAGCGCGTTGGCGCCGACGACGATCAGGACGAGGCCGGCGAGCAGCAGCACCGCCACCGCGGCGCCGAGCGGCCAGTTCAGGGTGTTGAGGAACTCGTCGTAGGCGAGCGTCGCCGCGACCTTGAGGCGGCGCCCGCCGATGATCGCCGGCGTCGCGAAGGCGCTCGCCGAGAGCGAGAACACGATGATCGCGCCGGACAGCACGCCCGGCATGACCTGCGGCAGCACGATGCGGCGCAGGATGGTGAGCGGCCCGGCGCCGAGCGACATCGCGGCGTGCTCGACTTGGCTGTCGAGGCGCTGGAGCGCGGCCCAGACCGACAGCACCATGAACGGCATCATCACGTGGACGAGGGCGATGACGACGCCGGTCTCTGTGAACAGGAATGGCAGCGGCGAGGCAATGAGCCCGAGCGACAGCAGCAGCTTGTTGGCGAGCCCGTTAGACCCGCCGAACAGCAGCGCCCAGCCGAGGGTGCGCGCCACCACCGAGATGAGGAGCGGCCCAAGGATCAGGAGCAGGAAGATCCCGCGCCAGCGCCCGCTCATCCGGTTGAGGATGTAGGCCTCGGGCGCGCCGAGGAGCGCCGTGAGGAGCGTCGTGATCAGCGCGATGCGCAGCGTCCGCCCGAACATCTCGGCGTAGTACGGGTCGGTGGCGATCTCGTGCCAGTTCTTCAGGATCAGGACCGGCTCGATGCCCTTGTACTGGCCCCAGTCGTGGAACGAGAGCAGGACCGTCATCGTCAGCGGCACCAGGACGATGCCGGTGAACAGCATCAGGGCCGGCAGCACCAGCCAGAGCGGCGCGCGGCTGGCGCGGGGCTCCGGAACGGTTGCCGGGGCGGCGGCCGGCAGCGTGGTCGCGGCGGCGGCGCTCACGCGGCGGCCCCCGCCCTGAGGCTCATGTCCCGGATGCTCATGTCTTCTTCGCGCCAGGCGAGGCGCACCGCCTCGCCCTCGCCGGGCTGGGCCAGCCCGTCGTTGGGGCGCACCACGATCGCCGGGCCGCACTCGGTCTCGCACTGGAAGAGCCAGTGGTTGCCCTGGAAGATGCGGGCGGCGACCCGGGCCGGCAGGCCGGATTCGGAAAAGCTGATCCGCTCGGGCCGGACGCTGATCGTCACCGGGCCGCGCAGGCCCGCCGGCGCCGGTGCGCTCCAGCCGCCGGCGACGATCCGGGCCGGAGCCGCGCCCTCGATGCGGGCGGAAAAATCGTTGGTCTTGCCGAGGAACCGGGCGACGAAGGCGGAGGCCGGGCGCTCGTAGGTGTCCTGCGGCGTGCCGATCTGCTCGATCCGGCCCTTGCTCATCACCACGACGCGGTTGGAGAGGGAGAGCGCCTCGGTCTGGTCGTGGGTGACGAGGATCGTGGTGGTGCCGAGGTCGCGCTGGATCTGGCGCAGCTCGATCTGCATCTCCTCGCGCAGCTTGGCGTCGAGGTTCGAGAGCGGCTCGTCGAGGAGCAGCACGCTCGGGCGGATCACGAGGGCGCGGGCGAGCGCCACCCGCTGCTGCTGGCCGCCGGACATCCGGCGCGGATGACGGTCCTCGTAACCGGCAAGTCCCACCATCGCCAGCGCGGCGCGGACCCGCTCGGTGCGCTCCGCCTTGCCCACCCGCTGCATCTCGAGCCCGAAGGCGACGTTCTCGGCCGCCGTCATGTGCGGGAAGAGCGCGTAGCTCTGGAACACGATGCCGAGGCCGCGCTTCGACGGATGGACCTGCGTCAGGTCGCGGCCCTGAAGCCGGATCGTCCCGCGGGAGGGGCTGAGGAAGCCGGCGATCATCTGCAGCGTCGTGGTCTTGCCGCAGCCCGAGGGTCCGAGGAACGAGACGAACTCGCCGGGGGCGACCGCGAGGGTGAAGTCCTCGACCGCGACGTGGCTGCCGAAGGCCTTGGCGACGTGCTCGAGTTCGAGCAAAGGCGCGGAGGGGCGGAGGTTCGTGGTCATGCGCGGATCCGGGGCTGTCCGGGGAAGGAAAGGCGTAGGTCTCCCCTCTCCCACACGGGAGAGGGGATCCCGCGTCTTAGAGCCTGTTTGACTGCGGAGAGCGGGATCGCATGGGCCCGATCTATCCCATCCACGGCCTCATCCTGAGGTGCGACTGAAAGGAGCCTCGAAGGAGGGCTCCAGAAGCCACTGCGATCCCTGGAGCCCTCCTTCGAGGTCAGTCGATCTTCAATCGACTGACACCTCAGGATGAGGTGGAGGGTGGGATAGATTTCCCAGACATGTCAAACGGGCTCTTACACAGCGATGTTTTGGATATTCTCAGGGTAAAGTAGAAGAAGCAGGCTTGCTCTCACCGCTCGACCTCCCGGTTCCATCGTTTCGTCCACTCCTCGCGCTTCTCGTTCACCACCGCCCAGTCCGGTGTGTAGAGGGCGGCGGCGCGGGCGCCGACGGGGGCCATCTTGACGATCTCCGGCGGCGCCTCGACCGACTTCACGACCGGGCCGTAGCCGTACTCCTTGAGCATCGTGAGCTGCACCTTGGGGTCGAGCAGCGCCTTGATGAAGGCGTTGGCGAGCGGCGAACCCTTCGGCTTGGCGACCGGGCAGGCGGCGGTGAGGAGCGCGACGGCGCCCTCCTTCGGGTAGACGAAATCGACCGGGAAGCCGGTATTGGCCAGCCCCTGCACCCGGCCGGTGCCCCAGACCGCGATCACCGCCTGGCCGGACTGGAACAGCTCCGTCATCTTGCCGGGCGACGGCTCGTAGGCGAGCACGTTCGGGTTGATCTCGGACTTGAAGATCTTGAATGCGCTGTCGACGTTCTTCTCGCTGCCGCCGTTCATCTTCGCCAGCATCACCAGGACGTTGAGCCCGTAGGTGTTGTTGATCGGCGGGATGACGAGTGTCTTTCGGTACTTCGGGTCCTTGAGGTCGTTCCAGGAGGTCGGCGGCGCCCAGCCCCGCTCCGCAAAGACCTTGGTGTTGTACATGAGCCCGGTGGCGACGAGGCCGGTCGCCACCGCACGATCGTCCGTGAAGCGGGCGAGGTCGTAGAGGTCGGCGGTCGGCACGCCCTCGACACGATCGCAGAAGCCGAGCTGGATCGCCTGGTACATCGGGCCGTCGTCGACGATCGCGACGTCGATCTGCTGGTTGCCCTTCTGGGCCTGGAGCTTGGCGAGCGTGTCGGTGGAGTTGCCGGCGACGTACTCGACCTTGACGTCGTTGGCCTTCTCGAAGGCCGGGATCACCTCGGTGCGGATCGTCTTCTCGAACGACCCGCCATAGCCGGCGACGTAGAGCGTCTTCTGCTGCGCCAGGGCGGGGGTCAGCGAGGTGGCCACGGCCGTGAGGCCGAGGGCGGTCAGGAGGCCGAGCTGCTTCACCAAGAACCTGTCTCCTCTGGCGGGCGCGATGCGGCATTGCACAAGAAAGTGCCATGCCGTCGCGATGGGCAGAAAGGTGCCGGGCCGGCTCGGCCCCGTCCAATGCGAAATGGCGCGCCGTTCATGTCGAAATGTTATGGTTCGCACCGGGGCGGCGGGAGGCGGGCGTGGCACGGATCAACCTGCGGCAGGTCGAGGCCTTCCGCGCCACGATGCTGACCGGCAGCGTCACCGAGGCCGCCGCCCTGATGGGGGTGACGCAGCCCGCGGTGAGCCGCCTGCTGCGCGACCTCCAGGCCGTCCTCAACATGCCGCTGTTCGAGAAGCGCGGCACCGGCCTGGTGCCCACGGCCGCCGCGAGCGCGCTCTATACCGAGGTCGAGCGCTCCTTCGTCGGCCTCGAGCGGATCGGGGCGGCGGCCGAGGAGATCCGCAACCGGCGCACCGGCTTCCTGCGGGTCGCGGCGCTGCCGGCCCTCGCCAACGGCTACCTGCCGCGCCTCACCGGCCACTTCCTCAAGGAGCGGCCGAACCTGAACCTGTCGCTGTTCGGCGTCATCTCGCCGATCGTGGTCGACTGGGTGATCAACAACCAGTGCGACGTCGGCTTCGCCGAGGTACCGATCGCCCATGCGGGCGTGCCGAGCCTGCGCCTGCCGGGCGTGGCGCGGGTCGCGGTGCTGCCCGAGGGGCACCGGCTGGCCGGAAAGGCGCGGCTCGAGCCGCGGGACTTCGCGGGCGAGACCTTCGTGTCGCTCACCGCCGGCTCGACCGGGCGCCACCTCGTCGACCAGGCCTTCCACCGCGACGGCGTGCGCCGCATTTTGCGGATCGAGACCGCCCTGTCGGAGATAATCTGCGGGCTGGTCTCGTCGGGGATCGGGGTGTCGATCTCCGATCCGTTCACCGCTCGGGAGTTCGAGGGCCGGGGCGTCGTGGTGCGGCCCTTCGTGCCGCGCATCGAGTTCGAGTTCGCGGCGGTGTTCCCGCCCCAGCGCAGCCCCTCCCCGGTCGCCCTCGACCTCGTCGAGGCGGTGCGGCACTCGCTGACGAAGCCGCCCTTCGTGGAGTGAGGGCGATGCCACTCACCGTGATCCCGGGGCCGCGCGGTGGAACCCGGGACGACGGCGAGGCTCGTCGTTTCGCGAGGCCGACCGCGCTCACTTCCCGCCGAGCAGCGCCGCGATCTCGCGCTTCAGGTCCTCGCGCAGCTCCGGCCGCTCCAGGCCATAGGCGAGGTTGGCGACCAGGAAGCCGAGCTTCGAGCCGGTATCGTAGGTCTTGCCGCGGTAATGCATGCCGTAGAACTTCTGCGTCTCCGCCAGGCGCTTCATGCCGTCGGTGAGCTGGATCTCGCCGCCCGCGCCGCGCTCGCCGCGCTCGAGGATGGAGAAGATCTCCGGCTGCAGGATGTAGCGGCCCGAGATGATGTAGTTCGACGGCGCCGTGCCCTTCGGCGGCTTCTCCACCATGCCGGTGATCTCGAAGGTGTCGCCGAACTCCTGGCCGACGCTGACGATGCCGTACTGGTGGGTCTGGTCGGGAGCGACCTCCTCGACCGCGATGATGTTGCCGCCGTGCTTCTCGTAGGCCGCCATCATCTGCACCATGCTGCCGCGGCTGAGCATGTCGGGCAGGATCACCGCGAAGGGCTCGTCGCCGACGATCTCGCGGGCGCACCAGACCGCATGGCCGAGGCCCAGCGGCTCCTGCTGGCGGGTGAAGCTGGTCTGGCCGGCGGCCGGCAGATCCTTCTTCAGCGCCTCGTAGGCCTCCGTCTTGTTGCGCTCCTGCAGGGTGCGGTCGAGCTCGAACGCGATGTCGAAATGGTCCTCGATCACCGCCTTGCCGCGGCCGGTCACGAAGATGAAGTGCTCGATCCCGGCCTCCTTCGCCTCGTCGACCACGTGCTGGACCACCGGACGATCGACGACCGTCAGCATCTCCTTGGGCACCGCCTTGGTCGCCGGCAGGAAACGGGTCCCGAGGCCCGCGACCGGGAGGACGGCTTTGCGAATGCGTTTCATCGTGCGTGATCCAGTGAACACCGAGGAGCTGCCGGACCGCCCGGCGGGAGCGGGCGCATCCGGACGCACGCGCCCGGCCGACATCCTCCCTCCGGGCTGCCTTGCCACCCGACAGCTTAATTGACGCTGAAGCATTGCGAGGTATGGATCAACCCGTCTCTGGGCGGGGAGCGCGCGGAATGGCGGTACTTGTCACGGGTGGGGCCGGCTATATCGGCAGCCACATGGTGCTCGCCCTGATCGATGCCGGGCACGACGAGGTCGTGGTCCTCGACGATCTCTCGACCGGCTTCGACTGGGCGCTGCCGCCGGAAGTCACGCTGGTGCGCGGCGACGTGGCCGACCAATCCCTCGTCGCCGAGACCATCCGCCGGCACAGGATCGACGCGCTGGCGCATTTCGCCGCCAAGATCGTGGTGCCGGATTCGGTGTCGGATCCCCTCGGCTACTACCTCGCCAACACGGTGAAGTCGCGGGCGCTGATCGAGGCGGCGATCGGCGCGGGCGTGCGCCACGTGATCTTCTCCTCGACGGCGGCGGTCTACGGCGAGCCGGCGATCGTGCCGGTGCCCGAGGACCTCGCGCCGAACCCGATCAACCCTTATGGCCGCTCGAAGCTGATGACCGAGTGGATGCTGGAGGACGCCGCCCGCGCCCACGGCATCAGCTACGTGGCGTTGCGCTACTTCAACGTGGCCGGCGCCGATCCGCGCGGGCGCTCCGGCCAGTCGACCCCGAACGCCACGCATCTCATCAAGGTCGCGACCCAGGCGGCTCTCGGCAAGCGCGGCCAACTCGAGGTGTTCGGCACCGATTATCCGACGCCCGACGGCTCGTGCCTGCGCGACTACATCCAGGTCTCGGACCTCGCCGCCGCCCATCTCGTGGCGCTCAACCACCTGCGCGGCGGCGGCGACAGCCTGACGCTCAATTGCGGCTATGGCCGCGGCTACTCCGTGCTCGAGGTGATCGACGTGGTGAAGTCGGTCTCCGGCGTCGACTTCCCGGTGAAGCTGTCGCCGCGCCGTCCGGGCGATCCGTCGCGGATCATCGCCGGGGCCGACCGGATCCGGGCCGAGCTTGGCTGGGTGCCGCAGCACGACGACCTGCGCGCGATCGTGACCCAGGCGCTCGCCTGGGAGGAGGCGCTCGGACGGCGCAACCTGCGCTGACCATGCGCCACCTCCGCGCGGCGGCCGCGGCGGTCGCCCTGGCGCTCGGCGCCCTTGTCCTCTCCCTTGCCCCGGCCCCGCCTGCCCGGGCGGGCGATTTCCGCGCCTTCGTCGAGGGGCTGTGGCCGGCGGCTCAAGGCCGCAACGTCTCCCGCGCGACCTTCGACGCCGCGTTCCGGGGCGTCACCCCGGACCCGGCGGTGCTGGCGCGGCTGCGCCGCCAGGGCGAGTTCGGCCGCCCGGTCTGGGAATACCTGACCGGGGCGGTCTCCGGCGGCCGCATCGCCCGCGGGCGGGCGGAGGCCGCGCGCCGGGCCGACACGCTGGCGGCGATCGAGGCCCGGTACGGCGTGCCCGGGCCGGTGGTGCTGGCCTTCTGGGGCATCGAGTCGGATTTCGGCGCCAGCGCCGGTACGCTGCCGGTGGTGCGGGCGCTCGCCACCCTGGCGGAGGCGGGCCATCGCGGCACGCTGTTTCGCGACGAATTGCTCGCCGCCCTCGAGATCCTCGAGCACCACGACGTGAAGCCGGAGCGGATGCGCGGCTCCTGGGCCGGCGCCATGGGACAGACGCAGTTCCTGCCCTCGGCCTACCTGCGGGCGGCGGTGGATTTCGACGGCGACGGCCGGCGCGACATCTGGGATTCGGCGCCGGATGCGCTGGCGTCGATCGCGAGCTTCCTCGCCCAGGCCGGCTGGCGGCGGGATCTGCCCTGGGGTGTCGCCGTCACCCTGCCGCCGGACTTCGACCTCGCGCGCTACCGCGCCCCGTTCGCGGAGTTCGCCCGGCGCGGGGTGCGGGCGCTGGACGGCGCGGCCCTGCCGGAGGCCGGCGAGGCGAGCCTCTTCCTGCCCGGCGGCGCCGGCGGGCCGGCCTTCCTGATCACCGCCAATTTCGAGGCGATCCGCGCCTACAACACCTCGGACGCCTACGCCCTCGCGGTCGGCCACCTCGCCGACCGGATCGCCGGCGGGCCGGCGCTCGCCGCGCCCTGGCCGACCGGCCCGCGCCTCGACCAGGCCGGGCTCACCGCCCTGCAGCGCGCGCTCTCCGCCCGCTCGCTCTATGACGGCCCGTTCGACGGCCGGGCGGGACCGCGCCTGCGCGAGGCGGTGCGGCGCTACCAGATCGAGGCCGGCCTGGCGGCGGACGGCTACGCCACCCCCGCCCTGCTGGAGCACCTGCGCGGCGCGCACTGACCGGCAGCCATGGACAAGCGGGGGAGGCATCCGCCAGGATCGGTCTCCCATCAGGAGAGACCAGACCCCATGGCTCACGCACTGGCCGCGACCTCGCCTGCCGCCGAGCGGACCCCGAACGGCCTCAACCAGCCCGACCTCGCCGGACCCGAGGTGCGCCGGGCGAAGGAGGAGTTGGCGGCCTGCTTCCGCATGGCGGCGCGGCTCGGGCTGGAAGAGGGCATCTGCAACCACTTCTCGGCGATGGTGCCGGGCTACGACGACCTGTTCATCGTCAACCCCTACGGCTACGCCTTCGCCGAGCTTTCCGCCTCGAAGCTGCTGATCTGCGATTTCCACGGCACCGTCGTCGCGGGCGAGGGCCAGCCGGAGGCGACCGCCTTCTACATCCATGCCCGCCTGCACAAGCGCATCCCGCGGGCGCGGGTGGCGTTCCACACCCACATGCCCTACGCCACCGCCCTCTCGATGACCGAGGGCGACCCGCTGATCTTCGCCGGCCAGACCGCGTTGAAGTTCTACGGCCGCACCGCCTTCGACCGGAACTACAACGGCCTCGCCCTCGACGCCGCGGAGGGCGACCGCATCGCCGACAGCGTCGGCGAGGCCGACATCGTGTTCATGAAGAACCACGGCGTCATGGTGCTCGCGCCCACCATCGCGGAGGCCTGGGACGACCTCTACTACCTCGAGCGGGCGGCGGAGGTGCAGGTGCTCGCCCTCTCGACCGGCCGCCCGGTCCTGCCGGTCGACCCCGCCATCGCGGAGGCCGCCTACCGGCAGATGCGCGAGGGCGACCCCGAATCGGCGCGCCTCCACCTCGCGGCGATCCGCCGGCGGCTGGACCGCGAGGAGCCGGACTATGCGGAGTGACCGCGACCCGCCGGCCATCCCGCCAGCCATGACGCCATGAGCGCCAGCACGCCGGCGCTCAGCCCGTGCAGGGCCACCTGCCACCAGGCCGCGGTGCCGGCCAACAGGATCAGCGTCAGGTCGCAGGCCGGGATGACCAGGCTCGCCGCGAGCACCAGGGCGACGGCGAGGCGGGTCGCGACCACCGCGAGGCCGGCGAGGTAGAGCGCGAGGGCCGCGTCGCGGGCGCCGATCGCCCGCAGGTAGGTGCGGCCGATTCCGTCGGGCTCCGGCACGCCGTAGATCAGCGCGCCGAGGGAGGGCGCCGCCAGGAACAGGGCGCCGAGGGCGAGGAAGACCAGCGCCAGGGCCAGCACGACCCAGAGGCGCGGATCTGCGGCGGTGAGGCGATCGTCTCCGGCGATGGGGCTGCGCAGGTTCATCCTGCTGGCATGCCGAAAGGGACGCCCGGGCGCCTTCACCTGGGTTGAGCACGAGCGGGTTGGGCTGCTGCGCTCCTCGCGCGACGCATCATGCGCCGACATGTGTGGGCAGGGAGGATAGAAAGATCTCGCGATCCGACATCGCAAGGCCAAGCATCGTGCGCTTTACCGGATCCCTCCCCGTTCGTGCAGTGACGATCGATTTGAGGCCGCGAGCGTCTTTCTTGACAGGTCTCGATTGGCTTCTACAGCTCCAGGATCGCCTTGATCACCCCGGCCTCCGGCCGCAGCCAGTCGCGAAACAGCTCCGGCCCGTCCGACAGCGCCCCGCGATGCGTGCGCAAAGCCTGCGTCGGCACGCGACCGGCCTGCATCTGGCGCACCACCTCGGCGAAGTCGTCGGGCTGCGCGTTGCGGCTGGCGAACAGGGTGGTCTCGCGCTTGTGGAACTCGGGGTCCGAGAACACGATGTCGTCGCGCACCACGCTCACCAGCACGTAGCGGCCGCCATGGCCGACGAAGCCGAAGCCGCGCTGCATCGCGGCGCGGTTGCCGGTGCAGTCGATCACGCAGTCGTAGAAGTCGTTCGCGGTGGCGGCCCCGGCCTTCGCCTCGGCCTCGTCGTCGGCAAGCAGCAGCGCGTCGGCGGCGAGCGCGCCCTGCGTGAAGGCGAGCCGGTCCTCGCGCAGGTCCATCACGGTGACGTGGGCGCCGCGCGCCTTGGCGAAGATCACCGCCGACATGCCGATCGGCCCCGAGCCGACGACCAGCACCCGGTCCTCGGCGGTGATGCCGCCGCGCTTCACCCCGTGGGCGCCGATGGCCAGGAACTCGATCATCGCGGCATCGTCGAGCGGCGTGTCGCCGACCGGCACGACGTTCCCCGCCGGCACGCTGATCAGCTCGGCCATGCCGCCGTCGCAATGGACGCCGAGCACGCTGATGGCCTGGCAGGCATTGGTCACGCCCTTGCGGCAGGCGACGCAACGCCCGCAGGACAGGTAGGGCACCACGTAGCAGGTCTGGCCCGCCACGAGGCCGCTGCCGGCGGGCGCCCGCTCGATCGTGCCGGACAGTTCGTGCCCCATCACCCGCGGGTACTGCAGGAACGGGTGCTTGCCCTGGTAGATGTGGAAATCCGTGCCGCAGATGCCGACCCGGCGGATGCGCACCAGCGCCTCGCCCTCGGCCGGGACCGGTTCCGGCCGCTCGGTCAGCCGCAGCCGGCCCGGCTCGTCGCAGAGGAGCACCTTCATGGGATGGGTCTTTCGCAATCTTGGTTGAGGACATGCCGCTGGCGCGAGGATGGAGCGCCGGATCCTCCTCGTCCCGCCCGAAACCGGGCCCGCCGGGCCTCGGTCGCGGCTCGCAGATCCCGAAGAAGCCCGGGATCTGTCGGGGAGAGGAGTGCCGTCGCGCGTGCCCCGGCTAGAGCATTGTCCGACGAAGTGGATACCGGTTCGTCGAAGAAAACGCTGCGAAATCAAACGCCTCGAGCGCTGCCCGATTGCAGCGTCATCGTGCACGACAGTGCGATTTTTTGCGGTGACGCACCTCCGACCCGCGACCTCATCCTGAGGTGCCGGCGATCGAAGATCGCACGCGATCGGAGATCGACTCGATCTTTGATCGACGGCCTCGAAGGAGGGCTCCAGAAGGCTCAGGTCCATCTGGAGCCCTCCTTCGAGGCTGCTGCAAGCAGCAGCACCTCAGGATGAGGGTGCGGATGGGAGAGGCTGGCACCGCCACCAAACCACACTGTCGTGTACCGTGATGCAGCGTGATCGGGCAGTGCTCTAGGCCAGCATCTCGGCCGGCAGGTCGCTGCCGTGGTACTTCTTGTAGATCGCGTTGAGCTGGCCGTTGCGCAGGTTCTTGCGCACCCACTCGTTGAGCGCCGTCTGGAGCTTGGCCTCGCCCTTGCGGATGCCGATCGCGTAGGGAAACGTCCGCATCACGATCTTGGTCTCGAACGGCACCGGGGGGTTGCGGCCGTTGGCGGTGTTCATCACCTGCGGCGAGGTCGCCACCATGTCGACCTGGCCCGACACCATCGCGGTGATGAGGGTCGCGTCGTCGTCGTAGCGCACCATCTGGGCGCCCTGGGCGCGGGTGGTGGCCTCCTTGTCGTTGGTGCTGCCGCGGGTGGTGCCGAGGCGCTTGCCGACGACCGCCGCGTAGTCCTTGACCTCGCGGCCCTTCGGCCCGGCGATCACCGCCTGGATGACCCCGTAGGGGTCCGAGAAGTCGATCACCTTCTGGCGCTCCTCGTTCACGCTGAACGAGGCGATGACCATGTCGGCCTTGCCGGTGAGCAGGAACGGCACCCGGTTCGGGCTCGTGACCTGCACGATCTCGAGCGGCATCTCCCACGCGGCGGCGAGCAGCCGCGCGGTCTCGACGTCGGAGCCGGTCGGCTGCATCGCGGCGTCGGTCATCCCGAAGGGCGGCGAGCCGAGATCGAGGGCGACGAGCAGCTTCTTGCGGCTCCTGATCGTGTCGAGCGTGTCGGCGAGCGCCGGCATCGCCAGGGTGGAGGCGGCCGCGAGCCCGCCGGCCAGGAAGGTCCTGCGCTTCATCCCCGAATCTCCTCTGATCGCAGTCACAGCCCGCTGCCGACGAAGTCGCGCAGCTCGGGCGTTCTCGGGTTGTCGAGATCGCGGCCCGGGAGGGTCTCCCAGACCCGGCCCTGGCGCATGTAGATGACGGTGCCGGCCACCCGCCGTGCGAAGCCCATCTCGTGGGTGACCAGGATCATGGTCATGCCGCCGCGGGCGAGGTCCTCCATGACCTTCAGCACCTCGCCGGTGAGCTGCGGGTCGAGGGCCGAGGTGACCTCGTCGAACAGCATCACCTGCGGCTGCATGGCGAGCGACCGGGCGATGGCGACCCGCTGCTGCTGCCCGCCCGAGAGCTGCTCGGGATAGTGCTCGGCCTTCTCGGCGAGGCCCACCCGGGCGAGGCAGTCCAGCGCCAGCGCCCGGGCCTCACCTCGCTTGAGGCCCTTCACGCAGGTCGGCGCCAGCATGATGTTCTGGAGGGCCGTCAGGTGCGGGAAGAGGTTGTAGCTCTGGAACACGATGCCGACGGAGAGCCGCAGCGCCCGCTTGTCGAGGGTGGGGGCGTGGATCGCGTGGCCGCAGACCTCGATCGCGCCCGCCTCGATCGTCTCGAGGGCGTTGATGCAGCGCAGCGCCGTCGACTTGCCGGAGCCGGACTGGCCGATCAGCGCCACGACCTCGCCGCGGCCGACCTCGAACGAGACGCCGTCCAGGACCTTCAGCGTGCCGAAGCTCTTGTGGACGTTGGCGAGCTTAACGACGGCCGACATTGAGCCTCCTCTCCAGCCCGCGGCTCCAGGCCGACAGCGGATAGCAGATGGCGAAGTAGAAGATCGCCACGGTCACGAAGATGATGAACGGCTGGAACACCGAGTTGTTGATGAGCTTGCCGGCCTGGGACAGTTCGACGAAGCCGACGACCGAAGCGAGCGAGGTGTTCTTGACGATCTGGACCAGGAAGCCGACCGTGGGCGCGGTGGCGAGGCGCATCGCCTGCGGCAGCACCACCCGGGTCAGGCGCTGCCAGCGCGACAGCGCCAAGCACTCGGCCGCCTCCCACTGGGTCCGCGGCACCGCCTCGATGCAGCCGCGCCAGATCTCGCCGAGGAAGCCCGAGGCGTAGATGGTGAGCCCGGCACCCGCCGCGACCAGCGCCGGGAGCTGGTCGAAGCCCGCGATGGCGAGGCCGAAATAGATCATGAACAGCAGGATCAGGAGCGGCGTGCCCTGCACCACCTGGACGTAGGCGGAGGCCGCGCCGCGCAGGACCCGGTTCGGCGCGATGCGGGCGAGCGCCACCCCGAAGCCGAGGAGGCCGCCGCCGATGAAGGCGATGGCCGAAAGCGCCAGCGTCCAGCCGGCCGCCTGAAGCAGGAACCAGAGGTGCTGGGGGCCGAACGTGGGCATCATCCCCCTCCCCGCTAGAGGGCCGTGCCGAGCTTGCGCCGGCGGGTGAACACGAGGAGGCCGAAGCCCCAGAACGCCCAGCGCACCACGAAGGAGAGCGCCAGGTAGACGAGGCCGACGACGATGTAGGTCTCGAAGCTGCGGAAGGTGTCGGACTGGATGCGGTTGGCGACCGCCGTCAGCTCCTCGGCCGAGATCTGCGAGCAGATCGACGAGGCGAGCATCAGCAGCACGTACTGGCTGACCAGCGCCGGATAGACCCGCTCGATCGCCGGGCGGAGCACCACGTGCCAGTAGATCTGGCGGCGGTTCATCCCGAGGCATTCGCCGGCCTCGACCTGCGCCGTGTGGATGCTCTCGATCCCGGCGCGCATGATCTCGCAGGTATAGGCCACCACGTTGACGACGAGCGCCAGCACCGCCGCGACGTTCGCGTCGACCCGCACGCCCAGCACCGCGATGCCGAAATAGACGAGGAAGATCTGGACGAGCAGCGGCGTGTTGCGGATCACCTCGACATAGGCGCCGACGACCCGCTTGAGCCAGGGCGGGCCGTCGGCCCGCGCGATGGCGCAGAGTGCGCCGCCGACGAAGCCCAGCACCGTCGCCACCGCCGAGAGCTGCAGGGTGAGCCAGACGCCCGCCGCGAACTCGCGCCAGTACGGCAGCAGGGACGCGAAGTCGAACTGGTAGGTCATGCCGCGCCCGGCGGGTAGGCGGCGGCGAGCGCCCGCAGGACCGGCGCGGGCAGGCGGGCGCCCGCCTCCTCGACCCAGGTCAGGAAGGCGTGGACCCGGCGCTCGACCTTCTGGACGTGGTTCTGGGCGATGTCGGCGATGCGGTGGTTGAGGGAGGGGTTGCGGAAGCGGTCGAGGGTGGCGGCGACGTAGGTGTTCGCTTCCGCCTCCATCCCGCGGGCGGAAAAGCCCGGCACCACCTCGTCGCGGTAGAGCGCGTCGAGCCGCGCCCGAACCGCCGGATCGGCCAGGATCTCGCGCACGGTCTCCGCGTCGGGCCGGCCCTCGCGCTGCCAGATCTCGGCGAGGTAGGTGTGGCCGAGGTTGAGGATGTGGAGCTTCAGCCGCTCGAACGGCTCCAGGTCGTCGGCGAGCACGATGCAGGGGTGCTCGCACGGGAGCGTGAGGCCGGGCCGGCGCTCGATCGCCCACAGCGCGTAGGGCTCGGCGACCGCGCCGATCGGCTCGATCGGCTCCGAGACGATGCGGTCGACGAGGGTGTCGGTCCAGATCACGCCCGCGCGCAGCCAGACCCGGAAGTCCTCCGGGAGGCCGGCCTCCGCCGCGAGGTCGAGCACCAGGCCCTGCAGCACCCGGCCGTTGCGGTTGACGAGCTCGCAGGGGAGCAGCGTGAGGCTGCGCCCGCCCGCCTGCCAGCGCCGGTAGAGGAGCTGGGTCAGCTTGGCCGGAAACGAGGCCGGGGGCCGGGCCTCGATCAGCGCCGGACCGCGATCGGCCTCCGCGAGGGCGTAGCCGGTGTCGCCGGTATTCGACAGGACGATCTCGGCCTCCTCGACGAACAGCGCCGTCACGGCGTCCCAGTCGGTGGCGGCCGAGAGCCCGCGGTCGATGCTGGTGACGGTGACCTGCCGCTCGACCGGCGCCCCGCCCTCGATGCCGCGGATGATCACCGGGTAGCCGCCGGGCGCCCCGAAGGCGGCGACGCGGCCCGCCCGCGCCGAGGCGCCGGAGGTCTGCACCACCGCCACCGGGCCGACGTCCTGGCCGGCCGCGCGGGCCTCGTGGAGGAAGAGGTCGGCATGGGCCTGCAGGAAGCGGCTGGTGCCGAACTGGATGACGCGCCGGGTCACCGGGACGGCCCGCATGCGGCGCGAGCCGCGCAGGAAGGGGTGCCGAGAAGGGCCAAGGGCGTGTCCTCACCGCGTGGGTCTTATGTATTATCATGCATAAAGAACCGCGCGTCGCCCGCTGTCAAACGGTTTTTTATGCGCAAAGAACCGCCATGGGACGGATGGACGGGAGGCCCGCCGCCGTGCTGGACTGGGTGCGCCTCGGGAGGGTGGTATGCGGGCGAACACGGTCCACAAGCGGGCCTACAACCAGTGCCTGTCCGTGCTGGCGGCGCGGCCGCTCGGCGTCTGGCCGGTGTCGGAGGCCGAGCTGTCCGAGCGGCTCGAGGTCAGCCGCACCACGGTGCGGGGCGTGCTGGCGGGGCTCGCCGCGGCCGGGATCGTCGGGACGGACGGGGCCCGGCGGTCCCTGCGCCGCCACCCGGTGTCCGGAGACTACTTTCCGGGGCTCGAGACCGAGACGGTGGCCGAGGCGGTCGAGCGCAAGTTCATGCAGTGGGTGCTGCAGGGCGATTGCCGCCCGGGCCAGGTGGTCAACGCCGCCGAGCTGGCGCGCCTGTTCGGCACCTCGACCACGGCGGTGCGGGAGTACCTGACCCGCTTCAGCCAGTTCGGGCTCCTCAAGCGGCGGGAGAACAGCGGCTGGATCTTCGCCGGGGTGACCCCGGACTTCGCCGCCGAGATCTACGAGATCCGCGAGATGTTCGAGCTGCGCTCGGCACGGCGCTTCGTCGAGCTGGCCCCCGAGTCACCGGCCTGGGCCGAACTCGACGCCATCGCGCGGGAGCACCATGCCCTGCTGGCCGAGATCGACGCGCGCTATCGCGACTTCTCCCGCCTCGACGAGCGGCTGCACCGGCTGATCCACGACGCCTCGCGCAACCGCTTCATCCGCGACTTCTACGACGTGATCTCGATCATCTTCCACTATCACTACCAGTGGGACAAGACGGACGAGAAGGAGCGCCACCGCGTCGCCCTGCAGGAGCATCTGGACTACATCGCGGCCCTGCGCTCCCGCGACCTGCGCCTGATCGACCAGACCTGCCGGGCCCATCTGCGCACCGCCCGGGCCACGCTGCTGCGCTCGATCGCGGCCGGCCCGCTGAGCGGCGTGAAGCGCCCCCAGAGCCCCGGGACCGGGGAGTCTGCGCCGATGGCTTCCACCGGGTGAGGGCGAAGGCCCGGGCGCGGCGGGCGGCTGACGTATCGACGTCGTCCTTCGGCGGATCTCGCCCATCGCCACGGCCGGATCTCCGTCGATGACCCGGACGAGACCGTGTCCGCCGGCCGCTCACTCTCACGTCATGACGGTCGAGTGAGTGTCGTCTGCGAATGACGAAGCCGGATGCGCGGAAACGCGCCTCAGGGGGCCATTATTGTTGCCGCCGGACCGGTGACCGCTTCGGCGCCGGTCGACCCGACCGGCGGGATGATGCTGACTGCACCTCACGAAACTCCCGCTGCGCCGAGGCCGCCACACTGAGCCATGCCGGCGATCGGGAGTTTTGCGAGAGACATTTAGGCGCGCTCCGCCTCCCGCAGGTGCCGGACGATGCCGGAGAAGTCCGTGCCGCCCTGCCCCGCCGCCTCGAAGGCGGCGTAGATCGCCTCGGCGTGCGCGCCGAGCGGCGTCGCGGCGCCGGCGCTCGCGGCGGCCTCCTGCGCCAGGCGCAGGTCCTTCAGCATCAGGGCGGCGGCGAAGCCCGGCTTGTAGTCGTTGTTGGCCGGCGAGGCCGGAACCGGGCCCGGGACCGGGCAGTAGGTGGTGAGCGACCAGCACTGGCCCGAGGAGGTCGAGGCGACGTCGAACAGCGCCTGGTGCGACAGGCCGAGCTTTTCCGCCAGGACGAAGGCCTCGGCAACGCCGATCATCGAGATGCCGAGGATCATGTTGTTGCAGATCTTCGCCGCCTGGCCGGCACCGGCCTCGCCGCAATGCACGACCTTGCGGCCCATCCTCGCGAGGATCGGCTCGGCGCGGGCGAAGGCCTCGGCGCTTCCCCCCGCCATGAAGGTCAGGGTCGCCGCCTTGGCCCCGCCGACCCCGCCGGAGACCGGGGCGTCGAGGCTCGCGAGGCCGCGTCCCCGCGCCCTCTCGTGCGCCTGGCGGGCGCTGGCGACGTCGATGGTCGAGCAGTCGATCATCAGCGCGCCGGGCGGGACCCGGGGCAGCACCGCGTCGTAGACGGAGAGCACGTGCTTGCCCGCCGGCAGCATCGTGACGACCGCCTCGGCCCCCGTCACCGCCGCCTCGGCGCTGTCCGCGACCACGACGCCGGCGGCGCGGGCCGCCTCGAGCGCCTCCGGCACGAGGTCGAAGCCCGTCACCGCGTGCCCCGCCGCCACGAGGTTGGCGGCCATCGGCCCGCCCATGTTGCCGAGGCCCAGGAAGGCGATCTGCGTCATGGCTCAGCGTTTCCCTCTGTTGGTGTCCGGTTCTGCAATGGGAGGCGCGACTCAACCCGCTACGAGCCCTCGCGCCACGATCACCCGCATGATCTCGTTGGTGCCCTCCAGGATCTGGTGCACCCGCAGGTCGCGGACGATCTTCTCCACCCCGTATTCCGACAGGTAGCCGTAGCCGCCGTGGAGCTGGAGCGCCTCGTTGGCGACCCGGAAGCCGGTATCCGTCGCGAACCGCTTGGCCATGGCCGAGCGCTGGGTGGCGTCGGGGTCGCCCCGGTCGAGGGCAGCCGCCGCACCGTAGAGGAGCGCGCGGGCGGCCTCGAGCTCGGTCGCCATGTCGGCGAGGCGGAACTGCAGCGCCTGGAAGTCGCTGAGGCGCTTTCCGAAGGCCTTGCGCTCGGCCATGTAGGAGAGGCTCTTGTCGAGGGCCGCTTGCGCGCCTCCGAGGGAGCAGGCGCCGATGTTGAGCCGGCCGCCGTCGAGCCCCGCCATGGCGATGCGAAAGCCGATCCCCTCCTCGCCGAGGCGGTTCTCCACCGGAACCCGGCATTCCTCGAAGATCACGGCCCGGGTCGGCTGGGCGTTCCAGCCCATCTTGCGCTCGTTCGGCCCGAAGGACAGGCCCGGCGCACCGGAGGGCACCACGAGGGTCGAGATGCCCTTCGGTCCCGCCTCGCCGGTGCGCACCATCGTGACGTAGACATCGGCCGCGCCGGCGCCGGAGATGAACTGCTTGGCGCCGTTGAGGACGTAATGGTCGCCCTCCCGCCGGGCGGTGGTGCGGAGCGCCGCGGCGTCCGATCCGGAGCCCGGCTCGGTCAGGCAATAGGCCGCGACCTGATCCATCCGGCAGAGCGCGGGCAGGAAGCGCTCGCGCTGGGCCGGCGAGCCGAACCTGTCGATCATCCAGGCGGCCATGTTGTGGATCGACAGGAACGCCGCGACCGTCGGGCAGCCGAGGCTCAGCGCCTCGAAGATCAGGGCGGCGTCGAGCCGGGTCAGGCCCGAGCCGCCATGCTCCTCGGCGATGTAGACCCCGCCCATGCCGAGCCCTGCGGCTTCCCGCAGCACGTCGAGGGGGAAGTGCTTGCGCTCGTCCCAGTCGAGGGCGTGCGGCGCGATCCGCTCGGCCGCGAAGCTGCGCGCCATGTCGCGGATGGCGACCTGGTCCTCGGGCAGGGTGAACAGGGTCATGCGGCGGTTCCTCCGGGCTCCTCTCCTCCCCCTTGTGGGGAGGAGCCGGAGGTGGGGGTGGTGCCGCGTATGGCGCGGCGATTTATCCAGAACCACCCCCACCCCTAACCCCTCCCCACAACTTGCAGCGATTCCGGGCAAGCCCGGGATCGCCAGGGGAGGGGAATCGACGCGCTTACTGCATCACCGGCATCGAGAACTGCGCGCCTTCCTTCACCCCCGACGGCCAGCGCTGGGTGACCGTCTTGGTCTTGGTGTAGAAGCGCACCGCGTCGGGCCCGTGCTGGTTGAGGTCGCCGAAGCCCGAGCGCTTCCAGCCGCCGAAGGTGTAGTAGGCCAGCGGCACCGGGATCGGCACGTTGATGCCGACCATGCCGACCTGCACCTTGGCGGCGAAGTCGCGGGCCGCGTCGCCGTCGCGGGTGAAGATCGCGACGCCGTTGCCGTATTCGTGCTCGTTGGGCAGCCGCAGCGCCTCGGCGTAATCCTTGGCCCGGACCACCGAGAGGACGGGGCCGAAGATCTCTTCCTTGTAGATCCGCATCTCCGGCGTCACGTGGTCGAACAGGCAGCCGCCCATGTAGAAGCCGTTCTCGTAGCCCTGCATCTTGAAGGCCCGGCCGTCCACCGCGAGCGTGGCGCCCTCGCGCACGCCGATCTCGACGTAGTTGCGCACCCGCTCGAGCGCCGCCTTCGTCACCAGCGGGCCGTAATCGGCGCTCGGGTCGGTCGAGGGGCCGATCTTCAGGCTCTCGACCCGCGGGATCAGCTTGCTCATCAGGGCGTCGGCGGTCTTCTCGCCGACCGGCACCGCCACCGACACCGCCATGCAGCGCTCGCCGGCCGAGCCGTAGCCGGCGCCCATCAGGGCGTCGACGGCCTGGTCCATGTCGGCGTCCGGCATGATGATCATGTGGTTCTTGGCGCCGCCGAAGCACTGGGCGCGCTTCCCCGTCGCGGTCGCCCGGGCGTAGACGTACTGGGCGATGTCGGAGGAGCCGACGAAGCCGACCGCCTGGATGATGTCGTCGTCGAGGATCGCGTCGACCGCCTCCTTGTCGCCGTTGACGACGTTGAGGATGCCGGCCGGGAGCCCGGCCTCGATCATCAGCTCGGCGAGCCGCATCGGCACGCCGGGATCGCGCTCCGAGGGCTTGAGGATGAAGGCGTTGCCGCAGGCGATGGCGGGGGCGAACTTCCACATCGGGATCATCGCCGGGAAGTTGAACGGCGTGATGCCGGCCACCACGCCGAGGGGCTGGCGCATCGAGTAGATGTCGATGCCCGGGCCCGCCCCTTCCGTGTACTCGCCCTTCTGGAGGTGCGGGATGCCGCAGGCGAACTCCACCACCTCGACGCCGCGCTGGATGTCGCCCTTGGCGTCGGGGATCGTCTTGCCGTGCTCGCGGGCGAGCAGGTCGGCGAGGCTGTCCACCTCCCGCGCCACGAGGTCGAGGAAGCGCATCATCACCCGCGCCCGGCGCTGCGGGTTGGTGGCGGCCCAGGCCACCTGTGCCTTGGCGGCGTTCTCGATCGCGGCGCGCATCTCGGCCTGGCTCGCCAGCGCCAGGCGCCCGACCACCTCGCCGGTCATCGGCTGGTAGATGTCGGAATACCGGCCCGAGCGGCCGGGAACGTGCTCGCCGCCGATGAAGTGCCCGACCTCGCGCAGCATGGGATCCTCCCTGGATCGATCGTGTTGGGGGGCACCTTGCCCTGGCGGCCCACATAGCGGAAGGGGCGGAAAAGCGGAACGGGTGTGCGCGGATGCGGGAACCGGATGGCGCGGGATGGGACGATTACCGCTTCGTGCTGGCGGTGCACCGGGCCGGCACGGTCTCGGCGGCGGCGCGCCGCCTCGGGGTCGACCACGCGACGGTGATCCGCCGGATCGACCGGCTCGAGCGGCGGCTGGGCGAAAAGCTCTTCCACCGCCGTGCCACCGGCTACACCGCCACGCAGGGCGGCCTCGCGCTGGTGGCGACCGCGGACACGGTCGAATCGGCGATCATCCACGGCGAGGCGGCGATCGGGCGCGCCGCCTCGCAGCTCGTCGGCACGGTGCGGATCGGCGCGCCGGACGGCTTCGGCAGCACGTTCCTGGCCCCCCGCCTCACGGGCCTCGTCGAGCGCCATCCCGAGCTCGACATCGAGCTCGTGGCGACGGCCCGGCTGTTCAGCCTGTCGAAGCGCGAGGCCGACATCGCGATCGGCCTGAGCCTGCCGCCGGAGGGCCGGATCGTCGGGCGCAAGCTCACGGACTACGCGCTCAAGCTCTACGCCGCCCCCGCCTACCTCGCCCGCCATCCGCCGATCGGTGAGCGGGCCGACCTCGCGGGCCATCGCTTCGTCGGCTACATCGACGAGCTGCTCTACTCGCCGGAACTCGACTACCTGCACCAGGTCGCGCCGGGGGCCCATGCGCGCCTGCGCAGCGCCAATCTCAACGCCCAGCTCCAGGCGACCGTGGCGGGCCTCGGCCTCGCGGTCCTGCCCTGCTTCATGGCGGCCGGACGCCGGGACCTGACCTGCGTGCTGCCGGACGAGGTGTCGCTCACCCGCAGCTTCTGGCTGATGATGCACGCCGACAGCCGCGACCTCGCCCGCATCCGGGCGGTGGCGGAGCACATCTACGCGGTGGTGGAGGCGGAACGGGGGCTGTTCGCGCCGGCGGGGTGAGGGTCGGGCATGTCCGGTCGCGAGGGCGTTCCGGGCCTGTGATCGCGTGACGCCGTCCCCTGGTGTCCATGCCCTCGATCTCCGTGGCTGCGCCGTGCTCGCGCGCCGACGGCGCCTCTCGGGGCCGCTCGGGAACGTCCGTTCTGCCGGCGGCCATTCCCGAAGCGACCCGCAGGCAACTCCCATCCCCCGGACGGGGCCCGCCTGCCCGGCGCGTCACGCTGGCGAAACCGGGTCGCGGGCCGCCTTCGCCGGCAAGCTCCGCTCGTTCCGTTCGGCTTGCGAGCCGGCCCACATCAGCCGGTCGAAGGCCCGGTCAGACAGGACGCGCCGCACCGCCAGGATCACGGACGCGCCGCCGCCGACGGCGTAGCGGGTCCGCGGGCGCCGTGCGGCAACCGCGCGGGCGATGGCCCCGGCCACGACCTCCGGAGGCGAGCCGAAGCTCGCCTGATCGGCGCGGGCGAGCATGCCGGCGTGGCGCCGAGCCCAGGGGGCGTAATCCGAGGCACCCGAGCGCTCGACGAGGCTCTCGTGGGCGATGCCGCCCCACTCGGTCTTGATCGCCCCGGGCTCGATGACCACGACGCGCACGCCGAACGGAGCCACCTCCATGCGCAGGCAATCGCTCAGACCTTCGAGGGCGAACTTGGTGGCGTGATACCACGCGCCGAAGGGCTCGTGCACCTTGCCGCCCACCGAGGTGACGTTGACGATCGTGCCCGCGCGGGCCGCTCTCATCATCGGCAGGGTGAGCTGGATCAACCGGGCCGCGCCGAACAGATTGACCTCGAACTGCCGTCGCGCCTCGGCGAGCGGCACGTCCTCCAGAGCGCCGTAGCTGCCGTAGCCCGCATTGTTGACGAGGACGGACAATCCTTGCCCGGCCTCCTCGATGGCGGCGACGGCTGCGACGATGGACGCGTCGTCGGTCAGGTCGAGTTCCAGCAGGCGCGCGCCGGCCCGGCGCAGGCCGTCCATCCGGCCGACCCGCCGTGCTGCGGCGTAGACCGTGAACCCGTCCTGCATCAGCCGTTGGACCGTGGCTGCGCCGATACCCGAGGAGGCGCCGGTGACGAGAGCGACCTTGTGCATGCTGCTGCTCCTGCTAAGGAGCGCCGCCTATAAGTCTGGAGCGTGGTCCATGGTCAAGGACGTCCCATGCTGATCTCGGAATTCGCGCGGGCGACGGGCCTCAGCGCCGACACGATCCGGTTCTACGTGCGCCGTGGGCTGATCGATCCGCAGGCCGGCACGAAGGGCGGGCGCAACCCCTACCAGCTTTTCACGCCGGAGCACGTCCGCACCGCCCAGCTCATCCGCATAGGCCAGGCGCTCGGCCTGTCCCTGAAGGAGATCGGCGCGCTTCTGGCGGACGTCAGGGACGGCCGGATGGATCGCGACCGAAGCTTGGCGATCATGCTCGACCAGCGCGACCGCCTCCGGCGCAAGGCGTCCGAGATCGGCCGCATGGCAGGCTACCTCGACGCCAAGATCACCTGGGTCGAGGCGGGCTCGACCGGAGAGCAGCCGCAATTCGCGGATTTCGTACCGATGCGCGACGAGAGCGTCGCGGTCGCCCCCTGTCACGGAACGGCGGATTGAGGCCGCGATGTCCTGCCTCGTCCGGCCGGGCCGTCGCCAATTTGCGGAGGACCGCCGTCGCATGACAGGCGGCCTACTCGGCGGCAACGATCGAAGGTCCCGCCGCGCCGCATCCGCCGATGCCCTTGATGCGATGACCGGACCTCCACGGCCCAGCCCTCGCGCTCCTTCGCACGAGCGAGCCGACCGGGCGACCTCCGCTCGGCCACCTGCCGCGCCGGCACCAGCATCGCGCGCCCCGGCAACCGCAAGGTCCCGCCCTGCCGCACCGCTTCCCGCCCCGCCGGCCGCCCATCCGCCGCGGTCGTATCGAACAACGGCGTCCGAAGCCCGCCGATCACCTTGCCCAGCTCCAGGCGACGGTGGCGGCCTCGGGCACTCGCGGTCCTGCCCTGCTTGATGGCGGCCGATCGCTCCGATCTCGCTTGCGTGCCGCCGGACGAGGTGTCGCTCACCCGCAGCTTCTCGCTGATGAGGCACGCCGACAGCCGCGACCTCGCCCGCATCCAGGCGGTGGCCGAGCCCATCGACGCGACGGTCGGGGCCGGGCGGGAGCTGTTTGCCCCCGGGGGATGAGCGTTGTCAGGGCGGCGGCAGCGCCTCGGCGGACCGGCGCAGGGCATCGGCCATCCGCGCCGTCCAGCCGGGGGTGGTGGCCGTGAGCCGGGCGACGATGTCCGCGTCGCGCGTCAGGGTGACGCCCGTCTCGCGTCCGGCCGCGATCGCCGCACGGTCCTCCATCAGCCCGGCATAGAGCTCCGGGAACGCGCCCCGGAGCGGAACGGCAGCGCGGAAATCATCCTCCTCGGTCAATTCCGGATTGTCGCAAACCTCGTCCCAATCGTCCTGCGGATAGTCGGGATTGGGTCGGTAGCCGGGAGCGTGGCCGGATCCTTCTCATGAGGTTCGTTCGACATGACGACGCTCCCTCGGGCTGGCGGGACGCAAGCTGACGACGGCGTGTGCCTCCGCGGTCAGCCGATCGCCTGCCGCGGCACCGGCGCGCCCTCCTCCTCCAGGATCGCCACCGCCCGGGTCCAGCCGCCCGACGCGCCCTTGATCTTCACCGGGAAGCACGCGACCGTGAAGCCCGTGGCCGGCAGGGCTTCCAGGTTGGCGAGCTTCTCGATCTGGCAGTAGCCGGCCTCGCGCCCGGCCTTGTGGCCCTCCCAGATCAGGCTGGCGTCGCGGGTCTCGGCGTAGCGGCGGGCGGTGTGGGAGAACGGCGCGTCCCAGCTCCAGCCGTCGGTGCCGACGACGCGCACCCCCTGCCCCGTCAGGTGCAGGGTCGCGGCCCGGCCCATGCCGCAGCCGCTGTCGACGTAGTCCGGCTGGCCGAAGCGGGCGCCCGCGCGCGTATTGACCAGCACGATGTCGAAGGGCTGCAGCACGTGGCCGATGCGGGCGAGCTCGCGGTCGATCTCGTCGGGGCTCACCACGTGGCCGTCGGGCAGGTGGCGGAAATCGAGCTTCACGCCGGGGCGGAAGCACCAGTCGAGGGGCACCTCGTCGATGGTGATCGCCCGGGCGCCGCCATCCATGGTCGGATGGTAGTGCCAGGGGGCGTCGAGATGGGTGCCGTTGTGGGTGGAGAGCTGCACGCTCTCGACCGCCCAGCCCTGGCCGTCCGGCAGGTCCTCGGGTCGCAGGCCCGGGAACAGCCCGGCGACCATCGCGGCCGAGGTCGCGTGGTCGATATAGGTGACGGTCGGGCGCTGGAACGGCGGATCCGCCGGCACGTCGTTCTCGATCGCGATCGAGAGGTCGATCAGTCGGGGCATTCCGGAGGCTCCTTCGATGGTGTAGCGGCCTCCCATCGCCCCGCCGGACCGCCCTGGCAAGATTGTCCTGGCAAGCCGGCCCCGAGAGACGAGCCTCCAGAGACGAGCCGCCCATGATGCCGACCTTCCGCGAGATCGAGGATGCCGACGTGCCGGCGGTGATCGTCCTGTGGCACGAATCCGGGGTGGCGCGGCCCTGGAACGATCCGGCGACCGACATCGCCTTCGCCCGGCGCGGGCCGCACGGCACCGTGCTGGTGGCGGAGATCGACGGCCGGGTGGTGGCGAGCGCCATGGCGGGCGAGGACGGCCATCGCGGCTGGCTCTACTACGTCGCCGTGGCGCCCGACCAGCAGGGCACCGGGCTCGGTCGGCGCATGGTCGCGGCGGCGGAGGCGTGGCTCGCCGCACGCGGCGTCTGGAAGGTGCAGCTGCTGGTGCGGCGGGAGAACGCGGCCGTGCTCGGCTTCTACGACCACCTGGGCTATCGCGACACCAATTCCGTTTGCCTGCAGAAGGTAATCGCGAAGGCCTGAGACAAATCGATAAGTAAATACCATATCGTATTGATACGGACAGCGACGTCTCCCGGTGTCATCCGATGGCTCGCCGAAGGCGAGAGCCCGGGCTCCCTCACGGCCGACGCCGGAGAACGGGGCCGGACGCGCTCCGCGTCACCCCGATGCCTCGGCGGTCATGGATCCCTGGTTCCGCCTTCGCGCCCCCGGGATGACCGGGAGTGTGGCAGGACGGGGTCTGACCCCCCCCTCGTCCGGGTCAGCCGCTTCGATCATCGCCCACCCGCCGCGTACCGCGCCGAGGCCACCCGCGAGCGGTCGAGCCGGGACGGCCGCAGCGTGCCGTTCGGGCCGTCGATCAACTGGACCAGGAAGGTCGCCAGCGGCCGGGCCGGCACGATCGCGGAGCGCTCGGGGGTTTGCATCGGCACGAGGGCCCGGCCGGGTGCGTCCGGATCCGGGACGGGCGTGTCGGGGTGGGACATGGCGCGGGCTCCGCGGTCATTCGGCGGACCAACGCCGCAAGCCGCCTGCCGTGTCCCTGCCCGGCCGGTCCTACTTCTTGGCCAGGGCCTCGAGCCGGCTCTGCATCTCCGCCATCTGGCGCTTGAGGTCGTCGAGCTCGCCCTTGGGTGCGGCGACGGCCGTCGCCTCGGCCGGCTTCTCGGCCGCGGCGGCCTGGCCGCCGGGGCCGAAGGGCGTGAACATCCGCATCGCCTCGGTGAAGAAGCTCATATTGGCCCGCACCTGCTCCTCCATCGCGTGCTGGAAGGCGCTTGGGCCGAAGGTCTGGGACATCTTCTCGCGCAGGCCGTCCTGCTCGCGGGCGAGGTGATCCATGGAGAATTCCAGGAAGCTCGGCACCATCGCCCGCATGCTGTCGCCGTAGAAGCGGATCAGCTGGCGCAGGAAGGCCACCGGCAGGAGGTTCTCGGACCCGGCCTTGTTCTCCTGCTCGAAGATGATCTGCGTCAGCACCGAGCGGGTGATGTCCTCGCCCGACTTGGCGTCGTAGACCACGAAGTCCTCACCGCCCTGCACCATGGCGGCGAGGTCCTCGAGCGTGACGTAGGTCGACGTGCCCGTATGATAGAGACGCCGGTTGGCGTACTTCTTGATGACGGTGGGTGTGGACTTGCCGCTGTCCGCCATCGGTGCGTTGTCTCCCTCTTGGCGAACCCGGCGGGAACTGGACGGCGCCGAGCGAGCCGAATTTTCACCATGTCTCATGATCGGACCTTAAGGCCTTCGTGTGCTGGCGAAAATAGCAATCTGCGCGCCGTCCACGCAAACTGGTCGCGCTGCCAGCGCCGGAACCGGCCATGCGCGCCTTGACTTCCCGCAAGCCAACGCTTTCATCCAACCCAAAGCGCGCGGGACGACGGCCTCGGCGGCAGGCCGCGGCTCTCCGTGACGCTGGGAGAGGCTCGAGAGGAGAGGCGCATGGCTCAGAAGGCAGATATCGTGATCGTGGGGGCCGCGCGTACCCCGGTCGGGTCGTTCAACGGGGCCTTCGCCACCGTGCCGGCCCACAAGCTCGGCGCGGTCGCCATCAAGGCCGCCCTGGAGCGGGCCAAGGTCGCCCCCGAGGAGGTCGACGAGGTGATCTTCGGCCAGGTGCTCGCCGCCGGCGAGGGCCAGAACCCGGCCCGCCAGGCCGCCATGGCCGCCGGCATCCCGCAGGAGAAGACCGCCTGGGGCCTCAACCAGCTCTGCGGCTCGGGGCTCCGCACCGTCGCGGTCGGCATGCAGCAGATCGCCAACGGCGACGCCGACATCATCGTGGCGGGCGGCCAGGAATCGATGTCGATGGCGCCCCACGCCCAGTACCTGCGCGGCGGCCAGAAGATGGGCGACCTCAAGCTCGTCGACACGATGCTGAAGGACGGCCTGATGGACGCCTTCAACGGCTACCACATGGGCAACACCGCCGAGAACATCGCCCAGCAGTGGCAGCTCACCCGCGAGGAGCAGGACGCCTTCGCGGCCCGCTCGCAGAACAAGGCCGAGGCCGCCAAGAAGGAAGGCCGCTTCAAGGACGAGATCGTCCCGGTCACGGTGCCGGGCCGCAAGGGCGACGTGGTGGTGGACACCGACGAGTACATCCGCGAGGGCGCGACCCCCGAGGCGATGGCGAAGCTCAAGCCCGCCTTCTCGAAGGACGGGACGGTCACGGCCGGCAACGCGTCGGGCATCAACGACGGCGCCGCCGCCCTGGTGCTGATGTCGGCGGCCGAGGCCGAGCGGCGCGGCCTCAAGCCGCTCGCCCGCATCGCGTCCTGGGCCACCGCCGGCGTCGACCCGAAGATCATGGGCACCGGCCCGATCCCGGCCTCGCGCAAGGCCCTCGAGAAGGCCGGCTGGAAGGCCTCCGACCTCGACCTGATCGAGGCCAACGAGGCCTTCGCGGCGCAGGCGCTCGCGGTCAACAAGGACCTGGGCTTCGACGACGCGAAGGTGAACGTGAACGGCGGCGCCATCGCCATCGGCCACCCGATCGGCGCCTCGGGCGCCCGCGTCCTCGTCACCCTGCTGCACGAGATGCAGCGCCGCGACGCCAAGAAGGGCCTCGCCACGCTCTGCATCGGCGGCGGCATGGGCGTCGCCATGTGTCTCGAGCGCTGAGGCTCCGCCTCGCGCTTTGAAAATTCAATCGAATGAGAGGCGGCCGGGAGCCCGGCCGCTTCTCCCAAGTTAATACCGACAGAAGCGGGACAGCACCCGCCTTCGCTGTGGAACGGCCGCCTTCCGTAACGTATCGAAGGAAGTGCGCCGAGGGACGGATATCGCTCGAACGCTTGTCAGGAGAGGGCACATGGCAGAACGCGTCGCACTGGTCACCGGGGGCACGCGCGGCATCGGCGCTGCGATCTCGAAGGGGCTGAAGGACGCCGGCTACAAGGTCGCGGCGAATTACGGCGGCAACGACGAGGCCGCGCAGGCCTTCAAGGACGAGACCGGGATCCCGGTCTTCAAGTTCGACGTCGGCGACGCCGCCGCCTGCGAGGCCGGCATCCGCGCCGCGGAAGCCGAGCTCGGCCCGATCGACGTCCTGGTGAACAACGCCGGCATCACCCGCGACGGCATGTTCCACAAGATGACCTTCGAGCAGTGGCAGGCGGTGATCCGCACCAACCTCGACTCGATGTTCACCTGCACCCGCCCGCTCATCGACGGCATGCGCGCGCGCGGCTTCGGCCGGATCATCCTGATCTCGTCCATCAACGGCCAGAAGGGCCAGATGGGCCAGACCAACTACTCCGCCGCCAAGGCCGGGGTGATCGGCTTCGCCAAGGCGCTGGCGCAGGAGAACGCCAACAAGGGCATCACCGTCAACGTGATCGCGCCCGGCTACATCGCCACCGAGATGGTCAAGGCGATCGCCCCCGAGGTGCTGAAGGCCAAGATCCTGCCGCACATCCCGGTCGGCCGCCTCGGCGAGGCGGAGGAGATCGCCCGCGCGGTCGAGTTCCTGGCCGGCGAGCAGGCGGGCTTCATCACCGGCTCGACCCTGACGATCAACGGCGGCCAGTACTTCGCGTGACGAGGTGGGGGCGTCCCCGAGACGCCCCCGTTTCCGCCCCTCCGTCTCACCCCGGGGCTCGCCGAGAGAGCCAGTCAGGGCCCTCCCGGTTCGAGGTTCTACTGCGTCAGCGGGCAGCCGCTCGCCTTGGCCGACAGGAACGCCTTGTCGCCCGGGATCGTAGCGAGCAGCTTGTAGTAGTCCCATGGCGCCTTCGATTCGGCCGGCGACTTGACCTGGAACAGGTACATGTCGTGGACCATGCGGCCGTTGGCCTGCACCTTGCCGCCGCGGGCGAAGAAGTCGTCGACCGGGAGTTCGCGCATCTTGGCCGCCACCGCGTCGGTGTCGTCGGTGCCGGCGGCCTTCACGGCCTTGAGGTAGTGCGTGACCGACGAGTAGGTGCCGGCCTGGATCATGTTCGGCATCTTGCCGGTCCTGGCCATGTAGCGCTTGGCGAAGCCCCGCGCCTGGTCGTCCAGGTCCCAGTAATAGCCCTCCGTCAGCACGATGCCCTGCGCCGCCTTGAGGCCGAGGCCGTGGACCTCGGCGAGCGTGAACAGCAGGGCCGCGAGGCGCTGCCCGCCCTGGACGATGCCGAACTCCGCCGCCTGCTTGATGGCGTTCGCGGTGTCGAGGCCGGCATTGGCGAGCCCGATGATCTTGGCGCCCGAGCCCTGCGCCTGGAGCAGGAAGGACGAGAAGTCCTGGGCGCTCAGGGGGTGGCGCACGGCGCCCACGACCTTGCCGCCCTTCTGGGTCACGTACTGGGTGACGTCGGCCTGGAGCGCGGTGCCGAAGGCGTAGTCGGCGGTGAGGAAGAACCAGGTGTCGCCGCCGGTCTCGACCAGCGAGCCGCCGGTGCCGACCGCCAGCGCGTGGGTGTCGTAGGCCCAGTGGAAGCCGTAAGGCGTGCACTGCTTGCCGGTGAGGTCCGAGGTCGCGGCCCCATCCACGATGGTGATCTTGCGCTTCTCCTTCGACAGGCCCTGGACGGCGAGCGCCACCGAGGAGGTGGTGAGCTCCATGATCGCGTCCACCTTGTCGGTGTCGTACCACTGGCGGGCGACGTTCGAGGCGATGTCGGGCTTGTTCTGGTGGTCGGCGTCGACGATCTGCACCGGCACGTCGAGGACCTTGCCGCCGAAATCCTCGACCGCCATCCTGGCCGCCTCGACCGAGCCGCGGCCGCCGAAATCGGCGTAGACGCCGGACTGGTCGTTGAGGATGCCGATCTTCACCACCCCGTCGGAGGCGCCCTTCTGCGGCGCGGTCTGGGCGTGGGCGGCGACCGCGATGCCCAGGCCGGCGACGAGCGCGGTGGTGCGGGCGAGCGCCCGGCGCAAACGTGTCATGTCCATCCTCCCCGACCGCGTCGGTTTCCCTTGCGGTCCTTGTCCTGCTCTCGGCAGGCTGGCAGGTAGGGCGGTGTCGGCGCGAGAATCAAGCGGCGCGGTCCCGCTCCTCCCCCCGTCTTTCGCAGCACGGCCACGGTTCGTGCCCGCCCGACCGGTGCCTTTTGGGTGCACGGCTCCCTATATGGGCCTATAAGGCGCCCGCGGCGCGCGCCCAGACTGTTACGATCGATCGCAGGTTCACGATGCTCGGTTCCATCGCCAAGAAGATCTTCGGGTCGTCCAACGACCGCCGGGTGAAGGGATACCGGCCCCGCGTCCAGGCCATCAACGCCCTCGAGCCCGAGCTGGCGGCCCTGTCCGACGAGGCGTTGCGCGCCCGCACCGATGCGCTGAAGGCCGAGCTCGCCGCCGGCAAGAGCCTGGACGACATCCTGGTGCCGGCCTTCGCCACGGTGCGCGAGGCGGCCAAGCGCGTGCTCGGCCAGCGCCACTTCGACGTGCAGCTGATCGGCGGCATGGTGCTGCACGAGAGCGGCATCGCCGAGATGAAGACCGGCGAGGGCAAGACCCTGGTGGCGACGCTCGCCACCTACCTCAACGCCCTGTCGGGCAAGGGCGTCCACGTCGTCACCGTCAACGACTACCTCGCCCGCCGCGACGCCGAGTGGATGGGCCGGGTCTACCGGTTCCTCGGGCTCTCGACCGGCATCATCGTGCACGGCCTCGACGACGCCGAGCGCAAGGCGGCCTATGCCTGCGACATCACCTACGGCACCAACAACGAGTACGGCTTCGACTATCTCCGCGACAACATGAAGTACGAGCTGGGCCAGATGGTCCAGCGCGGCCACAACTTCGCGATCGTCGACGAGGTCGACTCGATCCTGATCGACGAGGCGCGCACGCCGCTGATCATCTCAGGTCCCATCGACGACCGCTCCGACCTCTACACCGCCATCGACGCGATCATGCCGAGCCTCGCGCGCGAGGATTACGACCTCGACGAGAAGCAGCGCACGGTCTCGCTGACCGAGAACGGCAACGAGCACATCGAGGAGCTGCTGCGCGAGGCCGGCCTCCTCAAGGAGGGCGACCTCTACGACGCCCACAACGTCACGCTCGTCCACCACGTCAACCAGGCGCTGCGGGCCCACACCCTGTTCACCCGCGACAAGGACTACATCGTCCGCAACGACGAGGTGGTGATCATCGACGAGTTCACCGGCCGCATGATGCCCGGCCGGCGCTACTCGGAGGGCCTGCACCAGGCCCTCGAGGCCAAGGAGCGGGTGGCGATCCAGCCCGAGAACCAGACGCTCGCCTCGATCACCTTCCAGAACTACTTCCGCCTCTACAAGAAGCTTGCCGGCATGACCGGCACCGCCTCGACGGAAGCCGACGAGTTCCAGGAGATCTACAACCTCGAAGTGGTCGAGATCCCGACCAACAAGCCGGTCGAGCGCGTCGACGAGGACGACGAGGTCTACCGCACCGTCGACGAGAAATACGCCGCGATCATCCAGGAGATCGACAAGGCGCATTCGCGCCTGCAGCCGGTGCTGGTCGGCACCGGCTCGATCGAGCGCTCGGAGCACCTCGCCGGCCTGCTGGTCAAGCACGGCTACAAGCCGCTCGACTACAGCGATCCGTCGGCGCTGGAGGACGTCTACGCGGCGGCCCGCGAGGGCCGGGTGACCAAGCGCTTCGCGGTGCTGAACGCCCGCTTCCACGAGCAGGAGGCCTACATCGTGGCCGAGGCCGGCGTGCCCGGCGCGATCACCATCGCCACCAACATGGCCGGCCGCGGCACCGACATCAAGCTCGGCGGCAACCTCGACATGCGCATCGAGCAGGAGCTCGCCGGCGTGCCGGAGGGGCCGGAGCGCGACGCGCGCATCGCGGGCCTCAAGGCCGAGATCGAGCAGAACCGCGCCAAGGTGCTCGCTTCCGGCGAGCCCGCCGACCCGGCCGCCGGCCGTAAAGTGGCTCTGCCCGGCGGCCTCTACATCGTCGGCACCGAGCGCAACGAGAGCCGGCGCATCGACAACCAGCTGCGCGGCCGCTCCGGCCGCCAGGGCGATCCCGGCCGCTCGAAGTTCTACCTCTCGCTTCAGGACGACCTGATGCGGATCTTCGGCTCCGACCGCATGGACGGCATGCTCCAGCGCCTCGGGCTCGAGGAGGGCGAGGCGATCATCCATCCCTGGATCAACAAGGCGATCGCCAAGGCGCAGCAGAAGGTCGAGGCGCGCAACTTCGACATGCGCAAGAACGTGCTCAAGTACGACAACGTCATGAACGACCAGCGCAAGGTCGTGTTCGAGCAGCGCCGCGAGTTCATGGCCCAGGAGAGCGTGCGCGACACCGTCGACGAGATGCGCCAGGGCGTGATCGACGACGTGGTGGCGCGCCACGTGCCCGAGGACGCCTATCCGGAGCAGTGGGACATCGCGGGCCTGCGCGAGAGCGTGACCCGCGACCTCAACCTCGACGTGCCGGTCGAGGATTGGGCGAAGGAAGAGGGCATCGCCGACGAGGAGATCCGGGAGCGCCTGCGCAAGGCCGCCGACGAGGCCTATGCCGAGCGCGTGACCCGCAACACCCCGGAGGTGATGGCCTACGTGGAGAAGCAGGTGCTGCTCCAGAGCCTCGACCACCTGTGGCGCGAGCACCTCGTCACCCTGGACCACCTGCGCCAGGTGATCGGCTGGCGCGGCATCGCCCAGCGCGACCCGCTGAACGAGTACAAGTCGGAGGCCTTCGACCTGTTCAACGGCCTCGTCGGCAACCTGCGCGAGCAGGTCACCGGCCAGCTGATGCGGGTCGAGATCCTGTACCAGGAACCCGAGCCGCAGGGCCTGCCGCCGATGTTCGCCCAGCACCTCGACCCGGTCACCGGCGAGAACGAGTTCGACTTCGCGCAAGGGACGGCCGGCGGCGGGGGCGGCGCCTACGAGTTCGCCGGCCAGGCGCTCGCCGCCGATGCCCCGGTGCTGGAGCGCAACCCCGACGACGCCTCGACCTGGGGCCGGGTCGGCCGCAACGAGCCCTGCCCCTGCGGCTCGGGCAAGAAGTACAAGCACTGCCACGGGCGCTACGCCGCCGAGGCGTGAGGCGCGGCCTCGGGGCGGCCGGATCGTCCGGTCGCCCCTTCCTCTCATCGGGTGACGCTGCGCCGGGTCGGTCGCGGATCCCGCACGGGACGACGGCGCGCACGAGGACGTGGCGGCTCAGGACCGGGGGCAACGTTTGCGCCGCGCGGCACGTTGTGCCGGCACGATGTCCGCGAGGTGCCCATGGCCCATCGGCCCCATTCCGTCCTGCCGCTCCTGGCGCGACAGGCCGCCAAGGTCTTGAGCCTCGCGGCCTTCGGCGGTGCGGGCGCGTGGCTCGCCTATAGCCGCTTCGCCGTCGACCACCGCGTGCCGCTGCCGCGGGCCCTGCCGGATCCTCTCGACGAGCTGGACAGTGCGGCCGGCGTCGTCGCGCTCTACGGCAACGCGACGGGGGACGGCCCTCCCCTGCTCCTCGTCCACTCGGTCAACGCCGCGGCGAGCGCCTACGAGGTGCGCCCGCTCTACCTGCATTTTCGCGGAGAACGGCCCGTCTACGCCCTCGACCTGCCGGGCTTCGGCGCGTCCGAGCGCCGCCGGCGCCGCTACACGCCCGGCCTGATGGTCGAGGCGATCCATACCGCCACGGCCGAGATCCGGCGGCGCCACGGCGGCGTCGCCCTCGACGCCCTCGCGCTGTCGCTCTCGGCCGAGTACCTCGCGCGCGCGGCCCTCGAACGCCCGGAGGATTTCCGCAGCCTCGCGCTCATCAGCCCGACCGGGTTCGACGCCCGGCTCTCCGGCCGTTCTCCGCCCGGCGGTCACCGGGGCAAGGACGGGCTGTTCGCGGCCCTGGACCGGCCGCCCTGGGGCCGCGCCCTGTTCGACGCCCTGGTCAGCCGCCCGAGCATGCGGTTCTTCCTCGAGAAGACCTTTGGCTCGCGCGACATCGACGAGGGCCTGCTCGACTACGGCTACGCCTCGGCGCACCAGCCCGGCGCCGAGCACGCCCCGTTCTCGTTCATCGCCGGCCACCTCTTCCCGACGGATGCGACCGCGCTCTACGAGGCGCTCACGCTGCCGGTCCGGGTGATCCACGGGACGCGCGGCGACTTCGTCGATTACCGCGACCTTCCGCGCTTCGCCCGCCGCCCGAACTGGACCGTCGCCCGGCTGCCGACGGGGGCCTTCCCGCATTTCGAGGACCTGCCGGCGGTCACGCGCTTCCTCGCGGCGTGAACCCTCAGCCCGCCTCCGGTCCGTCCCGGTCGGTGACCGCGCCGCGCGTGTCGGCCGGACGCGGCGTGAGGCGATCTCGTCGTCGCTCGGCACCACGTCGAGGCCGGCATCCACATCGACCGTGACCTCGTCGCCGTCCCGGATCGCTGCGGTCGGTCCGCCCTCGAACGCTTCGGGCACGACGTGGCCGATGACGAAGCCGTGGGTCGCGCCGGAGACGCGGCCGTCGGTCATCATCGCCACGTGCCCGCAGAGGCCAGATCCCTGGAGCGTGCCGGTCACAAGCGGCATCTCGCGCGTCCCGGGCCCGCCCCGCGGACCCTCGTTGCGCCGTACCAACACGTCGTTCGGAGCGATCCTCCCGTCCGTGATCGCCGCGAAGGCGTTCACCTCGCGCTCGAAGACCCGCGCCGGGCCCTCGGGCAGGTGCTTGATCTGGCCGGAGATCTTCATCGCCGCGCCGCCCGGCGCGAGTTTGCCGCCCAGGAGCACCAACCCGACGCCGCCCTTGGAGGGGTCGTCGGCGGTGCGGATGATGGTCTGGCCCTCGGACTCGGGCGCCCGGGCGGTGTCTTCGACCGCGTCGCCGCTCCAGCCCTGCACCCCCAGGGACCAGCGTCCCCACCAGCCGCCCGGCCTGGTCGTCGCTGACGCTGCGTCTGGGCGGGATCGATGGTGTCGGTGTTGAGCGCCTGCAGGTTCAGCCCGTCGTCGCCCCACCAGTGATAGCGCGCGATCAGGCGCGGGCCGCCTGAGGCCTGGTCGAGGGACAGGCCGTCGAGCCTGTCCTCCCGACTCCGGTTTGAGAACGAGCCAGACCTGGCCCCTTGTCGCGAGGCCTGCCCCAATGGGCGAACACTCATGAAGCTACAACTTAGGAACAGCGTCGATTGCAGCTCGGTACGACTCCGCCGCACGCAGTTTCCGAACTGCTTGAACGGCCGGATATTTATCTGTGTCGTAGCGATATCGACCCCTGACGGCACAGGCGACAGTCATCTTGAATTTCGGCACAGACAACTTCGACTCGTTCGCCAGCACGGGGACGGAGAATATTGACCATAACAGTCGATATGGAATGCTCTTGAGTCCGCCAAATGGAGGAATTACAGTCAAGTCTACAATATCGTAGTATCGACCATCGGCATCTACTAAGTGAAACTCGCCGTTGCGCGCGCGCTGCACGGCTTCGTTGAACAGTGAGCGCGGATAGGCGCAGAGTGAAAGAGGAGTTGTAGCCAAATAGATGTATCCCTCCCGCCAAAGAAGCGCAGGATACGAAATATGCGGCATTTCGGCTCTCACTTGCTGCATGTGTCATCCTTATTGAACGCCGAGTTCGCAGACCCCGCTGCGCTCCCTGCGACCGATCCGCCCACCCAACCAGGGATGCGCAGCAACTGCCTGTGGGCGGATTCTAGCTTGTCTGAGGGTGGACTGCGCCTTGTCGGCGTGGCTGGCCGGGATGTCGTTGGCGGCCATCGGCGAGATCCCGAGCATCTGGCAGGCGGTCGCCATCGTGTTGGTGGTGAACTGGCCGCCGCAGGCCCAGCTCCCGGGCATGCATGGTCCTCGACGTCGCGGAGCTCCTCCGCGATCGACGGCCGATCGGGTGCCGCCGGCCTAGACCGGACAGGACTCGCCGGTCGGCGGCAGGAGCGCCTCGCGCGCCTTGATGAGGGCCACCACCGTGGCGTTGACCGGGGTCGGCACGCCGTGCGCGCGCCCGAGCCGCGGGATCGACCCGTTGATCGCCTCGACCTCGCCGCGCCGCCCGGCCCGGTGGTCGAGGAGCATCGAGGGCCGCGCGTCCGGAATCTTGCCGCCGAGGCGCCGGATGTGCTCGACCGGGTCGCCGACATCGAGGGCGATCCCCATGGCGCCCGCCACCGCAATCGCCTCCCGGGCGCAAGCCTGCGCCACCTGCCAGGCATCCGGATCCGCCATCACCCCGCCGATGGTCAGGCCCGTGAGGGTGGTGGTGCCCGAGAAGGTGACGTTCATGATCAGCTTCTCCCACACCATCCGGCCGATATCGTCGAACAGGCGGACCGTGAACCCGGCCGATTCCCACACCGCCGCCGAGGCTTCGAGGCGCGCGCGGGGGAGTCCCGCGAAGGCGCCGAAGCGGATCATCTCGAGGCCGTTGTGGTGGGCGTGGCCGGGCCCGCGCATCGACGCGCCGAAGCCCCCGACCACCCCGACGGCGATCCGGTCCGGGTCGATGACCGTCGCGGCGGTCTCGGGCGAGCCGAGCCCGTTCTGGATCGTCTGGACGACCGTGGCCTCCCCGATCAACGGCGCGCAGGACCGGGCCGCCGCCGCGACGTCGAAGGCCTTGGTGGCGATGATGACGAGGTCGCAAGCACCGATGCCCTCGGTGGTGGTGCCGGCGCTTGCGAGGCGCACGGTCCGGTCGCCGCTCGCGCCCTCGACCCGCAGGCCCTTCTCGCGCATCGCCGCGGCGTGATCGGGCCAGAGCGTGACCGCGTGCACCGCGTGGCCGGCCGACGTCATCAGCGCCGCGTAGACCGACCCCATGGCACCGCAGCCGACGATCGCGACCTTGGCCATTTTCGTCCTCCCGGTCCGTTCCTGCCGGGCCGCGGCTGCGCGCGGCCTTCGGGCGACCCTATCGCGGACGCGCCGATCGCGACATGCCCGAAAGGACCCCGCTCAAGGCCGCGCGGCGAGGCAGGGATCGAGGACGATATGCGTCTCGTCCTGACGATTGTAGCCGCCCCTGAGGACGACGCGCTCGCCCGCCTGCATGCCGTTGCGCGCGTAGGTGATGCACAAGACCCGCACCGCGGGCGAGTGGCACACCGCCAGGTACCAGAGGGCGCCGTCGGTCTGGACCAGGGTCAGCGCGTCCTGGATCGACAGGTCGATCCGCGTCGAAGGCGCCGGCAGCCCGGCGAGCTGCCCGGGGAGGTCGGCGCAGGTCGCAGGCCGCCGCGCCGGTTCCTCGGCCCGCGAGAAGGCGGGACGGGCGGCGAGACCGTCATCCTGCGCGCCCGCCGGCACGCCGGCGGCGAGACAGGCCAGCAGCGCGCAGGCGGTCCGATATGCGAAGGACGCTGCGGCGGCCGGAGCCGTCGGGCGGTGCGCGGAAGCGGTCGGATCGTCCATGCCATGAGCGTAGGCGGGGTGGGCGGCGGCGACAACGCCGCCGGACGGGTGGCCGGCTCCCCTCGCCGAATCTGTCCTTCCGGATCTGAAAGAGCCTGTTTGACGCACAACGCCTGTAGTCGCGCGGACGTCGACACCTCTCACCGCCGTACCGGGGCTCGACGACGTCGAGACCCCGGGATGCCGTCGAGGGGGTTCCTCCTGTCGAGGGAGTCAAGCAAGCTCCGAAGCGAAGGCCCTTACGGTATCGCCGTCCGCGACACGCTCGAGATCCGCTTCGCCGGCGGATCCGTTTCAGGAATTCGAGAGGTGCGCGGCGGAGTCCAGCGTGTCGACGAGATGCGTGCGAAGGTCGTCTGCAACGAGGCGCGGCACGAGCACGGCCAGCTCGCGGCCGTCCGCCGCTTCGAGGCGCATGGCGAGCGTCCTCCCACTGTCGATGACCTGGACCTGAAGCAGCCGGGAGACCGCGACGACGACCTGCTGTGCTTCATCATTCATGACCGTAGGCTTTCGGGGGCTCGCGGATGCACGTCTCCCGCACCTTCGGTGCGATTGCGGACTGACTGCACGATACTCCTGGTTAAGAACTAACATTTTGTAATGCGATCGTCAGTTCCGCCGAAGGGCGGGACCTGCCCTCACGCCGACGAACGGGTCGGAGATTCATCCGGTCGTCGGCTGCGTCGGGCGGGCGCATGGCGCGCCAGTCTCACCGCGGCCCTGCCAGATCAGGCGCACCGAGTCTGGGTTTCCCCTGCCCCGTCCGGAGACGGAGAGTGCAGGACGGAGGCCCCCTCTCGCCCCGCCCGGAGCCTGCGCGGCGAGGCTCGGGACGGTGCCGCGGGTCGAGCGACCTCACGCCGCGAGATCGTCCTTCACGAAGCGGCCGTCGATCATGATCGCCGGCATGTGCCGGCCCTGGCCGGTGAGGAGCGAGAGGTCCGCGAGGGGATCGCCATCGACCACGATCAGGTCGGCGAAGGCGCCGGGGGCCACCAATCCCGCCTTGCCCTCCAGGCGCACGACCTTGGCGGCATTGATCGTGGCCGAGCGGATCACCTCGATCGCCGGCAGGCAGCGGCCGCGGATCACGAACTCCTCCGACTGGTGGCGGTGCATCTCGCCGAGGAGATCGGTGCCGTAGGCCATCATCACGCCCGCCGCGTGCAGGGTCTCGAGGGCGGAGAGCCCCGCCTCGCGCACGTCCTCGATCTTGGCGACCGAGGCCGGCGGGAGCCCCAAGGAGGCGCCCTCACGCGCGAGCGCGTCGAAGGTGACGTTGGTCGGCACCACGTAGGCGCCCTTGTCGCGGATCAGCCGCGCGGTCTCAGGCCGCACCAGGTTGCCGTGCTCGACCGAGATCACCCCGCACTCGACCGCCCGGCGGATCGCCTGGTCGGTGTAGAGGTGGGCGGCGACATAGGTCTGGGCGTTGCTCGCCTCCTCGACGATCGCCCGCATCTCCTCGACCGAGTAGCCCAGGAAGGCGATCGGATCGGTCGGCGAGGAGACGCCGCCATTCGCCATGATCTTGATGAAGTCGGCCCCGGCCTTGATCTCCTCGCGCGCCACCCGGCGCACCGCGTCGACCCCGTCGCAGACCCGGCCCATCGCGCCGAGCTTGGTCCCGTAATGGCTCACGTCCCGGGCGTGGTAGCGGCCGCGGTAGTCGGTGTGGCCGCCGGTCTGCGACAGCGCCTTGCCGCAGATCACGAGCCGCGGCCCCGCGATCAGCCCTTCCTTCACGGCCATGACCAGCCCGTGATCGGCGCCGCCGAGGTCGCGCACGGTGGTGAAGCCGCGCATCAGCATGCCGTGCATGATCCTGGCGGTGCGCAGGGCAACGAGGGAGTCCGGCAGGTCCGCGTTGGCGCCGAGGTCCGGGATCGTCGCGATGACGTGGACGTGGCAATCGATCAGGCCCGGCATCAGCGTGCGCCCGGCGAGGTCGATCACGCGGGCGGAGGATGCGGTCAGCGGCCGGTCCGAGACCTCCCGGATCGTGCCGCCTTCCACGAGCACGTCGTGGCCCTCGAGGGCGTGGTCGTGGGTGCCGTCGAGGATCGCGGCGTTGCGGAACAGGACGAGGTCGGCGCTCATGCGGGCGATCCCTTCGGGTGCGGGGCGGGCCCGGACGGGCGCGCGGATCGGAGCGGCACACTGGACAGCGGGAAAAAAGCAGGCAAGCTTGTTTTTTTCGCGGGCGCCCCGCGCCGGCAGCTCCCCGGAGGAAAGGTGCCGCAGACCGGACGCCAGCAGCAGGCGCGCAGCCTCGCGACCCGCGAGCGGCTGGTGCGCGCCACCCTCGATGAGATCCACGCCGTCGGCTACCACGGCGCCACGACGCAGCGGATCGCCGCGCGCGCCAAGGTCTCGCGCGGGGCGCTCCTCCACCATTTCCCGGCCCGGTCCGACCTCGTGCTCGCAGCGCTGGAAACCTTGCTCGCCGACGGCACCGCCGAGATCAAGGCGGTGTCGCGGGACGTGCGCAGCGGCGCGCTGCCTCTGTCGGACTTCGTCGAGTTCCTGTGGCAGCTCTTCTCCGGCCGGTTCTTCCAGCTCTCGATGGAGATGATCACCGAGGCGCGCAACGATCCCGCCCTGCGGCAATGCCTGATCCCGGTGGTGCAGCGCTTCCACGCCGCCCTCGACGCGATCTGGACCGAGTTCTGCGACGCCGAAACCCGGCCGCCGCGGGAGGCCCGGATCATCCTCAACCTGACGGTGAACCTGATGCGCGGCATGGGCGTGCAGACGGTGCTGCGGCCGGACCCCGACTATTACCGCGACCTGATCGAGGCCTGGAAGGCGGTGCTGCCGCAACTGATCAGCGGGCAGGCCGGGGACGCCGCCTTCGCGGGCCCGCGCTTCCGCGAGGCGGTGGCGTGAGCCGGAGCCGGTCCGGGGACAAGCGTGGCACCCGTCTTGCCAGCCGGCCCGGCACCTGTCTTAAAAATGGGTCAGGTACGAGCCGGCCCCGGCCCGGACACCGTCACCCGTGAAGCCGTGACCCGCATGCGCGCCGCCCCCCTCTCCCCCCTCGCGGCTCCGGCCCTGGCCGGGCCCGGCCTGTCGGTCCGGCTCGGCCGCCTCGCCTTCCTGGCCGCGGTGTTCCTCGCCTACGCCATCGTGTTCGCGCCGATCGTGATGGTGGTCGTGACCTCGTTCTTCGACCAGGAGATCGTCACCTTCCCGCCGGACGGCCTCACGATCCGCTGGTACCTGAACGCCTGGGCGCAGCGCGACTTCGCCCGCGGCTTCCTCACCTCGCTGCAGATCGCGCTCGCCGCCACCGCCATCGGCGTGCCGCTCGGCACCGCCGCGGCGCTGGCGCTGGTGCGGGCCACCATCCCGGGACGCGGGTTCATCAACACTGTCCTGCTGGCGCCGCTTGCCGTGCCGGCGATCGTGGCGGGCTCGGCCCTCTACATGTTCTATCTCCGGGCCGAGGACTGGCTCGACATGGACATCAAGGCGACGCTCGGGGGCCTGGTGGCGGCCAACGTGCTGATCACCATCCCCTGGACGGTACGCCTCGTCACCGCGAGCCTCGCGGGCCTCGACCGCGCCGCCGAGGAGGCGGCGGCCAATCTGGGGGCGCGTCCGCTCACGGTGTTCACCCGCATCACCCTGCCGATGCTGCGCCCCGGCATCGTGGCGGCGGCCCTGTTCTCCTTCGTGGCGAGCTTCGAGAACCTCGAGCTCAACCTCCTCCTCGTCGGCCCGGGGCGCACGACGCTGCCGGTCGCCATGCTGAGCTACCTGGAATTCCGAATGGACCCGACCCTGGCCGCCGTCGCGACCGCGCAGATCCTGATGGTGACGATCCTGATGCTGGTCACCGACCGCTTCGTGAAGCTGTCGCGGATCGTCTGATGGGCACGCTCCTCCTCGACGGCGTCTCGAAGCGCTACGGCGAGGCGGTCGCCGTCGACCGCGTCGACCTCGACATCCGCCAGGGCGAGCTCGTGGCTTTGCTCGGGCCGTCGGGCTGCGGCAAGACCACGACGCTGCGGATGGTCGCGGGCTTCATCGAGCCCACGGCCGGGCGCGTGGTGATCGGTGGGCGCGACGTGACGCGGCTGCCGCCCTATGCCCGCGACACCGGCATGGTGTTCCAGTCCTACGCGCTGTTCCCGCACATGAGCGTCGCCGACAATGTCGGCTTCGGGCTCGAGATGCGGAAGGTGGCGCGCGCCGAGCGCGACCGGCGCGTCGCCGAGGCCCTGCGGCTGGTGCGCCTCGACGCGCTCGCCGACCGGCTGCCGCGCCAGCTCTCCGGCGGCCAGCAGCAGCGCGTGGCGCTGGCGCGCGCCCTGGTGGTGAGCCCGGCGGTGTTCCTCCTCGACGAGCCCCTGTCGAACCTCGACGCCAAGCTGCGCGCGGAGGTCGGGCTCGAGATCCGCGAATTGCAGAAGCGCCTCGGGCTGACCACCCTGATGGTCACCCACGACCAGGACGAGGCGCTCGCCATGGCCGACCGGCTGGTGGTGATGGAGCACGGAAGGGTGCTGCAGGTCGGCACGGCGGAAGACCTTTACGAGCGCCCGGCCAACACCTTCGTCGCCGGCTTCGTCGGGCGCTGCAACCTGCTCCCCGGCGCGCGCGAGGGCGCCGACGTGTTCCGGCTGACGAGCGGCGCCGCCGTGCCCTGCGCCCCGGACGCGGCCGCGCCCGGGGGCCTCCTGGCGATCCGGCCCGAGCGGATCGAGGTCGCCCCCGATCCCGCCGGCGCCGGGCGCCTGCGGGCCATGACCTATCTCGGCGGGCGCACCGAGTACCACCTCGACCTCGCCGGCGAGGCGATCGTCGCGGTGAGCCCGACGCCGCTCCCCGACGATCCCCGCCGCCGGCTCAATGCCGGCGATCCCGTCCGCATCACCTGGATCCCCGACGCCGCCCGCGTCATTCCCACCGCAGACGCGGCCAGCGTCACCCCTACCCCAGAGAAGAGCCCCGCCCGATGATCGACCGTCGCACCCTTCTCGCCGGCAGCGCCGCCCTCGGCCTCGCCGGAACCCTGCCCGCCCGGGCCCAGTCCGCCGCGATCGTGGTGGGCACATGGGGCGGCGATTACGGCGCTCTCCTGCAGCAGAACATCGATGTCCCGCTGATGAAGCCGCAGGGCATCGAGGTGTCGCAGGACATCGCCAACCAGGATCCGCGCCGCACCAAGCTGATCGCCGAGAAGACCAGCCGCCGCGCCAGCATGGACGTCGCCTGCATCAACGACATCGACAGCTACATGCTGAGCCAGCTCGGGGTGCTGGAGACGGTGCCGAGCGCCGAGGTGCCGCGCCTCTCCGAGGTGATCGACGTCTTCCGCAAGCCGCACTCGATCCCGCACATCTACTCGGCCCTGGTCGTGCTCTACAACCCGAGCAAGGTCACGACCCCGCCGACCCGCTACGCCGACATCTTCGACCCCAAGTACAAGGGCCGGGTCGGCTTCTCGGACATCCTCTGGAACTTCAACATGGCCGGCGCCAACATCGGGGCCGGCGGCACGCCCACCGACTTCACCAAGGGCAAGGCCGCCCTCCTCGACCTGAAGAAGCTGTCGCCCAAGGTCTATCCATCGAACGAGACCCTCGCCGCCGCCCTCAAGTCGGAGGAGGTGTGGATCTCGACGATGTGGCTCGCCCGCGGCTTCATGTGGAAGCAGGCCGGCATCCCGGTCGAGATGGCGGTGCCGGAGGAGGGCGCGCTGCCGATCCTGTTCGAGGCCGGCGTGCCGAAGAACTCTCGGGCCAAGGACGGCGCCTTCAAGTACCTCAACGCGATGCTCGACCCGCGCGCCCAGGTCGCCTTCGCGCAGAAGATGGGCTACGTGCCGACCGTCAAGGACGCCAAGCTGCCGGACGACCTGGCCAAGCAGATCAGCCTAACCGAGGCCCAGCAGGCCAAGCTCCGTCCGCTCGACTACGCCACGATGCAAGCGCAGCAGGCGGCGCTCAACGATTTCTGGAACAAGGAGTTCAAGGGGTAGGCTTTCGACTCGGCATCTTACCCTCACGAACACTTCGACTCATCCCACACAGAACCTCATCCTGAGGTGTCAGTCGATCAGAGATCGACTGACCTCGAAGGAGGGCTCCAGAAGCCTCTGCGATTCCTGGAACCATCCTTCGAGGCTGCTGCAAGCAGCAGCACCTCAGGATGAGGTCGCGCGCAGGATGAACCGGCAACACAATCGAACAGCCTCCAAGATCGAGACCCCCACCCGTGTTCGCCCTCATCCTGCCGGCCGTCCTCGTCGTCGCCGCGCTCCTGGTCGGCCCGATGGTGCTGCTCGCGCGCATCTCGCTCAACCAGTACAGCGCGACGCAGCTGATGATCGAGGCGACGACGGCGCAGAACTACCTCAACGCCGTCGCCGACCCGTATTATCGCGGCGTGATGCTGACCACGCTGGTCATGGCCTTCATCTGCACGGCCCTGACCCTGGCGCTTGGCTTCCCGGCGGCCTACCGGCTCGCCCGGATGGAGAGCCGCTGGAAGAGCCTCGTCACCGTCCTGACCCTGATCCCGCTCCTCGTCGGCAACGTCGTGCGGGCGGCCGGCTGGCTCGGGCTCCTCGGCAACGATGGCCTCATCAACGCGACCCTGCGGGGCCTGGGCCTGACCTCGGAGCCGCTGCGGCTGGTCTACACGCCCGGCGCGGTCGCGGTCGGGACGATCGCGGTCGTCCTGCCCTACATGATCCTGACCCTGTCCTCGGTGATCGAGAGCATCCCGCGGGCGGTCGAGGAAGCGGCGGCCAATCTGGGTGCGAGCGCCTTCACGGTGTTTCGCCGGGTGGTGTGGCCGCTGGCCCTGCCCGGCACCGTGGCGGGCTGCGTCCTCGTCTTCATCCTGTGCATGAACACCTACGCGACCGCGGTGCTGCTCGGCGGCTCGCAGTTCAAGATGATGGCGCCCGCCGTCTACGACCAGTTCTCGAAGGGCATGAACTGGCCGTTCGGCGCTGCGCTGGCCTTCATCCTGCTCGCCGCGACCCTGGTGCTGACGGTGCTCGGCACCGCGCTCCTCGGCCGCCGCTACGCGCGCTGAGACCGAACAAGAACACGGGAGGACACCATGAGCGACGCCATCGTCCTGGCTGGCAACGAGCTCGCGGCCGAGCGGGAGAAGGCCGGCCAGCCGCCCCTGGTGCCGTCGACCTCCCGCGACCGCGGGATCGGGCCGCACCGGCGCCTCGTGCTGCGCGGCGCCACCGTCATCGACGGCACCGGCGCGCCGCCGATCGGCCCGACCGACATCGTGGTCGAGAACGGCCGCATCGTGCAGCTCAAGAAGGTCACCGGCAACCTCGCGACGAACGCGAACCGGCCCGCCCCCGGCGACCACGAGATCGACTGCAGGGGCAAGTGGGTGACGCCGGGCTTCGTCGATTGCCACGCCCATGCGGGCGTCGCGTATCATGCCGCCAACGGCTGGGTGCCGCCGGTCGAGTACGTCTACAAGCTCTGGCTCGCCCATGGCGTCACGACCGTGCGCGAAATGGGCTCGTTCAACGGCCTCGACTGGATGCTCGACCAGAAAAGGCGCTCGGAGGCGAACGAGATCGCGGCGCCGCGGCTCCTCGCCTACAGCTACTTCCCGGCCGTCAACGACATGCTGAAGCTGATCCACACGCCCGAGGAAGGGCGGGCCTGGCTGCGCAAGCTCAAGGAGCGCGGCGCCGACGGGGTGAAGTTCTTCGGGGCGCCGCCCGCCATCATGGAGGCGGCCCTCGACGAGTGCCGCACGCTCGGGCTCCGGTCCGGCTGCCACCACGCCCAGATGGCGGTGACGCGGATGAACGCGCTCACCACCGCCGGCTGGGGCCTGACCAGCGCCGAGCATTATTACGGCCTGCCCGAGGCGCTGTTCGAGGACCGGGTGGTGCAGAACTTCCCGCTCGATTACGACTACAACGACGAGTATTTCCGCTTCTCGGTCTCCGGCCAGATGTTCCGCCAGGGCGCCGAGCCCGGCTCCAAGAAGTGGAACGAGACCCTGGAGCGGTTCCTGGAGCTCGGCTTCACCTTCGTGCCGACCTTCACGATCTACGACGCCAACCGCGACCTGATGCGGGCGCGCCAGGCCGACTGGCACAAGGAGTATACCTGGAAGTCGATGTGGGACTACTTCACGCCGCAGCGCGGCGGCCACGGCTCCTACTGGTATCGCTGGTCGACCCAGAACGAGATCGAGTGGAAGGAGAACTACCGGCTCTGGATGGCGTTCATCAACGAATACAAGAACCGCGGCGGGCGGGTCTGCACCGGTTCGGATTCAGGGTTCATCTACCAGATCTTCGGCTTCGGCTACATCCGCGAGCTGGAGCTGCTGCAGGAGGCGGGCTTCCACCCGCTGGAAGTCGTGCGCGCCGCGACCTCTCAAGGAGCCGCCCTGTGCGGGCTCGAGGACGAGATCGGCACGGTCGAGGTCGGCAAGCGCGCCGACCTTCTGGTCCACGACCACAACCCGCTCACCGACTTCAAGCTGCTCTACGGCACGGGCGCCTTGCGCCTCGACGAGGCGACGAACGGCGCCACCTGGCACCGGGGCCTCAAGTACACGATCAAGGACGGGGTGATCTACGACACCGCCGAATTGCTCGCGGACGTGCGCGCGCTGGTGAAGGCGACCTGGGACGAGGCGGTGCCGGCGAAATACGCGAAGGGTCCGGGTGGCACCTCGCAGCAGGCGGCGCAGTGACCGACATCCTCGACTTCGTCGTCCTGACCGGCTTCCTCGGCTCGGGCAAGACGACGCTCCTGCGCGACACCCTCTCTCGGCCGGAGGCGGCCGACACCGCGGTGATCGTCAACGAGGCCGGCGAGATCGGCCTCGACGGGCTGATCCTGCGCGAGACGGGGGGTGATGTCCCCATGACCATGCTGGCCAATGGCTGCGTCTGCTGCCAGATGACGAGCGACCTCGCCCGCACCGTCGAGGCCCTGCTCGCCGCCGAGCGGCCGGAGGCATCGGGGCCGCTCCGACGAATCGTGCTGGAGACGAGCGGCCTGTCGAAGCCCGGCCCGGTCCTGCGCCAGCTCGCGAGCCTCGGCGGTTTCCCGATGCGGGTCTCGGTCGTCGCCACCTACGACGCGCTCCGCGGCCCCGGGACGACCGCCTTCGAGGAGGCCGCGGCGCAATGGGCCGCCGCCCACCGCATCGTCCTGACCAAGCTCGACGCCGCGCCGCCCGAGCGAGTGGGGCAGGCCCGGGCCGAGGTCGCGGGCCTGAACCCGCTGGCCGAGATCGTGGCCGATCCCGATCGCTCGGCCGCCGTCGCGGCGGCCTTCGCGCCGCTCCCCGGCGCGGGACTCGATCCGGCTTTGCTGGCGCCGGAGGCAGCCGGGGCGCATCCCCGCGTCGCTGTCTGGCTCGCGCGGCCGGCGGCCCCCCTTCCCTACGACGACCTCGCCGCCTGGCTCGACAACCTCGCCGGCCATCTCGGCGAGCGGCTGTTGCGCCTCAAGGGGCTGGTGCGGGTCGTCGAATCGGACCGCCCGCTGCTGGTCGAGAGCGTCGGCACGCTGTTCTCGCGCCCGCGGCCCTTCGGCCGGCCGGGCGAGGACCCGGCGCCGTTCGTCGTGGTGATCGCCCGGGACCTGAACGTGGGGGAGCTGGAAGGGGTGGCGCCCGTGGGCCTGTTCCGGTTCGCGCCGCGGGTCCCGGACAATCCCTTCGCGCGGGCGGGGGCCGGCCTGCCGCGGGCGGAGGCGGCGCGGGCCTGACGGAGGCGACAGTCGAACCGCCGTCGTCGCGAGCCGAGGGATCGTCCGGGCGCATCGACGGGAACGGCCGGCGGGACCGCCGGTTATCGCGCGAGGCCTCGACCTGAGCCGTATCGCAGCCCATCCGCGAGCCCGATCGAGCATGACCGCGCCGGCCGTCACGTCCCCCGAGAGAACGCCACCCGAGAGAACGCCACCCGAGGGCACGCCGTTCTGGTCGGCGCTCTTCACCGACCGGCGGATCGCGCCGGCCCTCGGGCTCGGCTTCACCTCCGGCATCCCGTTCCTGCTCGTCTACGGCACGCAGGCCGCGTGGCTGTCCGATGCCGGCATCTCGATCGCCGCGATCGGGCTCCTGAGCGAGATGACGCTGGCCTACAAGTTCAAGTTCCTGTGGGCCCCGTTCCTCGACCGCTACGATCCGCCCCTGCTGGGGGCCCGCCTCGGCCGGCGGCGGGGCTGGATCGTGGTGGCGCTGCTGAGCGTGATGGCGATGCTCGCCGGCATCGCCTTCGGCGATCCCGCGCAGTGGCTCGCCTGGACGATCGCGTTCTCGGTGGCCCTCGGCTTTGCCGGCGCGACCCTCGACCTCGTCATCGATGGCTGGCGCATCACCAGCGTGCGGCCGCCCGAGAAGCAGGCCGTCCTCTCGTCCTGGACCGAGATCGGCTGGCGGATCGGCAACCTGGCGGCGGGGGCCGGCGCGCTGTTCCTGGCCGACCGGATCGGCTGGCGCGGCGCCTATCTCTGCATGGGCGCCCTGATGCTGGTGGGCATGCTCGCCGCGTTGTTCGCCCCGGAGCCGCCCTCCGACCAGGCGCCCCACCCGGCCCGGGCCGGCTTCGTCGATACGGTCTGGGCGCCGATCCGCGACCTCCTGAGGCGGCTCGGACCGATGGCGCCGGCGATCCTGCTCCTCGTCGCCGGCTTTCGCATGCCCGGCTACGTCGCGACCGCGATGGCGGTGCCGCTGTTCAAGCACCAGGGCTTCTCGAACACCGACATCGCCACCGTCACCAAGCTGTTCGGCTTCTGGATCGGGCTCGGCGGCACCTTCCTGGCCGGCGCGCTCATCCCGCGGATCGGCATGCTGCCGAGCCTCCTCATTGGCACGATCGCGGCCTCGGCGTCCCACCTGAGCCTCGCCTACCTCGCGGCGCATGGCGGCGACGGCGGACAGGCCTTCTGGACCTTCGCGGTCACGGTCGGCATCGACGGCTTCGCCTACGCCTTCGCGTCGGTGGTGCTCATCACCTACATGTCGACGCTCGCCTCGACCGAGCACGCCGCGAGCCAGTTCGGGCTCCTGACCTCGCTCTGCGCCTTCCCGGGCAGCGTCCTGGCCGGCTTCTCCGGCTTCATCGTCGAGCGGACGGGGTTTCCCCTGTTCTTTGTCCTGACCTCGCTCATCGGCGTGCCGGTGGCGCTCCTGGCCGTCTATGTCTGGGCGAAGGTCGGCATCTCCGACGAGGCGCCCGCCAAACCCTGACGCGTCGCCGGGAAAAGAGTCAGAGCCTGTTTGACCGGCGAGAAGGGCATCGCATGGACCTGATTCATCCCATCCACCACCTCATCCTGAGGTGCGACTGAAAGGAGCCTCGAAGGAGAGTTCCAGATAACACAGTGATTACTGGAGGCCTCCTTCGAGGTCAGTCGATTTCTCATCGACTGACACCTCAGGATGAGGTTGAAGGTAAGATAAATTTGCCAGCCACATCAAGCAGGCTCTAAGGCTTGGCCCGGGATACGCGCGATCACCTTGATCTCGAAGTCGAACCCGGCGAGCCAGGTCACCCCGACCGCCGTCCAGTTCGGATAGGGCGCCTCACCGATCACGCCGTCGCGCACCCGCATCACCGCGTCGAACTGCGTCGCCGGGTCGGTGTGGAAGGTCGTGACGTCGACGACGTCGTCGAAGGTGCAGCCCGCCGCCTCCAGCACCGCCGCGAGCCGGGCGAAGGCCAGGGCGACCTGGGCCTCGAAATCGGGCTCGGGCGAGCCGTCCTCGCGGCTGCCGACCTGGCCCGACACGAACAGCAGGTCGCCGGAGCGGATCGCCGCCGAGTAGCGGTGCTGCTCGTAGAGGGCCTGACGGCCGGGCGGGAACACGACGTCGCGCTTCGAGAGGGCCTGCGCCATGGATTGCTCCTTCGGTCCCGCGCTTGATATACGGAGCGTATGTGAGAAAGCACGGATACGCGCCGTATGTCAATTCACATACGGACCGTATGTAGAGAAGGGTGGGGCGAGGTGGCCGGACGACGCGCGCAGATGATGGAGGAGACGCGAGGCAAGCTCCTCCGGGCGGCCCGGGCGGCCTTCGCGGCGAGGGGCTATGCCGGTGCCTCGATGGACGAATTGACCGCCGAGGCCGGGCTGACGCGGGGGGCGCTCTATCACAATTTCGGCGACAAGAGGGGCCTGCTCCAGGCCGTGATCGACCAGATCGACGCCGAGATGGCGGCGCGCCTGCGCGCCGTCGGCGAGCGGGCCTCGCACCCCTGGCGCGGCCTCCTCGACGAGTACCGGGCCTATATCGAGATGGCGGTGGAGCCAGAGATCCAGCGCATCCTGCTCCTCGACGGGCCGGCGGTCCTGGGCGATCCGTCGCTGTGGCCGAGCCAGAATGCCTGCCTCGCCGAGACGACCCGGCGCATCCGGACGCTCGTCGAGGACGGCGCGATCCCGCCGGTCGACGCGGAGGCCGCCGCGCGGCTCCTCAACGGCGCGTCGCTCCACGCGGCTCTGTGGATCGCGGCGTCGAAGGAGCCCGAGGCCACCCTGGGCAAGGCGCTCGAGGCCTTCCGGCGGCTCGCCGAGGGCCTGGCGCGCCCGTGAGGCCTCAAACTTGACACCCGTCCCCGCGCCCCCCACTGTCATCGGCTCCCAGGGGAGCCTCGCTGAGGGGGCTGAGATTCCGCCGGTCTGGATCGTCCGGGCGCCGCGGTGACCCTATGAACCTGATCCGGGTCATGCCGGCGTAGGGATGCGGGACCGGCGCGGCCGCGGGGCCGGGAGAGCCGTCACTTCGCGCATGATCTCCGCCGCGCATGGCCGACGCCCGGGACCGGGCGCGAGGTAGCCGTGATGTCGCAAGCGGAGATCGTCGACGCCCTTCTCGACTTCATCGGGCGGCCGGGTGCGACCGAGGACGCGTTCGAGGCGCTGGCGCTGCGGCTCTTCGCCTACCAGTTCCGGAACAACGCCCCCTACCGCCGCTTCGCCCAGGCCCGGGGCCGCACGCCGCTGACGGTGCGGCGCTGGCGCGACATCCCGGCGGTGCCAATCAAGGCGTTCAAGGACCTGACCCTGAGCTGCTGCCCGCCGGACGCGGCCGAGCGGGTCTTCATGACGAGCGGCACGACCGGTGCCGGCCGCGGCCGCAGCTACCACCCGACGCTCGCAGTCTACGACCGCTCGATGCTGACTGGCTTCGCCGCCCGGATCATGCGCGGGCGCGCGCGGATCCGCATGGGGATCCTGTTTCCGGACGAGGCGGTCCTGCCGAACTCGTCGCTCGCCCATTACCTGGCGCTTGCCAAGGACCATTTCGGCACGCCGGACAGCGCTGTCTTCGTCGGCCCGTCCGGTCTCGACCTCGACGCGCTCCTGTCGGCGCTGGCGGAGGCCGAGGCCTCGGGCGAGCCTTATGCGCTGCTCGGCGCCACCTACGCCTTCGTGCCGGTGATGGACGCGCTCGCCGCGCAAGGGCGCCGCTTCGCCCTGCCGGCGGGGAGTTTTCTCTTCGACACCGGCGGCTTCAAGGGCCAGTCGCGCGAGATCGAGCCGGACGCGTTCTACGACGGGCTGTCGCAGGCCTTCGGGGTGCCGCGCGCGGCGTGCCTCAACATGTACGGCATGACCGAGCTGAGCACCCAGTTCTACGACGACGGCAACGCGGTCTGTCCGCCCGTGAAGTCCGGCCCGCACTGGATCCGCAGCCGCGTCGTCGATCCGCTCACCGGCGCGGACCTGCCGGAGGGCGAGACCGGCGTGCTGGTCCACCACGACCTCGCCCATTTCAACTCGGTCTCGGCGATCCTGACCGAGGATGCCGGCGTGATCGTGCCCGGCGGCTTCCGGCTGCTCGGCCGGGTCGAGGGGTCGGCGTCGCGCGGATGCTCGGTCGCCGTGGCCGAGTTCCTGGCCGCGGCGCAGGGATGAGCGCGATCGAAGAGGCCGGCCACCTTCCGGGGCTTCCCGCCGAGACGGTCGGCCGGCGCGTGGTCGAATACGGCGCCTGGGGCGAGACCGTCGCGGTGGCGCTGCCGTCCTTGAGCGGGGATCAGGCGAAGGTCCTGTGCGGCCACATCCGCACCCGCGCCCGCGAGACCTTGCGGCGCATGCCGACCGCCCGCATCGTCGCGGCCATCGACCGGGCGAGCGCCGGCCTGCTCGACCGCGCGCACCCGCTGCGCCGCAAGGCCGAGGCGCTGCTGCCGGTCGTCACCGGCTACGACCGCGAGACCGTGCGGCTCGGCCTGACGAGCACCCTGAAGACCTTCCGGCAGCCGCAGCTGCTGCGCTTCCTGGCGGAGGATTTTTCCAACCCGGGCGTGCTCGACGGATTCCAGCCGGCGGTGAAGGGCGGCCTCGTCCGCGCGAAGGGCCCCGACCTGCTGCTGCATGTCTGGGCCGGCAACGTCCCGGCGCTCGCCTTGTGGAGCCTCGTTGCCGGCCTGCTGGTGAAGGCCGGCACGCTCGGCAAGCTCGCCACGGCCGAGCCCCTGACCGCCGGGTGGTTCGCGCAGGCGATCGCGGAGGCCGATCCCGAACTCGGCGATTGCCTCGCCGTCACGTGGTGGAAGGGCGGCGCCGGCGGGGTCGAGGCCGCCTGCCTCATGCAAGCCGACTGCGTCATGGCCTATGGCGGCGACGAGACGCTCGCGGACTTGCGCGCCAAGGTGCCGGTCGGGACCCGGTTCCTGCCCCACGGCCACCGCATCGGCTTCGCGATGATCGCCCGCGAGGCCCTCGACAGCCGCCGCGCCGGCCCGCTCGCGCGGCTCGCCGCCCACGACGTCGTCCGCTACGAGCAGCAGGGCTGCTACGCGCCGCAGATGCTGTTCGTCGAGCGCAGCGGCGCCGTGGCGCCGCTTGAGTTCGCCCGGCACCTCGCGTACGAACTCGCCGCGATGGCGAGCCGCCACCCGCGCCGGCGGCTCGACCCGGCCGAGTCCGCCGGCATCGCCGCCTGGCGCAGCGCCCACGAGATGCGGGCCCTCGACGGGAGCGCCACGCTGCTCGGCGATCCGGCCGATCCGTGGAGCGTCGTCCACCTCGATTCCGCCGCGAGCCTGAGCCCGTCCGGCCTCAACCGCACCCTCGCCGTGGTGGCGGTCGACGACCTTGCCGAGGTGCCGGCCCTGGTGGCGCCCCACCGCGCCTTCCTGCAGACCGCCGGCATCGCCGCCGCCCCTGCGCGGCTGCTGCGCCTCGCGGACGACCTCGCGGCGGCCGGCGTCACCCGGATCGCCGCCATCGGCCGCATGACGGCGCCGGAGGCCGGCTGGCACCATGACGGCCGCTTCAGCCTGCTCGACCTCGTCACCCTGACGGAGATCGAGGCGAGCGCCGAGGCGGCGGCGGAAGGCTTCGCGCCCTATGCCGACTGACGCCATCCCGGCCGTCGCCGACGGCTTCCTCACCCTCGAGGGCGTGCGCTACCGCTTTCCCGGCGACCCGGCCGACACCGTCGCGGGGGTCGACTGGGCGGTTCCCCGCGGGGCGATCCACTGCCTCCTTGGCCGCAGCGGCTGCGGCAAGACGACGTTGCTCAAGCTCGCGGCCGGCCTGCTGGCGCCGGATGCGGGCGCCGTGCGGATCGCCGGGGCCATCCTGCACGGCCCGAGCCCTCGCGTCGGCTTCGTGTTCCAGGCCCCGACCCTGCTCGACTGGCTCTCCGCCCTCGACAACGTGCTGCTGCCGGTCTCGCTCAGGCGCCGGCCGACGGCCGCCGACCGCGCGGCGGCCCGCGACCTCCTGGCGGCGATGGGCCTCGGCGACCTGCTTGAGCGCCGGCCGGCCGCCCTGTCGGGCGGGCAGCAGAGCCGCGTCGCGCTCGCCCGCGCGCTCATCGGCGCGCCGGACCTGCTGCTCCTCGACGAGCCCTTCGCGGCCCTCGACGCGCTGACCCGCGAGGAGTTGCAGGACGACCTCCTGCGCCTCTGCGCCTCCCGCGGCACCGCCGCCCTGTTCGTCACCCACGACATCGCCGAGGCGGTCACCCTCGGCGACCGGGTCGGCGTGATGGCGGCCGGGCGGCTCGTGCACGAGGCCGCGGTCCCGCTGCCGCGGCCCCGGCCTGCCGGCATCCGCTACGAGCCCGTTTTCGGGGCCGCCTGCCGCGCGCTGCGCCAGATCATGGACGGCCCCGCCCCTTCCGTCGGGCGGGCGGCGTGAGGACGCGGCTGGCCTCCGCGCTGCTGCTGGCGGGCCTGCTCGCCGCCTGGGAGGCGTGGTGCCGCTCAGGCGCGGTCTCGCCCCTCGTCCTGCCGGCGCCCTCCGCGGTCGCCGACACGCTTTGGGGCGAGATCGCCACCGGCCGGCTCTGGCCGCACCTGCGGGTCACCGTCACCGAGATGGCGCTCGGGCTCCTTGCCGGCACAGTCCTCGGCCTCGGCGCCGGGATCCTGCTCGCCGAGTGGCCGGCCCTTCACCGGGTGCTGAGGCCCTACGTGCTGGCGAGCCAGCTGGTGCCGAAGCTGGCGCTCGGGCCCCTCCTCATCCTGTGGTTCGGCTTCGGCCTGACGCCCACCGTCGTGATCACCGCGCTGATCTGCTTCTTCCCGCTCTTGGAAAACACCCTCACCGGGCTGGAGCAGGTCGATCCGGGCAAGCGCGAGCTGTTCCGCATGCTCGGGGCGAGCCGGGGCCAGACCCTGCTGCGCCTGAAGCTGCCCTCGGCCCTGCCGGTGATCCTGGCGGGGTTCCGCGTCGCCATCGTGCTCGCCCTCGTGGGCGCGGTGGTGGGCGAGTTCGTCGGCGGGCGCCAGGGCCTCGGCGCCTCGATCATCGCCGCCCAGAGCGTGATGGATTCGAGCCTGATCGTGGCTTTGTTCGTCGTGATCACCGCCGTCGGCACCGTCGTCTACGAGGCCGCGCGGGGGCTCGAGACCCTGATCCTGCGCCGATACGCGAGAGGTTGATTGCCATGAACGTCCTGCGCCTCATGCGCGCCCTGCCGCTCCTCGCCCTCGCCTGGCTCGCCCAGCCCGCCGCGGCGCAGGCGCCCGACAAGGTGCATGTCCCCGACAAGGTGACGGTCGCCGGCTGGAGCCAGCCGATCAGCGAGATCACCAACCTGCTGGCCGAGCCGGACCACGGCCTGTTCAAGGCCCGCGGCATCGCCCTCGACTACGTGCCGGGCAATGGCGGCGGCTCTGCGATCCAGGCACTGCTCGCCGGCCAGGCCGATATCGCCTTCACGGATCCGGCCTCGTTCTACCTCGCCCTCGACAAGGGCGCGGATCTCGTGGCGATCTACAACATCTATCCCCAGAACGTGTTCAACGTCGTCTCGCCCAAGGCCCGCGGCATCCGCTCGGTGGCCGACCTCAAGGGCAGGCGCGTCGGCGTCTACAGCCTGGCGAGCGGCACGCGCCAGCACCTGCTCCTGCTGCTGGCCGCCGCGGGCCTCAAGGAATCCGACGTGACGGTCGAGGTCACCGGCCTCCTCAACTTCGCGCCCCTGATCCAGGGCCAGGTCGAGGCCACCGCGGCCACCGATACCGGGCTGCTCGTCGGCCGGGCGAAGGGCCTCGGCGAGGTCGACGTGATCGAGGTACGCGACCACCTGAACCTGCCGAGCGACATCTTCGTGGTGACGCGCAGCGCCTACGAGACGAGGAAGCCGCTGCTGACGCGCTTCCTCGCGGCCTACCGCGATTCCGCCGCCTGGATGATCGCCAGGCCCGACGAGGCGGCGCGGCTCGCGGTGACGCGGGCGATCAACGGGCGCGACGAGGCGATCAACCGCGAGGTCATCCGCCTGCGCAACCTCTCCAGCGTGTCGCCGACCACCGAGCGCGAGGGCCTCGGCCATTTCGATCCGGCCGTGCTGCAGCAGGGCGCCGACCTGTTTCGCTCGCTCGGCCTCATCACCCGCGCCCTCGACATCGGGCAGGTGGTGAAGACCGACCTGATCCCCCCCAAGGGTGCCCCGAAGGAGGGCAGGCCGTGAGGTTCCGCGACCGCGCCATCCTGGTCACGGGGGCAAGCCGCGGCATCGGCGCGGCCATCGCCACGGCCTTCGCGGCCGAGGGCGGCCTCGTCATCGTCAACTACCGCGAGAACGAAGCCGCCGCCGAGGCGGTGGCCGAGCGTTGCCGGTCCCTCGGCGGCCAGGCGCTCGCGGTCGCGGCCGACGTGACCGATCCGGCGGCGGTGGCCGCGCTCGCGGAGCGGATCGCCGAGGAGGTCGGCCGCCTCGACGCGATCGTCAACAACGCCTTCGCGCCCTACCGCTTCGACCCCGACCGCCGCACGCGCTTTCGCGACATGCCGTGGGAGGCCTACCAGCGCCAGTTCGACGGTGCGGTGCGGGCCGCCTACACGGTCGTCCAGGCGCTCCTCCCGCTCGTGACTCGGCGCAGCGGGGCCGCCATCGTCAACCTGGCGAGCGACCTCGTGGCGCGACCCAGCATCCCCTATCACGACTACACCACCGCCAAGGCGGCGCTGATCGGCTTCAGCCGCAACCTCGCGGCGGAACTCGGGCCGCTCGGCGTGCGGGTCAACTGCGTGGCGCCGGGCCTCGTCACCGCGACCGACGCGAGCCGGGACACGCCCGAGGAGGTCCGCGAGGCGCTGATCGCCCAGACCCCCCTGCGCCGCCTCGCGACGCCGGAGGACGTGGCCGGGCCGGTGCTCTTCCTCGCCGGCGAGGAGAGCCGCTTCGTCACCGGGCAGGTGCTGTACGTCGATGGCGGGCTGGTGATGGGGTGATACGAGTTCCGCCTGATCCGCTCGAATAAAGATAGAGCGCGTCTCCCCTCTCCCGTGTGGGAGAGGGGCCGGGGGATCGAAGATCCCGCACGGGCCTGCGGCCCGCGTGAGGGTGGCGACGGTTCAGTGTAGAGCGCTGAGCGTCGTGCTGGCAGCTCGACTGTCGGCGCTAGAATCGGAAGCGTGTCACCCTCACGCGGGATCTTCGATCCCCTACCCCTCTCCCAAACGGGAGAGGGGATCCCGAGCCATATTCGTGTCGGGATAGATCACGCGGAAAGCTTATGAGGGGCCCCGGACCCGTCCGTCAGCCGAGATCCGCGAGAGGGACCGCGACGCCGGCCAACGCCGCCGCCTGCGGCTGCAGGACCGCGTCCCGGGGCATTTCCACGACATCACGGTAGAGGCCGTCGATGGGCGCCCGATGAACCCAGGCCTCGCGCTCCTGCGCGTCGATCACCCAATATTCCCGCACGCCGTGCCGGGCGTAGAGCGCCGCCTTGCGGCCCCGGTCGTAGGCGAGGCTCGAGACCGCGACCTCGATCACCAGCAGGATCTCGGGGCCGGGGATCGTGCAGAACCCCTCCGGTGAGGCGCTGCGGGCGCTCAACGGAGCTAGGAGGAGATCCGGCTCCAGCAGCAGGCCCGGCTCGAGCTGGAGCGTGCTCTCGATGCCGAGGTAGATCGAATCCGGGAGGATCGGGGTGAGGCGCCGATTCAGCGCATTCTTCACGGCGTCATGCGCGAACCCCTTCGCCGCCATCTCGACCAGCTCACCGTCCAAGAGTTCGACCCGCTCGTCCTCGTGCAGGATCCCGGCGTCCAGCATCAGCCGCAGATCGCCGGCGGTGAAGCGGCGCGGAAGCGGGCTGTCGGGCGTGACGTGGATGGTCATCGCGGCTCGTGGGCTGGAACCGATGGGCAAGCCTATCAGGCAACGCGCAGGAAGGCACGCTCGCGCATCCGTCATCGCCGAGCGCCAAGCCGCGCCTTGAACTTGTTATCGTTTCAGGGTGGTATCCGCGCGACGGCGGCGCCCCCCGCGGCCGCCCAACCCATCACGGCGCCCGGCGCCGGCCAAACCCAGACGGAAACGCCATGATACGCCTGAACGTGAACGGGTCCGTGCGCGAGGTCGAGGCGGAGCCCGACACCCCGCTCCTGTGGGTGATCCGCGAGCAGGTCGGCCTCACCGGCACGAAGTACGGCTGCGGCATCGCCCAGTGCGGCGCCTGCACGGTCCATCTCGACGGGCAGGCCGTGCGGTCCTGCTCGCTGCCGGTCTCGAGCATCGAGCCGGGCCAGAAGATCGTCACCATCGAGGGCCTGAGCCCCGACCGCTCGCATCCGGTGCAGAAGGCCTGGGCCGAGCTCGACGTGCCGCAATGCGGCTTCTGCCAGTCCGGCATGATCATGGCGGCCGCCGCCCTGCTGGCGCAGAAGCCGAAGCCGAGCGAGGCCGAGATCCGCCAGGAGATCACCAACATCTGCCGCTGCGGCACCTACAACCGGGTGCTCGCCGGCATCAACCTCGCCGCCCAGGGCGGCGAGACCGGCCGCGGCTGACGGGAGGCCACCATGACCAGCACCGCCTCCCCCGCCCTCTCCCGCCGCTTCTTCCTGGCCGGCTCCGCCGCCGCGGCCGGCGGCCTCGCCCTCGGGTTCGACCTGTCGGGCGCGCCAGCGGCCGCTCAGGGCGCCGCTCCCGCCACGCCCGAGGTCAATGCCTGGGTGGTCGTGCGCCCGGACGAGACCGTGGTGATCCGCATCGCCCGCTCGGAGATGGGCCAGGGCACGCTCACCGGCCTCGCGCAGCTCGTGGCCGAGGAGCTCGGCTGCGACTGGAGCAAGGTCACGACCGAGTACCCGACGCCCGGCCAGAACCTCGCCCGCGGCCGGGTCTGGGGCGACTTCTCCACCGGCGGCAGCCGCGGCATCCGCGAGTCCTACGTCGCGGTGCGCCAGGGCGGGGCCGCCGCCCGCACCATGCTGGTCGCGGCCGCGGCCCAGGAATGGGGCGTCCCGGCCGGCGAGTGCCGTGTCGAGAAGGGCGTCATCAGCCATCCGTCCTCCGGCCGCTCCACCACCTTCGGCAAGGTGGCGGCCGCCGCCGGCCGCATGGAGCCGCCGAAGGACGTCGCCCTCAAGGACCCGAAGGACTGGATCATCGCCGGCAAGCCGGTGCAGCGCCTCGACACCGTCGAGAAGACCGACGGGTCGCAGGTCTACGGCATCGACCTGAAGCTGCCCGGCATGCTCAACGCCGCGATCCGCGACTGCCCGGTGGTCGGCGGCACGGTGAAGAGCGTCGACGCCTCGGCGGTGGAGAAGATGCCCGGCGTGCGCAAGGTGGTGCGGGTCGGCGACAGCGCGGTGGCGGTCGTCGCCGACACGTTCTGGCGCGCCAAGACCGCCGTGGACGCCCTGCCGGTCGTGTGGGACGAGGGCCCGAACGCCAAGGTGTCGAGCGAGACGATCGCCGCGATGCTGAAGGAAGGGCTCGACGCGCCCGACGCCTTCGTGGGCAACAAGGCGGGCGACGCGGCCGCCGCCCTCAAGGGCGCCGCCAAGGTGGTCGAGGCGACCTACGCCTATCCGTTCCAGAACCACGCCACGATGGAGCCGATGAACGCCACGGCGCGCTGGACGCCGGAGCGCTGCGAGGTCTGGACCCCGACCCAGAACGGCGAGGCGGCGCTCGCCGCCGCGGCCGAGGCCGCCGGCCTGTCGCCGCGGCAATGCGACGTGACCAAGATCCACCTCGGCGGCGGCTTCGGCCGGCGCGGCGCCACCCACGACTGGGTGCGCCAGGCGGTGCTGATCGCGCGCGAACTCCCCGGGACCCCGGTCAAGCTGATCTGGACCCGCGAGGAGGACATGACCCACGGCCGCTACCACCCGGTCACCCAGTGCCGGATGCGCGCGGCCCTCGACGAGAGCGGCAACCTCACCGGCCTGCACATGCGGATCTCCGGCCAGTCGATCCTGGCCGGCATCCTCCCGGGGCGGCTCGCGTCCGACGGCAAGGACCCGGTGACGTTCCAGGGCCTCAACCCCGGCGGGGCGGAGGCCGCGATCGGCTACACGATCCCGAACCTGCTCATCGACCACGCGATGCGCAACCCGCCGATCGTCCCGGGCTTCTGGCGCGGGGTGAACACCAACCCGAACGCGATCTACCTCGAGTGCTTCCTCGACGAGGTGGCGCACGCGGCCGGCCAGGACCCGCTGGCCTTCCGCCGCAAGCTGATGGCCAAGCACCCCAAGCACCTGGGCGTGCTCAACGCGGTCGCCGAGCGCATCGGCTGGGAGACCTCGAAGCCGCCGGCCGGCGTGCACCGGGGCATCGCCCAGATCATGGGCTTCGGCAGCTACGTCGCGGCCGCGGCCGAGGTCTCGGTCAGTGACGACGGCAAGATCAAGGTGCACCGCATCGTCGCCGCCACCGATCCGGGCGTCGCGATCAACCCGCAGCAGATCGAGGCGCAGGTCGCCGGCTCCTTCGTCTACGGGCTGTCGGCCGCGCTCTACGGCGAGTGCACGGTGAAGGACGGGCGCATCGAGCAGACCAACTTCGACTCCTACCCGGTCCTGCGCCTCGACGAGATGCCGGCGGTGGAGGCGATCCTGATGCCGTCGGGCGGCTTCATCGGCGGCGTCGGCGAGCCGACGATCGCGGTGGCCGCGCCCGCCGTCCTCAACGCGGTCTTCGCCGCCACCGGCAAGCGGGTGCGCCAGATTCCGGCGAGCCGCACGGACCTGAAGCGCGCGTGAGGCGGCTCGCCCTCCTGCTGCTGCTCGCGACCCCGGCGGCGGCGGCGCCGCCGCCGGGGGCCACGACCTGCTCGGGGTGCCACGGCGCCCCCGGTGGGGCGGTGCCGAGCCTTGCCGGCCACTCGGCCGAGGACATCGCGGCGGCGATGGCCGCCTTCCGGACCGGGGCGCGGCCCGCCACGGTGATGAACCGCATCGCCAAGGGTTTTTCCGACGAGGAGAGCCGGGCGATCGCCGCGTGGATTGCGCAAGGAGGCGGCCAATGACCGGGATCGGCCGCCGGGCGGTGCTGGCGGGCCTCGCCGCGACTTCGTTCGCGCGCCCCAGCCTCGCGCAGGGCGCGCGCGGGCGCGTCGTCGTGATCGGCGGCGGCTTCGGCGGCACCACCGCCGCGCGGGCGCTGCAGCGGGCCGGAATCGGCGTCACGCTCGTCGAGCCGGCGGAGACCTACCTCGCCTGCCCGTTCAGCAACGAGGTGATCGCCGGGATGCGCCCGCTCTCGGCCCAGGCCTTCGGGTATGACGGCGTGCGGGCAAGCGGCGTCACGATCGCCCGCACCCGCGCCGAGGCGGTCGACGGCGCGGCGCGCCAGGTGCGGCTCGCCGACGGCCAGGTGCTCGACTACGACCGGCTGATCCTCTCGCCCGGCATCGCGCTGCGCTTCGACGCCCTGCCGGGCTACGACGCGGCCGCCGCGCAAGCGATGCCGCATGCCTGGAAGGCCGGGGCCCAGACCGAGCTCCTGGCCCGCCAGCTCGCCGCGATGCCGGAGGGCGGCACCGTAGTGATGTCGGTGCCGGGCAACCCCTATCGCTGCCCGCCCGGGCCCTACGAGCGGGCGAGCCTGATCGCCTGGTTCCTCAAGACCCGCAAGCCCCGCGCCAAGCTGATCGTGCTCGACGCCAAGGACACGTTCTCCAAGCAGCGGCTGTTCGAATCCGCCTGGCGGGCGCTCTACCCCGACATCCTCGAATACGTGCCGCTCGCCGCCGGCGGCCAGGTCACGTCGGTCGATCCCGGCCAGATGAGCGTCGCCACCGACTTCTCGACCTACAAGGCCGACGTCGCCTGCATCATCCCGCCCCAGCGGGCGGCCCCGATCGCCACGGCGGCGGGAGTGACGGACCGCTCGGGCTGGTGCCCGATCGACCCGGTCACCTTCGAGTCGCGCCTGGTGCCGCGGATCCACGTGATCGGCGACGCGGCCATCGCCGGGGCGATGCCGAAATCCGCCTTCGCGGCCAATGCGCAGGCGAAGGTCTGCGCCGACGCGGTGGCCGATCTCCTGGCGGGGCGGACGCCGGTTGCGCCGAAGCTCGTCAACACCTGCTACAGCCTGGTCGCGCCCGGCTACGGCATCTCGGTCGCCGGGGTGTACCACCCGGACAAGGGCGTGCTCGCCGACGTCGAGGGCGCCGGCGGCACCAGCCCCCTCGACGCGCCCGACGACGTGCGCAAGCAGGAGGCGGTCTACGCCGAGGACTGGTACCGCACCATCACGGCCGCGGTGTTCGGGTGAGGCACGGGATCGCCGTGCTCCTCGCCCTGACGCAGATCGCGCTCGCTCCGGCGACGATCGTCGACGATGGAATCCCGGACCCGCTCGAGGGCCGTGTCGGGGATGCGGGCAGAGGCGCGGCGATCGCCCGCGACACCCGCAAGGGCCTGTGCCCGCTCTGCCATTCCGGCCTCGGCGGCTCGGCCCCGGCGGGCGATCTCGGGCCCGACCTCTCGGATGTCGGCGCGCGGCTCTCCGCCGGGCAGCTGCGCCTGCGCCTCGCCGACGGGCGCGCCTTGAATCCCGCCACCCTGATGCCCTCCTATTACCGGACCGACGGCACCCGGGTGGCGAGCGCCTGGCGCGGCCGGCCGGTGCTGGAGGCGGGCGAGATCGAGGACGTCATCGCCTACTTGGTCACCCTGAAGGGAGGGCGTTCGGCGCCATGACGGCACAGCTTCACCGCCGTACGATCCTCGCCGGGGGGGCCGGCCTCCTCGCGGTCGCCCTGGTGCGGCCCGGCGCCGCCGCGATCATCCGGCCGACCCGGGAGGCGACCGTCGAGGCGATCCGCCGCTTCACCGGCGGCGCGACGGTGCAGCCGGGCCGGATCCACCTCGACATGCCGCCGCTGGTCGAGAACGGCAACACGGTGCCGCTGGCCATCACCGTCGAGAGCCCGATGAGCGAGGCCGACCACGTCCGCCGCATCGCGGTGTTCAACGACAAGAATCCGCAGCCCCACGTGGTGACGCTGCATCTCGGCCCCCGGGCCGGCCGCGCCGCGGTCAATACCCGGATTCGCCTCGCCGATTCCCAGACCATCACCGCCATCGCGGAGATGCGCGACGGCAGCTTCTGGTCCGCGACCGCCGACGCGATCGTGACGCTGGCGGCCTGCGTGGAAGGATCGTGACGATGGCCCGCGCCCTCATCAACCTGCCGAAGACCGCCAAGGCCGGCGCGGTGATCGAGATCAAGACCCTGATCTCGCACCCGATGGAGACCGGCTACCGCCCGGGCCCCGACGGCCGCCTGATCCCGCGCAACATCATCACCGACTTCGTCTGCCTGTACGACGGCGAGGAGGTCTTTCGCGCCGAACTCTCTCCCGCGAGCGCCGCCAACCCGTACCTCACCTTCACGACGGTCGCGACGAAGACCGGGACCCTGACCTTCACCTGGACGGGGGACAACGGGTTCTCGCAGACGGAGGAGATGGGGATCACGGTGACGTAAAAGGTCGCCTGACGATCCCGATGACCGGATTAAGATGAGGTCCGCGAAAACCCTCCCCCTTCTGCGGGGGAGGGTGCCCCACGAGGTGGGGCGGGCGAGGGGAACCACGCTTCCGGAGAGTTCTGAGCCGTCGTGAAGACTGCGGGCTGGATCAGCGTCGCGCCGCCCCTCTCCCGGCTCACTGCGTTCGTCACCCTCCCCCGCAGAGGGCTATCGCATTCACACATCGCTGTCTGAAAGCTTCCCCCTTAAAAGATAGCGCGCCTCTCCTCCCCCTTGTGGGGAGGAGTTGGAGGTGGGGGTGGTGCAGAGGGCACCGCATAGCCATACGCGGCACCACCCCCACCCCTAACCCCTCCCCACAAGGGGGAGGGGAAAGTGCGCGCCTTCACAACGGGTTGGTCTTCGGAAGCGATGTGTGAATCTGCTAGCCCGCAGAGGGGGGAGGATTACGGCGCGGCGCTTATCCCACCGCCTCCCCCTCCTCCCGCAGCGCCCGCCTGAGCACCTTGCCGACATTCGTCTTCGGCAGGCTGTCGCGGAAGACGAAGCGGCGCGGCACCTTGTAGGCGGTCAGGCCTTCGCGTGCGTAAGCCCGGAGCGCCTCGGCCGTCAGGTCGGGGTCGCGGCGCACCACGTGGGCGACGACGCTCTCGCCGGTCTCCGCTGAGGGCTCGCCCACCACCGCCACCTCGAGCACGCCCGGATGGGCGGCGAGCACGTCCTCGACCTCGTTCGGGTAGACGTTGAAGCCGGAGACCAGGATCATGTCCTTCATCCGGTCGACGATGCGGACCTGCCCGTCGGGCTCGATCAGGGCGATGTCGCCGGTGCGGAAGAAGCCGTCCGGGGTCATCGCCCGGGCGGTCTCGTCCGGCCTGCCCCAGTAGCCGGCCATTACCTGGGGCCCGCGCACGCAGAGCTCGCCGGGCTGGCCCACCGGCAGGGTGGTGCCGGCCGCGTCGCGGATGCAGACCTCGGTCGAGGGGACTGGATAGCCGATCGTGCCCGACCAGTCGTGCAGGGTCGGCGGGTTGACGGCGACGACCGGCGCGGTCTCGGACAGGCCGTAGCCCTCGATGACCGGACGGCCGGTCACGGCCTTCCAGCGCCGGGCGACGGGGGCCTGCATCGCCATGCCGCCGGCGATGGCGTAGTCGAGCCGCGACCAGTCGACCTTGCCGATATCCGGGTGGTTGAGCAGGGCGTTGAACAGGGTGTTGACGCCCGACAGGTTGGTGAAGCGGTGCTTGCGCAGCAGGGCCACGAAGCCGCCGATGTCGCGCGGGTTCGGCACCAGCAGGCAGCAGGCGCCGAGCCGCAGCATGAAGAAGAAGCAGCAGGTCAGCGCGAAGATGTGGTAGAGCGGCAGGGCCGTCACCATCACCCGGCCCGGCCCCTCGTCGTCGCGCATGCCGAACCAGACCCGGCTCTGCTCGACATTGGCGGCGACGTTGCGGTGGGTGAGCATCGCCCCCTTCGACACGCCGGTGGTGCCGCCGGTATATTGCAGGAAGGCGAGGTCGTCGGGCCCGACCGCGACCGGGCGGAACGTGGCCTTGCGGCCGGCGGCGAGCATCGCCTTGAAGGCGATGCGGCGGGCCTCCGGCAGCGCGAAGGCCGGCACCGCCTTCTTGAGGTGGCGGGCCGCCAGCGTGATGACGGTTCCCTTCAGCCCGAGCCCGTCGCCGGCGCCCGCGACCACCACCCGTTCGAGGCCGGGCAGTTCCGGCAGCGCCTCGGCGACCGTGTGGCAGAAGTTCTCCAGGACGACCAGCACCCGGGCGCCGGCATCGCGCAGCTGGTGGGTCAGCTCGCGGGGGGTGTAGAGCGGGTTGACGTTGACGACCGTGGCGCCGGCGAGGAGCGCGCCGATCAGCGCGATGGGGAAGGCCGGCACGTTCGGCATCATGATGGCGACCCGGTCGCCCTTCGCGATGCCGTGCGCCTGGAGCCAGGCCGCCACCGCCTCGCCCTCGCGCTTCAGCGCCGCGAAGGTCAGGGAGGCCCCGAAACAGGTGATCGCCGGGCGGTCGGCGAAGCGCTGTGCGGCGGTCTCGATCAGCCCGACCAGGGTGCCGAGGCGCTCGGGGTGGATCTCCGCCGGGACACCGGCCGGATAGGCGGCGAGCCAGGGCCGCGGCGGGGTGTTCGGTTCCATCGCGCTCGACCCTTTGCCCATGACCTCAGCCCTCCCGGCGCCGAAGGCCTCCCCGGGCCCGGCTTTCCCTCCGGTTAGCGATTCCCCAGGGCCGTTTCAACCGAGCCGCGAGACCCGATGAGGCTCATGGCGGCATGGGGCAGGAACGCCGCGAGCGTGATGCCGAGGGCCAAGGCCGCCTGACCGCCCAGCGGCAGGCGCGGAAAGCCCGACAGGCCGAGGTCCCGCGCCGCCGCGAGCAGGCCAAGGGCCCAGGCGAGGGCGAGGAAGCGCAGGACGCACCGCGCGAGGGCCCGGCCCCAGCTGCCGCGCCGCGGCAGGCCGCGGGCGACGACGGCCGCGACGGCGAGTGCGCTGCCGAAGACCAGGGCCGCCATCAGGGCGCCGAGCCCGTGCGCCACCATCATCGGCTGGCCGGACAGGAAGGCGACGCCGCCGACCGAGAAGCCGGCCCGCAGCACGAGCCCGCCATAGGTCGGGTGCAGCGAGAGCGCCAGCACCAGGGCGATCCCGAGGAGCGCGCCGAGCCAGCCGCGCCAGTTCGGCGTGGCGAGCGGCAGGAAAGCCGCCCGCGCAGCCCCGTAGGCGATTGCGGCGAAGAACAGCGGGTAGCGGTCGGCGAAGAAGCCGTAGGACCATTGGCCGAACCCCGCCGCGTCGAGGCTGCGTTGCGTCGCGCCGGTGGCGGCGGCGAGCGCCACCGCGGCGAGCGCCGCCCCGAGGGGGAGCAGCGCGGAAAGGCGCCCGGTCCGGGACGCCGTCGGAGCGGCGCCCGGAAGGGCGCCGGTGATGGCGCTCACGCCTCGTAGTGGTCGCGCACGAGGCGGTCGAGGAGGCGCACGCCCCAGCCCGAGCCCCAGGAGCGGTTGACCTCGGTCGCCGGCGAGCCCATCCCGACGCCGGCGATGTCGAGGTGGATCCACGGCACGTCGTTGACGTAGCGCTTGAGGAACTGCGCCGCGGTGGCCGAGCCGCCGTGGCGCCCGCCGGTGTTCTTCATGTCGGCGAACTTCGACTCGATCAGCTTGTCGAAGCCCGGCGTCAGCGGCATGCGCCAGACCCGCTCGCCGGTGGCCTCGCCGGCGGCCGAGAGGCGCTGCGCCAGCTCGTCGTTGTTCGAGAACATGCCGGCGAATTCCTGGCCGAGCGCCACCAGGATCGCGCCCGTCAGGGTCGCGAGGTCGATCATGAACCGCGGCTTGTAGGTCTGCTGCACGTGCCAGAGCACGTCGGCGAGCACCAGCCGGCCTTCCGCGTCGGTGTTGATGATCTCGATCGTCTGGCCGGACATGGAGGTGACGATGTCGCCGGGGCGCTGGGCCTTGCCGTCGGGCATGTTCTCGACGAGGCCGATGGCGCCCAGCGCGTTCACCTTGGCCTTGCGGCTGGCGAGCGCGTGCATCAGGCCGACCACGCAGGCGGCGCCCGCCATGTCGCCCTTCATGTCCTCCATGCCGCCGCTCCCCTTGATGGAGATGCCGCCGGAATCGAAGCACACGCCCTTGCCGATGAAGGCCACCGGCGCCTCGGCCGGGTCCTCGCCGCCGTTCCAGCGCATGATGACGACCCTGGCCTCCTTGGCCGAGCCCTGCGCGACGGCGAGGAGCGCCCGCATGCCGAGCTTCCTCATGTCCTTCTCGTCGAGGATCTCGATCTCGACGCCGAGCTTCTCGAGCGCGGAGGCGCGGCGGGCGAATTCCTCCGGGTCGAGGACGTTCGGGGGCTCGTTGACGAGCTCGCGGGCGAGGATCACGCCCTCGGCGAGCCCTTCGGCGCCGCGCGCGGCCTTCTTCAGGCCCGCATTCTCCGGCACCAGCAGGGTCAGGCGCCCGCCCCCGCCGCTCTCCTCGCCCTCGGGCGACTTCTTGCTCTTGTAGCGGTCGAACTTGTAGGCGCGCAGGCGTGCGCCCAGCGAGAAGGCCGCGACCTCCTCCGCCCCCGGCGCCGTGCCGGGCCATTCCAGCACCACCGTGGCCTGGCGGCTGCCGGTCTTCCCGGCGGTGAAGCCGCCGAGGGTCGCCCAGTCGCGGGAGGCCGCCTCGTCGGAGCCGGTGCCGATCACCACCAGGCGCTCGGCCGAGAGGCCCGCCGGCGCCGTGAGCACGAGGGCGCTCGACGCCTTGCCCTTGAACCGCTCGACGCCCGCGGCGCGCGCGACGAGCTCGGCGGCGCCGGGCCCTGCGATCTCGGCGGCCCGCGGCGACAGGGCGAGGTCCTCGCCGACGAACAGCACGAGGTCGCCGCCGGGCTTCACGGGCGAACTGGTCGCGACGAGGGATTCGATCTCGATGCTGATGCCGTCCGCCATGGCGTTGCTTTCGTCCCGTCCGTTGGATCGCGCGTCTCTCGCGGCGCCGCGTCGGTCCTGTGTAGCGGCGGGATGCTGTCGAGCGCAACGCGAGCCGGGTGTGGCCGCCCAAGCGCGCCCGCCCGCAAAAGGCCGCACTTGCGGTGCTTGAGGGCAGCCGGTGCTTGTGCGGCCGGCGGGGGACGCCTAACCAGCATCGACGCGGAAGGGGGCCCGACCGCAGCCGGCCGATGAAACAGATCGAGCGCTACATCTTCCGCATCGCCCTCGGGGCCTTCCTGTCGTGCCTGATCGGCCTCACCGGCGTGATCTGGGTGACGCAGGCCCTGCGCGAGCTCGACCTGATCACCGCCAAGGGCCAGACCCTGCTGATCTTCTTCCTGATCACCGGCCTGTCGCTGCCCACCCTCATCACCGTGATCGCGCCCGTCGCGCTGTTCATCGCGGTGGTCTACGCGCTCAACAAGCTCAACGGCGATTCCGAGCTGATCGTGATGAGCGCCGCCGGGATGTCGCCGCGCCACCTGATGCGGCCGTTCCTGACGCTGGCGCTGGCGGTGAGCGCCGCGATCGGTTTCCTGACCATCCAGGTGATGCCCTCGAGCTTCCAGGAGCTGCGCGACGTGCTCACCCGCGTGCGCGGCGACTTCATCGCCAACGTGGTCAAGGAGGGGCAGTTCACCAGCCTCGACAGCGGCATCACCTTCCATTTCCGCGAGCGGGCGCCGAACGGGGCGCTGCTCGGCATCTTCATGCAGGATCGGCGCGAGGCCGGGCGCACGGTGGTCTACCTCGCCGAGCGCGGCCAGGCGGTCGACCTCGACGGCCAGACCTACCTGGTGCTCGAGAAGGGCAGCATCCACCGCCAGCAGCCGAACAGCCGCGACGCCTCGATCATCACCTTCCAGCGCTACGCCGTGGATCTCGCGGCCTTCACGCCGCCGGATGCCGACACGGTCTACAAGCCGCGCGAGCGCTCGACCGTGCAGCTGCTGTTTCCGAACCCGGACGAGACCTATTACAAGCTGACCAAGGGCCGCTTCCGGGCCGAGCTGCACGACCGGCTCTCCTCGTGGCTCTACCCCCTGGCGCTCGGGCTGATCGCCTTCGCGGCGCTCGGCGACCCCCGCACCACCCGCCAGGGACGCGGGCTGGCGGTCGCCGGGGCCATCGCGGCCGTGGTGGGCTTGCGCATCGCGGGCTTCGCCGCCTCGAGCGCGGCGGTGCGCAGCCAGGCCGCCGTGACGGCGATCTATGCCGCGCCGCTGATCGCCATCGCGCTCTCGCTCCTCGTCGCCTTCCAGGGCAACCGGGTGCGGGCCTTCAACGCCGCCCTCGCCATGCGGCTGCGCCGGCTCTCCGGCGCGCTCCCGGTCCGGGCTCTCCGGATGCGGGCGGGCTGAGCCGTCATGCTGATCGGCGCCACCCTCGGCCGCTACCTGGCGGCCCGCTTCCTGCGCATGATCCTGGGGGTCTTCCTCACGGTCTTCGCCCTCGTCTACACCCTCGACTTCGTCGAGCTGATGCGCCGGGCCGGCGACGCCGAGGGCGCCTCCGCCGCCGTGATGGCGCGCCTCGCGCTCTTCCGCACCCCGGCGGTGGCCGAGCAGGTCCTGCCTTTCGCGATCCTGTTCGGCGCCATGGCGGCGCTCCTCCAGCTCAGCCGCAAGCTCGAGCTGGTGGTGGCGCGGGCCGCCGGCATCTCGGCCTGGCAGTTCCTGCAGCCCGGCGCGCTGGTGGCGCTCGGCATCGGCGCCTTCACGGTCGGGGTCTACAACCCGGTCTCGGCCGAGCTGAAGCAGCGCTCGACCGAGATCGAGGCCAAGATCTTCGCCCGCTCGGCCAAGGCCGGCTCCGGCAAGGACCTGTGGATCCGCCAGCGCAGCATCGACGGCCAGGCGATCATCCGGGCCGAGACCGCGGTCGAGGGCACGACGACGCTCGCCGGCGTCGCGGTCTTCGCCTTCGACGATGCGGGCGCCTTCACCCGGCAGATGCAGGCGGCCCGCGCCACCCTGCACGACGGCTACTGGGAATTGCAGGACGTGCGCGTGCAGGGGATGGATGAGGAGCCGCAGAGCTACGACACCTACCTGATCGCCTCGACCCTCGATCCCTCCCAGGTGCGCCAGCGCTTCACCCCGCCGGAATCCGTGCCTTTCTGGCAACTGAACCAGACGATCGCCCGGACCGAGCGGGCGGGACTCGATGCCACGCGCTACCGCCTGCAATACGACGTGCTGATGGCCCGCCCGGTGCTGTTCCTGGCGATGGTGCTGGTGGCGGCATCGGTTTCATTAAGGTTCTTCCGCTTTGGTGGCATCGGCAAGATGGTGCTCGGCGGCGTCGCGGCGGGCTTCGTCCTGTACGTGGCGCGGCAGGTGATGGAGGGCCTCGGCGCCTCTGGATTGGTCGCGGCCCCGGTGGCGGCCTGGTTCCCGGCCGTGGTAGGGAGTCTCCTCGGAACGCTCGCGCTTCTGCACCTGGAGGACGGCTGATGCCCAACCTCCCGAGACGTGGCGCGGGCACAGCGGGTGCGGGGATGGGTCGAGTCGTGCGTAGGGCCGCGGGCGCCGCGGTCACGGGATCCCTGACGGTTCTGCTGGCCGCCGCCGTCACGGTGGGCGCGGGCGAGCCCGCGCGCGCGCAGGGCACCCTCAACGACCGCCTCGCGGCCGGCTCGGCCAAGAACGCGGCCAAGCAGGGCAGCGAGCGCCTGCTCGTCGAGGCGAAGGAGCTCGTCTACGACAACGACCGCAACACGGTCTCGGCGGTCGGCAACGCCGAGCTGCATTACGGCCCGCGCACCCTGCTGGCCGACCGCGTGCGCTACGACCGCAACACCGGCCGGGTCTTCGCCGAGGGCAATGTCCGCCTCACCGACGAGACCGGCGCGGTGGTCACCGGCGACCGGATGGAGCTGACCGACGACTTCAAGTCGGGCTTCATCGATTCGCTGCGCATCCAGCAGACCATCGAGCAGCGCGGCCGCCCGGCCCGGGTGCGGTTCTCCGCCCCGCGGGCGGAGCGCGTCGAGGGCGAGACCACCACCTTCGAGTACGGCACCTACACCGCCTGCGAGCCGTGCAAGGACCATCCGGAGCGGCCGCCGCTCTGGCAGGTGAAGTCGACCCGGATCATCCACAACAACGAGGAGCGCCGGATCTACTACGAGGATTCGACCCTCGAGGTGGCCGGGATCCCGATCGCCTACCTGCCCTACTTCTACTCGCCCGACCCGACGGTGCGGCGCGACACCGGCTTCCTGGCGCCGCACTTCGTGTCGTCGAACGTGCTCGGCTACGGCATCGGCACGCCGTTCTTCTGGAACATCGCACCGGATTACGACCTGACCGTCGAGCCGACCTTCCTGTCGAAGCAGGGCGTGCTGGGCCAGGCCGAGTGGCGCCAGCGCCTCGCCAACGGCTTCTACAACGTCCGGGTCAGCGGCATCTTCCAGTCCACCCCGAGCGCCTTCCTCCCCGGGCCGCTCGGCTCCGGCGACCGCGACTTCCGCGGCTCGATCGAATCGGCCGGCCACTTCTATCTCGGCCAGAACTGGCGCGCCGGCTGGGACGTCGTCGGCGTCACCGACAAGTGGTTCCTCGACAACTACCGCATCCGCAACCAGACGATCAGCACGGACTATTTCCGCGAGGCGGTGTCCACCGCCTACCTGATCGGCCAGGGTGATCGCTCGTGGTTCGAGGCGCGGGGCTACTACTTCAAGGGCCTGTCGACCTACGACTGGCAGAAGCAGCAGCCGATCGTCGCCCCGGTGATCGACTACGACAAGCGCCGCGACGGGCCCGACCCGCTCGGCGGCGAGGTGCGCTTCCAGGCCAATCTCACGCATCTGACCCGGGACGCGACCCAGTACACCCAGATCCCGCGCACCGGCACCTACCTGCTGAGCCCGAGCGTCAACGGCATCACCTTCCCGCTCTACAGCACCTGCTCGGTGTTCGAGCGCGGGCAGTGCCTGGTGAGTGGGCTCGCCGGCGACACCACCCGGGCGAGCGCCCAGGTGTCGTGGCGGCGCACCTTCACGGACGAGTTCGGCCAGCGCTGGCAGCCCTTCGCCTACCTGCGCGGCGACGCCTTCTTCGTGAACCCGAGCACGACCGGCTACCAGAACAACGAGGTCAGCAAGCTGTTCTCGCCCGATTCGGACTTCTCCGCCCGGGTGATGCCGGCGGTCGGGCTCGAGTACCGCTATCCCTTCGTGGCCGATTTCGGCCCGCTCGGCGTCCACACCGTCTCGCCGGTCGCCCAGGTGATCGTGCGGCCGAGCGAGAGCCGCATCGGCCGCCTGCCGAACGAGGACGCCCAGAGCCTCGTCTTCGACGACACCTCGCTGTTCGCGTGGGACAAGTTCTCAGGGTACGACCGGGTCGAGGGCGGCGTGCGCGCCAATCTCGGCGCCGAGTACTCGGTCACCGGCCGCAACGGCTTCTACATGAACGCGATGTTCGGCGAGTCGATCGCGCTCGCCGGCGTCAACTCGTTCCGCCGCGGCGACATCGCCAATGTGGGCCGCGATTCCGGCCTCGAGACCACCCGCTCGGACTTCGTCTCGCGCTTCCAGGTGTCGCCGAACCAGAACATCAGCTTCATCACCCGGGCCCGGTTCGACAACGCCACCTTCGCGCTCAAGCGCTTCGAGAGCGGCATCACCGCGAAGTTCGCGCCGTTCCTGCCGCTCGAGACCTCGCTGATCTACGCCCGCTACGAGGCGCAGCCCGAGCTCGGCTACGACCGCCGCCGCGAGGGCCTGCAGGCCGCCGCCCTCTACAACATCACGCCGAACTGGTTCGTGACCGGCTCGGTGCTGTTCGACCTCTCGCACTACCTGCAGGTGCGCGAGTTCTACGCCTCGGCGGCCCAGGCCTACTTCCTCAACCCGGTCGGCACGGCGCCGACCTACGACAAGGCCGACAAGTTCTACGTCTCGTCGTCGGGCCTCGGCTTCGGCTACCGCGACGAGTGCACCACGGTCTCGTTCAACTACCTGTCCTCGCCGATCGAGACTGCGGCGGGCCTGCGCGAGCGCAACCGGACCTTCCTGCTGCGGATCGAGCTGCGCACCCTCGGCGAGGCGAATTTCCGCCAGAACCTCAGCACCACCACGACGGCGGATGGCATCGCGACGGCCCGGTGACGGGCCGCAGGCGCGCCCCGAGCGGGGCGCGTTCCGGCCACGCCCCCGGGACGCGGCCTCGGGACCGGGCTCACCGCTTCGTCGGCTTGGCCCATCCGGTCTTGATCACCTGCCGGCCCCGGCCGATGGCGAGGGCGCCGGGCGGCACGTCGTCGGTGATCACCGAGCCCGAGCCCACGAAGGCGCCCGCCCCGATCGTCACCGGCGCCACCAGCGCCGCGTGCGAGCCCACGAAGGCGCCGGCCCCGATCTCGGTGCGGTGCTTGTTCGCGCCGTCGTAGTTGCAGGTGATGGTGCCGGCCCCGAGATTGGCGCCCGCCCCCACCTCGGCGTCGCCGACATAGGAGAGGTGGTTGACCTTGGCGCCGGCCCGGATCGCGGCGTTCTTCACCTCGACGAAGTTGCCGATGCGGGCGCCCTCCTCCAGCACCGTCCCGGGCCGCAGGCGGGCATAGGGCCCGATCTGAGCGCCGGCGGCGAGCCGCGCCTTCTCCAGGTGCGAGAAGGCGTGGATGGTGCAACGATCGCCGACGACGACGCCGGGGCCGAACACCACGTGGGGCTCGATCACGACGTCGCGGCCGAGCGCGGTGTCGTGGCTGAAGAACACCGTCTCGGGGGCGATCAGGGTGGCGCCCTCCAGCATCGCGCGCCGGCGCAGCCGCGCCTGCACCGCCGCCTCGGCGGCGGCGAGCTGCACCCGGTCGTTGACGCCCTGCGCCTCCGCCTCGGAGACCGGCACCACCGCGACCCGCTGCCCGTCCGCCACCGCGAGCGCCACGGCGTCCGGCAGGTAGTACTCGCCCGCCGCGTTGGCGTTGCCGATCCGCTCCAAGAGGCCGAGGGCGAGCGCGCCCGACAGCGCCATCAGGCCGGCATTGCACAGGGTGACGGTGCGCTCCGCCGCGCTCGCGTCCTTCTCCTCGCGGATCGCCGTCACCCGGCCGTCCGCGACCAGCACCCGTCCGTAGCCGGTGGGATCGGCTGCCTCGAAGGCCAGCACCGCGACGGCCGCGCCCTGGCTGAGCGGCGCGCGCAGGCGGGCATAGGTCTCGGGGGTGATCAGCGGCGTGTCGCCGAAGGCCACCACCACGTCGTCGGCGCCCGCAAGAAGCGCGCGCCGCGCCGCCAGCACCGCGTGGGCTGTGCCCAGGCGCTCGGCCTGCGGATAGGTCTCGGCACCCGGAAAACCCGCGACGACCCGGGCGACGTCGTCGCGGCCGGGCTCGACCACCACGGCGAGGCGCCCCGCCCCGGCCTCCCCGACCGCGGCGAGCACGTGGGCGAGCATCGGCCGGCCGGCGATCGGGTGGAGCACCTTCGGCAGGGCCGAGCGCATCCGCGTGCCCTTGCCGGCGGCGAGCACGACGGCGAGGAGGGAGCGGGCCCCGGCGGGGTTCGGCGTGGAGGTCATCGGCGGCCTGTCATACGCGGGAGGAGGGTCGTCCGTGGGCGTTGCAACCGTCTAGCCGATCGTCCCGGATCGGCAAGCGCGCCCGGCCCGCGACGCGACCCTGCCCCGGACGCGATTCTTAACCCCCGGTTCAGCCGGGATCGTGGTAAACGGCGGCGCCTTCCTTCGAATCCGGCGCGGTACACCTCCCCTTGATGACGAGAGCCCCGACAGACCCGCCCCACCGCGCAGCCATCGACCGACGCACGGTGCTGGCGCTTGCCGGCGGCCTCGCCGTGACCGGCACGGCGGGCGCGCAGCCGGCGGAGCCGGCGCCGCTGTCGGACGGGCAGCGCTTCGATCCGGGCCAGGTGGTCGAGCTCGCGCGCGCCCTGGCGAAGAAGCCGTTCACGGCGCCGGCGAACGACCTCCCCGAGCCGTTCAAGGATCTCACTTACGAGCAGTATATCGGCGTGAGAGCCCAGCCCCCCGCCCTGCTCTGGGCCGGCGAGGGCCGCGGCTTCGTGGTCGAGCCGCTGCACCGCGGCTTCGTGTTCACCACGCCGGTGGCGCTGCACGCGGTGGAGGACGGGGCGGTGCGCCGCATCGCCTATGATCGCACGCGCTTCAGCTTCGGCAAGCTGAAGGCCCCGGAGGAAGGGCGCGACCTCGGCTTCTCGGGCTTCCGGCTCTATGCCGGCTTCAACGGGGCGGCGCCGTCCGACTGCGCGATCTTCCAGGGCGCCTCGTTCTTCCGGGCCCTCGCCGCCGGGCAGAGCTACGGCGTCACCGCCCGCGCCCTGACGCTCAAGCCCGCCGAGGCCAAGGGCGAGGAGTTCCCGCTGTTCCGCGCCTTCTGGCTTGAGCGGCCGGGGGCCGGCACCGGGCAGATCGTGATCCACGCGCTCGTCGATTCCGAATCCGCCACCGCGGCCTTGCGCATGACCCTGCGCCCCGGCGAGGCCACCATCGTCGACGTCGAGGCGACGTTGTGCCCGCGCACCCCCCTCGAGCATGTCGGCATCGCCGGCATGACCGGCGCCTACCTGTTCGGGCCGACCGACCACCGCAACGTCGATGATGCCAGGCCCGCCGCCCACGAGGTCGACGGGTTGCAGATCCGAAACGGCTGGGGCGAGGCGCTCTGGCGCCCGGTGCAGAATCCCGAGACGCTGCAGATCTCCGCCTTCCTCGACCAGGACCCGAAGGGCTTCGGCCTGGTCCAGCGCGCCCGCGCCTATGCCGATTACCAGGACGACGTGCAGCGCTGGGAGAAGCGCCCGAGCCTGTGGGTCGAGCCGCTGGGCAGCTGGGGGCCGGGGGTGGCGCAGCACGGCTGGGGCGCCGGCGCCGTCCAGCTGATCGAGATCCCGAGCGAATCCGAGGTCAACGAGAACGTCCTGGCCTATTGGCGGCCCAAGGACCCGGTCGCCAAGGAGACCGCCTTCAGCTACCGCCAGTTCTGGTGCTGGGCGGTACCGGGCGCCCCGCCGCTCGCCGCCTGCTCGGGCACCCGGATCGGCAAGGGCAACGGGGGCAAGCGCCGGCTCTTCCTCGTCGACTTCGCCGGCGAGGCGCCGTTCGCGGATGGGGTCGACCCGAACGCGCTCCAGCTCGCCCTCAATACGGCGCCCGGCAGCATCACCCGCCAGCGCCTCTACGCCTATCCGGAGCGCAAGACCGTGCGGGCGGTGTTCGAGCTCGATCCCGGCAGCGACACCGCCTGCGAGCTGCGCCTGACCGTCAAGGCCGGCGACAAACCCGTCAGTGAGACATGGCTGTACCGGTGGACCCCGTGACCCTCGCCCAAGGCCCTGCCCAGGGCCTCGATCTCCACCGCCCCGACGCGCCGTCCGGTGCCGCGCCGGCCCTCGCGGTCGCGCCCGCGGTGCCGCCGGAGGCTCCCCTCGCCATGCCGGTGCAGGACTTGCGCCGGTGGTCGGAGGACCAGGAGCACAAGGTGCCCGGCCGTCGCGCGCCCTGGGGGGCCCGCGCCTTCGTGTTCGGCGGCGGGTTCCTGCTCACCGCCTACGGCGCGGTGCAGATGTACGAGGTCGTGTCGGTCGCCGGCTCCACGACCTGGCTGCAGTGGCTGCTCCTCGCGCTCTTCACCCTCAACTTCTCGTGGATCGCGCTGGCCTTCACCTCCGGCCTGCTCGGCTTCCTGGCGCTGCTGCGCCGGCGCCGACCGCAGGCTCAGCCCGGCCCCCTCGCCACCCGCACCGCCGTGGTGATGCCGGTCTACAACGAGGCCACCGCCCGCACCTTCGCGGCGGTCGAGGCGATCCGCGAGTCGATCGAGGCGACGGGCGAGGGCGCGGCCTTCGACTACTGGATCCTGTCCGACTCGACCCAGGCCGATGCCTGGATTGCCGAGGAGCGGGCCTATCTGGCGCTGCGCGCCCGCCTCGGCGAGGACGCGCGCCTCTACTACCGCCACCGCCAGAAGAACCACCACCGCAAGGCCGGCAACATCGCCGACTTCGTCACCCGCTGGGGCGGGCACTACGACCACATGCTGGTCCTCGACGCCGACAGCCTGATGAGCGGCGACTGCGTGGTGACGCTCGCCCGCGCCATGGAGGCGGACCCGGATTCCGGCATCATCCAGTCGCTGCCGCTCATCATCAACCGCAACACCCTGTTCGCCCGGGTGCAGCAATTCGCGGCCCGCATCTACGGACCCGTCATCGCCACCGGGCTGTCGCTGTGGTCGGGCCGCGACGGCAATTACTGGGGCCACAACGCGATCATCCGCACGCGTGCCTTTGCCGACCATTGCGGCCTGCCGGACCTCTCCGGCAAGCCGCCCTTCGGCGGCCATGTGCTCAGCCACGACTTCGTCGAGGCGGCCCTGATCCGCCGCGCCGGCTGGAGCGTGTACATGCTCCCCGATCTGCAGGGCTCCTACGAGGAGAGCCCGCCCTCGCTGATCGACATCGCGATCCGCGACCGGCGCTGGGCGCAGGGCAACCTGCAGCACAGCCGCATCATCGGCACGGCGGGCCTCAAGCTCGCCTCGCGCCAGCACTTCGCCACCGGCATCGCCGGCTACCTCGCATCGCCGCTCTGGGCGGCGCAGCTCGTGGTCGGCATCGCGCTCGCCCTCCAGACCGCGTACATCCGCCCCGAGTATTTCTCGACCGAGTTCCGCCTCTACCCGGTCTGGCCGCGCTTCGACCCGGTGCGCGCGCTGCAATTGTTCGGGATCACCATGGGGATCCTGCTCGCCCCGAAGCTGTTCGGGCTGATCCTCGGCCTCCTCGATGCCTCGGTGCGGCGGGCGAGCGGCGGGGGGGTGCGCCTCGTGCTCTCGGCGCTGATCGAGACCCTGCTCTCGGCGCTGATCGCCCCGATCGCCATGCTGGTCCAGTCCGGCTCGGTGATCCAGATCCTGCTCCGGCGCGACGCCGGCTGGAACCCGCAGCGCCGCGACGACGGCTCGATCCCGTGGTCGGACATCGTGCGCCGGCACCGCTGGCACACGATCCTCGGGCTGGTGGCCGGCGTGTCGGCCTTCGCCATCGCGACCTCGCTGTTCCTGTGGATGTCGCCGACGATCCTCGGCCTCGTCCTGGCGATTCCGATCTCGTGGGCGAGCGGGCAGCTGGGCCTGGGCCTCGCCCTCAAGCGGGCCGGCCTGCTGATGACGCCGGAGGAGCGCGAGCCCCCGGCGATCGCGACCGCCGCCAAAGCGATCGAGGCGCGCAACGCCGCCCTCGGCTACGACGACGCCGACGGGGTGCGGGCGCTCCACGCGGATCCCGACCTCCAGGCCGGCCACCTCGCCTTCCTGCCCCCTTCCGAGCCCCGCCCCCGCGGCGCGCCGCAAGCAGACCACGTCATGGCCCAGGCCAAGGTGGTCGAGGCCGAGACGATCGACGAGGCGGCGGCGTGGCTGAACGCCAAGGAGAAGATGGTGCTGCTGCACGACCGGGCGCTGCTGGATCGGCTCGGGCGCCTGGGCGGTTAGGCGTCCGCAGGGCGCCTGCACGACGGTGCCAGAAGATCGCACGCACCGGCCTTCGAACACCCTCGATGGCATCCCGGTGCTCGCCGAAGGCCGGACCCCGCGTTGACGACGGGGGTGTCCCATCGCGCGGGGAAACCCGCCCGACATCGGACAAGCCGGGCGCGGCGGCTCACCCCGCCGGCTTTTCCCACTCCATCATCATGAACCACGGCACCCGACGGTAAAGCGCGACCTTCGCCGGGTCGCCGCGATGCGGCACCGGCTCGTCGAAGTGGCGCAGGATGAGCCCCCGCCCCAGCAGCAGGGTCATGTAAAGCGACAGCGGCCGGTGCCAGTTGCGCACCCGGATGCCGCTCCACTCCGCCCACTCGGCCCGCTCCTCGAGGTAATCGTCGAGGCGGAAGCGGCGCACGCCGTCGGCATCCCTCAGCCAGGCGCCGGCACTCGCGAGGTTCGACAGGTTGGCGACCAGGAGCGTCCCGCCCGGCGCGAGCACCCGGGCCATCTCGGGGATCGCCGCGTGCGCATCCGGCATGTCGATCAGCGTCAGGTAGCTGACCACGAGGTCGAAGGCGCCGTCCGCGAAGGGCAAGGCCTCGGCCCGGCCGGGGAGATACGCGCCCTCCGGATCGCGGGCGCGGGCCTGGCGCAGCAGCGCGTCGGTGGGATCGATGCCGACCGTCCCGATCCCGAGATCCTGCAGCAGGCGGCAGAAGCGGCCCTCGCCGCAGCCGACATCGAGGGCCCGGCGAAAGCCGCGGCCGCGGATCCGCGCCAGCATCGGCGCATCGAGCACGCAGGCCCGGCCGAAATCGCCCTCCTCGCCGATCTCGGCGATCCAGGCGACGGCGGAGTCGTCCCAACCGTCGGTCATTCGGGTCGTCGGTTCCGTGCGAAGCGCCTCGATCGCGGTCTTAACCGTAAGCTCCCGGAAAGACGAGAGGCTCGCGCATCCGTGATGAATGGGGATCATGGCGCGCGAGATCGGACCTGACGCCATGATGCGCGCGGGCTTGCCCACGCCATACCGAGACCACGAAAGGTCACCCGGGGCTTAATCCCGGCGCAGCGAGAACGAAATTCCCTGCGGCGGACGCTTGTCCACTGGCCGCCCGGCATCGTATGCCGGGTGGGACACCCGAATCGGGAGGAATCGATGAGCGTCTCTGCGCATTTCGTCCGGCCGATCCACCCCCACGCCGTGATCGTCTCCCTGGCCGGCTACCTCGCGGCGGCCGTGATGTGCGCGGACCGGCGGGCGGCTGCGCGCTGAAGCGTCACGCGGCGAGGCGCAGCCGGTCCTGCATCAGGCTGCGAGGCGCAGCCGGTCCTGGCGATAGCTCTCCATCAGGGCGGCGGGGATCGCGTCCAGCACGGAATCGACGGTGGCCTCGTTCACGAGCGCGCGGGCGAGCACCCGTGCCTCGTCTCGGGCGGCCTCGGCGTCGAAGCGGTTGAGCAGGGCCACGATGGCGTGAGCCTCGCCGAAGGGCAGGCGCTCGCAGGCGGTCACGGCCCGCTCGATCATCCGCCGCGACAGGGCCGGGGCGCTCGTCTCGCGCAGGCCCGTACTCTCCTCGTGCCAGGCGGTCATCGCGGCTGCGAAGGCGGGTTCGAGGGCGGGCGGCAGGCCGGCCCGGCGGTAGAGCGCCGCCAGGCCGCTGCCGCGGCGATCGTGCAGGAGCCCCGCCACCCGTTCGGCCGGCAGCCCCGAGAGGTCGGTGAGCGCCGCCTCCGTGAAGGCCATCCGGCCCGACAGCATCGCCCGCAGGATCAGGCCGGGGGTGAGCTGGCCGGCCGCCCGCAGATAGGCGACGAGGCGGCGCAGGTCGGCCGCCTCCGAGCCCTCGGCGAAGCCCAGGGTGGCGCGCTCCCGCGCCTCCCGGGTCACCCGCTCGCTGCGCTCGGGCGAGAGCCAGCCACAGCCGCTCACGAAGGCCGACAGGGCGCTGGCGAGGCGGGCGGCGACCGCCTGGCGCACGTCGAGCGGCAGGTCGGGCCGGGCGAGCAGCGCCTCGCGCAAGCGGGCGTCGTCGCCGTGGCGCTCGACCATCCGCAGGAGGCTGCCGCGGGTGACCTCCGCGCCCGGATTGGCGGCCAGCGCCCGGAGCGCCGCCGCGCCGGCGATCTCGGCGAGGGCTCCGCACAGCATGGCCGAGAGGTGCGGCCTTCCCGCGATGGCGACGCGGCCCGATTCGTCCCCGACCGCGGCGCAGTCGACGAGGTCGGCATCCGACAGGACCGGCGAGCGCGCCAGCACGAGGCCGGCGATCTCCGGCTGGTCCTGGGCGAGCGCCACCACCAGGGTGCGGGGCGCGTCCGCCGCGTTGGCGCAGGCCTCGGCGAGCGCCCGCCGGACCAGGGGCGAGGGATCGTCGAGGAGCGCCGTGATGGCGGTCTTGGCCTCCCAGCGCGCTGCAGGGTCGAGGTCGCCGTAGAGGTAGGCCCGGGCCAGCGACGAGGCCGCCTCGGCACGCCGTCCGGCGGAGTCGTGCTGCGTCCAGAGCAGGAACTGGCGGATGATCATCGGCGCGGCTCCGGGATTCGGGTCAGGACTGGATCGGCGAGGGGCTGAGGGCGGCGCGGTTGCGGCCGCCGCCGTATTCCCGCGGGCGGGCCGGTGGCAGGGGCACGCCGCCCGGGAAGGCGTCCGGCAGGGTCGCCGGGGCTACGCTCCCGGAGTCGGTGCCCGCGGGCGGGGCGGGCGCGGCGGAAGCCAGGACCGGCCCCTCGTTCGAGCGCGGGAAGTAGCTCGGCGCCGCGGCCCCGCTGCCCCGGCCGCCCCACAGGCGGGCGACGCTGTCGGAGACGGGCCCGCGCCGGGCGTCGGTCTGGAAGAGCGAGCGCAGGCCGCTGCCGGCCTCGGGCGCATAGGCGGTCGGCTGGGCACCTTGTGTCGCCGCGGTGGCGGCCGGCGCCGGCGCGGCCGGGCTGGTGCCGAGCACCGCGTAGAGCTCGGAGGCGCTGCGCGCCCGCCCGGTGCGGTCGTAGAACAGGCCGCGGTTGCCGGCGGCGGCCTCCGGCAGGTCGGCGGCGGCGGACCGTCCGGGCGCGGTCTCGGCGGCACGGATCAGCGTCAGGGCGCCCCGCACGCCGAGGAGATGGGCGGCGTAGAGGTCGGCGCGGTTCGGCTCGCGGCCGAGCGCGTCCGAGAGGGCGTCGGCGTTGCGGCGGGTGAGCGCGCCGGCCATCGCGGAGGCGATCTCGGGGTCGCGGCGCAGGTCGAGGATCGCCTGGCGGGCGGCCGGATCGCTCACCGCGTAGCCGCCGGAGGAGCGGGCCGTGATCGCGTCGGCGTAGGAGCCGAGGCCGAGCGACGGCCCGTCCTGCTTCATCACCCCGAGCCAGGTCTGCTCGATGAACTGGAACAGGCCGGTGGCCGAGGAGGTGCCGGCCTTGGCGGAGGGGTTGAGGCTCGACTCGCGCTGCGCCGTCGAGAGCAGGTAGTCGAAGGCGGCGCCGGTCTTCTCCGCACCCTGCCGGATCGCCTCGATCACCGGGTTGCCGGAGGTCGTGCGGCTGGCATTGCCCTGGGGGGCGATTCCCTGGCTGGCGGGTCCCGGCGAAGGCGTGCTGGTGAACAGGAACATGGCGGCCCGGCGGAGCGGCGCCGCAAGACGCAGGCCTGCTCTCTCATGGGGCCGAGGATGCTGGCGTTATGGTAAAGGAACATTGAAGCGGATGGGGGCGGGGTCGTCTCAATCCTCGTCGCCGCGATAAAGCGCTTCGAAATCCCGGCCGCCATAGAACACGTTGGTGATCCGTACCCGGCCCGGCTCGACCCGATACGCGATCAAGGCAGTATGCTCGAACGGCACCGTACGCAGGCCAGGTTCGAGATCGTCCCTGGGGCGTCCGCCTTGCGGGGCGTCGCCGATGCGTTCGCAGCGGTCCTTGATCCGCTGCACAAACGCTCTGGTGGTTTTGAGATTGCGGCTGGCGCGCAGGACCACTCTGAAGATGTCGCGCAGATCGGCATTGGCCTCCGCACGGTAAGTGACCGGCAGCCTACGCACGCTTGTCTCCGGTCTTGACCGTGTTCTCGGCTTCAGCCTCTGCCTCGGCCTCGGCGAACAGCGCATCCAGGTTCGACTGCACCTCCTCACCGGTCAGATCGGGACGCGGATCGTCGAGCGAGCGGCGGATGCGGGCTCGGATGGCGTTCAGGCGCTCGGCATCCTCCTGACGCTGGCGCTGCCAGAGGCGCACCGCGTCGCGCAGCACTTCGCTGGTCGACGCGTACTCGCCTGCCGCGACGCTCTCGCGGACCGCCCGGAGCTGCTCCGACGTCATGGTGATGCTGATCTTTTCCGCGGCCTGCATGGCGGCTCCTGTCCGTGATCGGCCGGGACGGTAGCATAAAATCCCACCCCGGGCAGGAGCCTTGCCGGCGCGCCGCACAGTGCCTGCGCGGCGCAGGACGACCGCCCTCACCGCTTCGGCGTGTCCCCGCCCCCCGCCGGCCGACGCATCTCGAAGCGGTTCTCGGGCTCGACCGTGAAGTAGTCGAAGTAGCCGCCGCGCATGATCGGCCGCATCGCCCCGGTATCGACCCGGCCGTCCGGCGTCACGAAGCGGTCGTCGATGTACATCGACACCACTTGGCCGATCACCATGAAGTAGGCCGGCTCGCCGCCTTCCGCCGGCACGAGCGGGATGGTCTGCAGCCATCGGCATTCGAGGGCGGCGGGCGAGGCGGCCACCCGCGGCGGGCGCACCTTGCGGGACGGCGCCGTGGCGAGGCCCGCGAAGTCGAACTCGCTCTCGCCCCGGGGCAGCGGCGCCGAGGTCTGGTTCATCCCCTCCTTGAGGTCGAGGGTGGCGAGGCTGCAGACGAACTCGCCGCCCTCCTCCGCGAAGGCCAGCGCGTCCTTGCGGCCGAAGGAGGAGAACATCACCATCTCGGGGCTGTCCCCGACGCCGTTGAAGAACGAGTAGGGCGAGAGGTTGAGCTGGCCCGAGGCGCTGAGCGCGCTGACCCAGCCGATCGGGCGCGGTGCCACCAGCGCCTTGAACGGGTTGTGCCGCAGGGTGCGGGTCTCGGCGTCGTAATGCATCGGCGGCCCCAGGATTGTCCGGAAATAGGATGGGCGGGAAGCGGAGGCCCGGCGGGGCGGGCTCAGCCGCCATCGGTAGAGCGTCCCGGGGGCCCGGCGCCAGCCGGGACCGCTCGGGACCGCCCCGCGCGGGACGCCGTCAGTACCGCGTCACGATCTCGTCGAGCGACGGCCGCGGCCGGTCGGGCGGCACCTCGCCGGCACGGCCGACATGGACGAAGCCCGCCAGGCGCTCGGCCGGGTCGAGGCCGAGGGCGTCGAGCACCCGGCGGTCATAGGCCATCCACTCGGTGAGCCAGGCGGTGCGGAAGCCGAGGGCGTTGGCCGCGAGGACGAGGTTCATCGTCGCCGCGCCGGCCGAGAGCACCTGCTCCCAGTCGGGGATCTTCACGTGCGGGCCGGCCCGCGACACCACGGCGATCACCAGGGGCGCCAGCTTGAGGCGCCCGGCCTCGAGGGCGAGGCGCTTGTCGTCGGCCTCCGGGTGATCGGCCCGGTAGGCCTCGGCCACGACGCGTCCGATCCGCTCCCGGCCCTCGCCCTCGATCACGATGAAGCGCCAGGGCGCGAGCTTGCCGTGATCCGGCACCCGCGCGGCGGCGGTGAGGATGGTGTCCAGCTCCTCGGGGGAAGGGCCGGGGCCGCCGAGCTGAACCGGCGGCACCGAGCGGCGGGTGCAAAGGAGGTCGAGGATCGCGTTCATCTCGGCTTCAGTGGCTTGAGCTATAGCGGACGGGGCGGGAAGCGGGACGGCTGGCTGCCATCCTGGCGCCCCGATGCCCCCTTTAAGCACCATTCCGGCCCGGACGGCCACGGCCCGGGCGTGACGAGAAGGCCGATGCCGGCCCGGGCCGGTGCCGAGGACGCCATGACGACGCGCAATCCCGCCCCCCTCGCCTCACCCTGGACCCCGCGGGAGTTCTGGCTGGCGCTCGCCGCCGTGCTGCTGTTCTGGTCCGCCGCCGCCGCGGTCTGGCCGCTCGCCGGCGCCGTCGTGCCGTGGGATTCGAAGAACCACTTCTACCCGATGCTGCGCTACCTCGGCGCGGCGCTCGCCAACGGCGAATTGCCGCTCTGGAACCCCTACCACTTCGCCGGCCACCCGTCCGTCGCCGATCCGCAATCGCTCCTCTTCACCCCGACCATGCTGTTCTTCGCATGGCTCGACCCGTCCCCGTCGATGGAGCTGTTCGACGCGGTGGTATTCGCCCACCTGATCCCGGGCGCGGTCGCGATGCTCCTGCTCTTCCGCCGCCGCGGCTGGCACGCCGCCGGCGCGGTCGCGGCCGCGATGGTGTTCGTGCTCGGCGGCTCGGCCTCGGCCCGGCTGCAGCATACCGGCATGATCATCTCGTACGGCTTCGTCCCGCTCGCCTGGTGGCTGCTCGAGGAGGCGCTCGCCCGCCGCTCCTACGCCTTCGGCCTCGCCTTCGCGGTGGTGGCCGCCGTGATGACGGTGGGGCGCGACCAGGTGGCGTTCCTGAGCGGCTTGAGCCTGATCGGCGTCGCGCTCCACGCCGTGCTGACGGCGCCGGCGCCGCTTCTCTACCTGCGCGGGCGCCTCGGCGTGCTCGCCGTGATGGCGCTCGTCGGCGGCGCGCTGCTCGCCGTGCCCTCGCTCCTCACCATGCAGTTCCTGATGACCTCGACCCGGCCGTCCTTCGCCTACGGCGCGGCCATCATGGGCTCGCTGCCGCCCTCGAGCTTCGCCACCGCCCTGTTCGCCGACGTGTTCGGCTCGCTGCGCTGGACCTACGACTATTGGGGCCCGGACTGGAAGTCGATGGACGGCAACACCTGGACCGACCGGGCGGTGAACTACCTCTTCGCCGGCACCCTGCCGGCCCTGCTGATCCTCTGGCACGGCATCGCGGGCGGACGCCTCGCCGCCCGGGAGATCCGCTATCCCGTCATCGTGCTGGCCGCCGCCACGCTCTACGCCCTCGGGCGCTACACCCCGCTCTTCGCCCCGGTCTTCGACCACGTTCCCGGCGTCGACCTCTACCGCCGGCCCGCCGACGCCACCTTCGTGATCAACCTCGGCATCGCGCTCACCGCCGGCTACCTCGTCCACCGCTACCTGCGCGAGGGCGCGCCCCGGCTCGGGCGTCCCGCCGGGCTCCCGCGCCTCGCAGGCGCCGTCCGCCTCGCCCTGCCGGCCCTGGCACTCTCAGGCTTGGCCGGCATCCTGCTCGTGTCCTACCGCTACGCCGCCAGGGCCGATCACCTGCCCGACGCCGTGCGCGACGGCCTGATCGGCAGCGCCCTGGTGGCGGTCACCGCCGCCGTGATGCTGCGGGCGGACCCGCGCCGGCGGGCGCTCGCGACGGCCGGCCTCGTCGCCTTGCTCGGGGCCGAGCTCGTCTGGCGCAATGCCGGCAACTCCCTCAACGCCGAGCCGGCGGGCCGCTACGCGGTGTTCCAGCAATTGCCGCCGGAGCAGCTCCAGGGCCTGACGCTGCTCAGGTCCGAACTCGACGCCCGCCATGCCAAGGGCGAGCATCCCCGCGTCGAGATCCTGGGCCTCGGCGGCGCCTGGCAGAACGCCTCGATGGTGCTCGGGCTCGAGGACACGATCGGCTACAACCCCCTGCGGCTCGCCGATTACGAGCGCGCCGTCGGCCCCGGCGAGAACGCCGCCGACCCGAACCTGCGCCAGTTCCCGGGCCTGTTTCGCGGCTACCGCTCGCGGCTCGCGAGCCTGCTCGGCCTCGAATACCTCGTCCTCGACCGGCCGGCCGAGCGGCTGCCGCGGCACTTCCCGCAGCTGACCGGCGCCAAGCTCCTCTACGGCTCGGGCGAGATGTGGATCTACCGCCTCGACCCGGCCAAGCCCCGGGCCTACCTGGCGACCCGCCTCGTTCCGGTCGATTCCGAGAGCGTGCTGGGCCAGGACGAGCTGCCCGAGTTCGAGGGCAACGAGACGGCTCTGGTCGACCAGGACAGCGTGCCGAAGATCAAGGGCGCGTTCGGCCTCAAGGACCCGGCGGCGCCCGTGGTCGCCGCGAAGGGCCATGCGACGATCCTCGCCTATCGCCGCAATGTCGTCACCGTGGAGGTCGAGACGGACCGCGACAGCGTGCTGGTGCTGCACGACATCTTCTATCCGGGCTGGGAGGCCCGGGTGGACGGCGCCCGCCGTCCGATCCTGCGCGCCAACCTGCTCTTCCGCGGGGTCGAGGTGCCGGCCGGCAAGCACGTGGTCGAGTTCCGGTTCCGCCCGCTCTCGGTCGGAAACCTGATGGCGGCGGCGAGCGAACTCCTGGCGAGGGACGGCGATGAGGGCGAGACGGCGTTTCGGTGAGGCCCTGGCGCTCGTCGCGCTCTCGGGAAGCGCCGCCCTGGCGCAGGCCCCGGCGCTCCCGCCGAGCGTGGCCCCTCAAGGCGTGACGCAGGGGCCGCCCCCGGCACCGGCGCCCGCGGAGGTGAGCCTGTCCCTGCGGGCGGTCCTGACCAGCGAGGCCAAGCCCCTGCGCGGCGGCCTGACCTGGCGGATCTACGAGGACCGGCCGGAGGGCGGCAAGCCGGTGGTGCTCGCCCGCTCGGAGGAGGCGGCACCGACCTTCCGGCTGCCCCCGGGCACCTATCTCGCCAACGTCACCTACGGCTTCGTCAGCACCTCGAAGCGCGTGACCCTGAATTCCGGCCAGGCCAGCGACCTGCTCGTGGTCAATGCGGGGGCGCTCCGCCTCGGCGGCGCGGTCGGCGACGCCAGGATCGCGCCCGGCCAGCTCGCCTTCGCGGTCTTCGTGCCGATCGGCAACAACCCGGAGGGACGGCTCGTCCGCGACGGCGTCAAGGCCGGCGAGATCGTGCGCCTGCCCGAGGGCACCTACCATGTCGTCTCGACCTGGGGCGATTCGAACGCGATCCAGCGCGCCGACCTGAAGGTCGAGAACGGGCGCCTCACCGACGCGACCCTGAACCACCGCGCCGCCACCGTGACCCTGAAGCTCGTCGCCGCTCCGGGCACCGAGGCCTTTGCCGGCACGGCCTTCAGCGTGCTCACCCCGGGCGGCGACACCATCCGGGAGGCGATCGGCGCCTTCCCGCAGGTGACCCTGGCCGAGGGCGAGTACCAGCTCATCGCCCGCCACGACGGCAAGGTCTACACCCAGGACTTCAAGGTCGAGAGCGGCGTCGACCGCGACATCGAGGCGATCGCCAAGGATCCGTGACAGGCCCTGCAGCCGCAGGCGTGACGGGGCGCCGGCACGGCCGCGCCCGGCGACGCCGGTCGTCTCGTGCCGTGGATCGGCATAGGGCGCGATGTCGAAGCGTTAACCGTACATTCGCCCAAAGCTGACGCACAAAGCTCCCGGTTTCTATATTGCAATTATCTTTGCTTTAAGAGCTCAACCCTACGGTGCTGCCATGTGCAGCGTGCCGGCCCTCCTCCGCGACCGAAGCGGCTCGACGACCGTCGAGTTCGCCATCGTGGGCATGCTGTTCCTCACGACCCTGCTCTTCACCATGGTCGTGGCGCAGATCCTGTACTTCAACCAGAAGCTCGACTACGCCACCGGCCGGGCCGCGCGGGACATCGTCATCGGCAACGCCCAGTCGCAGTCGCCCCCGGCGAGCCGGGCGGCCTTCACGCAGGCGCTCTGCGGCTACCTGCCCGCCGCGATGTCCTGCGGCGACGTGATCGTCAACCTCTACGTCGTGCCGAAGGCGGCGCAGCCGAGCGGCTACTACACCTACGCCAAGTCCGACATGAGCGGGCTGGTGCTGCCGTCGCTAACGCCCGGGAGCGGCCAGTTCACCCTCGGCAACCGCGGCGACTACCAGTACCTGCAGGTGATCTATCCGGTCACCTTCCTGCCCGCCCTGCTGTCGGGCTGGCTCGGCGCCGGCGCGACCTACAACGGCAAGGCGGCCTACCTCCTGATGTCGACCGCCGCCTTCCGGGTCGAGCAGTTCTGATGGGTGCCGCTCCCGCCGACGGGCATCCCGCGCGCCGGAGGACCGGATCGGCGATCCGGCGCTTCCGGGCGGCCGAGGACGGCCTCGCGGCGGCGGAGCTCGCGCTGATCCTGCCCGTGCTCCTGACGATCATGCTCGGCGGCATCCAGCTCGTCGCCTACATCAACGCCGTGCGCAAGGTCGAGCTGGTGGTGCAGTCGATCAGCCAGATGATCTCGCAGACCTCGCCACCCGACGCGAGCACCTCCGTCGCGACCGTCAACGCCGCCGACCTGCATTTCAGCTACGACGCGGCCCTGGTCCTGTTCCCGTACCTGATGGACGACGCCAAACGCCAGGGCAAATCGTGGTGGCAGGACATCACGATCAACTACGCCAGCATCCAGTTCACCCAGGTCGCGACCACCTGCAGCGACGGCAGCGATCTCAGCGCGTGCTACGTCGCCAACGTGGTCTGGACCAGCACCGGGACCACCCAGCCGGCGAGCGGCGCCGCCTTCCGGCCCTGCGGCGTGCCGCAGGTGCCGGCGGCCAACAACGCGGCCCCGACCCGGTCCGCCCTGCCGCGGTCGGTCTACGGTCCGGCCTCGCTGATCGTGGTCGACGTGGTGTTCACCTTCACGCCGACCTTCGGCACCCAGATCCTCCAGCCGATCCGGATCGCGCGCTCGGCCTATGTCCAGCCGCGCTACGCCTCGCTGGTGAACTACGACACCACCAACAACGACGGAATCGCCACGAGATGTCCCGGTTTCTGAGTCGAGCCCGCCGGTTCGCCGCGGCGGCGGCGTCCCTCGCCCGCGCCCGCGGCGGCGGCATCAACATCCTGTTCGGGCTGAGCCTGGTGCCGATCGTCGGCCTCGTCGGGCTCGGGGTCGATTACGGCGTCGCGGTGACCAACCGGTCGCGGCTCGACCGCGCGGCGGACGCGGCGGCGCTGGCCGCCGTCGTCACCGCCAAGGCCTACGTGGCCGCCAACTCGTCGCAGAACGGCGTCCTCGCCGCCGCGCTCACGGCGGGCAAGACCCAGGCCGTCAATACCTTCAACGTCAATACCGGCACCGTCCCGCTGGCCACCGTGTCGCTGGCGACCCCGCAGGTCGTCGCCTCCGGCCAGACCATCACCGCGACGGTCACCTACACGGCGACGATCCAGAACAGCTTCAGCAAGCTGTTCCTCGTCCCCACCACGACGATGGGCAACACCGTCACCGCCTCGGCCGACCTGCCGAGCTACCTCGACTTCTACCTGATGGTCGACGTATCGGGCTCGATGGGCCTGCCCTCGACCGCGAGCGGCATGACCCAGCTCGCCAGCGTCAACAACGACATGTATTCGGATTACAAGCAGGGCTGCCAGTTCGCCTGTCATTTCCCGGGTTATGTCGGCTGGACCAAGGCGGCGGGCAAGATCCAGCTGCGGTCGGACGCGGTGAACAATGCCGTCTGCGCGCTGATCCAGCGCGCCTCGATCCCGAGCGTCCCGAACCAGTACCGGATCGGCATCTACCCGTTCATCAACCAGCTCGCGACGCTCGCCGGCCAGACCAGCGACGTGACCTCCCTGAAGACCTCCGCCCAGTGCGCCCTCGCCTGGCCGCTCGCCTTCACCAACCTCCTCGATACCGGCACGACGCAGCTCAACAGCTTCGGCGATCCCACCACCGGAACCGGCGCGGGCGGCACCCATTTCGAGGTCGCCCTGCCGCAGATGAAGACGATCGTCAGCCAGAACGGCTTCGGCGACGGCTCCACCAGCGCCGCCCGCAAGCCGTTCGTGTTCCTGATCACCGACGGGATGCAGAACGGCCAGCACTTCTTCGTGATGAGCAACGGGAAATACGCCTATCCGGGCAACCCGTCGCAATTTGCCGGCTACGGCAATGCCTGGTGGGACGGCTCACAGCCGGCCCAAATCGATTCCAACAACTGCACGGCGCTGAAGAATGCCGGCGCGACGATCTCTATCCTGTATATCCCCTACAACATCATCGATTTCGTCGACAAGGGCGGCGGCATCGCGTGGGAGAACAACCGTGTCAACGGGTTCAGCCCGACGCTGGCGACGCCCCTTCAGGCCTGCGCCTCGCCGGGCTACTTCCGCACCGCCAACACCCCGGCCGACATCACCGCGGCGCTCAACGCGATGTTCGACCAGGCTTTGCGCGTCGCCCGCCTCACGAAGTAGGTCGGGTGGCGGGCGCAGGCCGGCGCAAGGCCACCGTGACGGCTTGCGCGGATGGATTCTGGCTCGACGGGGTGAGCCTCGCGATGCGGGCGGGGCCGCTCGAGCCGCATTGAGCCTGTCGCGTCAACGCGCCGGCCCGTGCGAGCGAACCCTCCCCGCAGAGGGGGGAGGGTTCAGGCCAGTGCACTACGGCACCGGCTTTTCCCCATGGTGCCCATCGAGCGTCACGCCCTCGCTCGCCACGCTGTCCGCCACGGCCTGCGCCCGCCGCAGGTCCGGGAAGGTCGCCTCGGCCACCAGTTCGGCGAGCGCCTGGTCGAGCGGCAGGGTGCGGCTCTGCGGGCTGCCGAGGCGGCGGATCGAGACGGTGCGCTCCTCGCCCTCCTTGCGGCCGACCACCAGCATCACCGGCACCTTGGCGTGGGAGTGCTCGCGGACCTTGTAGTTGATCTTCTCGTTGCGAAGATCGGCCTCGGCCCGCAGGCCCGCCGCGTCGGCCGCCTTCAGGACCTCGCGGGCATACGGGTCGGCCTCGCCGGTGATCGTCGCGACCACGACCTGCAAGGGCGCGAGCCAGAGCGGGAAGTGGCCGGCGAAGTGCTCGATCAGGATGCCGGTGAAGCGCTCCATCGAGCCGCAGATCGCCCGGTGGACCATCACCGGGGTCTTCTTCTGCCCGTCGGCATCGACGAAGAAGGCGCCGAACCGCTCCGGCAGGTTGAAGTCGACCTGCGTCGTGCCGCACTGCCAGTCGCGGCCGATGGCGTCGCGCAGGACGTACTCGAATTTCGGCCCGTAGAAGGCGCCCTCCCCCGGGTTGATCGCCGTCCTGATCCGCCCGCCGGACTGCTCCTCGATCTGAGCCAGCACCCGGGTCATGACGTCCTCGGCGTGGTCCCACAGGGCGTCCGAGCCGACGCGCTTCTCCGGCCGCGTCGAGAGCTTCACCACGATCTCGTCGAAGCCGAAATCGGCGTAGGTCGAGAGGATCAGGTCGTTGATCTTCAGGCACTCGGCCGCGAGCTGGTCCTCGGTGCAGAAGACGTGGGCGTCGTCCTGCGTGAAGGCGCGCACCCGCATCAGCCCGTGCAGCGCGCCGGACGGCTCGTAGCGCGAGACCGAACCGAACTCGGCCAGCCGCAGCGGCAGGTCGCGATAGGACTTCAAGCCGTGCTTGAAGATCTGCACGTGACCGGGGCAGTTCATCGGCTTGATCGCGAAGACGCGCTCGTCCTCGGTCTTCGTGACGAACATGTTCTCCCGGTACCAGTCCCAGTGGCCCGAGGTCTCCCACAAGGCCTTGTCGAGGATCTGGGGGGCGTTCACCTCGGCATAGTCGCCCTTCAGGCGCCGGCGCATGTAGGCGATCAGGGACTGGAACAAGGTCCAGCCCTTCGGGTGCCAGAACACCACGCCCGGCCCCTCTTCCTGGAAGTGGAAGAGGTCCATCTCGCGGCCGAGCTTCCGGTGGTCGCGGCGCTCGGCCTCGGCCAGACGGTTGAGGTAGGCGTCGAGATCGGCTTGGTTCGCCCAGGCCGTGCCGTAGATCCGGCTCAGCATCGGCTTCGTCGAATCGCCCCGCCAATAGGCGCCCGCCACCTTCATCAGCTTGAAGGCGGTGCCGACCTTGCCCGTCGACGTCATGTGCGGGCCGCGGCACAGGTCGAACCACGCGCCCTGGCGGTAGAGGCGCAGGTCCTCGCCCGGCGGGATCGCGTCGACGAGCTCGACCTTGAAGGCCTCGCCCTTGTCCGCGAAGAGCCGGCGCACGTCGTCGCGGGCCCAGACCTCCTTGGTGAAGGGGGCGTCCCGCGCGATGATCTCGCGCATCCGCGCCTCGATCGCCGGAAAATCGTCCGGCGAGAACGGGGTCTCGCGGTGGAAGTCGTAGTAGAAGCCGTTCTCGATTACCGGGCCGATCGTGACCTGGGTCTCCGGCCACAGCGAATGCACCGCCTCCGCCAGCACGTGGGCGCAGTCGTGCCGGATCAGCTCGAGCGCCCGCGGGTCGGTGCGGTCGAGGAACTCGATGCGCGAGTCCTGGGCGATCGCGTCGTCGAGGTCGCGGACGGTGCCGTCGAGGGCCATCGCCACGGTGCGCTTGGCCAGCGACTTGGCGATGCCCTCGACGACGGCGCGGCCGGTCACGGCGCCGTCGTAGGACCGCGTGGCGCCATCGGGAAATGTCAGGATCGGCATGGGCTCGTAGACTCCTCGGGGCTCACTCCTGCGCACGGTGCAGGTAAGCCGGGTGGTGGACAGAATCCGGCGTGCGTCCCCACGCACCGAACCGGCGCCGTATAGCAGCCACGAGGCGATATGACAGGGGGTGACTCGGAGCAAAAACGCTCCGATTTATAAACTGCCGATTACTTTATATTTTTTTTATTTTATATAATAATATTCTGATAATTTCAATATTAATTATTTATTATTCGGGTGTTTATCATTGGAATTAGCCTTTATTTCGACATTTGCAGGCTCTGCGGTTTGGGAATTGTTCGCATCAACCCTGCGCACCAAACCATCCAACAAACTAGGTATGAGTCTTTCTGAGAATCCTGCCAAAAAACACCAGATGAACGTTTTTGCCCAATCATCTACTCTAATATTAAAATCAATCCAAGAGCTTTTCTCGTCTACTATATCGGGAAACAAATTACCTTTTACGAACCCACCCATAAAAAGTGCTATCATTAGGACTCCAAAAACGATTCCCAAAAAACATAATAAAGATATTTCCCTCAATCCTATAAAGACAAAATTAGCATTTAAAGTATTTCCATTTGCTTTTTCTCGATATATAGGATCATTTTTTGTTTGCCGCAGAAAAAAACTCACTATGGTACCCAAGCAACCTGCAGTCGCTGCAAGAGAAAAAATAGCACTCCATCCACTTGAAACTAAATAACGATAATCCGCATGTTGCTTGCAGTTCTCGCTCAAACAATTTGGAAATATATTAGTAGATTTTATGTACGCATAAAATAAAAAAGGAGAACTCAAAAATAAAATAAATAATATAGAAATGATCAAATGCCCGAGATTTACACCGACTATTCCTCTAAGCAGAGGTTGTTTCGCCTGATCTTCCAATTTCAACCCCCTCGTTATCAAATACCATCACGAATATGATTCTGACGGATTTGACAGATAGTCAATACAAATTATTTTGTTGCGCGAACAAATCTATGCATGACAAGCAAGGAAAAGGCTTTTTCATCTCAATAATATAAAATCACAGTAATTTTAAACAAGTATAAAGATCTTTAAAAATAAATGCAGCACCCAGCAAAATATAACTTGAAAAATATTGTTCAAAGAAGGGCGAAAAGATTTAGTCGCATGTTGGCGGCGGGGCGTTGACCCCGCGCCAGCGGCCATAGGCCCAGGGGCGGTGCCAGGCGGCTTGCGCCGGCAGCGCCTCCGGCACGAGGTCGATGCCGTGGGTGCCGAACGGGCCGCAGCGGCAGATCCGGGCGAATCCCATCCAGCCGCCGGCCCAGAGGCCGTGGCGCTGGATCGCCTCGTCGGCATAGGCCGAGCAGGACGGCCAGTGCCGGCACTGGCGCCCGACGAGGCCAGACAGGGTCAGCTGGTAGCCGCGGATGGCGAGATGCGCCGCGCGGCGGGCCGGGCTCACGCCGGCACCGCTTCGCCTTTCGCGGCGATCTGGTCGAGGGCGTCGACCACGGCGTCGAAGGTGAGCAGCGTCGAGGCGTGGCGCGCCTTGAAGTCCCGCACCGGCTCCAGCACGGCGAAATCGGCGAACTTACCCTGGGGCACCGGGCCGCCCTCCTTGAGCATCCGCCGCACCGTGTCGCGCAAGGCGCGCAGCTCCCCGGCGGTCGCCCCGACCACGTGGCGGGCCATCAGCGAGGAGGCGGCCTGGCCGAGCGCGCAGGCCTTCACGTCGTGGGCGAAGTCGGTGACGGTGTCGCCCTCGGTGACGAGGTCCACCGTCACGGTCGAGCCGCACAGCTTGGAGTGCTTGGACGCGCTCGCCTCCGGGCTCGGCAACCGGCCGAGGCGGGGGATGTCCGCCGCGAGGGCGAGGATGCGGGCATTGTAGATGTCGTCGAGCATGGCGTTCGTACTTTGGACGAGAGGGGCCGCGGGACGGACGAATCGGGCTTGACCGGACCGGTCGGACTTCGGTTTGACGGGTGGATGGACTGAGGACGCGGTGACCTGCTGCGCGCCCGGCGCATTGCGCGCCGGGGCCGGATTCCCGATATAGGCGCGGTTACCCGGCTCCGCGAGGCGCGGCCGGGTCGGGGCGCATCTCAAGTCCCGGCATGGCTGCCCACTGCGGCGGCCCGGATCTTGGAGGCGTGATGGACGCGGTGCTGAAGTCCTTGTCGGTACGGGCCCCGGAGGCGGCCGACAAGCGCAGCGACGCCCCCCGGCCGGAGCGCATCACCGAGCGCCCCACCCGCCAGGAGGCCGAGGCCGCCGTGCGCACCCTCCTGCGCTGGGCCGGCGACGATCCGGAGCGCGAGGGCCTGCGCGAGACGCCCCAGCGTGTGGCCAAGGCCTACGAGCAGATCTTCGGGGGCTACCGCCAGGATCCCGATGCCATCCTCGACCGCGTGTTCGAGGAGGTCGAGGGCTATTCCGACATCGTGCTGGTGCGCGACATCGCGTTCCACTCTCATTGCGAGCACCACATGGTGCCGTTCATGGGGAAGGCCCACATCGCCTACTACCCGAGGCGCGGCGTCGTCGGCCTGTCGAAGCTCGCCCGCGTCGTCGACGCCTTCGCGCGCCGGCTCCAGACCCAGGAGACGATGACGGCGCAGATCGCCGACACGATCGACTCGGTGCTCCACCCCCGTGGCGTCGCCGTGATGGTGGAGGCCGAGCACCTCTGCATGGCGATGCGCGGGGTGCAGAAATCCGGCGTCTCGACCATCACAACCCAGTTCACCGGCGTGTTCAAGCAGGACCCGACCGAGCAGGTCCGCTTCCTCACCCTGGTCCGCGACCGGCGATGAGCCCGCTCCCCACCTTCGCGGCTCCCGGCGACAAGCCTGCGCTGGAGGAGGGCGAGGCCTTCACGCCGCGCTTCGGCCCGGACGGTCTGATCACCGCGCTCGCGGTCGATGCCGAGTCCGGCGCGGTCCTGATGCTCGCCCACATGAACGCCGAGTCGCTGGCCCGCACCCTCGCCACCGGCGAGGTCTGGTACTGGTCACGCTCGCGGGGCGAGCTCTGGCACAAGGGCGCCACCAGCGGGCAGATCCAGACCCTCGTCGAGATGCGGGTCGATTGCGACCAGGACGCGCTCCTGCTGCGGGTGCGGGTCGGCGGCGATGGCGGCTGCTGCCATACCGGGCGGCGGGACTGCTTCTATCGCGGCGTCGCCTATGACGCGCAGAGCGGGGCGGTGCGGCTGGTCTCCCGCCCCTCGTAGCTCCGCGGATCGTCCCTCGCCTGCCCGGGGCTGTCCGGGCAACGGCGGGCCGGCCGGCTCCGTCCGCGCTCCGGTCCGACCCGCGCGCGTCAGGGGATCGCGCGTCAGGGGATCCGGCGCCGCGGTTCGTCCTGTATCCTCCTCCGACAATCCTTCGCGACAGGGGAGCCGAGCGATGACGGGCGAAGCGGGCAGCGAATCCTCCGGCGCGATCCTGACCGCGATCCGGCGCGCCTTCGACGCGGACGCCTCCTCTCCGGTGACCCAGACCGGGACTGGCGCCCTCCCGTCGATCTTCCCGGTCAGCGATCTCGCGGCCGCCTCCGTCGCGGCGGCGGGGCTGGCGCTGGCCGAGCTGGTCGAGGCCCGGTTCGGGAAGCGCCCAGGCGTCGCGGTCGACCGGCGCCTCGCCGGGCAATGGTTCGCCCGCTCCCTCGCGCCGCAAGGGTGGGAGCCGCCGCCGCCCTGGGACCCGGTGGCCGGCGACTATCCGGCGGCCGACGGGTGGATCCGGCTCCACACCAACGCCCCGCACCACCGCGACGCGGCCCTTCGCGTGCTCGGCGCCGCGCCGGAGCGGGCGGCGGTGGCGGCCGCCGTGGCGCACTGGCGGGCGGACGAGCTCGAGGGCGCCGTCGTGGCGGCGGGCGGCTGCGCCGCCACGATGCGCTCAAGCGACAGCTGGGCCGCCCACCCGCAGGGAGCGGCGGTGGGGCGCGAGCCGCTGGTCGCGTGGGAGCCCGGGCCGGACGACCGCGCGGCCGGGCCGGACGGCCTTGCGGCGGCGCGGCCGGAGCGCCCGCTCGCGGGCTTGCGCGTCCTCGACCTGACCCGGGTGCTGGCCGGCCCCGTCGCGACCCGCTTCCTCGCCGGATACGGCGCCGCGGTGCTGCGCCTCGACCCGCCGGGCTGGGACGAGCCGGGCGTCGTGCCGGAGATGACGCTCGGCAAGGCCTGCGCCCGGCTCGACCTCAAGGATCCGGCCGGGCGGGCGCGCGTCGAGGACCTGCTCGCCGGGGCGGACGTGCTGGTCCACGGCTACCGGTCCGACGCGCTGGCGCGCCTCGGGCTCGACGCCGGGGCCCGGGCCCGCCTGCGGCCGGGCCTGATCGACGTCAGCCTCGACGCCTATGGCTGGACCGGGCCGTGGCGGGAGCGCCGCGGCTTCGACAGCCTGGTGCAGATGAGCTCCGGCATCGCCGAGGCCGGGATGCGCCGGGCCGGGGCCGACCGGCCGGTGCCCCTGCCTGTCCAGGCTCTCGACCACGCCACCGGCTACCTGATGGCGGCGGCGGTTCTGCACGGCCTGACGCGGCGCCTCGCCACCGGCCGCGGCCTCGCCGCCCGGGCCTCCCTCGCCCGCACCGCCGCGCTTCTGATCTCCGCCCCGCCCGCCGCGCCCGAACCCGCCCCGGCAGCCCTCGCCCGGGCGGATTTCGCCGACGCGCCGGAGTCGACCGCCTGGGGCCCGGCCCTGCGCCTGCGCCCGCCCCTCACGGTCGACGGCGCGCCGATGCACTGGGACCGCCCCGCCGGCCCCCTCGGCGCGGCCGAGCCGTCCTGGTGAGGAACAGGGCCAGCGACCCGGAGTTGCCCCGGCTCATCCGCGACAGGAGGAGCCCATGGCCGGCGAGAAGCCCCACGGCGACAAGACCCACGCGCAGAACCTCCGGCTGATCGAGGGCAAGGACGGTCCCAACGTCCCGGCCGGCGGCGGCGCCCGCATCCGCACCAGCGCCGACCCGACCCGGCCGCCCTCGACCCACCAGGAGAGCCGCGACCACAACAAGCACAACAATCCAGGCCAGGACGGCCATCGGCCGCAGAAGCACAGCCCGGCGGAGGAGAAGCCGTAGGGGAAGCGGTCCGCGTTCCGCTCGATCTGTTCGAATCGGGATGGAGCTGTCTCCCCTCTCCCACACCTTGCAGCGATACCAGGCTTGCCTGGTATCGCCTTGAGAGGCGATCCCGCGCATTCCTCCTGCGTGACAGATCAGGCGGAATTCTACGAGCCTGATGATGTCCGTCGCTCCGTCGACCCCCGGGCGATCAGGCGCCCGCTCAGCACCACCTTGCGCACCGGCTGGTCCGGAGTCTTCAGCCGGTCGAACAGCAGCCCCATCGCGTGGGCGCCGATCTCGGCGACGGGCTGCTCGATCACCGTCAGGCCGGGCTCGACCAGCTCGGTCCAGGGCTCGTTGTCGAAGCCCGCGAGGGCGATCCCGCCCGGCCAGGCGATCCCCGCCGCCCGGGCTGCCCGCACCGCTCCCATCAGGATCAGGCCGTTCGAGAGAACGAGCGCCTCGGGCCGCCCGGGCTCGGCGAGCCAGCGGGCCACCTCCCCTTGCGCCCGCTCGGCCTCCGGCAGCACGGTGCGGACCTGCGGCGCGAGGCCGTGGCGGCGCATTGCCGCGAAATAGCCCTCGCGGCGCTCCTCGGCGGTCGAGCTCGTCGAGCCGAACAGGCCGCCGATGCGGGAGAAACCCTGCTCCACCAGATGGTCGACCAGGGCGGCGCCGGCCGCCGCGTTGTCGAGCACCACCCCGTCATGGCCGCCCGGCGGGCCGGTGCGGTCGATCAGCACCAGCGGGAAGGCGAAGTCGGACGGCCGCAGCCGCTCGGCGGTGCGGCGGGTCGGCGCGAACACGACCCCGGTGACCCGCTCTTCCTGCATCAGGCGCAGGTACAGGGCCTCGCGCTCGGGGTCCTCGCCGGTGTTGCACAGGATCAGCCGCATCCCGGCCCGGTAGGCCGCGTCCTCGACGGCGCGGCTCACCGCGGTGAAGAACGGGTTGCGGATGTCGGCGACGATGAGCCCGATCGTCTGCGTCGCCTGCGACCGCAGGCGGCGAGCCGAGAGGTTCGGCCGGTAGCCGGTCGCCCGCACCGCCGCCTCGACCTGCTCGCGCAGCGCGTCGCTGACCGGACCCTTGCCCAGGGCCCGCGACACGGTCGCGGTGGAAACGCCCGCCGCGCGGGCGACGTCTCGGATGCCGACGGCCATCGCCTCGAAAACGTTTTCAGACTCGTTACACCGGTTGTGACAGCCGGCCGCCGCGTCCGCAAGTCCTTACACGCGGAATTCGAGCGGACCCGTCGCCCGGCCCGTTGACAGGGTCTGTGAAAACGTTTTCATAAGCACCAACGAAAACCGAACGCTTTCCGGGAGGAAGCTCGCCATGCTCGCGCCGACCCCCTCGCTGACGCCGCGCGTCCTAATCCGCACCGCCGCCGCCCCTGCGACCAAGGAGGCCGCGATCCGCGAGGCGGCCCAGCTCCTCGTGGCCGCCGGCTGCATCGACCCGGCCTACGAGGGCAGCATGCTGCGCCGGGAGGCGGTGGCGAACACCTATCTGGGCCACGGCGTGGTGATCCCGCACGGCATGGTCGACGACCGGCACCTGGTGCGTGAGAGCGGGCTCGCCGTGCTGCAGGTGCCGGGCGGCGTCGCCTGGCACGACGGGCAGGACGCCCACCTGGTCGTGGCGATCGCCGCCCAGTCCGACACCCACATCACGGTCCTGCGCCGCCTCACCCGCCTGATCCAGGACGAGGCGCGGCTGGCGCGGCTGCGCACCACGCTCGACGCCGGCGAGATCGCGGCGGCGCTCGCCGAGGACGCGGCCGCGCCGGGAGCCGCCGGCCCGGCGGCGGATCTCCCTCAGAGCTTGACCTGGGTGGTCGACTATCCGACCGGCCTCCACGCCCGGCCGGCCTCGGCCTGGGTCGAGGCGGCCCGCGCCAGCCCGGCCCGGATCCAGGTCCGTCACGGCGCCGAGGTGGCGGATGCCAAGAACCTGATCGCCCTGCTCCAGCTCGGCTTGCGCGCCGGCGACGAGGCGGTGATCTCGGCCGAGGGCGAGGACGCGCCGGCGGCTCTGGCCCGCCTCAAGGCCACGGTCACGGGCCTCTCCGCCGGCGAGAAGGCGGCGGCCGAGCGTGCCGCCGAGGCCGCCGCGAAAGCCGCCGCCCCGGTCGCCGGCTGGAACCCCGCCGGCGCGCCCCAGGTCATCCCCGGCATCGGCGCGAGCCCGGGCCTCGCCATCGGGCGGGTCCACGTGCTCGGGCCCACCGAGGTCGCGGTGCCGGACGAGCCCGAGCCGCTGACCCAGGGCGGCGACCGCCTGCACGCGGCGCTGGAGGCCACGGCGGCGCAGCTCAAGGCGCTCGCCGACGATACCGGCCGGCGCCTCGGCCAGGCCGATGCCGGGATCTTCAAGGCGCAAGCCGACCTCATCGCCGACACCGACCTGATCACGCTGGCCTGCCAGCTGATGGTCGAGGGCCACGGCGTCGCCTTCGCGTGGCACCAGGCGGTGGAGCGGATGGCCGGCCAGCTCTCGGCCCTCGGCAACCCGGTGCTCGCGGCCCGTGCCGCCGACCTGCGCGACGTCGGCCGCCGGGTGCTGGCGCAGATCGACCCTGCCCTGCAGGCGGGCCACGCCCTGCCGGACGAGCCCTGCATCCTCGTCGCCCCCGACCTCGCGCCCTCCGACACGGCGGGGCTCGATCCCGCCCGGGTGCTGGGGCTCGCCACCGCGCAGGGCGGTCCGACCTCCCACACGGCGATCCTCGCCCGGACCCTCGGCATCCCCTCGGTGGTCGCGGCCGGGCCCGGCCTGATGGCGCTTCAGGCGGGCGCGACCGCCATCCTCGACGGCACGACCGGCCGCCTCTACGTCGACCCGAACGAGGCCGACCTCGCCTCGGCGGCCGCCTGGCGCGAATCGCTACGGGCCACGCAGGAAGCGGAGGCCCGCGAGCGCGGCCTGCCGGCCCGCACCCGGGACGGGCACGCGCTCGCCATCGGCGCCAACGTCAACACGCCCGACCAGGTGCCCTTCGCCCTGTCGCAGGGCGCCGAGGGCGTCGGCCTGATGCGCACCGAGTTCCTGTTCCTCGAGCGCGGCGACACGCCGGACGAGGACGACCAGTACGCCACCTACCGGGCGATGCTGGAAGCCCTCGACGGCCGCCCCCTGATCGTGCGCGCCCTCGACATCGGCGGCGACAAGCAGGTGCCCCACCTGGCCCTGCCGAAGGAGGAGAACCCCTTCCTCGGCGTGCGCGGCGCCCGGCTTCTCCTGCGCCGGCCCGACCTGATGGAGCCGCAGCTGCGCGCGCTCTACCGCGCCGCGAAGGATTGCGTCCCGGCGGGCGCCCCGAAGGGTAAGGACGCGCCGCTCTCGATCATGTTCCCGATGATCACCTCGGTGCCGGAGGTGCTGGACCTGCGCCGGGCCTGCGACCGGATCCGGGCGGAGATCGGGGCGCCGGAGGTGCCCCTCGGCATCATGATCGAGGTGCCGGCCGCGGCGATCCAGGCCGACGCGCTCAGCCCCCATTGCGACTTCTTCTCGATCGGCACCAACGACCTGACGCAATACGCGCTCGCCATCGACCGCCAGAACACCGACCTGGCGCCCGAGGCCGATTCGCTCCACCCGGCGGTCCTGCGCCTGGTGCGGATGACCTGCGAGGGGGCGGCCCGGCACGGCCGCTTCGTCGGGGTCTGCGGCGGCATCGCGGGCGATCCGTTCGGGGCCGGGCTGCTCGCGGGGCTCGGCGTGCACGAGCTCTCGATGACCCCCCGCGACCTGCCGGCCGTGAAGGCGCGCCTGCGCGCCGCATCCCTCGCCGCGCTGCGGGCGCTCGCCGAGGAGGCCTGCGCACAGGCCGACGCCGCCGGCGTGCGCGCCCTCGACACGACGGCTCTCGCAGAGGAGGCCCGCCCGTGACCCGCGTCCTCACCCTCACCCTCAACCCGGCGATCGACCGGACCGTGATCCTCGACCGGCTCGCGCCCGGGCAGGTCCACCGCGCCCGCGCGGTGCGGGACGATGCCGGCGGCAAGGGCGTCAACGTCGCGAGCTGCCTCGCCGATTGGGGCGTGCCGGTCGCCGCCGCCGGGGTGCTCGGCGCCGGCAACGCCGCCGCCTTCGAGGCGCTGTTCTCCGCCAAGGGGATCGAGGATCGCTGCGTCTGGGTCCCGGGCGAGACCCGCACCAATCTGAAGCTCGTCGATCCTGCCGGCACCACCGACGTGAACCTGCCGGGGCTCGCCCTCGATTCCGCGACCCTGCGCTCGGTGCGGGCGGTGCTGCTCGAGGCCGCCGGGCCCGACACCCTCGCGGTGCTGGCCGGCAGCCTGCCCGCTGGCGCCGCGCCCGGCCTCTACGCCGAGCTGGTCGCGGCGCTGAAGGCCAAGCAGGCCCGGGTGCTCCTCGACGCCTCCGGCCCGCCGCTGGCGGCGGCCCTCTCGGCCAGGGTCCTGCCCGACATCGTCAAGCCGAACCGGCACGAGCTGGAGGAATGGGCCGGCAAGCCGCTTCCCGCCCTCGGCGACGTGGTGAAGGCCGCCCGCGGCCTCGCTCGCCGCGGCATCCCGCTGGTGGTGATCTCCCTCGGGGCGGAAGGCGCGGTGTTCGTGCGCGGAGCGGACGCCCTCCACGCGGTGGCGCCGACGATGGATGTGGCGAGCACCGTCGGGGCGGGCGACGCCCTGGTGGCCGGGCTGGTGGCGGGGCTCTGCGCCGACCTGAGCCTTCCCGAGACCGCGCGCCTCGCGCTCGCCTTCGCGGCCGGGAAGCTGACCCGCAGCGGCGCCCACCTGCCCGGGCGCGGCCAGGTCGAGGCGATCGCGGCGGGGATCGAGGTATGCGCGCTGCCGGTATGACCCAGGCGGCGACCATCCCGCCCGTGCCATGTCCGATCACGCCGAACACACCGCTCGATCTAGCATAACCCTCAGGAGGAACACCCCATGACCCACCTGGTGGCCGTCGTCGGAGGCGGCGATCTCAGCACCCACGCGGTGCTGGCGGCCGAGGCCCTGCGCCGGGCGGCGGGGCGGCGCAACCAGCGGCTCGACGTCGAATTGCGCAGCCGCGGCACGACAGGGGCGCCGCTGAGCGAGGGCGCGATCCAGGACGCCGATGCGGTGCTCCTCGTCGGCACCGGCGATCTCGGCGCGGGCCGCTTCGGACGCCTGCGCCGCGCCGAGGCGGCGATCGAGGACGTGCTCACCGACGTCAACGGGGTGATCGACCGGGCGCTCGCCGGCACCGATGCAGGCGCCGCGCCCGCGGGCCCCGGGACGACCGGTCCCACGCGCATCGTCGCCATCACCTCCTGCCCGACCGGCATCGCCCACACCTTCATGGCGGCGGAAGGCATCCAGGCGGCGGCGCAGGCGCTGGGCCACCACGTCCGGGTCGAGACGCAAGGGTCGGTCGGCGCCCGCGACGCCCTGACGCCTGAAGAAATCGCGGCGGCCGACATCGTGCTCATCGCCGCCGATACCGGCGTCGACCGGGCGCGCTTCGCCGGCAAGAGGGTCTACGCCACCACCACCAAGGCGGCGATCCGCGACGGCAAGGGCCTGATCGCCACCGCCCTCAAGGACGCCGAGCGGCAGGGCGCGCAGGCCGCCGATGCCGGCCCCGCCCGCCCGGCCGCGGCCGAGACGAAGGCCGGCGCCTACAAGCACCTGATGACCGGCGTGTCGTTCATGCTGCCCTTCGTGGTGGCGGGCGGCCTCCTCATCGCGCTCGCCTTCGCGTTCGGCGGCATCGACGCGATGGCGCCGGAGAACAAGGGCAGCCTCGGCTTCGCGCTCGGCGAGATCGGCGCCAAGGCGGCCTTCGCGCTGATCGTGCCGGCGCTCGCCGGCTACATCGCCTATTCCATCGCCGACCGGCCCGGCATCGCGCCCGGCATGATCGGCGGCATGCTGGCGGCGAACCTCAATGCGGGCTTCCTCGGCGGCATCGCGGCGGGCTTCATCGCCGGCTACACCGTCTCCTTCCTCAGCCGCCCGATCCGCCTGCCGAAGAATCTCGAGGGCTTGAAGCCCGTCCTGATCCTGCCGCTGATCGGCACCCTCGTGACCGGCCTTCTGATGGTCTACGTCGTCGGCGTGCCGGTGGCGGCGCTGCTCGCGGCGCTCACCGGCTGGCTCAAGGGCATGCAGGGGGCGAGCGCGCTGCTCTTGGGCCTGATCCTCGGCGCCATGATGGCGGTCGACATGGGCGGGCCGATCAACAAGGCGGCCTACGCCTCTTCCGCCGCCCTGATCGCGTCGGGCATCTACGCCCCGATGGCCGCCGTGATGCTGGCCGGCATGACCCCGCCGCTCGGCATCGCGCTCGCCACCCGGCTCTTCCCCGGCCGCTTCAGCGCGCAGGAGCGCGAGGCCGGCAGCGCCGCGGCGGTGCTCGGCGCCGCCTTCATCACGGAAGGGGCGATCCCCTTCGCGGCCGCCGACCCGCTCCGGGTGATCCCCGCTTTGGTGGCGGGCTCGGCGGTGGCCGGCGCCCTGTCGATGACCCTGGGCGTCGCCCTGCGGGTGCCCCATGGCGGCCTGTTCGTGCTGCCGATCCCGAACGCCATCACGCCGGTGCTCGGCGCCGTGGCGGCCCTGATGGTCGGCACCCTGATCACCGCCGTGCTGGTGGGCGTGCTCAAGACGCGGGCGGCCTGAGCGGCGCGGCCAGGCGGTGGCAGGTTGCGCCCCCGGCGATCCGGCCCGGATCGCCGGGGGTCGCGTTTCATGGTAAGGATTGTCCGCCGGCAGCGTCGCGGAGATCGGCCGGACGAGGGGTGCGAACGGGCTGCGCGGCGAGATGGCGGTGATCGGGCAGGTCACCCTGGACCTGGTCCAGGCGGTGAAGGCGGCGCGCAGCGCGGCCGAGATCGTGGCGGTGCTGACCCGCGCCGGCGGGATCTTCGGCTACGAGCGCTTCGCGATCGCGGGCGTGCCGCAGAGCGCGGGCGAGAACCTGCCGGACCGGCTGCTGCTGATGCACTGGCCGGAGGAATGGGCCGCCCGCTACGTCGAGCGGCGCTACGTCCAGCACGATCCGGTGATGGCGCAGGTGCGCCGCACGACGAGCCCCTTCCTGTGGTCGGACGTGGCGTTCGACCGCGATGCGCCCTTGGCCCGGCAGATCATGGGGGAGGCGCCGGCCTTCGGCCTTGGCAACGGCCTCTGCGTGCCGATCCACGACATCGACGGCACCGAGGCCGCCGCCTCGTTCGGCGCCCCGCGGATCGACCTCTCGGACGAGGCCAGGGCCGGGCTGCACCTCCTGGCGATCTACGCCCACCTCGCCTCGCGCAACCTTGCCCCGGCGAGCCCGGCCCGGGCGCCGGGACGTCCGGGGGGCGCCGCGCGCTGCACGCCGCGCGAGATCGAGTGCATCAAGTGGGCCGCCGCCGGCAAGACCGGCTGGGAGACCTCCGAGATCCTGTCGCTGTCGCAGCGGACGGTGGAGGATTACCTGCGCAACGCTGCCCGCAAGCTCGGCGCCGTCAACCGCGTGCAGCTCGTCGCCCAGGCGATGCGCGAAGGCCTGATCGACTGAGCCCGCGCCCCCGACGGGTCGCGGAGTCCGCGGCAGCGACCGGCGACCCGAGCCGATTGTTCCCGGGCGAGGTCCGGCCCGCCGCGCCGGGCCGGAAAAGGCGCGCGCCCGAGATGTTCGGCGCCACCGCCCGCGCGTGACGCAGCGGAGAGGGCACAGGGACCGGCGCCTCGTCTCGCGCTCACCACGGGCTCCTTCACCCTCGTCTCGGGGCCCGGGCCGCGATGATCACCTCAAGTTGCCCTCGCGCGGATGGCCGACGCGTCGAACGCGCGCTCCCACCGCACCTTAACATTTCACAAGACAATGTTAGACGATCCAACATCATTGCGCCGGCCTATCTCGTGTGTCGTACCGTAAATTTACGGTCTATCTCATTCTAGGTTCAGAGAGCATGAATGGCTCCAAAGAAGGGAGCCCTGGTCTTGATCACGATCATCGATCGCGAAAATTATCACGACAACGCGGAGCTTCTCGACCGGATATACTGCTTCCGCCACCGTCTCTTCGTCGAGACGATGCGGTGGGAGGCGTGCCGGAAGCCGGACGGGCGCGAGAAGGATCAGTTCGACGGGCCGGATTGCATCCACGTCGCCGGGCTCGACGACGGCGAGATCGTGTCCTACTCGCGCCTGCTGCCGACGACCCGGCCGCATCTGCAGAGCCATGTCTACCCGCAGCTCCTCCAGGGCGCGACCGCGCCGAGCGGCCCCCGGGTGTTCGAGTGGACGCGCTGCGGCGCCGCCCCGTGGCGGCGCGCCTCCGCCACCGCGAAGGACCCGCTCGCCGGGCGCCAGTTCGTGGCGGTGGCCGAGCTGACCGGGGTGCTGGGCATCGAGGGCTACCTGATCCAGGCCCACCCGATCATGATCACCCATCTGGCGACGCTGGGCTGGGACACCGAGCCGCTGGCCCTGCCGATGCTCTATGACGGCCACCCCCTGGTGGCGTTCTACGCCCGCTGGACCCCCGCCACCGCCGACACCACCCGGGCGGTGTTCGGGATCGAGGGCACGGCCTACGACGTGAAGCGGGGGTTCGGGCCGGAGCGCCGGGAGGATGGCCGCCCCGTGCTGCGGGCTTCGTGATCGGCGCCCCCCGTCAGGGCGCCGGCCCCGCCTCCTCCCGCATCGCCGCGAGGCCGAGGCGGACGTGATCGCGAAACAGCCGCACCCGGGCGGGCAATTCGCGGCCGGCGAGGCTGACGGCGCGCAGGACGCCGCCGCGGCTCGCCCAGTCCGGCAGCACCGGCACCAGGGCGCCCTCCTTGAGCGCCCGGGCCGCCACCAGGCTCGGGATGTGCCCGATGCCCCCGCCCGCCCGGGTCAGCCGCAGCACCGTCGCGTAGTCGGTGGCGCGGATCGCCGGCCGGGCGGTGACGAGGCCTTCGCGCCCGTTCCCGTCCTGGAGCCGCACCGGCGCGGCGCCGAGCCGTTCGCGCGACAGGATCAGGTCGTGCCGCGCGAGGTCGTCGAGGGTCGCGGGCGCCTCCCGCGCCGCGAGATAGGCCGGCGCCGCGTAGAGGCCGATCATCAGGCTGGTGAGCACCGGCGCGCGGTAGCTGCCGTCCTGGCCCTCGCCGCTGCCGAGGCGCAGCGCCAGGTCGATGCGGTTGGCCGCCAGGTCGAGCCGCGTGTCGGTGATCAGGAGGTCGATCGAGATCTGCGGGTAGCGGGTCCGGAAGCTCGCGACGAGGTCGGGCATGACCTCGATGCCGAAATCGATCGAGGTGGTGACCCGCAGGTGGCCCCGCGGCAGGGTGCGGGCGTCCCGGGCGGTCTCCAGCGCCCCGTCGAGGAGGGCGAGGCTCTCCTGGGCCTTGGCGTGGAAGGCCAGTCCCTCCACCGTCGGCGAGACCGCCCGCGGCGTGCGGGCGAGCAGGGTGACGCCGAGTTCCCGCTCCAGCCGCGAGATACGGCGGCTGATGCTGCCCTTGGTCTCGCCCAGGACTTCCGCTGCCTGGGTCACGGTTCCGTGATCAACGACGGCGCAGAACGCCCTTACGTCAGAGAGCGCACCGCGGAAGGTTTCCGAACCAGCAACCATGTGTCCCGGTTTAGCTGTCTTACGCCCGCGACGGAACCGGCTTAAGCGAAGGGCCGCACGAAGGGTGCGGCGCGGACGACCTGATCGCAGGCCCGCCGGCCCTCACGACACGGAGTGTTCTCGTGAAGCTGTCCGTCCTCGCCCTCGGCCTCGCCGCCGGTCTCGCCCTGGCCGCCCCGGCCCGTGCACAGGCGACCCGCGACCCCGCCCAGATCCAGGCGGGCACCTACGTGGTCGATCCCGGCCACACCCAGGCCCTGTTCACCGTCAACCATTTCGGCTTCTCGCCCTATACGGGCATCTTCTCGGACATCTCCGGCACCCTGGAGCTGCAGCCGGCGAAGCCCGCCGAGAGCCGCCTGAAGATCACCGTGCCGATCAAGTCGCTCTACACGCCGAGCCAGCACATGCTCGACTCGCTGAAGAGCGACAAGTTCCTCGACGTCGCCCAGTTCCCGGAGATGACCTTCACCTCCACCAAGGTCGTGCCGGAGGGCAAGGACAAGGCCAAGGTCACCGGCGACCTGACCCTGCACGGCGTGACGAAGCCCGTGACCCTCGAGGTGACGCTGGTCGGCGCCGGCGCCAACCCGATGAACAAGAAGGCCACCGTCGGCTTCGAGGCCAAGGGCACGCTCAAGCGGTCGGAATTCGGCGTGAAGGCCTTCGTCCCGGCCGTCAGCGACGAGGTCCAGCTGACCCTCCACGGCGCCTTCGAGCGCAAGGACTAACTGGCCGCGGGAGATCGGAGCCATGCGCACGGTCGCGGCGTCGCGCCGCTACACAATCGTGGCGATCGTGCTGCACTGGCTGATCGCCCTCGGCATCCTGGCCCTGCTGGCCTTGGGCCTCGCGATGACGCGGGGCCCGCTCTCGCCGATGGACCGCTTCGCGTTCTACCAGTGGCACAAGTCCATCGGCCTGACGGTGCTGGTGCTGATGGCGCTGCGCCTGGCCTGGCGCCTGTTCAACCCTCCCCCGCCCCTGCCCGAGGCGATGCCCACGGCCGAGCGGCGGGCGGCGGGGGCGGCGCATCTCGCGCTCTACGGCCTGCTTCTCGCCATGCCGCTCGTCGGCTGGGCGATGGTCTCGGCCTCGCCCTACAACATCCCGACGGTGCTCTACGGGGCGATCCCGTGGCCGCACCTGCCGGTCCTGCCCGAATTGCCGAACAAGGCGGCGGTCGAGGGCGCGCTGAAGCTCGTCCACAGCTACGGGGCCTGGCTGCTGATCGCCCTCCTGCTCCTGCATGTCGGCGCGGCCCTGCGCCACCACCTCGTGCTGCGCGACGACACCCTGTGGCGGATGCTCCCCCTGGTGCCGCGCGCGCGCGCCAAACCCGAGGTTCCCTCGCGATGACCCCCTTTCGCCTCGCCCTCGCCCTCGGCCTGTTCGCCGCTCCCATGACGGCCCGGGCGGCCGACTGGACCGTCGACCCGGCCAAGAGCCGCATCGGCTTCTCGGGCACCCAGGTCGGCGTCCCCTTCAAGGGCCGCTTCACCCGCTACGACGCGCAGATCAGCTTCGATCCGCAGAAGCCCGAGGCCGGCAAGGCCGTGGTGCTGATCGACCTGACCAGCGCCGAGACCGGCGACAGGCAGCGCGACGAGGCCCTGCCGCAATCCGACTGGTTCGACGCGGGCAAGGCCAAGCAGGCCCGGTTCGAGGCGACCCGCTTCGTCCCGAAGGGCGGCGACGCCTACGACGCGGTCGGCACGCTGACGATCCGCGGGATGCGCAAGGACGTCACCCTGCCCTTCAAGCTCACGGTCTCGGGCGGCACCGCCCGCGCGGTGGGTCATCTCGACCTCGTGCGTACCGATTACGGCGTCGGCCAGGGCTCCTGGGCCAACGGCTCGATGGTCGCCCTCGAGGTCGGCGTCGACATCGACGTGACGGCGACGACGAAGTCGGGCGGGTAGTCCGTCCCGCGCGGCCGGCCGAACCCAGGCCCGTCGACCGGCCCCGCTGCGCATCATCCCGGGGTCGCGAGGCCGGCTCCCGCTTGACCCCGGGGCCCCGGAGGCGGATGACCGCGCCCCGTTCCCGGCCAGCGTGCATCCCCATGATCGTCCGTCCCCGCCCCGGCGCCCTCGCGATCCTGTTCGGCTTACGCGGGTCGATCCTGCCGCGGGTCGCCCCGCAGGTGATCGGCCTCACGGCCGTCGCCTGCCTGGTCGTCGCGACGGAGCAGGGCTGGGCCCACGCCATCCCGCTCAATGCCGGGATCGGGCCGTTCACCCTGATCGGCCTCGCGCTCTCGATCTTCCTCAGCTTCCGCAACAACGCCTGCTACGACCGCTGGTGGGAGGCCCGGAAGGTCTGGGGCGCCCTGATCGTCGAGGCGCGGGGCCTCGCCCGCCTGCTCGGGGCGCTCCTGCCCGAGGACGAGGCGCGGCGCCGGCGCTGCCTGAACCGCCTCGCCGGCTTCGCCCACGCCCTGCACGCCCAGCTGCGCGGCCGCGACGGAACCGCGGCGGCGGCCCCCTTCCTGACGGAAGCGGAGCGCGGCGCCCTGCCCGCCGCCGCGAGCCCCGCCGACGCGGCGCTGTCGGGCCTGGCGGCCGATCTCGGGGCGGCGCTCAGGACCGGGGCCTTGAGCGACGTGTCGTTCGGGCTCGTCGAGCAGAAGCTCGCCGGGCTGTCGCAGGTGCAGGCCGCCTGCGAGCGCATCCAGGGCACGCCCCTGCCCTTCGCCTACACGCTGCTCCTCTACCGCACGGCCTGGCTCTACTGCCTGCTCCTGCCCTTCGGCCTCGCCGCCTCCCTGGGCTGGGGCACCCCGGTCGCGACCGCCCTCGTCGCCTACACGTTCTTCGGCCTCGACGCCCTCGGGGACGAGTTGGAGGAGCCGTTCGGCGCGGCGCCCAACGACCTGCCGCTGGACGCGCTCCTGCGCGTCGTCGACGGGGTCGTGCAGGCCGCCCTCGGCGAGCCGGTGCCGCCGCCGCTCGAACCCGAGAAGTTCCTTCTGACCTGACGATCAGAGCTGCGGGTCCTCCGCCGCCTCGAGCCGGCCGGAGGCGATGGCCTCGAGAAAGAGGCGGTGGTCCTCCGCGTTGCGCTCGCCATAGGCGCGGGCCCAGTCGGCCAGGGCCGCGCGGAAATCGGCGTGGCGGTCGCGGCCGCAATAGCCGGCGATCGCCGCGGCGTCGCCGGTGCGGGCATGCGCCCGGGCAAGCAGCGCGCCGTAGGCCCAGGAGAAGTAGACCAGCGGCTGCCCGCGCATGCAGGCGACCGGGATCTCGCCCTTCATGTTCTTCATCTGCCGAACGTAGAACGGCCGCCCGTCGATGCTGGTCCAGCCGAGGAGCGGGTCGCCGACCGCCTGGAGCAGGCGCTGGCCGTAGATCACCCGCTCGCCCTCGTGGGAGGCGTAGGGCTCGGGCATGCCGGCGACGTAGGGCGCGTGGGCGGGGCGCACCGCCTCCTTGACCTGCAGGAAGAGCACGTCCTGGTCCGAGTTGCCGCAGAGCAGGGCCACGTAGGCCCGGGTGCCGACGCTGCCGACGCCGACGACCCGGTGGGCGACGTCGACCACGTGGTAGCGGCTCAGCATGAACCGGCGCTCCCGCGGCAGGGTCTCGGCGTAGCGCTCGAGCCCGGCGGTCACCGCCTCGCGGGTCTCGGGATCGACCCAGGTCAGGATCGGCGGATCGTTGCGGAAGCGCCAGCCGCCGTCGACCCGGCGCTCGCCGACCTGGGCGAGCAGGCTCTTGTTGTGGCGCTTGCGCGCCTTCTCGACCGCGCGCTCGACCACCTCGCGCGATTCCTGGTCGATCGCGATTCCGCTGAAATCGAGTTCCTCGGCCCGCGCCGCCCGGTGCCAGACGTCGAGGGGCCCCTGCGGCGCGAGCTCGGTCATCGTGTGCTGGTAGCCGTAGGCCGCCGCGAGCACCGCCTCGCGCCGCTCGCCCTGTGCCACGTCGAGGTCGCGCGCCGCGACCTCGATGCTGGCGCAGAGCCGCTTCAGGTCCCATTCCCACGGGCCGATCGTGACCTCGTCGAAGTCGTTGAGGTCGAGGACGATGTCGCGCTGGGGCGTGCCGAACAGGCCGAAATTCGCGATATGGGCGTCGCCGTTCATCACCACGTCGATGCCGCTCGTCGGCGTCCGAGCCAGGTCCCAGGCCATCACGGTGGCCGCTCCCCGCAGGAACGCGAAGGGCGAGCTCGCCATCCGGGCGACGCGGAGCGGGATCAGGTGGGCCTGGCGCCCCGCCTGCGCCGCCTCGATCAGCCGGACCGGGTCGGGCCGGTCCTTCGGCACGGGACCCGGGCCGTGGCCGTCATGCGGCACCTTGGCGCGCAGGCTCTTGCCGGCGGCGCGGCGCTTCTCCCAAGGCTCGCCGGGCGTGCGCAGGTCGATGTGCGGGAAGTCGGCGAGCGGCTCCAGCACGATGTCCTCGGCCGCCGCCAGTGACCCGTCGCCCGGGGCGTCGGTGTCCGGCGGGGCGCCGTCGCCGGCCCTGTCCTGCGGTCTGTCCGTGTGCGCTCTGTCCATGGGCACGGCTCGTCGGCGGCCCCCGATCCGGGCCGGTTGCGAATCAACCTTGGCCTTGGACGATCGTTCCGGGCCGCGGGATGAAACCCGCGCGATGAGCGTGCCGGCCCGCCGCGGTCAGCCCTGGTGGTCGCGGGCCTCCTGGATCAGGTGCAGGAACTCGGCCGCGAGGTCGGCGCGCCGGTTCGGATCGTCGCAGGGACGGCGCAGGATCAGCCGTCCGTCCCGGGCCGTCATCGCCTCGCAGAGGGGCATCGCCGCCGGTGCGCAGCCGGGGCGGACATCGGCCGCCAGGCCCTGCGGCCCGCCCGTGAGGCGGGCGATGCCGAGCTGGAGGCAGCCGACGCGCAGGCGGCCCAAGGCGAACAGGGCGCGCACGCCCGAGGGAAGCGGCCCGAAGCGGTCCTCGACCTCGCCGCGCAGGGCCTCGACCTCCTCCAGGGTGCCGAGGCGCAGGAGCCGGGTGTAGAGGCCGAGGCGCACCTCGGGCTCGGGCACGTAATCCTCCGGCACGTCGCCGGACAGGCCCAGGTTGATCTCCGGCGCCCAGTCCTCCGCCGGCTCGCCCTTGGCGGCGCGCAGGGCCAGCTGCAGCAGGTGCTGGTAGAGGCCCAGGCCGATCAGCTTGACGTGGCCGGCCTGGTTCTCGCCGACGAGGTCGCCGGCGCCGCGCAGGTCGAGGTCGCGGGCGCTGATGGCGAAGCCCGCCCCGAGGCGGTCGAGGGCTTCCAGCGTGCGCAGGCGCTTCTCGGCCGCCGGCGGCAGCTCGCGGTCGGGCCGGGTCAGGAGGTAGGTCACGCCCCGGCGCTGGCCGCGCCCGACCCGGCCGCGCAGCTGGTGCAGCTGGGCGAGGCCGAACCGCTCGGCGTCGTGGACCAGCATCGTGTTGGCCCGCGGCACGTCGAGACCGCTCTCGATGATCGAGGTGGCGAGCAGCACGTCGCCCTCGCCGTCGGCGAAGCGCACCATGACCTCGTCGAGCTCGGCCGGCTTCATCTCGCCATGGGCGACGACGGTCGTCAGCTCGGGCACCAGCGCCTTCAGGCGCTCGGCCATCGGGCCGATCTCCTCGATCCGCGGGCAGACCACGAAGCTCTGGCCGCCGCGGCCCTTCTCGCGCATCAGCGCCGCCCGCAGGGTGTCGTCGTGGAGCGGCGTCAGGACGGTGCGGATCGGCTGGCGCACCGCCGGCGGCGTCGCGATGACGCTGAGCGACTTGAGGCCGACGAGGGCCGATTGCAGGGTGCGGGGGATCGGCGTCGCGGTCAGCGTCAGCAGGTGAGCCCCGGACCCCTGGGCGCCGCCGGCCATGCCGCGAAGCCGCTCCTTGAGGGCGGCGCCGAAGCGCTGCTCCTCGTCGATCACCACCAGGCCGAGATCCGCGAAGGCGACGCCGCGCCCGGCGAGCGCATGGGTCCCGATGACGAGGCGGATCGAGCCGTCGGCGAGCCCCTGGCGCACCCGCCTGGCCTCCGCCGGCCCTTCGAGACGCGAGAGCTGCGCCACCCCGATGCCGAAGCGGGAGAAGCGCCGCGCGAAGGTGCGCAGGTGCTGGCGCACCAGCACGGTCGTGGGCGCCACCACCGCGACCTGCTTGCCGGCGAGGAGCGCCGCGGCGGCGGCGCGCAAGGCCACCTCGGTCTTGCCGAAGCCGACATCGCCGCAGACCAGCCGGTCCATCGGCCGCTCGCCGGCGAGATCCTGGAGCGCCCCGTCGACCGCCCTCGCCTGGTCGGGCGTGAGCGGGAAGCCGAAGCCCGCGCCGAAGCGCTCCATCTCGCGCTCCGGCGGCACCAGGGCCGGCGCCTTCGCGCTGCGGCGGATCTCGGCGGCCTCCAGCATCGCCCGGGCGGCCCGGGCCAGGCCCGCCTCGGTGGCCAGGCGGCGCTTCGGCCAGGTGCCGCCGTCGAGCTTGTCGAGGGTGACCGCCTCCTCCTCCGAGCCGTAGCGCCAGATCCGGTCGGCCTGGGCCACCGGCACCATCAGGATCGCCTCGCTGGCGAAGCGCAGCCGCAGGGCCTCCGTGCTGCCCCCGTCGCCGGTCGGGATGCGCTCCAGCCCCTCGAAGACGCAGAGGCCGTGATCGCGGTCGACTGCGACGTCGCCGACCCTGAGATCCACCTCGCCCATCGGCAGGATCACCGGCTGGCCGGCGCTCGGCCGCACGGAGCTGCCGCCATGGACGTCCGGTGCGGCGATCACCGTCGCGCCGAGATCCGGCACGCGAAAACCCCGGTCGAGGGGGGCAGGCAGCGCGACGATCTCGCCGGCCTTGGCGGCCGCCGCCTCGGACCAGGCGGCGACGGGCCGGACGCCGCGCTCCGCCGCCCGGGCGGCCTGGCGCGACAGGCGCTTGAGCGCGGCCGCATCGCCGGCGAGCACGACCCGGTCGCCGGCCTTCAGGCGCTCGCGCAGGTAAGCCGAGAAGGCCGGACCGGGCCGGCGCTCCCGCACGAAGGCCGGCACCGCGATCGCCTCGGCGTCGGCGTCGCTGGCCACCGCCAGCTCGCGGGCCTTGCGCGCGCGTCGCCACTCGGCGGGCGTGAGGTAGAGCGGCAGGGCCACGCCGCGCGTCTCGGCGCCCGGCGTCTTGGCGCCCCTGCCCTCCTCGATCTGCTCGAAGAAGGCGTCGGCGCGGGCCTCGGCGCCGGCCTCGACCACCAGGTGCGCCTCCGGCACGTAGTCGAGCACGGTGGCGAGGCGGCCGTAGAGGGTCGGGAGCTGATGCTCCTGCCCGGTGAAGGGCCGCAGGGCCACGGGGGAATCCGGCTCCAGGACGATCTCGGTCGCCGGGTCGACCACCAGGGTCTCGACCTCGTCGAGGGAGCGCTGCGAGACCGGATCGTAGGTGCGGATCGCCGTGACGGTGCCGCCGGCATGCTCGATGCGGCAGGGCCGGGGCGCCGCGGCCGGAAACACGTCGATGGTCCGGCCCCGCACCGCCACCTCGCCGGGCTCGTCGACCCGGTCGTCGAGGATGTAGCCGAGGCGCTGCAGCTCCGCCGTGAGGCGACCGGCCTCGACGGCGTCGCCGGCCCGGATCTCGACCCGGGCCTTGCCCCAGGTCTCCGGCGGCGGCACCCGCTGGATCAGGGCGGGCGCGGTGGTGAGCACGATGTCCGGCAGGTTGTCCGCGTCGGTCAGCCAGCGGAGCACGCCGGCCCGCGCGCCCATCGTGCCGCGGGAGGGCGAGGCGCGATCGAAGGGCAGGCAGTCCCATTCCGGGTAGACCGCGACGCCGATCCCCGGCGCGAAGCCGCGCAGCAGGGCGGCGAGCTCCTCCAGCCGGCGGGCGTCGCGGGCGACGTGGACGAGGGGGCGGCGCCCGCCAAGCAAGGACAGCAGCGCCACCGCGAGGGCACCAGGCGGCACCAGCGGCGCCACGCTCTCCTCGGCTCCCTCTCTCGCGCGACGCATCGCCTTGCGCTTCGCCATCGGCCCCCGCTCCCTGTGTCTCGCAGCCAAGAACGCCCGGCCTCTGCCGCGGGTCCGGGCCGGGCTGTCGCATGCACAGGAACAGGATGGCGCGCGTGCATCCGGCGCGGATGACGGCGCCCTCAGGCGCCCTCAGGGCCCCCGGCTCGGGGCGAGCCACGCCCCCGAGAACCGGAAGACCGGCTCGCCGCGCTGGTTGGCGCCGGTCGCGGTGTGGCTGACGATGCCCCAGCCGGGGCGGCTGCGCGAGGGCCGGGCCTCGGTCACGGTCACGTCGTAGCGGATCGTGTCGCCGGCATAGACCGGCTTGAGCCATTGCAGGTCGCGAAAGCCCGGCGAGGGCCCGCCCTCGACGACCGGTTCGCCCCGCGCGACCGCCGCCGCCCGGCCCCGGTCGCGGGCCGCCACCATCCGGTTCATCCAGGCGGCGGCCGTGTGCCAGCCCGAGGCGCACAGCCCCCCGAAATGGGTCTCTCTCGCCGCCGCCTCGTCGACGTGGAACGGCTGCGGGTCGAAGGCGCGGGCGAAGCGCAGGATGTCGTCGCGGGTGAAGTGGTGCGCGCCGAGGTCGAAGGTCCAGTGAAGCGGGATGTCCTCGAGCGGGACAGGGGGCAAAGCCTCGCCGACGGGCAGGTCGGACGGGGCCGGCTCCTCCGGCGGGCGCGGGCGGGGCGGCAGGGGCGGCGTGCCGGCCTTGCCGAACATCGCCCAGAAATCCTGGGTCATCACCGCCTCGCCGGCGCCGTTCCCGATCTCGAGCAGGAACCGCACGAAGCCGCGATCGGGCTTGCTGCCGGAGGGGCGGCTCTCGCGCACGGTCATGCGCATCGACAGGGCGTCGCCGGGGCGGACCGGGCGCAGCCAGCGCACCTCCTCGATTCCGGGCGAGCCCATCGAGCTCGATTGCAGGATGAAGCCGTCGGCGACGAGCCGCATGCCGAGGGCGCAGGTGTGCCACCCCGAGGCGATCAAGCCGCCGACGAAGCTCTCTTTCGCCGCCGCCTCGTCGGTGTGGAAGGCCTGCGGGTCGAACTCGCGGGCGAAGGCCACGATGTCGTCGCGCGTGACCGGGAGCGGCCCGAAATCGAGCCGGAAGCCGGGCGTGAGATCCTCGAAGCAGTAGCGGGGCATGGCCATCCTGCCGGCAGACGAAAGGTCCGCCGAGCTAGCACGGCCGAACCCTCACGCAAACGCGCCGGCGGCCTTGTGGGCGAGGCGGATCGGCTCCGGCAGCCGGTACTTCGGCGCGCAGGCCAGCACCAGGGCGACGCTGGTCGGGATGTCGGCGAGGTGGCCCGGGGAGATGAAGAGCGGGTGCTTTCCCGTGCGCGTACGGACCACGGCGCCGATCGTCTCGCCCTTGTCGACCAGCGGCTGGCGGGCGCCCTTCTCCTCGTCGAGCGGCGCGTTGCGGCCGCAGAGCCGGGTCTTGCCGACGCCGATCGTCGGGCGCTGCAGCCACAGGCCCATATGGCTGGCGATGCCGATGCGGCGCGGATGCGCCGTGCCCATGCCGTCGAACAGGAAGACGTCCGGCTCGGAGACGAGCCGCCCGAACGCCTCCTCCAGCACCGGGCCCTCGCGGAAGCTGAGCAAGCCCGGCACGTAGGGAAACGGCGTCGGCATCAGCGCCGTCACGGTCTCGACCACCCGGAAATCGGGGAAGGTCGCGACCACGATCGCCGCGTGCGAGCGGTCGTTCCTCACGCTGACGTCGACGCCGGCGACCAGCCGCACGGTGTCGAGGTCGAGGGGCCGGTCGGCCACGACCTCGGCGGCGAGCCGGCGCTGGAGCGCCACGGCCTGCGTCGGCGTCAGATCCCAGTCGTGGCGCCGGACGAGATCCATCAGGTGTTGAAGCGGAAATGCAGCACGTCGCCGTCCTGCACCAGGTATTCCTTGCCCTCGAGCCGGAGCTTGCCGGCCTCGCGGGCGCCCGCCTCGCCCTTCAGCGAAGTATAATCGGCGTAGGCGATGGTCTCGGCGCGGATGAAGCCCTTCTCGAAGTCGGTGTGGATCACCCCGGCGGCGGCCGGCGCGCGGGTGCCCCGGGTGATGGTCCAGGCCCGGGCCTCCTTCGGCCCGACGGTGAAGTAGGTGATGAGGCCCAAGAGCTCGTAGCCGGCGCGGATCACCCGGTTGAGGCCGGGCTCGGTGAGGCCCACCGCCTCCAGGTACTCGACCTGTTCGGCCGGCGGCAGCACCGCGATCTCGCTCTCGATCTTGGCCGAGACGACGACCGCCTTGGCGCCTTCCTCCTTGGCGCGGGCGAAGACGGCGGCCGAGTGGGCGTTGCCGGGATCGGCCGAGCCTTCCTCGACGTTGCAGACGTAGAGGACGGGCTTCGCCGTCATCAGGCCGAGCTGCGAGAACAGCCGCTCCTCCTCGGGCTTTCGCTGGACGAGGCGGGCCGGCTTGCCGTCGCGCAGGAGCGGCAGGGCGCGCTGGACGAGGTCGAGGACTTCCTTGGCCTCCTTGTCGGCGCCCTTGGCCTTCTTCTCGAGGGCCGTGACGCGCTTCTCGAGGCTGTCGAGGTCGGCCAGCATCAGCTCGGTCTCGATCGTCTCGATGTCGGCGATCGGGTCGACCTTGCCCTCGACGTGGGTGACGTCGCCGTCCTCGAAGCAGCGCACGACATGCGCGATGGCGTCGACCTCGCGGATATTGGCGAGGAACTGGTTGCCCAGGCCCTCGCCCTTCGAGGCGCCGCGCACCAGGCCGGCGATGTCGACGAAGGTCAGCCGGGTCGGGATGATCTCCTTCGAGGAGGCGATCCGGGCCAGCGCGTCGAGGCGGTCGTCGGGCACCGCGACCTCGCCCACGTTCGGCTCGATAGTGCAGAACGGGTAGTTCGCCGCCTGCGCCGCCGCGGTCTGCGTCAGCGCGTTGAAGAGCGTCGACTTGCCGACATTCGGCAGGCCGACGATGCCGCATTTGAAGCCCATCAGATCAGTCCGTTCGATTCACAGGAGACCGCCGCCCGCGGCCGTGTTGCGTCGCACTTGCGAGGTTGGAGGCCACGGGTCAAGCCGGCTTCTCGCCGACGCGCTTCACCTCGTCCCAGCCCCGCCCGGCCATGGCGAGGTGGACCTTGTTCTGGAAGCGGGCGTCGTCGCCGGATGCCATGAGCTCGGCGGCGTCCGCCATCGCGTCGCACAGGTCCTCGACCCACGGCATCTCGGCCTTGGCGAAGTCGTTGAGCACGTAGGCGTGGACGAGGGCCTTGTCGCCCGGATGCCCGATGCCGAGGCGGGCACGCCAGTACTCGTTGCCGCATTGCGCGGTGATCGAGCGCAGGCCGTTATGGCCGGCATTGCCGCCGCCCTTCTTCACCCGGAGCTTGGCGGGCGCCAGATCCAGCTCGTCGTGGAACACCACCACGTCCGCGAGGGGGATCTTGTAGAAGCGCTGGACCTCCGCCACCGCGCGCCCCGACTCGTTCATGAAGGTCAGGGGCTTGAGGAGCAGCACGCGCTCCGCGCCGATCACCGCCTCGGTGCTCTCGCCCTGGAACTTGCGCCGCCACGGCGCGGCGCGATGCCGGCGGGCGATCGCGTCGAGCGCCATGAAGCCGATGTTGTGCCGGTTGCCCGCGTAGCGGGTCCCGGGATTGCCGAGGCCGACGAACAGCCGCATGGCGATGGCGGACTCCCCGAGAAAAGGGAAACGCCCCGGGTCTCGCGACCGGGGCGTCCCGATAGACGGAAGGGCCGAGCCGAGACCGGCTCAGTCCTCCTTGGCGGCCTCGTCCTTGGCGGACTCTTCGGCAGCCTCTTCCGCGGCCTCGGCGGCCGACTCGGCGCGAGCGGCCTCGGCCACCGCGGCCTCCTCGGCCTCGACCTCGGCGCCCAGCACCGTCGGCGGCACGATGGTGGCGACGACCTCGTCGGCGCCCAGCACGATGGTGACGCCGGCCGGCACGGCGAGGTCGGAGACGTGGACGGTGTCGCCGATCGCCTTGCCGGTCAGGTCGACGGTGATCGCGTCGGGGATCGACTCGGGGGCGACCTCGACCGCGATGGTGTGGTGCACCACGTTGAGCGTGCCGCCCTCCTGCTTGATGCCGGGGGCCGCGTCCTCGTTCGAGAAGTGCACCGGCACCGCGACCTCGACCGACTGGCCGGCGACAACGCGCAGGAAGTCGACGTGCAGCGGCACGCCCGAGACCGGGTCGAGCTGGTAGTCGCGCGGGATCGCCCGGACCTTGCGGCCGCCGGCGCTGATCTCGAACACGGTGGTCAGGAAGCCACCGGCGTAGATCAGGGTGCGGGTGCGGATGAGGTCGACGGCGATGGCCTGCGGCGGCTGGTTGCCCCCGTAGATGACGGCCGGCACCTGGCCCTGGCGACGAACGGCCCGGGCGGCCCCCTTGCCGACCCGGTCGCGTGCCACGGCCTCAAGCGGCTTCACGGCGCTCATGGCGTGATCCTTAAAAACTGGTGTTGCGGATGGCTCAAACGCCGAAGGCCGCCCCCTCGAGGACGGCCCTGTGAACCGACGTCGCCACGCCCGTTCCCACGAGGGGAACCCGGCCTCCAAGGGTGTCCGGCGGGCGGGGTGCTGCTAGCAGACGGCGCCCGCGATGGCAAGGACGGGGGTGACCACGCTTTTCGCGCTTTCGCCGGACGGATCCTTAACCGGTCGGCCGCGACCCTGCGGGAACCGTCCTCCCGCATCGGAGACCTCCCGTGACACGCCCGATCCTCTGGGCCCTCGGCGTCCTCGCCGGCGGGGCGCTCGCCGGCGGCTCGATGACGGAGCGCTTCGCCCGGATCGGCCGCGGGACGAGCCCGGTCCCGGTGGCGGCGGCGAGCGCGGCGATGCCGGAGGGCGCGACGAGCGTGACGCTCGCCCAGGACCTCGCCGGACACTTCCAGGCCCACCCGCAGGTGGAGGGGCAGGTCCTGCGCATGCTGGTCGATACCGGCGCCACGCTCTGCGCCTTCACCCGCGAGGACGCCGCGCGGGCCGGGATCCGGGTCGCGGAGCGCGACTTCACGGTCCGGATCGGCACCGCCAACGGCACGGTCCTGGCCGCGCCGGTGCGGGTGCGGGAGATGCGGCTCGGCGGGATCACCGTGCGCGACGTCGAGGGGGTGGTGCTGCCGAGCGGACGCCTCGGCACCAGCCTGCTCGGCATGTCGTTCCTGCGCCGCCTGCGCGGCTTCGAGGTCGCGTCCGGGCGCCTGACCCTGCGGGGATGACCGCCCTCAGTTGCTCGGGCAGGCGCCGGTGAGGCTCGCGGTGGCGACGGTCGGCAGCACGACCTCCGGCGCCGACGTGACCGCCACGTTGTAGACCTTGCCGTTGCGCACCGGCCAGACCACCGTCTCGGTCAGGGTGCTGAGGTTGAACTTGGTGGCCAGCATCGTGCCGAAAAGAGGCTTGTAGGTCATGGTCAGCTCGACCACGACGTAGCGTATGCCGGCGGTCTTGAACGCATCCGGCACCGTCGGCACCGCGGTGAGGCCGCTCGGTGCGGCGGCGGCACCGGCGCCCGCATCCTGGGCGTAGGAGCAGACCCTGGCGGTGCCATTCGCGTCGTAGACGCCGATCGCCTTGGCGACGATCCGCGCCGTGCTGGTGTCGTAGGGCGCCAGCACGGCGCGTCCGGCCTTCGCGATCGTCGAGAACTCGCTCGCCGAGACGGTCCCGTCCTCCCGCGCCACCAGGTCGGCCACGGTGCGGGCCGCGAGCGTCACCTTGCGGAAGTTGCTGACGTAGCCTGCGAGGTCCGTCGTGCCGAGATAGAGCAGCAGCAGGAGCGGCAGCACCATCGCGAACTCGACCGCCGCGAGGCCGTCCTGCGCGCCCCGGAAGCGCGCGGGCGCGCGCCGGACGCGCGCGAAGACGCGCCGGACACGCGCCGCGGCGCGGGTCCGGGAGGCGGCGGCCCGCCCGCCTCCCGAGGATGCGTGCCGGATCGCGCTCATTGGTAGGGCTCGGTGCGGAAGGCCACGGTGCTCTGCAGCACGCGCTTGCCGTTGGCCAGGGTGTTGGGGTTGAGGAAGCTGAAGAAGACCGGAAACTCCACGGCCGCCTGCACGATCACGATCTGGTTCGAGCCCGGGTTCTGGTACTGGGTGCCGAAGGTCGTCGGCGAGGTCCGCCACGCCTTGGTGCCGGAATCCACGGGACTCTGCGGGGTGTAGTCGGTGCCGTCACTGAGCGTCAGCACGTCGACCTTGATGTCGCTGCAGGCGAAGATCGTGACCCGGCCGTTGCAGACCGCGTCCTTGAACTTCTGCAGCGCAACCTGCTGCGCCGTCGTTCCGGCCGGCGGGGCGGGGTCCGAGGACCGGGCGGTCTGGAACTGTCCGGTGTAGAGCTGGCGCGCCGCATTCGAGACCGCGTTGTCGAGCACTTGGCCGGCGAAGAACGCCAGGGCGGTCTCGATGATCGCCGCGACGAGGCACAGGAACGGCATCGCGATCAGGCCGAACTCCACCGCGGTCGCCCCCCCGCTGGCGGACGGGAAGCGGGCGATCCGCCGGCGGATCGCCAGGAACCGGATCGCCAAGGACCGGATCGGCCTTACCGAAGGCCCGCCGCCCGCCGTCACGCTCCGCCGGTCCGGCGGGCGACAGTCGTGAGGCGGGCGTTCACGGAGCATGGTGCAATCCGACATCCGTGCGGTGGTGGACCTGCTGGATACGACGGAAAGGATTGCGGATCAGTTGCGCCGGTCCCCGCAATCGCGTCCTCTCCCCAGAGGTCGCAGGGGCGCTCAAGATGCTCCGGGCCGTGGCCGGCACCATCGCGGGGCGGGCTCGCCACGCCCGAGGCCGGCCCGGGCCTCGGACCGCCATCATCGCCGCCGCCGACCCGATGACCGGAGGCGGCACGGATGGGCGAGGCCGAGGCCTCAGCGCATCACGGCCGGGCTGCTCCCGCCGCCCCCGCCCGACGTCGCCATCGAATTGCGCTGGCCCGTCTGCTCGCTCACCTCGGAGAAGTAGCGCTTCGCGTCGCCGAGCTGCACCGCCGGCTGGCAGGCGGGCGTGCAGGAATAGGATTCGCGCTCGAGCCCGCGCTGCACCGTGACCACCGACGGATTGCCGGCCCGCACGCTGATCGCCGATTCCGCCAGCATGGTGCCGGAGGCATCGAGGGCGATGAGGTTGGTGCTGCCGAAGCTCTTGCCGGTCAGGACCACGATGCCGTTCCGCTGCAGCGACACGTCGGCGATGATCGGGTTGCCGACGATCACGGTCGCGGTCCGCTCCGGCAGGCGGATGACCTTGGCGTTGTCGACCGACACCGTGACGGTGGCCGCGTCGCTGCCTTGCGCGGCGGCGGCGGCGGGGACCAGCAGCGCGAGAGCCAGGAGGCGCGCGGCACGCAGAGGGCTCAGGCGGCGGGGCGGGCTCATCGGCGGTCGGTCTCTCGGGTATGGCGTCGGGCGTTCACGCTCCCAGTCAAGCCTCAGATGGTTGAGAATCCGCTAAGCCGGCGAAAGCCGGCGCCGCGCTGGCCCAGGGTCAGCCGGGGAGTCGAGCCGGGCAATCGATCGTTCACCAACCCCGAAATTTCGATCCGGCGGGCCGGGTCCGACGATCGTTTTAACTCAACTTCAACGCGCCCCGACCTACGTTGCCGTCAGTCCCGATCGGCGCCAGTCGATTGTCGACGGACTAACCGAGACCACTCAGGCGGGAACCCAGTTATGATCACCAAGCTGAAGCGTTTTGTCAGCGACGAGTCCGGCGCGACTGCGATCGAGTACGGCCTGATCGCCACCCTGATCGCGCTCGCGGTCATCGTCGCGGCCCGGTCGGTCGGCACCAACCTGTCGTCGCAGTTCACCAACATCGCCGCCAACCTGAAGTAGGGATCGCGTAGCCGACCCGCATCGGCGGGTCGGCGCGCCTCACGATGCGCGTGACGCGGGCCTGCCCTCCTCCGGCCGTCCGCTTCGCGACCTGCCGCAGGCCCCCTTCCGATCGCCTTCGCGGTCGGCGCGCCTGCCCGACGCGGCGGTCGGTGGTGACGGCTCCCGGAGGGACCGCGCCCCGTTGCGCCGCGTTCCTCGTTTCCCGCAGCGAGCGCGCATGGCCAGCCTCTGCCTCCTCGTCCTGTTCCCGTTCCTGATGGCCTACGCGGCCGCCAGCGACCTGCTCACGATGACGATCTCGAACCGCGTCAGCGTGCTGCTCATCGCCGGCTTCGGGCTCCTGGCGCTCACCGCCGGGCTCGGCTGGTCGGACGTCGCGAGCCATGCCGGCGCGTTCGGCCTGACCCTGGCGGTCACCTTCGGGCTGTTCTGCGCCAACCAGATCGGCGGCGGCGACGCGAAGGTCGCCGCCGCGACCGCCCTCTGGCTCGGGTTCGAGCCGCTCCTCGACTACCTGACGGTCGCCTCGGTGTTCGGCGGCCTCCTGACCCTCGGGGTGGTGGCCCTTCGCCGCCATCCCCTGCCCGGTTTCGTCGCGACCCTGCCTTTCGCGCTGCGCCTGGCCGACAACCGGGAAGGCGTCCCCTACGGCATCGCCCTTGCGGCGGCCGCCCTCGTGGTCTGCCCCTCCGCGCCGCTCTGGCGCCTGGCCCTCGCGGCCTGAGCGGGGGCGGCGCAGCCGGCCTCGATCGTCGGCGACCGGACGCGCCGGATGCCACCCCTGCCCTCCCCCGCCGACGTTCGTCCCCGCCGCGCCGGCCGCGGTGGATGCTGGGCAACCGTCTTTGCGTCGGGCCGCGCCGGACCGACGATGACGGCGGCCTGCCGTGCCCCAGGCGCCCCTCGTCTCGCCCGCAGCCTCGCGACCGGCCGCTCCTGCGGGGCCGGCGGCAGCGTGTCGTGCCTGCGGCCGCCTGCAGTCGCTGCGGCAGCAAGCCATGACAGGTCACCGGCGGACGGCATTAACCCTAAGGGCGATTAACCTTAATTTGAGGATTGCCTGATGAAGTCGGGCAGTGGGCGGCGTGTCGTTGCCCATTGCCGAGTCCTCTCGTTGGCGCCCCATGAAGTCCTCGCGCTTGCTCCTCATCAGCGTCGCCGCCGTGACCGGCATCGGGGCCTTCATCGTGATGAGCGGCCGCGAGCCGCCGCCGGCGCCGGTGGCGGTGCCCGTCGCCCCGCCGGTCCCGACGATGGAGACGGTGGACGTGCTCGTCGCCGCGGCCGAACTCCCGATGGGACAGACGCTCAAGGCGCCGGACCTGCGCTGGCAGCCCTGGCCGAAGGCCGCGGCCGGCGACGGGTTCCTGCAGCGCAGCGGCGCCCCGACCGCCCTCGAGGATACCGTCGGGTCGATCGTACGCAATCCGTTCCTCGCCGGCGAGCCGATCCGGCGCGAGAAGCTGATCAAGGCGAATGGCAGCGGCTTCCTGTCGGCGATCCTGCCCTCCGGGATGCGCGCCGTCGCGATCTCGATCGACGCCCGCGGCTCGAACACTGCCGGCGGCTTCATCCTGCCCAACGACCGGGTCGACGTGCTGCGCACCTACCGGGACGAGGAAGCCTCCCGGTCCGGCAGCGGCGGCGACGTCCAGGTCTCCGAGACCATCCTGTCCAACATCCGCGTCCTGGCGGTCGGCCAGACCGTGCAGGAGCGCAACGGCGAGCGGGTGGTCACCGGCGACACCGCGACGCTCGAGCTCACCCCGGCCCAGGCCGAGGCCGTGACCCTGGGCCAGAAGGTCGGCCAGCTCTCGCTGGCCCTGCGCAGCCTCGCGGATGCCGGCCAGGCCGCGCAGCCGGCCGCGGAGCCGCAGGGCGAGGGCGGCGGGGTTACGGTCGTGCGCTACGGGGTCGCCAAGCAGATGCCCCGCCGATGACCGCCCGCCCCTCCGGCCCGACCGCCGATCCCCGAGTCTCCGCCCCGGGAATCTTCGTCCCAACAGTCTCCGCCGCGAGAGTCTCCGCCCCATGACGATGTCCGAGACCCCCCGGGCGGCTCTGCGCGCCGCCCTCCCCTCGGTCCTGCGCGCCGCCCTCGCGGCCGGCGCCGTGGCGGCCCTGGTGGCCGGACCCGCCGCCGCGCAGGGCGGCGGGGGTCCGCGCGGCGGCATCGTGCCGGCCCCGCTGGTCTCGGTCGGCCCCAACGAATCGGACGTCTCGCGCCGCATCGACCTGACCATGGGCCGCTCGCTGGTGGTCGACCTGCCGCGGGATGCCAAGGAGGTGTTCGTCGCCAACCCCAAGGTCGCGAACGCGGTCGTCCGCTCGACCCGCAAGGTGTTCATCATCGGCATCGAGAACGGCGCCACCTCCATCTTCGTGATGGACGGCGAGGGGCGCCAGATCGCGGCCCTCGACGTCACGGTGGGGCGCGACCTCAACGTGCTGCGCCAGACGCTGGCCGGCAGCATCCCGGGCGGGCGCTTCGACGTGCGCCCGGCGGGCGAGTCGGTGCTGCTCACCGGGACCGTCAACTCCGCCGGCGAGGCGCAGCAGGCGGTCGACATCGCCAACGCCTTCGTGGGCCTCGGCGGGGCCGGGACGGCCGCCCGCGGCGCCGTGATCAACAACCTGACGATCCGCGGCAAGGACCAGGTGATGCTGCGCGTCACCGTGGTCGAGGTCTCGCGCCAGGTGCTCAAGCAGTTCGGCATCAACACCAGCGCGAGCTGGAGCGCGCTCAACCCCCTCGGCGCGGGCGGCCCGGACTTCGTGAACGACACGCCGTTCCCGCTCTCCGGCCAGGCCTTCCCGAGGGCCAACCAGATCGAGGCCTCGGTCAGGGGCGGCGGCTTCTCGCTCCAGGCGACGCTGCGGGCCTTCGAGCAGGCCGGCGTCTCGCGGATCCTGGCGGAGCCGACGCTGACGGCGATCTCGGGCGAATCGGCCAACTTCACCGCCGGCGGCGAGATCCCGGTGCCGACGAGCCAGAGCTGCTCGGCGGTGGTCGGCTCCACCACCGGCGCCTCGAACTGCGCCGTCGGCATCGAGTTCAAGCCCTACGGCGTGGCGCTGAACTTCACGCCCGTCGTGCAATCCGAGAACCGCATCTCGATCCGGGTCGGCACCAACGTCACCGAGCTCGATCCGCAGAACGCGATCCTGGTCGCCAACGGCACCTCCGGCATCACGGTGCCGGGCCTGACGGTGCGCAAGTCCGAGACCACCGTCGAGCTGCCGTCGGGCGGCACGATGATGACCGCCGGCCTGATCCAGCAGCGCAACCGGCAGGCGATCAACGGCCTGCCGGGCCTGCTCAACCTGCCGGTCCTCGGCGCCCTGTTCCGCTCCCGCGACTACCAGCGCCAGGAGACGGAATTGATGATCATGGTCACCCCCTACATCGCCAAGCCGATGGACCCGGCCCAGGTCAAGAAGCCCGACGACGGCTTCACCGAGGCGAGCGACAGCCAGTCGGTCCTGCTCGGCCGCTTCAACCGCCTCTACGGCGTGGTCGGCGCCGCCCCGCTCGGCTCCGGCTATCGCGGCCGGGTCGGCTTCATCACCGACTGAGCCCGACGCGCCGCCGAAACCCTGCCCTCTCGCGGTCCCGCCGCCGCGACCCCGCCCCCGAGACCCTGCCCGCGATGACCCGCTCCGCCCTCCGCCTGACCGTGCTCGCCGCCTCGGCCTGCCTTGCCGCCTGCGCCTCCGACCGGGCGCAGATCACGGGTTCGACCTACCCGGGCACCGTGACCGAGCGGCACCCGATCGTCCTGTCGGACACCCCTCGCAACCTCGACGTCTTCGTCACCGGCACCGGGCATCTCGACCCGCGCCAGGCCGACGATATCGACGGGTTCCTGCTCGAATACCGCCGCTACGGCCGCGGCGTCCTGGCGCTGGAGGTGCCGCGCGGCTCGCAGGTGCCCGGGCCCGCGGTGGAGCGCACCCTCGCACGGGTCCGGGCCCGGGCGCTCGCCCGGGGCGTCGGCCCGCGGGAGATCGTCATCGCCCCCTACCCCGTCGCCAACGTCGCGGTGAGTGCGCCGCTGCGCCTGAGCTTCCAGCGCATGCAGGCGAAGGTCGCGGGGGCGTGCGGGCTCTGGCCGCAGGACCTCGGCGTCACGGATCCGGGCTTCAACGCCCGCAACGAGACCTACTGGAACTTCGGCTGCGCCACCCAGTCCAACGTCGCGAGCCAGATCGCCGACCCGGTCGATCTCGTGCGCGGCCGCCAGGAGGGCCGGATCGACACGGTCATCCGGACGCAGGACCTGCTCGACCTGCGCACCGGAAAGGATCCGTCAACCACTTGGAAGCAGGATGGCCGCGCGAGCGTGAAGAGCCAGGTGGCACAGTGATGAGGACGCGCCGGACCACAGTCGCTGCCGCGCCCGCGGCGAGGCGCAGCAACGCCGCCCGGGCCCGGCTGCCCCGCACCTGCAGGCCTCGCACCCGGATGCCGCGCCATGTCTGAGGGGAATCAGAGCGCCGACCGGGTCATCGCCCCGGTCCCCCGCATCACCGTGCAGGCCTTCTGCGAGAGCGCCGACGTCGCGGCGGTGATCGAGGCCGCGGCGGACGACCGGCGGATGCAGAAGGCGCATACCCGGGTGCAGATGGGCGGCGCCCCCGCCGCCGTCGAGGCCTACCGCAACGCCCCCACCCCGAACGTCATCATGGTCGAGATCGGGGCCGCGAAGGGCAGCCCGCTCTCCGCCCTCGACAGCCTGGCGGAGGTGTGCGACGCCGGCACCAAGGTGGTGGTCGTCGGCCACGTCAACGACGTCGTGCTGTACCGCGAGTTCATCCGCCGGGGCGTGAGCGAGTACCTGATCGCGCCGGTCGATCCCGTCGCGGTGATCGCGGCGATCTCCGACCTCTTCTCCGAGCCCGGGGCCGAGCCCCTCGGCCGCACCGTCGCGGTGGTGGGCGCCAAGGGCGGCGTCGGCTCTTCGACGCTCGCGCACAACCTCGCCTGGTCGGTGGCCCGCGACTACGGCACCGCGACGGTGATCGCCGACCTCGACATCGCCTTCGGCACCGCCGGACTGAACTTCAACCAGGATCCGCCCCAGGGCGTGGCCGAGGCGGTGTTCGCGCCCGAGCGGGTCGACTCGAACTTCGTCGACCGCCTGTTGTCGAAGTGCACCGACAACCTGAGCCTGCTCGCCGCCCCCGCCACCCTCGACCGGCCGACCGACTTCGCCGAGAGCGCCTTCGACGGCGTCATCGACGTGCTGCGGGGCAGCGTGCCCTGCATCGTCCTCGACGTGCCGCACGCCTGGTCGGCCTGGTGCCGGCGCATGCTGATCGGGGCCGACGAGATCGTGGTGGTGGCCGCCCCCGACCTCGCCTCCCTGCGCAATGCCCGCAACCTGTTCGAGCTGCTGCGGCAGGCCCGGCCGAACGACCGCGTGCCCCGCCTCGTCCTCAACGGGGTCGGCCTGCCCAAGCGGCCCGAGATCGCGGTGGCGGAGTTCGCCAAGGCCCTCGACGCGCCGGTCGCCGCGGTGGTGCCGTTCGATCCCGCCCTGTTCGGCACCGCGGCCAATAACGGCCAGATGCTCGCCGAGGTGCAGCCCGGCGCCAAGGCGACCGAGATCCTGAGCGAGCTGGCCGGCACGCTGACCGGCCGGGCCGAGACCCGCCGCGGCCGCGCCAACCTGCTCGAGCCGATCCTCGCCCGCTTCGCCCGTCGTAAGGCCTCGTGAGGCGGATCCGTCCCCCGGCAGACCGGACCGCCCGTCTCCCGCTTCCCCGAAAGCCCGTTTCTCGAGAAGGCCGCTGATCCCATGTTCGGCAGGAGACCCGGAGCGACGGCGCAGAAAAGTCCGGCCGCGCGGCCCGCCGGCCCGGCCCCGGTGCTCGCCGAGGTGGCCGCGCCGGTGTTCCAGGACGGACGGCGCGCCGAAGCCCCGCCGAGCCTCGCCCGCGAGGCCCCGGCCGCGACCGAGAACGCCCGCTCGGACGAGTATTACCGCACGAAGAGCATGATCTTCGGCGCGCTGATCGAGGCGATCGACCTCACCCAGCTCGCCCGCCTCGAGCCGGACGCGGCGCGGGAAGAGATCCGCGACATCGTCATCGAGATCATCGGCCTCAAGAACGTCGTGATGTCGATCGCCGAGCAGGAGGAGCTGCTCGACGACATCTGCAACGACGTGCTCGGCTACGGCCCGCTCGAGCCGCTGCTCGCCCGCGACGACATCGCCGACGTCATGGTGAACGGCGCCAACCGGACCTACATCGAGGTCGGCGGCAAGATCCAGCTGACCGGCGTGCGCTTCCGCGACAACCAGCAATTGATGAACATCTGCCAGCGGATCGTCAGCCAGGTCGGCCGCCGGGTCGACGAATCCTCGCCGATCTGCGACGCGCGCCTGCCGGACGGCTCGCGCGTCAACGTGATCGCGCCGCCCCTCGCCATCGACGGCCCGGCGCTGACCATCCGCAAGTTCAAGAAGGACAAGCTCACCCTCGACCAGCTCGTGCGCTTCGGCTCGATCTCGCCGGAAGGCGCCAAGATCCTGCAGATCATCGGGCGGGTGCGCTGCAACGTGGTGGTGTCGGGCGGCACCGGCTCGGGCAAGACCACGCTGCTGAACTGCCTCACCCGCTACATCGACGACGACGAGCGCATCATCACCTGCGAGGACGCGGCCGAGCTGCAACTGCAGCAGCCGCACGTGGTGCGCCTCGAGACCCGGCCGCCGAACCTCGAGGGCCAGGGCTCGATCACGATGCGCGACCTGATCAAGAACTGCCTGCGCATGCGGCCCGAGCGCATCATCGTCGGCGAGGTGCGCGGACCGGAGGCCTTCGACCTCCTCCAGGCGATGAATACCGGCCACGACGGCTCGATGGGGACCCTGCACGCCAACTCGCCGCGCGAGTGCCTGGGCCGCATCGAGTCGATGATCTCGATGGGCGGCTACAACCTGCCCTCCAAGACCCTGCGCGAGATGATCTCCGGTTCGATCGACGTGGTGGTGCAGGCCGCGCGCCTGCGCGACGGGTCCCGGCGCATCACCCACATCACCGAGGTGATGGGGATGGAGGGCGACGTGATCATCACCCAGGACCTGTTCGTCTACGACATCGTCGGCGAGGATCCGAACGGCAAGCTCATCGGCCGCCACCGCTCGACCGGCATCGGCCGGCCGCGCTTCTGGGAGCGGGCGCGCTACTACGGCGAGGACCGGGCGCTCGCCGCCGCCCTCGACGCCGCCGAGGTCCGGACGGAGGAGAAGGCATGAGGCCCGCCGCCCCAACGCGCGGGAGGCGCCCGTGATCGACGTCGAAGCCGCGCTCGCGGCCGGCCTGCTCGCGGTCAGCGCCGTGTCCTTCGCCTCCGCGGTGGTGGTGCCGCTCCTGCCGAGCGAGGCTCGCGCCGCGAAGCGGCAACAGGCCCTGATCGGCCAGCGCCAGGCCGCCGAGCGCGTCCAGGCGGTGAGCCGCCGCGACCAGGTCGCCAAGAGCCTCAAGGAGATCGAGGACAAGGAGAAGAAGTCCAAGATCAGCCTGGAGCTGCGCCTGACCCAGGCCGGCCTGAGCATCGGCAAGCGCCAGTTCTACGTCTTCAGCGCGGTGGCCGGCCTGATCTTCGGGCTCGCCGGCCTCCTGACGAGCGGCGACGGTCTCCTGGCCCTCGGTCTCGCCTTCGCGGGCGGCCTCGGCCTGCCGCGCTGGCTCCTTTCCTACCTGCGCAAGCGCCGCATGGCCCGCTTCATCGTCGAGCTGCCCAACGCCATGGACGTGATCGTGCGCGGCATCCGCTCCGGCCTGCCGGTCGGCGACTGCCTGCGCATCATCGCCCGCGAGGCGCAGGAGCCGGTCAAGACCGAGTTCCGGGCCCTCGTCGAGGCCCAGGCGCTGGGCATCTCCCTCGGCGACGCGGTGGCCCGCCTCTACGAGCGGATGCCGGTGTCGGAGGCGAACTTCTTCGCCATCGTGGTCGGCATCCAGCAGAAATCCGGCGGCAACCTCTCCGAGGCGCTGGGCAACCTGTCGCGGGTGCTGCGCGAGCGGCGCAAGATGGCCGAGAAGGTGAAGGCGATGAGCATGGAGGCCAAGGCCTCGGCGGCGATCATCGCCTCCCTGCCCTTCGTGGTCGCGGGGCTCGCCTACCTCACCAGCCCCGACTACATCTCGCTGCTCTGGACCACCACGATCGGGCACATCGCCCTCTTCGGCTCCGCATTGTGGATGATCATCGGGGTCGTGGTGATGAGCAAGATGATCCGGTTCGACATCTGACGCGGGAGCCAGCCCATGCCGTTCCTGTCCAGCCTGATCGATCCGTACTTCCTTGCCGCGGTGCTGGCCGCGGTCGCCTCGGCGGTCACGGTCTTCACCCTCGCCCAGCCCTTCCTCGAGCCCGACCGCCTCAACGGCCGCATGAAGGCGGTCGGCAAGGAGCGCGACCGGATCCGCCTGCGCGAGCGCGAGCGCCTGAACCAGAAGGCTTCCTTGCGCCAGGAGCCCAAGGCCTACATGAAGCGCATCGTCGAGCGCCTGCACCTCGACGACTGGCTCGGCACCGAGAACGCCAAGAACAAGCTCCTGATGGCGGGCTATCGCGGCCCGCAGGCCGAGGTCGCCTTCCTGTTCTTCCGCCTGGTGACGCCGATCGCCTTCTTCGTCCTGGCGGTGTTCTACCTTTTCGTGCTGCAGGTGCTCGACCAGCCGCTGATGGTGCGCCTCGGCATCGTGGTCGTGGCGCTCTATCTCGGCATCAAGGCGCCGGAGCTGTTCCTGCGCAACAAGACCTCGAAGCGCCAGGCGGTGGTCCAGCGCAACTGGCCGGACGCCCTCGACCTGCTGCTGATCTGCGTCGAATCCGGCATGGCGATCGAGGCGGCGTTCCGGCGCGTCGGCGTCGAGATCGCCAACCAGTGCATGACGCTCGCCGAGGAGATGGCGCTCACCACCGCCGAGCTGTCCTACCTCACCGACCGGCGCATCGCCTACGAGAACCTCGCCAACCGCACCGGCCTCGAATCGGTGAAGAACGTCACCACGGCGCTGATCCAGGCGGAGCGCTACGGCACCCCGGTCGGCCAGGCCCTGCGGGTGCTGGCCCAGGAGAGCCGCGACCAGCGCATGAACGAGGCCGAGAAGAAGGCCGCGGCCCTGCCGCCGAAGCTCACCGTGCCGATGATCCTGTTCTTCCTGCCGGTGCTGTTCGTGGTGATCCTCACCCCCGCCATGGTGCAGGTCTTCAGCATCAAGTAGCGCCGCCCGGTCGTTCCCGCGCCTGCGGGCCGCCGGCGAAGAACCGGTTCGCCGGCCGGGGCAGGCCGAGATGCTCGCGCAGGGTGGCGCCCTCGTACTCGGTGCGGAAGAGGCCGCGGGCCTGCAGCTCCGGCACCACCTTCCGGGTGACGTCCTCGAGCCCCTGCGGCACGTCCGACACCATGATGTTGAAGCCGTCGCTGGCCCCGGCCTCGATCCAGGCCTGCATCTCGTCGGCGATGGTGGCGGGCGTGCCGACCATCGCGAGGCCCGCGTAACCCCCGAGGCGCTGGGCGAGCTGGCGCACGCTCAAGGCCTCGCGGCGCGCCAGCGCGATCGCCCGCTCGCGCCCGGTCTTCGACTGGTTGGTCTCCGGGATCTCCGGCAGCGGCCCGTCCGGGTCGAAGGCGGAGGCGTCGACGCCGAGGGCGATCGACAGGGCCGCGATGGCGCTCGCCTCGTGCACGAGGCTGTCGAGATGGGCGCGCTTGGCCTTCGCCTCCTCCACCGTGTCGCCCACCACGACGAAGCAGGCCGGCAGGATCTTGAGGTGGTCGGGGTCGCGCCCGACCTTGGCCATCCGGCCGCGCACGTCCTCGGCGAAACGCCGCCCGTCCTCGATGCTGCCGGCCGCCCCGAAGATCACCTCGGCGGTCTCGGCCGCGAGCTGGCGGCCGGCCTCGGAGGCGCCCGCCTGCACGATCACCGGCCAGCCCTGGACCGGGCGCGCGACGTTGAGCGGCCCGCGCACCGAGAGGTGCTGTCCCTGGTGGTCGAGGACGTGCATCTTCTCGGGATCGAAGAAGATCCCGCTCTCGACGTCGCGCAGGAAGGCGTCGTCGGAGAAGGAATCCCACAGGCCCTTCACCACCTCGACGAACTCGTGGGCGCGGTCGTAGCGGTCGGCGTGCTCGGGATGGTGCTCGAGCCCGAAATTCCTCGCCGCGTCCGGGTTCGAGGTCGTCACCACGTTCCAGCCTGCGCGGCCCCCGCTCAGGTGGTCGAGGGAGGCGAAGCGCCGGGCGATGTGGAACGGCTGGTCGTAGGTGGTGGAGGCCGTGGCGATGAGCCCGATCCGCTCGGTCACGACGGCGAGCGCCGGCAGCAGCGTCGCGGGGTCGAACGAGGTCACGGTGGCCGAGCGCTTGAGCGCCTCGACCGGCATGTTCAGCACCGCCAGGTGGTCGGCCATGAAGAAGGCGTCGAACTTCGCCGCCTCCAGCTCCTTGGCGAAGCGGGCGAGGTGGCGGAAGTTGAAGTTGGCGTCCGGCAGCCCGCCCGGATAGCGCCACCAGGCGGTGTGGATGCCGACCGGGCGCATGAAGGCGCCGAGATGAAGCCTGCGGTGTTGCGCCATGTCGGGCTCCTGTTGCCGGCCGCTCGCGCCGGCATCGCCGCCTGGCGGGCAGCGCAGGCCCGATCTGGGTGCGCCGCCCTGGTTAGTCAATGAATTCCGTGTACTACTCCGCCGCGAGGGCGGCGGGAATCTGGCGGGAGACGAGGACCGGATGAGCGAGAGTGAACGGCGGGAGGCCCTGAGGGCGCGCTACGGCACGGAGGGCGGCCCCGACATCGCCTGGAACGACGTCATCGCGGGCCTGCTCGCCCACCGGACCGTGCGGGCGTTCCGGCCCGACCCGCTCCCGGCCGGGACCCTGGAGACGCTGGTCGCCGCGGCGCAGTCGGCCGCCAGCTCCTCGAACCTCCAGACCTGGAGCGTGGTGGCGGTCGAGGACGAGGCGGCGAAGCGCCGCCTGTCGGAGGTGGCGCGGGGCCAGCGCCACATCGTCGAGGCGCCGCTGGTGCTGGTCTGGCTCGCCGACCTGTCGCGCCTCGAGGCGATCGGCCGCGACCGCGACGCGCCGACCGAGGGCCTCGACTATCTCGAGATGCTCATGGTCGGCGTGGTCGACGCCGCGCTCGCCGCCCAGAACGCCACGGTGGCGCTCGAATCGCTCGGGCTGGGCTCGGTCTATATCGGGGCGTTGCGCAACGACCCCGAGGCGGTGGCCGACCTCCTCGGCCTGCCGCCGAACGTGCTGGCGGTGTTCGGCCTCTGCGTCGGCTGGCCCGATCCGGAGCGTCCGGCCGCCGTGAAGCCGCGCCTGCCGCAAGGCGTGGTGCTGCATCGCGGCCGCTACGACGACGCCCTGGCGGCCGGGCCGATCGGCACCTACGACGCGGCGATGCGCGCGTTCCAGGCCGGGCAGCGGATACCCGAGGTCGGCTGGAGCGGAGCGGCGATCGAGCGGGTCCGCGGCCCGGGATCCTTGAGCGGCCGCGATCGCCTGCGCGGGATCCTGGAGCGCCGCGGCTTCGGTCTGAAGTAGCGTTTGTCCGACGCACCGAACGATCTCCTGTTGATCGTCCGCTTCGTTCTTCATAAAGAACGAAGCGGACGGACCGACGGCACGGGAGAGCGCAGGTGGCGGACGAGCACAGGCGGGTGGAGACGATCGCCGCCGCGAACGGGATCGGGACGGACACGGCCTTCGGGGCGGTCACCCCGCCCCTCTATCTGTCGACGACCTACACCTTCGCCGAGTTCGAGACGGCGCGGGCCTACGACTACGCCCGCCTCGGCAACCCGACCCGCGACCAGCTCGCCGACACGCTGGCGAAGCTCGAGGGCGGAGCCCGCGCGGTGGTGGTGGCGAGCGGCATGGCGGCGCTCGACCTCGCCCTGTCCGCCTTGCGCCCCGGCGACCTCCTGGTGGCGCCGCACGATTGCTACGGCGGCACCCACCGGCTCCTGTCGATGCGGGCGGCGCGGGGCCATTACCGCGTCGCCTTCGTCGACCAGACCGACGAGGGCGCGCTGACGGCGGCCCTGGCGGAGGGCGCCCGGATCGTGCTCACCGAGACGCCGAGCAACCCGCTGATGCGGGTCACCGACATCCGCCGCACGGCGGCCCTGGCGAAGGCGGCCGGCGCCCTGTTCGTCGTCGACAACACCTTCCTGTCGCCGGCCCTGCAGCGGCCGCTGGCGCTCGGGGCCGACCTCGTCGTGCACTCGACCACCAAGTTCCTCAACGGCCATTCCGACGTGATCGGCGGCGCGGTCGTGGCCGCCGACGCGGCACTCGGAGAGGAGCTCGCGTCCTGGGCCAACACCGTCGGGGTCACCGGCTCGCCCTTCGACGCCTACCTCACCCTGCGCGGCGTGCGCACGCTGTTTCCCCGCATCGAGCGCCAGAGCCGCAACGCCGCCGCGGTGGCGGCCTTCCTCGCCGCGCATCCGGCGGTGGCCCGCGTCTATTATCCGGGCCTGCCCGACCATCCGGGCCACGCCATCGCCAGGGCGCAGCAGAGCGGGTTCGGGGCGATGCTGAGCGCCGAGATCGCCGGCGGGCGCGAGGCGGTGCGCCGGCTCGTCGGGGGCCTGCGGGTCTTCAGCCTCGCCGAATCCCTCGGCGGGGTCGAGAGCCTGATCGCCCACCCGGTCACCATGACCCACGCCGCCATGGACCCGGAGGCGCGGGAGCGGGCGGGCGTCGGCGACGGGCTTGTGCGGCTCTCGGTCGGGCTCGAGGCGGAGGAGGACCTGCTGGGCGATCTGGCGCGGGGGCTCGACGCGGTCGCCCGCGGCTGACCAAACATACTCCCCGGGACCTTTGCCGGGTGCCGCTGCGTTGCCGTCCGGATCACCGCCCGGACGGAGACAGCTTCGATGACGAAACCAGCCGGCGCCCGCCTCGGGCTCGCCCTCTTCCTGATGGCCGGCGCCGCGCCGGTCCCCGCCCTGGCGCAAGGGGCCGCCCGCCTCGACAAGGTCGCGAGCTTCAGTCACCAGGTCACCGGCGTCACGGTGGCGCGCGACGGGCGGATCTTCGTCAACTTCCCGCGCTGGAGCGAGGACGCCCCGGTCTCGGTGGCGGAACTCAAGGACGGCCAGCCGGTGCCCTACCCGGATGCCGGCTGGAATTCCTGGCGCAATGCCAGGAAGGACGAGATCGACCCCAAGACCCACTTCGTCTGCGTGCAGAGCGTGGTGGCGGATGCGCAGGACCGGCTCTGGGTGGTGGATGCCGCCGCGCCCGCGATGGCGCACGTGGTCAAGGACGGGCCGAAGCTCGTCGGCATCGACCTGAAGACCAACCAGGTGGTCAAGACGATCCCGTTCGACACTGACACGGTGCGGCAGGCCTCCTACATCAACGACGTGCGGATCTCGCCCGACGGCAAGACCGCCTACCTGACCGATTCCGGCGCCGAGGGCGCCCTGATCGTCGTCGACATCGACAGCGGCGCGGCCAGGCGCGTGCTCTCCGGCCATCCCTCGACCATGCCGGACAAGAGCGTGACGGTGACGTATGACGGCCAGCCGCTGCGCCGCCCGGACGGCCGCGGGGTGGAGTTCTCCGCAGACGGCATCGCGCTCTCGCCGGACGGCAGGACGCTCTACTGGCAGGCGATCAAGGGCAAGACGCTCTACAGCCTGCCGACCGACGCGCTCACCGGCTGGGCCACCGCCTCGGTCGTGCCCGAGATGCTCACCGACCGGACGCTGGGCGGCAAGATCGCGACCGTCGGCGAGAACGGGCCGGCGGACGGCCTCCTGATCGCCCGCAAGGACGGCCGGATGTACGTGACCTCGCCGCAGGACAACGCGGTCAAGGTGCGCGACCTGACGAATAACGGGGCCGGGCTCACCACCCTGGTCCAGGACCCGCAGCTGCGCTGGCCCGACACCTTCAGCGAGGGGCCGGACGGCACGATCTACGTCACCACCTCGCACATCCAGGATTCGGCCGACTACAAGCCCGGCGCCCCGATCAGCCTGCCGACGGAACTGTGGGCGATCCGCACCGGATCGGGGGAGGCTACCGGCTCGACCGGGCCCAAGCCGGTGCGGTGACGGGATCCGGTGCACGCCTCAGGGACTGGTCGATCCGATTCGTCAGCAGATGAGCGACAAAACATCGGAGAAGACCCATCCTCTCACCTCGTCCTGAGGTGTCAGTCGATCAACGATCGACTGACCTCGAAGGAGGGCTCCAGAAGGCGCAGGTCCATCTGGAGCCCTCCTTCGAGGCTGCCGCGAGCGGCAGCACCTCAGGATGAGGTGGAGGACAGGATCGATACTTCGACTCCGATACTCAGCGAAGATTTCACGCGAACAGGTTCTGAAGAGGACGCGGACCCCGCCCCTATTCCGCCGCCGCGAGCGCCGGGCGCCGCGCGGCGACGCCGTCGAGGGCGGCCGGGCGCGGGCCGCCGGTGGCCCAGTCGAGGAGTTCCACCGTGTGGACGATCGGGATCGCCGTGCCCTTCCCGATCTGGGTGGCGCAGCCGATATTGCCGGTGGCGATCACGTCGGGCCGCACGCGCTCGATGTTCGCCACCTTGCGGGCGCGCAGATGCGCGGCGAGTTCCGGCTGCAGGATGTTGTAGGTGCCGGCCGAGCCGCAGCAGATATGGCCCTCCGGCACGTCCTTCACGGTGAAGCCGGCGCGGGCGAGCAGCGCCTTCGGCTCGGTGCGCAATCCCTGCCCGTGCTGCATCGAGCAGGCGGAGTGGTAGGCGACGACGAGGTCGGTCTCGACCACCGGCTCGGACAGGCCGAGGGCGGTCACGTACTCGGTGACGTCGCGGGCGATCCCCGCCACCCGCGCGGCTTTCTCCGCATAGGCCGGGTCGTCGCGGAACATGAAGCCGTAATCCTTGATCGTGGTGCCGCAGCCGGAGGCCGTGACCACGATGGCATCGAGCCCCTCGCCGTCCATTTCGGCGATCCAGGCGTCGATGGTGCGCTTCGCGAGCGCGTGCGACGAGTCCTCGTGGCCCATATGGTGGGTGAGCGCGCCGCAGCAGCCCTCGCCCTTGGCCTGCACCACCTCGACGCCGTGGCGGGTGAGGAGCCGGATCGCCGCCTCGTTGAAGTCCGGCCGCAGCACGCTCTGGGCGCAGCCGCGCAGGAGCGCCACCCGGCCCCGGCGCGGGCCGGAGGCCGGGAACCGGCCGGGCTTGTCCTGCGGGGAGCGGTTCGGCAGCGCGGCGGGCGCGAGGTCGAGCATCGCGGCGAGCCGGTTGCCGACCTTCGGCACCCTGGCGGCGAGGCCCCGGAACGGCCGGCCGAGGGTGGCGCCGAGCAGCGCGAGGCGGAAGCGGTTCGGGTAGGGCAGCACGCGGGCGAGCACAGCCCGCACGGCGCGGTCCTCCGCCGGGCGGGCATAGGTCTTCTCGATATGGGCGCGGGCGTGGTCGACGAGGTGCATGTAGTGCACCCCCGACGGGCAGGTCGTCATGCAGGACAGGCACGACAGGCAGCGGTCGACGTGCTTGACCACCTCGGGGCTCGCGGGCTTGCCGCCCTCCAGCATGTCCTTGATCAGGTAGATGCGCCCGCGCGGCGAATCGAGCTCGTCGCCGAGCAGCAGGTAGGTCGGGCAGGTGGCGGTGCAGAAGCCGCAATGCACGCAGGTGCGCAGGATCTTCTCCGAGGCCGCCATGGCTGGGTCGGCGAGCTGCGCGGGGGTGAAACTGGTCTGCACGGCGTGTCCTCGGGGTGTTTCTCGGGGGCGTTTCTTCGCTGCCTTCGCGTCCCCGGTTTCTAGACCATTTTCAAGGTGGCGGGAGCGGCATTCGCCGCCGCCCCTCGCGCATGGTGCCGCACGCGCATGCCCCTCACACGCTCCCGATCGCCACGCCGGCGAGCAGCACCAGCACGCCGCCGAGCACCACCTGCAGGGCGGCGCGCCAGAACGGCGTCTCCATGTAGCGGGTGCGGATCCCGGAGATGACCAGAAGCTCGATCGCCACCACCAGGGAGGCCAGGACCGTCGCGATCGCGAAGGCGTTCGACCAGGAATCCGGCACCAGGTAGGGCAGCGTGTGGCCCAGCCCCCCCACCGCCGTCATCACCCCGCAGACGAGGCCGCGCAGCCAGGGCGAGCCGCGCCCGGTGATGCTGCCGTCGTCGGACAGGGCTTCCGTGAACCCCATGCTGATGCCGGCGCCGATCGAGGCCGCGAGCCCGACCAGGAAGGTCTGCCAGTTGTTGTGGGTGGCGAAGGCGGCGGCGAAGAGCGGCGCCAGCGTCGAGACCGAGCCGTCGATCAGCCCGGCGAGGCCCGGCTGGACGTAGCGCAGCACGAACAGGCGGTGGGCGGCGCGGGCCTCCTCGGCGGCGGCGTCGCCGGTCTCCTGCTCGGCGGCGAGCGCCCCGGCCCGGCGGCCGTGGTCGCGCTCGATCTCGGCGAGCCGCGTGAAGAGCTGGCGCACCCCGAGGTCGCGGGTCATCTCCGCCGCCCGCTCGTAGAAGCCGGCGGACTGCGCCTCCATCGCCTCCGCCTCCCGCCGCATCCGCGCGGCATCGAGTCCCTGCCACCAGAAGGCCCGCCGGCGCGGAAAGCCCTTCACGTCCTCGCGCCGCAGGGGCGGCAGGTGCTCGCCGAATCGCTCGCGGTAGGCGGCGGTGAGGTCGTCGCGGTGGCCCCGCTCCTCGTCGGCCATCGCGGCGAACAGCCGGGCGGAGCCCGGCAGATCGGCCTCCAGGCTCTCGGCGAAGCTGCGGTAGATGCGGGAATCCTCCTCCTCGCTGGCGATGGCGAGGGCCAGCACCTCGCGCTCGGTGAGATCGGTCAGGGCCTTCATGCCTGTGCTCCTGTTTGGAATGGCTCCAATCTATAGATTGGAGCCATTCCAAACAAGGCGTTCCGGCGGCCGCTTTCCTTCCGGATGTGCCACCGGCCCGAGCCGATCCCCCGGGGGCATCGCAGCCCCTCGACGACCGGGCCCGAGCCCGGCATTCTCTCCGACCGCGAGGGGTCGTGTTTCGCATCCGCACAACACGGCGCTCTATGACATCGTGAACGGCATCAGCCACTTCAGCGGCAGAGGCTCCCCCGCCGACGCGGGGATCGACCCTGGCAGCCGCCGCTGAAGTGGAACCGTGCGGCGGCTCCCCCGCCCACGCCGGAACCGCACTGACGCGCCCGCGGGTGCGATCCCGGACGCGGCGTCATGTCCCTGCAACCAGGCGGCGGTTGCCTCGCGGGCCCGAACGGAGCATGAGGGCGCCCGGATTCACGGGGGCCGCCCGGCCCGGGCCGGCGTCGCGGCGTCCCGCGCGAGAGCGTCCCCTCCACGAAGTGCCTGCATGAGCGTCGTCACCCGCATCGCCCGCAGCCGGGCGGCCCAGGAGAGCCTCGGCTTCCTCGGCGCGAGCTACCTGAGGCTGGTGCGGCGCACGAACCGCTTCAGCCTCGACCCGCCGCAGGCCTATGACTGGCTGTCGCCCCTGCGGCCCTTCATCATCGCGATGTGGCACGGCCAGCACCTGATGGTGCCGTTCGTGCGCCGCCCGCAGGACCGGGCCGCCACCATGGTGTCGCGCTCGGTCGACGGGGGCCTGAACACCGCGGTGCTGGAGCGCCTCGGCGTCCGGGTGATGCGCGGCTCCGGCGCCCGGCGGTCGAGCGACGTCTGGGCCAAGGGCGGGATCCAGGCCCTGCGCGGCTGCCTCAAGGCGCTCGACGACGGCGAATCGGTCGCCTTCAGCGCCGACGTGCCCAAGGTGTCGCGCCGCTGCGGCGAGGGCATCGTGCTGCTGGCCCGGCTCTCCGGCCGGCCGGTGGTGCCGACCGCCGTGGTGACGAGCCGCTACCTGCAGTTCGACAGCTGGGACCGGGCGAGCCTCGGCCTGCCCTTCGGCCGCGGCGTGATGGCGTTCGGCGAGCCGATCACGGTCCCGCGCGACCTCGATCCGGCGGGGCTCGAGGCGGCGCGCCTGCGCATCGAGACCGACCTCAACGCCGTCCATGCCCGAGCCTTCGCGCAGGTCGGCCGGGTCGACCCGGTCCACGGGCGCAAGGAGCCCCGCGCGCGATGAGGCGCGAGGCGGTCCCGGCGCTGCTGCGCGCCTACCATTACGGGCTGATCGCGCTCGAGCCGGCGCTGGCCGGCCTGCTCGCGGTCCGGCGCCGGCGCGGCAAGGAGGATCCCGTGCGCCTGCCCGAGCGCACCGGGCGGCCCGGCAAGCCGCGCCCCGACGGTCCCCTGGTCTGGGCGCACGGTGCCAGCATCGGCGAGGCCCTGTCGCTCCTCGGCCTCGTCGAGCGCCTCACCCGGCGCGGCTTCACGGTGCTGGTCACCTCCGGCACCCGCACCTCGGCGGAGCTGCTGGCGCGCCGCCTGCCGCGCGGTGCCCTGCACCAGTTCGCCCCCCTCGACGCGCCGCGCTACCTCGCCCGCTTCCTCGACCACTGGCGTCCGGACCTGGCGCTGGTGGCCGAATCCGAGATCTGGCCCAACACCATCCTGGCGCTGCACGGGCGCGGGGTGCCGCTGATCCTGGTCAACGGGCGCATGTCCGAGCGCTCGGCGCGAGGCTGGTCCCGGACGCCGGCGGTCGCCCGCGCCCTCCTGTCGCGCTTCGCGCTCTGCCTCGCCCAGAGCCAGGAGGAGGCGGAGCGGTTCGCCCGCCTCGGCGCGCCCCGGGTGGTCGCGGGCGGCAACCTGAAATTCGATGCCGGCCCTCCCCCGGCGGATCCTGAAGCGCTGCGCCAGCTCGCCCGCGTGATCGCCGGGCGCCCGGTCTGGCTCGCCGCCTCGACCCATCCGGGGGAGGAGGCGGCCGCCACCGCCGCCCACCGGGCGCTGGCGCGGCGCCATCCCGACCTCCTCACCATCGTGGTGCCGCGCCACCCCGAGCGCGGGCCGGCGGTCGCTGCCGACGCGGTGGCGGCGGGCCTCAGGGTCGGGCGCCGGGCGACCGGAGGCCAGCCGCACGACAAGGTCGACCTCTACGTCGCCGACACGGTGGGGGAGCTCGGCCTGTTCTACCGCCTGTGCCCGCTCGTCTTCGTCGGCGGGTCGCTGGCCCGCCACGGCGGCCAGAACCCGATCGAGCCGGCCCGGCTCGGCGCCGCGATCCTGTACGGCCCGCACGTGCGCAACTTCGCCCAGGTCTACGCCGCCCTCGACCGCGCCGGGGGCGCGCGCCTGGTGCGGGACGGCGAGGGGCTGATCGCGGCGCTCGACGGGCTCCTCTCCGACCCGGCCGGCCGCCAGGCGATGGCCCGTGCCGCCGCAGCGGCGATCGAGGAGGCGGGCGGGGCGACCGAGCGGGCGATGGCCGCCCTCGAGCCCTTCATCTGCCAGCTGATCATCGCCGGGCGGTTCGCCTCGTGAGGCGGCCGCCGGGCTTCTGGTGGCGCGAGGCGCCGTCGCCGGCGGCCCGGCTGCTCTCGCCCCTCGCCGCGATCTACGGGACGCTCGCCGCCCGCCGGATGGCGCGGAGGGGCGCCGCGGCGCCCTGCCCGGTGATCTGCATCGGCAACGTCACCCTCGGCGGCGCCGGCAAGACGCCGACGGCCCTCGCGGTGGCGGATCACTTGCGCGACCTCGGCCGCCGCCCGGCCTTCCTGAGCCGGGGCTATGGCGGGCGGCTTGCCGGCCCGGTCCGGGTCGATCCGGCGCGGCATGCCGCGCGCGACGTCGGCGACGAGCCGCTGCTCCTCGCCCGCGCCGCCCCGGCGATCGTCGCCCGCGACCGGATCGCCGGGGCGATCGCCTGCCTGGAGGCCGGCGCCGACGTCGTGGTGATGGATGACGGCTTGCAGAACCCGAGCCTCGTCAAGGACCTGGCGCTGGCGGTGTTCGACGGCGCGGTCGGTCTCGGCAATGGCTTGGTCGTTCCGGCAGGGCCCCTGCGGGCGCCCGCCGCGATGCAATGGGGGCGGATCGACGCCGTCCTGGTGATCGGCGGCGGGGCGCCCGGGGCGCGGGTGCTGGCGCAGGCGCGGGCCCGCGGCCTGCCGGCCCTGCGCGGGCGGCTCGCGCCGGATCCGGTCTCGGCCGCGGCCCTGCGCGGGCAGCCGGTCCTGGCCTTCGCGGGGATCGGCCGGCCCGAAAAATTCTTCGCGACCCTGCGCGACCTCGGCGCCGACCTGCGCGAGACCCGCGCCTTCCCGGACCACCATGCCTTCACGCCCGCGGAGGCCGAGGCGCTGACGGCGGAAGCGGCGCGCAGGAAGCTCCTGCTGGTGACGACCGAGAAGGACCGGGTGCGCCTGCCGGAGGGAATGCCGGTGGCGACGCTGCCGGTGGTGCTGGACCTCGACGAGCCGGACGTTCTGCTCGCCCTGCTTCGCGGTCTCTGAGCGGTCGCCCCGCGGAGGACGGGAGGCGACGCCGCTGCGCCGTGTCGGCCACGGGGCGCGGCGGGCCGGGCACCCGCGACCAGGCGGCAGGCGGCCAATCCGCCGTGCAGCCCGGCCGGTTTCCGGCACCGTGACGTTTCGGTAACGACATCCGTCGATCGCGCGGCACCCCCGCCACTTCCGCCCGGCTCGGCCGTTGTCCTGGCGACGGGCCGGGCTCCCGCCGGCCGCCTCGGAGTGACGCTCATGACGCTCAGGCTCATCGCCGCCCTCGCCCTCTCGACCCTGGCCCTCTCGACCCTGGCCTTCTCGGGCGCGGCCGAGGCGCAGGGCGTTCCCGGCGGCATCGAACGCGGCGCCCGCGAGGGCAACCGGGTCGGCGGGCCGATCGGCGGCATCGTCGGGGGCGCGGTCGGCGGGGCCGTCGGCGGCGTCAACGGCGTGCTCGGCATCGATCCGGGTCGGCGCGCCTACCGCACCGACCTGCCGGGCCGGCGCCATCACCACCGTCGCCGTCACCGGCACTCCCGGTGACGCCGCTGCGGGCCGGGCGGCCGCGTCCGTCCCATTGCCCGCGTCAGACCGGAGGGAGGCCGGCATGGCTCATGGCGAGATCTTCGTGCTGGCCCCCGACCCGCAGGCCGCCCGCGCGGCCGCCGACCGCCTGTTCGCGGCCCTCGCCGGGGACCTCGCCGCCGTGCTGCCCGCCACGGCCGAGCTTCTGCATGTCGGCGCGACCGCGATCCCGGGCTGCCTGACCAAGGGCGACCTCGACATCGTCGTCAGGGTCGAGGCGGCCGACTTCGCGCAGGCGGACGCCGCCCTCGCCGGGCGCTTCACGCGCAACACCGGGTCGGACCGCACGGAGGACTTCGCCGCCTTCGAGGACGGGGACCGGGTGCCGCCTCTCGGCATCCAGCTGGTCGTGCGAGGCGGGGCGTACGACGACTTCCACCGCTTCGCGGAGGCCCTGCGGCGCGATCCGGACCGGCTCCGGCGCTACAACGACCTCAAGCGCGCGTTCCATGGCCGGCCGATGGAGGCGTACCGGGCCGCGAAGGGTGCCTTCATCGCATCGGTCCTGCACGCGGCGGTCGCGGACGCGCCCGATCCGGCGAAGATCGCGAGCCCGCCGCACCGCGGGGAATAGCGGAGACGGTACCATACCGGGCGGTTGCGGCGCGCTTGATTGAGTGCCGGTCGCCGTTGTCAAAGAAGATCCTTTCCCGGAACGGCTTCAACGGTGCCGGAGGCCGCCCTTCTCCGCGCGCGGCAGTCGCGCTGTACTGCGGCGGAGGCACGGCCGGCGGCTTGACCCTCAGGCCCGGCGGGTCCTAGAGCACGTCAGCGAGAGATCGACGCTCACGAGCCCGACGCCCGAGGACGCCCGCCATGACCGACCGCCAGCCCGGCTTCAACACCCTCGCGATCCATGCCGGCGCGGCGCCGGACGCCGCCACCGGCGCGCGGGCGACGCCGATCTACCAGACCACCTCGTTCGTGTTCGACGACGTCGACCACGCCGCGTCGCTGTTCGGGCTGCAGGCCTTCGGCAACATCTACAGCCGCATCACCAACCCGACCAACGCGGTGCTGGAGGAGCGCATCGCCGCGCTCGAGGGCGGCACCGCCGCCGTGGCGGTGGCCTCCGGCCACGCCGCCGAGTTCCTGGTGATGCACGCCCTGATGCAGCCGGGCGACGAGTTCATCGCGGCCAACAAGCTCTACGGCGGCTCGATCAACCAGTTCAACCACTCCTACAAGAACTTCGGCTGGAACGTGGTGTGGGCCGACACCGACGACCCGGCCTCGTTCGAGGCGGCGATCACCCCGCGCACCAAGGCGATCTTCATCGAGTCGATCGCCAATCCGGGCGGCGTCATCACCGACATCGCGGCGATCGCCCAGGTCGCCAAGCGCCACAACATCCCGCTCGTCGTCGACAACACCATGGCGACGCCGTACCTGATCCGGCCGTTCGAGCACGGCGCAGACATCGTGGTCCACTCGGCCACCAAGTTCCTGGGCGGCCACGGCAACTCGATCGGCGGCCTGATCGTCGACGGCGGCTCGTTCACCTGGGCGGGCGACGCCCGCTACCCGATGCTGTCGCAGCCGCGGCCGGAATATGCCGGCATGGTCCTGTCCGAGACGTTCGGCAATTTCGGCTTCGCCATCGCCGTGCGGGTGCTGGGCCTGCGCGACCTCGGCCCGGCGCTCTCGCCGTTCAACGCGTTCCTGATCATCAACGGCATCGAGACCCTGCCGCTGCGCATGCAGCGCCATTCCGACAACGCCAAGACCGTGGCCGAGCACCTGAGCCGCCATCCGGCGGTGGCCTGGGTGAGCTATCCGGGCCTCGAGAGCGACCGCTACCACCAGCTCCACCGCAAGTACTGCCCGCACGGCGCCGGCGCGGTCTTCACCTTCGGCCTCAAGGGCGGCTACGAGGCCGGCGTGGCCCTGGTGTCGAACCTGAAGCTGTTCTCGCACCTGGCCAATATCGGCGACACCCGCTCGCTGGTGATCCACCCGGCCTCGACCACCCACCGCCAGCTCACCGACGAGCAGAAGACCCGCGCCGGCGCCGGCCCCGAGGTGGTGCGCCTCTCGGTCGGCATCGAGGATCCGGCCGACCTGATCGCCGACCTCGACCAGGCCCTCGCCTGACTGTCCGGCGCCTGACAGTCCGGAGCAGGCCCGGGGCCGGGGATGCGCGTTTTGCCGGAGCAGCGCATCCTCGCGAAAAATTCTCGCAAGCATTGCGGCCAAGCCTGCTCTCGTGATCTACTGTGAGAGTTCAGGGTGGGTGCTGGGTGAGCCGTGACGCGCGGCCGGTGGAAGCCGGCCGCCGGGTGGTCTGCACTGTCCGGAACGGAACCGCCCGGGCGGTCTGGAGACTGGTGCGATGGTCGCCCATGATACCTACGCCGAGTCCATCCCTGCCGATCTGACCGCTCGCGACGAGGCCGCCCGCCGGCACGTTCTGCGCGAGGAGGCCGCACGCCTGCGCGTGCCGCCGCGCGACGCCCGCGCCCAGGCCGGCCGGCCCGCCCTGCCGACGGGCGGATTTCCCGGCTCCGCTGCCGACTGGGAGGCCCGCCTCGCCACCGCCGAGGAGCTCAACGCCCGCCTGCGGGCGAGCGAGGCCTTCACCGCCCGCCTCCTCGCGGCGAGCCGCGACAGCATCCAGGTCCTCGCCCTCGACGGCACGGTGCAGTGGGTGAGCGAGGGCGGCCGTGCCGCGCCGGACGAGGCGGTGGTCGGCACAGCCTGGGCCGCCTCCTGGCCGGAGCCGGGGGACCGCGTCGCCGCCGACGTGGCGCTCGCCGCCGCCCGGGCCGATCGCACCGGCCGCTTCCGCGCCCCTTCCGGCAGCCGCGACGATCCGCGCTGGTGGGACGTCGTGGTCTCGCCGATCCACGGGCCCGACGGCCACCCCGAGCGGCTGCTCGCCGTCGCCCGCGACGTGACCGAGGCCCACCGGGCCGAGGAGCAGCAGGCGCTGCTGATGCAGGAGATGGCCCACCGGGTGAAGAACACCCTGGCGCTGGTCCAGGCGGTCGCCACCCAGACCTTGCGCAGCGCCCCGACCGTCGAGGCGGCGATGAAGGCCTTCAACGGCCGCCTGATGGCCCTCTCCGACGCCCACGACGTCCTGATCCGGGGTGCCTGGGCGGCGGCCGACCTCGCGGCCGTCGTCGAGGCCGCGATGGCGCCGCATATCGACGCGGTGGCGGGCCGCGTCATCGCCGCCGGGCCCGGCGTCAGCGTCGGACCCCGCTCAGTGCTGACGCTGTCGCTGATGCTGCACGAACTCGCCACCAACGCGGCGAAATACGGCGCCCTGTCGAGCCCGTCCGGACGCGTCGCCATCACCTGGGACCTCGCCGGTGCGGACGATCGCGTGCTGCGCCTGCGCTGGCAGGAGAGCGGCGGCCCGGCCGTGGCGCCGCCGTCCCGCGGCGGCTTCGGGTCGCGGCTGATCGAGCGCAGCCTGGTTCACAGCTTCGGCGGCCGCGTCAGCCTGCGCTATCCCCCCGTGGGCGTGGTGATGGAGCTCGAGGCGCCCCTGGCGGCGATGCAGGAGGGGACCGCCTGAGCAGGACTGCATGGTGCAATTCTGCTGAGGCTCTTGTCTTCGCATCATTTTCGCCGCCGAACCGGTGACCCCTTCGGCGAATGATGCCCAGCCGTCCCCCGGGATGGTGCTGCCTCGCAGTCGCCAGGGCGGGACCGCGTGAGCGGTCCCCGGGTGGGACGACCCGACGTTCCGCCCCGGTCTGCGGCCGCGCTTGACCCCCGGCATGCGGACCCATAGGCAGCAACCTTTCGTTCCCGCCCGCATTGCCCGCGATGACATCTGATCCGGACCGACCGCCCCAGGACCCCCGCCAAGGGGACCCGCACCGGGAAGGCCTGCACCCGGAGGGGCCGGACCCCGCCGGCGGCGCAGCCCCCGTGGTGCTCCTGGTGGAGGATGACGGCCTCCTGCTGATGGAGGCCGCCGACACCCTCGCCGAGGCCGGCTTCACCGTCCTGGAGGCGCCCCATGCCGACCAGGCCCTGCGGGTCCTCGAGAGCCGCCCCGACGTCGAGGTCCTGATGACCGACGTCGACATGCCGCTCGGCTCGATGAACGGCTTCGCCCTCGCCCGGCTGGTCTCGCGGCGCTGGCCGCGGATCCCGGTGCTGGTGGTCTCCGGCATGGGCAGCCCCGGCCCGCACGACATGCCGCCGGGGGCGCGCTTCATCCCCAAGCCCTACGCCCCCTCGGCCCTGGTACGCACCCTGCACGACACCGTGCGCCGCGCCGCCTGACGCTTCCCAGGACACCGCGATGCCCCCCTTCGATTCGAGCAAGCTCCACTTCGCCACGCGGGCGGTCCATGCCGGCACCGCGCCGGACCCGGCCACCGGCGCCCGGGCGCAGCCGATCTACTTCACCAACGGCTTCGTGTTCGACTCGAACGAGCAGGCCGCCGACATCTTCGCCATGCGGGCGACGGGCTTCTCGTATTCCCGCGGCTCGAACCCGACGGTGGCGGCGCTGGAGCGCCGCGTCGCCTCGCTGGAGGGCGCCAAGGCCGCGGTCGCGGTGGCGTCGGGCCAGTCGGCGATGCTGCTCGTGCTGATGACGCTGATGCAGTCGGGCGACGCCTACGTCGCCTCCTCGCGGCTGTTCGGCGGCTCGCTCGGCCTGATGCGCCGGCTCGAGGGCCGCTACGACCTGGTGCCGCAATTCACCCGCGGCCTGACGCCGGAGGATTTCGAGGGCGCGATCACCGGGAAGACCCGGGCGATCGTCTGCGAGTCGATCGTCAATCCCTGCGGCACGGTCATCGACCTTGCGGGCGTCGCCGCGGTGGCGCACCGGCACGGGCTGCCGCTCGTCGTCGACAACACGCTCGCCTCCCCGGCCCTGATCCGGCCGATCGAGCACGGCGCCGACATCGTGGTCCACTCGACCTCGAAGTTCCTGTCGGGCTCCGGCACGGTGATCGGCGGCATCGTCTGCGACGGCGGCCGGTTCGACTGGAAGGGCTCGGGCCGCTACAACCTGATCAACGAGCCCTGGCCGGACTATGACGGCCTCGTCGTCTCCGAGCGCTTCCCCGAGACCGCCTTCGCCACCGCCTGCCGGCTGTTCGGCCTGCGCGACCTCGGCCCCGGCCTGTCGCCGATGAACGCCTTCCTGGCGCTGACCGGCACCGAGACCCTGCCGCTGCGCATGGAGCGCCACTGCGCCAACGCCAAGGCGGTCGCGGCCTTCCTGAAGGACCACCCGAAGGTGGCCTGGGTGAGCTATCCCTCGCTGCCGGGCCAGCCCGGCGAGGCGGTGGCGAACCGCTATTCGCCGCAAGGCGCGGGCTCCATCTTCACCGTCGGCTTCAAGGGCGGCGAGGCGGCGGCGCAGAAGTTCATCACCGGGCTCGCGCTGATCTCGCACCTCGTCAATATCGGCGAGATCAAGTCCCTGGCGATCCACCCGGCGACCACGACCCACCGCCAGCTCCCCGCCGCCGACAAGGAGGCCGCCCGCGTCGGGCCGGACACGGTGCGCCTGTCGATCGGGCTCGAATCGGTCGAGGACCTGATCGCCGACGTGGCGCAGTCGCTGGACGCGCTGGACTGAGGGGCCGTCCCGTCGTCTCGGCGGCCGTTTCCCTCGAACCGGGTTCCCGGCTGCGGCGGGTCCGGGATTGTGCGGTGGCGGTCAGGCGGGCTTCGCGGTCTCGCGCAGGCGCACCATCACGGCGTCGGGATCGGCATAGGCCTCCTGGCGCTCGACGCTCCAGTAGCGCAGGGAATCGAGGGGAATCTCGGCCCCGGTCACCGCGCAGCGCACGAAGCGGCCGGGCCGCACCACCCTCAGGTTGCTGTCGCCATACTCAACGACGGCCTCGCCGGATCCGCCGCGCTCGAACCGTCCCAGCATCGTGGCTTCCCTCTCGCCGAAAGAGCCGGGTGTACGGCCGGGACTGCGGCTTGTCGACGGGCTCGACGCCGGGCGCCCGGCCGGCCATGATCGACACCTGCCGCAACGGCCGCCGGAGCCAGGATGACCGCCATCGACACCCTGTTCGCCGCCGCCCGCGCGGTCCAGGCGCGGGCGCACGCGCCCTATTCCGGCTTCCACGTCGGCGCCGCCGTGCTGGACGAGGCCGGGGCGGTGCATGCGGGCTGCAACGTCGAGAACGCCGCCTATCCGGTCGGCACCTGCGCCGAGGCCGGGGCGATCGCCGCGATGGTGGCGGCCGGCGGCCGGCGCATCGCCGCAATCCTGGTTCTCGGCGACGGCGACGCGCTCGTCACCCCCTGCGGCGCCTGCCGCCAGCGCATCCGCGAATTCGCCGTCCCGGAGACGTCCGTCCACGTCGCCGGGCCGGGCGGGGTGCGCCGGACCTTCACCCTGGACGAGCTGCTCCCCGCCTCGTTCGGGCCGGACAACCTCGCATGAGCGCCCCGCCCAGCGAGGCCCGGGTCGCCGAGGCCGCCGCCTTCCTGCGGGCGCGGGGCCTCGCCGGCCCCTTCGCCCTCGCCCTCGTCACCGGCACCGGGCTCGGGCCCGTGGCGGAGCGGCTGGAGAACCCGGTCGCCCTGCCCTATGCCGAGATCCCGCACTTCCCGGCCTCCGGCGTCTCGGGCCATGCCGGGCGGCTGGTGGCGGGACGCCTCGCCGGCAAGCCGGTGCTGCTGTTCCAGGGCCGCGCCCACCCCTACGAGCACGGCGACGCGGCCGCGATGCGGGTGCCGGTCGGGGTGGTGGCGGCGCTCGGCGCACCCCCGCTCCTCCTCACCAACGCCGCCGGCTCGCTCATCCCCGGGGCGGGCCCGGGCAGCCTCGCGCTGATCACCGACCACATCAACCTCTCGGGGATGAACCCGCTCTACGGCGAGCCGTCCGACGCCCGCTTCGTGCCGATGGTCGATGCCTACGATCCCGCCTTGCGGGCGGCCTCGAGGGCCGCGGCGGCGGCGAGCGGCATCGCGCTGCACGAAGGGGTCTACGCCTGGTTCTCGGGCCCGAGCTTCGAGACCCCGGCGGAGATCCGGATGGCCAGGACCCTCGGCGCCGACCTCGTCGGGATGTCGACGGTGCCTGAGGTGATCCTCGCGCGGTTCTTCGGCCTCAGGGTCGCGGCGCTCTCGCTGGTGACGAACTACGCCGCCGGGTTCGAGGCCGGCCCCGGCGCCGGGATCGGCGCCCCGCATCACGCCGAGACCAAGCGGGTGGCGGCGCAAGCGGCGGACGATGTCGGCCGCCTCGTCGCCGCGCTGCTGGCCGGCCCTCTCTGATCCCCCCTCGTCCCGGGAGACCCCATGACGCTGCTGCCGCAGGAACTGATCCGCCGCAAGCGCGACGGCGCCGCGCTGCCGCCGGAGGCGATCGAGGCCTTCATCGCCGGCCTGACCGACGGCCGGGTCACCGAGGGCCAGGCGGCGGCCTTCGCGATGGCGGTGTTCTTCCGCGGCCTGTCGCTGCCGGAGCGCGTCGCGCTCACCCGGGCGATGACCCGCTCGGGGACGGTGCTGGAGTGGGACCTGCCCGGCCCGGTCCTCGACAAGCACTCGACCGGCGGCGTCGGCGACACGGTGAGCCTTCCCCTCGCCCCGATGGTCGCCGCCTGCGGCGGCTACGTGCCGATGATCTCGGGCCGCGGCCTCGGCCATACCGGCGGCACCCTCGACAAGCTCGACAGCATCCCGGGCTACGCCACGGCGCCCGACGTCGCCCTTTTTCGGCGCGTGACCCGCGAGGCCGGCTGCGCGGTGATCGGCCAGACCCCGGACCTCGCCCCGGCCGACCGGCGGCTCTACGCCATCCGGGACGTCACCGGGACGGTGGAATCCCTCGACCTCATCACCGCCTCGATCCTGTCGAAGAAGCTCGCGGCCGGGCTGCAGGGGCTCGTGATGGACGTGAAGGCGGGATCCGGCGCCTTCATGGCCCGCACCGAGGAGGCGCGAGGCCTGGCCGAGAGCCTGGTCACGGTGGCGAACGGCGCCGGCCTGCCGACCCGCGCGCTCCTCACCGACATGGACCAGCCCCTGGCCTCGGCGGCCGGCAACGCCGTCGAGGTGGCCTACGCCCTCGACTACCTCGCCGGCCGCCGGCGCGAGCCGCGCTTCCACGCCGTCACCCTGGCTCTCGGCGCCGAGATGCTGGTGCTGGGAGGCCTGAGCCCGGACACGGTGCAGGCTACCGCCCGCCTGGAGGAGGCCCTCGATTCGGGCCGCGCCGCGGAGGTCTTCTCCCGCATGGCGACGGCGCTGGGCGGGCCGTCGGACCTGATCGACCACCCGGACCGCCACCTGCCCCGGGCGGCGGTGGTGCGCCCGGTCCCGGCGCCCCGGGCGGGCCGCGTCTCGGCGATCGCCACCCGGGACCTCGGCGTCGCGGTGATCGGCCTCGGCGGCGGCCGCACCCGCCCGCAGGACGCGATCGACCACGCCGTCGGTCTCACCGACCTGGCCGGCCTCGGCGACGAGGTCGGGCCGGACCGGCCGCTGGCGGTCGTGCATGCGCAGAGCGAGGCGGAGGCCGAGCGGGCCGCCGCCGCGGTGACGGCGGCCTACCGGATCGGCTCGGCGGCGGCGGCGGAGCGGGGAGTGATCCTGGAGCGGATCGGCTGACCTGAGGATCGCACCGCCTCAGGCGCCTGGGACCGCGCCCGGCGGCAGGAAGTCGACATCGCAGGCGGCCGAGCGGCGCACGACCTCCTCCGGGTCGGCGAGGTCGTGCAGCAGGTCGAACAGCGCCTTCAGCTTGCCGCCCGGGCTGACCCAGAAGAGCGCCCGGTTGGGCGTGTCCGTGCGGTTGTAATAGGCGTGCGGCTTGCCCATCGGCATGCGGACGAGGTCGCCGGGCCCGGCCTTGAGCCAGGCACCGTCGAGATACAGGTCGAAGGTCCCCTCCAGCACGTAGATGAACTCGTCCTGCGTCGGGTGGATGTGGGGCGGCACGAAGGTCCCGGGCGGGTCGAAGGTCTCGAACGCGAAGGCGCCGTCGCTGTCGGCCTTGTGCCAGTAGGTATGCCCGAGGATGTTCCAGGCGGTGCCGTGGACGCTTGTGCCGGCCGGCGTGATCCCGGCCGTCAGAATCTTCGCTGCGCTCATGAACCATGCTCCCCGTCGGGCCCCGGTGACCGCGGCGCGCGGAATGGATCCGTCCGGGCGCCGTCCCCGGGAGTGTCGGGGATCGGGCGCGGTTCGGCTATCCGGTCGAGGCGATCGCTGTCCGGATTACGCGAAAATGCGCGCGCCTTCCCCTTGCGGCACTTGTGCGGTCGTCTCCGTCCCGGGCAGAATCGTCCATCGGCCTGGACGTCGGATGGGCCCGTGGACGACGCTTCCTCACCCGCGACGGACGCTTCCCGCCCGCTCGCCCGCTACACCCGGGTCGCGACCCGGGAGGTCGACGAGGCGCGCGAGCGGATCGGGCGGATCTTCTGCCCGCACCGGCTGGTGCCGGTCGGCCCCGGCGCCGCCGCCGTGTTCGACGCCCACCACCACACCGCGGCCTTCGGCGCGCTCACGCTCAATTACGTGGCCTACGGCGCCAGGGTCGAGATCGATCCCGGCTGCCTCGACCGCTTCGCCCTGCTCCAGATCCCGCTCGCCGGGGCAGCCCTGGTCGAGCACGGGCGCCATGCGGCGATCGCCGATGCCGGGCGGGCCACCCTGCTCTCCCCGTCCCTGCCGACCCGGATGGTCTGGGAGGGGTCTTGCGCCAAGCTGATCCTCCTCGTGCCGCGCGACGTGCTGGATGAGCATCTCGTCCGGGTGCTCGACCGGGTCCCGCGCGCCCTCGGGTTCGATCCGGCCATCGATCTGGCGCATCCGCGCGGCGCGGCGATCGCCGCCCAGGCCCGGCTGCTGCTGCACCTCGCCGAGGGCCGCGGGCGAAACGAGGCCGGCGACGGGCCGCTCGAGCGCGAGCTGGCCTCGGCCCTCGTCACGCTCCTCGTCGGGCACATGCTGGAGCGCGGCGACGCGCCGGAGGCGCTGGTGCAGCGGGGCGCGGCGCCCGCGCATGTGCGCCGGGCGGAGGAGTACGTCCGCGCCCATCTCGACGCGGCGCTGACCCTGCCGCACCTCGCCGCGCGGGCCGGCAGCAGCGTCCGGTCCCTCCAGGAGGGGTTCCGGCGCTTCCGCGGCAGCACGATCTCGGATTTCATCCTGGCCCAGCGCCTCGACCGGTGGCGCGGCCTGATCCTCGGCGCCGGGCCCGAGGCGAAGGTCGGCGACCTCGCCCTCGCGGTGGGGCTCAACCATCTCGGCCGGGCGGCGGCCGCCTATCGCGAGCGCTTCGGCGAGGCGCCCTCCCGGACCCTGCGCCGGTGCCGCCGCTGAGGGCCGGCGTCAGGCGGCCCGCGCGGCGGCCTGGCGGTCGGCGGGTTCGGCCCGGTAGGCCGGTGCGCGGGCCAGGAGCCGGGCGTAGACGGGCGGGCGCAGCGGGGCGAACAGGGCGGTGAGCGGGTTCGCCTCGCGGGTGGGCACGCCGATATCGCCGAGCAGGTCGCCGAAATGGCGGTTGTGGTAGGGCGCGATGCAGAGGCCGCCGTAATGGGCCGCGGCGGGGCGCTCGCCGCGCCGCCACGCCAGCGAGCGGGCGATCTCCGCCTCCATCCTGGCCCGCGTCGGCTGCCGCGCGAGCCGTCCGTCCATGTAGCGCACCAGCCAGGCGGCGCCGAGCTCGGCCGACAGGGTGGTGGCGAAGCTCGAGTTGAAGCCGACGAAGCCGAGATCGGCGAGGTCCGGATTCACCATCATGCGGTAGAGCCGGTACTGCCCGTCCGGATCGACGAGGCGCGCGCGGTCGGCCGGCGCGAGGATCGGGACCTCCTGGCGCCAGCCGGTCGCCATCACCACGAGGTCGGCCGCCACGCGCTCGCCGCCGGTGAGCCGGACGGTGCCGCCCTCGTAGGCCGCGATCGTGCCCCGGCGCGCCGTGATCCGGCCGTCCGCCACCATCGCGTAGAAGCCCGGCGTCTCGACCGCGAGGTTGCAGTGGATGTCGTCCTCGATGCGGGTGCGCGGCCGCAGACCGCTGCGCCTGAGGGCGAACTGCGCCGTCAGCAGGGCCTCCAGGGCGCGCCAGTTGGCCCAGATCAGCGGCGTGGCGAGCCGGTGCGCGAGCCGGCGGACCGGGCCGGCATCGAAGGGCAGGAACATCGCCTCTGCGGCGCGGCAGTAGAGGATCCGCTTGAAGTTGACGAGGCCGCCGAAGAAGTACGGGATCTTCCAGGCCGGCTCCCGGTAGACGATCGTCACCGCCGCGGCCCCGTGCCGGACCGCGCTGACCGCCACGTCCGTCGCCGATTTCGAGTAGCCGAGCACCACGACGCGCCGGCCGCGGACCGCCTCGGCGTCGGCGTGCTCGCTCGAATGCAGGATGGCGCCGCCGGCCGCCCGGAAGGCGTCGGCGCCGGGATGCGTCGGCGCGTTCTTCTGGCTGAACTGGCCGGTGCAGATCGCGACGAAATCGTAGGTCTGCGTACCGGCCGTGCCGTCGGCGCCGGCCGTCGTCACGTCCCAGCCCTGCCCGGGACGCTTCGTCAGGCCGGTGACCGTGCAGCCGAACCGGATCGCCGGCACGAGGCCGAACCGCTCCGCATAGGCGCGCAGATAGGCGTGGACCTGCCCGCCCGCCGGCCATTCCGGGTAATCCGCCGGCATCGCCATGTCGCTGAAGGCGTAGATGTCGCGCGGGGTCTGCGTCCGCACGTCCGGATAGGAGCGGGACGGCTCCCATACCCCGCCGAGGTCGGGCCCGCGCTCCATGACGGTGACGTGGTGCCCGCGCTCCCGGAACGCCTTGGCGGCGGCCAGCCCGCTGATGCCCGAGCCGATGACGCAGATGGTGCGCTGCGCGACCATGGTCCCCCCTTCCCGACGCGGAGGCGCCGGCAGGATCCGGCGCGATCGATCCGGGGAAGTGTCGTGCGGGGCCGGCCTCGGAGCTATCCCGTCCGCGCCCCGCCTATCCGGATCGCGCGGGAAAGCGGCGCGACCGCCGCTGACGCCGCGCGGACGGGAACCGCCGACCACGCGTGCTGCGGGGGCGCCGCCTCACCCCCCGATCGCGATCCGCGCCTCGACGCCCAGCAGCCGCCCGAGCCCGCGCAGCCGGTTCGACAGCCGGTCGCTGGCGAGGTCGCGCAGGTCCGGCGGCAGGGTGAGGACGATGGCGCCGTCCTTCATCGCCAGCGGCGTGCGCGGCAGGATGCCCTGCATCGCCACCGAGACCGGGAAGGCGACGCGCAGGAGCGCGCCCAGGAGCCGCGCCTGCTCGAACAGGCGCGGGCCGGCGAGCTGGCGCAGGAGCGGGCTCGCCTTCTCGGGGGCGACGCCCTCGTGGCGGAAGAACACCGCCACCGCGAGGTAGGCTCGGCCCGGATGGTCGATGCCCACGAAGGAGGCGTGCGCAATGACGTTGAGGCTCTGCTCGCCGCGATAATCCGGATGGGTGCGCCAGCCGACATCGGCGAGCAGGCAGGCGGCGTGGCGAAGCCGCCGCTCGTCGGCGGTCTCCGGAGTCGACAGGCTCGCCATGAAGGCGTCGGTCCAGGCCTGCAATTCGGGGCCGTGGCCCGGGCTGCGGCAGCGCAGGCGGTTGAGCTCGGCGGCGGCGAGCAGCAGCGGGTCGCAGGCCCGGGCGGCGGCGTCGAGCTTCTCGAACAGCAGGCCCTCGCGCACGCCGGTGGCCGAGATCGCGATCTCGCGGGGACGCCCGGAGCGGATCACCTCCTCCAGCACCACCGCCCCATAGGCGAGGAGCGGCCGGCGGGCCTCCGACACGCTCTCGACGGCGGCGAGCGTCGCGGCGTCGGATTGCTCGACGACCTGGAGGAAGGACAATTCGTCGTTCGGCTCGATCGCGTAGCCGTGCATGACGTGCAGGCGGTAATCCCGCGCCGCCTGGTGCAGGCGGGCGAGCGCGCGCCAGGTGCCGCCGACGGCGTAGAAGGTGCGACCCTTGAGGGTGTCGAGCTGCGGGCCGGCCTTCTTGAGGGCGTCCGCGGCGATCTTGCGGGCCTTTTTCAGCGAGCCGCCGCTGAGGTCCTGGAGCGCGAGGCCGCCGAGCGGCATGGTGACGCCGCTGCCGACCGCCGCGCCGCGCACGTCGACGAGTTCGAGGCTGCCGCCGCCGAGGTCGCCCACCACGCCGTCCGGCGCGTGGAAGCCCGAGATGACGCCGTAGGCCGACAATTCGGCCTCGCGCCGGCCGGAGAGCAGCTCGATCCTCTCGCCGCAGGCCTCTTCCGCGGCCTTGAGGAAGGCCGGGCCGTTCTCGGCGTCGCGGGCCGCCGCCGTGGCGAGCACGAAGACCTGGCCGACCCGCATCGTGTCGCACAGGACGCGGAAGCGGGCGAGCGCCTGGAGGGCGCGGCGCACCGCCTCCTCGTTGAGGCGGCCGGTGGTCAGCACGTTGCGGCCGAGGCCGCACAGGACCTTCTCGTTGTAGAGCGGCGTCGGCGCCCGGCTGATGCCCGCATAGGCGACCAGCCGGACGGAGTTCGAGCCGATATCGATGATCGCCACGGGGGCGCCGGGCGCGATCTGCGCGAGCGCGGTCTCGTTCAGGGGAGCGGTCTGCGTGACGGCGGCGTGATCCAGGCCCATCCAGGGTCCTCATGACGGGCGCGCCGGACGCGAGGAGCCCCCGCCTGGGGGTGCGTCAGGCGCGCTGGGCGCGCCGGCTGAGCGCGCGCGGACTCGATTTCTTCGATGCCTTCCCGCGGCCCGACAGGCTCGGGTTGGTCATGAAATACTTGTGCGCGTTGAAGGGTTCCTCGCCCTCGGCGGGCTCGACCCGCTCGCTCGCGCCGGAGGCCAGTACACGCCAGCTCTGCTGGTTGTCGAGGAGATTCGCCATCATGATCTGGTCGAGCACCTGCTGGTGCACGGTCGGGTTGAGGATCGGCAGCATCGCCTCCACCCGGCGATCGAGGTTGCGGCTCATCAGGTCCGCCGACGAGATGTAGACCCGGGCCTTGGGGTGCGGCAGCCCGGCGCCATTGCCGAAGGCGTAGACCCGGCCATGCTCCAGGAAGCGCCCGACGATTGACTTGACCCGGATGTTCTCGGATAGGCCGGGCACCCCTGGCCGCAGGCAGCAGATGCCGCGCACGACGCAGTCGATCGGCACCCCGGCCTCGCTGGCGTCGTAGAGCGCGTCGATGATCTGGGTGTCGACGAGCGAGTTGCACTTGATCCAGATCGCCGCCGGCCGCCCGGCACGCGCGTGCGCGACCTCCTCGGCGATATGCTCGAGGAGCCGCGTCTTCAGGGTCAGCGGCGAGACCGCCATTCGCTCCAGCTCCGCCGGCTCGGCGTAGCCGGTGATGAAGTTGAAGATCCGCGAGACGTCGCGGCCGATCACCGGGTCGGCGGTGAAGAACGACAGGTCGGTGTAGATCCGGGCGGTGATCGGGTGGTAGTTGCCGGTGCCGACATGGCAGTAGCTCACCAGGCGGTCGCCCTCGCGGCGCACCACCATCGAGAGCTTGGCGTGGGTCTTCAGCTCGATGAAGCCGAACACCACCTGCGCGCCGGCCTTCTCGAGGTTGCGGGCCCAGCGGATGTTGGCCTCCTCGTCGAACCGCGCCTTCAGCTCGACGAGGGCCGTCACGGACTTGCCGGCCTCGGCGGCCTCCGCCAAGGCCGCGACGATCGGCGAGTTCGACGAGGTGCGGTAGAGCGTCTGCTTGATCGCCACGACGTTCGGGTCGCGGGCGGCCTGGGACAGGAACTGCACCACCGCGTCGAACGACTCGTAGGGGTGGTGGACGATGAAGTCCTTCTGGCGGATCGCCGCGAAGCAGTCGCCGCCGCTCTCGCGGATCCGCTCGGGGAAGCGCGGGTTGTAGGGCTTGAACTTCAGGTCCGGCCTGTCGATCCCGACGATCTGCGACAATTCGTTGAGGGCCAGCATCCCCTCGACCAGGAAGACCGAGTCGACCGCGATCTCGAGCTCGTCGGCGACGAAGGTGCGCAGGTCCTCCGGCATGCCGGCATCGACCTCGAGGCGGATCACCACGCCCCGGCGGCGCTGCTTCAGGGCCGTCTCGAAGTGGCGCACCAGGTCCTCGGCCTCCTCCTCGATCTCGAGGTCGGAATCGCGCACCACCCGGAAGCCGCCCTGGCCCTTGACGAGGTAGCCCGGGAAGAGGCGGCTCGTGAACAGCACGATCACCTGCTCGATGGCGATGAACCGGGCGGTGCCGCCGCCGTCGGGCAGCCGCACGAAGCGGTCGATGATCGAGGGCAGGCGGATCAGCGCCCGCAGCACCCTCGCGTCGCGCGGCCGCACCAGGGTGAGGGCGATGGTCGAGCCGAGATTGGGGATGAACGGGAACGGATGCGCCGGGTCGATGGCAAGCGGCGTCAGGACCGGGAAGATGTGCTGGAGGAAGTAATCCTCGAGCCAGGCCGCCTCCTCCGCCGAGAGGTCCATCGCCTCGACGAGGTCGATGCCGTTCTGGTGCAGGGCCGCGCGCAGCTCGCGCCAGCGCCGCTGCTGGTCGCGGGCGAGCCCCGACACCTCGGCGTCGATGCGGGCGAGCTGCTCGGCCGGCGACAGGCCGTCGGCGGACGGCGCGGTCAGCCCGGCCCGCACCTGGTCGTGCAGGCCGGCGACCCGCACCATGAAGAACTCGTCGAGGTTGTTGGCCGAGATCGACAGGAAGCGCAGCTGTTCGAGGAGCGGGTGGCCGGTATTCGAGGCCTCCTCGAGCACCCGGCGGTTGAACTGCAGCCAGGACAATTCGCGGTTGACGAAGCGGCCCGGCTCCTGGCGCAGGGCCCGGCCGGCCGCCACCGCCTCGACCTTGGCCTGGCGGGCGGCGCCCTCGGCCGCGTCCGCCTCCTGGGCGACGCGCACCGCTGGTGGGGCGGCCAGCCCCTCGGCCCCGTCGCGCCGGCCGCCCTCCGGAGCCGCAGGCGTGGCCTCGGTCTCGTCGAGGACCGGGATGGCACTGGCTCCGGCAGCGGTATCCGACACGATGACTCCTCCTTGGACTCGACGCCGGGTCAGGGCTTCCAGCCCTCCCCGGTGACAGGACAGTTTGACATTTGCGTGAACGGCGCCGGAAGGCATCCGTTCGCGCTCAGTGTGCTCCCGTGAGCCGGCCGCGGCACCGCTCCGCGCGGTCGTCAGGTCTCGGCCTCCGGTTCCTCGTCCTCCGCCTCGTCCGAATCCGCCTCCCCGCTCCCGTCCAGGGCCGCCAGGGTGGCGAGCGCGAGCGGCCGGGTGATGCGCCGGCGCCGGCTCAGGCCCTCGCGGTCGAGGGCCGCCACCACGTCGCGGGCCCGCGCCAGCGAGCGGTCGAGGCGCAGGGCCAGGGCGTCGACCACGCTGGTGTCGACGACGAGCTGCCGGTCGAGGAAGAGCTTGACCAGCACGACCTTGAGCAAGGCCTCGTCGGGCGGGGCGACGGCGATGCCGGGGGCGAGGCGCAGGCGCGAGCGCAGGTCCGGGGTGGCGAGGCCCCAGGCCTCGACCGGGCTCGAGCCCGTCACCACCAAGCTCAGGCCCCGCTCGCGGGCGAGGTTCAGGAGGTGGAACAGGGCGGCCTCGTCGCGGCCTTCCGCCCGGTCGGCATCCTCGATCACCAGGGCGTGGGCGGCGGCGAGGTCCGGCACCGCCTGCGCCGTCACCGCGGCGACCGGCAGCGTGAGGGCCCCGGAGCGCTCGGCGAAGATCGCCGCGAGGTGGCTCTTGCCGCTGCCCGGCGGGCCGGTGAGCACCAGCACCCGGTCCGGCCAGTCCGGCCAGGCCTCGATGCGGGCATAGGCCTCCTCGTTGGAGGGGCTGACCAGGAAGTCCTCGGAGCCGAAGCGGGGGGCGACGGGCAGGTCGAGGGCGAGCTGGCGCGGCTGGTCGGGCATGCGGTGTCGGGCGTCTCGCGCGGGTCAGGGCTTCGATATGGCGGGCGGGACCGGATTCGCCACCATCGGCTTGGTCGCCGTCGCGCCGGTTGCCGCCGGCGTGGCCATGGCGGCGTCGACGGTGAGGATCGGCGTGCCGTCGTGGTAGAGGCGGCTCTCGAGGTAGCGCTGCACCGCAAAGCGCGCGACGACGCCGAGCGCCGCCGCCACCGGCACCGCCAGCAGCAGGCCCAGGAAGCCGAACAGCGAGCCGAAGGCGAGGAGCGCGAACATCAGCCAGACCGGGTGCAGCCGCACCGCGTCGCCGACGAGCTTGGGCTGGAGCACGTTGCCCTCGAGGAACTGCCCGATCAGGAACACCGCGACGGTCAGCACCACCGAGACCCAGTCGGGCCAGAACTGCACCAGGGCGACGCCGGTGGAGAGCAGGAAGCCGGTGAGCGAGCCGACATACGGGATGAAGGTGAGGAAGCCCGACATCAGGCCGATCAGCACGCCGAAATTCAGCCCGACCAGCCACAGGCCGAGGGCGTAGAACGTGCCGAGGATCAGGCAGACCAGGCTCTGGCCGCGGATGAAGGCCGTGATGGCGCCGTCGATGTCGCGGGCGAGCATCCGGGCGGTGGCGCGGTGGCGCGGCGGCACCCAGCGGTCGAGGGTGGCGATCATCCGGTCCCAGTCGACCAGGAGATAGAATGCGACGACCGGCGTCACGACCAGCAGCGACAGGATGCCGACGACCGCCTGGCTGCCGGACCACAGCGAGCGCAGGAAGCCGAGGATCCAGGCCACCGCCTGCCCCATCAGGTTGCCGACCGAGGATTGCAGGTCCTGCAGCGCGCTGCCGCCGCCGGCGCGCTCGATCAGGGGACCGGCCCGCTCGGCGATGATCGCCTGGAGCTTGGCGATCATCGCCGGCAGCGAGGCGACGAGGGCCGCGACCTGGTTGGCCGCGAGCGGCACCACCAGGATCAGCGCCAGGATCAGCCCGAACAGGAAGACCGCCAGGATGATCAGCGTCGCGGCGAGCCGCCCGACGCCCAGCCGCTCGAGCCGGTCGGCGACGGGGTCGAGGGCGTAGGCGAGCGCGGCCCCGGCCACGAAGGGCAAGAGCACATCGCGCAGCTCGTAGAGCAGGAAAACCACGAGGGCGAGGACGGCCAGGGTGATGGCGGCCCGGCGTTGGATCGGCATCGTCGCTGAACCCGTCACGCGCGAATCCGTCGCGCCCCGGCCGGCCCGAGATGGAAGGGCGTCGCCGCTGGGTCAAGCCGGACGGACGGGCGGGGTCAGGGCGCGCGCTCAAGCCCCGGCCCGCACCGCGCGAAGGCCCTGCACCAGGGCCGACGCGACCGACAGCCCGGCGAGCGCCGGCATCGCGAGGGCCTCGATCGCCGGGACGTGGACCCCGAGCGCCCGGGCCCCGATGAGCCAGGCCAGGAAGGCGATCTGGCACGCGGTGTTGAGCTTGCCGATGAGGAGCGGCGGGGTCTCCAGGGGGCGGCCGGCGAGGCGGGCGAGGCCGGCGGCCAGGACCACCAGGGCGTCGCGGGCGATCAGGATTGCCGGGAACCACACCGGCACGATGCCCGCATGGGCCAGGCTCACCAGGACGGCGAGCATCAGGGCCTTGTCGGCCAGCGGATCGAGGATCGCGCCGAGGCGGCTCGCCAGGCCGTAGCGGCGGGCGAGCCAGCCGTCGATGCCGTCGGAAAGGCCGGCGAGGGCGAAGAGCAGGAAGGCGGTCCCCCAGGCCTCCCGGAGGATCGCCCAGACGACGAGCGGCACCAGGGCGAGGCGCGCGGCGGTGATCAGGTTCGGCAGCGATCGGAAGAGGGTCGTCATCGGCGTCATGGCGCCCCGGGCTGCCCCGACTCGCGGTCGCGGGCAAGAGCCGCTAAGAGCGGCCACGAGCGGCCAAGTGCGGCGGATGGACGAGCGGTCGCGGGGAAGTGAAGGACAGCGGGATGACGACGGGCGAGCGCCAGAACGGGATGACCTACGCCGAGGCGGGGGTCGACATCGATGCCGGCAACGCCATGGTCGAGGCGATCAAGCCCCTGGTGCGGGCGACTCGCCGTCCGGGGGCCGACGCGGAGATCGGCGGCTTCGGCGGCCTGTTCGACCTCAAGGCGGCGGGCTTCAGGGACCCGATCCTGGTGGCGGCCAATGACGGCGTCGGCACCAAGGTCAAGATCGCGATCGAGACCGGCCGCCACGCCACGATCGGCATCGACCTCGTGGCGATGTGCGTCAACGACATCATCGTGCAGGGTGCGGAACCCCTGTTCTTCCTCGACTACTACGCCACCGGCAAGCTGGTGCCGGGGGTGGGCGCCGACATCGTGAAGGGCATCGCCGAGGGCTGCCGCCAGGCCGGCTGCGCGCTCATCGGCGGCGAGACCGCCGAGATGCCGGGCCTCTACGACGGCGCCGATTACGACCTCGCGGGCTTCGCGGTGGGGGCCGCCGAGCGCGGCGCGCTGCTGCCGGTGCCGGGCATCGCGGCAGGCGACGTGGTGCTGGGCCTCCCCTCCTCCGGCGTGCACTCGAACGGGTTCTCGCTGGTGCGCCGGATCGTGGCGGCGTCGGGCCTCGGCTACGACGCGCCGGCTCCGTTCGCCTCCAGCGTCAGCCTCGGCGAGGCCCTGCTCGAGCCGACCCGCATCTACGTCAAGCCGCTGCTCGCGGCGCTCAAGCAGACCGGGCCCGGCGCCATCAAGGCGCTCGCCCACATCACCGGCGGGGGCTTCCCCGACAACCTGCCGCGGGTGCTGCCCGACGGCGTCGGCATCGCGATCGACCTCGACGCGGTGACGGCGCCCCCGGTCTTCGGCTGGCTCGCCCGCCAGGGGAACGTCGCCGAGGCCGAGATGCTGCGCACCTTCAACTGCGGCATCGGCATGGTGGTGGTGGTCGATCCCGCCCGTGTCGACGCGGTGAGCCAAGCGTTGAACGCCGCCGGCGAGGCGCCGGTCCACCTCGGGCGGATCACGCCGCGGGGCGAGGCGCCCGTCACCTTCTCGGGCCGGCTCGCCCTATGAGCGGCCGCGCCAGAATCGGAGTCCTGATCTCGGGCCGCGGCTCCAACATGGTGTCGCTCATCGAGGCGGCGCAGGCGCCGGACTACCCGGCCGAGATCGTGCTCGTCGCCTCGAACCGCCCGGATGCCCCCGGTCTCGCCCGCGCCGCGGCGGCGGGGCTCGCCACCGAGGCGGTCGATCACCGCGCCCATCCGGACCGCGCCGCCTTCGAGCGGGCGCTCGACGCGGCGCTTCGCCGCCATGGGGTCGAGTTCCTGGTGCTCGCCGGCTTCATGCGGGTGCTGACGCCCTGGTTCGTCGAGGCCTGGGCCGGGCGGATGCTCAACATCCACCCGTCCCTGCTGCCGCTGTTTCGCGGCACCCACACCCACGCCCAGGCGCTCGCGGCCGGCGTGCGGCTGCATGGCTGCACGGTGCACTTCGTGGTGCCGGAACTCGATGCCGGGCCGATCGTCGCCCAGGCCGCCGTGCCGGTCCTGCCGGGGGACGACGAGGACAGCCTGAGCGCCCGGGTGCTGGTGCAGGAGCACCGGCTCTACCCGGCCGCTCTGGCGCTCGTGGCGAGCGGCCGGGCGCGCCTCGAGGGAGGCCGCGTGATGTTCGCGGAGGGGTGCGGGACGGCCGACGGAGCGCTGGTGGCACCGGCCCTGCCCTGATGCGAGGCCCGTCCGGCCGCCTCCGGTGCGCCGCGGAGCACGCGGATGTCACCGTGCCGCAGCCGCCGCGGACGAAACGTTCATTCTTTCGAAGCAGGATTACGATGCGCGGTGCGATCTGGCACCGGCTTTCGCGTCATTCGACAGCCCGGGCCTTCCCGCCCACACGGGTCTTCCTTCCCATGTCCAGAGCGTCGCGCATCCTCGGCTGGCTGATCCTGGCCGCCATCACCCTGGCGACCATCGCCCCCATCGGCTACCGTCCGATCAGCGGCATGCCCGTCTCGATCGAGCGGTTCGGGGCCTTCGCGGTGCTCGCCTTCCTGCTGGCGCTCGGCTATCCGCGCCACCGCTGGCAGGTGCTGGTGCTGACGGTCGCGGCGGCCGGCGCGCTCGAGGCGTTCCAGCTGCTCGAGCCGACGCGGCACGGGCGCGTGACCGACTTCATGGTGAAGGTGGTGGGCTGCGGCGTCGGCGCGGCGGCCTCCCTGGCCGCCGGCCTGCTCTGGCCCCGCATCGACCCGCGCGGCGAGGCGTGAGTCGTCCGTGAAGAAATCGCTCAGGCGGCTTGGCTGCTTGGCGGGTCGGATCTGACCATGCGGAGTGCGGCGGCGAGCAGGAGAGACAGCAAAAGCCTGA
>NZ_SRLB01000001.1:0-587500 GCF_004745635.1 Methylobacterium nonmethylotrophicum | reverse complement strand
GCATGGCTGGATCAGGGTTGCCCCCATTGTCCAATATTCCCCACTGCTGCCTCCCGTAGGAGTCTGGGCCGTGTCTCAGTCCCAGTGTGGCTGATCATCCTCTCAGACCAGCTACTGATCGTCGCCTTGGTGAGCCATAACCTCACCAACCAGCTAATCAGACGCGGGCCGATCCTTCGGCAGATAAACCTTTCTGCTCTCGCACGTATCCGGTATTAGCTCAAGTTTCCCTGAGTTATTCCGAACCGAAGGGCACGTTCCCACGCGTTACTCACCCGTCTGCCGCTGACACCACAAGGATGCCCGCTCGACTTGCATGTGTTAAGCCTGCCGCCAGCGTTCGCTCTGAGCCAGGATCAAACTCTCAAGTTGAAGAGCTGATCAAAGCTGATCACAACTTAAACGGAAGCACACAACCGACCGGCGTTTCCGCACGATCGTGTGAGCACCGAAACGTCAGACCAGCATCATCCTACTCACAGCCGGCCCTCCCAAGAAGGCCGACCCGCAGGGACGACGCCGTCCACGCTTCTCTTTCTCATATGAACTTGTCAAAGAGCGATCCGGCGCGAGCCGGGCATCATCGGCAACAAAGAGACCAGCGCCTGACCAAGGTCAGGCTCGCCGGCCCGGACTGTGCAGAAGACGTTTCAGCGCCCGGTCCGCGGAAGCGGCCGGCGCCGATGGGTGGTCGTATAGGCCCCGATTCTCGAGCCGTCAACTCCCTTGTGAAACTCTCGCGACAAGGCCCGGCGCCCTCCCCTCTCGCACCGCCTCGTGCGCGTGAGCTGTCCGGGAGGGATGCGCCCGCATCCGGGCTGGCAGCGGCCGGGCTTCTCAGCCTAACACGCAACGCCTGTATTACGTGGGCGCATAGGGAGAAACCGGCCAGCCTCCTGGCCACTCCGCCGCTTTCGATGGCGCACAATTCTGTTTCTTCGGTGTAATTCTGTCGCATTCACAAAAAGAAATCTTGACCCGGGGCGCGCCAGCCCGCATGGGGCACCCACTCTGTCATCGGAGCCGATTGAATGCTGGACCAAGAGCAAGAAACCAATCTGATTGAACGCGCCGCCGACATCGTGTCGGCCTACGTGTCCAACAACTCCGTGCCGCTGGCCGACCTGCCGGCCCTGATCAACACGGTGCACCAATCCCTGAGCCGCCTCGGCGGCCCTCAGACGGTCGAGGCCGAGAAGCCGGTTCCGCTGATGCCGGTCAAGAAGACGGTGACCCCGGACTACCTGATCAGCCTCGAGGACGGGAAGCAGTACAAGTCGCTCAAGCGCCACCTCTCGACCCGCGGGCTCACCCCCGAGGAGTACCGGCGCAAGTGGGGCCTGCCTCACGACTACCCGATGGTCGCGGCCAACTACGCCGCGCAGCGCTCGGAACTCGCCAAGAACAGCGGCCTGGGTCGGCGCCGCAGCGCCTGAGTGAGGTACTCTCCCCCAGGGAGCACCGAGCCGACACGAAAGAAGGCCCCCGGACATCCGTCCGGGGGCCTTCTCATGTCAGCACAAGATCTGTGGCACTCGGGTCAGTGCGCGACCACCCCCGAGGCGTCGTCCTCGGTCCGCGCCGGAGCGGCCTTGGGCAGCGGCTCGTCCCAGTCGATCGCCTCCGGCATGCGCACCAGTGCCCGCTCGAGGACCTGGTCCATGCGCGAGACGGGAACGATCTCGAGCCCGTTCTTCACGCTGGCCGGAATCTCCGCCAGGTCCTTGGCGTTCTCCTCCGGGATCAGCACGATCTTGATGCCGCCCCGCAGAGCCGCCAGCAGCTTCTCCTTGAGGCCGCCGATCGGGAGCACCCGCCCGCGCAAGGTGACCTCGCCGGTCATGGCGATGTCGCGGCGCACCGGGATGCCGGTGATGACCGAGACGATCGCCGTCGCCATGGCGATGCCGGCCGAGGGCCCGTCCTTCGGGGTCGCCCCCTCCGGGACGTGGACGTGGATGTCCCGGCGCTCGAACAGCGGCGGCTCGACCCCGAAATCGACGGCCCGCGAGCGGACATAGGATGCCGCCGCCGAGATCGACTCCTTCATCACGTCGCGCAGGTTGCCGGTGACCGTCATCTTGCCCTTGCCGGGCATCATGACGCCTTCGATCGTGAGCAGCTCGCCCCCGACCTCGGTCCAGGCCAGACCCGTGACCACGCCGACCTGATCGTCCGTCTCGACCTCGCCGTACCGGAACTTCGCCGGGCCGAGGAAGGTGTCGAGATTGTCGGCCGAGACCGTCACGCTCTTCACCCCCGAGATCAGGATCTCCTTCACCGCCTTGCGGATCAGGTTCGAGATCTCGCGCTCGAGATTCCGTACGCCCGCCTCGCGGGTGTAGCGGCGGATCAGGAGCATCAGGCCGTCATCGGTGATCGACCACTCCTTCTCGTCGAGGCCGTGCTTCTTCAGCGCACCCGGCATCAGGTGCTTGCGCGCAATCTCGACCTTCTCCTCCTCGGTGTAGCCGGCGATGCGGATCACCTCCATCCGGTCGAGCAAAGCCGGCGGGATGTTGAGGGTGTTGGCCGTCGTCACGAACATCACGCTCGACAGGTCATAATCGACCTCGAGGTAATGGTCGTTGAAGGTCGCGTTCTGCTCCGGATCCAGCACCTCGAGGAGCGCCGCGGACGGATCGCCGCGGAAGTCCATGCCCATCTTGTCGATCTCGTCGAGCAGGATGAGCGGGTTCGAGGTCTTGGCCTTGCGCATCGACTGCACGATCTTGCCGGGCATCGACCCGATATAGGTCCGGCGGTGACCGCGGATCTCGGCCTCGTCACGGACGCCGCCGAGCGACATGCGCACGAACTCGCGGCCCGTGGCTTTGGCGATCGACTTGCCGAGCGAGGTCTTGCCGACGCCGGGCGGTCCGACGAGGCACAGGATCGGGCCGGTGAGCTTGTTGGCGCGCTGCTGCACCGCCAGGTACTCGACGATCCGCTCCTTCACCTTGTCGAGGCCGAAATGGTCGGCATCGAGCATCGCCTGCGCGCCGGGCAGGTCCTTCTTGATCTTCGAGCGCTTGCCCCACGGGATGCCGAGCATCCAGTCGAGGTAGTTGCGCACGACCGTGGCCTCGGCCGACATCGGCGACATCTGGCGCAGCTTCTTCAGCTCGGCCAGCGCCTTGTCGCGCGCCTCCTTGGAAAGCTTGGTCTTCTCGATCTTGTCCTCGAGCTCGGCCAGCTCGTCGCGGCCGTCCTCGTCGCCGAGTTCCTTCTGAATGGCCTTCATCTGCTCATTCAGGTAGTACTCGCGCTGGGTCTTCTCCATCTGCCGCTTGACGCGGGTGCGGATGCGCTTCTCGACCTGGAGCACCGAGATCTCGCTCTCCATCAGCGAGAGCACGCGCTCCAGCCGCTGGGCGACGGTCGGGATCTCGAGGATCGCCTGCTTGTCGGAGATCTTGACCGCGAGGTGCGAGGCGACCGTGTCGGCGAGCTTCGAGGGCTCGTCGATCTGGATCACCGCCGAGACCACCTCGGGCGAGATCTTCTTGTTGAGCTTGACGTAGTTCTCGAACTCCGAGATCACCGAGCGAGCCAGCGCCTCGGCCTCGATCCGGTCGCCGAGGTCGTTCGGCAGCACCTCGGCCTCGGCGGCGTAGTACTCGTCCGAGCGCACGAAGTCCTGGATCTTGGCCCGGCCGCCGCCCTCGACCAGCACCTTGACGGTGCCGTCCGGGAGCTTGAGCAGCTGCAGCACGCTCGCCAGCGTGCCGATGGTGTAGATCGCGTCGGTGGCCGGATCGTCGTCGGTGGCGTTGACCTGGGTGGCGAGCAGGATGTGCCGGTCGGTGCGCACCGCCTCCTCGAGGGCCCGGATCGACTTCTCGCGGCCGACGAAGAGCGGCACGATCATGTGCGGGAAGACCACGATGTCGCGCAGCGGCAGGACCGCGTAGGTCCCGGTCGAGCCGGGAACGACGGGCTGGCGCGATTTCGGCTGGGTCATTGACTGACGTCCTTATGTGGTGACGCCCAGGTCCCTCCCCTCGTCGGGGAAAAGCAGGAGGGACGGTGGGGGCCGACCGGGCCGCGGGGGTCGGAAACGAGAAGAGCGGCCGGGTCGCGGCACCGCACCTCGTTTCGGTGAGCATGCGGCCGCCGCGTCGACTCTCAGGTGGCTCCTCCGGGTGCCGCTTTCAAGCACCGTGCCACTTGCGGGTCGCTGGCCGGGTCCGGGCCGCGTGCGGGCGATTCTCGAACGGGAGGCCGCCGTTTTCGCGGCGGCCTCCGGGCGGCCATCAGGCGCTGGCGCTGGCCGGCGCGTCCTTGCCGCGGTCGCCGTGGATGTAGAGCGGCCGCGACTTGCCGTCGACGACCTCCGGCCCGATGACCACCTGCTCGACCGAATCGAGGCCCGGCAGGTCGTACATCGTCTCGAGCAGGATGCTCTCCAGGATCGAGCGCAGGCCGCGGGCGCCGGTCTTGCGCTCGATCGCCTTGCGGGCGACGAGGCTCAGCGCCTCCTCCTGGAACGTCAAATCGACGTTCTCCATCTCGAACAGGCGCTGGTACTGCTTGACCAGGGCGTTCTTCGGCTCCTGCAGGATGCGCTTGAGCGCGGTCTCGTCGAGGTCCTCGAGGGTCGCCAGCACCGGGAGGCGGCCGACGAATTCGGGGATGAGGCCGAACTTCAAGAGGTCCTCGGGCTCGACGTTGCGGAAGATCTCGCCGGTGCGGCGGTCGTCCGGAGCCTGGACGGTGGCGCCGAAGCCGATCGAGGTGCCCTTGCCGCGGGCCGAGATGATCCGCTCCAGCCCCGCGAAGGCGCCGCCGCAGATGAACAGGATGTTGGTCGTGTCGACCTGGAGGAATTCCTGCTGCGGGTGCTTGCGCCCGCCCTGCGGCGGCACGCTCGCGACCGTGCCCTCCATGATCTTCAGGAGCGCCTGCTGCACGCCCTCGCCCGAGACGTCGCGGGTGATCGAGGGGTTATCGGACTTGCGGGAGATCTTGTCGATCTCGTCGATGTAGACGATGCCGCGCTGCGCCCGCTCGACGTTGTAGTCCGACGCCTGCAGCAGCTTGAGGATGATGTTCTCGACGTCCTCGCCGACATAGCCGGCCTCGGTCAGCGTCGTCGCGTCCGCCATCGTGAACGGCACGTCGAGGATGCGCGCGAGGGTCTGGGCCAGCAGGGTCTTGCCCGACCCGGTCGGGCCGATCAGCAGGATGTTGGACTTCGCCAGCTCGACGTCGTTGTGCTTGGTCGCGTGCGCCAGGCGCTTGTAGTGGTTATGCACAGCCACCGACAGGACCTTCTTGGCAAAGTCCTGCCCGATGACGTAATCATCCAGGACCCGCCGAATCTCCTTCGGGGTCGGTACGCCGTCCCGCGACTTCACAAGCGAGGACTTCGATTCCTCGCGAATGATGTCCATGCACAGCTCGACGCACTCATCGCAGATGAAGACGGTCGGGCCCGCGATCAGCTTGCGAACCTCGTGCTGGCTCTTGCCGCAGAACGAGCAGTACAGCGTGCTCTTCGAGTCGTTGCCGCCAGCCTTGCTCATATGGGTCTCCAAGTCCCCGATCGGCCCCGCCCCGGGGGCGAGACCGCATCGCTTTTAGATAGTGGCGCCCGGCTAAAGAAACAGTCACCGCCCCCCACGGGCCGGGCGCCCGGTGCAGAATCGCGATGCAAACACGCAGCCAACGCCGGATCAATCCCGCGGATGCGACAGGCTCCCGCCAAATGGCCGCATCAGTGGGATCCGCCTTCGGGAGCGGGGACCGCCCTCGAAGAGGGGCCCGCGCGGGGCGGGACCCCTCCGGCGGATGGCGTCGTCAGGCCTGGGCCGGCGCCTCGGCGCGCTTCTGGAGCACCTCGTCGATCAGGCCCCACTCCTTGGCCGCGTCGGCGGTCATGAAGTTGTCGCGCTCGAGGCCCTGCTCGATGGCGTCGTAGTCGCGGCCGGTGTGCTTCACGTAGATCTCGTTGAGGCGCCGCTTCAGGGCCTCGATCTCGCGGGCGTGGATCAGGATGTCGGTGGCCTGGCCCTGGAAGCCGCCGGAGGGCTGGTGCACCATGATCCGGGCGTTCGGCAGGGCGAAGCGGTGGCCCGCCTCGCCGGCGGCCAGCAGCAGCGAGCCCATCGAGGCGGCCTGGCCGACGCAGAGCGTGGCGACCGGGCAGCGGATGAACTGCATCGTGTCGTAGATCGACAGGCCGGAGGTGACCACGCCGCCCGGCGAGTTGATGTAGAAGGAGATCTCCTTCTTCGGATTCTCCGCCTCGAGGAACAGCAGCTGCGCCACGATCAGCGACGCGGAATAGTCCTCGACCGGGCCGGTCAGGAAGATGATGCGCTCGCGCAACAGGCGCGAGTAAATGTCGAAGGCGCGCTCGCCGCGGCTCGACTGCTCGACCACCATGGGGACGAGCGCGCTGTTGTAGTACTCGACCGGATCTCTCATCTCACTGGCCCTCTGAACGGAGCCCGGCCGCGCTCGGTGGCGGCCGGGATGGCGGCGAAAACGAACGACCTCGCAGGTCCCCGTCCGCCACCCCGTTCGGGGCTTGAGCCGGGGATCAGGCCGGGTTGGCCTCGCCCGCGGGAGCGGCCTCGGCGGGGGCGGCGTCTGCCTGCGCAGGCTCGGCCTTGCCCTCCTCGGCCTCGTCCTCGTCGGCGAACAGCGCCTCCTTGGAGACGGGCTCCTCGACCAGTTTGACCTGCCCGAGGACGTGGTCAACCACCTTCTCCTCGAACAGCGGGGCGCGCAGCTCGGCCAGCGCCTGCGGGGTCTTGCGGTAGAAATCCCAGACCTGCTGCTCCTGGCCGGGGAACTGACGGACGCGGGCGATCAGGGCCTGATTCACCTCGTCGTCCGAGACCTTGATATCGGCGCTCTCGCCGGCCTGCGCAAGCACCAGCCCGAGGCGCACGCGGCGCTCGGCGATCCGGCGGTACTCCTCGCGCGCCTTCTCCTCGGTGGTGTCCTCGTCCTCGAAGGTCTTGCCGCGGTTCTTCAGGTCCTGCTCGACCTGGGCCCACACCGCGGCGAATTCCTGGTGCACCAGGCTCGGGGGCAGCTCGAACGAGTAGCGGCTGTCGAGGGCGTCGAGGAGGCCCTTCTTCAGCTTCTGGCGCGAGGCCGCCTCGTACTCGCGGCCCATGGTCTCACGCACGGCGTCCCTGAGGGCGTCGAGGGAGTCCATGCCGAAAGTCTTGGCGAGCTCGTCGTCGATCGTGAGCGCGCCCGGCGCCTTGACGGCCTTCACCGTCACGTCGAACTCGGCCTCCTTGCCGGCGAGGTGCTCGGCGCCGTAATTCTCCGGGAAGGTGACCTTGACCAGGCGCTCGTCGCCGGCCCTGGCGCCGGTCAGCTGGTCCTCGAAGCCCGGGATGAAGGTGTTCGAGCCGAGGTCGAGGGTGATGTCCTCGCCGGTGCCGCCCTCGAACGGGGTGCCGTCGATGCGGCCGGTGAAGTTGATGACGAGGCGGTCGCCGGACTGGGCGGCCTCGCCCTCGGGCCGGTCCTCGAAGGGCCGGTTGGCCGAAGCCATCCGCTCGATCGTCGCGTTGACCTCCTCGTCGGAGGGGGTGACGACGAGCTTGGTCAGGCTCACGTCCGACAGGTCGACGAGGTCGAAGGTCGGCATCACCTCGAGGGCGACCTTGAACGACAGATCGGCCTTGGCGTCGAGCGCCTTCTCGATCTCGTCCTTGTCCTCGGGCATCTGGATCTGCGGCTCGAGGGCGAGCTTGAGCTTGTTGTCCTCGACGATCTTCTGGTTGGCCTCGGTGACGGCGTTCTGGACGACGTCGGCCATCACCGAGCGGCCGTAGACCTTGCGCAGGTGGGCGACCGGCACCTTGCCCGGGCGGAAGCCCTTGAGCTGCACCTTGCCCTTGATCCCGTCGAGCTCGGTCGCGAGCCGGCTCTCCAGCTCGGCCGCCGGCAGGATCACCTGGAATTCGCGCTTGAGCCCCTCGGACTTGGTCTCGGTCACCTGCATCGTCGTCATTCCGCCTTGCATTGTCGAATCCGGCCTGGCTGCGGGGCCCGGACGGCGCTGTCCTGCGCCGTGCGACGGGACCGTCAGCACGATGGGCCGGCCCTGCTGCTTGAACCCAATCCGTCGTGTCGCCTGGCGGAAGATGGTGCGGGCGGAGGGGCTCGAACCCCCACGACTCTCGTCACTGGAACCTAAATCCAGCGCGTCTACCAATTCCGCCACGCCCGCGACGCTCGCGCCCGAGGCTTTACGCGCCCGGGCGCGGCTCTATAGCATGGTGGATCGGCCACGCAGCAAGAATTTTGGCGCCCGCCTCGCCCCGGACCGGCGCCCCGGCTACAAGGCGCTCGCCGCGTCGGGCGCGCCCCGCCGGCGCCCCGTGCGGGCAGACCCGCCGATCGATTCCGCCCAGCGAGGTGCCATGCCGTCGTCCCTGCCGCCCTCGCGCCGCGCGATCCTGTCCGCCGCCGCCCTGTCCCTCGCGCCCGCCCTCGCCCGGGCTCAGGGCGGCGCGCCCCAGCCGGCCGCGCCCGCCGCCCCGGAGCCGCGGCGCCTGACGGCCGCGCCCGCGCGGGCGCGGATCAAGCCGGAGCCGGCGCCCGAGACCCCCGTCTGGGCTTTCGATGGGCAAGCCGCACCGCCGGTGCTGCGGGTCAAGCTCGGGGAGGCGGTCCGCCTGCGCCTCGAGAACAAGACCGAGCGGCCGCTGTCGCTGCACTGGCACGGGGTGCGCAACCGCAACGCCATGGACGGGGTCGGCGGGGTGACGCAGGCCCCCGTCGCCCCGGGGGCGAGCTTCCTCTACGAGTTCACCCCGCCGGATGCCGGCACCTCCCTGATCCGCCCCCTCGTCGTCGGCGGGGCGAGCGAGCCGGCCGGGCGCGGCCTTTCCGGGATGCTGGTGGTCGAGGAGGCGAAGCCCCCGGCCGTCGACCGCGACGTGCCGCTCATCCTCCAGGACTGGCGCCTCGAGCCCGACGGGACGCCCGCCGCCTTCGGGCAGGTCGCCTTCGCGGCGAGTTCCGGCCGGCTCGGCAACGCGCTCACGGTCAACGGGAAGCCGGCGCCGGTGACGATCGAGGCGGCGCCCGGCACGCGGCTGCGCCTGCGGCTCGCCAATGCCTGCAACGCCCGGGCAACCCGGATCCGCTTCGACGGGCTCAAGGCCTGGGTGGCGGCCGTCGACGGCCAGCCGACCGACACCTTCGAGCCCCTGCGCGCCACCCTGCCCTTCCCGCCCGGCACCCGCTACGACATCCTCCTCGACGTGCCGGGACCGACCGAGCCCGCCGGCAGCGTGGTGGCGCTGATCGGCCCGGGCATGCCGCTCGCCCGCATCGTCCAGACGGGCGCGCCGGTAGCGGCCCGCCCGCCCGTCGCGCCGATCGGCGAGAACAAGCTGCTGCCGCCGGAGATCAAGCTCCAGAACGCCTTCCGGCGCGACATCGCCCTCGCGGGGGGCGCGGTGTTCGACAAGGCGAAACCCGAGTCTGCCCCCGCCTTCACCGGCGACCCGACCCGGATCTGGACCCTCAACGGCGCCGCCGGCCGGCCGGAGAACCCGCCCCTGTTCTCGGTCAGGCGCAACACCGCGGTGGTGCTGGCGCTCACGAACGGCACCGCCTTCGCGCAATCGCTGCACCTGCACGGCCACGCCTTCCGGCTGCTGCACCCCCTCGACGACGGCTGGGAGCCCTACTGGCTCGACACCTTCCAGCTGCTGGAGGGGCGCACCGCCCGGATCGCGTTCCTGGCCGACAATCCCGGCCGCTGGCTCGTCAGCGCCACGGCGCTGGAGCGGTTCGATACCGGCCTGTGGGGCTGGTTCGAGGTGACCTGAGGCCGTCCGGCCCGATGCGTCCGGCGGTCGCAGGCCGACCGCCGGATGAGTAACGGCCAAGCTGAGAGATACCGATAAGCCCTTGATGCTGGCGCCTTTGCCGGCATTTGCTTGTAGCTTGGCGGAAAGCCGATCAAGAGAATGTGTTAACCAGGGCGAATGCATCGGCGAGATGCTTGGCGCATGCTGCATCAACAGCAGCGCGCACCGGTCTGCAGCGCATCGACGAGGATGCCCAGCATGGAACATCAGCCGCTTCGCCATATCCGTGACATCGCCGACGTCGAGACGGTCCCGGGGCTGCTCGAGGGCCGCCGGGCGCGTCTCGAGCGCTTCGCCGAGATCCTCGAGCGTGATCCCGGCCGCAGCTTCACGACGCTGGAGGAGATCGAGTTCGTGCCCCGCAAGATGCGGGGGGCGATCCGGGCCGACAACTCGCCGCTCGCCTACGCCTATGCCGACCCGGTGCTGCGGTCGAGCGGGCTTGCCGGCGACACCTTCGGGGATGCCCGCAGCTTCTTCGAGCTGAGCACCGGCGAGGCGCACCACCTGCTCTGCTCGTGCGTGAACGGGCGCAGCGTCAAGGGCGGCCCGACCGCCAAGCGCCTGCGCCGCCTCGCCGCCCGCCGGCCGGGCCTCTGGCTCGCCTATGGCTGCGCCGCCGGCTTCGTCGCCCTGCCGGGGGCGATGTACCTGTTCGGCTGAAAGGGCCGCCCGACCTGCGGCCGGGGGCGACCCATGCCCTCCAACATACTGCTGGTCATCCGGGTGTCTCGCCCGCGGGGCACCGGGATGACCGGCGGGATATCGGCTTCGCCGCGGAGGCGGACGGCTCTGCCCGGCCTTACGCCACCGGCCCCGAGACCCCTGCCTGCGCGAAGGTCGCCATCTCGCGGTGGCAGGCCACCGCCGCCTTGACGATGCCGAGCGCCAGCGCCGCGCCGGTGCCCTCGCCGAGGCGAAGCCCCAGGTCGAGGAGCGGGCGCAGGCCGAGCCGCTCCAGCACCGCGGCGTGGTCGCCCTCGGCCGAGACGTGGCCGGCGAGGCAGTGGTCGAGGGCGCGGGGATCGACGGCGTGCAGCACCGCGGCCGCCGCGGTCGAGACGTAGCCGTCGATCACCACCGGCACCCGCTGCAGCCGCGCCGCCAGGATCGCGCCCGCCATCGCGGCGACCTCGCGGCCGCCCAAGCGCGCCAGCACCGCCAGCGGATCGTCGAGGTGGCCCTGGTGATGGCTGAGCGCCGCCTCCACGGCCGCGACCTTGCGGGCAACGCCGGCCTCGTCGACGCCCGTGCCGCGGCCGACCCACCGGGCCGGCTCTCCGCCGTAGAGCGCGGCGTAGATCGCGGCCGCCACCGTGGTGTTGCCGATGCCCATCTCGCCGACCGCGAGCCCGTCGGTGCCCGCCGCCACCGCCTCCATGCCGAACGCCATGGTGGCGACGCAGGCCTTCTCGGTCATCGCCGGTTCGATCGCGATGTCGCCGGTCGGCATGTCGATGGCGAGGTCGAACACCTTGAAGCCGAGCCCGTAGGCGGCGCAGATCTGGTTGATCGCCGCACCGCCGGCCGCGAAGTTGTCGAGCATCTGGCGGTTGACCGCCGACGGGTAGGCCGAGACGCCGCGGGCCGCGACACCGTGGCTGCCGGCAAAGACGCAGACCAGCGGCCGGTCGAGGCTCGGCGGCGCCTTGCCCTGCCAGGCCGCCATCCAGGCGGCGAGGAATTCGAGGCGCCCGAGGCTGCCCGGGGGCTTGGTGAGCAGCGAGTCGCGGGCCGAGACCTCGGCGGCGGCGGCCTCGTCCGGCCCCGGCATGGTGGCCATCAGGCGGCGGATGTCGTCGAACGGGGCGGCGTCGGTCTGGGTGTCGGCCATGGCGATCGTCTGTCCTGGCGGGGCGAGCCCGCCCGTGGGGCTGGCCGGGGTCGGCTGTCGGATCAGCTCCCGGGGGCAGCTCTAGGGGCTATCGTGGGGCGTGCAGATACAGCAAAATGGCGCGGGTGGGCGAATCCGCGGTCGGGGATCGCGCTGCTCCGGGGTGCGTACGGGATGGCGACGGGATTGAACGCGAGGCCGGGGGGCGCCAGCGACGACCAGGCCGACGACGCATTCGAGCCGCCCCCGCCCCCTTCCGGCGCCTGGCCGCCGCTCGCCGACCTCGCCGCCTGCCTGCGCTTCTTCAGCCGCCTGCCGGTCCCGGCGGTCCCGGGCGAGACCGACCGCCACGCCGCCCCGGATTTCCGCACCGTGCCCCGGATGCTGCCCCTCGCCGGCCTGGCGATCGGGCTGCCCGGGGCGGTCGCCGCGGCGGCGGCGCTCGCCCTCGGGCTCGGACCGTTCCTCGCCGCAACGCTCGCCCTCGCCTTCGCGGTCCTGGTCACGGGGGCGCTGCACGAGGATGGCCTGGCCGACGTGGCGGACGGGTTCGGCGGCGGCACCAGCCCGGCCCGGCGCCTCGAGATCATGCGCGACAGCCGCATCGGCGCCTACGGGGCCGTCGCCCTGGTCCTGTCCTGCGCGCTGCGCATCGGCGCGATCGCGACGCTCGCCGACCGGATCGGCTGGCGCGTCGCCGTGGCTTTGCTGGCGGTCGCGGCCCTGTCGCGCACCGCCGCCCTGTGGCCGCTCTGCCGGCTGCCCCCGGCCCGGCCGGACGGCGCCGCCCACGCGGTCGGACGACCGAGCGGGACGACCCACGCCACCGCCTGGGCGCTCTGCCTCGCATTGCTGGCCCTCGCCGGCCTCCTCGGCCTGCCCTGGCTCGGCCTGTGCCTCGCCGGGCTCCTCGCGCTCGTTGCCGCCTGGACCCTGACCCGGATGGCGGAACGCCTCGTCGGCGGCCAGACCGGCGACGTGATCGGGGCGAGCCAGCAGCTCGCCGAGATCGCCGCCCTCCTCGCCCTCCTGATCGCGATTCCCGCCTGATGCCCGTATCCGCTCCCCCGGTCTCCGATCACTTGATCTCCACGCCCTGCATCCGCCTCTGCGTCCTCGACCCGGTCACCGGCCTGTGCGAGGGCTGCGGCCGCAGCGGCGACGAGATCGCCGCCTGGGGCGCCCTCGCCGAGCCGGAGCGCCGGAGGATCATGGCGGAGCTGCCGGCGCGGCTTTCCGCCCTCGCGCCGGAGCCCGCGCCGGCCCCCGCCCTGGCCTGACCGGTGCCGGGCGCCGTCGGCCTCGGGCTCCTGCTCCTCGCCTGCGCCTGGGCGCTCACCGCCTTCGGCGGGCGCGAGGTCGCGGGCCTGCGGCCCGAGGAGGCCGCCGGCCTCGCGGCGGCCGGCGCCGCGATCCTGATCGTGCTCAACGGCGTCGGCAACCGGTTCCGGTCGAGCCTGGGCGAGGGCGTGCTCGCGCTCCTGGCCTGGAGCACGGTCGGGGCCGGGTTTGCGGCCCTCTACGCCTACCGCGACGAGGCCCGCGACATGGCGTTCCGGGCGCTCGGCGAGCTCAGCCCCGGCCAGCCGGTGGCGGGACAGGGCAACGAGGTGGTCATCGCCCGGCGGGTCGACGGCGGCTTCACGGTGCAGGCCAGGATCAACGGGCGGCCGCGCGCCTTCGCGTTCGACACCGGCGCGAGCGCGGTGGTGCTCACCGCGGAGAGTGCGGCGAGCCTCGGGATCCGCCCGGGGCCGGGCGCCTACCGGATCCAGGTCCAGACCGCGAACGGCCGCACCGCCGCCGCCCCGGTCGTGCTCGACACCGTGGCGGTGGGACCGATCAGCGAGACCCGCATCGCCGCCCTGGTGACCCGCCCCGGCGCCCTGACCGTCAACCTCTTGGGGATGAGCTTCCTGGAGCGCCTGGCCTCCTACGAGGTCCGGGGCAGCCGGCTGATCCTTCGCGGCGGTGCACGGGGTGACGATCCTCCTCACACACGCTTCTCGAAGAAGACATCCGGGTACGGATCGTCGTTGAAGCGCGCGATCTCGGTCCAGCCGGTGCGGCGGTAGAGCTGCAGGGCCTCCGTGAGCGCGCTGTTCGAATCGAGGCGCAGGACCCCGATCGCCAAGGACCGGGCCGCCGCCTCGGCGGCCTCCATCAGCCGGCGGGCGAGGCCGAAGCCGCGGGCGGAGGGGCAGACCCAGAGCCGCTTGATCTCGGCCACCTCGCCGCCCTTTCCCTTCAGGCCGACGCAGCCGATCGGCAGCCCGTCCGACAGGGCGACCAGGAAGGCGCCGCGCGGCCGCATCATGTCGGCGGCGTCGGGATCGCGGGAGCGTGCCACGTCGAAGCCGGTCGCGAAGCGCCGCCCGAGCTCGGCGTAGTACGCGGTCAGGCAGTGCAGCGCCGCCTCCCCGCGCGGGTCGGTCTCCTCGATGGCGATCCGGTCGCGGCCGAGCGCCGTGGCGACGAGGTCCATGGCGCGCAGGAGGTCGTCGCCCCGGGGGATGCGCGCCATCAGCTCCGCGGCCCGCGCGTTCGACAGCGCCTCGTAGGCGGCGAATTCCTTCCGCCCGGCCTCGGTCAGCGCGACGACCCGCCGGCGCGCATCGCCCGGATGGGGCAGCGTGACGACGAGCCCCTCCTCCTCCAGGCTGCGCAGGAGCCGGCTCATCAGGCCGGAATCGAGCCCGAGATAGTCGCGCAGGCTGCCGACATCCTGGCGCCCATGCCCGACGGCATTGAGCACGCGGGCCACGCCGAGCGGCCGGCCGCGGCCGAGGAACGAGGTGTCGAGGGCTCCGACCTCGGCCGTGACGGCCCGGTTGAAGCGGCGGATGCGGCTGATGGCGTCGATCGTCATACCTCTGACCTAAGTCAGATGCTTTGGGCCGTCAACGCACGTGGCTCCCGGCGGACCGCAACAAAAAAGCCCCGGCGCGAGCCGGGGCTTCCCGTCGAGCGGTCCGGGGCGGGAGGGCCGCCCCGGCGCAGCTTGTCAGTTGTTCCGGTTGCCCATCAGCGAGAGCAGGAACTGGAACATGTTGATGAAGTCCAGGTAGAGCGTCAGGGCGCCCACCACCGACACCTTGGCGGCGGTCTCGCCGTCGAAGTTGCCGTAGACGTACATCTCCTTGAGCTTCTGCGTGTCGTACGCGGTCAGGCCGGCGAAGATCAGGACGCCGATGACCGAGATCGCGAATTGCAGCGCGCTCGAGGCCAGGAAGATGTTCACCAGGCTGGCGATCATCAGGCCGATCAGGCCCATCACCAGGAACGAGCCGATGCCCGACAGGCTCCGGGTCGTGGTGTAGCCGTAGAGGCTTAAGCCTCCGAAGGCCGCCGCCGTGATGAAGAACACCTGGACCACGCTCGCGCCGGTGTAGCGGAGCAGCAGCGTCGAGAGCGACGCACCCATCACCGCCGCGAAGGCGAAGAAGGTGGTGCGGGCCGACGCGGCCGACATCCGGTCCATCCGGAACGAGAACAGGAAGATGAAGGCGAGCGGCGCGAGCGCGATCACCCACATCAGCGGGGTGGCGTAGAGCGTGCGGCCGAAGCTGGTCAGCGGGATCGAGCCGATCCGCGCCACCGCGTCCGCCGACGAGGACGCCACCGCGAGCTTGTTGATGCCGATCGCCACCAGGCCGGAGATGCCCAGGCCGACGATCATGTTGTTGTAGACGCCGAGCATGAACGCGCGCAGGCCCTGGTCGACCTGCACCTGGCTCTGGGCATAGCCCGTGGGGCTGCCGAAGCCGCTCGCGTTGCCCTGCCGGAACGGGCTGTTCTCGAATGCCATGGGAGTTTCCTTCGGAAGCTCTCTAGCGTGGATGTTCCTGGTGCGAGGCTCTCACGCGACCCTCGGACGCTTCGCAGCGTCGGACGGCGCCCGGTCCCTCGCGGGTCCGCTCGCCTTGACGGGAATATGTGGGGCCCGGCGGGCGGGCACAAGGGCGGCACCCGGTCCGTCGCCGGGTGCCGAGGACCAAAACACGACGTCCATGCGTCGCAGGGAGTCTGATGGATTAAGCCCCCTAGAGATTTCGTAGGTATTGCGCCGGCTTCTGGCCGAGGATGCGCCAGGTGCCGGCGAGACCGAGCGTGACCGCCACCACGACCGCCAGGAAGGCCGCCAGCAGCGCCCCCGAGAGGTCGAGGGCGAAGTCGAGCTGCATCACCCTGGTGAGGATCGTCCAGCCCGCCAGCGTCCCGGCGAGAAGCCCGAACAGAGCGGTGGCAAGGCCGAGCGCCCCGTATTCGAGGGTGTAGGCGGCGAGGAGCCGCGCCCGCGTCGCGCCCAGCGTCTTGAGCACTACCGCGTCGTACAGCCGGGCCCGGTGGCCGGCGGCGAGCGCGCCGGCGAGCACGAACAGGCTCGTGGCGACCGCCACCGCGCTGGCGCCGCGGATCGCGAAGACGAGCTTGCCGACGAGGTCATTGACCGCGTCGAGGGCGTCCTTCACCCGCACGCTGCTCACGGACGGAAACTGCCTGGCCGCGTCGCGCAGGATGCGGGCCTCGAGGGCCGAATCCGGCCCCTCCGGCAGGGTGAGCGTGGCGAGATCGCTGTGCGGCGCCCCCCGGAAGGTGCCGGGCGAGAAGACCATCACGAAGTTGATGCCGAGGTTGCGCCATTCGACGTGGCGCAGGTTGGCGATCTCGACCGTCAGGCTGCGCCCCAGCACGTTGACCGTGACCCTGTCGCCGACCTTGAGGCCGAGGCTGCGGGCGAGCTGGTCGTCGAAGGAGACGAGGGGCTTGCTCGCGTCCTCGCCCGTCCACCACCGCCCGGCGGTGACGCGCGAGCCATCCGGCAGGTCCTCGGCGTAGGTGATGCCGCGGTCGCCGTCGAGCACCCAGGCGGCGTCCTCGCCGGCCTTGACCTGGGCGGCCGGCACGCCGTTGAGCGCCGTGATCCGCCCGCGCATCATCGGCACCCGCTCGATCTTGGCCCGCGGCGCCGCCTTGCCGAGGAACTGGTCGAAGGCCTCCGCCTCGCGGCTCGGGATGTCGAGGAAGAACAGGCTCGGCGCCTTCGCGGGCAGGGAGCGGGTCAGCGTCCGGGTGATGTTGGCGTCGATCAGGCTCAACGTCACCAGGAGCGTGATGCCGAGGCCGAGCGACAGCACGATCGAGGGCGTCAGCGCGCCGGGCCGGTGGAGGTTGGCGAGCGCGAGCCGCGGCGCGGCCTTCGCCGGTCGCGGCAGGCGGCGGGCCAGGGCCATCATCCCGAGGGCGACGAGGCGCAGGAGCCCGAAGGCGAGGCCCGCCGCCGCGATGAAGATCAGGGCGACGCTGCGGTCGTAGGCGGTGAGGAGCGCGAGCCCCACCAGGCCGACGAGGGCAAGGGCGAGCACCGCGAGGTAGCGCGGCCGCGGCCAGCGCCGGTCGGGATCGACGGTGTCGCGAAACAGCCCGGACACCGCGACGTCGTGGGCGCGGCCGAGCGGCCCGATCGCGAAGGCGAGCGCCGTCAGCACGCCGTAGAGGGCCGCGACCGCGAGCTCGCCCGGCGCCAGCGTCGGATCCAGGGGCAGCGGCAGCAGCGACCCGAAGGCGGCGTCGAGCCCGAAGGGCAGCACCGCCCCGATGACGAGGCCGGCCGCGATGCCGATCCCGGCGATCAGCATCACCTGGGTCAGATAGATGCCGACCACCTGGCTCCCGGGCGCGCCGAGGCTCTTGAGCGTCGCGATCGAGGCCCGCTTGCGCTCGACGAAGGCCCTGACCGCATTGGCGACGCCGACGCCCCCGACGAGGAGCGCGGTGAGGCCGACCAGCGTCAGGAACTGGGTGAAGCGCTCGATGCTGCGGGCGAAGCGCGGATCGGCGTTGAGGCGCGAGCGGATCTCCCACCCGGCCTCCGGCAGGGCGGTGCGGGCCTCGCCCATCATGCGCTCGACGGCGGCATCGTCGCCCTCCGGCAGCATCACCCGGTAGACGAAGCGGTTGAGGCTGCCGGGCTGGACCAGGCCCGAGGCCCGCAGCGCGTCGAGCGACACCATCAGGCGGGGCCCGAAGCCGATGCCGCCGGCGATCTTGTCGGGCTCGGTCACCAGGACCGTGCGCAGCACGATCTCGGCCCCGCCGACGGTGAGGCGGTCGCCGAGCTTGAGATCGAGGCGGGCGAGGAGCGCCGGATCGGCAGCGGCGCCGTGGACGCCGTCGCGGGCCGAGAAGATCTCGGCGGGCGGCAGCGCCGGCTCGGTCGTCAGCGCACCCACCGCCGGATAGTCGGGCCCGACCGCCTTCAGCTCGACGAGGGCCGCGCCCTTGTCCCCGGCCGAGGCCATGGCGCGGGTGAAGCCCACCGTCGAGACGCGGCCCCGGGCCTCCAGGAAGGCCCGCTCCTGCGGGCTCGCCTCGCGGTGGACCAGCCCGAAGGTGACGTCGCCGCCGAGGATCTTTCGCCCCTCGCGGGCGAGCCCGTCGGAGAGCGAGCGCGACAGCGAGGCGACGCCCGCGATGGTGGCGACCCCGATGGCGATGCAGGCGAGCAGCACCGTGAAGCCGCGCAGGCCGCCGCGCAGCTCGCGGAGCGCCAGGCGCAGGGTGAGCGGCAGGCGGGAGGCACCGGCGGGCTCGGCGCCGGGCGGGCGGGCCGGGATGCGGGGAAGGCTGCCGTGCATGGGGCTTACGCGCTCACGGCCGCGTCGACCAGGCCCGAGCGCAGCCGCACCGTGCGGTCGCACAGGCGGGCGAGGCCGGGATCGTGGGTGACCAGCACCAGGGTGGCGCCGCGGTCGCGCTTGAGGGAAAAGAGCAGGTCGACGATCTGCGCGCCCGTCGCCTCGTCGAGGTTGCCGGTCGGCTCGTCGGCGACGAGGATCGCGGGCTCCGGCGCCACCGCCCGGGCGATGGCGACGCGCTGCTGCTCGCCGCCGGAGAGCTGGGCCGGATAGTGGTGCTGGCGGTGGCCGAGGCCGACCGCCGCGAGTTCCCGCGCCGCCCGCGCATGGGCATCCGGCACGTCCGCCAGTTCGAGCGGCAGCGCGACGTTCTCGAGCGCCGTCATGGTCGGGACGAGGTGGAAGGACTGGAAGACGATGCCGATGCGCCGGCCGCGGAACCGCGCCAGCGCGTCCTCGTCGAGCCCGGCGAGGTCGGTGCCCTCGACCACCACGCGCCCCGCATCCGGCCGCTCCAGCCCCGCCATCGTCATCAGCAGGGTCGACTTGCCCGAGCCCGAAGGACCGACGAGGCCCACCGCCTCGCCGGGCGCGACGGAGAGCGAGATGCCCTTGAGGATGTGCACCCGGGCGGCGCCGCGGCCGAGGCTGAGATCGACGCCGTGGAGCGCGATCGCCGGTCCGATGGCCTTGTCGGTCATGGGCAGGAAGCCGATCTGTGGGAGGCGACCGATGGGGTCGGTGCCGGAGGTGGGGTATTGGGACGGACCTACGCAGGACAGGCGGCCCGCCGGCTCGATATGGGCCGCGCATCCATGTTCCGCCATGATGGCCGCCGCGCGGCGCTCGCATTTCTGATCGTTTCGGTGCTGATGACCCTGGTGACGCCGCTGCGCGCGCAAGACCGCGCCCTCACTCTCGTGGCCCTCGGCGACAGCCTCACGGCGGGCTACGGCCTGCCGGCGGACGCCGCCTTCCCGGTCCAGCTCGAGGCGGCCCTGAAGGCGAAGGGCCACGCCGTCACGGTCGCCAATGCGGGCGTGTCCGGCGACACCGCGACCGGCGGGCTCGACCGGGTCGCGTGGTCGGTGCCGGACGGGACCGACGGGGTGATCCTGGAGCTCGGCGCCAACGACATGCTGCGCGGCACCGACCCGGCGGTGACCGAGAAGGCCCTCGACGGGATCATCGCGACGCTCAAGGCCCGCGGCATCCCGGTCCTGCTCGCGGGCATGCGGGCGGCGCCGAATCTCGGGCCCGATTACGGCAGGCGCTTCGACGCGATCTACCCGCGGCTCGCGGAGCGCTACGGCCTGGTCCTCTACCCGTTCTTCCTCGACGGCATCGCGGGCGACCGCAGCCTGAACCTCCCCGACGGCCTGCACCCGACCCGGGCCGGGGTCGCGCGGGTGGTGGCCGGCATCCTGCCGAGCGTCGAGACCTTCCTGACGCGCCTGCGCAAGGGTTCGTGAGCGCCATGCCGCGCCTGTTCACCGGGATCGAGGTCCCGCCCGAGGCCGGCCTGGGCTTGGGCGCCCTCCGGGGCGGCCTGCCGGGGGCCCGCTGGGTCGAGCCGGCGGATTATCACGTCACCCTGCGCTTCATCGGCGACGTCGACGGCGGCCTCGCCGACGAGATCGCCGAGGCCCTGGCCGAGGCGAAGGCCCGCCCTCCCCTGATGCTGACCCTCGACGCGCTGGCGGTGTTCGGCGGCGCGCGGCCGCACGCGCTCTTCGCCCGGGTGGTGCCCGATCCCGGCTTGTCCGAGCTGCAGGCCGAGCACGAGCGCATCCTGCGCCGGCTCGGCGTTCCGCCCGACACACGGCGCTTCACGCCCCACGTCACCCTCGCCCGGCTCAAGCGCGGCGCCGGCCCGGACGGGGTGGCGCAATATCTCGCGCTGCAGCCGGTCTTCCCGCGGGTCTCGTTCACCGCCACGCGGGCGGTGCTGTACTCGTCGCGCGACTCCGTCGGTGGTGGTCCCTACGTCGTGGAGGCGGCCTATCCGCTGGAGGAGGAGGGCTGAGCGTGCTTTGAGCGCCGCCCGGTCGCGTCGACCCTCGCGCTCGCGCTGCGGCTTCTGCCGCTCCTGCTCGAACGATCCCGGTCGAGGCCCGGCCTTCGCGGGCGGACCGTCATCGTCCATCCGTCAGCATACGAACAATCCCGCACAGGCTCGTGGCGTCGCAACTCATCGGGGCTGCCGGTCTCGCGGGGAGTTTCCGCAGTGCAGTGGCAATTGCCGGGCCGACGGCCGCACCGCCGTGCTTGCGCCCGCAGCGCTCTGAACCCGCGTGCTGTGGCTTGGCGGTGACAGCGCCCAGCCGTGATCCTTCCATACTGTCACCAGCCGGGCGGAAAGCCGGCCGACGGGGGCGACGATGGCGGCCGATTACGTGCTCGAGGGACCGAAGTGGGGCAGCAACGTCGCCGGCTCGCCGGGCGGCACGATCACCTGGTCGTTCGACGCCACCGTCCCGAACTCGTTCACGTCGGACGTGACCCGGGCTTTCGCCCAGTGGTCGGCCGCCGGCAACATCCAGTTCCAGCAGGTCGCCTCGAACGCCAGCATCACCTTCACGTACGGGGCGCTCGACGGGCCCGGCAACACCGCGGGCCTCGCCAGCTACAGCTTCTCGAACGGGGTGATCACGTCCTCGAGGATCACGATCGACAATGCGGAAGGGTGGCAGACCGCGGGCGCCGGCGTGGTGTCCGGCACCAACTTTCCGCTCTACCTGATCGCCACGCACGAGATCGGCCACAGCATCGGCCTCGACCACTATACCGGCGGCCCGGCGGTGATGAACCCGACGATCTCGGCCAGCTTCACCGGCCTGCAGCCATCCGACGTCAACGGCGTGCGGGCGCTCTACGGCGCCGCCCCGCCCTGCTACGCCACCGGAACGCTGATCCGGACGACGGCGGGCGACGTCGCGGTCGAGCACCTCGGCGTCGGCGACGCCGTCGTCACCGCCTCCGGCGAGGCGCGCCCGATCCGCTGGATCGGCCGCCGCACCCTCGATTGCAGCCGCCATCCCCGCCCCGAGGCCGTCTGGCCGGTCCGCGTCCTCGCGAACGCCTTCGGCCCCGGCCTGCCGGCCCGCGACCTGTTCCTCTCCCCCGACCATGCCGTGCGCGTCACCGTGCTCGACGACGTCCTGATCCCGGTCAAGCACCTCCTCAACGACGCCACCGTCGCGCAGGTGCCGGTGGATCAAGTCACCTACTGGCACGTCGAGCTCGACAGCCACGACATCCTCGTCGCCGAGGGGCTGCCCGCCGAGAGCTTCCTCGACACCGGGGTGCGCGCCGGCTTCGAGAACGGGTCTGAGCACATGGTGCTGCATCCCGACTTCAGCCCGCTGACCCTCGACGATTTCTGTCTGCCGCTGGTGCAGGACGGGCCGGTCGTCGATGCCGTGCGCACCCGGCTCATCGCCCGCGCCATGGCTCTGGGCTGGCGCCTGACGAGCGAGGACGACCTGCACGTCCTGGCCGACGGCGTCGCGATCCGGCCGGAGCGGGACGGGGCGCTCGCCCGGTTCCGCCTGCCGGCCGGCGCGCGCGACATGCGGCTGGTGTCGCGCTCGTTCGTGCCGGAGCGGGTGCGGGTGGGAGCGGGCGACGGGCGGCGCCTCGGCGTGCCGGTGCGGGGCGTGTCGGTGGTCGATCGCCACGGCGTGACGCGCAGCCTGCCGATCGGCAGCGATCTGCTGGCGACCGGCTTCTCGTTCGTGCAGGACGGCGGAGCGGGCGCCTGGCGCTGGACGACGGGCGACGCGGTGCTGCCCGCCGCCTTGTGGGCCGGCTGCGAGGGCGTGGCGACCCTCGTGGTCGAGACCGCCGCCGACCAGGGTACCCTGCAGGCCTGGGCGGCACCGGTCGCGGGCGTGCAGGAGCCCGGGGCGGTCCCGATCTCGTCGCGCGACGGCGCGCGTGCCGGCGCCTGATGAACCCGCGACGGCCTCGGAGGCCCGTCGCATCCCCCGAGCGGGATGACGCTCGCGCGGCCGAACCCCGTTCAGCCGTCCCGCTTCCGCGCGGCCCTCACAGACGCCGCAGCGCCACGCTCTCGATGCGGTGGCTCGCGCCCTTGGCGAGGATCAGGCTGGCGCGCTGGCGCGTCGGCACGATGTTGTCGCGCAGGTTCAGCAGGTTGATGCGGTTCCACAGCCCGTCGGCGATGACCAGCGCCTCCTCCTCGCTGATCTCCGCGTATTTGCGGAAATAGGAGAGCGGGTCGCGGAAGGCGGTGTTGCGCAGGCGCAGGAAGCGGTTGACGTACCAGCGGTGCAGGTCGTCTTCGTGGGCGTCGAGGTAGACCGAGAAGTCGAAGAAGTCCGAGACGAAGGGGATCGCCGTGCCGTCCCGCGGCAGGCGGGCCGGCTGGAGCACGTTCAACCCCTCGACGATCAGGATGTCGGGCCGGTCGACCACGGTGGTCTCGCCCGGGACCACGTCGTAGACGAGGTGGGAGTAGAGCGGTGCCGCGACCTGGCGCTTGCCGGCCTTGATGTCGGCGAGGAAGCGCAGCAGCGTCGGGGTGTCGTAGCTCTCCGGAAAGCCCTTGCGCTCCATCAGGCCGAGGCGGTTGAGCTCGGCATTCGGGAACAGGAACCCGTCGGTGGTGACGAGGTCGACCTTCGGGGTGTTGGGCCAACGGGCGAGCAGCGCCTTGAGGACCCGGGCGGTGGTCGACTTGCCGACCGCGACCGAGCCCGCCACCCCGATGATGTAGGGCACCTTCACCTCGCGCTCGGCGAGGAGGAAGCGCTGCGTCGCCTTGAACAGCCCCTGCGTCGCCGCGACGTAGAGCGAGAGCAGCCGCGACAGCGGCAGGTAGATCGCGATCACCTCCTCGAGCGAGATCGGGTCGTTGAGCGATTGCAGCCGCATCACGTCGTCGGCCGTGAGGGTGAGCGGCGTGTCGGCGCGCAGGTGCGCCCATTCCTCGCGGGAGAAGACCCGGTAGGGCGAGAGGTGGTCGGTGGCCTCGTCGAGGCTCGCGGCCAGCTCCGCCGCCCCGAGGGTCGTGGGGACGCCGAGGCCGGCCCCGTCGAAGCCGGCCCCGCTGGTTCCGGCCCCGGTCGTGCGGGCCCCGCTGACGCCGGCCTCGTTCATGCCGGCCTCGTTCATGCCGGCCTCCTGGACGCCTTCTCGGCCAGGCCGCTCTGAGCCGTGCGCCGCTCCAGCTCCGCCATCACCGCCTCCAGGGGCACGTCGCTCGCCCGCAGCAGCACCAGCAGGTGATAGAGCACGTCCGCGGCCTCCGCCGCCAGCCCGTCGCGGTCGCCCTGCACGGCGGCGATGGCCGCCTCGACCGCTTCCTCGCCGAGCTTCTTGGCCGGCCGGGCCGGCCCACCGGCGACGAGCTTGGCGGTGTAGGATTCCTCCGGCGCGGCGGCGGCGCGCTCGCGGACGGTGCGGTCGAGGTCGGCGAGGGTGAAGGATGTCATGTGGCGGCCGTTGGTGTGTCCGGGTGAACCCTGGCGCCGGCCGTGGCGGGCGGTCAAGCGGCATCGCGCACCGGCCCCGGCGGCGATTGCCGTAAGGTCATGGCGTCGGATCGAGCCGCATCGCCAGGCCCGCCGCCGCCATATGGGCCTTGGCCTCGGCGACGGTGTGCTGGCCGAAATGGAAGATCGAGGCGGCCAGCACCGCGCTCGCGCCGCCGTCGCGCACCCCCGCCACGAGGTCGTCGAGGCCGCCGACGCCGCCGGACGCGATCACCGGCACGGTCACCGCGTCGCTGATCGCCCGGGTCAACCCGATGTCGTAGCCCGAGCGCATCCCGTCGCGATCCATCGAGGTGACCAGGAGCTCGCCGGCCCCCTTCTCCGCCACGAGACGAGCGAAGCCGATCGCGTCGATCCCTGTGGGTTTCCGGCCGCCATGGGTGAAGATCTCCCAGCGGCCGGGCTCGCCCTCGCCCGAGACGCGCTTGGCGTCGATCGCCACGACGATGCACTGCGCGCCGAACTTCTCCGCCGCCCGCGCCACCAGGTCGGGATCGTTCACCGCCGCGGTGTTGATCGAGACCTTGTCGGCCCCGGCGAGGAGCAGCGTGCGGATGTCCTCGACCTTGCGCACGCCGCCCCCGACCGTGAGGGGCATGAAGCAGGCTTCCGCCGTGCGGCTCACCGCGTCGAGCAGGATGCCCCGGTCCTCGTGACTCGCCGTGATGTCGAGGAAGCACAGCTCGTCGGCCCCGGCGCGGTCGTAGGCCTTGGCGGCCTCGACCGGATCGCCGGCGTCGCGCAATTCGAGGAACTGCACGCCCTTGACGACGCGGCCGTCCTTGACGTCGAGGCAGGGGATGATGCGGGTCTTGAGCACGGGCGCCGTTTCAGGTTCTGGGGTCGATGGGGTAGTCGCGCGTGATCATCTCGTCGCGCGTATAGGGACATGTCTCGGGAAACGTCTGCAACGGAAGGCCGGTCTCCCGAGCCGCATCGAGGCGAGCACCCCGATAGGCGCGGGCCATCGCCTCATCCAGCCGGCTTTTCAGGCCAGGACTGTCGGTGAGAACATCGGCCGCCTCGTCGCGCTGGTCGCGGATCGAGAGCGCCCAGCTTCGCGTGCGCCGCTCGGGCTGGTAGTCGACCTTCAGCATGTGCAGGAGCACGACCCGCCAGGCGCTGACGAGGCTCTTCAACTCCGAGCGGCCCAAGCTCTCGATCTCCTCGGCCAGGTTCTCGCGGTCGATGACCGAGAGGTTACCCGCCCGCAAGGCGGCGGCCTGCTCCATCGCCCAGCCATAGATGTCGTCGGCATAGGCCGTCGCGGCTGGCGGCGGGGGCGGCCCGGCCGGGTTCGGCTTTGATCTGCGGGTCGCGGCCGTCACGTCGTCTCACGCCTCCGGGAAGCCGCCCTTCTATCACGAGGCGAGCCCGTCCGCCTCAGCCGGCCGGCTGGGTCGTTGCGGCCTGGCTCCTGGCCTGTGCTCCCTTCGCCCGCGCGATGGCGGCGAGCGCCTCCTTCGGGTCGATGCGGCCGTCATAGAGGGCGCGGCCCGTGATCGCGCCGGCAAGCCCCGCGCAGTCCGGCTCGAGGAGGCGATGGACGTCCTCGATCGAGGCCAGCCCGCCGGAGGCGATGACCGGGATCTTCACCGCCTGGGCGAGGCCCAGGGTCATCGGGATGTTGAGGCCCTTCAGGATGCCGTCGCGGGCGATGTCGGTGTAGATGATCGCGGCGACGCCGGCATCCTCGAACCGGCGCCCGAGTTCCTCTGCCGTGACCGTCGAGGTCTTGGCCCAGCCCTCGACCGCGACGCGCCCGTCCTTGGCGTCGATGCCGACGGCGATCCTCCCGGGAAAGCGGCGCGCCGCCTCGCGCACGAAGGTCGGGTCCTTCACGGCGGCGGTGCCGATGATGACGCGGCTGACGCCCTTGGCGAGCCAGCCCTCGACCGTGCGCATCTCCCGGATGCCGCCGCCGAGCTGCACCGGGATCGTCACGGCGGCCAGGATCGCGTCGACGGCTGCCGCGTTCATCGGCGCGCCCGCGAAGGCGCCGTCGAGGTCGACCACGTGGAGCCAGGAGAAGCCTTGCTCCTGGAACGTCGCGGCTTGCGCCGCCGGATCGTCGCTGAAGACGATCGCCTGCGCCATGTCGCCCTGCACGAGGCGGACGCAGCGCCCTTCCTTGAGATCGATGGCCGGAAACAGGATCACGCGTCGTCACCGCAGGGCTTGAGTTCGTGGAGGGCGGGGCGCCGCCGTCAGGGCCGCCAGCGCAGGAAGTTGCCGATCAGCCGCAGCCCGAGGGTCTGGCTCTTCTCGGGATGGAACTGGGTGCCGGCGATGGTGCCGCGGGCGACCATCGCGGTGACCGCGCCGCCGTAATCGGCGGTCGCCACCACGTCGCCGGGCTCCGCCGGCGCGAGCGCGTAGCTGTGCACGAAATAGGCGTGCAGGCCCCCCGCTCCCGTCGGGATGCCGTCGAGGAGCGGGTGGGCTAAGCGCTCCTGGAGCGTGTTCCAGCCCATATGCGGCACCTTGAGGCCCGGATCGGCCGGCCGGATCGCCGCGACGTCGCCGGGGATCCAGCCGAGGCCCGGCGTGACCTCGTATTCGAGGCCGCGGCTCGCCAGCAGCTGCATGCCGACGCAGATGCCGAGGAACGGCCGGCCGCGGCCATGGGCGGCCTCCGTCATCGCCTCGACCATGCCGGAGACGGCGTCGAGCCCGCGCCGGCAATCGGCATAGGCGCCGACGCCCGGCAGCACGACCCGGTCGGCCGCGGCCACGGCGTCGGGGTCGGAGGTGACGACGATGCGGGCGTCGGTCCCGGTCTCGCGGGCGGCGCGCTCGAAGGCCTTGGCGGCCGAGTGCAGGTTGCCGGAGCCGTAATCGATGATGGCGACGGTGTCCGCGCTCACGGACGGTCCTCCCGGGTCGCGGTGTTCCGGATCGACGGAACGGATGACGGGTCGGTTGCGGCGCTCACCGGTGGCTCTGCGCCTCCGGGAACAGGCCGAGCGCCGGGCTCTCGGCGCGGGCGTTCGCCGGCGTCGCCGGCCGGGCGGGGGCGGAGCCGAGGCGCGCGCCCTCCTCCCGCAGCCAGCGGGCGACGAACTTCACCTCGGCCTCCTTGGCGTCGGAGGCCGTGACCGCGTCGCGGATCGGGCGGCCGGTGCGGGCGTAGGTCCAGCGCCGCAGGGACGAGGCCTCGAGCCCGATCAGCCAGGAGAGCAGCAGCGCGATCACGAAGCCGGCCGCCGGGCTCAACCCCAGGGCGAGGCCGGCGGCCCAGACGACGACCTCCGCGGCGAGCACGACCAGTCCGGCGAGCCAGAGCCGATGCCAGAAGAACCACAGGGCCGTGAACCAGAAGGCCGGCCACACGAAGGCGTCCGGCACCAGCTTGGCGCGGTCGAGGGCTTCCGGCTCGGCGGGATCGACCTCGTCGGGCACGTGCAGGGTGTAGGTGGTCATCCGGTCTCCCCCGGGATCCGCATGCAGAGGTCGGTCTTGGCGTCCTGCAACTCTAGAGCGAGCCCTTCGTCGATGGCACCCGGCCGCCCTCGCGGGGATCGACCTCGACCGCGTGGCGCAAGGCACGTGCCAGCCCCTTGTAGCAGCTCTCGGCGATGTGGTGCTGGTTGTCGCCGTACAGCGTCTCGACGTGGAGCGTGATCCCGGCATTCATCGCGAAGGCCTGGAACCACTCGCGCACCAGCTCGGTGTCGAAGGCGCCGATCTTCTCGCGGGCGAACTGGGTCCGGAACACCAGGAACGGCCGCCCCGAGATGTCGACGGCGACCCGTGTCAGTGCCTCGTCCATGGGCAGATGCAGGTCGGCGTAGCGGCGGATGCCGCGCTTGTCGCCGAGCGCCTGGGCGAAGGCCTGGCCCAGCGCGATCCCGCAATCCTCGGTCGTGTGGTGCTGGTCGACGTGGAGGTCGCCCGTCACCTTGACCTCGAGATCGAACAGCGCGTGCCGGGCGAGCAGCTCGAGCATGTGGTCGAGGAAGCCGACCCCGGTCGCGATGCTGGCCCGGCCGGTGCCGTCGAGGGTGAGCGCGACGCTGACGTCGGTCTCGGCGGTGCGCCGGTCGACGCGGCCGGCGCGGAGGGGGGTGTCGGTCATTGCGGGAGAGGAGTTGCCAAAGCGAAACGGGCTGCCTTGTTAAAAGGCAGCCCGCGGAAACGCCAGGGGTGATCGGGTCTTTTGCAGACGCCCGCCCGCGGGCGCCGGCGGAAATCACGCCTCCGCCAACACCCGGGCGCAGACCGCGTCGAGCTTGGCCATCAGGGCCGGGTCGCGGTGGGTCGGGGCGGTCATGATCGCGCCGTCGAGGGCCCGGTCGGAGCCCGCCGGGCAGGGCTCGCGCTCCGCGGGCAGGTCGCGGGCGAGCCGGCTCACCAGGCGGGCGGCCTTGGCGGCGTTGGCGCGGGCCACCGCCACCACGGAGGCGACGTCGACGGCGCCGTGCTCCGGGTGCCAGCAGTCGAAGTCGGTCACCATCGCGATGGTGGCGTAGGTGATCTCGGCCTCGCGGGCGAGCTTGGCCTCCGGCATGTTGGTCATGCCGATCACGTCGTACCCTTGCGCCTTGTAGGTCAGCGACTCGGCGTAGGAGGAGAATTGCGGCCCCTCCATGCAGACATAGGTGCCGCCCTTGCGGACCGCGATCTCCTCGGCCTCCGCCGCCGCCTGGATGCGCGCCTGCAGCCCCGGGCCGACCGGATGGGCCATCGAGACGTGGGCGACGCAGCCATTGCCGAAGAACGACGAGGCGCGGCCGACCGTGCGGTCGACGAACTGGTCGACGAGCACGAACAGGCCCGGATAGAGCTCCTGCCGGAACGAGCCGCAGGCCGAGAGCGCCACGATGTCGGTGACGCCGGCGCGCTTGAGCACGTCGATATTGGCCCGGTAGTCGATGCCGGACGGCGAGAGCCGGTGGCCGCGGCCGTGGCGGGCCAGGAACACCACGGGCGTCTGCCCGATCCGGCCGATGCGCAGGGCGTCCGACGGCTCGCCCCAGGGCGAGGTCACCCGCTCCTCCCGCACGTCCTCCAGCCCGGGCAGGTCGTAGACGCCCGACCCGCCGATCACTCCGAGCACGGCCTTGGCCATGGGGTTCTCCTGTCCGTCGTCAAACGAAAGAGGCCCCTCTCGGGGCCTCTGAGCGGTGCATGAGCCTGGTCGTCAGCTCGTCTTGTGCAGCTCGGGCTGCAGCCCGTGGGTCTCGCCGCCGACGTCCGACCAGATCTTCTTCTTCACGTAGTAGAGCAGGCCGGCCAGCACGATCAGGAACAGGATCGCCCGCAGGCCCAGCTGCTTGCGCGCCAGCAGGTGCGGCTCGGCGGTCCACATCAGGAAGGCGGTGACGTCGCGCGAGTACTGGTCGAGCGTCTCAGGCACGACCGGCTTGCCGTCGGCGCCCTTGGCGTAGGTCACCTGACCGTCGCTGAGGGGCTTGGGCATCGCGATGACGTGGCCCGGATAGTACTCGTTGTAGTGGCCGCCCTCCGGCACGGTCACGTCCTTCGGCGGCTCGTCCTTGTAGCCGTTCAGGAGCGCGTGGATGTAGTCCGGGCCCTGCTCGGTGTAGCCGATGAAGGGCAGCCAATCGACGATGAACCACAGGCCGCCGCGGGCGAAGGTGCGGGCCTTGGCCATCAGCGACAGGTCCGGCGGCGCCTTGCCGCCATTGGCGGAGGCCGCGGCCTGCTCGTTCGGGAACGGCGCCGGGATCTTGTCGGCCGGGCGGCCGGGCCGCTCGAACATGTCGCCGGAATCGTTCGGGCCGTCCTTGACCTTGTACTCCGCCGCCAGCGCCTTGACCTGGGCGGCGGAGAAGTCGGGCCCGCCCTCCTCCTCCAGGTTGCGGAAGCGGATGTAGTTCAGGCTGTGGCAGTTCGAGCAGACCTCGCGGTAGACCTGGAAGCCGCGCTGCAGCTGCGCCTGGTCGAAGGTGCCGAACATCCCCGAGAAGGTCCACTTCTCGCGGGACGGCAGCGGCCCGTGCTCCTCCGCCGAGGCGGCGCCGGCCGACAGGAACGCGGCGAGTAAGGCTGCCGCGAGAGCGCGTGTTCTGATCATTCCCCTCGATGCCCCTTGCGGCGTCGTTAGTGCTTAGCGGTCGTGAGGCGGGGCGGGCGCGCGCGGCGCCCGCCCCTCCGGGCATCTCAGCCCTTGGTCGGCGGGGCCGCGGCGGCGCCGGCCGGCATGCCGGACGAGCCGACCTGCTTGCCCGGGCCGGTGACGCTCTCGAGGATCGAGCCCGGGAGGGGCTTGGGCGTCTCGAACAGGCCGACCAGCGGCATCACGATCAGGAAGTGGGCGAAGTAGTAGATCGTTGCGATGCGGGCCGCCAGGACGTAACCGCCCTCCGGGGGCTTCGAGCCGAGCCAGCCGAGCAGGAAGCAGCAGAAGATGAAGACCCAGAAGAACTGGCGGTAGATCGGCCGGTAGTTGGCCGAGCGGACCCGCGAGGTGTCGAGCCAGGGCGCCAGCGCCAGGATGATCACGGCGCCGAACATCAGGATCACGCCGCCGAGCTTGTCCGGCACCGCCCGCAGGATGGCGTAGAAGGGCAGGAAGTACCACTCGGGCACGATGTGCGCCGGCGTCACGGCGGGGTTCGCCGGGATGTAGTTGTCGGCGTGGCCGAGGTAGTTCGGCTGCAGGAAGATCCAGTAGGCGAAGAAGACGAAGAACACCACCACCGCGAACACGTCCTTGATGGTCGCGTAGGGGGTGAACGGCACGGCGTCCTTGCCCGACTTGATCGGGATGCCGGTCGGGTTGTTCTGGCCGGTGACGTGCAGCGCCCAGACGTGCAGGACGACGACGCCGGCGATCATGAACGGCAGGAGGTAGTGCAGCGAGAAGAAGCGGTTGATGGTCGGGTTGCCGACCGAGTAGCCGCCCCAGAGCAGGCTCTGGATCGTGTCGCCGACGATCGGGATCGCCGCCAGGATGTTGGTGATGACGGTGGCGCCCCAGAACGACATCTGGCCCCACGGCAGGGTGTAGCCGAGGAACGCGGTCGCCATCATCAGGAGGTAGATGATCACGCCGAGGATGTAGAGCACCTCCCGCGGGGCCTTGTAGGACCCGTAATAGAGGTTGCGGAACATGTGCACGTAGACCGCGATGAAGAACATCGAGGCGCCGTTGGCATGCATGTAGCGCAGGAGCCAGCCGTAGTTCACGTCGCGCATGATGTGCTCGACGGAGTTGAACGCCTCGGTGGCGGAGGGCTGGTAGTGCATCGCGAGCCAGACGCCCGTGATGATCTGGGAGCCCAGCATCACGATCAGGATCGCGCCGAAGGTCCAGAAGTAGTTCAGGTTCCGCGGAACCGGGAAGGCGATGAACGAGGAATGGACCAGGCCGACGATCGGCAGCCGGGCCTCGAACCACTTCGCGATGCGGCTCTTCGGGATGTAGGTGGTGGCGTGTGCGCTCATGGGGCAGCCCGCGTCTGGCGTTGCTTCACGATCGGCGTCAATCAGGCGGTGGCGCCTTCGCCGATGCGGACCTTGGTGTCGCCCTGGAAGGCGTAGGGCGGGATCGGCAGGTTGATCGGGGCGGGGCCCCGGATGACGCGGCCCAGCGCGTCGAACTGCGAGCCGTGGCAGGGGCAGCCCCAGCCCTCGTGGCCGTTGGCGTTGGCGATCGGCACGCAGCCGAGATGGGTGCAGTTGCCGTAGGCGACGAGCCAGCGCTCGTGGCCCTCCTTCACGCGGCCCAGGAACGGCGCCGGGTCGATCATGCCGCCGGGAGGCGTCGCCTTCATGTCGGCGACTTCCTTCTCGGTGAGGTGGCGCACGAAGATCAGCTTGCCGCGCCAGAACACGTTGATGATCTGGCCGTCGGCGATCGGCGAGAGGTCGACGTCGATCGGCGCGCCGGCCGCGATGGTCTCGGCGTCGGGAGCCATCGAGGCGACGAAGGGCCAGGCCAGGGCGGCGGCCCCGACCACGGCACCCGCGCCGGTGGCGAGGAACAGGAAGTCCCGGCGGGTCGCGCCGTGGGGATGCGCGGCGTCGGAGGGGGCGGCGGTGGTGGCCAAGTTCCGGCTCTCCCGAGAGATTCGTTGACGACGGCGGGCCGCCGCGGGTGCGCGGCTGGGACCCGCCCGAAAGGGTCGGCGGGGTTGTCGGTCCCCGGTCCTGCCGGACCGAAACACCTCCCCGCGCGTGGCTGCAATGCGACCGGGCGTCGCCGCACGGGTCGCTCTCTTGCACGGCCAAGCCCCGGAATAAAGGGCGAAAAGGGCGGCTGATCCGGAGGAATTCCAGATTTCCCGCGAGTGTGTTGCGGTGCACCCGGAACGACCGGCCGCCGGCCGTCCCGGGTGCTCTCACGCCCTACTCCGCCGGGGCGCCGACGCGGCCGGGCACCGCGGGTGCGCTGCTGTGGCTCAGGCGCAGGACCGTGATCATCCCGACGATGCCCGCGCAGGCGATGAGCAGCAGGCCGCCGGTGAAGCTGCCGGTCCAGTCCTTGATCGCGCCGACGGCGTAGGGGGCGACGAAGCCCGACAGGTTGCCGATCGAGTTCACCACCGCGATGGCGCCGGCGGCGGCCGCCCCCGACAGGGTCTCGGTCGGCAGCGTCCAGGTGATCGGCAGGGCCCCGAAGATGCCGAGCGCCGCGCCCGAGAACAGGATCACCTTGACGATCGGGTCACCGACCAGCGCCGCCCCGACGGTGCAGAGCGACGCGCAGGCGAGCGCCGCCGCGAGGTGATAGCGCCGCTCGCGCTTGGCGTCCGAGCGCCGGCCCCACCACAGCATGCCGACGGTGCCGACGGCGTAAGGGATGATCATCACGAAGCCGGTCTGGGCGTTGGTGAGCCCGAACGCCTTGAAGATCTGCGGCAGGAAGAAGCCGAAGGCGTAGAGCAGCGCGACGGCCCCGAAATACACGACCGCGATGGCGAGCACCCGCGGGTTGAGGATCTCCTGGGTCAGCGGCACGTGGCCCTGGCGCGGGTTGCGGGCGGCTTCGGCGGCGAGCGTCCGCTCGAGCCAGGCGCGCTCGTCGGCGGCGAGCCACTTGGCGTCGGCCGGCCGGTCGGTGAGGTAGAAGTAGGTCATGACCGACAGGATCACCGCCGGCAGCGCCTCGATCACGTAGAGCCACTGCCAGCCCTTGAAGCCGAGCACGCCGTCGAGCTCGAGGAGCAGGCCGGAGATCGGCGAGCCGATGACGCTCGAGAGCGGGATCGCCACCATGAACAGCGAGACGATGCGGGCCCGGTAGGCCGCCGGATACCAGAGCGTCAGGTAGAAGATGATGCCCGGGAAGAAGCCGGCCTCGGCCGCGCCGAGCAGCAGGCGCATGATGTAGAAGCTGACCTCGCCGCCGATGAAGGCCATGCCGCCGGAGATCAGGCCCCAGCTCAGCATGATGCGGGCGATCCAACGCCGCGCCCCGAATTTCTCGAGCGCCAGGTTCGACGGCACCTCGAAGATGAAGTAGGTGATGAAGAACAGCCCGGCGCCGAGGCCGTAGGCGGTGGCCGAGATGTTGAGGTCGCGGTTCATGCTCAGCGAGGCGAACCCGACATTGACACGGTCGAGATAGGCCACGAAGTAGCAGACGATCAGGAACGGGATCAGGCGCCAGCTGACGCGCCTGATGGTGCGGGCTTCGATGTCGTCGGTCGTCACGTCCTTTTCCTCCCGGCCGATTTCGTTGCGGCAAGTGTCGGAGTTGTCAGGTCTAGGCTGCCGCCTGCGGCATCCCGCCCCCGGCGCTCGGGATGACCGGATTGCGGGCCGTTTGCAAGAAGCGGCGATCTCCGGAGGCGCGCGCCCTTGTGGGAGGGCCCTCTTCTGGTCTAGTGCTCCCCTCCCCCACCGGTGATGCACCGCAGCGAGGCCAGAGGCCGGCCGCGCGCACCGGCGCCCGATTCGAGACTCAAAAGAAGTTCGCCATGGTCACGCCACGCCGCGACAGCGGAGCCGACCGCCCCCCGCTCACCGGAGCCCGGGTGCTCGTCGTCGAGGCCCGCTACTACGAGGACATCGCCGACGAGCTCCTCGCCGGCGCCAGGGCGGCCATCGCGGCGGCCGGCGCGGATGCCGTCGTCGTCACGGTGCCGGGCGCCCTCGAGATCCCGCAGACGGTGGCGATCCTTCTCGAGGCCGCCGCCCGCGCCCGCAAGCCCTACGACGCCGTGGTGGCGCTCGGCTGCGTCATCCGGGGCGAGACCGGCCATTACGACATCGTGGCGGGCGAGAGCGCGCGCGCCCTGATGGACCTGTCGGTGATGCTGCGGCTGCCCCTCGGCAACGGCATCCTGACCGTCGAGACCGAGGCCCAGGCCCAGGCCCGCGCCCGCGTGGCCGAGATGAACAAGGGCGGCGGCGCGGCGGAGGCCGCCCTCGCGGTGCTGGCGCTCCGCCGCGCCGAGGAGGCCGGGCGGCAGGACCGCACCATCGGCTTCACCCCCCGCCGCAGCCCGGAGGCCGAGTGAGATGAAGCCCGCCGAACGCAGCGGCGCCCGCCTCGCGGTGGTCCAGGCCCTCTACGAGATGGAGATCTCCGGCAAGGGCGTGATCGACGCGCTGGCCGAGTTCGAGGCGTTCTGGATCGGCCAGGTCATCGACGAGGTCGAGCACCCGCCCGCCGAGACCGCCTTCTTCCGCGACCTCCTGCGCGGGGTCGTCGAGGAGCAGCGGGCGATCGACCAGCGCCTCGACGCGGCGCTGTCGGCCGGCTGGCCGCTGCGCCGCCTGGAAGCGGTGGTGCGGGCGATCCTGCGGGCCGGCGCCTACGAGGTGATGTTTCGCCGCGACGTGCCGGTGAAGGTCGCGATCTCCGAATACGTCGACGTCGCCCACAGCTTCTACGAGGGCGAGGAGCCCGGCCTCGTCAACGCGGTGCTCGACAAGGTCGGCCGCGCCGTCCGGCCGGACGACTTCGCCAGAGGATCGGGCAACGAACCGGCCAAGGGGGGGTCGCGCGCCGGCTGAAAGCCCGGGCGGCCGTGGCCGCGGACAGCCGTCGGCCACCGCAGAGAGGAAGCGCCCCGTATCCCCGGATAATTTTCCGCTTTTCGCCGTCGGATCGTTGCGGCACCCTTTGCCCAGACTTCACGCTGTCGGCCGAGGTTCGGGCTGATCCTGAGATCGCCCGTCGCCCGCATCTTCTCCGCGAGACATTCCGCGATGGCACGCACCGCCCTGCCCCGCCCCACGGAAGACGAGCTGATCGCCCGCTACTTCGCGCCGCTCGCCGGCGAGGGCGGGCTGGGCTTGCGCGACGACGCGGCGGTGCTCGCGCCGAGTCCGGGACACGACCTGGTGCTGACCACCGACGCGGTCGTGGCGGGCGTCCACTACTTCGCGGATGACCCGCCAGCCTCGATCGCCTGCAAGGCGCTGGGCGTGAACCTGTCCGACCTCGCCGCCAAGGGGGCGGAACCCCGGGGCTTCCTCCTCACCCTCGCGCTCGCGGACGGGTGGGACGAGACCTGGCTGTCGGAATTCTGCACCGGCCTGAGCGAGGCCGCGGCGCTCGCGAGCTGCCCGCTCCTCGGCGGCGACACCGTGCGGGCGGCCGGCCCCACCCTCATCGGCATCACGGCCTTCGGCGAGGTCCCGGCCGGCACGATGGTGCGGCGCGGCGCGGCCCGGGCCGGGGACAGCCTCCTCGTCTCGGGCAGCATCGGCGACGCGGCGCTCGGCCTCAAGCTCCGGCAGAAACCCGCCGCCTCGTGGGGCGACGGGCTCTCCTACCCGGTCCGGGCCGCCCTGGTCGACCGCTACCTGCATCCCCGGCCCCGCCTCGCCCTGGCCTCCGCCCTGCGTGCCCATGCCCACGCGGCGATGGACGTCTCCGACGGGCTCGTCGGCGACCTCGCCAAGATGATGCGGGCCTCCGACCTCTCCGCCGAGGTCGCGATCGCGGACATTCCCGTCTCGGAGGCGGCCCGGGCCGCCCTCGCGGTGGAGCCGGCGCTCCTCGACACCGCGCTCACCGGCGGCGACGATTACGAGATCCTGTGCGCCGCCGACCCGGAAGCGGTGCCGGCGCTCCGGGAGGCGGCCCTCCGGGCCGGCGTACCGCTGACGGTGATCGGCACCGTGACCGAGGGCGCCGCCCCGCCGGTCTTCCGCATGCCCGACGGCGCCGCGCGCGCCTTCCGGACCGGATCCTTCAGCCACTTCTGAGCCCGCCGCGAGCGCCGAAAGTCTACGCGGGCGAAGCTTGGGAGCGTTTGCGCTCCGTTGTGAAGTTTGGCACGAGTGTCAGTGCGGACCCGCGCCGTCGCGCGGGGCCCCGCTCACAAGGGAGGGAGGCCTGCGCGCGTCACCACGGCCGCTCGCCATCTCGGCCGTCCGACGTCGCGGGAATGCCCGACAATCAAGGACGGTAGAATGACCGCACTCCTGCTCATCATCCTGGGCGGCCTCTGCGCCGTTGCCTACGGCATCGTCACGATCAACGACGTCATGCGGCGCGATGCCGGCACGCAGCGCATGCAGGAGATCGCCGGGGCGATCGCCGAGGGCGCCCAGGCCTATCTGCGCCGCCAATACGCCACCATCGCGGCCGTCGGCGTGGTGCTGTTCGCACTCCTCGTCTGGTTTCTCGGCCTCAAGGTCGGGATCGGCTTCCTGATCGGCGCGGTCCTGTCGGGCGTCGCCGGCTTCATCGGCATGAACGTCTCGGTCCGGGCGAACGTGCGCACCGCGCAGGCCTCGGCGCAGTCGCTGGGCGCCGGCCTGTCGGTGGCGTTCAAGTCGGGGGCCGTCACCGGCATGCTGGTGGCCGGCCTCGCGCTCCTCGGCGTCGCACTCTACTACACCTACCTCACCCGGTTCGCGGGCCTGAGCCCGTCGAGCCGCGAGGTGATCGACGCCCTCGTGGCCCTCGGCTTCGGCGCCTCGCTGATCTCGATCTTCGCCCGCCTCGGCGGCGGCATCTTCACCAAGGGTGCGGATGTCGGCGGCGACCTCGTCGGCAAGGTCGAGGCCGGGATTCCCGAGGACGATCCGCGCAACCCCGCCACCATCGCGGACAATGTCGGCGACAATGTCGGCGACTGCGCCGGCATGGCGGCCGACCTGTTCGAGACCTACGCGGTGACCCTCGTCGCCACCATGGTGCTGGCGGCGATCTTCTTCTCCGGCCAGACTGACGTGGCGGGGCGCAACGTGCTCGAGACGATGCTGCTCTATCCGATGGCGATCGGGGCGGCCTGCATCATCACGTCGATCATCGGCACCTTCTTCGTGCGGCTGGGCGCCAACCAGTCGATCATGGGGGCGCTCTACAAGGGCCTGATCGGCGCCGGCGTGCTCTCGATCGGGGCCATCGCCGGCCTGAACCTCGTCCTGTTCGGCGGCTTCGCGACGCGCTTCACCACCACGGGCGGCGAGAGCTTCACCTCGCTCAGCCTGTTCCTCTGCGCGGTCGCGGGCCTCGTCATCACGGCGCTGATCGTCGTCATCACCGAGTACTACACCGGCACCCGCTACCGGCCGGTCAAGTCGATCGCCCATTCCTCGGTCACCGGCCACGGCACCAACGTGATCCAGGGCCTGGCGATCTCGCTGGAATCGACCGCGCTCCCGGCGATCGTGATCGTCGCCGGCATCATCGTGACCTACTCGCTCGCCGGCCTGTTCGGCATCGCCATCGCGGTCACCGCCATGCTGGCGCTCGCCGGCGTCGTCGTCGCCCTCGACGCCTTCGGCCCAGTCACCGACAATGCCGGCGGCATCGCCGAGATGGCAGGGCTGCCCAAGGAGGTGCGCAAGTCCACCGACGCGCTCGATGCCGTCGGCAACACCACCAAGGCGGTCACCAAGGGCTACGCCATCGGCTCGGCGGGCCTCGGCGCCCTGGTGCTGTTCGCCGCCTACACCTCGGACCTCAACTACTTCATCAAGAACGCCTCGCCGACCCAGTACCGCTTCTTCCAGGGGCTGACCGTCGATTTCTCGCTGTCGAATCCCTACGTGGTCGTCGGCCTGCTCCTCGGCGGCCTGATCCCGTACCTGTTCGGCGGCATCGCCATGACGGCGGTCGGCCGCGCCGCCGGCGCGGTCGTCGAGGAGGTCCGCCGCCAGTTCCGCGAGAAGCCCGGCATCATGCAGGGGACCGAGCGGCCCGATTACGGCCGCGCCGTCGACATGCTGACCAAGGCGGCGATCAAGGAGATGGTGGTGCCCTCGCTGCTGCCGGTGCTGTCGCCGGTGGTGCTGTTCTTCGTGATCCAGGCCATCGCCGGCAAGGCCCAGGCCTTCGCGGCGGTGGGCGCGATGCTCCTCGGCGTGATCCTCACCGGCCTCTACGTCGCGGTCTCGATGACCTCCGGCGGCGGCGCCTGGGACAACGCCAAGAAGTTCATCGAGGACGGCCACCACGGCGGCAAGGGCTCCGACGCCCACAAGGCGGCGGTGACCGGCGACACCGTCGGCGATCCCTACAAGGACACTGCCGGCCCGGCCGTGAACCCGGCGATCAAGATCACCAACATCATCGCGCTGCTGCTTCTGGCGATCCTGGCGCATAGCTGATCAATTGATAGCCGAGCCAGTGTTCTGCCTCCGGACACCAAAGTTCCGCACTGCAGCAACCTAGAGTGATGAAGGGCCGCCATCGCATGATGGCGGCCCTTCGACCTTTCTGCCGAAGCGAATCACTCCTCCCGCGGCTCCGCCTGGACGCCCTCGGGTGCGACTGCGGTTTCCGGTCGGGTGCCCCACAAGGCAGACGCCAAGCCGACGTTCGCCAGGGCGAGCGCCGCCAGGAGAGCGTAGGCCGCGTCGGGGCCCCCATGGGTCAGCGCCACGGCGCCCAACGACGGGGCGAGGGCCTGGGCGATGAGGCCCGGCCGGGCAAGGCGACCCACCAGCACCGGGTACCGCTCCGCGCCGAAGAGGGCGAGCGGCACCGTGCCTCTCGCGATCGAGTAGATCCCGTTGCCGGCACCGTAGAGGACCAGGGCGACGGCGACCGCCGGGATGCCCGCGGCGAGGATGGCGAGCCCGAGCGCCACGAGGACCATGGCGACCGTCAGCGTCCAGAGCGGGTGATGGCGCCCCTTGTTGGCCATCTCGACGACCCGGGCGCAGACTTGGGCCGGCCCGATTAAGGCGCCGTAGGACACGGCGGCAGCGAGCGCCACGCCGCGCGCCTGCAGCAGCGCGATCAGGTGCACCGAGACCAGTGCCATGACGGTGCCCCCCAGGACCAGGACGCCCGCCATCAGGAGGAAGCCGCGCCGTTCCCGTGAGGTGAGCGGTGCCTCGTCACGGCGTCCTACGTCCGGGCCGGCGGGCAAGGCGGGTGCCTTCGGGATCAGGCCGAGCACCAGGGGAAGCGTGACGAGGAGGTGCATCCCCGCGTAGGCGAGGCATGCCGAGCGCCAGCCGACCTGCTCGACGAGGAAGGCCGAGAGCGGCCAGCAGACGGTGCTGGCGAACCCACCCCACAAGGTCAGCGTCGTGATGGCCGGGCGCGCCGCCGCGCCGTAGAGCCGGCCGAGCGTGGCGAACGCAGGGTCGTACAGGCCGCAGCCCATGCCGAGGCCGAGGAGGAGCCATCCGGCGAGGAACACCGGCAGGGTCGGCGCCAGGCCGAGCACGACGTGGCCGCTCGCGAGCAGCAGCGCGGCGGTTGCCAGGACCGGACGGCCCCCGTGCCGATGGATGGCGATTCCGACCCGCGGCGATGCGATGGCCGCCACCAGGAGCCCGATGGACAGCCCCCCGACCACCCAGGCCAGCGGCCAGCCCGTGTCGGCGGCGATGGGGCCGGCGAGAACCGCCGGCAGGTAGAAGGACGAGCCCCAGGCGAGGATCTCCACCACCCCCATGGCCGAGATGACGGTCAGGCGGCCGCGGCCGCTCATGCCGGTACGCCGCAGCAGGACGCCGATGCCGGGCGCCGCGCCGGCGCCGACGGGCAACAGGTCTCCGTCACAGCTGGTTCGGGGCCGCCGCAGCACCCGTCCGCATCGGCGTCTCCGCGGGACGCCGAGCACACCCCGGTCTGCGGCAGGACGAGGTGCACGTCGTCCGCGGCGGCGAGGTCCCCCGCCAGCGCGGCGGCCACCGAGCGGACCTGCTCGTACCCCGTCAGCATCAGGAAGGTCGGTGCCCGCCCGTACGACTTGATGCCCACGGTGTAGAGGCCGGGCTCGGGGTGGGACACCTCGCGGTGCCCGTGCGGCTCGACTGAGCCGCATGAATGCGCGTTCGGGTCGATCATCGGCCCAAGCGCGCGCACGCTCTCCAGCCAGGGGTCGAGGTCGACGCGCAGCTCCCGCGTCAGGGCGAGGTCGGGGCGCTGCCCGGTCGCGGCGACGATCCGGTCCACCGGGCCGAGGGTGCGTGGCCCCTCCGCGGTGACGCCGTCGACCATGAGGCGTCCGCAGCACGTCCGCACGGCGGTGACGGCGAACCCCCGCTCCAGGGGTACCCGGCCACCCTCGACCAAGCCGCGTAGACGCGCGCCGAGGTCGCCGCGGCCGGCGAGCTCGTCGGCCTCCCCTCCGCCGTAGACGCGCGACAGGTCGGTCCCGCGGGTCGCCCACAGGGCCGCCGTCCCCTCGGCCTCGTCGGCGAGGTGCGCGAGGTCGATGAGCACGTTGGCGGCGGAGTGGCCGGCGCCGACCACCAGCGTGGTCCGGCCGGCGTATCCGGCCCGGTCGCGACCCAGCACGTCCGGGATGCCCGTGGCGATCCGGTCCGAAAGGTCCGCCTCGCCGTCCGCCGGCAGGCCGCCCGCGCCGAGCGGGTTCGGCTGCCCCCAGGTTCCCGACGCATCGACGACCGCCCGCGCCAGGTCGCGGCGGGTGCTCCCGCCGGCATCGACAATCGTCAGGACGAAGGGCGCATTGGACCGGTCGCGGCTGGTGACCTTGTCGATGCCGAGGCGCCCGAGCGCCGTCACCCGCGCGCCGGTCTCGACGGCCCCGGCCAGCCCGGGCGTGGCCGCGAGGGGCGCCAGGTAGCGGTCGACCAGTTCGTGGCCGGTCGGGAAGCCGTCCTCGGGCGGGGCGTTCCAACCCGCCGCCTCCAGGAGCGCTCGGGCCGCCGGGTCGACGTCGTACCGCCATGGGGAGAACAGCCGCACGTGCCCCCACACCCGCACGTGGGAGCCGACCTCCGGGCCCGCCTCGTAGACGCGCACCGGCAGGCCGCGGTCGAGGAGGTGGACGGCCGCCGCCAAGCCGACCGGACCGGCGCCGATGACCGCGACCGGCAGCTTCGTGTCTGGCATGTTCTCCTCCATAATTTCTGGAATTACCGAAATAAAGGACACGGCATCAGGCCGCCTCTCCCGTCCCGGAGCAGGTCTCGTCGGCGCAGCACTCGTCCGCGAGGAACCCGACGAGGTCGTTCATGGCGGGGTAGATGGCGCGGCAGATCAGGGTAGTGGCCTGCCGCTCCTGCGAAACCAGGCCGGTCAGGATCAGCCGGTGCAGGTGGTGCGACAGCGTCGAGGCGGCGGAGATGCCGACGCGCTCCTGCAACTGGCGCACCGGCAGCCCGGCGTGCCCGGCCCGCACCAGCGCCCGGTAGATCCGGAGCCGGGCGGGGCTGCCCAGGGCTTCGAGCTGCTTGGCGACTTGTTCGACATTCATGGAAATAACATTGCCCACTCCGGTGCGGGAGGCAAGCATTAATTCGACGATGTTCGAAGGAGGGTTCCATCAGCCACCAGTCGGACCGGGAGGTCCCGAGACTTGGCGGCCGGCCGGCGATTGAACGAGCGCTCCCGTGCTAAGCCTTGACAGTCGGAAGGACGGTGCGGGCAGGCGCTGTCCGCACCGTGGTGGTCACGCCTGACGTGAAACCGGCTTCAAGGCCGCTCGCCGGTTCGCCCCCCGCTCGTACCAGCCCTGGCTCCGGTTCACGATCCACACCACCGACAGCATGACCGGCACCTCGATCAGGACGCCGACCACGGTGGCGAGCGCCGCGCCCGAGTTGAAGCCGAACAGGCTGATGGCGGCGGCCACCGCGAGCTCGAAGAAGTTCGAGGCGCCGATCAGCGCCGAGGGGCCGGCGACGCAGTGCTGCTCGCCCGCGGCGCGGTTCAGGAGGTAGGCCAGCCCCGAGTTCAGGTAGACCTGGATGAGGATGGGCACCGCGAGCAGGCCGATCACCGCCGGCTGCGCCAGGATCTGCTCGCCCTGGAAGCCGAACAGCAGCACCAGGGTCGCCAGGAGCGCGACGAGCGAGGCCGGCCCGAGCCTGGCGAGGAGCCGGTCCAGCGCCGCCTGCCCACCCGAGGCGAGGAGGGCGCGGCGCACGACCTGGGCGATGATCACTGGGATGACGATGTAGAGCACGACCGACAGCACCAGCGTACCCCAGGGTACCGTGATGGCCGAGAGCCCGAGCAGCAGGCCGACGATGGGGGCGAAGGCCACCACCATGATGGTGTCGTTGAGCGCCACCTGGCTCAGGGTGAAGTGCGGCTCGCCGCGCGTCAGGTTCGACCACACGAACACCATGGCGGTGCAGGGAGCCGCCGCCAGGATGATGAGCCCGGCGATGTAGCTGTCGACTTGGTCGGTCGGCAGGTATGGCCGGAACAGGTAGCCGATGAACAGCCAGCCGAGCGCCGCCATCGAGAAGGGCTTCACCGCCCAGTTGATGAACAGCGTCACGCCGATGCCGCGCCAGTGCCGCCCGACGTGGCGCAGCGAGGCGAAGTCGATCTTGAGCAGCATGGGGATGACCATGAGCCAGATCAGGACGGCGACCGGCAGGTTCACCTTGGCGACCTCGGCGGCGCCGACGGCGTGGAAGAAGCCCGGCATGACATGGCCGAGCGCGATGCCGGCGACGATGCAGAGGACGACCCAGAGGGTCAGGTAGCGTTCGAAGGTGCTCATGGTGTACTCAAGCGGTGGCGACGCGGCGGCCGCGCTCGTCGACGACGCGCTCGCCGTCCTCCTTCACGAACTCCCCCTGCTGGTCCGGCAGGAGGTCGAGCACCGCCTCCGACGGCCGGCACAGGCGCACGCCTTTCGGGCTCACCACCAAGGGACGGTTCAGCAGGACCGGGTGCGCCTCGACCGCGTCGAGGAGCTGCTCGTCGGTCAGCGCCGGGTCGCCGAGGCCGAGGTCGGCGTAGGGCGTGCCCTTCTCGCGCAGCGCGTCCCGGACCGAGAGGCCCGCGCGGGCGAGCATCTGCTTGAGGAGCGCCCGGCTCGGAGGCGTCTTCAGGTACTCGACCACGTGCGGCTCGACGCCGGCGTTGCGGATCATCGCCAGGGTGTTGCGGGACGTGCCGCAGGCGGGATTGTGATAGATGACGACGTCCATCACGCGACCTCCGGGCGGGCCGAGGTCGCGCCGGCCATCTGGCCGATCTCGCGGACCTTCGACGACAGCGCGACCTGGTCGAGGCTGCCGAGCGGCAGGGCGACGAAGGCCGCGATCCGATTCTTGAGGTAGCGCTGGGCGGTGACGAAGGCGCGCTTGCGCTCCATCTCGGAGCCCTCCGCCGCGGCGGGGTCCTCGATGCCCCAGTGGGCCGTCACCGGCTGGCCCGGCCAGTACGGGCACGCCTCGCCGGCGGCGTTGTCGCAGACGGTGAGAACGAAATCCATGACGGGGGCGTCGGGCCCGGCGAACTCGTCCCATGACTTCGAGCGCAGGCCCTCGGTCGGGTAGTCGCTCTCCCGCAGGACCTGCAGCGCCATCGGGTGCGGCTCGCCCTTCGGTTGGCTGCCGGCGGAGAACGCGCGGAAGCGCCCGCCGCCGTCCTTGTTGAGCATGGCCTCGGTCAGGATCGAGCGGGCCGAGTTGCCGGTGCAGAGGAACAGGACGTTGTAGGCGGGCTCAGGCATGGAGGGCGTCCCCGGTGGTGCAGTCGCAGGCGGCGAGCGCGGCGACGGCCGGGGCGCACACCTCGGGGTGGCCCTGGCAGCAGTCGCGCATGAGGAACTGGACGAGGTCGGACAGCCCTGCGTAGGCGGCGCTGTAGATGACCGACTTGCCCTCGCGCCGGGAGGTGATCAGCCCGGCGTGCGAGAGTTCCTTCAGGTGGAAGGACAGGTTGTTGCCGGCGACGTTCACCGTCTCGGCGAGGACGCCGGCGGCGAGCCCCTCCGGGCCGGCGGCGACCAGGGCGCGCACGACCCGGAGCCGATGCTCCTGGCCGAGGGCCGCGAAGGCGGCGAGGGCTTGCCGTTCGTCCATCGAATGACCTACATATCAACTATCGTTGAAACGTAGAGGATTGAAGCGCCTTGGACAAGCCCCAGCAGCCGTTCTCCGACGGGATGCCGAACCTCTCCGAGGCGCATTTCCAGGTGCCGAGCCAGGAGCGGATGGCGCCGCCGACGCCGCTCGACCATGCGCCTCGATTCCTGGTCCTCTACGGGTCGCTCCGGGAGCGGTCCTTCAGCCGCTTCTTGGCCTACGAGGCGGCGCGTCTGCTGGAGGCCATGGGAGGCGAGGTGCGCATCTTCCACGCTGACGGGCTGCCGCTGCCGGACGACGCAACCGCCGACCACCCGAAGGTGCAGGAGCTCCGCCATCTCTCGATCTGGTCGGAGGGCCAGGTCTGGGTCAGCCCGGAGCGGCACGGAAACCTGACCGGCGTGATGAAGAGCCAGATCGACTGGCTGCCGCTGAGCGAAGGGTCGGTACGGCCGACGCAGGGCCGGACGCTCGCGGTGATGCAGGTCTCGGGCGGCTCGCAGAGCTTCAACGCGGTCAACAGCCTCCGCATCCTCGGGCGCTGGATGCGGATGGTCACCATCCCGAACCAGTCATCGGTTCCGATGGCCTACAAGGAGTTCGACGACGCCGGCCGGATGAAGCCGGGGCCGCTCTACGACCGTGTCGTGGACGTCTGCGAGGAGCTGATGAAGTTCACGCTGCTGACCCGCGGGCGGGCCGACTACCTCGTGGACCGTTACAGCGAGCGGAAGGAGCGCGAGCCTGAGCGCCTGAAGGGCGTCGCCGCGGACATTGGGTTCGTGAAGCGCTGACCTAGGCTTCCCCTCCCCTATCGGGAGGGCGGTGCATGGCCTCGCCGTTCACCGCCAACCAAGGGCGCAGGCCTCCGGCAATTACCGGTGCGAAGCCGCCGCGCCCTTGCGGGTAGCTCATGACGGAGCCAACCGGACGTACTAAGTGGGACCTTCCAACGATCTCCTGCCGACCCTATTCCGAGAGGACCGAGCTTGGCCGACACGCAGGCCGAAGTGTTCCGCGCAACCCTGCTAGCTGGCGGCGAATGCGGACGGCTCATTGCCTCGCGCGACTGGTCCGTCACCTCGCTCGGGCCAATCGAGACCTGGCCGCAGAGCCTTCGAACCGCGACCTCGATCCTGCTCCGTTCACCGGTACCCATGGTGATGCTGTGGGCCGAGGACGGGGTGATGCTCTACAACGACGCCTACTCCGTCTTCGCGGGCGGGCGGCACCCGCAGCTGCTGGGCTCCAAGGTCCGGGAGGGTTGGCCCGAGGTCGCCGACTTCAACGACAACGTCATGCGCGTCGGGCTCAGTGGCGGCACGCTCTCCTACACGGACCAGGAGCTCACTCTTTATCGGCACGGCCGCCCCGAGCAGGTCTGGATGGACCTCGACTACTCGCCGGTGCTCGACGAGGGCGGCCAGCCGGCGGGCGTCCTGTGCGTCCTGGCGGAGACGACCGAGCGCGTCGCGAGCGAGCGCGGGCTGAGGGAGAGCGAGGCGCGCCTCGCCGCGATCTTCGCCGCCGCGACGGTGGGACTGTCCGAAGCCGGGCCGGATGGCCGCTTCCTGAAGGTCAACGAGGAGCTCTGCCGCATCCTCGGACGCACGCCGGACGAGCTCCTTCGTCTGGGCATCGCCGAGGTCACGCATCCCGAGGACGTGACGCGGAGCCATGACGCGGTCGAGCAGGCCGCGAGGACAGGTAAGGCCGCATCGCTGGACAAGCGCTACCTGAGGCCGGATGGGGCGACCGCCTGGGCCAACAGCCGGGTCACCCGCCTGCCGGATGCCGACGGGCGGCCCGGCAACCTGCTCGTGGTGACCGTCGACCTCACGGAACGCCATGCTGCCGAGGAGCGCCTGCGGGCCAGCGAGGAGTTCAACCGACGCATCCTCGCGAGCTCGGCCGACTGCATCAAGGTGCTCGATCTCGACGGCCGCCTGGAGTTCATGAGCGAGGGCGGCATGTGCGCGATGGAGGTCGAAGACTTCGGCCTCATCCGCGGCGGCTACTGGCCCGGGTTCTGGCAGGGCGAGGAACGGGACCGGGCCGAGGCGGCGGTCGAGACGGCCAGGCGCGGCGGCACCGGCCGATTCCAAGGCTTCTGCCTCACCCTGAAGGGTACGCCGCGCTGGTGGGACGTGATCGTCAACGCGGTCGGCGGCCGTGACGGCCGACCGGAGAAGCTCCTGGCGGTCTCGCGGGACATCACCGCGACCCGCGAGGCCGAGGAGCGCGTGCGCGAGAGCGAGGCACGCTTCCGGCTCATGGCCGACGCCGTTCCGCAGATCGTCTGGATCACCGACGCGGAGGGGCGTGCCGAGTTCTTCAACAAGCAGTGGTCAGACTACACCGGCGTCCCCTATGAGCCGACGACGGCCTCGGAGGTGGCGGCTACGCACGTCCATCCGGACGACGCCGAAGCCACGATGGTGGCGTTCGAGGAGGCCAGGCGGTCAGGCGGCACGTTCCTCGTCGAGCACCGCATCCGCTCGGCCTCCGGCGCCTTCCGCTGGTTCCTGGTCCGCGCCGAGCCCTACCGCGACCCGGCCACGGGCGAGGTCGTGCGCTGGTTCGGGGCCTCGGTCGACATCCACGACCGCAAGCAGGCCGAGGAGGCGCTGCTGGCGCTCAACGCCGACCTCGAACGGCAGGTGGTCGAACGCTCCCGCGAGCGCGGCCTGATCTGGCAGCACAGCCTCGACATGCTGTCCGTCATCGACATGGGCTCCGGCACCTTCGACGCGGTGAACCCGGCCTGGACGGCGGCGCTCGGATGGTCGGCGGGCGAGATGGAGAGCCGCCCGTACAGCGACTTCGTGCATCCGGAGGACGTCACCGCGAGCGACGCCGCCTTCGCGCAGGTACGGCAGGGCAACCCGGTGCTGCGCTTCGAAAACCGCTACCGCACGAAGGACGGCGGCTGGCGCTGGCTGTCATGGGCGGCCGTGCCCGAGGGCGGCAAGCTTTACTCGATCACCCGCGACGTCACCGAGGAGAAGGGGCGCCGGGTTGAGCTCGAAGCCGCCCAGGAGGCGCTACGCCAGAGCCAGAAGATGGAGGCGATGGGCCAGCTTACGGGCGGCGTTGCGCATGACTTCAACAACCTGCTGACGCCCATCGTCGGCTCGCTCGACATGCTCCAGCGCCGCGGCCTTGGCGGCGAGCGCGAGCAGCGCCTGATCGCCGGCGCGATGCAGTCGGCCGAGCGCGCCAAGACGCTGGTGCAGCGGCTGCTCGCCTTCGCGCGCCGGCAGCCGCTGCAATCGGTTCCCGTCGACGTCGCGAAGCTGGTCGCCGGGATGGGTGATCTCGTGGCGAGCACGACGGGGCCGCAGATCAAGGTCGTGGTCGACGCGCCCGAGACGTTGCCGCCCGCGCTGGCCGATCCGAACCAGTTGGAGATGGCGCTGCTGAACCTGAGCGTGAACGCGCGGGACGCCATGCCCGAGGGCGGCACGCTGCGCATCTCGGCCAGCGCCGAGACGGTCGGGCCCCGCCACCGTGCGAAGCTTCGGCCGGGCGGCTACGTCCGGCTGTCGGTCGCCGACACCGGGGCGGGCATGGACGAGGCCACGCTCAGGCGCGCCGTCGAGCCCTTCTTCTCGACCAAGGGCGTGGGCAAGGGCACGGGCCTGGGCCTCTCGATGGTGCACGGCCTCGCCTCGCAGCTGGGCGGCGCGTTGACCATCCAGAGCAAGCCCGGGCTCGGCACGAACGTCGAGCTGTGGCTGCCGCACAGCGCCACGGCCCCTGTGGCTGCGGAACCCGCGGCGGAGATGTCCGAGGCGCCGCTGACGCGCGGCACCGCGCTGCTGGTCGACGACGAGGAGCTGGTGCGCATGAGCACGGCGGACATGCTGGTGGAGCTCGGCTACGCGGTCATCGAGGCGGCGTCTGGCGAGGAAGCCATGCGGCTGGTCGAGGGCGGGAGGCACTTCGACCTGCTGGTGACCGACCACCTCATGCCCGGCATCACCGGGACCGACCTCGCCCGCACGGTCCAGGGCCTGCGACCGGACGTGCCGGTTCTCCTGGTTTCGGGCTACGCCGAGAGCGAAGGGGTCGAGGCCGACTTGCCGCGGCTGACGAAGCCGTTCCGCAAGGACGAGCTCGCGTCGAGCCTCGCCCAATTGGCGCACGCCTGACCTTCAGCCTGCCCTGCGGGCGTATCGGCCCTCGTCGCGCGGCTCGAAGTAGCGACCGTGGAAGACGCGGACGTCCATTTTCTTCTTGAGCGTGCCCGGCGTGAGGGGCTCCTTGTGCAGGGTGGCGCCGCGCAGCGTCACGGCCCTGAGCTCCGGCAGGATCTCGGTCGGCGTCAGCGGGCCGCGCTCGGTCAGGAGTTCGGCTATCTCCTGCATCACGCGGTCCCAGAACTCCTCGGCCCGGAAGCGGTCGAGCTGGTTCTCGACCTTGGCGAGCCTGGCCTGGACGCGGGCGGCCTCGTTCTCGGCGGCCTTGGCCCGGACGGCGAGCGCGGCGTTTTCCGCCTGCAGGGTCTCGACCATCCCGAGCAGGTGTTCGCGGTCCTGCTTGTCGTCGGCGGCCGTGGCCTCGGCGGCCTCGCGCTCGCGGGAGAAGGCCTGGGTGGCCTCTCGCTTGGCCTGCTTCCAGAGGTCCGTGGCGAGGGCGAGGCCGGCGGCTTTCATCGCCTTCGACATGTCGGTCGGTTCGAGCTTGGGGTCGTAGCCGCGCTTCTTGCGCCAGGCGCGCAGGTGCTTGCAGACCTCGCGCGGGGAGCCGCCGGTGGGGAGGGCCTCGCGCATCTTGCGCAGGCTCGGGCGCTCGCCCTTGGCGAGCAGGGCGTCGGCGACGAGGAAGACGGTGAACTCGGACGGCATGGGCGCTCCCCTGGGTGCGGGAAGCATGACCGAGGGAGGTTAAGCGGGCGCTGCGGGCGGGCCCCGCGGGAGCGCGGAAGCGCGACTCCGCGGGCAGGTAGCGGGTAGCGCTACCCGCTACCCTGTGCGCGAGCGGTTCGTACGGCGTGGCCGGTTCCCATCGTCCGGGTCGAAGACCTGGGCGGGCCGAAGACCTGGGCGAGCGGAACAAAACGGGGCCATAGGACTTGAGTCCCGAACTTGGCCGCCGCGTTCGAGGGGGCTGCCGTGACCGTGAAACCAGCGACGGGGACCGCGAAGGCGAAGCCGCCCGGCAGGAGGGCGACACCGGCCGCGCGTGCCTCGGCGCCCCCCGAGGCAGCGGAGCCGAAGCCCAGGAAGGCGAAGGTGCGGATCTTCGTCTCGTACTGCCACGCGAACGCGGTCCAGCAGGCGAAGCTTCAGGTCCACCTCGCCCAGTTGAAGCGCGACGAGGTCGAGGCCTGGTTCGACGGCGAGATGGAAGCCGGGGACAAGCTGAACACCGAGATCTCGCGCAAGCTGCGCGCGGCGGACATCTTCGTCGCGCTGATGAGCCCGGAGTACATCGCCAGTCGCTGGTGCCAGATGGAGTACAAGCGGGCCATGGGCCGGCGGGCCAGGGGCTTCATGCGGGTCGTCGTCGTCGTCGTCCGGCCCTGCGCCTGGAAGGATACCGGGGCATCCGACCTCAAGGTTCTTCCGCGCGACGGCCGGCCGGTGAGCGACTGGCGGTCGATGGACCATGCCTTCGCGGACGTGGCCGAGGGCATCAAGGGGACCGTCAAGGCCGTGCGGGCCAGGCCTCCGGGAACGGCCCCGTCCCGGCCCGCCGAGACGACGCGATCCGCTGCCGCGCCCGCGCCCAAGAAGCGGCCCGCTCCCGCCAAGGGCGGCCGGAAGGCCCCGGCGAAGGTGGGTGCCGGCGCGACGACGGCCAAGGGCAAGCGTCTGGCGCGGAGCCGCGCGGCCGGGTAGGACCGGATCGGGGGCCTGGCGCCCCGACTTGAAGGGCGGCTACCTCTCCGAACCGCAGGGCTTCCCATGCGGTATTCGAGGCTGGACCGGGCAGCCCTCCCGCAAGTCAGCACGCACCCTGGGAGGGGCGCATCGCCGACCGTGACGGAGGCCGCCTCGTGCAGGGATGCCCGCTTGACATTCGCATGGCCCGAACTAATTCTCCTCTCCGAGGCCGCAAGCCTCTTAGGCTCACCGCATGGGGGCCGCGACAAGCCGAGGCATCGCCTCGGTTTTTTCGTTTCTAGTCGAAGCAGTAGTATTTCACGCCGATCTTCCGGCCCTCGCCCGGGAAGGCGAAGTCGGCGATCCGGGCGTGATCCCGGATGTGCCTGTAGAGGTCGAACTTCTTGTCATACCCGTTCCTGGCCATCGCGTAGACGTAGCTGTCCGCGATCTGCAGCAGCGGGAACGCCTTCGGCTTGTACTGGATGCGGCCCAGGATTGCGGCGAACTCCTCCTTCGGCATCGGCTCGTACTTGCCGCTGGTTCCCTGGTCGAAGGCGAGCCCGTTCTCCTTCAGGTTCTCGAAGTATCCGACCACGGTCCTGTTGAAGCTGGGATCGGCCTCGAACACGACGTGCAGCTTCCGGTCCTCCCTCTTCGCGATCTTCGCGGCCCGTTCGAGGGTGATGTCGAAGGCGCTCCTGCACAGCAGCCAGCGGTCGTTGCCGTGCTTCTCCAGGTAGCCGCGCGCGAGGTAGCGGGGCCGGTCGATGACGCAGCCGAGGCCGATCACGGGCGCGCCGACCAGTACGTCCTTCCAATCGGACCAGAACGCGTCGCGCTCGGCCTGGCTGCGTCGCTCAAGCCACGCGAACGCCTTCTTCTCGGAGCGCATGTCCGTCAGGTGGGCCGGGCCCTTCAGCTTCCATCTCGCGGCGAAGTCCTCGACGAGGCCGCGGGCCGCGTCGTTGTCCTCGCCGCGCACCAGCACGCCGCCGAACGCGAACCAGTCGCGTCCCTCGCGGCCTGTGTCGGGGCGCTTGTCCGGATGGCGGTTGCCGGTCTCGTCGAGGTAGAGGGTGTAGGGGCGGTTCATGTCCAGGCAATGGCTTACGGATCGTCGCTTGCCAAGCCGGTCGGACGTCCCCGGGCTGCGGGGATCAGGAGCGCCGGCGCGCCGGCTTCGGCGCCGATGCCGGCGCGCCCGTGGCGGCGCCCTTCTTGCGCCGCCGGGGCGACGAGGGGGTCGCCGCCGGATCCATCTTGCCGGGACGGGGCATCACGACGGCATCGTGGACCATCGGCATGACCCTCAGCCCCTGGAGCAGGGTCGCGTGCTGTTCGACCCGACGGGAATCGTCCCATATGAACGGGATCAGCACGTCCCATCGACCGTCCTGCCCGTAGAGGGTGTGATCCGCGGCGATCTCCTCCAGGATGTCCGCGAAGCTCTTGCCGGCCCTGATGAACTTGACCTCGACCACGAGCCGCAGGCTCGGGATGGTCAGGTCCATGCGGGGGTTCTTGTGCCCGACCGGCGCGGCGTACTCCTCGGCTCGGAGGTCGGGGAATAGCGGCGCCAGCACCGCCCAGAGCAGGTTCTGGACGTGGTACTCGTTCTCGACGTGCCATTTGACCGCGGTCGAGTTCGGTGTCCGGGGACGGTCCTCCCATGTCCAGGATTGGAACGAGCGGACGATGCCTTCCAGCACGCGCACCACGTCCTGGGGCTCCAGGCGCCCGAGCCGCGCCGGCATGTTGCGGTCGCACAAGGCGTCGAACGCCCGGAGCGCGAGCGGCGCCCGGGCGGGACCGCCATCCCCGGGCACGTACCGCATGGCGGCGCGCCAGGCAGGCGGTCCGCTTGCCTCGTCCAAGGGCATCAGCGCGAGATCGGCGAGGGCCACCCGCACTTCGGGCATCATCACCGACAGGTCGGGCCGGCCCGGCGCACCCATGACATGTGCCGCCGCCGCCACCAGGGACCGGTTGAGCGGCGACAACGTCTTCATCCCGGCGCTTTTCACGGCGAGCTCGGCGAGCGGGGGTAGGAGTGCGTCGTCACATCCGCGCGATCCGAGCGCCACGCCCAGCATGGAGACCCCGTCGACCTCCAGCGTCGCCTCCCGCAGCGGACGATGCCATGGCCGTTCGGCGATCCACCGGATGCCGTCCGCGAGGACGGGTGCCAAGGCGTCGGGCAATCGCCGGGCCGCGGCCGCGTAACCGAGCGTCGCGACATGCCGGGCCGACCGCTCCCCGGGCTTGCCGAACGCCTCCGCCGCCCGGGAGGCGAGGCCGGCGAGCGGATCGTGGTCGTCGAGGACGAACGAGCGGAACGCCAGCAAGAGCGGCGCGTCGCCGTTCACCGCGCAAGCCGCGACGAGACCGGCCCGAACGGCGGCGACGGTCGGCCCGTCGCTCACAGGAACCACGGTCGCCTCATGACGCGGCTGCCGGCGACCGCATCGCGGTCCCAGCCCGGGGTGCGTTCGAGCCCGGCAAGCTGCCGCGCGATCTGGTCGGCGTATCCCAGGGTGACGGGCAGCCGCGCCGGCATGAAGGTCCGCCAGGAATGGCAGGCGAAGTCCGAGACCTGACGGCTCAATGCCTCCATGTCGGAGTAGGTCGAGCGTCGATGCAGGCGCAGCAGGATCGGGTCAGGCAGACCCTGCCGGCTGCCCTTGACCTCCTTTCGGCCGGTCAGCGTCACCAACCACTCGCGGTCGCCCAACGCGATGGTTTGGCCTCGCTCGGGCGCGAGCGGGGCCTTGTGGTCCTTCTCCGCTTCGAGGTCGAAGACCGTGAACGGATGGTCCTCGACGACATGCAGGAACGCGAAATCCATCCGCGAGAGGCCGAGCCCCTTCACCGCCTCGACGACGGCGTCCGCGCTCTCGCGGCCCAATTGGGTGAATGCATGGAAGATCAAACGGACAGGATCGTCGGGTCGCCACCTTTCCTCGCTCCGGACCCGCCGGATCGCGTCGACGACCACGGTCCTGAGCGCGTCGGGCAAGCCTTCGTAGCCGACCGACGCGGTCCTGCTGTCGAGAACGAACTCGCCCTGCGCCGTGAACATCGTCGCGATGCCCACGACCCGTTGGCCCGCTCCGCGTCGTCCTTGCTTCTCCACGTGGGAGCCCAGGCCGAAGACGAACTCGTGGGCATCCCCTCGCGACGCCGGCAGGAGCCAAGGTCGCCCCCCGAGCTTCGCGTAGACCCCGAGCGCCACGTTCGCCAGGGCCATGGCGTAGGGCAGGTCTTCCATCGCCAAGGTCTCGGTGGAGAGCGCCTGGACGACGGTGCCCTGCTTGAGGAATGCCGCCTTGCCCATCCAGTAGGGGCTATCCTCGTAGGGACGCTCCTTCCACTCGCGGGACACCTGCAGGAGCGCCAGGTCCCATTGCTCGTCCCGGTCGGACGCGTCGGCAATCGCCGCCCGGGCCGCTTCCGCGTAGTCCTCCCCCCTGTCGCCGGCGGCGGGGAAATAGCCGACCTGAGGCTCGTCGAGGCGGAACCGGCCTACCAAGCCGGTCGGATGCGGGGCCAGCGGGCTCGTGCCCTGGCTGCGCACGTCGGGGAGACCGTACAGGAAGCCCTCCACGATCCCCGCGATATTCCTGCGGAAGGCGGGTTCGAAGACGACCGCGATCCTCAACTTCTTCAGCGGGAAGCTCTCGCGGTCGTAGGGGCCCGTCTCGTCCAGTTCCCTCTGCGCCCAACGGTTCTCCCTCATGCCGCCCGGGCTGAACGACAGCTTCGGCTTGGGGAAGACGTCGACGTCCGGGAAGCCGGCTCCCTTCACCGACTGGTCGAGCAGGGCGCCGAGTTCCATCGGCACGCCATCCGCGAGGGTCAGACCCTCGCAGCGCCTCAGCCAGGCGATGGTTTTCCCGACCGTGTCGCGCGTGACGCCGCCGCCGTGCCACTTGGCCTCGATGTCGGCCAGCGCCTTCAGGACGTCCGAAGCTCGCCCCTGGGTCAGCGCCGCGACCACGGCGGCGAAGTTCGCGCGCGACGGTTCGAGGTAGAGCTCGCCGTCCGGGACGGTTCCCGAACCGTCGCCATGATCCTCCAGCGTCAGGGTTCCGTCGTCGTCGACGGAAAGGATGCGGCCGGCGTAACCCAGGCGGTCGGCGAGCTTGGGATCCGCGACCTCCTGCAGGGTCGATACCGCCTTGCCGGCCAGCGGCACCCCGATCTCGCGGAGTTCCGAGACGGGGGCGTCGATGAAGGTCCTCAGGCGATGCGAGCAAGTCAGCACGACCTGGACGACGCCGCGCGAAACCAGGGTCCGGACGTCGAACTCCAGCACGAGCCGCCTCTTCAGCCATTCCGGCAGGCCGAGTTCCGGTGGAAGAACGTTCTCGGTTCCCACCCCTCCCGCCTCGACGACGAGCGGGCGTCGCCGGGTGATGCGGTAACCCCTGTCGGCACGTGTCATCACTTCCCGCAGCACGGCCTCCCGGGCGAGACCCGCAACCAGGTTGGGGTGATCCGCAGCCCTCAGCGCTTGTCTCGCCGCGGGGAGGTCGGCGTCGGGGACGAGCGGCACGACCGCCAACTCGTTCTCCATCCGGAGCGCGTGGACGTCCTGAGGGTCCCGGTCCAGGAGCCGGTAGAGCGTGTCCCGGTCATAGGGGACCATCGCCGCCGGGATGGTGCCGGCGGGGATGACGATGCGGACCGCGTTCAACGCGAGGCGGGGTTCGCGCCTCGCTCCTGCTCGGAATGCCATGCTCGACCATAGGCCACGGCCCCGGTGCGTGGACGGCCCGAGCGCGACCGCGCGCGGGCCGTCCACAGCCGAAACGTCCGCCGGGCGGCGCAGCCCGGCATGCCCCGCAACGCCCTGGCCGGGTTGGCGAAAGACACGCGATTCGCTCGACGCTGGGGGATCCGCCGAAAAATTGGAAGTGCGCCGGCCTCGATGTCACCGCCGCATGCGCGCCCTGAACTCCAGCTTCCGGCGGCGCAGGCCGGTGGCCGACTTCATGAGGAACGCGTCGAGCGCCTCGCACCGCCTCCCCGCCTCGGCCCCGAGGAGACCCGCGACCGAGGGCTCGGCATCGGCGTAGAGCAGTGCCGCGAACCTCGCCCGCACGGTCCTCGACACGACGCCGGCATCGTCCTCGGCGTCCCGCGGCAGCACCGTCGGCTCCGGGATCTCGGCGAAGGAGCGCCAGATGCCGAACGCGGTTCGGCCGTCGTCGACCAGGAGCAACCGGCAGGTCTCGGGCGTCACCGGCAGGTGCCGGCGCCCCGAGAGGCGCTCCTCGTCCCCGGGCTCCCACTCGGCGACCACCTGCTCGTGGAAGGCCCTGAACTCCTCGCAATCGTACCGGTCCGGCGCTGCCGCCTCGAAGAACAGGCAGCCCTCGGCGAGGCGGTCGACGTCACCGGGGGTCGGGTAGGCGCCGAACCGAAGGAACCGGGCATAGCCGGCCTTGTCCCAGGCATCGCCCTCGGCGGCCGGACCGGGCTCCCCGACGTAGGTCACTGGGTCCAGCGTGAAGACCATCCTCAGGCCGCCACGTCGGTCCGGGTCCGCGACCACCCCGAGACCTACTTCCTGGCAGATCGCGCCATGCGTGCGGCCCAACGGCGTCAGCTTGGGGCGGGCGAAGAACAGCACGTTCTCCTCGCCGTCCTCCCATTCACCCCGGAACAAGGTCGCCTCGGCGTGCGCCACCATCCGGGTCAGCAGCGGGATCACCGGCGTGTTGCCGCCGTCGTGCATGGAAGCGGCCGGTCCGTGGAAGACCATCTCGCCGGACGCGCGGTCGAACCCGAGTTCCAGCCTCCGCGCCTCGGCCAGGAACCGGGCGAGCTCGAACCGGCGACCGGGGTTCGCGAGATGGTCCGCGATCCGGTTGATGTCACCGGCGAGCTCCGCGTTCGGTTCGAGGTCGGGCTCGGCGCGGAACGGCTCCAGGAAGACACCGACCGCCTCCGCCAGTTCGGCGAGCAACGCCCCTTCGTCGACGGCGTGCCCCTTTTGACGGGCGTGGCGCGCGATGGCCTTCACGTGGTCGACATGGGCGCCGATGCCGGTGGCCAGCCGCTTCGTGACCTCGGCCCCGGCCATCTCCGGGTCGGTCAGGTAGAACCGGCCCGTCGCGCTCGACTGGCTCGCGCGCCCCGCCCCCACGAGCACCTTGGTCGGCTGCAGCCCGAAGCGCCGCAACATCGACGTCACGGTGCGCGTCGCCGCCAGCGCCTGTTCCCGGGACAGCTTGCGCGGCCCCTTCCAGCCGCTCTTCGGCTTCGTCATCTCGGCGGCGAAGGCCAGGACGGCGGCCGGGCCGGTGCTCTCCAGGGCGCGGTGCATCATCGCCTTCACGGTCAGGTTGGCGTCGTCCGTCATGGTCGGTCTCTCCATCGGATAGGAGACAGGAGCATGCGGTCCGACGCCGCCGACCGCATTAAGAGCATGCCATACGCCACGGAAAGCCAATTGGCTTAAGCGTCCTGCCGCATTTGGCATAGCGAGGCCTGGATCAGGTGCCCCGGACCCGATCATCCCCGTATCGGCCCGAGCGACCTCATGCGGGCCATGCCATGCCGACCCCGGCCTGGCTCCGAAACCGCCTCGCAGCCGGTTCACTTTCGGCACCCCACCGTGACCGCCTATCCGTGGGCGATGCGCGCCTGGCGCTTCCTGCGTCTCGTCCGCCTTCAGACCGGTCATCCCGACCATGGCGGCCTGGACATCGTTTGAACCCCGGAGCGCTCATCCGTCGTGCCGGCGGTACCGGGCGGCGCTACCCGCTACCCTATCTCCCGGTCGCGTTTCGGACCCTGGTCCGGCGTGGCGGGACGGCCCTGTGGATCCCGGCGCTCCGGGCTTGCGCCCGCACGGCGGCCGCGACACGGTCGGGGCCCATCAGGAGACACCGCCATGAAACCCGCGAGCGAGCACCCCACGGACTGACCCCCGGAGAGCCGCCGCGTGCCGAGCCTCCGCATACCGCGAGGCTCCGGTGCCACACAGAATCCTTTGGTCGAGCGACCATCATTTCGGGCACAAGGCCCTGCTCGACGAGCGGATGTCCGTCCGCCGCCCGTTCGCCTCCATCGAGGAACACGACGAGGCGCTGATCGCGAACTGGAACGCGGCCGTGCGCCCCGAGGACACCGTTTGGCACCTCGGCGACTTCTGTTACCGCTGCAGCGAGGACTACGCCCGCTCCGTCTTCGCCCGTCTCCGGGGACGCAAGCGCTTCCTCGTACGCGGGAACCATGACCGCATCTCGGTGCGCCTGCCGTGGGACGGCATCGTGGACGTCGCCAGGGTGGTCGTACCCGGTCCGGACGGGCTCCCCCAGGGGATCTGGCTGAGCCATTACGCCCATCGTGTATGGCCCCGCATGTACCGCGGCGACCTGCATTTCTTCGGGCACTCGCACGGCACCCTGCCGGGCACCGCCGCCAGCACCGACGTCGGCGTTGACTGCTTCGACTTCCGGCCCGTCACCATCGACGTGATCCGCGCCCGCCTGGCCGGGAACGCCCGGGACGCGTCGGGGACGCCATGACCGCTTCCGCGGGAGCCCGGGTCCTGCACGGACGCATCCCGGCCAGGCGCGTGGATTGCTGAGGACCGATTGGCAGCTTGACGCCCGCGTCGTTGGTTGCCAGTTTGTTCCAACCCTGGGCGGCCAGCCGTCCCACAGAGAGACCGTCTTGTCCCATCCCCTGCGCCTCATACGGACAGCGCCGCCGGCTACCCGCCGGACCCCGCTTTCCCTCCACGCCCTGCAGGGAGCCTGACCGGCACGGACGTCCGGCGGCCCCGAGAGAGGCTGCATGACCGACGTCATCACCGAGCATGCCCGCGCCGACGCCCGCCGCGCGCTTTCCCCGTTGCTCGCCGCTCCTCCGCCCGAGACCCAAGACCCCGCCCGTTACGTAGGTGAAATCTTCAAGCGCCTGTGCGGCTGCCAGACGACTTTTGACGAGGTCGCCTTCACCCGCATCGCCCGGGCGGTACTCGTCTCCTTGGGAAAGGCCGCGCTGGAGGAGTCCGAGCGGCAGGCGCGGCGCATCCGGGAGCGCTCGAAGCCGTCCCCGCATGACATTCGGGTCACCGCGCCACGGCAGGTCGACTTGGACACTTGGGACCCTGGCGAGCGGGACTGACCCGACCCGCACGTTGCCCGAGGAGCATGGCATGACCGAAAGCATGAAACGGATATCGCGCCGCGCCGGCTGCCTTCAGGTCTGCCCGGCCATCCGCCCCTTCATCCGATCCAGGACACCCCCACGGGCCTGACCGGCGCGCACGGACGCGCGCGGCGGCCCGATGACGGAGGCCCGCCGTGAACCATAACGCCACTTCCGCCCCCACGCTCCTCGAACTTGCCCTGCGTGTCGCCGGCCGGACCGAGGAAGAGGGCTGCCCCGACATCGAAGTCGAGCCGGCATCCCCGGCATCGCCCGAGGAGGAGCACGCTGCCTTCCTCGATACGAACCCGGTCCCGCGGCTGCTCGCCGCCGCGATGCTGATGGAGGCGCTGGCGGTGCGCGACCGGGCCGCCATCCGCTCACGCAACGGCATCGCCTTGGTCGTCGAGGTCGCCCATACCGACATGATCGCGCCGGTCGCCGAGGCTGTCCGTACCGCCGGTGTCTTCTCGGACGTCCTGCAGCGCTCCGGAAGCAGCAGGACGCAAGATCGACCCGACAACGGGGCCGAGAAGGTCGTCAACCTGCTCGGCAACGGCGCCAACATCGCGGGGATCTCGCAAGCTCCCGCACGCTACCTGCCCTCGACCCTGACAGGCTCCGCCGACATCCGCCTGAGCCTGGGCGCCCCCAGTTCCGCCGCGGTCCAGACGGTCGTGGCGCTGGTCACCGGCCGCCGAGCTCGGAAGTTGCCACCGCTGGCCGGCCTGACCTTCCTGGACATCTGCTCGGCGATCCGCCGCAACTCGACGCCCGGTGCCTGCGCGAGGCGGCTCCGAGCCATCGCGGATGCCAGGCGGGCCGTCGTCGCGACGAACGACGCCCCGCCCCTGGAACGGACGCACGGTTACGGCGAGGCGAGGGAATGGGGCCTCGCCCTCGCGGCCGCGGTCGAGGACTGGCGCGCGAAGGGCATTCCCTGGTCCGAGGCCGTCAAGGGCGACCGCGCGGTCGTGCTGGCGGGCCCGCCCGGGACCGGCAAGAGCAGCTATGCCGTCAGTTTGGCCAAGAGCCTGAAGCTTCCGTTGCATATTGCCAGTGCGTCGGCATGGCTCGGAAGTAATTCCGGATACCTTGGCGACGTTATCCGGGCTATCACGACGACGTTCCAGGAGGCATCGGCCAACGGACCTGCCGTGTTGTTCATCGACGAGATCGACGGCGTCCCGTCACGTGAGAATTTGGACAGCCGGAATAGGGATTTTTTCAGCCCCATTGTCGGCTGTCTGTTGCAGGAAATCGAGTCCGCGGCGTCGTCCAGCGTCAACCTGATCTTGGTCGCGGCGACGAACCACCCGGACAGGCTCGACCCGGCGCTGGTGCGTCCGGGCCGTCTCAACCGCGTCCTCAGGATCGGGCTGCCGGATGCGGAGGCCATCGTCGGCATCATCGGCCAGCATCTCGGGGACGATGCGCCGACCGGTGCCGACCTGACGCCGCTCGGCATTCTCGGCATCGGCGCCACCGGTGCCGATGTCGCCAGATGGGCCCGAAGCGCCCGGGCCGCGGCCCAGGCTGCCGGTCGCCCGGTCGCGATGGACGACCTCGTCCGCCAGGTGTGCCCGCCCGAGACACGCCCGCCCGAGACCGTCAGGGCCATCGCCCGCCACGAAGCCGGGCATTCCGTCATCGGCGAAGTCACCGGCTCCTTGACGCTCGACGTGGTCACCATCGTCGAGCGCGGCGCCTTCGCCGGCAGGACGAGCTTGCGCCTGCGCAATCCCACCATGATGACGGCCGCGCAGGTCGACGCCCTCGCGGTGACCCAACTCGCCGGCAGGGCGGCCGACGAGGTCTGGGGCGAACCGACGTCCGGCGCCGGCGGCGGGCGGGAGAGCGACCTCGCGGTCGCGACCGGATTGCTCGCCTCGAAGGTGGCCTCCTGGGGCCTGTCGGGTTCCCTCCTGTACCGTGGCGACCATTCGGAGGTGCAGGCGCTCCTCCGGACCGACGGCGCGTTCCTCGACGAGGTCCGGCACGATCTCGACCGCGTCTATGCCAAGGCCCTTCGTCTGGTCAGGGAGAACATGGACCGGATCGAGCGCGTCGCCGACTGCCTCGTCGAGCGCCGCGTCCTCGGCGGGGACGAGGTCCGCGCCATCATCGCGGATACCCCGGTCACGCCTCCCGACGGGGCGACGGTTGGCGAGGGAGGCTCCCATGCGTGATGATGTCGACGCCCGCATCGCGGAGGTCGTCATGAACCTCGTCCGCCTCTCGCGCCTCCTGCCGCCCGACGACATGAGCGACCTGCTCGGAGCAGTCTCCGTCGAGGTCGAGACCGGCCTGGAACTCGTCGAGGAACGCCGACTGGCCCGTCGGGCGGACGCCAACGTCGTGACCTTCCCGGGGCCTCGTCGCCCGTGACGGGGCATTCGAAGCCTCGGCCACGTTGTCCACAGGCTTTCCGGCGACGGATTGGGGCCAGGGTTTTTGTTAACTTCTCGTCAGCCTGGGCGGTGACAGGATCCATCACCGCCGCCAATCGACCCACCGGCCAGAACCTGGCCCTAACCGGAGGAGGCTTCCCATGCACAGCATAACCGCCAAGCTTCCCCGGTCCGTCGGTGCCCGCGTGGCGGGGAACTCCCGAATACGGACCTGACCCGGAGCGCCGTAACCAGGCGCCCGACCCTTCGCGAAAACCCGAAGGCGCGCCCCATCCCGGGGCGTCGTGTCTCGCCCTTTTCCCGGGAGGCTTCCCCGATGTTCAATCGCCAATCCCTCCTCGCCGACCTCTGCGCCGGCCGTCCGACCCTGTTCTCGGCACCCGCCCTCGTCGCCTCCAAAGGGTGACAGGCTAGTCCCGGCCAAAGGGGGACACGGGAACGGCCGCGCAAGCGGCTCCCGATCTCGTCGGCATCGACTATCCCTGGACGGACCCCGCCAGGAAGCCCCGCTCGCGCAAGCGGGGTGCCTCGGTGGGTAACCTGCCCGATCCGGTCCGGCGCCGGACGCACGGCTTCGACAGCGAGTCCGAGCGCACCGTCATCACGGTCCTCGCCTCGTTCTCGACGGTCCGGGCGATCCACGAGCAGGTGAAGGTCAGCTACCGGCGCAACGGTATCCTGCACGTCTACTTCATGGATGTCGTCGTCGAGCACCGCTGCGGCCACCGCAAGGCTTACGCGGTCAAGAGCAATGCGGAAGCGGCGCTCAAGGACGACACCGCGGGCAAGCTGCGGCTCATCTGCGAGCAGGACACCACCGGGTTCGCCGATGACTACAGGCTGGTGACCTTCGAAGGTCTCGACCCGGCGTCGGTCCAGAACGCCGGCCTGATCGCGCGCTGCGGCGCCGAGCAGGACCGCGAGGCTTGGGAGGCGGTCCGCGCGATCCTCCCGGGCTTGCCCGGGACCGTCACCGCCGCCGGCCTCGGCAAGGCGTCGGGGTACGGCGTCAGGGGGATGCGGGCGGCCTTCGCCCTCATCCCGGCCGGGCATCTCCGGAACCCGCCGGGCGAGCGCCTCCACATGGACACGCCCTTAACCAACGGGTCGAGCCTAATCGGCACTAACCACGCCGCTTAACAAGCCCTGCAGCTCCCGCCGGGAAGATGTCCTTCGAGGACACCTCCCGGCATCCGGGAAGGAGAGGTCGATACATGCCGAACAAGCGACTTTACCTCACGCTCAACGACCGCGTCCGGCGGAACGGCGAGTGCTACAGGCCAGCCGAGCGCCTCGAACAGGCGTGGGTGCTGATGCACGTCGTCGACGGCGAGATGCTCGTCGACGACGACGACGCGTGGCACCTCACCGACAAGCGCCAGCAGGAGCTTCGGGACGCCAAGGTCATCGCCGTCGACGAGAACTACTTCTCGGCGGCCGGGAGGGACCTCGCCCTCCGCGACGACGACCTGCTCCTGCACGACCTGACCGACGCCGAGTTGCGGGCCATCGCCTGGAAGGTCGAATGGTGCACGCGCTGGAACCGGGCGCGCGCCGGGCTCGACGGCCGCGACCGGAAGCCCGCCCTCACCCCCAAGGGTCTCGCAGGCTTCATCGAGGCCGAGCGCGAGGCCGTCCACCAGTGGTACATCGACAGGTACGACATGCCGCGTCCGCTCGGACGCGACATCGTCGGGATCCAGCGCAAGACCTACGACTATCCGGGCCCGACGACGCTCAGGGAGTGGATTTCCGAGTTCGAGGACGCGGGGTTCAGGTCGAGCGCCTTCAAGCCGGGCTACGGCCGCTGCGGGAACCGCAAGCAGCTCGACGGCCGGGTCCTCAATATCATCCAGCAGCGTGTCGACGAGTACGCGAGCCGCGGCTGCCCCGCCAAGGACGACGTCTTCATGGATGTCGATGCCGACGTTCGGAGGCTGAACAGGGAGCTCCCGAAGGACGCGCAACTGTCCGTGAACGAGCGGGCCGTCCGCCGTCGCGTGAACATGCTGCCGCCGGTGACCGTCGACGCGGGCCGGCTCGGGACCGACGTCGCCGGGCGTAAGTACACACCGGTCGGAGAGGGATTGCGGACCTTCAACGGGCTTGAGGTCATCGAGCGGATGGGCCGCGTCGAGATGGACGACTGGGAGATGGACCTCTTTGCCATCCTCAACGACGCGGAGGTCTACGACACGCTGACGCCGAAGCAGCGCGAGCAAGCGAGGAAGCTCGACCCCAAGGTCCGCTGCACCGTGACGGCCGGCATCGACGTCGTCACGCGTTGCATCGTCGCCCTGAACGTCACGCCGGGAAAGCCTTCCACGATGGGCTCCCGGCGTGCCCTCCACTCGATGTTCATCGACAAGACCGGCTGGGCCAGGCTCGCGAAGGCCACCTCCGAATGGCCGATGACGGCGAAGTCGCGCGAGATCGCGACCGATGGCGGCCCTGCCTTCGAGGGCGACTTCCGCGACACCGTGCGGCGCTGCGGCATCACCCACCGCTACCCCGGCGGCAACCCCGCCTCGCGCGGGCACATCGAGTCGTTCTTCCGGAGCCTGAAGGGGTTCTGCCGGATGTTCACGGGGCAGGCCTTCGCCAACGTGGTCAAGCGCGGCGACTACGAGGCCGAGGGAATGGCCAGCGTCATGGCCCACGAGGTCGAGATCCTGCTCGTCCGGTACATCGTCGACGAATACCACCGGCGGCCCCATTCGGGCCTGGGCGACATGAGCCCGCTCTCGGTCTGGGAACGGTCGACCAACGAGCTCCTGACCGCGCCCGACGAGGTGCAGAGGCACGCGGCGTTCGGAATCCGCAAGCGGAACCTGCGCATCCGGGCGCCGGGCGTCAGGTACATGCACGTGGACTACAAGCACCCGAAGATGGGGCTCCTGTACGGCTTGGTCGGGCGCCGCGATCTCACCGGCGTCATCAACCCCAACGACCTGGGCACCATCCTGGTGCTGGTGCCCGAGGAGGCCCGGCGCGCCATCGGCGCCGAGGGCGACTTCATGGCGTTCAAGGCGGACGAGTTCCGCGGCGTGCCGCTGACGCGGCTTGAGCACTACAACGACGAGATCAAGCGGTTCGCCGCCGACGAGGCCGCCGACGGGCGCAGCGTCAGGCACGAGGCGCGGCAGTTCATCAAGCGGGCGGCCGAGGAAGCCCGCATCCGCGCCGGCGCACCGTCCGACGTCATGACGAACGACCAGCACCTCGCCTTCCTCGAACGGTTGGAACGGGCCGGCGACAGGGCGTCGTCTCCCCGGGCCAAGCCGGAAGGGGCGCCGATGTCCGCCGCGGACGAGCCCGACACGCTGGGCGTGTCCATCGCGAGGAAGCCCGGCTCCGGCCGCGTCGCCGACCCGGCCAAGCCGGCCACCCGAAAGTCCGTCAACCGCTATCGTGACGAGGAACGGTGATGACCACGCGACCCGAAACCGTCATCGCCCCCGCGATGGATGACGACGACTACTTCCGGGGCGTCAGCGCCGGCATGCCCGAGGGCAGCCGGCGCGTGATCGACGGCCTCGCGAAGGTGAAGTCGGTCTACGTGAGGTGCGACCGCGATGACGCCCTCCTCACGGGCTTCAACCGCTTCCTGGAGCGCTACGTCGCGACGCGCCAACTCCCGCGGCAAGAGGCTGAATGCTTCTTTCTCGTGGGGTCGAGCGGCGCCGGAAAGACCTTCGCCATCGACCGCATGCTGGGCGAGCACGATGCGCTGAGGCCCGTGCAAGGGCCGTACGGCCTAGCGCCGCGCTATGTCTCGATCAAGCTCAAGGGCTACAGCCATCCGCGTCTCGTCGGCACCCATATCATTCGGGAGGCCGGTTACGGAATGGTCGCGGACATGGGACGCGGCGAGGTCTGGGACAGGATGGCCGGCATCCTACGATCCCAGGGGGTGTTCCTCGTCCACGTCGACGAGGCCCAGCACCTCTTGAAGGGGAACGCGTCGAAGGAAGAGCGCGACGAACTCGCGAACGCCATCAAGGGCGTGGCCATCGACACGAAGTGGCCGGTCGCGTTCGTGTTCTCCGGCCTGCCCGATGTCCTGAAGCTGCCCGTCGGCGACCAGCAGGTCGAGCGACGGGGGCACTTCGTCGGTTTCGCCGACGTGGAGATGCCCGGCGAAAGGGACCTCGTCCTCAAGATCCTCTCCGAGATGGGCGAGCCGGTCGGCATCGGGTCGGATCACCTAAAGGAAACCGACTTGCCCGAGCGGCTCGCCTTCGCCGCACGATACCGCTACGCCCGCATCTGCCAGCTCGTCGAAGGGGCCTTGCAGGAGGCGCTCCACTGGCAGCGGACGAAGCTGACCCCGGGCCACTTCGCCGTCGCCTTCGAGCGTCGCTCCCTCGCCTACGGCAAGGACGACAAGAACCCGTTCCTCGCCGAGCACTGGCGCGACTTGCGACAGGGTTCGTTCCTGACCGTCGATGACGCGCCGGCGCGGTCATCGTGACCGGCGGCGCAACCCCCGGGGGCCTTTCGGGCCGGTTCCTGAACCTCGGGCACCCATTGCAGCCGAGGGAACCGGCGATGGGCTATGCCGCCCGCCTCGCCGCCCTCAACGGCGTGGGCCTGCGCACCCTTCTCAAGGACATGTCCATCGACCTCGATGGCCTCGGACGTGGGGACGGGCGCGCGCTCGACGCCTTGGCCGAACTTCGCCGGCTCGACCGGCAAGGGAGGCTTGCCCTCGGGCGACATACCCCGACGCACGACGTCGGCGACAAGGCCGCCACGGTCGGCACGGAAAGGTTCCCACCCGGATCGGTCCTGGCCTCCGCGACGCGGATCTGTCCGCATTGCGTCGCCGAGGATCTCGCCATGTTCGAAGGCCCCGCTAGGGCCCGTCCGTGGTCGAGGCTCGAATGGGTGCTGGACCCGGTGAGGGTCTGCCGCCGTCACGGGTCCGTCCTGCTGCATGTCGAGGCCGATGCGACCCTCCGGGCCGGTCACGACTTCTCGGGAACGCTCGCCCGCCAGGTTCTCCCCGTGCTGGACCGGCTTCGGATCGAGGCGGTGCCTTCCTCTGGCACGGCCTTCCCGACTTGGTTCGTCGCTAGGCTCGACGGCACGCGGGATGCGGGCAACTGGCTGGACGACGCACCGCTGCCCGCCGCCTCGGCATTCTGCGAGGCACTCGGGATCTCCGTCCTGCACGGGCCGGGAACGCACCCCTCGTCCTTGGGAATGGCGGACCTCGCACAGGCAACGGAACAAGGATACAGGATCGCCTCGCAGGGTCCGGGAGACGTCGAGGCCGCCCTGGACGACATCGTCGGACGGCATCGACCTGGCAAGCGTGGCTCCGTCGGGCACGAGAAGGTCTATGGACGCGTCCACGTGGTCCTGCGGACCAGCCTGAAGGACGCCGGGTTCGAGAAATTCCGGCATGCCCTTCGGGAGCACGCCTTCGCAAGGCTCCCGATCAGCCCCGGCACGCCCTTCCTCGGAGTGCGGCTGGGCGAGAGGCGCGTCCACACCCAGAGGAGCGCCGCGTTCTCTTCCGGCCGCTCGGATGCCGGGCTTCTCCGCCTGGTCGGCGCGGAACCGCAAGCGGGCGGGCGGCGTCTCCGGATCGCCGTCGCGGACTTCGCCGCCATCGTCGCGACCGTCGACGACCACCTCACGGCCAAGGACGTCGCGGCCAGAACCGGCTTCTCGGTGAAGCAGGTCGGCCACTTGGAGGAGGCAGGCCTGCTGCCGGTCCTGCCGGAGGCCGACCGGAACGCCGGCTCGAAGCGCCGCTTCCTCCGGCCGGACGTCGACGCCTTCATGGCACGGCTGTTCCGTGATGCCGTGCCCGTGGCCAACCCCGCCGAACCGCGCATGGCCGTCGAACGGATCGCACGGACCATCCGCGTGGGCATCGTCGAGATCCTTCGGCTCGTCCTCGACGGCCGTCTCGCCTGGGTGGGGCGCAACACGACCGGCGAACGCTGCGACGACCTCATCATCGACCGCGACGAGGTCCTCGGGGTGATCCAGGGCGAGGGTTCCGGCGACGACGTCACGGAGCGGGAGGTCGTCGCCATGCTGGGGGGCGTCGATCCGCGGAACCTGTGGCGGCTGGCCAAGGCAGGCCTGCTGGAATGGTCCCCCCGGTATCGCCCGCGCGATCCGCGCTCGGTCAGGGCGTTCACGAGGGCGAGCGTCGAGGCGTTCGCCGCCGAGTACGCTACCCTCAAGGAGATCGCCGACCGCATGGGCCTGGCGCCGCACCAAGCCATGCGGCGGCTGGACGAGGCCGGCATCGGGGACGCGGCGAGGTACGACCAGGTCCACATGAAGCTCTACAGGCGCCGCGACCTACCCGCCGACGCCGCCTGACCCGTCGCCGGGTCAGTGCATCCCGGGAGCTGCCGGCCCATCGGCCAGTTCGAGGCTCGCCGACGGATCGTACGACACCTGCATGATGCCGAATGCCATGGCGGCGCAGCACATCCGGCAGGCGTCGTACCGAAGCTGGAAATCGGCCGCCGCCCACGCATCGGCCGTGACCGGGGCGTCGCCCGAGATGTCTGCCCGGAGGAGGTCGAGCTCACGCCGGACGTGACTCGCGTCGAACTTGACCACCGGTACGCGGGAGGCGAAGTGTTCGAGCATGCGCGGATCGACCGGGACCTCGTGGTCGTCGAAGCGGAACCAGCGCAGCCCCGTCGCCGGGTCCGGCGGCGGGACATTGTCGCGCTGCGCGCAGATCGACATCATGCCGACGACGCTCTCGATGGCCTCCGCCCGCGTGGCGACGGGCTCCGGAGTGCCGACGATGGTGGGGACCCCGGGCGGCAGTCCCTTGAATTCAAGGTCGGCATGCCAGCCGGCACCCACCTGGTAGAGGTGGACGCCGGACGCCTTGGAGAGCTGCCAGTACGCCTCGGCGGCGGCGAAGACGTTGCTGCGGGCCTCGACCTGCACCCCCGTCACGTCCACGAGCTGGCCCTTCAACTGCCTTAGCAGGGCCGCCGCCTTCGCCCGGTTCTGCGGAATGTAATGCTTGTAGCCCATGGCGACGCCTCGTCCTGCCGCCCGCGAAAGCGCCGGCCGGTCGAGGAATTTTCCGGTCCCGGGTCGCAACCCACAAACCGCCAAGGGGCATCGCACGTCAGGTTGCATGACCTGAAAAACGAAGTGCGGAACATTGGTGCACTAGGCAGGTGACTATGGTGTGGAGGCTGCCGCCACATCTAGGCGCTCAAAGCGGATCAAAGGGTCGGCTATCATCAATCGCCGACGCGGTATCTCGGTGCGACACACCGAAGGCCCGCGTCGGCGAACAGAGAGCAGACATGGCCGCCACCGCTCGGCGGCGGCCATGTCGCACCGGAAGGCGAGCCGTTCCGTCTTCCTTGCTTTCGGCTTCCCTTGTTTCGCCCCGCCTCTCCTTCAACCTTGGGACCGAGCGGAAGACGTCGGATGTGATCCCACCGGCGAGCAGCATCCTGAGCCTCATCCACGATGCGCTGCGGAAGCGTTTCGAGGCGGCCGAGGATCTCTGCTTCTTGTGCGACCTTGGCGCGCACAAACCTCAGCTACGGAACTTGGGCGGCAAATTTTATCGAATTGATAGGATATACGGAAATATGACTTAAGAGGTCTTTTGCTAATGCCGCATAGGTAGATGCATGTAGCAACGGTCGGTGAATACCAACCATTTCATCTGTAGCCATATCTTTGTTTAGGGCGGCAGGCCATGGCTTTAATGGAGCCAGCGGTCGACCCAACAACCAGCCGCTGGCTCATCTGTGTGACGTGTACTGATGGGATCTACAGGCAAACGTCTGGCACACCGGCCCTATCAGGCTGTAGCGTCAACGGAGACTGGAACAGCTACAGACTCGGCCTTCCGCGTCCCACCTTCGGCATAAAAGCGGGCAGTCGCGCGAAGGCGGTCGGTCAGATCGTAGATCTGATCGAGCGTATCAATGCGGATTTTTCTTCTTTTTCTTTATCAAACAGACCGACATATTTGATATTGCGATTGAAATGCAGTCGCGCCAGCGGCTTTCGATTATTGTTATCGATGATGATGCCGCAGTAGCTCTTCTGATCTCGCATAATCACACGATCCGCCTTGATGACCTCTCGGACGATCGCGCGGACGATCATGTAACCTTCACGTTCTTCCTCAGTCGTGACGATTTCCTCGTCGTCGGGAGCCACCGCGTCAAGCGGCGACAGTGTCAAATCCTCGCTATCTGCTAGCGCCGAAGATAGGCGGGCCTGTACCGCATCGCGGATGATCTCACGGAATGCGGCTTTGACCAAGGGGGTAAACTGGTCACGGACTTGGGCCGTGAACCTGCCAGTTTGCAGAGGAGCTGCGACCATTCGCACAAAATCCTCATTGGGTGCCTCTATAAGAGCGTGCAGCTCCTTTTTAATTGCGGAGGTGTATTTGAGGCGGTGTGCCGACTGTAAAATACTTTCCACATTGAATTCGTTGCGGCTAAATTTCCGCAATTCAGAAATAACAGAGACGTGCAAATCAGAAAGATCAAATATCAAGAAAGGACGGTCGTCCAGCTTGTTCGGGGACTCCAAGTCAGTATGGAAATGGAAGGTTCGACCATTCGTCAGTATCGCAAATTTCGCATCTGTAACAGAGAAATAACGGTACAGTTGAGCAAGATGCACTTTATCTAAAGTTGTCGTTATCGGCTTGCATTCAATCAGGATGCGAACTTGATTGTCTATTTTTAACGCATAGTCGACTTTTTCACCTTTTTTCCCAACTGCGTCAGCATTGAATTCGGGTATTACTTCGTTTGGGTTAAAAACATCGTAATCCAATGCTGCAAAGAAAGGCAAAACAACAGCCGTTTTGACAGACTCTTCAGTCAGCATCGCGCTTGAGTGGGATCGGACCCGTTCAGCGATCGTACGCAGCTTTTCTTCGAGGCTCATAGCAAGGCACCCCACTCGGTTCACGCACAATCCTACACATTTTTTTCTATGGAGGTAGAGCGTGGCCGGGAGCCATGACTGACTCCCGTCTAAGGTATGATATGGCTACTGTGAGCGCTGGCCGTCGGCCTTTCGGACAGAGCGTCAAGATCTGGTGCCAGCACCGGCTGAGAGCCATACCTTTCAAGGCGTTAAATGCTTGGATGCACTGCAAAAATCGACCAACTTGCAGCTAAGCTTGATGGTGCGCCCCTAGGCCGGAAACGCCCCGGATATCGGAATGTCGATCGAGAGAAAATGGCACATCGAAGTCAGATCAACTCCAGATAAATCATAGCAAAAATACCATGAGAGGCATTGGCGTCACAGCTGCCGCAGCTGCCGGTCGACGAAGGCCTGCACGGTCTCCAAGCGCTCCGACAGGCGCTCGCTCACGCACATCTGCACCGTGGTGCCGTAGTACAGCATCCCGTACTTCTTCTGCTTGTGGCAGTCGTAGAGCGGCTTGGAGTAGAGGCTGCCGGCGAGCAGCACCGGCAGGACCAGCACCTTGGCGACGGTCGCGAGGCCGGCGAGCCAGGGGCCGGGCCGGCGCGACGGCGCGGTCGCGGGCGCCCAGACGATCTCGATGGTCCGCACCTCGCGCGGCTCGGGGTGGGCCGGGAGCCGCGTTCCCGGCGCGAAACGCTCCGGCACGCGGTCGGGAACGACCAGAAACGACGCCGGCTGTGCAACGCCCCCACGGCTCTCGGCGATCATCCTGCGAAAATCGGCGCTTGTCAGAGCCATTGCTGTCACCTTATCCCGTCGTGAGGCACGATGTGCCTCGGTCACCGGGACCTGTGCTTTTCGCGTGCCAACGGCAAAATGCCGGCAACGATGCCGGATCGGCACATGTCGCTAGGGAAAGCGAGAACCGGCGGCGGGGTGGCGTGTCTCGCGGCTTTTCGGACTGTTTCAGGACGGGGCAGCGCCGAGGCGCCTCAGCCGGCCTCCCCCTCCCCGCTCCCGAGCCGCTTCTCGTAGCGCCAGGCGGTGGTGCCGTCCTCGTAATAGTCCGGCACGGTCTCGAAGCGCCGGTAGCCGGTGCGCTCGTAGAGGCGGATGCCGGCGCCGTTATCCTCGCGGACCTCCAGGCGCAGGCGGTCGCACCCGCGGGCCAGGGCCTCCGCCTCGGCGGCCTCGAGCAGCACCCGGCCCAAGCCCGTGCCGGCCCGGCTCGGCGCCACCGCGATCGAGGACAGGCGGGCGCGGCGGCTGCCGCGACGGCGCTCGATCGTGGCGGCGCCGATGAGCACCGCGCCGTCGAGAGCCACCAGCAGCGAGATCGACGGCGACCCGATCGCGTGGCGGATCGACCGGCGCTCCGCCCGGTCGGTGGCGAAGGCCGCGGCCTCGAGCGCCATCAGGGCATCGAGGTCCTCAGCGATCGCCGGCCGGATCGTCACGGCCGGCGGGTGGGAAGGACCGCTCACGCGGCCTTCCACGGATAGGTCCAGGTCTCGGTCAGGGTCCGGCCGCGGGCGCGCAGGAAGGCGCGCAGGTCCGTCGCCTGCCCGGCCTGGTCGAGCCGCACGTCGATGGCCGCGCGAAAGCCCTTCACGTGCAGGTTCGGCACCAGCGAGACCGACAGGATCCTGCCGTTCGTCGTCGAGGGCACGATCTCGACCGCCTTCGGGTCGCCGAGCCAGTAGGCGAGGTCGCCGCCGGAGAAATCGACGAGGAAGCGCCGGGTGCGGGGATCGTCGCCCTCGGCCGAGCCGCCGCTCGCCGTGGCGCGGGCCACGTAGGTGTTCACCACCCGCCCGCCGGGATGCAGGTCGTCGGTCTCGGCGAGCGCCCGGACCTTGTAGGAGAGCTCCACCGCCTCGCCGGGCCGGTAGGGCTGCTTGGGCTGCCAGGACGCCACGATGTTGTCGTGGGTCTCGTTCTGCGTCGGCAGCTCGACGAGGCGCACCGTGCCCTCGCCCCACTCGCCCTGCGGCTCGACCCAGTAGCCCGGGCGGCGGTGGTAGAACGCCTCGAGGTCCTGGTAGTCCTCGAACACCCGGTCGCGCTGCATCAGCCCGAAGCCCTTCGGGTTGCGGTCCTCGAAGGCGGAGATCCAGCGCTCCTTCGGGTTGCGCAGGGGCCGCCAGATCCACTCGCCGCCGCCGGACTGCATCAGGAGGCCGTCCGAATCGTGCAGTTCGGGCCGGTAATCGTCCGAGTGGTGACGGTCGTTCTCGCCGATGAAGAACATCGAGGTCAGCGGCGCGATGCCGATCGTCGCCAGCTCGCGGCGCGGATGCAGCGAGCAGCGCACGTCGACCACCGTCTCGTCGCCCGGATAGACCAGGAACTGGAACGCACCCGTGCAGGACGGGCCGTCGAGGAGGGCGTAGATCACCGCCCGGTCGGCCCCCTTCGGCGGCATCTCGATCCAGAACTCGCGGAAGACCGGGAATTCCTCCGGGCCGCCGACGCCCTCGACGTTGACGGCGAGGCCCCGCGCCGAGAGCCCGTAGAGCTGGTCGCGGCCGAGGAAGCGGTAGTAGCTGGCACCCAGGAACGCGATCAGCTCGTCGAGCACGCCCGGCTTGTTGAGCGGATAATGCAGCCGGAAGCCCGCGAAGCCGAGATTGACCGGCAGCGGCTTGTCGATGGTGGTGCGGCCGTAATCGAACAGGCCGGGCTGGTAGGGCACCGGCGTCGGCACGCCGTCGCGCACCACGTTCACGGTCACGGGCCGGGTGTAGAGGAAGCCGAGATGGAACAGCTGGAGCCGGAACGGGCCGTCCTGGTCCCCCAGCAGCGCCCGATCGGGCCGGAAGCGGATGTCGCGCCAGGCGTCGTAGTCGAGGGCGGCGAGCGGTGCCGGCAACGGCGCGGCGTTCGCCTCGAAGGCCGCGCCGGCGAGGGCGCGCGCGCGCCGCACCACCTCGTCGAAGCGGAAGCGCGGCGGACCGGAGGGGGCCGGGTCCGGCGGCGGCGGCAGGGCGGCCGGGCCGGGCTGGGTCGGCCCGACCTGCGCCGGGGCCGCCCGCGTCAGGGCGGCGGAGGAGAGCAGGCCGGCAAGCAGCGCGCGGCGGGAGGGTGCGGTCGTCATGATGTCCCGAGGATGAGGCGCGCGCGCTGAACGCGTGCCGGCAAGTGGTCTGTTGACACGTGGTCGGTTGACGGGTGGCCGGTTGAATGGCCCGTCCGGCGCCGCTTGAGAAGGCCCTACCGGCCGCTTGCGTTCCGGTGCGGCGGAGGCGCCGTGTCACTTTCGCCACCCTCTCGCCATCCTCGCGCGGCCGTGGGGAAATCAGGCGAAAATCCGCATTCCGGGGGTTGCGGCGGAGGGGGCCGGCCCGTATGTATCGCCCTGCCCAATTTCGCACGTGCCTGTGGCCGCGTGCCGGTTGGTGGGCATCCGGACAAGAGGCCGGACAGCCGCCAGGGGTCTTAAAGGATCGATGGTCGGGAAGGGGTGGATCCCTCCGGCCGGCATCCAGGTGGCGACACCGGACCCCGACAACAACCGGCAGCCGGAGGCAAAACCGGCGAACCCCGCTCTCCACGGGGGACGCAGCTTAAAGCAACGACGAACGGGCTTTTTTGGTCTCGTCGGCCCTCCAAAGGCCGACACCGAAGAGGCTTGTTTCTCCTTGCCCCGAGTGCGGATCGGGTTTCCCCGTTCCAAGCAAAGGCAGCTTCCGGGTGCTCTGCGCCCGCGTCGCACGGCGTGTCTCCACAGCACGTCCGCGCCGCGCCGCATCGCCCCCTGACGCCGGACGGCCGACGCGCGCCGTCTCGATCTCGACTTCGGGTTCCCGCGGGAGCCCTCTCGAACCTTTGGTGGGGATGATCATGACCGATCGCATCCGCGATTTCCTGCGCGTGCGCCGCGAGCTCGGCCGGGACGAGGGTCCCGTGATGGTCCTCGACCTCGACGTCGTGCGCGACAACTACACCGCCTTCGCCCGCGCCCTGCCCGACACCCGGGTGTTCTACGCCGTCAAGGCCAACCCGGCCCCCGAGGTGCTGCGCGCGCTCGCCGAGATGGGCTCCTGCTTCGACACCGCCTCGGTGGTCGAGATCCAGATGGCCCTGTCCGCCGGCGCCACCGCCGACCGCATCTCCTTCGGCAACACCATCAAGAAGGAGCGCTGCATCGCCCGCGCCCTCCAGCTCGGCGTGCGGCTCTTCGCCGTCGACTGCCAGGCGGAGGTCGACAAGATCGCCCGCGCCGCGGACGCGGTCAAGGTCGCCCGCGAGGACGTGCAGGTGTTCTGCCGCATCCTGTGCGACGGCGCCGGCGCCGAGTGGCCGCTCTCGCGCAAGTTCGGCTGCGTGCCCGAGATGGCGGTGGACGTGCTCGAACACGGCTACCGCGCGGGCCTCAACGCCTACGGGGTCTCGTTCCACGTCGGCTCGCAGCAGGGCAACACCGAGGCCTGGGACGGGGCGCTCGCCTCCGCCTCGATGATCTTCCGCGAATGCGCCCTGCGCGGCATCCACCTGTCGATGGTCAATCTCGGCGGCGGCTTCCCGACCAAGTACCTCAAGGCGGTGCCGGGCGTGGAATCCTACGGCGACGCGATCTTCCGGGCGCTGACCAAGCATTTCGGCAACCGGCTGCCGGAGACGATCATCGAGCCGGGCCGCGGCATGGTCGGCAATGCGGGCATCATCGAGGCCGAGGTCGTCCTGGTCTCGCAGAAGTCCGACGCCGCCGACGAGGTGCGCTGGGTCTATCTCGACATCGGCAAGTTCGGCGGCCTCGCCGAGACGATGGACGAGTCGATCCGCTACCGCATCGTCACCGACCGGGACGCGGACCGCACGATCCCCTGCGTGCTCGCCGGCCCGACCTGCGACTCGGCCGACGTGCTCTACGAGAAGACCCCGTACCCGCTGCCGATCTCGCTCGCGATCGGCGACAAGGTGCTGATCGAGGGGGCGGGCGCCTACACCACCACCTACGCGGCGGTGGCGTTCAACGGCTTCCCGCCGCTCCAGTCCTACGTGATCTGAGCGCGACTCGGCGCCCCCGGGCGCCGATCTCCGTCGGAACGATGCGCCGGGTGCCCCGTTATCGGGGCCCCGGCGTGATCGCGCCTCCACATCACCGACGAAGTCCCGGACGGCCCGCCGCGATGCGGCGGGTGCGAGGGCTGTCCTTTGCCCGTCTTGTCAGTCTCGGGAGAGTACGGCCGTGATCCAGATCCGCGACGAGCACCCCGCCGACATCGCCGACCGCGAGCACCTGCTCGACCTGTGCTTCGGCGAGGCCCGCTTCACCAAGACCTGCGAGCGCCTGCGCGAGGGACGCCTTCCGGCCGAGGGCCTTGCCCTGGCGGTCGAGATGGACGGCCGCCTCGTCGCCACCGTCCGCCTGTGGAACGTCGACGCGGGCGATCGGCCCGCCCTGATGCTCGGGCCGATCGCCGTGGATCCCGTTCTGCACGGGCTCGGCATCGGCAACCGGCTGATGCGCGAGGCGCTGGCGCGGGCCGCCGCCCTCGGCCACCGCGCGGTGATCCTGGTCGGCGACGCGCCCTACTACGCCCGCTTCGGCTTCACCCGCGAGCGGGTCGGGGCGCTCTGCCTGCCCGGGCCCTACGCGCCGGAGCGGTTCCTGGCCCTCGACCTCGTGCCGGGCGCGCTGGACGGGGCGGGCGGCATGGTGCGGGCGACCGGGCGGGTGGTGCCGTGCGCTCTTCCGGCAGAGGAGTTCCGCGTCGCGGCGTGAGCCGGTGGAGCGCCCGCTCCTCTCCCCGCCCGCGGGGAGAGGAGAACGCGCACCCCTGTTGTGAGACAAGCCCTGGTTCTGATTACCCCCCCGCCACCCGCACCTCCGTCGCCCGCTCCTCCACGATCCCCCGGGCGCCCTCGGCGATCAGACGCGTGACGAGATCGGCGTAGTCCGCCCGGGTCAGGCCGGCGCCGGGCCGGAACCAGAGGTAGTGCCAGTTGACCATGCCGAAGAACGACATGGTCACGGGCTTGAGCAAAGCCGTGCCGGCGAGGTGCGGCGCCACCCCGGCGATCGCCTCGGAGAAGAGGCGCACCAGCTCGCGCTCGCTCGCCTTCAGCTCCGCCTGGCGCTCGGGCGGCAGCAGGCCGAGGTGGTTGATCTGCACCTTGTGCTGGGCGTCGGCGTCCCGGTAGGCCTCGAGCAGCGCGGTCGCGAGGCTGCGCAGGCGCGGCTCGGGGGCGAGCCCTGGGCGGTCGGCGGCCTCGACCGCTTCCAGCAGCTCCTCGAGGTGCAGCCGGATCACGTCGAACAGGATCTCGTCCTTGTCGCGGTAATAGTGGTAGAGATTCGCCTTCGAGACGCCGCAGGCCTCGGCGATCCGGCTCATCGAGGCGCGGTCGTAGCCGTGGGCGGCGAACAGCTCGGCCGAGCGATCGAGGATCGCCCGGCGCTTGTCGTCGTAGTCGCTGGCGCGGGTGCGGGCCATGAGGTCTCGTCGCTGCTCGGATCGTGTCGCTAGTCTCGGGGACGCTGGTCGATGACGCGCCGCGCCTTGCCGAGGGAGCGCTCGATGCCACCGGGCGGCACCACCTCGACCGTCGCGGTGATCCCGATCGTGTCCTTGACAGCGTGGCAGAGCCGATCGGCGGCAGCCTCGCGCAGATCGGCGATGTCGGCCTCGGGCCGCGCCTCGACCCGGATCGTCATGGTGTCGAGCCGTCCCTCGCGGGCCAGCACCACCTGGTAATGCGCCGAGAGCGCGGGGATCGTCAAAATCTTCTCCTCGATCTGGCTCGGGAAGACGTTGACCCCGCGCACGATCATCATGTCGTCGGAGCGTCCGGTGATCTTCTCCATCCGGCGCATCGCCCGGGCGGTACCGGGGAGCAGCCGGGTCAGGTCGCGGGTGCGGTAGCGGATCACCGGCATCGCCTGCTTGGTGAGCGAGGTGAAGACGAGCTCGCCCTCCGCCCCGTCCGGCAGCACGTCGCCGGTGCGTGGGTCGACGATCTCCGGGTAGAAGTGATCCTCCCAGATGTGCAGGCCGTCCTTGGTCTCGACGCACTCGCTCGCCACGCCCGGTCCCATCACCTCCGAGAGCCCGTAGATGTCGACGGCGTGGAGGTCGAACGCCTCCTCGATCTCCTGGCGCATGGCGTTGGTCCAGGGCTCGGCCCCGAAGATGCCGACCTTGAGCGAGGAGGCCCGCGGGTCGAGCCCCTGGCGCCGGAACTCGTCGAGGATCGCCAGCATGTAGGACGGCGTGACCATGATGATGTCGGGCCGGAAATCCTGGATCAGCTGGACCTGGCGCTCGGTCATGCCCCCCGACATCGGGATCACCGTGCAGCCGAGCCGCTCGGCGCCGTAATGCGCGCCCAATCCTCCCGTGAACAGGCCGTAGCCGTAGGCGACGTGGATCAGCATTCCGGGCCGCCCGCCCGCCGCCCGGATCGAGCGGGCCACCACGTCGGCCCAGGTGTCGATGTCGGCCTTGGTGTAGCCCACGACCGTCGGCTTGCCGGTGGTCCCCGACGAGGCGTGGATGCGCGTCACCTGCTCGCGCGGCACCGCGAACATCCCGAACGGATAGTTCGCCCTGAGATCCGCCTTGGCGGTGAAGGGAAAGCGGGCGAGGTCGGGGAGGTCCGAGAAGTCGCGCGGATGCACGCCGGCCCGGTCGAAGGCGGCGCGGTAATGGGGCACGTTGGCATAGGCGTGGTGCAGCGTCTCGCGCAGCTTCTCGCGCTGCCAGGCGGCGAGCTCCGCCCGCGAGGCGGTCTCGAACCGGTCGAGTTCGCTCGCCTCCGGCACCATCCGGGCGAGCTTGCGGGGGGCGATCTGGAGCATGGCGTGTCTCCCAAAATATTTTTATAGATGCTTCTCAAGCAAACCGGTCGGATTACTTCAACCAACCACCTCAGGACGAGGTCGCGGGTGGGATGAGCGAGGGAGCAGTCACGCCCGCTCCACCAGACCGGGCGCCGCCCCACCCTCCCCCGGCAGCACCGTCCCCGGCACAATGCGCGAGTGCCCGCGGAACTCCGCCACCACGCGGCCCTCGGCATCGGTCACCGTCACGTCGTAGATCCCGGAGCGGCCCTCGCGCACCCGCTCGACCGCCCGGGCGGTCAGCACCTCGCCGCGCCGGCCCGGGCGCAGGAAGGTGACGGCGCAGTGTTGCGCCACCGCCCGCTGATCATAGGCGTTGCACGCGAAGGCGAAGGCCGAATCGGCGAGCGCGAAGATGACGCCGCCGTGGCAGCTGCCGTGGCCGTTCGTCATGTCGTCGCGCACCCGCATCGACAGCACCGCCTCGCCGGGCCCGACATGGTCGAGGCGCATCCCGAGCCCCTGGCTCGCCCGGTCCTCGGCCCATAGCGCCTCGGCGCAGGCGCGGGCCACCGCCTCCGGGCTCACCGGGACCGTCCGGTGAAGCGCGGCGCCCGCTTCTCCAGGAACGCCGCCACGCCCTCGCGGTAATCCGGAGACCGCCCGGCCTCGCCCTGCAGGTCGCGCTCGACGTCGAGCTGAGCGTCGAGGGTGTTGGTCTCCGAGGCGTCGAGGGCGCGCCGGATCAGGGCCAGGCCGTAGGTCGGCGCCTGCGCGAGCTGGGCGGCGAGCCGGTGGGCCTCCGCCATCAGATCGGCGTCGTCGATCACCCGCCAGATCATGCCCCAGGCCTCCGCCTGCTCGGCGGTGATCGGCTCGGCGAGCAGCGCCATGCCGCGGGCCCGGGCCCGGCCGGCGAGGCGCGGCAGGAGCCAGGTGCCGCCGGCATCCGGGATCAGCCCGAGCTTGGCGAAGGCCTGCAGGAACTTCGCCGAGCGCGCCGCCAGCACGAGGTCGCCGTGGAAGGCGAGGCTGGCGCCGGCCCCCGCCGCCACGCCGTTGACGGCGCAGATGAGGGGCATCGGCAGGTCGCGGATCTGCCGGACCAGGGGGTTGTAGAACGCCGCGAGGGTGCGGGAGAGGTCGGGCTCCACGTCGGCCGCGAAATTGCGGGCGGCGAGGTCCTGGCCGGCGCAGAAGCCGCGCCCGGCCCCGGTGAGGATCAGCGCCCGGCAGTCCGGATCGGCCGCCGCCTGGCTCAAGGCCTCCCGCAGGGCGAGGTGGAGCGGCTCATTGAAGGCGTTCAGCCGGTCGGGCCGGTTGAGGACCAGCACGCGGTATCCTGCATGCCGTTCCGTCAGCACGAGAGTCTCGCCCGTCTCGCTCATGGTGCCCTCCCCGTCGCGCCGTGTCGGGCCCCGCGGGGCGCCGCCGGCACGATCTATTGACCAACCGGACGGTAAATTATAAAGCTGTGCGGGCGAAGTCAAACGCGGGTGACGTTAGCCGAACGCCAGGGTGGACGGGGCGCCCGCGGACTTGCAAAGCAGCACGTCGCGGCCGCAGCAGGGCCCGCGACGCCGGCGACCGGACACCAACCGGCGCGGCCCGCAAACGGGAGGACAACGACATGAGGCGCATCGTCTGGGCGCTCGCCCTCGCCGGCACCGTGCTGGCCGGACCCGTGATGGCGCAGCAGCCGATCAAGATCGGTGTGACCATCGCCAAGACCGGCCCGGCGGCCTCCCTCGGCATCCCGCAGGCCAACACCGTGACGCTGCTGCCGACCGAGGTGGCGGGCCAGAAGATCGAGTGGATCGTCCTCGACGACGCCAGCGACACCACCAAGGGCGTCGCCAACGCGCGCAAGCTCGCGAGTGACGACAAGGTCGACGCCATCGTCGGCTCTTCGGTGACGCCGGTCTCGCTGGCGCTGATCGAGGTCGCGGCCGAGGCCAAGGTGCCGATGATCAGCCTTGCGGCCTCCGCCAAGATCGTCGCCCCGATGGACGACAAGCGCCGCTGGGTGTTCAAGGCGCCGCAGAACGACGCCCTGATGGCCGAGGCGATCGCCGCCCACATGGCCAAGGCGGGGGTGAAGTCGGTCGGCTTCATCGGCTTCAACGACGCCTACGGCGACGGCTGGCTCTCCGAGATCACGCCCCGGCTCGAGGCCAAGGGCATCAAGCTCGCCGCCACCGAGCGCTACGCCCGCACCGACACCAGCGTCACCGGCCAGGTGCTCAAGGTGATCGCGGCGAAGCCGGACGCGGTGCTGATCGCGGGCTCCGGCACGCCCGCGGCGCTGCCGCAGAAGACGCTCAAGGAGCGCGGCTACGCCGGCAAGTACTACCAGACCCACGGCGTCGCCAATGCCGACTTCCTGCGCGTCGGCGGCAAGGACGTCGACGGCACGGTGCTGCCGGCGGGCCCCCTGCTGGTGGCCGAGCAGCTCCCGGAATCGAACCCGGTGCGCAAGGTCGCCCTCGACTACACCAAGGCCTACGAGGCGAAGTTCGGCGCGGGCTCCCTCGCGACCTTCGGGGGCCACGCCTACGACGCGCAGGTGCTGCTCGCGAACGCGATCCCGGTGGCGCTGAAGACCGCCAAGCCCGGCACGCCGGAGTTTCGCGCCGCGCTCCGCGACGCCCTCGAGGGATTGAAGGAGGTCGTCTACACCCACGGCGTCGTCGCCATGACCCCGACCGACCATGTCGGCCAGGACGACCGCGCCCGCGTGATGGTGACGATCGAGAACGGCCGCTGGAAGCTGATGCCGGCGACGAACTGAGTGGGGTTAAGGCCGGGGCCGCTCGCGGCCCCGGAAGCCTCACGGCAAGATCGCAGCTTTCCTCCCACCATCTCCACCTCATCCTGAGGTGCCCGCGATCGGAGATCGCACCCGATTGAAGATCGGTTGGGCCTCGAAGGAGGGCTCCAGAGATCGCGTAGACTTCTGGAACCCTCCTTCGAGGCTCGTTTCACTCGCACCTCAGGATGAGGTCGCGGATGGGACCGATTTCACAAAATGACCCGAAACGCCCCGAGTTCTCCCGCCGTGGACGCCACGATCCTCCTTCTCCTCCTCCAGGACGGCGTCGTGAACGGCGCGATCTACGCGCTGATCGCCCTGTCGCTGGTCCTGGTCTTCACCGTCACCCGGGTGATCCTGATCCCGCAGGGCGAGTTCGTCGCCTACGGGGCGCTGACGCTCGCGAGCCTCGAGGCCGGCACCCTGCCGGGCACCGTGCCGCTGCTCTTAGGACTCGGCGCCTGCGCCTTCCTGGCCGATTGCGCCGAGGCGCGCCACAACCTCGACGGGAGGGCGCTGCTGCGCTTCGGCCTGCGCGACCTCGCCCTGCCGGGGGTCGTGGCGGTGATCGCCTGGCTGCTTGCGCCGACGAAGCCGGGCCTCCCCGTCGAGATCCTGCTGACGCTCGTCATCGTGACGCCGATGGGCGGGTTCCTGCACGCGGTGGCGTTCCGGCCGCTCGCCCATGCCTCGGTGCTGGTGCTGCTGATCGCCTCGGTCGGCGTGCATCTGGCGCTGACGGGCCTCGGCCTCGTCTTCTTCGGCGCGGAAGGGTCGCGCACGCCGCCCCTGTCGGAGGCGTCGTTCCCGGCGGGCCCCCTCCTGGTGAGCGGGCAGTCGCTCTGGATGATCGGCCTGACGCTGGCGATCATCGTGGCGCTGTGGCTGTTCTTCTCGCGCACGCTCCTCGGCAAGGCGCTGATCGCCACGGCGGTCAATCGCCTCGGCGCCCGGCTGATGGGCATCGCGCCCTCGCTCGCCGGCCGGCTCAGCTTCTCGGTCGCGGCCTTCATCGGCGCCCTGTCCGGCGTGCTGATCGCGCCCTTGACAACGGTCTACTACGACACCGGCTTCCTCATCGGCCTCAAGGGCTTCGTCGCCGCGATCATCGGCGGGCTGGCGAGCTACCCGGCGGCGGCCGCCGCCGCCCTGCTCGTCGGCATCATCGAATCCGTCGCCTCGTTCGAGGCCAGCGCCTTCAAGGAGGTGATCGTGTTCATGGCGATCATCCCGGTGCTGCTCTGGCGCTCCCTGCGCTCGGCCCCGGTGGAGGACGAGGAGTAACATGCCCACCCGTCTGCTCGCCGGCCTCGGCGCCCTCCTGATCGTCGCCTTGCCCTTCATCCCCGGCGTGCCGCCGTTCTGGCTCACGCTGCTCACCTATGCGGGCCTCTCGGCCATCGTGGTCACGGGCCTCGTCGTGCTCACCGGGGTGGCCGGCATCACCTCCTTCGGGCAGGCGATGTTCGTCGGCATCAGCGCCTACGCGACAGCGCTCCTGACCACGACGGGCGGCCTGTCGCCCTGGCTGTCGCTGCCCGTGGCCCTGCTGCTCTCCGCCGCCGCCGCCTGGGTCACCGGCGCGATCACCTTGCGGCTCTCCGGCCATTACCTGCCCCTCGGCACGATCGCCTGGAACATCTCGTTCTTCTACGTGCTCGGCAACACCGACGCGCTCGGCCGCTACGACGGCCTGACCGGCCTGCCGCCGATCAGCGTGCTCGGCCACCCGGTCCTCGGCGGGGCCGAGGCCCTGCTCCTCACCTGGGGCTTCCTGGCTCTGAGCCTGTGGCTGACCCACCGCCTGCTGCGCTCGCGCACCGGCCGGGCGATCCGGGCGCTCAAGGGCGGGGTCGTGGCCGCGGAGTCCTTCGGGGTCGACACGGCGCGAGTGAAGATCGTCGCCTTCGTGTACGCGGCGATGCTGGCGGCCCTGTCGGGATGGCTCTACGCCCACATCCAGCGCGCCATCAACCCGACGCCGTTCGGCATCAATGCCGGCATCGAGTACCTGCTGATGGCGGTGATCGGCGGCGCCGGCTCGATCTGGGGCGGCGTGTTCGGCGCGGTGCTGGTGACGGTGCTGAAGGACCAGCTCCAGAACGTGCTGCCGCTGGTCTTCGGGGCGCAGGGAAACTTCGAGGCGATCGTGTTCGGGGTGCTGCTGGTGCTGATGCTCCAGCGCGCGCCGGACGGGCTGTGGCCGCTCGTCGTCCGCCGCTCGGTCGCGCCGCCGCCGGACCGTGGGCCGGCCTCGCACCCCCTGGCGCCGCGCCCGGCCTGCGCCCCCGGCACGGTGCTGCTCGAGGCATCCCATCTCCGCAAGACCTTCGGGGGCCTCGTCGCCGTCAACGACATCGGCTTCCAGGTCTCCGCCGGCGAGGTGGTGGCGTTGATCGGGCCGAACGGGGCCGGCAAGAGCACCACCTTCAACCTCGTCACCGGGGTGGCGCGCCTCAGCGCCGGGGCGGTGCGCCTCGGCGGCCGCGACGTGGCCGGCCTGCCGGCCCGGCGCATCGCCCGGCTCGGCTGCGCCCGCACCTTCCAGCACGTCAAGCTCGTCGCCGGCATGTCGGTGATCGAGAACGTGGCGCTGGGCGCCCATCTGCGCGGGTCGGCCGGACCGTTCCGCGGGGCGCTGGGGCTCGACGCGGCCGAGGAGGCCGCGCTCTTCGCCGAGGCCGACCGCCAGCTCGCCCGGGTGGGCCTGTCCGCCTGCCGCGACCTGCCGGCCGGCAGCCTGGCGCTCGGCCAGCAGCGCATCGTCGAGATCGCCCGCGCCCTCTGCCTCGGGCCGACCCTCCTCCTCCTCGACGAGCCGGCGGCGGGCCTGCGCCACCAGGAGAAGCAGGCCCTCGGCGACCTGCTGCGCCGCCTGCGCCAGGAGGGGCTCGGCATTCTCCTCGTCGAGCACGACATGGACTTCGTGATGGGGCTCGCCGACCGGCTGGTGGTGATGAATTTCGGCGCCAAGCTGTGCGAGGGCGCGCCCGCGACCGTGCGCCGCGACCCGGCGGTGGTCGAGGCCTATCTGGGGAGCGCCGCATGACCCGACCCATGCTCGAGGCCGAGAGCGTCTCCGTCGCCTACGGCAAGGTCGAGGCGGTGCGCGGCATCTCGCTGACGGTCGAGCCCGGACGGCTCGTCACGGTGCTGGGCGCCAACGGCGCCGGCAAGACCACCCTGCTCAACGCCCTGATGGGGGTGCTGCCGGCGCGCGGCGCCATCCGCTTCGAGGGCCGCGACCTGACGCGCCTGCCCGTCGAGGCCCGGGTGGCGCAGGGCCTGAGCCTGATCCCCGAGCGCCGGGAGCTGTTCTCGACCATGACCGTCGAGGACAACCTCAAGCTCGGCGCGTTCCGGTTCCGCGGCACAGGCGGAGGCGGCGACATCGGCGAGATGTACCGGCTCTTCCCTCGCCTCGCCGAGCGCCGGCGCCAGCATGCCGGCACGCTCTCAGGGGGAGAGCGCCAGATGCTCGCCATGGCCCGCGCCCTGATGGGCCGCCCGCGCCTCCTGATGCTCGACGAGCCGAGCCTCGGTCTCGCGCCGCTCATCGTCGCCGAGGTGATGCGCACCGTGGCGCGCCTGCGCGACGAGGGGGTGGCGATCCTCCTCGTCGAGCAGAATGCCCGCGCGGCGCTCCAGATCGCCGACCACGGCTACGTCCTCGACGGCGGCACCGTGGTGCTCGAGGGCGACAGCCGCACCCTCCAGACCGACGCCCGGGTGGTCGAGACCTATCTGGGCGTGCTGGCCGCGGACGACGCAGCCGCGCCGCCGAACCGGGTCGCGTCCGGACGGTGATGCGGCAGCGTTGGTGATCAGGCTTCCGCCTGATCTGTTCCGGTTGCGGACAGTCGCGGGATTCCCTCTGCGAGCGATCTCAAGCTTATCTGGGATCGCCCGGAGACGGCAACGAGCGTTCATCCAAAGAATTTGCTCTTCGGGAATGAGGTGCGAGAGCCTATTTGACGTGCTCTGACCAGATTGAAACCCACCGAGTCATTCCGGAGCCGCGCAGCGGAGCCCGGAATCCGGAACTTCTGATGGCCCAGGAAAGGGCGGACAAAATTCTGGCTCGTGCTTTACCACCTGATTTTCTGAATTCCGGGCTCCGCTGCGCGGCTCCGGAACGGCCTGGTGGTTTTTAATCGGTATATTCAATTCAATCAGGCTCTCAAAGTCTGATTATTTGGTTTCTATGCTCGTCCCGCCCACAACCTCATCCTGAGGTGCCGCGTAGCGGCCTCCAAGGAGAACTCCAGGGATCACTGAGATTTCCGGAGCCCTCCTTCGAGGTCAGTCGATCACAGATCGACTGACACCTCAGGATGAGGTCGAGGGTCGGATCGAAGAGGCGCCGGCGATACCGGCGTGATAGGTCAACCAGGCTCTCAGCGACTCCACCACCCGTCGCCCGTCACGCGAGCCCGGCCAGCACCGGCGCCCGCAGGGCCTGCGGCACGGCGATGAGCTCGCCGTGGATCGGCTCGCGGCGGTTGTAGACCGGGGGCTGGCCGGCGAGGTCGACGACGGTGCCGCCGGCCTCGCGCAGGATCAGGTCGGCCCCGGCGAGGTCCCAGTCGCGGGCATCCGACGACACCAGCCCGACATCGACCAGGCCCTCGGCGACCCGCACCAGGCGCAGCGCGAGCGACGGGATCCGCGGCAGCCGCACCAGGGCGCCGGGCGTGTCGGCGAGGCCGAGCACGCGCTCGAGCCGGTCGGCCATCGGCTTCGGGCCGGTGACCCGGGCGCCGGCCACCGCCGCCTGGCCCGAGACCCGGATGGTCGCGCCATCCTTCGTCGCCCCCTCCCCGGCCACGGCCTCGTAGAGCGTCGCGGTGACCGGGGCGGCGACGAGGCCGAGCACCGGCTCGCCGCGGGCGAGCAGCGCCACGGCGATCGACCAGTCGGGATCGCCCGACAGGAAGGCCCGTGTGCCGTCGATCGGGTCGACGATCCAGACGAGGTCGTGGGCGAGCCGCACCGGATCGTCCCGGGTCTCCTCCGACAGCCAGGCGGCGGCCGGGATCAGCTCGCTCAGGCGCACCTTCAGGAAGGCGTCGACGGTCACGTCGGCCTCCGTCACCGGCGAGCCGCCGGACTTGCTCCAGACCCGGGCGCTGGTGCGCTCGCCCTGCCGGAAATACGGCAGCGCCAGGAGCGCGGCCTCGCGGATGGTCGCCCGGACCTGAGGCAGGTGTGGGCGCACGTCGTCGGGGAGAGGCATGGTCGGCCGCGAGGGTTCGAGGGGAGCGCCCGGCGGCCCCGCGGCGGGCACGGGTTGCGCACGGGGCGACGTCGCCCACCGTTGTAGGCGCCGCCACCGGACGCCACAAGGATGCCGCCGTCCCGGCACCGGCAGGCCTGATGCCGCATCGTTATCTCAGGGAGCGGCGAGCATCGGCGGCGGCTTGTTCTGGGAGTGAACGATAAATGAATCCGGCCGGGACAAGGATCCATTGAGCATTCGGCGCAAACGTGCCGCGCCAACCATCGCTTAACGCTGCCTTTTAAGGCGTTCTGAGCCGGGGCCGGTCCATTGTCGTGACAACAGCGGACGACACGGCAGAGGTCGCCGCCTCACGCGGACAGGGCGTTGAGCAGAACCATGGTCACCAGATTCCCCTCTTCGAACCGCCAGGCCGCCCGTCGCGACGTCGGGCTCCCCGTGATCCACCGCGGCCCGGTCCAGGTCGAGCCGTCGGCTCTGCCGATGGTGGGCCGCCTGCCGGGCGGCACCGCCGCCGGCAGCCTCGCCCTCTGCCTCGACGGCGACGCCAGCGACGCCGCCGGCGAGGACCGCTTCGCCGTGATGGTGCTCGACCGCAGCGGCGACCCGCTGATGCGGCTCGGCGTCTACGGCGACGACGAGGTCGTGGCGGTGTGGCGCCGCCTCGGCGCCGAATCGGGCCTGCCGCTCGTGGTGATCCAGGAGGACGGCGCCGTCGCCCCGATGGGCCAGCAGCTCGGCCGGGTGAAGCTCGGCGCGGTGCGGATCCGCCGCCGGCACGGCCTGCTGACCCATCGGCGGCCGCGCTTCCTCACCCGCCGCAAGACCGGCCGGCTGCCCCTGCGCCCGCTGGTCTACCGCGACGAGGCGCTGATCACGGAGGGCAGGAGCGTCTGAGCGCGCCCGGCATGAACCCGAGCGAGGTCGGCCCGGGTTCCGTCGAGCAGGCTACATCAAGCCTTGCCAGATCGCGTCGAGCGTGAGGCCGCAGAACAGGATCAGCCCCGCGTCGCGGTTGGAGCGGAACAGCCGCAGCGCCTCGGCGCCGTCGCGCGGATCGAGCCGGCCGACCTGCCAGGCGAGGTGCCCGGCGAACAGCGCGAGCCCGGCAAGCCCGATCGGCCCGGCCCCGGCCCCGGCGAGGGCGAGGCCGATGCACAGGACGGCGGCCATGAAGCAGCCCGCCACCGCGAGCCGCACCCGGGCGCCGAAGAAGCGCGCCGAGGACTTGATGCCGGCGATCTCGTCGTCCTCGATGTCCTGCACCGCGTAGATGGTGTCGTAGCCGATGACCCACGCGATGGCGCCGGCATAGAGCCAGCAGGCCGGGGCGTCGAGGCGGCCGATCAGGGCGACCCAGCCCATCAGGGCGCCCCACGCGAAGGCGAGGCCGAGCACGGCTTGCGGCACCGGCATCACCCGCTTCATGAACGGGTAGATCGCGACCGGCAGGAGCGAGGCGAGGCCGACGAGGATCGCCGTGCGGTTGAACTGCAGCAGCACCGCGAGGCCGACGAGGGCCTGGAGCACCAGGAAGGTCAGGGCGTGGCGCACGCCGATCCGGCCGGAGGGGAGCGGTCGCAGGCGGGTGCGCTCGACGCGGGCGTCGAGGTCGCGGTCGGCGATGTCGTTGTAGGTCGAGCCCGCCCCCCGCATGGCGACGGCGCCGACGAGGAACAGGACGAGGTGCCACAGGCTCGGGCCAGGCTGGCCGGCCGCGATCGCGGCCAAAGCCGCCGACCACCAGCACGGCAGGAGCAGGAGCCACCAGCCGATCGGCCGCTCGATGCGGGCGAGGCGCAGGTAGGGGCGCAGGGCCTCGGGGGCGTGCCGGTCGACCCAGTGCCCCGTGACCGCGTCGGCGACCGGGCGGTCGGGGGCGGCCATCATGCAGGGATGCGGCGGGCCGGGGCCGCCTTGGCGGCGGGACTCACGGCGGCGCGGCTCACAGGGCGCCCTGCGGCACCCGGAAGCTGCCGGTCAGGCCGGGCCCGCCGAGGAGGCCGCCACCGCCGCCGCCCTGCTGCTGCTGGGCCTGCATGGCGCGGGCCTTCTTCTCCATCGCGGCCTGCTGCTGGGCGGCGTTGCAGACCTTGCCGCGCAGCGACGTCACCTTGGTGTGGTCGGCCTTGAAGCCCTCGACGAAGGAATCCGGGATCGAGCACCAATCCTTGTTGGCGGTGATCCACTTCATGCCCTCGTTGCCGTTGGCCTGGAGCCTGGTGAACAGGGTGCAGGCGGCCGCCGCCGTGATCTTGGCCTTCTTGCCCTGCGAGGCGGCATTGACCTTGGCGACGATGTCCTTGCGCTCGGTCAGCGTCTTCTGGATCGTGGTGCAGTCGGCGCCCTGGGCCTGGGCGGCCCCGCCGAGGAGCGTCGCGCCGAGCAGGCTTCCGGCCAGCGCCGCCACGGTCACACGCATGCCAGTCATCTCGTAACCCCCCGTATCCCTGCTCTGATCCCGGCCTCTGCGCCGCGCATCGGACCGATCCGGCCGCGCGTCCGGCATACCCGAAGAAATCCTTGCCGCTTCCGGCCCGGATGCGGTTTCTGCACAGGAATGTGGCGCCATCGTGCGGGCCGCCGCCCGCCGCCCCGGCTTCGTGCCCGCGCGCCGCCCGACGTTGCAGGAAAGCCACAGGCCGGGCGATTGACATCCCGCCCCCGCCTCGGCGAGCAGGGCGGCCATGGCGGCCTACGATTTCCACGCTCCCCGGCTCTTCCTCGACATCCCGATGCGGGAGGGTTTGCGCCACGGCCTCGACCGGGCCCAGGCCAATTACCTGCTCTCGGTCCTGCGCCGGGGCGCGGGCGAGCCCGTCCTGGTGTTCAACGGCCGCGACGGCGAGTGGCGGGCCGAGATCGAGCCCACCGGCCGCAAGGCGGCGGACCTGGTGCTGCGGGCGCAGGCCCGTCCGCAGACCGCGCCGGGCGACCTGCACTACCTGTTCGCCCCCCTCAAGGCGGCCCGCCTCGACTACGTCGCCCAGAAGGCGGTGGAGATGGGCGCGAGCCTGATCCAGCCGGTGGTCACGCGGCGCACGCAAGGGGACCGGATCAAGCTCGACAAGCTTCGCGCCAACGCGATCGAGGCGGCCGAGCAGTGCGGCATCCTGAGCCTGCCGGAGATCCGCGACGCCGCGCCGCTGGCCGAGGCCGTGGCCGCCCTCGCGCCGGAGCGCCTGCTGGTGTTCTGCGACGAGGACGCTCCCGTGGCCGATCCGGTCGCGGCTTTGACCCAGGCTGGTGCGGCGGCGCGGGGGCGTGCCGTATCGGGGAACGGCCCCGTTCCGCTGGCCGTTGTGATCGGACCGGAGGGGGGGTTCACGCCGGAGGAGCGCACCCTGATCGGAGACCGTCCCAACACCGTCCGCCTCTCCCTCGGTCCGCGCATCCTGCGCGCCGACACCGCCGCCGTGGCGGTGCTGGCCCTGGTCCAGGCCGTGCTCGGGGACGGCCGGTCGGAGGCCTGATCCGCCCCGGGGCGCCGGCGACCGGGCTCGCGCCTCATTTCAAGCGCTGACAGTGGAGCCGCCCGCGGCCGAGGTCGATTCGCGGCCGAGGCCGCCGGCCTGCCGCGGCCCGCTCTTCCCGGAGATCGCTCTTGCCGGAGGTATTGCGTATGCGAGCGGATTTCGACGTCTGCATCGAGGAGGAAGTGTTCATCAACGACGCGGGCAAGCGCGATGCCGCCCGGGCCCGCACCCACGACTTCCTGGCCGCCTGCCGGGCCGACCACCCCCAGGTGCGCACCGAGCTGATGGAGCCGCAGCTCGTCTGGGCCACCGCGCCGGTGACCGACCTCGCCGAGGCCCGGCGGACCCTCTCGGCCCTCCGGAGCGGCGTGGGCGCCCTCGCGGCGGCGCGGGGCCTCGCCCTGATGGCGTCCGGCACCCATCCGCTGGCCCAGTGGAGCCGGGTGCGCCCCCGCGACCAGGTGGCCCGCGGCCGGGTGCTGCGCGACCTGCAGATGGTCGGCAGCCGCACCGTGGTCTGCGGCCTCAGCGTCGCGGTGGGCGTGCCGGAGGGCGTCTCGCGGATCGACCTGATGAACCGGGTGCAGCCTTTCCTGCCGCTGCTGCTCGCCCTCTCGACCTCCTCGCCGTTCTGGCAGGCCCAGCGCACCGGGCTCCTCGGCTACCGCCTCGCCGCGGCGCGCGAGCTGCCCCGCAGCGGCCTGCCGCCGCTCTTCCGCGACGAGGCGGATTACGCCCGTTACCTCGACACGGTGGTGGGCACCGGCGCCATCGACGACCCGCGCCACGTCTGGTGGGTGATCTGCCCCTCGCCCGCCGGCCCGAGCCTCGACCTGCGCATCGCCGACAGCTGCACCCGCCTCGACGACGCGCTCGCCATCGCGGCGCTCTACCGTTGCCTGGTGCGCCGCCTCGCCCGCGACCCCGGACTCCACCGCGACCCCACCGGCGCCTCGCACGCGATCGCGGCGGAGAATTGCTGGCGGGCCCAGCGCTACGGCATCCACGGCAGCTTCGTCTGCGAGGCGACGCGGGCGGCCCGGCCGGTGGCGACGGTGCTCGGCGAGACCCTGGCCCTCGTCGCCGAGGACGCCCGGGCGCTGGCCTGCGAGGCCGAGCTCGACCTCGCCCGCTGGATCGTCGCCCGCGGCACCAGCGCCGACCGCCAGCTCGCCCTGTTCACCGAGGCGCAGGGCCGCGGCCTGCCGCCCAGGGAGGCGCTGGCCGAGGTGGTGGACTGGCTCACCGCCGAGACGGTGGGGGCGAACCCGACGCGGCATTGAGGGTCGGACTGGTCGGGGTGACCGTGAGGGAGCGGCTGAGAGCCTGTTCGACTTGCCAGGCAACCCCACCCTCTACCTTATCCTGAGGTGACCGGCGATCGCAGATCGCTGGGCCTCGAAGGAGGGCTCCAGATGTCTCCGCGATCCCTGGAGCCCTCCTTCGAGGCTGCGCGATCTCCGATCGCCCAGCACCTCAGGATGAGGTGAAGGGTGGGATCGTCGGCATTGCTTCGGAAGCGACGCCTTCGGGCACGAGACGAGCACCCACGGCGATCAGCAGACCTCCTTGTGACACACGGCTTCGATGTTGTAGCCGTCCGGATCGATGACAAACGCCGCATAGTAGTGCGGATGATAGCGGTCGCGCAGGCCGGGGCGGCCGTTATCCACCCCGCCTGCACCAAGCGCGGCCTCGAAGAAGGCGTCGACGGCCGCCCGGGACGGCGCGCTGAAGGCGAAGTGGGGAAGCGGGGGTGGGGAACGCCCTCCGCGATCCAGAAATCCCCGTCCGGATCGAGCGAGCGTCCCTCGCCCTCGATCACGCCGAACCCGACCGAGGCCGTCCTCTCGCGTCTTAGCCCGTAGCCGAGCGGGGCCAGGGCCGCGGCGTAGAACCGCCGGCTGCGGGCGAGATCGGAGACGTCGATGGCGAGATGATCGAGCACGCATCGCCCTCCCTCGGATTCGTCAGGCTCGGACGAGCGGTGCAGCCCTCGGCCCTGCGCCTCACCGCCCGACCGTGCACTCGATCTGCCCGTGCGGCTCGTCGGTGGCGATGAAGACCTGGTTGGGGTTGTCGAGGCCGAAGGGCGTCAGGTTCGCCAGCAGGTAGTGCTTGTTCGGGCAGGCGAGCGTGATGGTCTCGATCTCCGGCACCGCCTCGAGGGCGGCCGTGCCCATGCGGTAGAGGCTGTCCTGCAGGCTGTGGCTGTAGCTCGTGGCGAAGACCCGCAGCAGGGTGTCGAGGATGCGGGCATTGGCGGCCGCGTAATCGGCGGGCTCGGACGCCCAGCGCCACGACGCCTCCATGCTGGTCGCGGCGATGCGGTCGTGGGTCTCGGGGATCGTGGTGTAGGGATCCTTGACGTAGTTGGCCCAGCCCGATTCCGTGCTCTTCAGGAAGGTGAAGCCGGAGAGGCCGGACTCGATCTCCGCGCCGTCGCGGCGCAGCACGACGCGGGCGGTGGCCTGGCCGTTGCCGTCGAGGGTGAAGGCGTGGGGATGGGCCGCGCCGTCGACGGCGAGCCGGTTCCAGCGGGTCTCGTGGCCGGTGACGGTGGCCGCCTCCATCTGCGGGTAGCTGTCGAGGAGGCGCTGCGCCACCGCCTTGCAGAACGCCTCCGCCGGCAGGGCCGGGCATTCCCGGGCGACGATGTAGACCACGTTCTTGACCGTGTCGGTCGAGACGGTCGGGCCGTTGTCGGCATGCGTGAAGGTGCGCTCGAAGGCGCCGGTCAGCATCGCCTTCACGGTGAGCTCGCGCACCTCGTGCCGGTCGCCGTCGCGGTGGACGCGCATCACCCGCACCCGGCCCTTGCCGTAGGTCTTGTGCAGCAGGGTCATCGGTTCCTCACGGATTGAGAGTTCGACCGTCAGACGTGCTCGGCGGCGGCCGCGGCGGCAGAAGCGTCCCGGCCCGCCTGCTCGGTGCTGCCGAGGCCGTTGAAGAAGGCGTTGAGCAGGACCGCGGCGATCGAGGCAAGCAGGATGCCCGATTCGAGCAGCGGGTGCAGCGCGTGCGGCAGGTTGCGGAAGAAGGTCGGCGCCACCAGCGGGATCATGCCGAACCCGACCGCGATCGCCACCACGAACTGGTTCTTCGGCTGGCCGCGGAAATCGACCGCCGTGAGGATGCGCGCACCCGTGGCCGCCACCATGCCGAACATCACGAGCCCGGCCCCGCCGAGCACCACCTGCGGCACCGCCTCGACCAGCGCCGCCATCTTCGGCAGGAGCCCGAGCGCCAGCATGATGACTCCGCCCGCCACCGTCACGTAGCGCGAGCGCACCCCGGTCACCCCGACGAGGCCGACATTCTGCGAGAACGAGGTGTACGGGAAGGTGTTGAAGAGGCCGCCCAGCAACGTGCCGAGCCCGTCGGCGCGCAGGCCCCGGGCGAGGTCGGCCTGGCTGACCGGCCGGCCCGTGATCTCGCCGAGCGCCAGGAACATGCCGGTCGATTCGATCATCACCACGATCATCACCACGCACATCGTGGCGATCGGCACGAGGTGGAACTGGGGCCAGCCGAAGTGGAACGGCAGGACCGGGGCGAACCAGGGTGCGGCCGCGACCTTGTCGAGGTGCATGAGCCCGAGCATCGCGGCGAGCACCGAGCCGGCGACGATGCCGAGCAGCACCGCCACGTTGGCGACGAAGCCCTTGCCCCAGCGGATCAGCGCGAGGATCGTCAGCAGCACCAGGAAGGCGATGCCGAGGCCGCCCGCCTGCGCGTAGTTCGGGTTCGGCACCGCGGCGGGCACGCCGTCGATCATCCTCGTCAGCGTCGGCTGGCCGCCGCCGGCCCAGTTGATGCCGACCCGCATCAGGGAGATGCCGATCACCAGGATGATGGTGCCGGTGACAACCGGCGGGAAGAGCGGGAGCAGGCGGCTGACATAGGGCGCGACCAGGAGGCCGAAGATCCCGGCGGCGATCACCGAGCCGTAGATGCCCAAAAGCCCGACATCGGGCGTCGCCGCCATCGACAGCATCGGGCCGACCGACGCGAAGGTGACGCCCATCATCACCGGCAGCCGGATGCCGACGCCCGGGAACCCGGCGGACTGGACCAGGGTCGCGAGGCCGCAGGCGAACAGGTCGGCGCTGATCAGGAAGGCGACCTCTTCGGGCCGCAACCCCAGCGCCCGGCCGATGATCAGCGGCACCGCCACCGCGCCGGCATACATCACCAGCACGTGCTGCACCGCGAGGGGCAGCAGGCGGGCTGGCGGCAGCATCTCCTCGACGGCGTCGGCGGGCTTGACTGGCATGGGTCGCATCTCTTCTTGGGCGTCCGAGGGTCAGGGCGGACGGAGCGACTTCGCCGCCCTTGCGTCGGGCCGGCCGCTCATCATCGCGCTTCCTTGGGTCGGCGCAAGCGCCGTGCCAAGGCCCGCGGTGCGAGATCGCCCGGGTTGCGGGCAGCGGGATCTGGGTATTTGTTCACCATTCGGGGCCGAAGGTGCCCGCGCGGCCGGCACCCGCCGTCACGGGAGGCGGCCGCGCCCCGTCGTGACGCGTGAGACAAAGGCTGCCATGCGAACCATCGTGTATGCCGACGGCGGCTGCGATCCCAATCCCGGCCCGGGCGGCTGGGGCGTGGTGATCCAGGCGCCGGAGGGCACCGTCGAATTGTGCGGGGGCGACCCGCAGAGCACCAACAACCGCATGGAGCTGACCGCGGCGATCCGTGCCCTGGAGCATTTTCCCGAGGGCGCCGCGATCGAGATGCGCTGCGACAGCCAGTACGTGGTGAAGTCGGTCACCGAGTGGATCCGCGGCTGGAAGCTCAAGGGCTGGCGCACCACCACCGGGCCGGTGAAGAACGTCGAGCTGATGCAGCGCCTCGACGAACTGGCGGCGCGGCGCGACGTGCGCTGGGTCTGGGTGAAGGGCCATGCCGGCGAGGCCGGCAACGAGCGCGCCGACCGGCTCGCCGCCCAGGGGCGCCGGCAGGCCCTCGGCCTTCCGCCCCGGCCGGACGCCACGCCCGCCGCCCTCGCGGCCTTGGCGCCCGCCCCGCCGGCGGAGCCCGCGCCCCGCGGCACCGCGATCCCGGTCGACGGGGCGCTGGGCCTGCGCCTCGCGCGGGCGGCCAAGCAGGCCGGCACCACGCCGCAGGCCTATGCCGACGAGGTGCTGCGCCTCGCCCTCGACCTCGGGCCCGACGGGCTGGCGACGCTCCGCGAGGCGGCCCGGACCCGCAAGGCGCCGGCGGCCTGAGCGGCCCGCAGCCGTTCCTTAACGCTGACCCCGGCCACCCCGCCCTTCACCCCTCGGCAAGCATCTTTGCCAACCGGAACGACAGCTTTCCGGGCGGATTATCGCTCTGCTCAATAAGGTCACGCTCGAGGACCGCAGGGATGCACAAGCAGAGTGGATGGGCCGCGGCGTCTCTCGCCGCGGCGATGCTGGCGGCCGTTCCGGCCGCCGCGCGGGAACTGGTCGCCTTCGACGCCGCGGCCGAGCCCGGCACGGTGGTGGTGCGCACGGCGGAGCGGCGGCTGTACTTCGTCAACGGCGACGGGACGGCGATCCGCTATCCCGTTGCGGTCGGCCGGGCCGGCAAGCAATGGACCGGCTACGCCCGCATCGACGGAAAATACCTCCGGCCGGCCTGGTCGCCGCCCGACGAGGTCAGGCGGGACAATCCCCGCCTGCCGGAGGTGATCGCCGGCGGCTCGCCGAGCAACCCGATGGGTGTCGCGGCCCTCACCCTCGACCGGGGCGAGTACGCGATCCACGGCACCAACCGGCCGGGCTCGATCGGCACCTTCGCGTCCTATGGCTGCATCCGGATGTACAACCAGGACGTGGCGGACCTCTACGGCCGCGTCCAGGTCGGCACCACGGTGGTGGTGACGCGCTGAGTCTCAGCTCAGCCCTCCCGCCCGTGCACCTGCGCGGGCGGCCAAATCTTTACACTAGGCATTGGCGTCGTGTGCTTGACTTCAGAATAAGGTCAAAAACAATCGACTCTTGCTGCTCTGTAACCGCAACGCCCTCCGCTTCCGCCAGGACCAGGGGAGACACGGCATTTTGGACCCCTTGATGCCCCGCAAATGTCTTGACAAACTGCGTCAGGATTGAAGCCGCTGTTTCCTCCGTAGCCACACCCATAAAATGCCGTATCATCATCATCCCATCCAGAGGGGCATAGCGATTTCCTCTCGCTCCAACAGACGCGATCGCTGCGGTACTGGGCATCAGCAGCACCAGCAAACAATACAGCGCTGAATAAAGCCAGACATATTAACCTGAAGATCTGCATAGAATTCCTCATGTTAGATCTAGATGCAAAATAATCCGACATTCGATAGTTCATTGATGCTCTTGCGAGTCTTGCAATCGAAAGAACTATCAATTTTCCACATGATCTTAGTATAAAAATCATCTGCCAACAAGAGGTAATTTCGATAAAATCCGACTTCAACCGATTTTGAAACGAACCATATAATTACAAAATATTACTTCAATATCGCTATCTACAAAAAATTCCTTTGGAAAAAATCCCTGGCGAGCACGATCTCACTAGTTCGTGAATATCAATCGTACGCTGTGTAATTTCATTTTTATCAGGGAAATTGATTTGCATTATACATGAACAAGCTCAAGAACGCGGCTTCAATTGGCAAAGCTGCGAAACTTAAACCGCGTAGCTTATTTATTGAGGCTCAGCCCTCCCGCCCGTGCACCTGCGCGGGCGGCGAGGTCGCCTCGACGGCGGTGAAGCTCTCGAGGATGCGGTAGGTGTGCTGCGCCCCGGCCGGCACCAGCCAGGAATCGCCCGGCTCCAGCCGCACGCTCTGGCCCTCGAGCTGCAATTCGGCTCGGCCCGCGATCACGTAGCCGACGGTCTCGTAGTCGCGCGCGGCGCTCGGCTTGTCGTCGGTGGGCGGCTCGTCGACCCACAGCCGCATCGCCACGTGCTTGCCGGAGGCGAGATAGCGCTGGCCGCCCGGCCCCCGCGGAGACTGCCCGCCGGACACCTTCTTGATCGTCGTGTCGCCCATCGTGCCGCTCCTGTGGTGCGGGATCCCTGTTGGGGTCACTCGCGACCCCAACGGGAGCGGCGGGAGGGCGTTCCCGGGTCAGCGGAGCGTCGCGGCGATCGCCCGCTGGATGCCCCTTATGTCGGCCCCGCGCTTGAGCGTGCGGGCGATCGGGTCCGGCCGGCCGGAGATCCAGATCGTCAGCTCCGAATCGAGGTCGAAGCTGCCGGCATTCTCGATCGAGAACGAGGTGATCGCCCGGTAGGGCACCGTGAGGTAGGAGACCTTGCGGCCGGTCACGCCCTGCTTGTCGACGAGGATCAGCCGCCGGTCGGTGAAGACCATCAGGTCGCGGATCATCCGGAACGCCAGCTGCACGGTCTCGCCCGGGACCAGCATCCCGTCGAGGTCCTGCGCCACGGATTCCGGCGTCGCATCGCTGCCATGACCGAGCAGGCCGTCGAGCAGACCCATTCTCACCTCCCTCGAGTCGTGTTCACAGAAATGGTTGCTGACCGTACGACCATGGTACACGACACTGGAAGCTCGATCGCAGCATCGGCCTTTCCCACCCACCTCCTCATCCTGAGGTGCCCACGGAGTGGGCCTCGAAGGAGACCTCCAGGGATCGGAGAGGCTTCTGGAGCCCTCCTTCGAGGCCCAGCGATCTTCGATCGCCGGTCACCTCAGGGTGAGGTTCGCGGGTGGGATCACATGAAAGCGTGCCGCCTTAATGCCGTGTCGTGTACCGTGCAGCTCGACGAAACTTGCGGAACAACTGATTGGTTTCGTCGATTTTTCCTATTCGACCCGCTTTCCCGGATTTCCTTCCACTTCGTTCCAGCCGTCCGGAAAAGGGGGAAGGAAGTGTGTACGATGGCTTGGCGCGGGCTCCGTCTTGTTACCCAAAGCCAAACTTGCGTGAGCCGAGCGGCCTACCCGACCACGCTCGCTCAGAAATCCGTCGCCAGGCCCTTCACTTCCCAGTCGTCGTAGCGCACCGGCTCGAGGCCGCCGCGGCCATTGATCTCGCGCTCGCGCCGGATCTCCTCGGCCCGGGCGTCGATCGCGGCCCGCCGCGCCTCGGCCTCGGCGAGGGCGCGCTGCGCCGCCGGTGACAGGGCCTTGCGGGGGGTGGCCTCGCTCTCGCTCATCGATCGTCTCTCGTCGGTTCAGGCGCCGCGGCGCGCGGATCGCGTCCCGTGGCGCTTGCATCTCGGGCGGGCGGATGCCACCCCGGCTGAAAGCAGCGGATGCCTTCGAGGTGGAGGGCGGACGCGGCAGCGTCAAGGTCAGGCCCGCTCCCCGGGCGGCCGGGACCCGCCGGAGAGCGGGGCGCCGGCCGGTGCGGGGGAATCGTCGGGCGCGGTGGAGTGAGGATGGACGGACAGCATGACGAGGTCGCCGGGCTGCCCGCGCGGCGCCTCGCCTGGGAGACGGTGGCGGATCTCCTGGGCAAGAACCGCGGCACGGCGCTCGAGGACGCGATGGAGCCGGCGGCCGACCGCGCCGCGCTGCCGCCGCAGGATGCGGGCCTCGCCCGCGCCATCGCGACGACGACCTTCCGGCATCTCGGGGTGATCCGCCACGCGCTGCACCATCGCCTCGCCAGGGGCCTGCCGGAGGACCAGCCGGGCCTCGTCGCGCTGCTGGCCACCGGCGCGGCCCAGATCCTCTACCTGAACGTCCAGGACCACGCCGCCGTCGACCTCGCGGTGCGCCTCGCCAAGGCCGAGCCCGGGCTGCAGCACCTCGCGGGCCTCGCCAACGCGGTGCTGCGGCGGATCGCCCGCGAGCGCGACGCGATCCGCCGCGAGGGCGACGCCGAGCCCTTGCGCCTCAACACGCCGGACTGGCTCGCGCGGCGCTGGACCGCCGCTTACGGCGAGGAGACCGCCCGCGCCATCGCGGCCGCCCATGTCCGCGGGGCGGGGCTCGACCTGACGCTGCGCCCCGGCGCGCCCCTGCCCGAGGGGCTCGCGGGCCGGCACCTGCCCGGGGGTCTGAGCCTGCGCCTCGACGACGCCCGCACGCCGGTGCCGGATCTGCCGGGCTTCGCCGACGGCGCCTGGTGGGTGCAGGACGCCGCCGCCGCCCTCCCCGCCCATCTCCTCGCGGTGCGGACCGGCGAGCGGGTGGCCGATCTCTGCGCCGCGCCGGGCGGCAAGACCGCCCAGCTCGCCGCCGCCGGCGCCCAGGTGCTGGCGGTCGACCGGTCGGCCGCGCGCCTGCGCCGCCTCGAGGCCAACCTCGCCCGGCTCGGGCTGTCGGCGGAGGTCCGGGCCGCGGACGCCCTGACCCTTCCGGAGGAATACGGCTTCGACGCGGTGCTGCTCGACGCGCCCTGCAGCGCCACCGGCACGGTGCGGCGCCACCCGGACGTCGCCTGGTCGAAGCGCGAGAGCGACCTTCCCCGCCTCACGGCGCTCCAGGCCAGGCTCCTCGACAAGGCGGCGCGGCTGGTCCGCCCGGGCGGGCGCCTCGTCTACTGCACCTGCTCCCTCGAGCCGGAGGAGGGCGAGGCCCAGGTCGCGGCGTTCCTCGCCCGCCACCCGGACTTCGCCCGCCGGGCGGTCGCGCCCGGGGAGGTCGGGGACGCCGCCCTCGTCACCGCGGCCGGCGACCTGCGCACCCTGCCGTCGCACTGGCCCGGCGAGGGCGGCGCGTCCCCGGGCGAGCGCGGCGGCCTCGACGGCTTCTATGCGGCGAGGCTGGAGCGGCGGGGGGCGTGAACCGCACCAGGAAACTGTTCACAGAGTTCTCCGGCGGTTTGACCGCGCGGCGATCCTTGACCATTCCTTGACGGGAATAGCCGATTCCTGGCGACGGCCGATGCGTCTTCGACCCGGCGTTGTCCGGACGGCGCATCGGCCCGCGCGGCGGACATCCGCTGAGCGCACGAGCGACGCCGAAACCCCGCATCGCGCGGCGATCGGATCTCGGATGACCAGCAGGAGGTGGCGTGGGTTGGGGGCCTGACCGCTGGCGATTCTACCGCCTCGTCGGGCACGAGGCCGGGCGCTCCTTGCGCGCCGTCGCCGTCCGGGCGACCTCGCGCCCCTCGGCGCTGGCCCGCCTGCGGCCCACCGGCCTGGTGATCGCGCCGCAGGACCTGCGCACCAGCGACGCCACCATCGCGGCCGACATCTATGCCGGCCTGTTCGTGTTCGCCGGCCGGGCGCTCGCCACCGGCGGGCGCTCGCCCTTCGACTTCGCCCCCCCCTCGGCCCAGTGGGGGGAGGCCCTCTACGGCTTCGGCTGGCTGCGCCACCTGCGCGCCGCGGAGAGCGCGCTGTCGCGCGCCAACGCCCGGGCCTTCGTGCAGGACTTCATGGCGGGACGGGGCGACCAGGCCCTGGCGCAGCGCCCGACCGTGGTGGCCCGCCGGCTGATCTCGCTCCTGTGCCAGTCGCCGCTGGTGCTGGAGGGCGCCGACCACGCCTTCTACCAGGCCTTCCTGAAGCTGATCGGGCGCTCGACCCGCACCCTCGACCGGGCCTTGCGGCGCGGCGTCCTGCCCCGCGACCGGCTCCTCGCCGCGGTGGCGCTGGCCTATGCGGGCCTGTGCTGCGAGGGCTTCGAGCCGGTCCTGCGCCGGGGCACGCGGCTGCTCCACCGCGAGCTGACCCGCCAGATCCTGCCCGATGGCGGCCACCGCAGCCGCGACCCGGGCTTCGCCAAGGACCTGCTCCTCGACCTGCTTCCTCTGCGCCAGAGCTTCCTGAGCCGCGACATCGCCCCGCCGGAGGCGCTGCTCAACGCGGTCGACCGGATGCTGCCGCTCCTGCGCCTCCTGCGCCACGGCGACGCGTCCCTCGGCCACCACAACGGCATGGGGGCGACCGCCGCCGACCAGCTCGCCACCCTGCTGGTCTATGACGGCGCCCTGGCCAAGCCCCTGATGCACGCGCCGCATTCCGGCTACGCCCGGCTCGAGGGCGGGGGCGGCACCCTGGTGGTGGCCGATATCGGCCCGGCCCCGCCGCCGGCCCACTCGGCCGCGGCCGGGGCCGGCTGCCTGTCCTTCGAGCTGTCCTGCGGCCCGCAGCGGCTGGTGGTGAATTGCGGCATGCCGGCGACCGGCGAGGAGATGCGGGAGCTCGCCCGCACGACCGCGGCTCATTCCACCGCGTGCCTCGCCGACACCTCCTCCTGCCGCTTCCTCGCCCCGCAGCCGGGCCTAATCCACCCGATCGCGGCGTGGTTGAAGCGCCGGATGGGCCCGATCGTGGTGCGCGGGCCCGCCGAGGTCACGGTGGAGCGCGGCACCGACCCGGCCGGCGCCAGCGTGCTCGCCGCCCGGCACGACGGCTACGTCCCGACCCTGGGCCTCTACCACGAGCGGCGCTGGCGCCTGCACGCCGACGGCGCCCTGCTGGAGGGCCATGACGGCTTCCTGCGCGGGCCCGCGGGCCGCGGCGACCCGGTCGAGGCGGCGATCCGCTTCCACCTGCACCCGACCGTGCGGGCGAGCCGGACCGGGCGCGGCGTGCGGCTCGCCGGCGCGGGCGCGCCCTGGCTGTTCGAGGCCGACGCGATCGATCCGGTGATCGAGGAGAGCGTGTTCTTCGCCGCCCTCAACGGCGCCCGCCGCACCGAGCAGATCGTGCTCTACCTCACCGCCGCCGACGGCACCCAGGTGGCGTGGCGCTTCCGCCGGCTGGCCGAGTAGGTGCGCGGGGGCGCCGTGGTCGAGACTTTTTCCCGGCTCTTCCCCATTCGAGGGTTCCGCTCCGGCAAATGAACAGTCTTCGGGCAAAGGTCCGTGCTACACCAGTTCGGCAAGTCGGCGTCGGGCAGGGGTCGCGGGATGAAGCTGGATGCGCCGACCCTGGTGACCGTGACGGTCTTCGTGACGGTCATCATGGGGGCGCTCTACCTCCTGTCCTGGCGCCAGGCCCGCCAGACCCGCGCCCTCGGCTTCCTGGGCTTCGCCCAGATCGTCGGGGCGCTTGCGGTCACGCTGTTCGGCCTGCGGGGCGTGATCCCGGACTGGATCTCGATCGGGCTCGCCAACGCGGTGATGCTGGCGGCCTTCGGGCTGATCTGGGGCGGGGCCTGCTCGTTCCAGGGACGGCCGGTGCCGCCGCTGCGGATCGCCGCGGGTCCGGTCCTGTGGCTCGCCGCCTGCCTGGCGCCGCCCTTCTACGCCTCGCTGGCGGCGCGGGTGATCCTGTCCTCGGCGGTCGCCGGCCTGTACTGCGCCCTCGCCGCCCGCACCCTCTGGGACCATCGCGGCGAGCCGCTGCCGTCGCGGGGCCCGGCGGCGCTCCTGCTCGCCAGCGAGGCGGTGCTGGCCTGGGCGCGGATTCCCGCCACCTTCGTCCTGCCGGCACCGCCGGTCGGCAGCCCGACCCAGACCTTCTGGGTCGCGGTGCTGTGCTTCATCGCCCTGCTGTACACGGTCGCGGTCTCGGTGCTGTTCATGGCGCTCGCCAAGGAGCGGCTCGAGGCCGAGCAGCGCCGCGCCGCCGAGACCGACCCGCTCACCGGCGCCGCCAACCGCCGGGCGCTCGCGGCGCACGCGCACCACGCCCTGGCGGCCGGCCCGGCGGCCGTGCTGCTGTTCGATCTCGACCACTTCAAGCGGGTCAACGACACCTTCGGGCACGCCGTCGGCGACGCGGTGCTGGTCGGCTTCTGCGCCGCCGCGCGCCAGGTCCTGCCCGCGGGCGTCACGCTCGGGCGCCTCGGGGGCGAGGAATTCGCCTGCCTCCTGCCGGGCGCCGGCGCGGGCGACGCCGCCGCCATCGCCGAGACCGTGCGCCTCGCCGTGGCGGCCCTGCGCCCGGACGTGCTGCCGGCCCTTTCGGTCACGGTCAGCGTCGGGGTCGCCCGGGGCAGCGGCGATTTCGAGGCTCTGCTCGGCCTCGCCGACCGGGCGCTCTACCAGGCCAAGGCGCAGGGCCGGAACCGGGTGGTGCTGGGGGGACCGGGCCTGCGGCAGGTGGCGTGAGCCAAGGCCCCGGGCCGGCGATGCCCCGCGCCCGGGCGCGGAGGCGGGGCGGACTGGCGCAGGCCCGGGTTGTCCGCGCGCGACGGAACCCTATGACAACCCTCTTCCGGGCGCCTCCCGCGCCGCCCGGCAAAGGATTGAGGGTTCGCGCATGGAATACCGGCAGTTCGGACGGTCCGGCCTCAAGGTCCCGGCCTTGAGCCTCGGCACCGGCACCTTCGGCGGCAGCAACGAATTCTTCCAGCGCTGGGGGCAGACCGACGTCGCGGAGGCGAGCCGGATGGTCGACCTGTGCCTCGACGCCGGCGTCAATTTCTTCGACACGGCCGACATCTACTCCCAGGGGGCCTCGGAGGAGATCCTGGGCCAGGCGCTCAAGGGCAAGCGCGACCGTGCGCTGATCTCCACCAAGGCGACCTTCCCGATGGGCGCGGGGCCGAACGATAAGGGCTCGTCGCGCTACCACCTGGTGCGCGCCTGCGAGGCGAGCCTGCGCCGGCTCGGCACCGACCACATCGACGTCTACTTCATGCACGGCTTCGACGCGCTCACCCCGGTCGACGAGACCCTGCGGGCCCTCGATGACCTCGTGCGGGCGGGCAAGATCGGCTATGTCGGCGCCTCGAACTTCTCCGGCTGGCAGCTGATGAAGGCGCTGGCCACCTCCGAGCGCTACGGGCTCGCCCGCTACGTCGCCTATCAGGGCTACTACTCCCTCGTCGGCCGCCACTACGAGTGGGAGCTGATGCCGCTGGGCCTCGACCAGGGCGTCGCCCTGATGGTCTGGAGCCCGCTCGGCTGGGGCCGCCTCACCGGCAAGATCCGGCGGGGCGCCAATGCGAGCGGGCGCATCGCCGCGGGCGGCGCCGAGGGCGGGCCGCCGGTCGCCGACGAGGCTCTGTTCCGGATCGTCGACGTCCTCGACGAACTGGCGGCCGAGACCGGGCGCAGCGTCGCGCAGGTGGCGCTCAACTGGCTGCTCAGCCGCCCGACCGTGGCCAACATCGTGGTCGGCGCCCGCAACGAGGAGCAGCTGAAGCAGAATCTGGGCGCGGTCGGCTGGTCGCTCGATCCCCCGCAGATCGCCCGCCTCGACGCGGCGAGCCAGGAGACGCCGATCTATCCCTACTGGCATCAGAAAGGCTTCGACGAGCGCAACCCAAAGCCAACGGCCTGGTAGGAATGCAACTCAAACCTGCCGATTTGCGTCGGTAAAGCTCCCATCCCGTGCATCGCGCGGGATTGCAACCTGGTCTAACATAAGAGGGTTGAAGCTCCCCGGCTCGGCCGAGCCGGGGATGGGCAGTCCCGTTCCGGCGGCGGTCCGCGCGAGTCCCAAGGTGCCCGATGGCGCATGCCGGCGTTCATGATCCCGTCCTGGTCGCGCTCTCGATCGCGATCGCCATGCTGGCGTCCTACGTCGCGCTCGACCTCGCCAGCCGGATGAAGGCGGCGACCGGCTGGGCGCGGCGGGCCTGGCTCGGAACCGCCGCCCTGGTGCTCGGCGGCGGCGTGTGGTCGATGCACTTCGTGGCGATGCTGGCCTTCCGGCTGCCGGGATTCGAGATCACCTACGGGCTCGGGCTGACGCTCGTCTCCCTCGCCCTCCCGGTGGCCGTGACGGCGATCGGCCTGGCGATCGCGCAGGCGGGGCGGCCCGGGCCGGCGGCGATCGCGCTCGCGGGCCTCGTCACCGGGCTCGGCATCCTCTCGATGCACTATACCGGCATGGCGGCGATGCGCCTGCCGGCGACGCTCCACTACCACCCGGCCTGGGTCGCCGCCTCGGTGCTGATCGCGGTCGGGGCCGCGAGCGTGGCGATCTGGCTCGCCCTGCGCGAGAGCGGGCTCGGCCAGCGGGTCGCCGCCTCCGGGGCGATGGGGCTCGCCATCGCGGGCATGCACTACGCCGCGATGCAGGGCCTGGCGTTCTCCCACGCCTCCGGGACGGATCACGGCGATGCGGGGCCGGGCTTCGACCAGGTCCGCCTCGCCGCCGGCGTCACGGCGGTGACCTTCCTGGTCCTCGCCCTGGCGCTCTGCGCCGCCACCATCGACCGCCGCTTCTCCCAGCGCGCCGCCCGCGAGGCCGCGGCCTTGCGCGCCAGCGAGGAGCGCTACCGCCTGCTGCTGCAGAGCGTGACCGACTACGCGATCTTCATGCTCGACCGCGACGGCGTGGTGGCGAACTGGAATGCCGGCGCCCGCCGCATCAAGGGCTACGCGGCCGAGGAGATCGTCGGCCAGCACTTCTCGCGCTTCTACACCGCGGAGGACCGGGCCGCGGGCGCGCCGGCCCGCGCGCTCGCCACCGCGGCGGAGCGCGGCAAGTTCGAGGCCGAGGGCTGGCGCGTGCGCCGGGACGGCACGCGGTTCTTCGCGAGCGTCGTCATCGACCCGATCATCGGCGAGGACGGCGCGCTCGTCGGCTTCGCCAAGGTCACCCGCGACATCACCGAGCGCAAGCGCGCGCAGGAGGCCCTGGAGCAGGCGCAGGCCGCCCTCGCGCAGGCGCAGAAGATGGAGGCGGTGGGCCAGCTCACCGGCGGCGTCGCCCACGACTTCAACAACCTGCTGATGGCGGTGCTGGGCAGCCTCGAATTGCTGCGCAAGCGCCTGCCGGACGATCCCCGCCTGCTGCGCCTGCTCGACAACGCCGTGCAGGGTGCCGAGCGCGGCGCGGCGCTCACCCAGCGCATGCTCGCCTTCGCGCGGCGCCAGGAGCTCAAGCCCGAGCCCGTCGAGCTGAACCGCCTGGTGCGCGACATGGGCGACCTGCTGCAGCGGTCGATCGGCCCGGGCATGCGGATCGAGACCCGGTTCCCGACGGGGCTGCCGCCGGCCCTTGTCGACGCGCACCAGCTCGAGCTCGCGCTCCTCAACCTCGTGGTCAACGCCCGCGACGCGATGCCGGAGGGCGGCACGATCACGGTCGCGGGCCGCCTCGCCGAGGATGCGGCGCCGATGCTCTGCCTGTCGGTGACCGATACCGGCACCGGCATGGACGAGGCGACCCTCGCCCGGGCGCAGGAACCGTTCTTCACCACAAAGGGCGTCGGCAAGGGGACGGGCCTCGGCCTGTCGATGGTGCACGGCCTGGCGGCCCAGTCCCACGGCCGCCTGGTTCTGCGCAGCCGTCCGGGGGCCGGCACCACGGCGGAGATCTGGCTGCCGGTCGCGGCCCGGGAAGCGCCCGGGCAGGCGACGGCGCACGGGCCGGAGGCGGTGGCGCCCGGCCCCGAGGAGGCTCCGCCGCGCCGGCCCGCCGCCCGCGGCCTGCCCTCGCAGGTGGTCCTCGTCGTCGACGACGATCCGCTGGTCCTCGAGAACACCGCCGCGATGCTGGAGGATCTCGGCCACCGGGTGATCGAGGCCCGCTCCGGCCAGGAGGCCCTCGAGCTGATGCGCCGCGCCCGCACCCTCGACCTCGTGCTCACCGACCACGCCATGCCGGAGATGACCGGGCTGCAGCTCGCGACCCGGGTCGGCGCCGAGCGGCCGGGCCTCAAGGTGATCCTGGCCACCGGCTACGCCGACCTCGCCCCCGACGACGCCGCCCGCCTGCCGCGCCTCGCCAAGCCCTACGACCAGGCGACCCTCGCCCGGATGATCGAGGCGGTGATGCGGGGCGCGGAGGACGAGGGGGTCGTGGTGCCGTTCCCGAAGAGCGCCTGATCGCGAGAACGGCCGGGGCGTCTCATGGGCGTGCGATGCTGCGAGGCCCGCACGGCAAACGGGGATGGTGCGCCGGCTCGACTGAGACAGGTCCGCGGATCGCCGCTCACACCACCCGCAGCGGCTTCTCCAGCACCCGCAGCACCTGCGCCAGGTCGTGGCCGCGCTTCAGGATGCGGCCGGTCTCGGCGATCACCGCGTAGGCGCCCTGGCGGCGGGCGAGGCGCGGGTCCTTCTCGATGCGGTAGAGCGGCCGCTCGGAGGTGCGGCGGTGGATCGCGAACACCGCCTTCTCGCGGGTGAAGTCGATCGTGTAGTCCCGCCACTCGCCCTCGGAGACCATGCGGCCGTAGAGGTTCAGGATCACGCGCAGCTCGTCGCGATGGAATGACACCTGCGGTGCGGCGCGCGGGAAAGGCACCACATGGGCCCCGGCGCCGGCGCTCCAGCTCTCGGCCGTCTCTCCCTCGCTCATCGCTTCTCCTGCCTGTCGGGATGATTCGCGCTCTCGACGGGGCGCGACTGCCTGCCGGGTGGATCGCACGCCGAGACGGAGCGCGACGGGACCCGCCCGGACCATGATGGGATTCCGCAAACGGCCCCGCAAGGGTTGCGCGGGAGCGACAGGTCGCCGGGAATGCGCCGGTACGAATCGGAAATGCACAAGGACGGGCGCCGCCGCCCACAAAACGCCGCAATCACGCCGCGCGCCGGCCTTGATGCGCGCGTAGACCGGCAGTGACCTCTTGGCCCGGTCCGCCGGCCGCTCCGGTTCCCAGCCCCCCAGCCCCCGCGATGCCGGCGGGCCGGGCCTCCTCCAGAGGTTTCGAGACCCAATGACTTCAGGACCGCCTCCCCAGGGAGCGCGGTCCTTTTTTGGGCGGAGCCGCCGGGCTCCGCCCCGTCACGGCTGCGACCAGAGCTGCGCCGCGAGGGCGCGGGACCGGGTGATCCGGATCTCGTCGAGCGTCCAGAACCCGATCGCCAGGGCCCCGGCCAGGAGGGCGATCGGGTAGGCGAGCGCCAGGATGCGATTCTCCTGCGGCGGCGTGGTCATGCATCCTCCTCGTTGCGCACGGGCGGGGCGGGAGCGCCCGTCGGGGAACGCGCCGGGCGCGATCCGGTGCCCGACGGAGCGCCGGCTCAGCCGGCGAGCGGCGCGAAGAAGCAGAACACGTAGGTGCCGCGGTGACACCAGTGGTAGCGCCCGTCCTGGCTCGGCCGCACCTTCGCCATCGGCACGAAGATCCCGTGCGTCTGGTAGCCGCCCGGCACCTCGACGGCATCGGAGATCGGCTCGCAATCCTGGTCGGAGCAGCACTCGTAGGGATACCAGGAATGCGTCGGCTGGACGAGGGAGAGCGCGGCGACGGCGAGGGCGACCTTCATGGGCGGCGTACCTCCAGCGGTTGAATCCGGGCCGAGCGGGACCGGAGACCGGGAGCGGCATGACGCGTGCCAGATGCCGCGAGCCAAGAGCCGCGGGCCGAGGCGCGAGCGCGTCATCGACGCGCAGGCCTCGAGCGCGCACCCTCCCCGGTCCGGCGCCTCGGCGCGCCTTCGTTGCCGCCGATCATCGCGCTGCGCGGCCCGGAAGGAAACGTCACCGATTGCATCGGGAGGGATTTCGAAACCGGACCGCGTGCACATCTGCGCGATGCGTCCCTTCGATGCCCGCCTCGCTGCCCGCTACCCCGTCCTCATCGGCTGCGACGAGGTCGGCCGCGGCGCCCTGTGCGGCCCGGTGATCGTGGCGGCGGTCCATTTCGACCCCGCCGCCCTGCCTCCCGACCTGCTGGAAGCCCTCGACGACAGCAAGCGCCTCGACGCCGCCACCCGCGAGCGCCTGGCGCCCCGGATCGCGGCGGCCGGGCGGGTGGCGCTGGCGGGCGGCTCGCGCGACCTGATCGACCGGATCAACGTGCGCGCCGCCACCCTCGACGCGATGCGCCGCGCGGTCCTGCGGCTCGGGATCGAGGCCGAGGTGGCGGTCGACGGGCGCGACGTGCCGCCCGGCCTGCCCCTGCCCTGCCGGGCCTTCGTCGGCGGCGACCGGGCGGTGCCGCAGATCGCCGCCGCCTCGATCGTCGCCAAGGTGGTGCGCGACCGGCTGATGCGGGCGCTGGCGCGCCGCCACCCGGCCTATGCCTGGGAGCGCAACGTGGGCTACGGCACCGCCGCCCACCGGGCCGCGATGGCAACGCGCGGCCTCACCCCGCACCACCGGCTGAGCTTCAGATCTCGCGTACCGTAACGCGGCCATGCCGACCCGACGCTTCCGCTCGCCGCCCCGGGCGTCGTAAGCTCTCGCGGTACGGCGCAGACAGGCCAGGAAGGTCCGGCGCCGCCAGGGAGGAGGCCACCCGTGAGCACGACGAGCCGGAGGAGCGACCGATGATGACCCCGATGTCGCGCCGGGTGATGAACCTCGCCCATTCCCTCACCCAGGCCGCCGCGCGGCATCCGGATCGCGCCGCCTTCGTGTGGGGCGAGCGCAGCTGGAGCTGGGCCGAGTTCGACGCCCGGGTCTCCGCCCTGGCGTTCGGGCTCGCCGCCCGCGGGATCGCCAAGGGCGACCGGCTGCTGGTCCATGCCCGCAACGGCAACGCCATCCTGGAGATCATGTACGCGGCCTTCCGGCTCGGCGCGGTCTTCGTGCCGACGAACTTCCGGCTGATGCCCGACGACGTCGCGTACCTCGCCGGCCAATCGGGCGCGGCCGCCTTCCTGTGCCACGCCGATTACCCGGACCACGTCGCCGCCGTGCGGGCCGCCTGCCCCTCCTTGGGCCGTGTCGTGGTGATCGGCGACGGCCCGGCCGAGGGCGAGGCCTACGAGGCCGTGGTGGCGGAGGGCGCCGGCCAGGCGGTGGCGAATGTGGGGGTCGAGCACGACGACCCGTGCTGGTTCTTCTACACCTCCGGCACCACCGGCAAGCCGAAGGCGGCGGTGCTGACCCACGGCCAGATGGCCTTCGTCGTCACCAACCATCTCTGCGACCTGATGCCCGGCACGAGCCCTGAGACCGACGCCTCGCTGGTGGTGGCGCCGCTCTCGCACGGGGCCGGCGTGCACGCGGTGGCGCAGGTCGCCCGCGCGGTGACCTCGGTGCTGCCGGCGGGCGAGCGCTTCGACGCCGCGGAGGTCTGGAGCCTGGTGGCGCGCCACCGCATCACCAACATGTTCACGGTGCCGACGATCCTGAAGATGATGGTCGAGCACCCGGCGGTCGACGCGCACGACCATTCGTCCCTGCGCTACATCATCTATGCCGGCGCGCCGATGTACCGCGAGGACCAGAAGCGGGCCCTGCGCAGCCTGGGCCAGGTGATCGTGCAGTATTTCGGCCTCGGCGAGGTCACCGGCAACATCACGGTGCTGCCGCCCGCCCTGCACGAGGCCGAGGACGGGCCGGGGGTGAAGATCGGCACCTGCGGCTTCGAGCGCACCGGGATGCAGGTGCAGATCCAGGATCCGGAAGGCCGCGAGGTCGGCTTCGGCGAGACCGGCGAGATCTGCGTCTGCGGTCCCGCCGTGTTCGCCGGCTACTGGGAGAACCCGAAGGCCAATGCCGAGGCGTTTCGCGACGGCTGGTTCCGCACCGGCGACCTCGGCTATCTCGACGCCGAGCGCTTCCTGTACATCACCGGGCGCGCCTCCGACATGTACATCTCGGGCGGCTCGAACATCTACCCGCGGGAGATCGAGGAGAAGATCCTGGCCCATCCGGCGGTGGCCGAGACGGCGGTGCTCGGCGTGCCGGACCCGACCTGGGGCGAGATCGGCATCGCAGTCTGCGTGCCCCGGGAGGGCATGACGCTCTCGGAGGAGGACGTGATGGCGTTCCTGTTCGACAAGGTGGCCCGCTACAAGCTGCCCCGCCGGGTCATCCTGCGCGACGCGCTGCCGAAATCCGGCTACGGCAAGATCACCAAGAAGATGGTGCGCGAGGAATTGGAGGCGGCCGGGCTGCTCGGCGACAAGAGCCGATCCGATGCGGCCTGAGCCGGCGGCCTTCGCCACCCTGGCGCAGCCCGGGCCGGTGCGGCCCGAGCGCTGGCTCGCCGCCGGCGGAGGGCTCACCCACCTCGTCTTCGGGCTCGCGCCGGGGGCGACGCTGCTTGCGGCCGTCGCCGGCACCCTCGCGGAGGCGGGGATGCGCGGCGGGGTGGTGCAGCTGACGGGCGGGGGCTTCGCCCCCTTCGCCTACGTGATGCCGGCGCTCTCCGCCGAGCCGCGCTTCGCCGCCTATTACAGCGAGACCTTCCGACCGCCGGGCACGACGCGGCTCGAGCGGGCGAGCGCCACCTTCGGCGAGCGCGACGGCGCCGCCTTCCTGCACGTCCACGGGGCCTGGACCGAGGCCGACGGGCGCCGCCGGGCCGGGCACATGCTGCCCGCCGAGGTCGTGGTGGCGGAACCGGTCCGGGCCGAGGTCTGGGGCACGGCCGAGGCGGCCTGGCGGGTCGAGCCCGACCCCGAGACCAACTTCTCGCTGTTCACGCCGGCCGGCCCCGGAGGCGCCGAGCGGGGCTGCCTGCTCGTCAAGATCCAGCCGAACCAGGAGATCCACGCGGCGATCGAGGCGGCAGCCTTCGCGCATGGGATCGCGGCGGCGCGGGTGCGCGGCATCGGCAGCATCGTGCGGCCGGCCTTCGCCGACGGACGGGTGATCCCAACCGACGCCAGCGAGGTATGGATCCGCGACGGTCTCGTGCGGCCTGGACCGGACGGGCGGCCGGTCGCCCATCTCGACATCGCGGTGGTGGACGTCTTCGGCGCCATCCACGAGGGCGCCCTGCTCCGCGGCGCCAACGCCGCCTGCATCACCTTCGAGCTGACCCTGGTGGCGGAGCCGGGCTGAGGCTCTCCCGGTCGACGCCGTAGACGTGGACGCGCTCGTCCCGGCCCCGCGCCGGGGCGTGCATCACCGCCTCGCGCCGAAACGTCATCCCGAGCGCCCGCATCACCGCGACGGAGGCGGCGTTCTCCGGCTGGGCGCTGGCCTCGATCCGGTCGAGGTCGAGCCACGCGACAGCGATCGGGAGGAGCGCGGCGGCCGCCTCGCGCAGATAGCCGCGGCGCTGATGCGCCTCGCCGAGCCAGTAGCCGAGGGTGGCCGTCCGTGGTTCCTCGCGGGTCCGGTGCAGCATGATCCAGCCGAGGAGTTCGCCGTCGCCGCGGGCGGTCACCGCGAGGGAAAGCGCCTGCCCGGCCTCGGCCAGGGCGCGCGCCGTCGCGATCCGATCCCGCGCCATGGCGGTGGTGAACGGCACCGGCCAGTAGCCGAGCCACCGGCTCACCGCCGGGGTTATCATGGCGCTGGTCACCTCGGCGTCCTCGGGGGTGACGAGGCGCAGGTGGAGGCGGGGGGTGTCGAGGGAGGGCGGGGCGTCGGTCATTACGGCAGGTTACCGAATCCTGCCGCCTGGGCGGGCGGATTCTCCTCTCCAAGGCCCGCACAGGGCTGTCCCGGGAAAAATCCTTTGGAAGCCCAGGCACATCTCCCCGGACCGCCCTGCCGTCCACGGGAACAAGACATACCACCCCTCTCAGAGACTGTTTGACCTATGGAGCCAGTATCGCCGGCGCCTCTTCGATCCGACCCTCGACCTCATCCTGAGGTGTTAGTCGATCTTTGATCGACTGACCTCGAAGGAGGGCTCCAGAAATCGCCGGGATCCCTGGAACCCTCCTTCGAGGCCGCTACGCGGCACCTCAGGATGAGGTTGTGGGTGGGACGAGCATGGAAACCAAATCAAACAGGCTCTCAGAACAAGCTGTACTGCCCGCCCACCCGCACCGGCACCCGAAACAGATCGGTCCTCAGCCGCAGCCGCTCCGCCGGATAGCCGAGTCGCGTCATCGCCACCCGCATCCGCTGGTCGAGGAGATCGGCGTAGGGCCCCGTCCCGGTGAAGCGCCGCCCATAGGTCGAATCGTAGACCTTGCCGCCCCGGGCCTGGCTGAGGAGCGAGAAGGCGCGCCCCGCCCGGTCGGGATAATGCTCGGAAAACCAGTCGCGCATCAGGTCGGCGAGCTCGTGCGGCAGGCGCAGGAGCACGCCGCCGGCCTCGCTCGCCCCGGCCTCCCGGGCGCGGGCGAGCACCGCCTCGACCTCGTGGTCGTTGAGGCCCGGGATCAGGGGGGCCACCAGCACCATCACCGGGATGCCGGCTGCGGCGAGCGCCCGGATCGCCGCCAGGCGCTTCTCGGGCCGGGGCGCGCGGGGCTCCATCCGGCGGGCGAGGCCGGGATCGAGGGTCGTGACCGACAGCGCCACCTTCACCAGGCCCTCGGCCGCCATCGGCGCCAGGATGTCGAGGTCGCGCAGCACGAGGTCGGACTTGGTGACGAGGCCGACCGGGTGGCGGAAGCGGGCCAGCACCTCGAGGACGCCCCGCGTCAGGCGGTAGCGCCGCTCGATCGGCTGGTAGGGATCGGTGGCGGTGCCGAGCGCGATGGTGCGGGGCGTGTAGCCGCGGGCCGACAATTCCCGCTCCAGCAACGCCGCCGCGTCGGGCTTGGCGAAGAGCTTCGTCTCGAAATCGAGCCCCGGCGAGAGGCCCGCATAGGCGTGGTTCGGCCGGGCGAAGCAGTAGACGCAGCCGTGCTCGCAGCCGCGATACGGGTTGATCGAGCGGTCGAAGCCGATATCGGGCGAGTCGTTCCGGGTGATGATGCTGCGCACCCGCTCCAGCGTCACCTCGGTGCGCAGGGGCGGCAGATCCTCGGCGATGTCCCACCCGTCGGCGAAGCGCTCGCGCGCGGCGGCCTCGAACCGGCCGGTCGGGTTGGCGGTGGCGCCGCGCCCACGGCGGCCTTGCGCCGGCGGGGTCGATCCGGCGAGGCGGAGGTCCGGCCCGCGTTCCGATTCCATTCCCGCCTCCGTGCCCGACCCGCGGCGGAAATTCGAACAAAACAGGAACGAGCGCAAGTGCCAACCATCGAGGCAAGACGCGCCGTCTCCCATAAGCTATGGCGCGATCATGTTCACGGCCGTCATCCATCTCCCCGGCGCGATCGATCCGGAGCGCATCGACGCCCTCGCCGACACCCTGGCGGCCCTGGTGGCCGGCGTCGCGGCGGGCGTGGTGGCCGATGCGGTGATCGCGGCGGCGCATCCGGACGACCCGGAGGTCGGCACGATGGCGGAGAGCACCGGCGCGGCCTTGGTGGCGCGGGGCCCCAGCCCCTGGGTCGCGGCCGCCGCCGCAGCGCGCCGGCCCTGGATGCTGTGCCTGGAGGCCGGCGACGTCCCGGCGGAGGGCTGGATCCGGGTGCTCGACCGGTTCGGCGCCACCGCACCGGCCGAGGCGATCGGCCGCCTGCGCCGCCCGCACGCGCCGTTGTTCGAGCGGATCGCCGGCCGGCGCGAGGCCCTGACCGGGACCCGCTGGGTGCGGGCCGGCGACCTCGTGCGGGTGCAGGCGGTGCGGGCGGGCCTGCCCCTGCGCGCCCGCGTGCCGGTCAAGCCCCTGCGGGGGAGCCTGCTCCGGGGCTGACGGCCCCGCGCTTCAGGTGCTCGTCGAGGCGCGGCATGATCTCGACGAAGTTGCAGGGCCGGTGCCGGTAGTCGAGCTGGGCCGCCAGGATGCCGTCCCAGGCGTCGCGGCAGGCCCCCGGCGAGCCCGGCAGCACGAACACGTAGGTGGCGGAGACGACCCCGGCGGTGGCCCGCGACTGCAGCGTCGAGGTGCCGATCTTGTCGTAGGAGATGCGGTGGAAGATGGCGGAGAACCCGTCCATCCGCTTCTCGAACAAGGGCTCCAGCGCCTCCGGCGTCACGTCGCGGCCGGTGAAGCCGGTGCCTCCGGTGGTGATCACCACGTCGACCCCCGGGTCCTCGGCCCATGCCCGCACCTGGCCGCGGATCGCCTCGACATCGTCCGGCACGATCGCCCGGGCGGCGAGGCGGTGCCCGGCCTTCTCCAGGCGCTCGACCAGGGTGTCGCCCGAGCGGTCGTCCGCCAGGGTGCGGGTGTCCGAGACGGTCAGCACCGCGATGTTCAGCGCGACGAAGTCCCGGGCGGTGTCGAGGCGGGCTTGATCGAGACTTGCCATCAGAGCTGCGCCGCCCGGAACGTGTCGCAGGACTGGGTCTGCCCGCTGCGATAGCCGGTCTGGAACCAGCGCATGCGCTGGGCCGAGGAGCCGTGGGTGAAGGAATCCGGCACGACGTAGCCCTGGCTCTGCTTCTGCAGCCGGTCGTCGCCGATGGCGCTCGCGGCCTGCAGCGCCTCCTCGATGTCGTCGGGCTCGAGCGCGTTGAAGCGGTCGTTCGAGTTCTTGGCCCAGACGCCGGCGAGGCAATCGGCCATCAGCTCGACGCGCACCGAGAGGGCGTTCGACTCGCGCTCGCCCACCTGCTGCTGCTTGCGCTGGACCTTGGGCAGGATGCCGAGCACGTCCTGCACGTGGTGCCCGACCTCGTGGGCGATGACGTAGGCGTAGGCGAAGTCACCCTTCACCCGGAACTTCTGCTCCATCTCCTTGAAGAAGGAGGTGTCGAGATAGACCTTCTTGTCGAGCGGGCAGTAGAACGGGCCCATGGCGGCCCGGGCCTGGCCGCAGCCGCTGCGGGTGCCGCCGGTATAGAGCACCATCGTGGTCGGGGTGTACTGGCGCCCGGTCTGGTTCGGCAGCACCTGGTTCCACACGTCCTCGGTGTTGCCGAGGATCGCGGCGGCGAACTTGCCGGTCTGGTCGGAGGGGGCGCCGGTGCGCCGGTCGGGCTGCGGCTGGCCCTGCTGCTCCTGCGGCGCGCGCGGGCGCGTCATCTGCTCGGCGCCGCCGATCAGGATCGCCGGGTTGATGCCGGTGACCCAGCCGATGATGCACAGGATCACGATCGTGCCGATGCCCAGCCCCCCGGCGCCGCCGCCCGGGAATCCGAAGCCGCCCCCGCCGCCGCCCTCGCCGCGACGGTCCTCGACGTTGTCGGAGGTGCGAAAATCTTCCCAGCGCATGGTCAGCTATCCGTTGGCCCGTACCGTGAGCCGCGACGGCTACGCGGCGCAGCGTTCGGGCTCAAGAGTAATCGACGGGAGCCGGCACGGTTCCGCTTGGACGGGCCTCAGCCCTGCCCCTCGTCGAGGGCGGCGCGCAGGGCGCGGAAGTCGCGCCAGGCGAGGCGCTTCTGCAGCGGCTGGCGCAGCAGGTAGGCCGGGTGCAGGGTGGCGAGGAGGCGGATCTCGCGCCGCCCGGTGCGGTAGGGATACCAGCGCCCGCGCGACTTCAGGATGCCGTCCTTGGTGCCGGCGAGCGCTTGCGTCGCGACGCCGCCCAGGCAGACCAGGATATCGGGATCGGCGAGGGCGATCTGCCGCTCGATGAACGGCTTGCAGGTCGCGATCTCCTGTGGGGTCGGGTTGCGGTTGCCCGGCGGGCGCCAGGGCACGACGTTGCCGACATAGGCGTTCGTGCGGTCGAGCCCGACCGCCGCCATCATCCGGTCGAGGAGCTGGCCCGAGCGGCCCATGAACGGCTTGCCGACCCGGTCCTCGTCGGCGCCGGGGGCCTCTCCGACGAACATCACCCGGGCCTGCGGGTTGCCGTCGGCGAAGACCAGGCTCTTGGCGGTGAAGCGCAGCGCGCAGCTCTCGAACCGGGCGAGCAGGCCTTCCAGCTCCTCCAGGCTCGCGGCGGTGGCGGCGAGTTCGCGGGCGTCGCCGGCGGCCTCGCCGGGGGCGGCCGCGGCGGAGCGGCCGAAGGTGCTGGGTGTCTCCGCACGGGCGGGTTCGGCACGGGCGGGCTCCGGACGGGAGAGTGCGGCCCGGACCGGCTCCGCCGGCGGCGCCTGCCGCGACGGCCTCTCGGGGGTGGCGTCCTCCTCCCTTGCGGGCCGTCGCGGCGCCTCCGGCTCGGCGAAGCGGTCGTGCGGCGTCTCGTCCAGCGCGACGTCCACGCCGGCCTCGACGTGAAAGTCGAGGAAGGAGAGCAGGTCGTGGCTGTCGGGAACGTCGGGCGTCATACGTATGATGTGGCGTGCCGCGCGACTGTGGACAACCGGCGCGACACCGCGCCCACACGCATTCCCGCGCGCGAGGCCGGGAGGCTGCCGCTTGCGCCCGGGGACACGGCGTCGCACGGTCCGGCCATTGGGACCGCTTGAGGCGGCCCGAGATCGTTTATATGTGAACTATCGCAAGACCAGGGGAGGACCAGGATGGAGCTGCCGGAACGCGAGGCGATGGACTTCGACGTGGTGATCGTCGGAGCGGGCCCGGCCGGGCTGGCTGCCGCCATCCAGCTGAAGCAGCTCGCGGCCGAGGCCGGCACCGAGGTGTCGGTGGTCGTGGTCGAGAAGGGCAGCGAGGTCGGCGCCCACATCCTGTCGGGCGCCGTCATCGACCCGAGCGGCCTCGACAGGCTGGTGCCCGACTGGCGCGAGGACCCGGACCGCCCGCTCAAGACCGAGGTGGTCAAGGATGAGTTCATGTTCCTCGGGCCGGCTGGCGGCATCACCCTGCCGAACGTCGCCTTCCCGAAGCTGATGAGCAACCACGGCAATTTCGTCGGCTCGCTCTCCAACGTCACCAAGTATCTCGGCCGCAAGGCGGAGGAGCTGGGCGTCGAGATCTATCCGGGTTTCCCGGCCGCCGAGATCCTCTATGACGAGGCGGGTGCCGTGGTCGGCATCGCCACCGGCGACCTCGGCATCGCCAGGTCGGGCGAGGCGCGGGACGACTTCACCCGCGGCATGGAGCTGCGGGCCAAGTACACGGTGTTCGGCGAGGGCGCCCGCGGCTCGCTGACCAAGAAGCTCATCGACCGCTACCGCCTCAACCAGCATTCCGACCACCAGAAATACGGCCTCGGCGTGAAGGAGCTGTGGCAGGTCAAGCCCGAAAAATTCCGGCCGGGGCTGGTGCAGCACTCGATGGGCTGGCCGTTGCCGAACAAGGCCGGCGGCGGCTCGTGGCTGTACCACTTCGACGACCACCTGGTCTCGGTCGGGTTCGTGACGCACCTGAACTACGAGAACCCGACCCTGTCGCCGTTCGAGGAGTTCCAGCGCTTCAAGACCCACCCGATGATCCGCGACGTGTTCGAGGGCGCCAAGCGCATCGGCTACGGCGCGCGCGCGATCATGGAGGGCGGCTGGCAATCGGTGCCGAAGCTCGTCTTCCCGGGCGGCTGCCTCGTCGGCGACTCCGCCGGCTTCGTCAACGTGCCGCGGATCAAGGGCTCGCACAACGCGGTGCTGTCGGGCATGCAGGCCGCCGGCGCGATCCACGAGGCGCTGGCCGCCGGCCGGGCCCAGGACGAGCTGACCTCCTACGAGGAGGGCTGGCGCTCGAGCCCGATCGGCTACGACCTCAAGCGGGTGCGCAACGTCAAGCCGCTCTGGTCGAAGTACGGCACGCTGGTCGGCGTCGGCCTGGGCGGGCTCGACATGTGGCTCAACGAGCTCGCCGGCCTGTCGCTGTTCGGCACGATGAGCCACGGCAAGCCGGACTACGCCTGCACCAAGCCGCTCAAGGACGTGAAGCCGATCAAGTACCCTCGGCCCGACGGGGTGCTGACCTTCGACCGCCTCTCGTCGGTCTACCTGTCGAACACCAACCACGAGGAGGACCAGCCGGTCCACCTCCAGGTCAAGGACATGGGCCTGCAGAAATCCTCCGAGCACGACGTGTTCGGCGGGCCGTCGGGCCGCTACTGCCCGGCCGGCGTCTACGAGTGGATCGACGAGGGCGGTGCGCCGCGCTACCAGATCAACGCGCAGAACTGCGTCCACTGCAAGACCTGCGACATCAAGGATCCGAACCAGAACATCAACTGGGTCACACCGGAGGGTCCGGGCGGGCCGAACTACGTGAATATGTGAGGAAACGGGGCGCGCCCGGTGTCTGGCGCGCCCGCTTTCTCCGTCTCCGGGTCATCCCGGGTGCCGCTGCGCGGCGCCGGGATGACGTCGAGGGTGTCGGAACCGTTGCGGCAGACGACGAGGATCGATCCTCACGCCGCCCGCACGGCCGTGAGGGCACGCCCCGCCTCCCCGCGCAGGTGCCCCGCGCTCAGGTGCCCCGACTGCCGCCCGAGATCGGCGACCTGATCGCCTGCGGGACAGACCAGCGGACAGCCGGTCTGGCCCGCGACCGGGGCGGCCCCGCGCTTCATCGTCCGTCAGCGCCGAACGGAGGTCTTTCGCCGCGCAGCTCGGACACCGTCACGGTCATCCATCTCCGATCGCGGCCGGCCGGCGGGAGGGCGAGGAGGGCGGCCCCGACACATCGCCGCCGCCGTTTGGTCTTGCCGCTGCCCCGCGCAGGGTCCAATGTCACGCCCGATTTCGCGCGCCGGCGCCGCGGCCGGCGCGATCACGGAGCCACGAGCTTGGTGCCCACGATCCGAATCCCCGCCCCCCGCCGCGGACGCGCGCTCGCCGCGCTGGCTCTCCTCCTCTGCGCCTCGACGGCGCCGGCCCTGGCGGCGCGGCTGCCGGCGCGGGAGTTCGCGGCCTCGCAGGCCTACGAGCCGGCGGACTCGCTGGAAGGCAACTTCCTGGCCGCCTACATCGCCGGCGCCTCCCGCGACACCGCCGCCGCCGCCACCTATTACCGCGAGGCGGTGAAGGGCGATCCCCGCAACGCGGAACTCCTCGAGCGCTCCTTCGTGGCCCTGCTGGCCGACGGCTCGCTGCCGGAGGCCTTCCGGGCCGCCGAGAAGCTGACGCAGCGGGACGGGGCCAACGGCCTCGCCCAGCTCGCCCTCGGGGTGCAGAAGATCAAGGCCAAGCAATACGGTGCGGCACGGCAGAACCTGCAGCGCGGCGGCAAGGGGGCGGCCGCCGACCTGACCTCGACCCTGCTGACCGCATGGTCCTATGCCGGCACCAACGAGGGCAAGAAGGCGCTCGAGACCATCAACAAGCTCAAGGGCGAGCGCTACTACAACGTCTTCCGCGACTACCATGCCGGCCTGATCGCGGCGCTGGTCGGCGACAAGGTCGAGGCCGAGCGGCGGCTCAAATCCGCCTACGACGCCGACCGCAACACGCTGCGCATCGTCGACGCCTACGGCCGCTTCGAGGCCGAGTCGGGCCGGCCCGACCTCGCGGTGGCGGCCTACCAGGAATTCGACAACATCCTGCCGCGCCACCCGATCGTGCGCGACGCCCTCGACAAGCTGAAGGCCGGCAAGCCGCTGACGCCGCTGATCGGCTCGGCCCAGGAGGGCGCGGCGGAGGTGCTGTACGGCCTCGGCTCGGCCGGAACCTCGCAGGGCGACGAGCTGCCGGCGGTGGTCTACCTGCGCCTCGCCCTCTACCTCGCGCCCGAGCATTCCCTCGCGCTCCTGACGCTGGCCGACACCCTCGAGCGGATGAAGGCGCCCGACCGGGCGAACGAGATCTTCGCCCGCATGCCGGCGAATTCACCGCTCAAGCTCAACGCCGACATCCAGATCGGGCTCAATCTCGAGCAGATGGGCAAGGGCGACGAGGCGCTCGCCCATCTCGACCAGGTCGCCAAGACCTATCCCAACGACATCGACGTGATCTCGGCGCTCGGCAACGTCCAGCGCTCGCGCAAGAAATACGCCGAGTCGGCCCAGACCTACACCAAGGCGATCGACCTGATCGGCGACCAGCCGGCGCGCAACTACTGGACCCTGTACTACTTCCGCGGCACGTCCTACGAGCGGGCCAAGGAGTGGCCGAAGGCCGAGGCCGACCTCAAGAAGGCGCTCGAGCTGGTGCCGGCGACGCAGCCCAACGGCCGCGCCCAGGTGCTGAACTACCTCGCCTATTCCTGGGTCGACCAGAACCAGAACATCGACGAGGCCTTCCGCATGCTGAAGCAGGCGGTCGACCTGCAGCCGCGCGACGGCATGATCATCGACAGCCTGGGCTGGGCCTATTACCGCCTCGGCCGCTGGGACGACGCGGTGCGCGAGCTTGAAAAGGCGATCGAGCTGAAGCCCGGCGACCCGACCATCAACGACCACCTGGGCGACGCCTACTGGCGCAGCGGCCGGCGTCTCGAGGGCAAGTTCCAGTGGCAGCACGCCAAGGACCTCAATCCCGAGCCCGAGGACCTGGTGAAGATCGACGCGAAGCTCAAGGACGGGCTGCCGGAGCTGGAGAAGCCCGCCGCCACCGCCGAGAGCCAGCCCGCGGCCCAGCCGGAGATGCCGAAGGGCGCCCCCGCCCCGAGCGAGCCGCCGGCGATGGGCACGGAGACGAAGAGCGGGGGCTGATCGCGCCTCGCCCACAGCCGAGATGACATCGCGGGCGCGGCGCCGGACAGGCGCCGCGCCCTTATGTCCGTTCGAGAGACGTTGACGTGCCGACCCTCGCCACCCGCGCGCCCGCCAAGATCAACCTGACCCTGCACGTCCTCGGCCGCCGCCCCGGCGACGGCTATCACGCCCTCGAGAGCCTGGTCGCCTTCGCGGGATCGGGCGCGGGCGACCTCCTGACCCTGGAGCCAGGGCCGGTGCTCGACCTCGCCGTCTCCGGCCCGACCGCCGGTCCCGCGGGTCCGCTCGACGACAACCTGGTGATGCGGGCGGCCCGGCACCTCGCCGCCGAACTGCCCGGGCTCACGGTCGGGCGCTTCCATCTCGTGAAGCGCCTGCCGGTGGCGGCGGGGATCGGCGGCGGCTCCTCGGACGCGGCCGGGGCTCTGCGGCTGCTCGGGCGCCTCAACGGCCTGTCGCCCGACCACCCGGCCCTGATGGCGGCGGCGCGCCGCACCGGAGCCGACGTGCCGGTCTGCCTCGATCCCCGGGCCCGGATGATGCGCGGCGCCGGCGAGGCGGTCGGTCCGGCGGTGAGCCTGCCATTGCTCCCGGCGGTGCTGATCAATCCCGGCGTGCCGGTCGAGACGGCGCCGGTCTTCCGCGCCCTGGGGCTGAAGGTCGGGGAGGCTCATCCCCTCGCCGCACACACGCATCCCGAAATCGGCGACGGCACCGGCCTCGACGATCTCCTGGCGCGCATCGCGCCGGCCCGCAATGATCTCGAAGCCCCCGCCCTCACGGTCGCGCCGGTGATCGGCGACACCCTCGCGGCCCTGCGCGACCAGCCGGATTGCCGCCTCGCCCGGATGTCGGGCTCCGGCGCCACCGTGTTCGGGCTGTTCTCCCACCGCTCGGCGGCGGCGCGCGCCGCCCGGGCGATCGCGGCGGCGCAGCCGGGCTGGTGGGTGCGGGCGACGCTGCTGCGCTGAGGTCGCCTTCGCCGGGACGGTCGGGGCGCGCCCGCACGCTCCTCGTGCGGCGCGGCGTCCCGGCCCCTTCAGGGCCTCGTTCCACCGTGCGGACGGGCAAGCATGCCCGCGACGCGCTACCGCGCCCGGGCGACGCAGAAATCGACCGCTTCGAGCAGCGCCTGCTTCATCGGGGCGTTCGGAAACAGGGCGAGCGCGTCCTTGGCCATGGCGCCGTAGTGGCGGGCGCGCTCGATCGTGTCCTCGAGGGCGCGGTGGCGGCGCATGATCGCGATCGCCGCGTCGAGGTCGCGGGGCTCCTCGATCTCCTGACGCTCCAGGGTGCGGCGCCAGAACGCCCGCTCCTCGTCGCTGCCGCGGCGGAACGACAGCACCACTGGCAGGGTGATCTTGCCCTCGCGAAAATCGTCGCCGACGTTCTTGCCGAGGTCGGCGCTGGTGCCGCCGTAATCGAGGGCGTCGTCGACGAGCTGGAACGCAATGCCGAGATTCATGCCGTAGCTGCGGCAGGCGGCGATCTCGGATTTCGGCCGCTCGGCCAGGACCGGCCCGACCTCGCAGGCGGCGGCGAACAGTTCGGCGGTCTTCGCCCGGATCACCGCCAGGTACTCGTCCTCGGTGGTCTCGGTGCTGCGGGCGGCGGTGAGCTGCATCACCTCGCCCTCGGCGATCACCGAGGCGGCCGAGGACAGGATGTCGAGGGCGCGCAGGGAGCCGACCTCGACCATCATCTTGAAGGCCTGGCCGAGCAGGAAGTCGCCGACGAGGACGCTGGCCTCGTTGCCCCACTTGATCCGGGCCGCGACCTTGCCGCGGCGCATGTCGCTCTCGTCGACGACGTCGTCGTGCAGGAGCGTCGCGGTGTGCATGAACTCGACGCTGGCGGCGAGCTTCACGTCGCCGTCGGCGGACCTGTCGTAGCCCGACAGGGCCGCGGTCGCGAGGGTCAGGATCGGGCGCAGGCGCTTGCCGCCCGAGGAGATGAGGTGGTTGGCGACCTCCGGGATCATCGTGACGTCGGAGCCGGTGCGCGACAGGATCATCGCGTTGACGCGCTCCATCCCGCCCGCCACCAGCGCCACCAGGGCGTCGAGGCTGGCCTCCGGGTCGGAGGGTGTGTCCTGAAGGGGAAGTACGACGCCCACGCCCGCGCGATCTCCACAGAACCGCCCCGGACCGCGGGGCTCCTCGATCATTGCCCGCCCCCTTTGGCACGCGAGCGCCCCCGGCGGCAACACGCAAGCTGCCGCAAGGCGCCGCCGCGGTCGGGCCGGGCCGGGGATGCGGCGCAACGGACGCGCTGGTGTGGTAAGGCCGCCGCGACCACCCGGAAGGAGAGCGCCCGCGCCATGATCGAGCTGATCCGCAGCAACGACCCCGTCCTGATCGGCTTCGCGGAATCGCTCCTCGACGGCGCCGACATCCCGGTGCTGGTGGCCGACAACCACATCAGCGTGATGGAGGGGATGATCGGCGCCTTCCCGCGCCGGCTGCTGGTGCCGGAGGACCACGCCCGCCAGGCCCGCCGCATCCTCACCGATGCGGGCCTCGCCCACGAGCTGCGCGATGCCCCGGGCCGCTGAGCCCGATTCTCGTCCCGGGCCGGAAGCCTGGCTCGGCGGGCGGCTCACGCTGCGCCAGCCGCCGCGCGGCGCCCACCGGGCCGGAACCGACGCGGTGCTGCTCGCGGGCGCGGCCGGGGCGCGGCCGGGCGAGACCGTGTGCGACCTCGGCGCCGGCACCGGGGCGGTCGGGCTCGCGGTCGCCCGCGCCCACCCGGAAACGCAGGTGATGCTGGTCGAGCGCGACCCGGAGGCGGCGGCCCTGGCCCGGCTCAACGCGCAGGAGAATGGGCTGGCCGCCCGCGTGCGGGTGATCGAGGCCGACGTGACGGCGCCGGGCCGGGAACGGCGTGCCGCCGGCCTCCTGCCCGACACGGTCGCCCTCGTCCTCACCAACCCGCCCTTTTTCGAGGCCGGCCGGCATCGGGCCTCACCGGTCGCGGCCCGGGCCGCGGCGCACGGCTTCCCCACACCCGACGGGCTGGAAGCGTGGCTGCGCACCTGCGCCGACCTGCTGCGCCCCGGCGGACGGCTGGTGCTGATCCACCGCGCCGACGCCCTGCCGGCCTGCCTCGACGCGATGGCGGGGCGGTTCGGGGCGCTCACCGTCACGCCGGTCCAGCCGCGGGCGGATGCCGCGGCGATCCGGGTGCTGGTGGCGGGCGTGCGCGGCAGCCGGGCCCCGTTCACCCTGGCGCCGGCCCTGGTGCTGCACGGGCCGGACGGGCGATTTACGGACCGGGTGGAGGCGATGCACCGGGGCGAAGCGCGCTGACGGGATCACCGCAGCGACACCGCCCCGCCCGGGTGCCGCCAGATCGTCCCGTCCAGTTCCAGCTCCATGAGGAGCCCCTGCACGACCCGCGCCGATAGGCCGGCCTGGCGCGCCAGGGCATCGGCCGGCACGGGCGAGGGCCCGAGAAGCCCGAGCAGGAGCGCCCGGTCGTCCGCGGCCGCCGGCCGCGGCGGGTCCGCGTCGATCGGGCTCTGCGCCGGCTCGGCCGCCATGGCGGTGACCGGCTCGGCGGAGAAATCGGTCTCGTCCCAGTACAAAGCCGGCTCCGGCCGGTCCGCCGCGTCCTCGGCTCCCGCATCCGGCGCGGGCCTGCCGATCAGGGGCGAGAGCACCGCCATCACGTGCTCGGGGGCGGCGCAGAGGGTGGCGCCGTCGCGGATCAGGTCGTTGGTGCCCTCGGCGCGGGGGTCGAGGGGCGAGCCCGGCACGGCGAAGACCTCGCGGCCCTGCTCCAGGGCGAAGCGGGCGGTGATGAGCGAGCCGGAGCGGCGCGCCGCCTCCACCACCACGGTGCCGAGGCAGAGCCCCGAGATGATGCGGTTGCGGCGCGGGAAGTCGCGGCCCCGCGGCTCCCAGCCCATCGGCATCTCGGCGACGACGGCGCCACCGTTCTCGAGGATGCGCGCCACCAGCTCCTCGTGCTCCGACGGGTAGATCCGGTCGTGCCCGCCGGCCAGCACCGCGACCGTGCCGGTCCCGAGCGCCGCCTTGTGGGCCCGCGCGTCGATGCCGCGGGCCAATCCTGAGACGATCACCAGCCCCTCGGCGCCGAGCGCGTGCGACAGGCGCTCGGTGAAGGTGAGGCCGGCGGCCGACGCGTTGCGTGAGCCGACGATGGCGACCGACGGGCGGTTGAGGCAGGCGGCGTCGCCCCGGATGGCGATGAGCGGCGGCGCATCGGCGGTGGCCTGGAGCGGCAGCGGGTAATCGGGTTCGCCCATCGCCACGAGGCGCGCGCCGAGACGGGCCGCCGCCGCCATCTCGCGCTCCGCCTCGGCCCTGGTGGCGACCCGGATCGGCTTGCCCCGGGCCTTGGCGAGACCCGGCAGGGCCTTGAGCGCCGCACCGGCGCCACCGAAGCGGTTCACCAATCCCCGGAAGGTGCGCGGGCCGACGCCCTCCGAGCGGATCAGCCGGAGCCAGTCGAGCCGCTGCGCGTCGCTTAACTGCACGACCCTCTCCCCTCAAAGGTCCCTGGAACCTTGGGTGAGGGTCAGCGTCAGACCTTCAGCCCTTCTGTCCGATGCGCCCCTCGGTCCCCGCTGCGAGGCGGCGGATATTGGGCGCGTGCTTCCACCATAGCAGCAGGGCGAGCACGCAGAACAGCACCGCGAGGCGCCCCTGACCGAAGGCCCACAGGGCGGCGGGGGTGGCGGCCGAGGCCGCCAGCGCCGAGGCCGAGGAGTAGCGGAGCAAGGCCGCGAGGCCGAGCCAGACGACCGCGAAGACCAGGACGCCGAGGGGGAAGAGGCCGAGCAGCACGCCGATGAAGGTGGCGACGCCCTTGCCGCCCTTGAAGCCGAGCCAGACCGGGAAGAGATGGCCCAGGAAGGCGCCGAGCCCGGCGGCGAGGGCCGCCTCCGGCCCGCCGAGGCGCGACGCGAGCAGCACCGCGGCGGTGCCCTTGAGCGCGTCGCCGAGCAGCGTCGCTGCGGCGAGACCTTTGCGGCCGGTGCGCAGCACGTTGGTGGCGCCGATGTTGCCCGAGCCGATCGCCCGCACGTCGCCGAGGCCGGCGAAGCGGGTCAGGATCAACCCGAAGGGAATCGCGCCGAAGAGGTAGCCGACGACGAGCCAGAGGGCGATCTGCGACCAGTCCGGCGCCATCAGCGCGGCTCCTCGATGCGGTGGACGATGCGGCCGGCGACCATCGTGAGGGAGGCCCGCCCCTGCAGCCGCGCCTCGTCGAAGGGCGAGTTCTTCGAGCGCGACTTCAGCTGCCGCTTGTCGAGGACGTAGGGCGCGTCCGCGTCGATCAGGACGAGGTCGGCGGGGCTGCCTGCAGCGAGGCGCCCGGTCTCGCGCCCGAGCACCCGCGAGGGCGCCGCCGAGAGGGCGGCGAGGAGCCGCGGCAGGCTGACGTCACCGGCATGCACGAGCCGCAAGGATGCGGCGAGCAGGGTCTCGATCCCGAGCGCGCCGTCGGCAGCCTCGGCGAAGGGCAGGCGCTTGGTCTCGACGTCCTGCGGGTTGTGGTCGGAGACGACGACGTCGATCACGCCCTCGTTGAGCGCCGCCACCACGGCCTGGCGGTCGGCTTCGGTCCGCAACGGCGGCGAGAGCTTGCAGAAGGTGCGGTAGTGGCCGATGTCGTTCTCGTTCAGAACGAGGTTGTTGACCGAGACGCCGCAGGTGACGGGAAGCCCCGCTTCCTTCGCCCGCCGCACGATCTCGACCGAGTCGGCGCAGGAGATCATCGCCGCGTGGTAGCGCCCGCCGGTCAGGCGCACGAGGCGGATGTCGCGCTCCAGAAGAATCGTCTCGGCCTCCCGCGGGATGCCGTGAAGGCCGAGCCGCGAGGCCATCTCGCCCTCGTTCATCACCCCGTCGCCGACGAGCGTCGGCTCCTCGACGTGCTGCATCAGCAGGGCGCCGAAATCGCGGGCGTAGGTGAGCGCCCTGCGCATCACCTGGGCGTTGGTGACGGCCTTGAGCCCGTCCGTGAAGGCGACGGCGCCGGCCTCGGTGAGCAGGCCGAACTCGGTCATCACCTGGCCGGCGAGGCCCTTGGTGATGGCGGCCGCCGGCAGGACGTGGGTGCTGGCGGTGTCGCGGGCCCGGCGCAGCACGAAGTCGACGATGGCCGGATCGTCGATCGGCGGGTTGGTGTCGGGCATGCACACCAGCGTGGTCACACCGCCGGTGGCGGCCGCGGCGCTGGCGCTGGCCAGGGTCTCGCGATGCTCGGCCCCCGGCTCGCCCACGAAGGCGCGCAGATCCACGAGGCCGGCGGTGAGCACCTGGCCCCCGCACTCGATCACCTCGGCGCCCTCCGGCAGGGCCGCGGGCTTGCCCCAGTGGATGTCGGCGATCCGACCATCGCGGACGAGCACCGCGCCCGGCCCCTCGCGGCCGGAGGCGGGGTCGATCAGGTGGGCGTTGGTGAGGAGGAGTGTGGTCATCGTGTGGGCCGCTCAGAGTGCGGGGACATGGCAGAGCGTCGCGTGACGGCGGCGAGCACGGTGCCGAGCGCGAGTTGAGGATTGCCGAGAAAGATCTCATTCGAGAACCGCATGATCTCGAAATCCTGGCTACGGAGCCAGGCATCCCTGGCAGCGTCGCGTTTGCGGCGTTCGGCGGTCTCGTGCGGTTCGCCGTCGAGTTCGACGATCAGTCGGGCGGACGGACAAAGGAAATCGACGATGTATGGCGTGATGGGGACTTGCCGCTTGAACTTGTGGCCGGAGAGACGGCCTGCGCGGACTTGGCTCCAGAACAGGGCTTCCGCGTGGGTGGAAAGCGAGCGCTGGTCCTTCGCAAAGTTCCGTAGACGGCCGGAAACGGGATTTCGCTTCTCCTGCTCCATCCACCCCTCCTCAAGCCTGCCGCCCCCGACCCTCCCCCCTCTGCGGGGGAGGGTGCCCGGCGAATGCCGGGCGGGAGAGGGGAACCACGCTGCCGGATAAAACTGAACCGTTGTGAGAGGCGCCAAGTCCTGAACCGTCGCGCCGCCCCTCTCCCGGCTCACTCCGTTCGCCACCCTCCCCCGCAGAGGGGGGAGGGATGGGCCGCAGCGCCCTTCACGAACACCACGCCTTCCTACTCACGCGTTCGGCAGGTGCGTGGCGAGCGCTTCCAGCACCGCCATCCGCACCGCGACCCCCATCTCGACCTGCTCCCTGATCAGCGACTGCGCCCCGTCGGCGACCTCGGACGAGATCTCGACGCCGCGGTTCATCGGGCCCGGATGCATCACCAAGGCGTCGGCCCTGGCGTGGCGCAGCTTGTCGCCGTCGAGGCCGAAATACCGGAAATACTCCTTCACGGAGGGCACGAAGGAGCCGTTCATCCGCTCGCGCTGCAGGCGCAGCATCATCACGATGTCCACGTCCTCGAGGCCCGCCCGCATGTCGGTGAAGACCTCGACGCCGAAGCGGGCAAGGCCCGGCGGCAGCAGGGTCGAGGGGCCGATCACCCGCACCCGGGCGCCGAGGGCCTGGAGCAGGATGATGTTCGAGCGCGCCACCCGCGAATGCAGGACGTCGCCGCAGATCGCGATCGTCAGACCCTCGATCCGGCCCTTGTTGCGCCGGATGGTCAGGGCGTCGAGGAGGGCCTGGGTCGGGTGCTCGTGGGCGCCGTCGCCGGCATTGACCACCGCGCAATCGACCTTGCGGGCGAGGAGATGCACCGCGCCGGCCTGGTGGTGGCGCACCACGATGATGTCGGGCCGCATCGCGTTGAGGGTCGCGGCGGTGTCGATCAGGGTCTCGCCCTTCTTCACCGATGAGGAGGCGACCGACATGTTCATCACGTCGGCGCCGAGGCGCTTGCCGGCCAGCTCGAACGAGGACTGGGTCCGGGTCGAGGGCTCGAAGAACAGGTTGATCTGGGTGCGACCGCGCAAGGTCGTGCGCTTCTTCTCGACCTGGCGGCTGATCTCGACGGCCTCGTCGGCACGGTCGAGCAGCGCCCCGATATCGAGGGGCGAGAGGCCCTCGATGCCGAGGAGGTGGCGGTGCGGGAAGCCGGGGGGTGCCTGGGTGCTCATCCTGAGCGAAGGGCTATAGGAGCCGGGGGGGCCCGCCGCAAGGATGTGGCACGGGACGCGCGTCGGTATTTGACAACGGCCGTGTCATCACCCACTTGTCCGCTTCGCCGCGCGAAAACCCGCGCCGGCCGCCCCGCACAAGTTGAAGCCCGATCTGCCGCGGTGTGCTCCTCGAAAAGGCAAGCCGTCTATGAAAGTCGTCGTCGTCGAGTCGCCGGCCAAAGCCAAAACGATCAATAAGTACCTCGGCAGCGACTACGAGGTGCTGGCCTCGTTCGGGCATATCCGCGATCTTCCGGCGAAGGACGGCTCGGTCGATCCCGAGCAAGACTTCCACATGCTGTGGGAGTTGGAGGATCGCGGGGCGAAACGCGTCGCCGAGATTGCGAAAGCCGTGAAGGGCGCCGACACGCTGATCCTGGCGACCGACCCGGATCGCGAGGGCGAGGCGATTTCCTGGCACGTGCTGGAGGCGCTGCAGGCCAGGAAGGTGCTCAAGGACGTCGCGGTCGAGCGCGTCACCTTCAACGCCATCACCAAGGACGCGGTCGAGACCGCGATGGCCCAGCCGCGGGCGATCGACCAGGCCCTCGTCGACGCCTACCTGGCGCGGCGGGCGCTCGACTACCTCGTCGGCTTCAACCTCTCGCCGGTCCTGTGGCGCAAGCTGCCGGGCGCCCGCTCGGCCGGCCGGGTGCAGTCGGTGGCGCTCCGCCTCGTCTGCGACCGCGAGCGCGAGATCGAGACCTTCAAGCCGCGCGAGTACTGGTCGCTCGTCGCGACGCTCAAGACGAGGAGCGGCGGGGTGTTCGAGGCGCGGCTCGTCGGCGCCGACGGCAAGCGGATCCAGCGCCTCGACGTCGGCACCGCCGAGGAGGCCGAGGCCTTCCGGCGCGACCTGGAGCTTGCCACCTTCACGGTGGCGCAGGTCGAGGCCAAGCCCGCCAAGCGCCACCCGCAGCCGCCCTTCACCACCTCGACCCTGCAGCAGGAGGCCTCGCGCAAGCTCGGCCTCGCCCCGGCCCAGACGATGCGGGTGGCGCAGCGCCTCTACGAGGGCGTCGAGATCGGCGGCGAGACCGTCGGCCTCATCACCTACATGCGGACCGACGGCGTCGACATGGCGCCGGAGGCGGTCGCCCAGGCGCGCCAGGTGATCGGCGCCGAGTACGGCGACGCCTACGTGCCGGGCGCGCCCCGCAAGTACAGCGTCAAGGCCAAGAACGCCCAGGAGGCCCACGAGGCGGTGCGCCCGACCGATCTCGGCCGGCTGCCGAAGGACGTCGCCCGCTTCCTCGAGCCGGAGCAGGCGAGGCTCTACGAGCTGATCTGGACCCGCACGGTGGCGAGCCAGATGGAATCGGCGGAGCTGGAACGCACCACGGTCGATATCGGTGCCCAGGTCGGCCCGCGCCGCATCGACCTGCGCGCCACCGGCCAGGTGGTGAAGTTCGACGGCTTCCTCACCCTCTACCAGGAGGGCAAGGACGACGAGGAGGACGAGGAATCCCGCCGCCTGCCCGCGATGGCGGCCGGCGACGCTCTGACCCGCGAGCGCATCGCCGCGACCCAGCACTTCACCGAGCCGCCGCCGCGCTACTCCGAGGCGAGCCTGGTCAAGCGGATGGAGGAACTCGGCATCGGCCGGCCCTCGACCTACGCCGCCGTGCTGCAGGTCCTGCGCGACCGCGAATACGTCAAGATCGATAAGAAGCGCCTGGTGCCGGAGGACAAGGGCCGGATCGTCACCGGCTTCCTCGAGAGCTTCTTCCGCCGCTACGTCGAGTACGACTTCACGGCCGACCTCGAGACGCAGCTCGACCGGGTCTCGAACGCCGAGATCGACTGGCGGGCGGTGCTGCGCGACTTCTGGCGCGACTTCTCGGCGGCGATCGCCGGCACCAAGGAGCTGCGTACGGCGGAGGTGCTGGAGGCCCTCAACGGGCTGCTGGCCGAGCACATCTTTCCGGCCAAGGCCGACGGCTCGAACCCGCGCGCCTGCCCGAATTGCGGCAGCGGCCAGCTCTCGCTCAAGCTCGGCAAGTTCGGGGCCTTCGTCGGCTGCTCGAACTATCCCGAGTGCAAGTACACCCGCCAGCTCAACGCCACCGGCCTCGACGGCGACGGCGAGGGGGCGGGCGAGGGCGGCCAGCCCGGCGTGCGGGTGCTCGGCGACGATCCCGAGACCGGCCTGCCCGTGACCCTGCGCGACGGCCGCTTCGGCCCGTTCGTGCAGCTCGGCGAGGCCTCGGCCGAGAAGGGCGCCGAGAAGCCCAAGCGCTCCTCCCTGCCCCGCGGCCTGTCGCCCTCGGCCGTCGACCTGGAGAAGGCGCTGAAGCTCCTGTCTCTGCCGCGCGAGGTGGCGCGCCACCCGGAGACCGGCGAGCCGATCCTGGCCAATATCGGCCGCTACGGCCCCTACGTGCAGCACGGCAAGACCTACGCCAATCTCGGCAAGGACGACGACGTGCTGGAGGTCGGCGCCAACCGCGCCATCGACCTGATCGTCCAGAAGGAGCAGGGCGGCGGGCGCCCGGCGCAGGATCCGGGCCGGCTGATCGGCACCGCACCGGAGACCGGCAAGCCCGTCACCGTCAAGGCCGGCCGCTACGGCGCTTACGTCACCGACGGCGAGATCAACGCGACCTTGCCGAAGGGCGCCTCGGCGGATGCCGTGACCCTCGACGAGGCCCTGCGCCTGATCGCGGCCCGGCGCGAGGCCGGGGGCGGGACGAAGAAGAAGACGGGCGCGCGCAAACCCGCGGGCAAGACGGCGAAGGCCAAGGCCTCCGACGGCAAGACGGGTGAGGCCGACGGCGAGGCCGGCTCCGCGAAGCCCACGGCCCGGAAGGCGGCCGCGAAGACCGCTGCCGCCAAGAAGGCCCCTGCCAAGAAGCCGGCCGCCAAGGCTGCGAAGAGCGCGGCGGGGGAATAGCCGGGGGCGATCCTTCGCCGATCAAGCGCGGGATCCCCTCTCCCGTGTGGGAGAGGGGTAGGGGTGAGGGTGACCCGCTTCAGTGTAAAGCTTTGAGCGTCGCGCCGCGCAGCTCGACAGTTCAGGATCATTGCGGAAACCGAGCCACCCTCACCCCCGGCCCCTCTCCCACACGGGAGAGGGGGGATCCCGCGCCTATTCTTGCCTCGGACAGTCCCGCCAATGGCGAGGCGAACGACTCGCCGGCTCGATCGTCGTCGAAGCCCACGGAGACTTGCGGACGGTGCACCCGCAGGGCACCGGCTCCGCCACCCCTCGCCTTTCGCCCTTCGCACGCACCACGCGCCTGCCGGTCCGTCGAGGGTCGAAGCCTCGTCGAACGGACACTCACCCTTTCGACAATCACTCACCCTCGAACGTCGTAACATCACTATAATTCCCGCCTCTCTGCGCGCCCTCCCCATCCCGATGGCTCATTCGCGCGCTCGATAAGACGATTTTCTTCTACAGTATCGCTGTTTTATCTGCCGGATGTGCGGTGCGACCTTGCAATACCAGCGACGTGCTGCGGCACGCGGGTATTGCGGAGGCCGGCACCGCTCATTGTCGGAGCAGAGGCCATGATTTCAGACCATTGCGAGGGTATCGAGACGGGGCGTCACGATGTCTGCATCATCGGCGCCGGGCCGGCCGGCCTGTCCCTCGCCCTGGAGCTGCGGCGGCTCGGCCTCTCGGCCCTGATCCTCGAATCCGGCGGCGCGCGCCCCGAGCCGTCGGCCCAGGACCTCTCCGGCGCCGACCTCGCCGATCCGGCCCGTCACGACGACATGAGCATCGCGGTGGCGCGCCGGCTCGGCGGCACCTCGAACCTCTGGGGCGGGCGCTGCCTGCCCTTCGATCCCGTCGACTTCCGACCCCGGCCCGGCATGCCCGACTGGCCGATCGGCCTGGCCGATCTCGCGCCGTTCCTGCCGACCGCGTGCCGGTTCGCCGCCTGCGGCGAGCCGGTCTTCGAGGCGCCGATGGCCGGCGTCGCGGTCGAGGACGACGCCTTCTCGGTCACGCGGCTCGAGCGCTGGAGCGGCCGGCCCCGGTTCCAGGTCTCCCACGCGGACGCCCTCGCATCCGACCCGCTGATCGACATCCGCCTGCACGCCACGGTGGTCGACATCCGGTTCGACGAGAGCGGCGCCGCCCGCGCGGTCGTGGTGGCGCGACCCTCCGGCGAGCGGCGGACGGTGCCCGTCGCGCGGCTCGTGCTGGCGGCCGGCGGGCTCGAGACCACGCGCCTGCTGCTCGCCCTGCAGCGGCGCCGGCCCGCCCTGTTCGGCGGGCCGGACGGGCCGCTCGGCCGCACCTATATGGGCCACGTCATCGGGGAGATCGCCGACGTCACCTTCGCGTCGGACGCAATCGACGCGGCCTTCGACTTCCAGCGCGACCCAGAGGGCTACTACGTGCGCCGCCGCTTCGTGCCGAGCCCGGCGCTCCAGGCCGAGCACGACCTCCTCAACGTGGCGTTCTGGCCGGTGATCCCCCGGATGGCCGATGCCGGCCACCGCGACGCCTTCCTGTCCCTCGCCTTCCTGGCCCTGTCCTTCGACCCCGTCGGCCGCGTCCTGCTGCCGGACGCCCTGCGGGTGCGCCACGTGCCGAAGGCGGTCGCGCGCTGGCCGCACCTGCGCAATGTCGGCCGGAACCTGCCGGCGGCGCTGGTCGAGGGGACGCGGGTCGCCTGGCAGCGCTACGCCGCGGCGACGCGGCTGCCCGGGCTGTTCGTGCGCAATGCCGGCCGGCGCTACGGCCTGTCCTACCACTCGGAGCAATCGCCCCGGGCGGAGAGCCGCGTGCGGCTCGGCGACCGCACCGACGCCACAGGGCTGCCGCGCCTGCACATCGACTACCGGGTCCACGAGGATGACGCGCGGGCGGTGGTGCGGGCCCACGACCTGTTCGCGGGCTGGCTCGCCCGGACCGGCCTCGGGCGTCTCGAGTACCGGCAGCCGGCGGAGCGGAACGTCGAGGCGGTGATGCGGCAGAGCGGCCACGGCACGCACCAGATCGGCACCGTCCGGATGGCCGATGCGCCGGGACGCGGCGTGGTCGATCGCAACCTGCGGGTGTTCGACGCATCCAACCTCTACGTGGCGAGCGCCGCCGTGCTGCCACGCTCCGGCCAGGCGACCCCGACCCTGACGGTGGTCGCCCTGGCGGTGCGCCTCGCCCACCACATCGCCGCCGAGGCGGCGCGGGTCGAGGTGCTCCGGTCCGCCGCCTGATCTTGGCGGGAGCCAAGCCAGCGGCGCGAGGCCGCACGAAAAGCGCGGACGATCCGCGCCTCGCCCTCGACCGGAGAGGCGCGGCTCGCGCCTACTCGATGCCGAGCTTCGCCTTCAGGAGCGCGTTGACCGCCGCCGGGTTGGCCTTGCCGCCGGTGGCCTTCATGGTCTGGCCGACGAACCAGCCGAGCAGGGTCGGCTTGGCCTTGGCCTGCTCGACCTTGTCCGGGTTCGCCGCGATGATCTGGTCGATCGCCGCCTCGATCGCGCCGGTGTCGGTGACCTGGCGCAGGCCGCGGCTCTCGACGATCTGGCGCGGGTCGCCGCCCTCGCTCCAGACGATCTCGAACACGTCCTTGGCGATCTTGCCCGAGATGGTGCCGTCGCCGATGAGGTCGACGATCGCGCCGAGCTGGGCCGCCGAGACCGGGCTGTCCTCGATGCCCTTGGCCTCCTTGTTCAGGCGGCCGAACAGCTCGTTGATGACCCAGTTCGCCGCGATCTTGCCGTCGCGTCCCTGAGCCACCGCCTCGAAGTAGTCGGCCGAGGCGCGCTCGGCCACCAGCACCGTCGCGTCGTAGGGCGACAGGCCGTAGGACTCGATGAAGCGGGCCTTCTTGGCATCGGGCAGTTCCGGCAGGCCGGCGGCGAGGCCGTCGACGAAGGCCTGGTCGAACTCGAGCGGCAGCAGGTCCGGATCCGGGAAGTAGCGGTAATCGTGCGCCTCTTCCTTCGAGCGCATCGAGCGCGTCTCGCCCTTGTTCGGGTCGAACAGGCGGGTCTCCTGCTCGATCGTGCCGCCATCCTCGATGATCGCGATCTGGCGGCGCGCCTCGACCTCGATCGCCTGGCCGATGAAGCGGATCGAGTTGACGTTCTTGATCTCGCAGCGGGTGCCGAAGGGCTCGCCGGGCTTCCTCACCGAGACGTTGACGTCGGCGCGGAGATTCCCCTTCTCCATGTCGCCGTCGCAGGTGCCGAGGTAGCGCAGGATGGTGCGCAGCTTCGTCACGTAGGCCTTGGCCTCCTCCGACGAGCGCAGGTCCGGCTTCGACACGATCTCCATCAGCGCCACGCCCGACCGGTTGAGGTCGACGAAGCTCATCGACGGGTGCTGGTCGTGCAGAGACTTGCCGGCATCCTGCTCGAGATGCAGGCGCTCGATCCCGACCCGGATGCTCTCGCCGTCGGGCAAATCGACCAAAACCTCGCCCTCGCCGACGATCGGGCTCTTGTACTGGCTGATCTGGTAGCCCTGCGGCAGGTCCGGGTAGAAGTAGTTCTTCCGGTCGAACACCGAGCGGTGGTTGATCTGGGCCTTGAGGCCCAAGCCCGTGCGCACCGCCTGCGCGACGCATTCGCGGTTGATCACCGGCAGCATGCCGGGCATCGCGGCGTCGACCAGCGAGACGTTGTCGTTCGGCTCGGCCCCGAAGGCGGTCGGCGCGCCGGAGAACAGCTTCGAGCGGCTGGTGACCTGGGCATGGATCTCCATGCCGATCACCACCTCCCAGTCGCCCAGCGCGCCCTTGATCAGCTTCTTGGGGTTCACGGGAGCGTTCATGAGGGTTTGGTCTCTCAAGCGATTTCCCCTCTCCCGTGTGGGAGAGGGGCAGGGGGTGAGGGTGCTACGGTTCCGAGTCTAGCTCCAACCGTTCCGCTGCCAGCACCACGCTCGGCGATCTACACTGAAGCGTGTCACCCTCACGTGGGATCTTCGATCCCCTGCCCCTCTCCCACACCTTGCAGCGATCCCGGGCAAGCCCGGGATCGCCGGGAGAGGGGTAGGTTGCGCCTAGTAGGAAGGGTCGTACTCGCCGGTCAAGCGCGTCAAGCGCGCGGCGCGATCGTCCGGCGGGCGGTGTAGCCGAGGATCGCGTAGATCAGCGCCGCGGCGGTGCGCACGGGAAAGAAGGTCGGCAACTCCCGCCCGACCGGGGCCGGCCACGGCACGCCGAGCCCGGTCAGCACCCAGGAGACCAGCACCGACACGACGAGGGCGATCATCGCGACGAGCACCACCTTGCCGAACTGGTCCGCCTTCCAGCCGAGATACAGCGCGAGCCCGATCAGCACGGGATCGAACGCGGCCAGGATCCAGACCGAGGGCGGGTAGTAGGGGACGGTGGGGTGGTTCACGCCCACCACGCCTGCGGCAGGGCGATGCGGCCGGCCGCCTCCTCGATCACCTGGCCGGCCGCGAACAGCGTCTCCTCGTCGAAGGGACGGCCGATGAGCTGAAGGCCGAGCGGCAGGCCCTGGCCGTCGAGGCCGGCCGGCACCGCGATGCCGGGCAGGCCGGCCATGTTCACCGTCACGGTGAACACGTCGTTGAGGTACATCTCGACGGGGTCGGCATTCGCCTTCTCGCCGATGCCGAAGGCGGCGGACGGCGTCGCGGGCGTCAGGATCGCGTCGACGCCGGAGGCGTAGGCCTCCTCGAAGTCGCGCTTGATGAGCGTGCGGATCTTCTGGGCGCGGACGTAGTAGGCGTCGTAGTAGCCGGCCGAGAGCACGTAGGTGCCGATCATGATGCGGCGCTTGACCTCGCGGCCGAAGCCGGCGGCGCGGGTCTGCTCGTACATGCCGACGATGTCCTTGCCCGGGACGCGCAGGCCGTAGCGCACGCCGTCGTAGCGGGCGAGGTTCGAGGAGGCCTCGGCCGGCGCCACGATGTAGTAGGCCGGCAGCGCGTATTGGGTGTGCGGCAGCGAGACCTCGACGATCCTGGCGCCGGCGCTCTTGAGCCACTCGGCGCCCTGCTGCCACAGCCGCTCGATCTCGGCCGGCATGCCGTCGACCCGGTACTCCTTCGGGATGCCGATGGTCAGGCCCTTGACGCCCCGGCCCAAAGCCGCCTCGAAGTCGGGCACCGGGAGGTCGACGGACGTCGTGTCCTTCTCGTCGTGGCCGGACATCGAGGCGAGCAGGATCGCGGTGTCGCGCACCGTGCGGGCGATCGGCCCGGCCTGATCGAGGGAGGACGCGAAGGCGACGGTGCCCCAGCGCGAGCAGCGGCCATAAGTGGGCTTGATGCCGACCGTGCCGGTGAAGGCCGCCGGCTGGCGGATCGAGCCGCCGGTATCGGTGGCGGTGGCGCCCAGGCACAGCCGCGCGGCGACGGCCGCCGCCGAGCCGCCGGACGAGCCGCCCGGCACCAGCTTCGCGTCCGAACCCTGGCGGCGCCAGGGCGAGACGACCGGGCCGTAGGCGCTGGTCTCGTTCGACGAGCCCATGGCGAACTCGTCGAGGTTGAGCTTGCCCAGCATCACCGCGCCGTCGCGCCACAGGTTGTGGCTGACGGTGGATTCGTAGTGCGGCTGGAACCCTTCGAGGATCTTCGAGCCGGCGGTGGTGGCGACGCCGTGGGTGCAGAACAGGTCCTTGATGCCGAGGGGCAGGCCCTCGAGGGGCCGGGCCTCGCCGGCGGCGAGCTTCTGGTCGGCGACCTCCGCCATGGCCAGCGCCCGGTCGGGCGTCTCGAGCAGGTAGGCGTTGAGCACCCGCGCCTTCGCGATCGCGTCGATATGGGCCTGCGCCAGCTCGCGGGCGGAGAAATCCTTCGCCCGCAGGCCGTCGCGGGCCTGCGCCAGGGTGAGGTCGGTCAGCTCTGCCGGCTTGCTGGTCACGATCGTTTCGTCCTGTCGCGGGCCTGCCGGCCCCATCGGTGCTGTCGCGGGAATCCGGTCGAGGCTACTCGACGACCTTCGGCACCAGGAAATAGTTGTCCTCGGTCAACGGGGCGTTGAACACGATCTCGCGGGCGTGGCCGCCATCGGTGATCACGTCCTCGCGGCTCTTCATCGCCATCGGGGTCACCGAGGTCATCGGCTCGACGCCCAAGACGTCGACAGTGCCGAGCTGCTCGACGAAGGCCAGGATGGCGTTGAGCTCGTCCTGGAGCGGCGCCACCTCCTCGTCGGTGACCGCGATCCGCGCCAGGTGCGCGATGCGCCGGACCGTCTTGGCGTCGACCGACATGGGCACTCCGTTCGGGGCAAGGCGAAGAGCCGGGCTCAAGGCTTCCGGCGGCCGGGTCACGGCTGCGGGGCGCTATAGCACCGGCTTTCGCGCTGCCGCAACGGGCGCCGCCGTCAGGCCGCCGGCCTTCCGGCGGTCAGCCGGGCGATGGCGTGGCTCGTGGCATGCGGCACCTCGATCAGCACCGCCCGCGGCTTCCAATGCCGGCGCGCCTCCATGCCGCCGGTGTAGAGCACGAGGGCGGCGGTCATCAGCATCAGCTTGTGCTTGCGCGGCATCCGCCGCGGTGCGGCGGGCGGCTCCTCCGCCACCCGGGGCGCGAGCGGCACGTTGGCGGGCCGGCGAAGCCGGCGGCCGATGGCCAGGAACGCCTCCGCCGGCACCTGCCGGCGGAGGGCCGGGATCTCGGCCGAACCCCATGGGAAGCGCCCGGCGGCGGCGGGCAGCCGCCCCCGCAGCGGGCTCAGGGCGCCGTCGAGGTCCAGGGTCATCCAGCCCTGCGGCCGCGGGCCCGCCTCCGGGGCGGCGCCCCGCACCTGCCGGCCGGTCGCGAGCGCGAAGGGAAGGATGACGGCAGCCACGGCGACCTCGGGAAGCGGAACGGCAGGGTAACGATTTGGTAACCGTCCCGGCTGCGCCCCGCCACGTCAACCTTTCGTTAACCCTAACCGTCCCGCCGCGATCGCCCGCCCCGCCGGGAGGCGGCGCCCGGCGCTACTGCACGGTGACGGCGGTCCCCTTGTGCGGCACGATCACCTGCACGCCGCTGCCGTCGAGGGCGGCGACGAAGCGGTCGGCGCTCGGGTCGATGATCGGGAAGGAGCCGTAGTGGCAGGGGATGACGGCCTTGGGCTGGAAGTAGCGCGTCACCGCGAGCGCGGCGGTCTCCGCCCCCATGGTGAAGCGGTCGCCCACCGGCACCATCAGCACGTCCGGGCGGTAGATCTCCTGGATCAGCGCCATGTCGCCGAAGATGTCGGTGTCCCCCATGTGGTAGACCGTCGGCTCGCCGTCGGCGCGTACGATGACGCCGTTCGGCAGCCCGAGCGGCACCGTGACCCCGGCCTCGCTCATGCCGGCCGAGTGGTCGGCCCGCACCAGGCTGACCCGGAAGCCGCCGACATCGACGGTGCCGCCGGTGTTCATCGGCTCGAATTGCGTCACGCCCTTCGAGGCCAGCCACATGCACAGGTCGTAGTTGGTGACGACCTTGGCGCCGGTCTCGGCGGCGATCTCGACCGTGTCGCCGACATGGTCGCCGTGGCCGTGGGTGATCAGGATGTGGGTCGCGCCCTCGGTCGCGGCCGTGCGGTCGCCCGCGAAGGCCGGGTTGCCGCTGAAGAACGGATCGATCAACACGTGAGCGGAGCCGAAATCGAGACGGAAGGCGGAATGGCCGAACCAGGTGATGCGCATCGGACGATCTCCGGGCGAGAAACGCGTGAGGGCCGGCGGTCCGCCGCCCGGACCTTGCGGCAGGGCGGGGCCGGTGCCGCGTACTTAAGGCGCGGAGGCCGGCCGTGAACCGGGAGGCGATCGAAGCCTTCGCGGCCGAGTCGCGCGGCGGCGCCCGCCTGCTCGGGCTCGACCTCGGCACCAAGACCATCGGGCTCGCCCTCTCGGACGTGCAGCGCCGGATCGCCTCGCCGCTCGAGACGATCCGGCGGGTGAAGTTCACGCCGGACGCCGCGGCGCTCGCCGCCATCGCGACCCGGCACGGCGTCGGCGGGCTGGTGGTCGGGCTGCCGCTCAACATGGATGGCAGCGAGGGCCCGCGGGTGCAGTCGACCCGGGCCTTCGTGCGCAACCTGAAGCCCATCCTGCCCCTGCCGGTGCTGTTCTGGGACGAGCGGCTCTCCACCGCGGCCGTCACCCGCACCCTGCTCGAGGCCGACGCCTCCCGGGCGCGCCGGGGCGAACTCGTCGACAAGCTCGCCGCCGCCTACATCCTGCAGGGCTGCCTCGACCTGCTGGACGGGCTCAGGGACGAGGGCGACGCCGGCGACGGCTGAGGCGGGCCGGCCGGAAGCGCGGCGAGGCGCACCGCCGGCGAGGTCCAGATCATCAGCGCCTGGAGCCCGAAGGCCAGGACCGCCAGGACGAGGCAGGCCTCGGCGCCGGCGAGCCCGCCCACCAGCGCCGCCAGCGCCGCGCCGAGCGGCCGGGCGCCCTGCGTCATCACACTGAGGCCCGAGACGCGGCCGAGGAGGTCCGCCGGCGTCACCGCCTGGCGCAGGGTCGTGGTGCTGATCACCCACAGGATCGGGCCGGCGCCGAGCAGGAACAGGCCGAGCCCCGCCAGCGCCGGGCTCGGCACCAGGATCGTCAGCGCCACCGTGGCGGAGGCGGCGAAGCCCGCGAGCGGCCCGATGCCCACCACGGTGCCGAAGCGCAGGCGGCGCAGGATCGCCGGGGCGAGGAGCGCGCCCACCATCATGCCGAACCCGTAGAGGCCCAGGATCACCCCGATGCCGGCGGCGTCGCTGTGCAGGTGGCGGGCGGCGTAGGGCACGAACACCGCGAGCAGCAGGAAGAACGCGGTGTTGAACACGATCTGGGTTGCCAGCACCGGCCGCAGCAGCGGATGCCGGAACGCGAAGGCGGCGCCCTCGCGGATCTCGCGCGCCGGATGGCGGCGGGGCGCCGCCGGGCGCGCCGGCTCGGCGAGCCCCGCGAGCGCCAGGGCGGCCGCGAGGGAGAGCGCCACCGCCACCCCGAAGGCGGGCGCCGCCCCGGTCCAGCCGACGAGGGCGCCGCCGAGGGCCGGCCCGCCCGCGAAGGCGACCGTGCGGGCAAGCTCGATGCGGGCATTGGCGGCGCCGAGGCCGGCGGGCGGGACGAGCGCCGGCACCAGGGCCGGGCCGGCGACGCTGAACACCACCGTGCCGCAGGCCGACAGGAAGCCGAGGCCGGCGAGAAGCGGCCAGCTGGCCTGGCCGGTCGCGGCCAGGAGAAGGATCACCGCCAGGGCCGCGGCCCGCACCAGCTCGGCCGTGGCCATCAGGCCCCGGCGCGGCAGCCGGTCGGCGAGGAGCCCCGCCGGGATCGCCGCGACCAGGAACGGCAGGGTGAGCGCCGTCTGGAGCAGCCCGGCCTCGCCCTCCCCTACCCCGAGGCCGAGCACGGCGACGATCGGGATCGCCGCGAGCGCGATCTGCTCGGCGGATTGCGCCGCGAGGTTGGCGGCGGCGAGGCGCGTGAAGGCGCGGGGCATGGGGGTGCGGGGCAAGGGGGTGCGGGGCATGCGGATGGGGAGCATGGAATTCGGTCCGGCGGAAGGTCGAGCGGGACCGTGAAGGATTTCCATGGGCGGCCGAAACCCGGTTCTTGCGCTCCAATCCCCGCCGGCCGGCTCTCCCCGGGGCGCGCGACCGGCCGCACCCACGGATCGCGGAATCCTCGATCTCAGGCAGCGCGTTACCCCGCACAGCGGCTTGATGTCGATCACGGACAATCAGTTATTCCGCCGATTTTTTCGTCGTCGCGAACGGTCAAAATAAATAATTTTTACCGCTTCGCTTGCGATTTATCGGAATTTGAATTATTGATCAGGGATCGATTTTTGGCCTGACCACCGAGCCGCTCGCCGCGTTCACGCCGGCGCCCGCTCTGCCACTCTCTCCAAACCTGTCGATTGAGACGAGACTCGGCACCGTCGATCGCGTGCCGTGCTCCTGGATACGCTTGCAGACTATGGATACGACAATGAACATCGGCACCGTGAAGTGGTTCAACGTGCAGAAGGGCTTCGGCTTCATCCAGCCGGATGACGGCGGCAAGGACGTCTTCGTGCACATCTCCGCCGTCGAGCGGTCGGGCATGCAGACCCTGTCCGAGGGGCAGAAGATCTCCTACGAGATGGAAACCGACCGCCGCAGCGGCAAGCAATCCGCCGGCAACCTGCGCGCCGCGTAAGCGCGCCACGATGGGATGCGGATCGACCGATCCGCATCTCCCGTCCTGCGCCGGAGCGCAGGCCCGATCTCCAACGGATTATTCTGGGTGAATTTTACCTTCCGTTCGCATTCCACGTTCCCCGACGCAGCGATCGAACCCGCTACGTTCCAGGTGCAGCAGATCTGGCAGCAGGTCGACGACCAGCAGCGCGAGGTCAGCCACCTCATCGACCGGACGTACCGGTATCACTCGGTCCGGGAACTGCGCTGGCACCTCGCCGACCGGTTCGCACGCCCGATCCGCTCCCTCGCCCTGAGCCGGGTCTGAGCGATGGGCCAATTCAAGGAAGCACCGCTCGGCGACCGGCTGGGCACGGCCGCTGCGGCCCGGCAGGCCATGCTGGGCCGGTTCCAGGTGCGGCGCGCCGCGGACGACCCGGCCCTGGCGGCACGGCGCGCCGAGCGGCAGGCGGTCGCCATGGCGCGGACCGCCCGCCTGGCCGAACGCGCGGCCGAAAGGGCCCTCCAGGACGCCGCACGGCTCGCCCAGGAGGCCGAGGCGAAGGCCGAGGAGGCCCGCCAGCGCGACCTCGCGGCGGCCGAGGAAACCCGACGCGCCGCCGAGGCGGCGCTGGCCGCCGAGGCGCGACAGGCCGACCAGAAGGCGGCGCGGGATGCCCGCTACGCAGCCCGCAAGGCGCGCCGGCGCGGCTGACCGGACGCAGGTCCAGAGTCCCGAGAGGATCGTTCCATGTCGCACAAGTTCAAGCTGCACCAGCGCGTGCAGATGGTCCGGTCCGGATCGTCCGACGCCTTCGCGAGCGATGTCGACGTCTTCGAGATCGTGCGGCTGATGCCGGAGGACCGCAGCGGGGAAGCCGCCTATCGCATCAAGTCCGTGCGGGGCGAACGTGCGGTCCGCGAGAGCGAGATCGTCGCCCTGCGCTGAAACCGCGGGCGGGACGCGAACGCGATCGGCAGCGGGCCGCCGCGCGGCCCGCTGCCGATCGTCGTCGCTCCGGAATGCCGCGCGTCAGTTGCAGCCTTCCTTGTGCACGGTCTTCGAATTGCCCATCCCGTCCTCCTTGTGGACGGTCTTCGAGCCGCAATCGACGCTGCCGGTGGTGATCTCGCGACGCTCGACGATCCCCTCGCGATGCTCGACCGCGATGCCGGGCGCCCGGTCGCGATGGATCACGGTGGTCTCCTCGGCCTTCGCCGACATCGACAACCCGGCCAGGATGACGGCAGCCGCACCAGCAGCGAATACAGTCCGCATGGGTGATCTCCTCTGTTCTTATGGGACTAACAACGCCGGCTCCGCAGGTGAGTTCCGGTCTTTTCGGACCTGCATCGACCCCAATAGCCTGTCTTGAAATTCTTTCTCATCGGGCGGCGCGGCGTACACCGCCGCGACCGTGCGGGCCCCGCCAATAGACTGGTGAGTGCGTGACCGGCGGGGCCGCCGCCGGGGGCTGCCGGCGATCCGCCTGATGATGCTGCGTGCGAAGACGACGCCCGGAGACCCGATGCGTCTGACGATTTCCGCCTGATCCGTTCGAATAAAGATCGAGCGAGTCCCCCTCCCCAGGCGATCCCGGGCTTGCCCGGCATCGCCTGGGGAGGGGATCCCGCGTCTTGCTCGTCTGTGAATAGATCAATCTGAAATCGTATCACTTCGTCGGATCGACCAGCGTCAGCTTGCCGGTGAAGGGCTGGTCCTGCTTCGTGGTGGCGGTGCAGCCATAGGTGTACTCGCCCGGCGCGATCGTGCGCAGGCGGATCTCGCCCTTGCCGTTCGGCTTGACCAGGTAGGCGTCGTTGCTCGCCACGTGGACCACGTCGCCGTCGTGGTGCAGCACGTTCTTGTTCTGGAAGATCTGCGGCGCGGTGAGGGAAACCTGCGTGCTCGTCTGGTTGGTCACGTGCAGGTCGACGTTGCTCTGGGCCGGCAGGCGCAGCTCGGCGGGCGCGCAGCGCGGCACGCCGTTCTCGCTCGTGATCGTCACCTCGACCGGCGGCATCGCATCGGTCTTCGGCGGCGGCAGGTCGTTGGCGGCGCGCGCGCCGCCCGACAGGGCAGCGGCGAGCAGGGTGGCGGCGGCGGCGGCGCGGAGGGACGGGATCATCGGGGTCTGGCTCCTCTCGGGGGGTATGGCGTGAGGCCAGAACGCCAGGTTGCGCCTGATGTTTCCTCGCCCGAGGCGCTCCGCCCGCGGCGCGATGCCCGCCTGGGTCGATGCCGGCCCCTCGTCTCGCGCAGGACGATCAAGCGATAACAATTTTCCCCCGGGCGGACTTGCGGGAGACCGACCATCTCCGGATGAAGCGGACAATGCCGCGCTTCGTCCATTGCGTCGGCGCTGCGTTGCAGCAAGGATGCGCCCGAACGACCACGGGGACCCGAGTGATGATCATCGACCGCCGCGACGCCCTCAAGCGGGCCGGCCTCCTCGCGCTCGGCACCGCGGCCTGGACTCCGGCGGCGCTGACGCGGGCCGTCCTGGCGCAGACTGCGCAGGCGCCGCGGCGCGGCGGCGTGCTGACGGTGCAGCTCAACGGCGAGCAGCGGGTGCTCAACCCGGCGATCCGCGCCTCGACCGGCGTCTACGTCATCACCTCGAAGATCGTCGAGCCGCTGGTCGACCTCGACCAGGACGGCAAGCCCGCGGGCGTGCTCGCCACCGCCTGGGAGGCGTCGCCGGACGGCAAGACCGTGACCTTCCGCCTGCGGCCCGGCGTGACCTGGCACGACGGGAAGCCCTTCACCTCCGCGGACGTGCAGTACACCGCGATGGAGATGTGGAAGAAGTACCTGAACTACGGCACGCAGCTGCAGCTCTACCTCGAGGCCGTCGACACGCCCGATGCCCACACGGCGGTCTTCCGCTACTCCCGGCCGATGCCGCTCAACCTGCTGCTGCGGGCGCTCTGCGACCTCGGCTACGTCGCGCCCCGGCACGTCTTCGAGGGCACCAACGTGCTCGAGAACCCGGCCAACACCGCGCCGATCGGCACCGGCCCGTTCAAGTTCGTCGCTTACGAGCGCGGCCAGCACGTCATCGCCGAGCGCAACCCGGCCTACTGGCGCGAGGGCTTTCCGTATCTCGACCGGATCGTCTGGCGCTTCATCACCGACAAGGCGGCGGCCTCCGCCGCGCTCGAGACCGGCCAGGTCCAGCTCTCGACCTATAACGCGCTCGCGCTCGCCGACCTCGACCGGCTGAAGTCGGACAAGCGCTTCACCGTGTCGAGCAAGGGGCTGGAGGCCAACGCCTTCAACAACACGCTCGAGTTCAACACCCGCCGCAAGGAGCTGGCGGATGTCCGGGTGCGCCGGGCGATCGCCTACGCCATCGACGTGCCGTTCTTCATCGAGAACTTCATCTACGGCCTCGGCAAGCCGGCGACCGGCCCGATCCCGTCCTCCTCGACCGCCTTCTACCCGGACAACGCCCCGCCCTACGCGTTCGACCCGAAGAAATCGGCCGCCCTCCTCGACGAGGCCGGGTTCAAGCGCGGGGCGGGCGGCACCCGCTTCTCGCTCAAGCTCGTGCCGATCATGAACGGCGAGGACGTGCCCCTGCTCGCCACCTTCATCCAGCAATCGCTCCAGGCGGTCGGGATCAAGGTCGACATCGTCAACCTCGACACGGCGGGCGCCCTCTCCACCGTCTACCGCGACTGGAACTTCGACCTCGCCACCGGCTGGCACCAGTATCGCGGCGACCCCGCGGTCTCGACCACGGTGTGGTACCGCTCCGGCTCGCCGAAGGGCGCGCCCTGGACCAACCAGTACGGCTGGCAATCCGACCTCGTCGACCGCCTGACCGACGAGGCGGCGAGCGAGCTCGACCCGGGCAAGCGCAAGGCGCTCTACGCCCAGTGGGTCAAGGCGGTGAACGACGAGATCCCGGTCTGGATGATGACCGAGCGCACCTTCCTGTCGGCGACGAGCAAGCGCCTGCACGGCGACCACAACACCCCGCGCTGGGGCTCGGGCGACTGGCACGACGCGTGGATCGAGGGGTGAGACACGCGTTGACGAAGGGCGCGGCGCCCGAGGCCCACCCATGACCATCCTCCTCCTCGCGCTGCGCCGCCTCGCCGCCAGCCTGCCGACGCTCCTCGTCATCCTGGCGGGGCTCTTCCTGCTGCTCCAGCTCGCCCCCGGCGACACCGTCGACGCCCTGATGGCCCAGATGGGCGGCGGCGACCCGGCGACCGCGGAGGAGCTGCGCCGCTATTACGGGCTCGACCTGCCGGCCGCCGCCCAGCTCGCCCGCTACCTGTGGCGCCTGGTGCAGCTCGACCTCGGCCAGTCGGCGATCTACGGCAAGCCCGTCGCCACGGTGATCGCCGAGCGGCTGCCCGTGACCCTGCTGCTGATGGGCGCCTCGCTCACGCTCGCCTTCCTCGGCGGGACGCTGCTCGGCATCCTCGCCGCGCGGCGGATCGGGCACTGGCCCGACACGCTGATCTCGACGCTGGGCCTCGTCTTCTACGCGACGCCCTCGTTCTGGTTCGGCCTGATGGGGATCGTGCTGTTCGCGATCCGCCTCGGCTGGCTGCCGGCCGGCGGCTTCGAGGAGGTCGGCGCCGGCTACACGGGCCTCATCCGCATCCTCGACATCGCCCGCCACCTCGTGCTGCCGACGCTGACGCTGGCGCTGGTCTTCCTCGCCACGTATCTCCGGATCATGCGCGCCTCGATGCTGGAGGTGATGAGCCTCGACTACGTCCGCACCGCCCGCGCGAAGGGGTTGGGCGAGACCGGCGTGATCGTGCGCCACGCGCTCCGCAACGCGCTGCTGCCGATGGTGACGCTGGTGGGGCTGCAGGCCGGCACGATGCTCGGCGGCTCGGTGGTCGTCGAGAGCGTGTTCGCGTTGCCCGGCCTCGGGCGGCTGGCCTACGAATCGGTGGTGCAGCGCGACCTCAACACCCTGCTCGGCATCGTGTTCGTCTCGGCGCTCCTCGTCATCACGGTCAACTTCGCGGTCGATCTCGTCTACGGGCGGCTCGATCCGCGCATCGCGGCGGGGCGCTAGAGGCCATGGCGGCTCTCCGGCGCTACCTGCGCAACCCGGCGGCCTTGCTCGGCGCCGTCCTGCTCCTCCTCGTCATCGCGGTCGCCCTCGCCGCGCCTCTGCTGTTTCCCAAGGACCCGCTCGGCCTCGCCGGGCGGCCGCTGCAATGGCCCTTCGTCAACCCGAAGGTCTGGCTCGGCACCGATGCGAGCGGGCGCGACATCGCCGCCCAGGTCTTCCACGGCGCCCGGGTCTCGCTGCTGATCGGGCTCGTCGCGACCGTGATCGCCATCGCGATCGGCATCGCGGTGGGCGCGGTGGCGGGCTTCTACGGCGGGATCGTCGACGACGCCTTGATGCGGGTCACGGAAGCGTTCCAGACCCTGCCGAACTTCCTGCTGCTCCTCGTGCTGGTGGCGGTGTTCGGCTCGGACATCGCCACCGTCACGGTGGCGATCGGCCTCGTCTCCTGGCCGGCCCCGGCCCGGCTGACGCGGGCCGAGTTCCTGACCCTGCGCAACCGCGAATTCGTCCAGGCGTGCCGGGTGCTCGGCATGGGCGATGCCCGCATCATCGCCCGCGAGATCCTGCCCAATGCGCTCCCGCCGGTGATCGTCTATGCCAGCGTGGTGATGGCAGTGGCGATCCTGCTCGAGAGCGCGCTCGCCTTCCTCAACCTCTCCGACCCGAACGTCGCCTCCTGGGGCAACCTGATCGGCGCCGGGCGGGGCGTGCTGCGCACGCAATGGTACGTGTCGGCGATTCCCGGCGTCGCGATCCTGGTGACGGTGCTGGCCGTGTCGCTGGTCGGCCAGGGCCTCAACGACGCCCTCAACCCGCGCCTGCGCGGCCCCGCCCCGGTGAAGGCCGCGCCATGATGGATCGCTCCGCGGGCCCCCTCCTCTCGGTGGAAAACCTGTCGGTCCGCCTGCCGCCGGGGGCCGACCGCAGCCACGCGCTCGCCGGCGTCTCCCTGTCGCTCGCCGCCAACGAGATCCTGTGCGTCGTCGGCGAGTCCGGCTCGGGCAAGTCGGTCCTCGCCAACACGGTGATGCGCCTCTTGCCCCCCGGCGTCAGCCCCGATGCCGGCCGGGTGCTGTTTCAGCGCCGCGACCTCGTCGCGGCCTCCGAGGCCGAGATGCGGCGCCTGCGGGGTGCTGCGATCGGCATGATCTTCCAGGAGCCGATGACGGCCCTGAATCCCCTGCGCCGGGCCGGCGACCAGATCGCCGAGACCTTCCGCATCCACACCCGCCTGAGCGCCCGGGAGATCCGCGAGAAGACCCTGGCGCTGCTGACCGAGGTGCGGATGCCGGATCCGGCCGCCGCGCTGCGGGCCTACCCGCACGAGCTGTCCGGCGGGCAGCGCCAGCGGGTGATGATCGCGATGGCGCTGGCGCTCGAGCCGGCGCTCCTCATCGCCGACGAGCCGACGACGGCGCTGGATGTCACCACCCAGGGGCGCATCCTCGGGCTGATCCGCGACATCCAGAAGCGGCGCGGCATGGGGGTGCTGTTCATCACCCACGATTTCGGCGTGGTGGCGGAGATCGCCGACCGGGTCGCGGTGATGCAGGCCGGGCACCTGGTCGAGGTCGGGCCGGCGGAGGGCGTGCTCAACCGGCCGCAGGCGCCCTACACGCAGGCGCTGATCGCCGCGGTGCCGCCGCTCGTGCCGCGCGCCGCGCGCGCCGGCACGGCGGCGCCGGCGATCCTGACGCTCGACGGTGTCTCCAAGACCTACCGCAAGGGCGGCGGGCTGTGGCCGGGCCGGGCCCGGGTCACCCACGCGGTGAAGAACGTGAGCCTGTCGCTGCCGCGGGGCACGACGCTCGGCATCGTCGGCGAATCGGGCTCCGGCAAGTCGACGCTGGCGCGCTGCATCGTGCGGCTGCTCGATCCCGACACCGGCACGATCCGCCTCGGCGACACCGATCTCGCCGCGCTCTCGCGCCGGGCGATGCGCGCGGAAGCCCGCCGGGTGCAGATGGTCTTTCAGGACCCCTTCGCCTCGCTCAACCCGCGCCGCCGCGCCGGCGAGCTGGTGGCCCAGGGGCCGATGCTGCGGGGCGTCCCGCGCGCGGAGGCGCTGGCGAAGGCGCGCGCGCTGTTCACCCTCGTCGGGCTCGATCCCGCCGCCATGGACCGCTTGCCCCATGAATTCTCCGGCGGCCAGCGTCAGCGCATCGGCCTCGCCCGGGCGCTCGCCGTCGACCCCGAGGTGCTGGTCGCCGACGAGCCGGTCTCGGCCCTCGACGTCTCGGTCCAGGCGCAGGTCCTGGCCCTGCTCGACTCCCTGCGCGACCGGCTCGGGCTCTCGATGCTGTTCATCACCCACGACCTTAGGGTCGCCGGCCAGATCTGCGACCGCATCGCCGTGATGAAGGACGGCGCCGTCGTCGAGGCCGGCCCGACCGCGGAGGTCTTCACCGCCCCCCAGGCCGCCTATACCCGCGCCCTCCTCGATGCGGTGCCCGGCCGTGCCTGGATCCCGGGGCGCCCGCACGCCCCCGCCGCCTGAGAAGGAAACCCCATGGCCCTCACCCTCGACCACCTCGTCATCGCGGTCGCCGACCTCGACGCCGCCTTCGCGGATTATTCCAGCCTCGGCTTCACGGTGATCCGCGGCGGCGAGCACCAGAACGGCATCACCCACAATGTGCTGGTGGTGCTGGAGGACGGCGCCTACCTGGAGTTGATCGCGTTCAAGAAGCCCGAGCCCGGCAACCGCTGGTCAGAGGTCTATCACCGCGCCGGCGAGGGCTTCCTCGACCACGCGCTCCTGCCCGGCGACATCGATTCCGACGTGAAGGCGGCACAGGGGCGCGGGCTCGACATCGCCGATCCGGTCGCGGGCGGCCGGTTCCGGCCGGACGGCGCCCGCCTGGACTGGAAGACCGCCCGGGCGCCGGGCTCCGACGTGCCGTTCCTGTGCGGCGACGTCACGCCCCGCAGCCTGCGGGTGCAGGAGGGCGACGTGCGCCGGCACGACAACGGCGTCACCGGGGTCGCCTCCCTGACGGTGGCGGTGCGCGACGTCGAGGCCTCGCGGGCCCGCTACGCGGCGCTCCTCGGCACCGGGGCCGAGGCGCCGGTCGTCGAGGCCGAGATCCTCGGGCAGCCGGCCCGCGCCGCGACCCTGCCGCTCGGGCACGCCACCACCGTCACCCTGGCGAGCCCGACCGGCCCGGACGGGATTCTCGCGGCAGCGCTGGCGGCGCGGGGCGAGGGCCCGGTCGCGGCCGCCTTCCGGGGGAGCGGAACGTCGGGCGACCTCGACCTGCGGCTCACCCACGGGGCGCGGCTCGCGATCGTGGCGGCCTGACCGCCCGCATGGCCTGACCGGCCGCGTGGCCTGACCGGAAGCCGGCCCTCAATGCAGGGTCGGCAGGGCCGAGGCGAAGGGCACGACGAGGACACCCTCGTCGCGCTCGTCGCCGACGCAGACGAACCAGTCCGAGAAGTCGACCGGCCCGTAGGCGCTCGCCATCATGGTCCGGGCCACGTCAAGGGCGTGGTCGCGGGCCTCGTCGAGGTCGCCGACATCCGCGCCGCGCAGGTCGAGAAAGAGTTCGTCGGCGTAGCCGCAGTGGAAATAGAGGTGGGTCATGGCTGGATACTGCCCTGAAGATCATGGCGGCATCCTGCCGGGGATGAGGCGGCCGCGTCCGTGCGCCGCGTCACATGCGCGCGCGGGCCGGTTCCTGGTGCCGGCCGGCGAGGCCGCGGCCGATCTCCAGGAGCAGCATGTCGGCGAGGCTGCGCAGGAACGGATCGCCGCACTCGTCGACGGCGCGGCGGACGGCGAGGCCGTGGCCGGCGGCGCGCTCGAGCGGGTGGAGGTCCCCGGCGGTCATGTCGATGACGACGCCCCGTCCCTCGGCGGGCCGGCCGGCCTCGTCATGGGCGCAGCGCCCGCAGGACAGGACCCAGCGGACCGCGCCCTCCGCCGACAGGAGGCGGTAGGGCACGACGTAGGACCCGCCCTCCTCGGCCGCCTGCGCGATGCGGGTCGAGACCGTCTCGCGGTCCTCCGGATGGATGCGTTCGAGCAGGAGCGGGATCGGCGCGCCGCGACGCAGGCTGACCGGGTCGACTCCGAAGAAGGCCGCCATGCGGGCATCGCCGCACAGGATGTTCCGGCCGATGTCCCACCGCCAGGTCGCGACCGCGTCCTGCGCCTCGCAGGCCGCCGCCAGCCCTCCGGGCGGAGGCTCCGCCCCTCCCGCTCGTCTTCCCAGCACGCATACCTCCGCCGGCACGTGTTCCAGGGCCGGGAAAGCTGCCCGACCAAGGGGAACTCCTGCAACCCATACGAGCATCAGTAGGTTTATGCCCGTTCGGCGTCAAGCATGAGGGTTCGGCTCGGCGGCAGCGCGGAGATTCCGCCGCGCCGGCGTCCAGTCCAGGCGACCCGCGGCGGCGGCGCATCGCCGGACCGGGCGGCCGAGAGTTTCGGCGGGTCAGTCGAATTGTATCGGTCGGCGCATGATAGCTCACGCCCGCGCCCGCCTGTGCAGGATCGATGCTGCGGCCGGGCTCGCGCGAAGCCGGTCAGGATCGCCTCTCGCGCCCCGCGCCACCCGGGACCTGCGCGGGCGACATCGCTTCAGCGATTGCAGCCGACGCAGATGCCGGCATCGATCCGGTCGTCCTCGCGCTCCTGACGCGTGCGGTCGTCGATCCGGCGCTCGAGGCGCGCGTCGCCGCTGCCGGGCCGCGGCATCGTGCGGCCGACCGAGCTGGTATTGGGCGCCGTGATGGTGGAGCGGGGCCCGCTCCCGGTGCCGGTCTGGTCGGGCAGGCCCTGTGCCGAGGCCGGAGACGCGGCGGCGAGGCCGACCAGGACGGCGAGGGCGAACGAAGGTTGAGCGCGCATGGCGGGCTCCTGCTGCGAGAGGGTCCCGGGGCCGGCGTGCGGCCGCACGCTCGATCCACCCCCGCTCAGTCTAACGCGGCAGGGCAGCGGCCGTTGCGCCGCACCCGACCGGATCAGGTGCGCCGCCGGGGCTCCGGGAGATCGCGGTGATCGGCGCGGTAATCGGAATGACGACCGAACACGCCGGCGACGACCAGGACGGCAACGAGCCCGAGGGCGATCAGGAACACCTGCATACCAGCTCCTTCGCGCGGAGACGGGTCGCGACCGGACCCCGCGCCACTCCCTTTCAAGATCCACGCCACCTTCTGCGGGTGGCCATAGCCGCCGCTCCGTGACACCGGGACGACAGGCCGAGCACTCTGCCCGGAAGGCGGACGGGATGCCAAGACGTCATCCCCCGGACCGCCTCATCCGTTGGTCCAAGATCTGCTGGTCCAAATTCGTGGGTCCAGAATCCGTTCGCCCAAGCCGGACCCGCCCCAAACCGACCCTGAGCCGATCCTGCGCCGAGCCGGGCGGGAACGCCGGCTGCCCTCTGCCGTTGCCCCGGTCCCACGCCGTCGAGAGACCGGAAACCCCATCATGCCGACTCGCCCCACGCTCCTCGCACTCGCCTCCCTGGCCGGCCTCCTCGCGCTCGCCGACACCGCTTCCGCCCAGGGCATCAACAACGGCACGGGTGCCGCCCCGTCCTCGAGCGGCAATACCGGCTCCGGCATGGCGAGCCAGCCGCCCGGCACCGGCATCGGCGGCAACAACCCGGGCAGCATGGGCTCGACCGGCTCGCAAGGGTCGAGCGGCGGCAATATGGGGCCCGGCCCGACGGTGCAGCGCGACGGCCCGACCGGCAGCGGCGCGCCCGGCACCGGCCCGGGCGCGCAGAAGACCGGCACGGCGCGCTGAGGCGCCGCGCCGCCGGTCCGCGCCGGCTGCCATTGTCGCCGCGGACCGCCGCCCCTACGAGATGACGGCAATCAGGCTCGCAGGGGGACCGCTCATGCGCATCACCGCCATCCGCGACAGCGTGGCGCCGATCAAGTCGGAGATCGCCAACGCCTGGATCGACTTCTCGACCATGACGGCGAGCGTGGTCGCGGTCGTGACCGACGTCGTGGTCGATGGCCGCCCGGTCGTCGGCTTCGGCTTCAACTCGAACGGGCGCTACGCGCCGCAGGGGCTCCTGCGTGAGCGCTTCATCCCGCGCCTGCTCGCGGCGGCGCCCGAGGATCTCCAGGACGAGGACGGGCTGATCGACCCGCACCGGGCCTGGGCCGCGATGATGAAGAACGAGAAGCCCGGCGGCCACGGCGAGCGCTCGGTGGCGGTCGGCGTCCTCGACATGGCCCTGTGGGACGCGCTCGCCAAGGCGAAGGGCGTGCCGCTCTGGCGCCTGCTCGCCGACCGCTACCGCGGGGGCGAGGCCGACCCGACCGCCTGGGTCTACGCCGCCGGCGGCTACTACTATCCGGGCAAGGGCCTCGACGCCCTCAAGGACGAGATGCGCTCCTATCTCGACCGCGGCTACAGCACCGTGAAGATGAAGGTCGGGCTGGTGCCCCTCGCGGAGGATGTCGCCCGGATCGAGGCGGTGCTCGGCGTTCTCGGCGGCGACGGCTCCCGGCTCTGCGTCGACGTCAACGGCCGCTTCACCCTCGAGGAGGCGATCCGCTTCGGCCGCGTGGTCGCGCCCTACGGCCTGCGCTGGTACGAGGAGCCGGTCGATCCCCTCGACTATCTGGCCCATGCCGCCCTCGCCACGACCTATGACGGCCCGCTCGCCACCGGCGAGAACCTGTTCTCGCACCAGGACGCCCGCAACCTGATCCGCCACGGGGGCCTGCGGCCGGACCGGGACATCCTGCAGTTCGACCCCGCCTTGTCCTACGGGCTCGTCGAGTACCTGCGCACCCTCGAGGTTCTTCGCGCGCATGGCTGGTCGCCGCGCCGCTGCGTCCCCCATGGCGGGCATCAATTCGCCCTCAACATCGCGGTGGGCCTGGGCCTCGGCGGCAACGAGAGCTACCCGGACGTCTTCGCCCCCTTCGGCGGCTTCGCCGATTCGGTGCCGGTCAACGACAGCCGGGTGGCGATGCCGGACGTGCCCGGCATCGGCTTCGAGGCGAAGAGCGCGCTCTACGCGGTGATGCGTCCGCTGGAGCGGGCGTGAGCGCCCGGCCCGCCCTCCTCTCCGACCTGCCGTCTCTCCTGGCGCTCTTCGCCGCCTCCGAGGTCAGCGCGGTGGCCGAGCCGCCGGCGCGGGCCGAGCGCCTGTGGCGGGAGACGCTGGCCCATCCGGGCGTCACCGTGTTCGTGTCCGAGGAGGGCGGGTGCATGCTTGCGACCTGCATGCTCGTCACCGCCCCGAACCTCCTGCGCGGCGGCCGGTCCCACGGCTTCCTGGAGAACGTCGTCACCCATCCCGCTCACCGGGGCCGCGGGCATGGCCGCGCCGTCGTGCGGGCGGCCCTCGCGCAGGCCTGGGCGAGCGGCTGCCATCACGTCCTGATGCAGAGCGGGCGGGCCGATCCGCGGGTGCACGCCTTCTACGAGAGCCTGGGCTTCGTGCCGGGCCGACGGACCGCCTATGTCGCGCCGCGGCCCGCAGGCCCGGCCGGCTGATCGCCGGCAGGTCTCGACGGGCGCCTAGGACACCGCCCCGGCGAACTTCTCCAGCTGGCCCCACGCCTCCGGCCCGTACTTGCCCTTCCACTCGGTGTAGAAGCCGGCGGCGCGCAAGCGATCCTGGAACGGCGCGGCCGGCGCGTCGTTGATCGCGAATCCGGCCTTGCCCAAGGCCTCGCGCATCGCCAGGCCCTGGCTCGCGATGTCCCGGCGCTGGTCGAGGGCGGCGGCGTTGAAGTGGCGGGCGAGCACCGCCTTCGCGTCCTCCGGCAGGCGCGACCAGGTCCGGTTGCCGGACATCAGCCAGAACCCGTCCCAGATGTGGTTGGTGAAGGACAGGTACTTCTGCACCTCCGCCAGCTTGAAGCTCGTGATGATGGCGAGCGGGTTCTCCTGGCCGTCCACCACCTTCGTCTGCAGGGCCGAATAGGCCTCCGAGAAGTTGAGGGCGACGGGCGCGGCGCCGAGCGCCCGGAAGGCGGAGGTGAACAGCGCGCTGTTCGGCACCCGGAGCTTCAGGCCCTCGAAATCGGCCGGCCCCCGGATCGGCCGTACGCTGGTCGTGGTCTGGCGAAAGCCGTTGTCCCACATCCGCTCGAACGGCACGAGGCCGGCCTTGGCGATCTCGCCCCGGATATAGGCACCGAGCTCGCCGTCGACCGCCGGCCAGACCTTGTCGTAGCCGCTCCACGCGAAGGCGATGTTGATCAGCGAGGCCCGCGGCACCAGCGTCGCGAGGTTCGAGGAGGATTGCGCGAACATCTCGAGGGCGCCCGAGCGCAGCTGGCTCAGCATGTCGGTATCCGAGCCGAGCTGGCCGTTGGGGAAGATCGCGACCTCGACGGCGCCGTTCGTCTCCTTCGCCACCCGCTCCGCCGCCTCGCGCAGGCGGATCGTCGCCGGGTGGGTGTCGGGGGTGACCACGCCGCATTTGAGCCGCAGGCCTCCGCCCTGTGCCCGGACCCACGGGGCCGGGAGGATCGCCGCGGCGGCGCCGGCGAGCAGGGTGCGGCGCGTGAGGTGGTGCATGGTGTCGGCCTCCCGGATGTCCCGCGCGTCCGCGGCTGCGCTCCCGCGCCGATGCACCGCGGAGCGTTCTGATTCGATGAGAACCCTAGGCAGGTTCACCGGCCTGCGCCACCGCCCGGGCCGAACTCGCTCAGCACCAGGTCGACGAAGCGGCGCAGCTTCGCGGTCGGGCGGCGGTCGCGCAGGGTCAGGAGATGCATCGGCCGCGACGGCGCCTCCCAGCCCGGCAGGACGCGCACGAGGCGGCCCGAAGCGAGGTCGTCGCGCAGGGCCGTCTCGACGCCGAGCACGATCCCGAAGCCGTCGAGGGCGGCGCGGAGCAGCGCCCGGAAGTCGTTGATCCGCAGCCGCCCGGCGGCGGGCGCCTCGACGGTGTCGCCGGCCCGGGTGAAGCGCCAGAGCGAGTCGCGGCCGCGCGGCCAGTGGGCGAAGTCGAGGCATTGATGCCCGGCCAGGGCCTCGGGCGAGTCCGGCGCGCCATGCGCCGCGAGGTAGGACGGCGCCGCGCAGGCCACCAGCCGGTAGGGCGCGAGCGGCCGGGCGACGAGGGCCGAGTCACCGAGCGGGCCCAGCCGGATCACCGCCTCGAACCCCTCCTCGACGAGATCGACCATACGGTCGGTGAGGCTGAGATCGACCTCCGTCTCCGGCCAGTCCCGCAGGTAGCGGGTGAGGAGCGGCACCAGGCTGTGGCTGCCGAAGGTCACCGGGGCGTTGATCCGCAGGGTGCCGCGCGGATGGGCCCGCGCCGCCTCGGCCAGGGCGTCCGCGGCTTCCGCCTCGGCCAGGACCACCCGGCAGCGCTCGTGATAGGCGCGGCCGAGCTCGGTCAGGCTCTGGCGGCGGGTGGTGCGGTTGAGGAGCCGCGCCCCGAGCCGGCTCTCGAGGAAGACCACGTGCTTGGCCACCATCTGGGGCGACATCCCGAGGGAGGCCGCCGCCGCCGCGAAGGAGCCGAGATCCGCCGCGGCCACGAACACCGCCATGCTGGTGAGCCGGTCCAAGATTGCCACCTCCTGGTTGGGAATGTCACCGCATACCGGCGATTTATCGCGAAACAACGCTGAGTTACGCAAGGCGCATCGTCAACCGCACGAGGAGAGACGCCATGCGGATCGGGATCATCGGGGCCGGCTATGTCGGCCGGGCCGTCGCCCAGCACGCCGTCGCGCACGGGCACGCGGTCATGGTGGCCAATTCCCGCGGGCCGCGGAGCCTGTTCAGCCTCGGCGTCGCCCTGGGCTGTCGGATCGGGACTGCGGCGGAGGCGGCGGCGTTCGGCGAGGTCGTGGTGGCGGCGATCCCGCTCCACGCCTACGAGACGCTTCCCGGCGCGGAGCTCGCCGGCAAGGTCGTGCTCGACGCGATGAACTACTACCCCGAGCGGGACGGCCCGATCGCGGCCCTCGACGCGCGGCGGGCGACGACGAGCGGGCTCGTGGCCGGGCACCTGCCCGCGTCCCGGATCGTCAAGGCGTTCAACGCCATCACGGCGCAGGACCTGGAGGCGGACGGCCGGCCGGCGGGTGCGCCGGACCGGCGGGCCCTGCCGCTCGCCGGCGACGACGCGGCGGCCAAGGCGGCGGCGGCGGAGCTGGTCGATCAGTTCGGCTTCGATCCGGTCGATGCCGGCAGCCTGGCGGAGAGCTGGCGCTTCGAGCGGGCGAAGCCCGCCTATTGCGTCCCCCTCGACCGCGACGGCCTGCGCCGGGCCCTCGCGGCGGCCGAGCGCGACCGCGAGGTCGCGCCGGGCTCCTGGCGGAAAGACCTCCGGCGCACGGCCCCGGCGGGCGCGGCAAGCTGACCGGTCACCGCCCCCCGAGCGCCCGGGCCGGCGCGGTGGCGAGGTCCACCGCGCCCTCGGCGGTGGTGCCGATGCTCTCGCCGAGGCTGCGCAGGTGCTCGCCGTAGGTCTCGCGGCTCTGGGGATCGACCACCGCGACGGGGGCCGAGACCGCGAGGCCGGCGGCGGTGCCGACCGTGGCGGCGGCGCCCGCCGTCATCTGGACGATGCGGTCGCCGAGGCCGACGCGGGAATCGGTGATGGTCTGGCCCTGCGCCAGGCGGTTGCCCAACAGCGCCACGAGCTGCGGGCTGCCGGCGAACTTGCCGTGGTTGAGGGCGTCGTCGCCCTTCATGGCGGTCAGGTTGAGGACCGCGATGTTCTCGCGGGCGAGCTCGCTGCGGTAGGGCTCGCTCGTCGGGTCGATGGCGCCGAGGCGCGCGCCGGAACTGCCCCAGACCAGGCGCGAGACCGCGAGCGCGTTGTCGTCCTGGGATACGAACAGGCTGAGCCGCGGCCGGGACGGGCCCATGTCGCGAAAGGCCTCGCGGGCGAGGTCGACGTCGACGTCGGGGGCGGCCAGCACCACGTCGCGGATCTTCTGGGCGACGCGCCCGTCGCGGATCGCCATCTGGCGCAGGGATTCGAGCACCAGCCAGTTGCCCATCGAGTGGGCCAGCACCGTGACCTCGCTCACCTCCGGGCTCCGGGACAGGCGCCGCAGCACGGCCTCGAGGGCGTTGCGCGAGTAGTTGGTGCTCTCGCGGTCGTAGCCGTAGGCGAGCACGCTGCCGCGGGACGGCCAGGTGAACAGCACCGGCACCACCTCGGCCCGGGTGTCGTGCACGATCTGGGCGAAGCGGTAGACCGCGTCCTCGAAGCGGTTGTTGAAGCCGTGGACGAAGACGAGCACGTGACGCTTCCCCGTGCGCGCGGCGCTGCGGCGCAGGCGGTCGGTGGCCTCCGGCTGGTCGAGGGCCTCGGCCTTGAGGGTCACGAAGTCGGTGGCGGGGTTGCCGGGCAGCTCCTTGGGCCACTGAACCGTGCCGGGCCGGCGCACCGAATCCGGCGGGATCGAGACCGTGATGTCGGCATAGGACAGGGCCGGCCCGCGGTCGCCCGAATACATCTCGCCCGGGTTGGCGGCGGTCTTGCGCGTGGTCGCGACCAGCATCTCGACCCGGGACGCCCCCGGCACCGTGGCGGCCACCGGCGCCAGCACGCCCCGCGGCGTGCCCGCGCAGGCGCCGAGCCCGGCCGCCAGAGCGATCACCGCCGGCACCCGGCCCCGCACCGAACGTCCCCTCACCAAAAGCTGCTCCTCACCTTAGCGCTCCCCGGCGGGGAACCCTGCGGCACCCGGCGAGTCCTTGCATCCGATTCTCGAGGATACGTCTTAACGATGAGCCAAACCGATGCGGCGCCAATGGGGCGGCGGGGCCGTGGCGGCGATCCCGCGCCGCTTGTGGCCGCCGGGGCACGCTTCCGCCGAACCCGGCCCCCGGCCGGTTTCCAGGACGGCCGGAAATGCTCTAGAGGCTGCCGTCGCACTCCCCCGGCGCTCCCCTGGCGGACCGGGATATCCCGCCGCGTCGGTCCATGGTCGCCCCCCTCCCCCTCTCGATCTTCCTCATCGCCCACAACGAGGCCGACCGCATCGGCGCCACCCTCGCGGCTCTGCGCGACCTGACCGACGACCTGATCGTGGTCGATTCCGGCTCGACCGACGGGACGCGGGAGCTCGCCGCCTCCTTCGGCGCCCGGGTGATCCGGCGCGACTGGCCCGGATACGGGCCGCAGAAGCGCTTCGCCGAGGAGCAGTGCCGGCACGTCTGGATGCTGAACCTCGACGCCGACGAGGTGGTGCCGCCGGAGCTCGCGGCCGAGATCCGCCGGCTGTTCGAGGCCGGCGAGCCGCCGCACCCGGCCTACGCCATCGGCATCGCCGAGGTGTTCCCGGGCGAGACCCGGCCGCACCGCCTCGCCTACACCCTGTGGCCGGTGCGGCTCTACCGCCGCGACCGCGGCCGCTACTCGCCCTCGCCGGTGCACGACCGGGTCGATCTCGACGCGGGCGCGACGGTCGGGCGCCTCAGGGCGGTGATCCACCACTTCTCGGTCCGCTCGCTCGGCGACCAGCTCGACAAGCTCAACCGCTATTCCGACCAGCAGGCCGACGACCTCGCGGCCCGCGGCGTCGAGATCCCGACCTGGCGCCTGTTCGTCGAGCTGCCGGGCAACTTCCTCAAGGCCTATTTCGGCCGTCGCCACTGCGTGCGCGGCGCCTACGGCTTCCTGACGGCGATGAACTACGCGATCTCGCGCCACCTGCGGGTGGCCAAGCATTACGAGCGCCGGATCGGCGCCGGCAATCCCCGGCCTCCGGGTCGACGCGGAGGGCGCTGACTGTCGTTCGGTTAACCTGTGTTGGGGCGGGGCCGGGGGTGCGGTGCGAGGCTGGCGGCCCTTCCGACGGCAGATCGCGCGACGCGCCGGCTGCCGCCCCTCCGGCGACAGGCATGCCCCCGGCGCAGACACGAGCCCAAAAGGCGCCAGGCGGGGCCGGGCCAACGCACGACATCGTGGTGATCGGCGGCTCGGCCGGGGCGGTCGCGCCGCTGCGGGCGATCCTGGCGGGCCTGAGGCCGGGGAGCGAAGCGGCCTATTTCGTGGTCCTGCACACGGCGAGCGGCGGGAACCTCGCGGCGCGCATCGGCCCGGCGCCGGGGCCGCTCCCCCTGGTGCCGGCCGAGGACGGCATGGCGATCCGGCCGGGCCGCGTCTATCTCGCGGCGGCGGACCGGCACCTCCTCGTCGAGCCCGGCACGATCCGCCTCGGACGCGGCCCGCGGGAGAATACCAGCCGGCCGGCGGTCGACGCGCTGTTCCGCTCCGCCGCCCTCGCCTACGGGCCGCGGGTCGTCGGCGTGCTGCTGAGCGGCCTGCTGCACGACGGCGCGGCGGGCCTCGACGCCATCAAGGCCTGCGGCGGCCTCGCCCTGGTGCAGGATCCGGACGAGGCCGAAGAGCCCGGCATGCCACGCAGCGCGCTCGCCACGGTGCCGGCCGATGCCTGCGCGCCGAGCGCGGGCCTCAGCGCGGCGCTGAGCGATCTGATGGCCCGGCCGGCCGGCCCGCGCGGCGCGGGGCCGGAGGACCTCGCCCTCGAAGTCGCGATCGCGGCGGGCCGCACGACCTCGGGCGAGGCGATGGGGCGGGCGGCCGACCCGGCCCCGATCACCTGCCCGGATTGCGGCGGGGTGCTCTCTCAGGTGCGGGCCGGGCGCGTGCTGCGCTTCCGCTGCCAGGTCGGCCATGCCTATACGGCCGAGGCCCTGGCGGACACGCAGGAGGACACGCTCGGGGACGCGCTGCGGCTGGCCCTGCGCATCGTCAAGGAGCGGGCGGAGCTGGTCGGCCGCATGGCCGGCGACGCCCGTCGGCGCGGCAACACCCTGGTGGCCGGCATGTACGAGGAGCGGGCCCGCGAATACGACGGCCACGTGCGCACGATCCGGCGGGCCCTGACGGTGGAGTCCGACGATCGAGAGGCCGGGGCGGAGCCGGAGACCGGGCCGGCCGGCGGCCCGGCCTGACGCAAGGGCCCCCGGACGAAAGTCGGGGATCGTCGCGCCTCGGCCTGACAGCACTGTCCTGGATGCGTATCATCGTGAACGGTAAACGCTCACCGTCCGCCGCCAGACACCGGAGACGATCCCTCTTGGCCAGGAAGACCCGCGCGGAATCGGGAGCCCCCCGGGAGGGGGGCAGGGAGAGGGGACGGTCGCCGGAGCGGCTGGTGGTGGTCGGCGTCGGCGCGTCGGGGATGGCGGTCGAGTCCCTCGAACGCTTCCTCGCCCATCTCCCGGAGATGCCGGACGTCGCCGTCGTGGTGGCGCTCCAGCAGCGCGAGACCTTCGACGCGGCACGCTGGCGCACGGTCCTGTCGCGGGCCTCGACCCTCGCGCCGGCCCCGGTCGAGGAGGGCGCCGCGGTCGAGCCCGGCCGGATCTACCTCCTGCCCGAGGAGGGCATCGTGACCCTGGCCCAGGGGCGGTTCCGCCTCGGGGGGCCGGGCGATGCCAACGGACGGGGCAGCCTCGACACCTTCCTGGTGGCCCTGGGCGAGGATCGGGGCGCCGGGGCCGTGGCGGTGGTGCTCGCCGGAACCGGCAGCGACGGCACCCTCGGGGTCACCGCCGTCAAGGAGGCGGGCGGCCTGACGCTCGCCGAGCCCCACGGCGACGAGGGTCCCTCCGCCAGCAGCGCCGCGGCGCTCGCCGACCACGTCGTGTCCCCCGAGCAGATGGCGGACCGGATCCTGGCCTATGCCCGCCATCTCGGCCGCGGAACCGACGCCGAGCGGAACGCGGAAGCCGAGATCGCCGGCGAGGCGCTGATCCGCATCGCCACCATCCTGCGCAACAAGACCGGGCACGACTTCCACGGCTACAAGCAGAACACCTTCCTGCGCCGCGTCCACCGGCGGATGCAGGTCGTGCAGATCGAGTCCGTCGAGGCCTATGTCGAGTTCCTGCGCACCGATCCGGACGAGGTGCAGAACCTGTTCAACGACCTGTTGATCGGGGTGACGCAGTTCTTCCGCGACCACCGGGAGTTCGAGCTGCTCGAGACCGAGGTGATCCCGCGGCTCTTCTCCGGCAAGGGCTCGGGCGACCAGGTCCGGGTCTGGGTGCTCGGCTGCGCCACCGGGGAGGAGGCCTACTCGATCGGCATCCTGATGCGCGAGCACATGGCCAAGCTCGACGTGGTGCCGCAGGTCCAGATCTTCGCCACCGACATCGACGGGCGGGCGCTGGCCTCCGCCCGGGTCGGGCGCTACACCGAGGCGGTGGCCCGCCAGGTCCGTCCCGACCGCCTCGGCCGCTGGTTCGTCAAGGAGGGCGCGACCTACTGCGTCGTCAAGGAGCTGCGGGAGATGTGCATCTTCTCGCAGCACAACGTGATCAAGGACGCTCCGTTCTCGCGCCTCGACCTCGTCTCCTGCCGCAACCTCCTCATCTACCTCAACGGCGACCTGCAGAACCGGGTCATCCCGCTGTTCCACTTCGCCCTGCGGGCGGGCGGGTTCCTGTTCCTGGGCAATTCCGAGAACGTCACCCGGCACGCCAAGCTGTTTTCCCCGGTCGACCGGCGCTACCGCATCTTCCGGCGCCTCGAGAGCGCCACCCGGGTCCTGCCCGAGTTCCCCCTCACGGTGGTGGCCGACCGGCGCCAGGCGGAAGGCGGCGGCGCCTTGCGGCCGCGGGCGATCGAGAGCAGCCTCGCCCGCCGGGCCGAGCGGGTGGCGGAGCGCTACGCCCCGGCCTACGTGGTGGTCGACGAGGCCTACGACGTCCTGCACTTCTCCGGCCGCACCGGGCGCTACATCGACCCGGCGACGGGAGCGGCGAGCCTCAACCTGCTCAACCTCGTCCACCGCGACCTGCGTCTCGACCTGCGCGCCGCCCTGCTGAAGGCGGGCGCCGAGCACCGGACCGTGAAGGCCGAGCGCACCGCCATGGGCACCAACGGCGAGCGGCGCCTCGTCACCCTGGTGGTCGAGCCGGTGCCCGGGACCGACGGCCCGCCGAGCTTCGTCGTCCTGTTCCAGGAGGGCGAGACCCTCGACGGCGACGGTACCGAGGAGCCGACCCCGACCTTCCTGCGCGACGAGCACGTGCAGCGCCTCGAGAGCGAGCTGCGCCTGACCCGCGAGCGCCTGCAGGCCACGATCGAGGAGCTGGAGAGCACCAACGAGGAGCTGAAATCCTCCAACGAGGAGTACCAGTCGATCAACGAGGAGCTGCAATCCGCCAACGAGGAGCTCGAGACCTCGAAGGAGGAGCTGCAATCCGTCAACGAGGAGCTGCAGACCGTCAACGGCGAGCTCGGCCACCGGGTCAACGACCTGGGCCGCGCCAACAGCGACCTCAAGAACCTGCTCGAGAGCACCCAGATCGCCACGGTGTTCCTCGACAACGAGTTCCGGGTGAAGAACTTCACCCCGGCGGTGACCGACATCTTCCACCTGATCGAGTCCGACCTCGGCCGGCCGATCACCCACATCGCGGCGCGCATCCTCTATCCCGAGCTGCCCGGCGACGTGCGCAAGGTGCTGCGCACGCTCGGCACCATCGAGCGCGAGGTCGGCAACCCGGAGACCGGCTCGCGCTACCTCGCCCGGGTGCTGCCCTACCGGTCGATCGACAACTTCATCGCCGGCGTCGTCATCACCTTCCTGGACATCACCGCCACGGCCCGGGCCGAGCGGGCCCTGCGCGAGAGCCAGGAGCGCTTCCGCCGGATGGAGCGCATCGTCCCGGCCTTCCTGTTCACCGCCGACGCGGAGCTCAACTGGCTCTACGTCAATTCGCGCTTCTACGAGCATACCGGTCTCGAGGACGGACGGGCGCTGGGCCTCGGCTGGATGTCGGTGGTGCACCCGGACGACGTGGAGGAGAACCAGCGCCGCTGGCAGCGGGCGGTCGCCAGCAGCGAGGCGTTCGAGCACGAGTTCCGCATCCGGGCGGCTTCCGGCACCTATCGCTGGTTCACCGCCCGGGCCGAGCCGACGGCCGACCCGGATGGCGGCGCGGTCACCTGGTTCGGCTCCTGCACCGACAGCCACGAGCGGCGGATGGCCGAGGACCGCCAGCGCCTGCTGCTCACCGAGCTGCAGCATCGGGTGAAGAACATCCTGGCGGTGGTGCGGTCGGTCGCCAACCGTACCGCCGAGGGCACGGGCTCGCTCGCCGATTTCGTGATGCATTTCGACGGCCGGCTCGGGGCGCTGGCCCGCACCCAGAACATCCTGACCCGCAGCCCGGACGCCGCCACCGACCTCGCCGAGCTGATCGGCGAGGAGGTGCTGTCCCACGCGGTGCGCGACGGGGGCCAGGTGACCCTCGACGGTCCCGAGGTGCGGCTGCCGCAGAAGACCGCCGAGACCCTGGGCCTCGTGCTGCACGAGCTCGTCACCAACGCGATCAAGTACGGCGCGCTCGCCCGGCCCGAGGGGCGGATCGCCATCGGGTGGCGCCTCTACGGCGTGGGCGCCGAGCGGCGCCTGCGGCTCGAATGGCAGGAGAGCGGTGTCACGCTGCTCGCGGCCGCACCGACCCGCCGCGGCTTCGGGCGCGAGCTGATCGAGCAGGGCCTGGTCTACGAGTTCGGCGCCACGACCGCCCTGGAATACCGCCCGGGCGGCGTGCGCTGCGTCATCGAGCTGCCGCTCGGCGCCTCGCGCCCGCCCGGCGATCCGCCCGCGGAGGCCGACGATGCCGGTTGAACCCCTCGCCCACGTGCCCGCCGGGCCGGACGCCGTGGCGCGCCGGCTGTCCGGCTACGCGCCCCTGAACCCCGACGACGAGGCGCTGCTGCGGCAGATCACCGCCCGTCCGGCGCTGGTGCCGGCCCGCACCGAACTCGCCCGCGACGGCGAGGCGGCGCCGCGCCCGCAGGTGCTGGTGGAGGGCTGGGCCTGCCGCCAGCGCTTCCTGGCCGATGGACGGCGCCAGATCATCGTGGTGCTGCTGCCCGGCGACCTGATCGGCATCGGCGAGCGCCGGCGCCCGCTGCCCTACGGCTCCGTGACCACCCTGACGCCCGCCCAGGTGAGCGAGGCCGGCTGCCTGCGCGAGCGCGCCGCGTCGTCCGGGACCTCGCCGGAGGGCGAGACGGGCCTCGCGGCGGCGCTGCGGCAGGCGCGGGAGATGGAGGAGCTGTGGCTCGTCAACCAGGTGGTTCGCCTCGGCCGCCAGACCGCCTACGAGCGCGTCGCCCACTTCCTGCTCGAGCTGCGCGAGCGCCTCGCGGCGGTGGACCGGGTGCAGGACAACCGCTTCACCTTCCCGATCACCCAGGAGGTCCTGGCCGATGCCCTCGGCTTGAGCGTGGTGCACATGAACCGCACGATGCAGCAGCTGCGCCGGGACGGCCTGATCGAGCAGCGCGCGACCGCGATCACCCTGCGCGACGTGCCGGCCCTCCGCTCGGTCGCCGATTACGGCGGCGGCCAAGGCGCCTGACTGCCCTCCACGACGATCGCTGCGCGCCGTGGATCTTCACATAAGTGATGGATCGGCGCGCGAAAGCGAAGCAACCTTGCAAGTGTTGCGGCAATTCTTGCCCGACCGTCCCTGTTGGCCCGGTCTCGACCGGGTGGACGACCAGCGGGGATGTTGCTGAGGCCCCCAAGTCGACTTCACCGCCCTGCTCGCTCCCGCCGGCAGGGCCTCTTTTTGCGCGCAAGGCCCCGCGGCCGCCCGCACGCCCGGAGGGCGACGAGGCCGCCGTGAGAGGCACCCGACGGGCGACGATGCCGCGTTGCCACCGGCCCGGATCCTTCCCATCCTGCCCATACGTCCTCGACGCCGCGCGGGGTCCGTCGCGGGCGGGACGGCGGCATCTCGTTCAGGCGTCCTCGGCGGAGATGGCCTCGGCCGGACGGTGAGGGGGGGATCGGGCGTGGAGGATTACCGGGCCGAATTGCTGCGCCAGGTCCGCCTCGGCGACATCGCCACCGGCGAGGCGGCGGGCGCCTGCCTGCCGGGCCTGCTGCGCCGGCTGCGCCACCACGAGGTGCGGGCCGGCGCCGCGCCCCACCCCTTCCGCCTGTACCATCTCTGGCGCCGCAACAGCCTGCGCCGGCAGGTCGCCGAGGCGCGCTGGCACGTCGAGCAGGGCCGCGCCGCCCGGATGGGCGAGCTCGCCTCGCGGCGCTGAGAACGCCCCGCGCCGTTCCAATCATGATCCGCCGGTCTCGCGCGACCGGTGCCGAAGCGGGGACCGCTCCGGCGGCGATCATGGTGCGAGAACGGGAGCCTGAGCCGCATCGCGCCGCGCCGGGCTGCTCACGCGCAGCTCTCCGCGATCAGCCGGCGCACGAAGCCCGCGCACTCGGCCAGCTCCGCCGTCTCGACGTACTCGTCGGCCTTGTGGGCGCGGGCGATGTCGCCGGGGCCGATGACCACCGAGGGGATGCCGCCGAGGCTCTGGAACAGGCCGGCCTCGGTGCCGTACGACACCTTGGCGTGGCCGTTGCGGCCGGCGAGCCGCTTGGCCAGGGTGACAAGGGGCGCGTCCGGGGCGATGTCGAGGCCCGGATAGTCGATCACCGGCTCGACCGCGATGCCGCAGGCGGGGTCGCGCGCCTGCATCTCCGGCACCAGCACGTCGTTCGCGTAGGCCAGCACCGCATCGGCGAGGCCGCGCGGGTCGTCCGCGGCGATCGCCCGGAACTCGAACCCGACGGTGCAGCGGTCCGGCACGATGTTGAGCGCGGTGCCGCCCTGCACCAGGGCGGTGAGCCCCGTCGTGTGCGGCACGTCGTAGAGGTCGTCCCGGGCGCCGTCGCGGGCGAGCCCCTCGGCGGTCAGCCGCACCCGATCGATGAAGCGGGCCGCGTACTCGACGGCGTTGACGCCGGCCGGCGCCAGCGCCGAGTGGCAGGCCCGCCCCCGGAAGGTGACCTTGGCGCCGTACTTGCCCTTGTGGCCGGTCACCACCGCCATGCCGGTCGGCTCGCCGACGAAGCAGCCGAGCGGCGCGATCCCGCGCGCGCGGAGATGGGCGATGAGCGGCCGGACGCCGAGGCAGCCGACCTCCTCGTCGTAGGACACCGCGAGGTGCAGCGGGCGCGCGAGGGGGGCCGCCGCCATCTCGGGCAGGAGCGCCAGGCAGACGGCCAGGAACCCCTTCATGTCCGAGGTGCCGCGGCCGTAGAGGCGCCCGTCGACCTCGGTCAGCCGGAACGGATCGTGGGTCCAGTCCTGGCCCTCCACCTGCACCACGTCGCTGTGGCCGGAGAGGACGTAGCCCGGCCGGTCGGCCGGCCCGACGGTGATCCACAGGGCCGCCTTCTCGCCCGTCCCGTCGACGACCCGCTCCACCGCGGCGCCGTGGCGGCGGCAATACGCCTCGACGAAGTCGACGAGGGGCAGGTTCGTGGCGGAGCTGACCGTCTCGAAGCCCACGAGCGTCGCGAGAAGCTCGGTGGCGAGGTGGTCCTTGGGATCGAGGAGAACCTTGGGATCGGGACGGGGGGACGGCGTCATGACGGGCGTGGCGACCTGGCGGAGGGAGGCGGGATCGGGACGAAGCGCGGCGCGTGCACGGCCGATGCCACCGCGCGACGGCCGTCGCGCCTCTTCCTTATGCCGCGTTCCGGAGAGCGCGGACAGCGGGCGCGACGCGCGTCCGGTACGGGGATGCCCCGCCTACTGGGTGAGATCGAGGAAGTGCCGGCCTTCGCGGTCGTCGATCTCGATGATCCACAGATCGGAGTCGAACCGGATCTCGCGGGCGAGCCGGGTTTCGACGTCGGGCGGCAGGGCCTCGCGCATCAGGGTCTCGAAGCGGCGTCCGCCCTGCTCGCCGCCCTCGAACAGGGACTGGGGCGCCGGGCCGTAGAGGTCGGCCCGCCCGTCGAGGCGGTCGACCTTGACGAAGATCGCTCCCGCCTCCGGCGCGCCGCGCCGGCGCTGCACCGCGCTCACCCCCTCGACCGCGCAGCGCCGCAGGTGGGCGGCGACCCAGAAATCGGAGCGCAGGCGGGCCATCGGGCAGGAGATCCTCGAGAGGGCGTCGGGTATCCGGGTGCCTCATAGGACAGCGCCCGATCGCGGGGCAATCGGGCGCTGCATCGGGCGATCGCTATCGGGTGCCGGCCGGCGTCACGACGCCGGCGCGGTGGCCGCGTCGAGGGCGGCCACGTCGGCCCGCTCGCGCCAGTCCTCGACGCCGTGCTGGCGGGCGAAGCGCAGGGCGGCGGCACGGACCGCCCGCTCCGGATCCCGGGCGCGGGTGATCTCCACGGTCCCGACGGTGAACGGGACCCCGAGGATCTGCTTGGCGAACAGCACGCGGTACTGCGACATCGTCCGTCTCCCTAGGCGATGGACCGCGTCGACGACGGAATGGGTACCCGCTCAAGGTTCCCGAGGCGACCTCGCCGCAGCCGATCGGCCGGGCCGGGTGCGGGGCGCCCCAACGGGATGCGCCCTGCCCACGAGGGAACCGATCGATCGCGATCGGAGGAAAAGTATCGGCGCCTGTCGCGCCGGAGCAAGCCCGTATTTCAGACTGCCCTCCTCTCCATGTGGCGATGATCTCCGCTAGCGGAAGGCGCCTCACGGGCGTGTGATCGCGGCGCGGTCTCCTGGCGTCTCACCCCGGCTGCCCATGCGCCTCCGTCATGTCCGCAGGGCGGGGCCGCCGTGCGGGGCTGCCCCGTGCGGCACCGCAAAAACCCGCTATCTCGTGCCGCACGAACCGCCCGACCGCGCTCACGCAGGACGCGTCATGCCTCCGTTTCCCGCCGCGACCCGCCTGAGCCTCGGCCTGATCGCCGGCGGGGCGGTGGCCAACATCTACTACAACCAGCCCCTGCTCGGCCTCCTGGTCCAGGCCTTCGGCCACGACGCCTCGGTGCTGGTGCCGACCGCGACGCTCGCCGGCTACGGCCTCGGGATCCTCGCCCTCGTCCCGCTGGGCGACGCCCTGCCGCGGCGCAGCCTGATCGTCGGCCAGCTCCTGCTGCTCGCCGCCGTGCTGGTCCTGGCGGCGGCGAGCACGAGCCTGCCGGTCCTGGTGCTGGCGGGCTTCCTGATCGGGGTGCTGTCGACGGCGGCGCAGCAGGCGGTGCCGTTCGCGGCCGAGCTGGCGCCGGACGCGGTGCGGGGCCGGGTCGTCGGCCAGGTGATGACCGGGCTGCTGCTGGGCATCCTGCTCGCCCGCACCGCGAGCGGCTTCGTCGGCGCCTTCGCCGGCTGGCGGGCGGTGTTCGCCGGCGCGGCCGGCCTCGCGACGGCGTTCGCCGGCCTCGCCTGGTTCGGCCTGCCAAAGGTGCGGCCCGCCGCGCGCCTCGGCTACCGCGCGCTGATGGGGTCGATCCTCGACCTGGTGCGGCGCGAGCCGGTCTTGCGCCGGGCCGCCCTGTCGCAGGCGCTGCTGTTCGCCGCCTTCAACGCGTTCTGGACCACGCTCGCGCTCCTCGTCGAGGCGCCGCCCTTCGGGCTCGACCCCGCGGGAGCGGGCCTGTTCGGGGTGATCGGGGCGGCGGGCGCGCTATGCGCGCCGATCGCCGGGCGCTTCGCCGACACGCGCAGCCCGCGGCCGGTGCTGATCGGCGGCGCGGCGCTGACGCTCGCCGCCTTCGCGGTGTTCGGGCTCCTCGGCGGCCGCTCGCTCGCCGCCCTGGCGGTCGGGGTCCTGCTCATCGACATCGGCGTCAACGCCGCGCTGATCGCCAACCAGACCCGGGTCTACGCCCTGGCACCCGGGGCGCGGGGGCGGATCAACACCGTCTTGTTCACCGCCATCTTCACCGGCGGAGCGATCGGCGCCTCGGCCGGGACGCGGGCCTTCGCGGCGGGCGGCTGGCCGGCGCTCTGCGCGGTCGGCGGCGCCTTCGCGGCGGCGAGCCTGCTGGTGCCCCTGCTGGAGCGCCGCCCGCGCCCTAGGTCCTGAGGAGCCCTCCAGACCGAGCCCGCCCCTGTCCAGCGCCGCCGCCCGCCTGCTCGCCATCGACACGATCTACCTCGAGCCCGCCGCGACGGAGCACGCCCGCGGCCGCGAGATCCTCGACCGGTTCCCGGACGCCCGGCGGATCGAGGTCGCCTCGCACTGGAACATCCCGGAGCTGCACGGCAATGCCGGCTCGGTCGAGGACTGGGTGCGGATCAAGCGCTCGACCCTGGTGCTCGGGGTCAAGAAGGGACTGACGTCGCGGCCGAACGGGCGCAGCGCCCATTTCATCGCGCCGTCGAGCTCCAACGGCTGCGCCATGGCCTGTGCCTATTGCTACGTGCCGCGCCGCAAGGGCTACGCCAACCCGATCACCCTGTTCGTCAACACCCCGGCCATCGGCCGGGCGATCCGCCGCCACGCCGCCGCGCAAGGCCCGCTCCCAGCCCCCGACCAGATCGACGACCGGCTCTGGGTCTACGACATCGGCGAGAACGGCGACCTCTCGGTCGACGCGCTGGCCTGCGACAGCGTGCGGGACCTCGTGGCCTTGTTTCGCGACGTCCCGAACGCCAAGGCCTCCTTCGCCACGAAGTTCGTCAACCCGGACCTCCTCGCCTACGCCCCGGCGGGCAAGACCCGGATCCGGTTCTCGCTGATGCCCGAGCGGATCGCCCGGGTGGTGGACGTGCGCACCTCACCGATGCCGGAGCGGATCGCCGCGATCGACGCGTTCGTGGCGGCGGGCTACGAGGTCCACGCCAACTTCTCGCCGGTGATCCTCTACGAGGGGTGGGAGGAGGACTGGCGGGCGCTGTTTCGCGCCCTCGACGCCGGGATCGGCGCGGCCGCGAAGGCGCAGCTCAAGGCCGAGATCATCTTCCTCACCCACAACGCCGCCCTGCACGCGGTGAACCTGCGCTGGCACCCGAAGGCCGAGGCGCTTCTCTGGCGCCCCGACATCCAGGAGACCAAGCGGTCCGAGGGCGGGATGGAGAACCTGCGCTACCGCACCGGCTGGAAGGGCCGCTGGCTCAGCCGGTTCAAGGCGCTGCTGGCCGAGGAGCTGCCCTATTGCGGCGTGCGCTACGCGTTCTGACGGCAGCCCTGGCTCCGCGTCACTGCGGTGGGCCCGGTCAGTGCGTCCAGGGCGCGGTGCGGTTGTACTTGAAGTTGTCCGAGTAGGAGAGGCCCTTGCGCAGGGGCTGGTGCGGCTCCTCGACCCGGTAGGCGATCCCCTCGCGGGTGGCGTAGGCGATCGCCTCCTCCTTGGTGTCGAACTCGAGCCGCACCTGCTGCAGCATGTCGGAGGACGAGGTCCACCCCATCAGCGGCTCGGTCTCCCGCGGGCTCGCCTGCTCGAACTCCAGCGTCCACTGCTTGGTCCGGGCGAGGCCGGACTGGCTCGGATCCTTGGCAGGGCGGAAGATGCGGGCGGTCGACATCGCGGGCTCTGATCCGTGGAGTGGATGGTCGGGGCGGCCGGATTCGAACCAGCGACCCTCTGGTCCCAAACCAGATGCGCTACCAGACTGCGCTACGCCCCGACGCGTTCACGTGCTCCCGGTTCGTAGTGAAAATCCCCTCGAGGCGCAAGACGAGTGCCGCGGCTGCGGCCGGGCGCGAAAGCGCCGCATCGGCGCGCCTTGTGGGCGCGGGCCCCGGGGGTTAGGGCCGGCCGTGGGGCCCGTCCTGGCGGCCCGCCGGAGACGTCAGAGGCGATGATCGGCAAGCTGAAGGGGGTGGTCGATTCCTACGGCGAGGATTTCGTCATCCTCGACGTGCACGGCGTCGGCTACGTGGTGCATTGCTCGGCCCGCACGCTCCAGCGCCTGCCCAGCCCCGGGGAGGCGGCCGACCTCGCCATCGAGACCCACGTGCGCGAGGACATGATCCGCCTCTACGGCTTCCGGTCCGACGCGGAGCGCGAGTGGTTCCGCCTGCTCCAGACCGTGCAGGGCGTCGGCACCCGGGTCGCCCTCGGGGTGCTCTCGGTTCTGGAGCCCGGCGACCTCGCCACCGCCATCGCCACGGGCGACAAGGGCGCGATCGCCCGGGCGCCCGGCGTCGGCCCGCGCCTCGCCGCCCGGCTGGTGGCGGAGCTGAAGGACAAGGCCCCGGCTTTCGCCCCGGTCGACCCGGCCCTGATCCAGCTGACCGGGGCGGTGGAGGCCAACACCGCGCCCCAGCCGGTGGCCGACGCGATCTCGGCCCTCGTCAATCTCGGCTACCCGCAGGTCCAGGCCTCGGCGGCGATCGCGGCAGCGCTCAAGAGCGCCGGCGAGGGCGCGTCGGCCCTCGAGGCCAAGACCCTGATCCGGCTCGGCCTGCGCGAGCTGGCGCGCTGAGGGCCCGCAGGCTCTCGCTCAGGGATGCGGCTCCGGGAAGCCGTGGCGCCGGTGCAGCGCCTGCAGGATCGCGTCCTTGTCATCCACGAAGCGCAGGCTGCCGTGGCGGCCGGTCGCCAGGATGTCCGGCGCGTCCGGAGCGAGGACGAGGAGGGGCAGCGACTGGTGCGCCTCCCCCACGAGGGCGACGAGCGCCCGCCGCGGCCGCGGCCAGGGCAGGCGCGTCACGTCGAGGCGCCGCGCGAGGTCCGGGAAGCTCCCGAGGACCCCGTCCAGCAGGGCGCAGTGCCAGCAGTAGAACCGGCGGCCCGGATAGGCCGGGTCGGCGAAGCCGGGCTCCAGCAGGAAGAGATGGTCGCGGCCCGTGTCGCTCACCGTCCCGGCTCACACGTCCTGGCGCGGCAGCATCCGGTCGAGGAGGCCGTCGCGGCGCACGACCAGATGCCAGGCCGTCGCCAGCACGTGCAGCACGACGAGCGTGTAGACCGCATACTGGCCGGCGAGGTGGACCTGGTCGGCGAGGTCGGCCAGGTCCTTGTTCTTCTCGATGAAGGGCGGGATCGGGAAGAGGTAGAAATACTGGATCGTGCTGCCGAAGGCGGCCGAGAGCAGGAGCCCGCTCAGCGGCATCAGCAGGAACACGAGGTACAGCAGCCAGTGGTTGATCCGCCCGAGGATCGTCAGGGCCCGGGGCACGTAGACCTCGGGCGGTGCCGGGTGCCAGGCGCGCCACAGGATGCGGACGGCCACGATGACGAGAATCGTCAGGCCGACCGACTTGTGCATCTGGAAGAAGAAGCCCTTGGACGCGGAATCCCGCGGCAGGCTCACGGCGATCCAGGCGAGCGGCAGCACCGCCAGGACCAGGGCGGCGGTGAGCCAGTGCAGGGCTTGAGCGATTGCGGTGTATCGCGGCTGCTCGACGCGGGCGATCTTCACCGGCGCGCGGGTGGACAAGTCGAGCATCCGAGACGTTCCCCAGGGTCGCGTCGTCGCCACGGCCCGGGGACGATCGCGCCGACAGGCTAGACTGTCGGCTGGGCGCGGTCACCCTGGAATATCCCGAAAAGTCGGGGATAGACGCCGGGTGGCGTCAGATCGCCGCCGCCGGGTCGCCGCCGAGGGGGTTGCCCTCGTCCTCGTTGCGGGTGTCGCGCCGGCGCCGGCGGCGCCCGCCCCCGGCGAGCGACTGGGCCAGCGCCCGGAACGGCGCGGTCAGGCGGCGCACGTCCTCGGCCCGCTCCATGAAGCGCTCGCCGTTGCGGATCTCGCGGTCGAGGGCCGCCATGGTGCGGGCGAGCGCCGGGTCGTCGTCGTCGAGCCACGTCTCCATGGTGCGCGCGAAGGCGATCACCACGCCCTGGAGCTTCAGGCGGCCCAGCGGCCCCTCGGTGCTGATGCCGGCCGAAGCCAGCATGAAGCGCTGCGAGTTGAGCGCCACCTGGTTGAGGGCCGCGAGCGACAGGGGATCGCCGCGCAGCGCGAAGGCGATGCGGCGCAGGGCCGGCTTGTAGGGATCCATCGCGTCGAGGCGGCGCATCAGCACGTCGAACAGCCGCTCGCGGGTCGGCTCGTCCGCGAGGTCGTCGCTCGCGCCCTCCAGCACCTGCTTGTCGATCATCCGCGAGAAGCCGCCGAGCACCGCGCCCTTCGACGGGTAGCAGTCGCGGAACTCGGCGAGGCTCACGCCGGCCTCGCGGGCGATGTCGGCAATCTCGATGTCGCTCCAGGGCTGCTCGGCGGCGAGCCGCATCAGCGCCTCGACGATCGCCTCCCGCGGCGGCAGGCGGGCGGCTTCCGGCTGCGCGCCGGACGTCGCATCGTCAGACGTCTTGCCGTCGGACACCTTGGGGGTGCGGGCCATGGATGGACGCTCCGATACCGGTTGAGGCGGACGGGAGGGCGAGACAGGCCGTCCCGGGGCGGATCGTCCGCCCTTTTCCGCTATCTAGGTATCGTCCGCATCTCCGGGCAGGGGCCGCGGCGACGCGCCCGCCCCGGGCGCGTCAGCCCGCCAGCTCCTCGGCCCGCCGCTTGGCCGCCGCCACGGCGTCACGCATCAGGGGCTCCAGGCCGTCCGCCGCCATCAGCACGCCGAGGGCCGCCGCCGTGGTGCCCCCGGGCGAGGTCACGTTCCGGCGCAGGGTCGCCGCCTCCTCGGGGCTCTGGCCGAGGAGTTCGCCCGCCCCCGCCACGGTCTGCCGGGCGAGGCGCCCGGCGACCTCGGCCGGCAGCCCGGCGGCGACGCCCGCCGCCGCCAGGGCCTCGGCGAGGAGGAAGACGTAGGCGGGCCCGGAGCCCGAGACCGCCGTCACGGCGTCGATCAATTCCTCGCCCTCGAGCCATTCGACGAGGCCGACGCCTGCGAGCAGCGCGTGGGCGGTGCGGCGCTGCTCCTCGCGGGTCTCCGGCGAGGCGGCGGCACCGGTGGCCCCGCGGCGGATGCTCGCCGGCAGATTCGGCATCGCCCGCACCACGGCGCGCGCGCGGGGCAGGCGGGTCTTCAGGTCCGCGATGGTCTTGCCGGCGAGCACCGAGACCACGAGGGTTTCGGGTCCGACGAGCGGGGCGAGCGCCGCGGCGGCGGCCTCCAGGCCCTGCGGCTTGATCGCCAGAACCAGGGCCTCGGGCTCGGCGGGCGAGGCCGGATTGAGGGCGACGCCGTGGGCGGCGCAGAGCTCCGCCATGGCGGGCGCCGGGCTGGGGTCGATCACGGCGACACGCGCGCCCGGCAGCCCGTCGGCGAGCCAGCCCTCCAGCAGGGCGCCGCCCATCTTGCCGGCGCCGACCAGGACCAGCGAGGCCGGGAGGGAAGCCTTGCCGGGCGCCGGCCCGCTCACGCCTCGCCCTCGGTCTCGAACAGCACGGCGTCGAGGGCCTCGCGGGCGGTCTTGCCGGCCCAGATCACGAACTGGAACGCCTGGAAGTAGCGCTCGCAGGCCTCGACCGCGGTCTTGAGCATCGTCTCGCACTGGCCGTGCGTCGGCTCGGCGCCGCCGGTGAGCAGGAGAGCGTGGCGGAACATCACCACGTGCTCGCTGTTCCAGAGGTCGAAATGGCCGACCCAGAGCTGCTCGTTGACCAGGGAGACGAGCCGCAGCACCTCGTTGCGCCGTCGCTCCGGCACCTTCAGGTCGAAGGCGGAGGCGACGTGCAGCGCCTCCACGTCCTCGATCCACGTGAAGGCGACGTGGTACTCGGCCCACTGGCCGGCCACCGCCACCGACATCTCGTCGGTCTCGGCCCGATCGAAGATCCAGTCGCGCAGGGAGGCGAGGCGCTCGACGACATCGAGCGGGTGCTCGGCGCGGGTCAGGTCGTCGATGTTGAGCTGGGTCATGGCGATCCAAGTTTGGCTCGTCCGAGCGGGAAAAGCTGCGTCAGCGGACGCCGCGGCGTGTCGTCTTCAAGGCAGATCGCGACCCGAGCACGGTCAGGACGTGCAGGCGATAAGCTCAGTTTCCGACTTGTCTTCCCCCAGAGCGGCTGCGAATCAGTGCGTCACCCACTATAGCCCGGGCGAGTCCGCGGACTCAAAGCGGAAAGCCGAGGCGCCGGCGGCACGCCGCCGGCTATCCACCGAAGCTTCCTGTGCACAAGGGCGCACGGCAGCCGGCCGGGCGGTCAGGCCGTCGCGGTGCCGCCGGAGGCCGCGCCCCTGGCCTTGGCGGAGGCCGGCTTCTCGGACGGCTTGGCTTCGGACGGCTTGGCTTCGGACGGTTTGGCCTCGAGCGCCGCGACGCGGGCCGCGAGCGCGTCGTTCTGGGCGCGCAAGGACGCGACGAGGTCGCGCAGCACCTCCACCTCCTCGCGAGTGGCGACGTCCATGTCCCGCAGCATGCGCTCGATCTGCGCCTTGACCATGGTCTCGGCCTCGCGGCGCACGCCCTGGGCCGCGCCGGCCGCGTCGGTCATCAGGCGGGCGAAGTCGTCGAACAGGCGGTTCTGCTGCATGAGGATCCTCCGGGGCTGGTCCCGGCGCACAGGTTTAGTGCATTTCGCGGCCGAATGGGCCCCGGTCCGGGCTCCCCTTCGCGCGGAAATGCGGCACCATCACGAAGGCCGGCTGGCCCGCGCGGCACGGACGGCGATGCCGCAGGTGTCCGCCGGTTGCGCGACGATGTCGCGTGCCGGGTCCAGCAACACACGGATGCATATTGATGGCTTCAAGCAAAACCCTGTCTCGGGCATAAGGCGGGACCGTGAGCACGACACCGCACATCCTGATCGTCGAGGACGATCGCGAGATCAGCACGCTGGTCGCCCGCTATCTCCGCGGCAACGATTGCCGCGTCTCCATCGCCGGGGACGGCCGCGAGATGGATCGGCTGCTGGCCGATTCCCGCGTCGACCTGATCGTGCTCGACCTGATGCTGCCGGGGGAGGACGGGCTGTCGATCTGCCGGCGCCTGCGCGCCGCCTCCGGCATGCCGATCCTGATGCTCACGGCCAAGAGCGAGGAGATCGACCGGATCGTCGGGCTCGAGATCGGGGCCGACGACTACCTGGCCAAGCCCTTCAACCCGCGCGAGCTGCTCGCCCGCATCCGGGCGATCCTGCGCCGCGGCGCGGCGGCCCAGGGCCGGGACGACGAAGGGGTGCGCCGCCACGCCTTCGCGGGCTTCGTGCTCGATGCGGGCCTGCGCCAGCTCCTCAACCCGGAGGGCGCGCAGGTGGCGCTCACCGGGGCGGAGTTCGACCTCCTGCACGCCATGTGCCTGCGGCCGGGCCGGGTGCTCTCCCGCGACCAGCTCCTCGACCTGACCCAGGGACGCGCGCCCGGTCCGTTCGAGCGCAGCATCGACGTGCTGGTGAGCCGCATCCGCCAGAAGATCGAGCGCGACCCCCGCAACCCCGAGATGATCAAGACCATCCGCTCGGGCGGCTACCTGTTCACCCCCGAGGTGGTGTCGACGTGACCGGGCGGGGGCCCCTGCCCAAGCGCATCGCCGGGCAGCTCGCGCTGCTGGTGGTGGCGGCGATCGTGGTGACCAACCTCGTGGTGACCGTGGCCTTCGTGCTGCTGCGGCCGGAGCTGCGCCGCTCCGACGAGCGGCCGAGCGCGCTCGCCAACCGCCTCGTCACCGTCGTCCACATGGTGGCGGCGGCCCCCGCGGACGACCGGGCCGACGTGGTGGCGGCGGCCCGCCACAGCGCCTCGGCCCTCCACCTCACCCTGCTGCCCTCCGACACGCCGAACGCGCCGTCCCCGTCGAGCGCCGACGTGCCGGAGATCACCGGCCTGCGGGCCGCCCTGGGCGCGGGCTACGGGGTCGCGGCGGAGCACATGCCGGCGGGCGCGCTGCATCTGCGCATCGCCGGCCCCGACGGCCTGCAGCTCGCCGCCGACCTGCCGCCCCTGCCCCTGCCCCACCCGCCGCTCACCAGCGCGGTGCTCATCACACTGGTCTTCCTCGCCCTCTCGCTCACCCTGCTGTCGATCTGGGCGACGCGGGCGCTGACGGCGCCGCTCGCGCGGCTGGCCGAGGCGGCGGAAGCCTTCGGCACCGCCACCGAGCCGCGGCCCCTGCCCGAGCGCGGCCCCGAGGAGGTGCTGGCGGTGTCCCGGGCCCTCGGCCGGATGCGCGACCGGGTGCTGCGGCTGATCGACGACCGCACCCACATGCTGGCGGCGATCAGCCACGACCTGCGCACCCCGATCACCCGCCTGCGCCTGCGGGCGGAGTTCCTGGACGACGAGGCCCTGCGCCGGCAGTTCCTGCGCGACCTCGACCAGATGAACGCGCTGGTCGAGGCGGCCCTGTCCTTCGTGCGCGACGGCCAGTCCCGCGAGGGCCTCGGCCTCGTCGACCTCGCCTCGGTGGTGCAGACCGTCTGCGACGGCTTCGCCGATATCGGCGAGGCGGTGCGGGCCGAGGAAGTACGGGACGAGGACCTGCGGCCGGCCCTGGTCCGCGGCTCGTCCGGCGAGCTGCAGCGGGCGTTGACCAACCTGATCGACAACGCCGTGAAATATGCCGGCGGCGCTACCGTGCGCCTCGTCGAGACGGGCGCGCAGCGCGTCGCGGTCGAGATCCTGGACGAGGGGCCGGGCATCCCGGAGGAGGAGCGCGCCCTGATGCTCCAGCCCTTCGTGCGCGGCGACCGCGCCCGCACCCTCAACGAGGCCGGCGGCTTCGGCCTCGGCCTGTCGATCGCGAGCGCCATCGCGCAATCGCATGGCGGCGTGTTCACCCTCGAGAACCGGGTGCCGCAGGGCCTCTGCGTCCGCCTCGAACTGCCGCGGGCCGCCGGCGCGGTGCCGCGCCAGCCGGCGACCCGGGCCGCCTGACGAGCCGCGGCCCGAAACATCCGGCCAAGATGTAACCCGCCATTGCGCCATGCTGCGGCGCAACGGCCGGAAACGCTCGGCCTCCGGCGGCGCAAGAACTCTTAAGCTTCGGGGGCGGCAGGCTGGCGCGCGTCGGGGACGGTCGACCGTCCCCGCCATGCGCGATCCCCCTACCCGAGATCCCCCGATGACGACCCTCTCCGCCTCCGGCACCGCCACGCAGCCGCTCGGTTCGCCTCCCGTCAACGCGCCCAAGTCGGGGGCGCACAAGCAGCGCCTCCTCGACCGGATCTCGGCGCAGCAGCAATCCGGCGCCCTCAGCGACACCGATGCCGGCGCCCTCGCGAGCGCCGTCCAGGACATCGACCAGGCGATGCAGGGCGCCTCCGGCTCCGGCGGCGGCAACCGCCTCGATCCGTCGCAGGCCAGGAGCCGGATGGACGACCTGATCGGCGCCGAGGTCGACAAGGGCACCCTGACGAGCGGCCAGGCCACGACGCTCAAGAGCCTGCTGTCCTCGCACAAGCCCAGTGGCCCGGGTGACCCGGAGGGTGCGGGCGGTCCTCCGCCCGCCGACGCGGCGGAGGGCACAGCCGCGACGGCGGACACCTCCTCCGCTACCGCCGCGAGCGCGAGCGACCTGCTCTCGAGCTTCCTCAAGCAGCTGCAGGACGCGCAGTCGCTAACCCAGGCGAGCGGCTACGGCGCGACCGGCAGCGGCGTCGCGGCGACGACCAGCCAGGCGGCGGTGTTCGACTTCCGGGTCTGAGCCCGCGGGACGGCGCCCTCGCGGGATCCCCGGCTTTCTGGGGGAGAGCCGAGGATCGCGCGGGGCGCCCCCGAGCCTCGCCGTTTGCCGGCGCCCGCGTCATGACCGACACTCGGGCCCTGCGACCGCCACAGGACCCGATCATGCGCCTCCTCCACGACGGCTACTTCGACCAGGGCCTCGACGCCGACCCGGAGCTCGCCGCCTCGATCCGGGGCGAGCTCGTCCGGCAGCGGGACGGGATCGAGCTGATCGCCTCGGAGAACATCGTCTCGCGCCTGGTGCTGGAGGCGCAGGGCTCGGTCCTCACCAACAAGACCGTCGAGGGCCTTCCCTACGCGCGCTACTACGGCGGCGCCGAGCATGCCGACGCGATCGAGGCCCTGGCGATCGCGCGGGCGACGCGGCTGTTCGGCTGCCGCTTCGCCAACGTGCAGGCCCATTCCGGCTCGAACGCCAATGCGGGCGTCTTCCTGGGCCTGCTCGCGCTCGGCGACACGATCCTGTCGATGGGGACCGAGGCCGGCGGCCATATCAGCCACGGCCACCCGGCGACCCTGACGGGGCGCGACTACCGGATCGTGCGCTACGGCGTCGACCGCGACAGCGAGCGGGTGGACCTCGAGGCGGTGGCCCGTCTCGCCCGCGAGCACCGCCCCCGGATGATCGTCGCCGGCGGCTCGGCCTATGCCCGCGCCCTCGACTTCGCGGGGTTGCGCGCCATCGCGGACGAGGTCGGGGCCTTCCTGATGGTCGACATGGCGCATGTCGCCGGCCTCGTCGCCACCGGACTCTACCCGCATCCCTTCCCGCATGCCCACGTGGTGACCTCGACCACCTACAAGTCGCTGCGCGGCGCCCGCGGCGGCCTGATCCTGTGGGACGACCCCGCCCTGTCGGACCGGATCAATCACGGCCTCTTCCCGGGGGTGCAGGGCTCGGTGATGATGCATGAAGTGGCCGCCAAGGCGGCCTGCTTCGGCGAGGCTTTGCGGCCCGAGTTCAGGGCCTACAACCAGGCGGTCCTCGACAACGCCCGGGCGCTGGCCGGGAGCGTGGCCGAGGGCGGGATGCGCCTCGTCGCCGGCGGCACGGATTGCGGGCTGATGCTGGTCGATCTCACGCCGCTCGGCCTCACCGGCGACGTGGCGGCCAAGGCCCTCGAGGCGGCGGGGCTCGCGGTCAACAAGAACCAGATCCCGTTCGACACCCGCCCGCCCGAGGCCCCCTCGGGCCTGCGCCTGTCCTCGAATGCCGGCACCGCCCGGGGCTTCGGCACCGAGGAATTCCGGCAGGTGGGCCGCTGGATCGCCCGGGTGGTCGCCGCGCCCCACGAGCGGGCCGGGCTGGCGGCGGTGCGGGGCGAGGTCCTGGCCCTGTGCCGGCTTTTCCCGATCTACGGCGAGGCCTGAGCCCCGTCGACGACGCCGCCGATCAGGTTGCGCCCGAGCAGGAACTCGGCGCTGAAATCGGTGCGGATCAGCGGCTCCATCGCCACCGGCCTGGCCAGGACCTCGGCCTCGGCGCGGCGCGCTGCCAACGCGGCGGTGCGGTCGACGGCGCGGAAGCGGATGCGCGTGCCGCCCTGCGCCTGGGCGAGCCGTCCGAGATCGGGGCCGATCACGGTGGCGATCTTCGGGTAGCCGCCGGTGGATTGCCGGTCGGCCATCAGGACGATCGGCCAGCCCTCGCCGGGCACCTGGATCGCCCCCATGGCGATGCCGTCCGAGACGATGTTGTAGCCCTTGGCGTGGGTGAGCGGCGTGCCGTCGAGGAAGCAGGCCATGCGGTCGCCCTTGGTGGTCACCGTCCAGGGCCCGGCCAGGAAGGCGGCGATCTGATCCTCGGCGAAGAAATCGTCCTGCGGGCCCAGCAGCACCCGGATCTCCTCCGGCGGCCGGACGAGCCAGGGCGCCAGGAGGGCGTGGGGATCGGCCGGGCCGGGGCGGCTCTCCGCCACCGCCAGCCGGTCGCCGGCCCGCAGCGCCCGGCCGTCGAGGCCGCCGAAGCCCGAGCGGGTATGGGTCGCGGTCGAGCCGAGGGTCGGCGCGAGGTCGAGACGGCCGGCTACCGCGAGATAGGCCCAGGCCCCGGCGCGGCCCGCCCGCAGGGTGAGGCTGCTGCCCGGCTGGAGCGTCAGCGCGCAGGCCGGCGGCAGGGATGCGCCGTCGAGGCCGATCCGGAACGCGCCGCCCGCGACGGCGACCCCGAGGGGCCCGCCCTCGGCCGTCACCTCGACGCCGCCCAGCGACACCTCGAGCGCGGTGGCGCCGAGGGGATTGCCGAGCGCCCGGTTGGCGGTGGCATGGGCGAGCGGGTCCATCGGCCCGGCGGCGGTGATGCCGTAGCGCAGGTAGCCGTGGCGGCCGCCATCCTGCAGGGTCACGCCGGGGCCGGCCGACAGGATGCTGAGACGCGGGGTCATGCGGCCTCCTGGCGATGGGCGACGACCTCGCCGGACGCGGCGCGGCGCTCGAGGGCCGCGAAGGTGGCGGCGTCGATGGGGTCGAAGCGCAGGGTGTCGCCGACGGCGACCGGAAAGGGGTCTGGCCGGTGCGGCGCGTAGAGCCGCTCCGGCGTGCGCCCGACGACGTACCAGCCGGTCGGCATCGGGAAGGTGCCGACCGCCGCGAGGCCGCCGCCGATCAGGAGGGCGTTCTCCGGGTGCGGCGGGCGCGGCGTGGCGCGGCGCGACACCGCCAGTGCCGAAGGCAGCCCGCCCAGATAGGCGAAGCCCGGGGCGAAGCCGTACATGTAGACCCGGTACTCGGCCCCGGCATGCAGGGCGGCGACCCGCTCGACTGTCAGCCCCGTCGCCTCCGCCACCGCGGCGATGTCCTCGGCGAAAGCCGGGTCGTAGCAGCAGGGCAGCGTCCAGATCGCGGCGCCGGCCCGCGCCGCGCCCGGCCGGGCGGCGAGGGACAGGATCCGCTCCGCCAGCGCGTCCCGGTCGAGCACCAGGGGATCGTAGTGGATCATCAGCGAGCGGTAGGTCGGGACCGTCTCGCGCAGGCCCGCCGGCGGCTCGGCCCGGAGCGCGTCGTCGAGGGCGAGCACCCGGTCGTGGATGGCCGGATCGACGGTGGTGCCGAACTCCGCCACCAGGGCGGCCTCGCCGGCGTCCAGAAGGCGGGGCGTCTCCATCGGGTCAGGCCCGGAACGGCGCGAGGCGCACGCCGGCGCTCTCGAGCCGGGCGCGGACGGCCCGCGCCGTCGCGACCGCATGGGCGGAATCGCCGTGGACGCAGACCGAGCGGATCGGCGTCGGCAGGCGCCGGCCGCTCGCCGCGATGATCGCCCCCTCCTGCACCATGGCGAGCACCCGGTCGGCGGCCTCGGCCTCGTCGGTGATCATCGCGCCGGGCTGGCCCCGGGGGATCAGGAGCCCGGCCTCGGTGTAACCGCGATCGGCGAAGATCTCCTGGTGCACGTCGAGGCCCTGCGCCTCGCCGGCCGCTCCTTGCGCGGTGAGCGCGATGGCGAGCAGCGCCAGCGACGGGTCGACCGCCTTGACGGCCCTGGCGATGGCATCCGCCACGTCCCGCTCCACCGCCGCCAGGTTGGCGAGCGCCCCGTGCGCCTTGACGTAGGTGAGGCGGTGGCCCGCATAGGCCGCGAGCCCCGCCGCCGCCCCGACCTGGTAGGCGACCAGGCGCTCGATCTCGCCGGGGGTGAAGGGCAGCACCCGGCGGCCGAAGCCCCAGAGGTCAGGATAACCCGGATGGGCCCCCACCGCGACGCCGCGCTCCCGCGCGATCGCGAAGGCGCGGGCCATGATCTCGGGGTCGCCCGCATGCAGGCCGCAGGCGACGTTGGCGGAGGTCACCACCTCGAGCATCGCCGCGTCGTCGCCGCAGCGGTAATCGCCAAAACCCTCGCCGAGGTCCGAATTGAGGTCGATGGACAGCATGCGGGCACTCCGGGAATTCGACGGACGCCCGTTTCCTGGCACCGCCCCGCCGCCCCTGCAACCCGCGGGCCGCGCCGGCCCGGTTTGTTCCCCATGCGTCCCGTTCCGGCCGGAGCGCCTGACGCTTTCGCCGACGTTCAGGCCGCTCCCGTGCATGCTTGCCGGTTCACAGCGCGCTCACAACGCCAGGGCGCCCGTTTCCGAAGTCAGAGCGCCAGGGCGCCCGTTTCCGAAGTCAGAGCGCCAGGGCGCTCTTGGCCAGCCAGAGCACGCCCCAGCCGAGCAGGCCGAACCACGCCAGGACCAGCGGGACGCCGACCGCCAGGGCGAGCATCACGGCGACCTGACGCAACCTGGTCTCGTACGATGCGAGGATGCTTGCGGCCTGTCCCACTGCGGAGGCCTTCGTGTCGAATTGAGTCATCGCTGCTGGTCCCGGAGACGTCATGGCACCACGGTGGCAAGCGGCGGGCCCAAGATGAGGGAACGAAGCAAACGCGGATCGGGGCGTCGTGCCGGCCCGGGAACGAGGGAGGACGGATCCGGTTCCCCTGCGAAGGTATGTCAAGGTGACGCAGAGTGCCGGGCCGGGCCGCATCGGTCCCGGGATGGACCGGCGTGAGACAGCCGCGCAGCGTCCCGGCTCCTGAATCCCGCTCCGGCCCGTGGACGCCGCCGATCCGCCCCGCTACCTTCCGTCAACACGGTCAGGTTGCGACGGCCCCGCTCGGCTGCGGCCCGGCACCGTTCCGCGGCCGCGACGCCGGGCAGGCCCTGCCTGCCGATCCGGAGGTGCGATCATGCGTGTCGGGATGCACCGGTCAGTCGGCCTCGCCCTCGTCATCGGCCTCCTGTGCGCGCCGGCGGCGCGGGCGCAGGACCAGGCCGCCCCGGGCGGGCGTCCGTGGAGCGACCCGCCGGCCAAGCCCGCCGAGGCCCCGGCGGCGGAGGTGAAGACGCCGGCGCCGCCCGTCCCCGCCGCGAAGCCGGCGCGCATCGCTGCCACGCCCGCCCGGACCGCGCCGCGGCAGCGAAGCGCGGAACGGTCCGCGCCCGTGAGACGGGCCGCCGCCTTCCGCCGGGAGCGGGTGGCGTCGCGGCCGGTCCGGAGATCGGTCGTCGCGGCGCCGCCCCGGGCCGCCTTCCGGCCCGCGGAGCCGCGGCCGGTACGGTTCGCCCGGCCCCTGCCGCCGCCGGACCTGCACGGCGACCGCGACATCGACCTCTGGGTCGATGCCCGCGCCGACCGGATCCGCCGGGCCCGGGACGGCGGCTTCCTGGTGATGCGCCGCACCACCATCGAGGACCCGATGGGCCGCCGGATGCAGATCCTGCGCCCCTTCGACGACGAGGACGAGTAGCGCGCGCTCACAGCCACGGCCGCAGCGCCAGGTGGCCGCCCAGCAGCAGCAGGCCGACCAGGAAGGCGCGCCGGAAGGTCGGGGCGGAGACCCGGCCCCGCAGCCACTGCCCGGCGGCCATGCCGATGAGCGCCGGCGCCAGGGTGGCGAGGGAGGCGGCCCCGGCCGCCAGCGGCAGCGCGCCCTCCCGGGCGAGGCCGGCGGCGAGCGCCACGGTCGAGACCGTGAAGGACAGCCCGAGCGCCTGGATCAGCCCGTCCCGGTCGAGGCCGAGGGCCTGGAGGTAGGGCACCGCCGGGATCACGAAGACCCCGGTCGCCCCGGTGACGAGGCCGGTGAGGAGGCCGACCACCGGCGACAGCCACGGCTCGGCGCGCGCCGGCACCCGTACCGTCAGGCCTGCGAGCCCGACGAGGGCGTAGGCGACGAGCGCGGCGCCGAGCGCGCCCGCCGGGCCGGGCCCCCTGGTCCCGGCGATCAGCCCGGCGCTCGCCAGGGTGCCGAGGGCGACCGCCGCCATCATCGGCCACAGCCGCCGCAGCAGGCCGCCGAACCGCGGACCGGCGAGGAGCTGCCAGACATTGGTGACGAAGGAGGGCACGATCAGCAGGGCCGCGGCTTCGGCCGGGCTCATCACGGTGGCGAGGAGCCCGACCGCCACGGTCGGCAGGCCGAGGCCGATCACGCCCTTGACGAAGCCGGCGAGCAGGAAGGTGGCGAGGATCGCCGCCCAGCCGAGGGGGCCGGCGCCCCCCGAGAGGAGATCGGTCACGGGATCGCGTCAGTCGCGGCCGATCATGTCCCGGAGCATCGTCTCCGGGCTCGGCAGCGGGCGGGCGACGGTCTCGGCCGCGTCCCGCGGCGAGACCGATGCGTCGACCGGACGCCCCTCGAGGAGGAGGCCGGCGGCCAGGATCGCAAGGGCGAGGGCGACGAGGCCGACCGGGCCCGGCCCCCCGGTCTTGAGCGGAATGCGCGGCGGCACGGGGCTGGTCCTCCGGTTGGGATGCCGCCAGCTTGAGCAGTGGCGCAGGGTGCGACAAGCCGTAAGGGGCGAACCTTGCCTTCGTGCGGGCCAGAGGCCCGCGCCCGGGATCAGCAGGCCGTGCCGCCGGCGAGATCCCGCAGCAGGCGCATCGCCTCCTCCGCCCGCGCGACCGGCACGAACAGGTGATCGTGGTGGACGGCCGAGACGGCGTTGACGGCGATGCCGGCCTCGGCGAGGCGCTGCGTGACCGCGGCGAGGAAACCGACGGCCGCCAGGGAGGAATGGACCGCGAGGGTGATCCAGCGGCACGGGAAGGCGCCCGGCAGGCCGGCCCGCGCGGCCTCGTCCTCGGTAAGGATCAGGGTCAGCCCCTCCGCCTCGCGAAAGGTTAGCACGGGGGCGAGGCCCGCCGGCACCCTCCCGTCCGCCACGAGGACGAAGACGTAGGTCCCGGGCCGCAGCTCCGGCCGCATCCCGGACAGGAGACGCCGCAGGTCGGTCTCTCCGCTCACGCCGGCGAGCCGACGGCCAGGGGCTCCAGCACCCGCCGCAGGGTTTCCGGCAGCGGCACCGGGCGCTGCGTGACCCGGTCGACATAGACGTGGACGAAGTGGCCCTGCGCGGCGGCCTCCTCGTCGTCGTTGCGAAACAGCCCGACCTCGTAGCGCACGCTCGACGTGCCGCGATGCGCCACCCGGATCCCGGCCGTGACCCGGTCCGGGAAGGCCATCGAGCGGAAATAGCGGCATCCCGTCTCGACCACGAGGCCGATCACCGGGCTTCTCGCAATCTCGAGGGCGCCGTCGGCGATCAGCACGCTGTTCACCGCCGTGTCGAAGAAGGCGTAGTAGACCACGTTGTTGACGTGGCCGTAGACGTCGTTGTCGGCCCAGCGGGTGGTGATCGGCACGAAACGCCGGTAGGCGGCGCGGGTCTCGGGGGGCGTGCGGCCGCTCAACGGATTGCCTCGTGGAGGTTCGGGGAGTGCCGGAACCTAGGCCGGCCCGGTGCCGCCGATCAAGCGACCCTTACGCCCCGAACGTCTCAGGGTCCGGCCCCATCCGCCCGGCCGGATCGTCGAGGCCGGCGATCCGGGCGAGGTCGTCGGCGTCGAGGCTGAAGCCCGACACCTCGCGGTTCTCGCGGATGCGGGCGGGCGTCGCCGATTTCGGGATCGCCACGGTGCCGGCGTCGAGGTGCCAGCGCAGGACCACCTGGGCCGGGGTGCGGCCGTGCTTCCCGGCGATCGCCTGGATGACGGGATCGTCCAGCACCCCGCCGCGGCCGAGCGGCGCCCAGGCCTCGGTGACGATGCCGGCCTCCCGGTGGAAGGCGCGGAGCGCGGTCTGCTGGAAGCGCGGATGCAATTCGACCTGGTTGATCGAGGGCGTCGAGCCGGTGGCGTCGATGACGCGCTTCAGGTGCTCGACCGTGAAGTTGCAGACGCCGATCGAGCGGGCGCGGCCGTCCTCGCGCAGGCGCATCAGGGCGCGCCAGGTGTCGACAGTCGCCCCGCGCTGCGGCACCGGCCAGTGGACGAGGTAGAGGTCGACATGGTCGAGGCCGAGGCGGGCGAGCGATTCCTCGCAGGCCCGCAGGGTCTCGTCGTAGCCGTGGCGGTCGTTCCAGACCTTGGTGGTGACGAAGACCTCCTCGCGCGGCAGGCCCGAGGCGGCGATGGCCCGGCCGACGCCGGCCTCGTTGCCGTACATCGCCGCGGTGTCGATGAGGCGGTAGCCGGCCTCCAACGCCGCCCCGACGACCGCCGGGGCCTCCTCGTCGGCGAGCCGCCACACGCCGAAGCCGAGCTGCGGGATGCGCTTTCCGTCGTTGAGGGTCAGGACGGCGTCGGACATGATCGGGACCTCGCGCAGGGACGAGGTCCGATCTGGAGCCGACGCCCCGGATGTCGAGCCCGGCCCTACTTCACCAGCGGGCAGCCGCCCTCGCCCATCGGCCGGAAGGCCTGGTCGCCCGGCACGGTGGCGAGCAGCTTGTAGTAGTCGTACGGGCCCTTGCTCTCGGCCGGGGCCTTCACCTCGAACAGGAACAGGTCGTGCACCGCGCGGCCGTCCTGGCGCACCGTCACGGTGCCGAACAGGGGATCGTTGATCGGCTTCTCGCGCATCGCCGCCACGACCTTCTCGCCCTCGATCGTGCCGGTGTCGCGCACCGCCCGCAGGTAGGCCAGGGTGGAGGAGTAGACGCCGGCGTGGTTCTCGGTCGGCATCCGGCCGTTCATGCGCTCGCCGAAGCGCTTGGCGAAGGCGCGGGTGCCGTCGGTGCGGTCCCAGTAGAAGGCGCTGGCGAGCTGCAGCCCCTGCGCCGCCTTGAGGCCGAGCGCGTGGGTGTCGGAGAGCTGCACGAACAGGGCGGCGAGCCGCATCTCCGGCATCACCCCGAACTCCGCCGCCTGCTTGACGGCGTTGATCATGTCGGCGCCCGTGTCGGCGAGCGCCAGCACCTGCGCCCCCGAGCCTTGCGCCGAGAGCAGCGGCGAGGCGAAGTCGCCGGCATTGAGCGGGTGCTTGCTCGAGCCCTTGACGGTGCCGCCGGCCGCCTTCAGCGCGACCGTGGCGTCGCGCTCCAGCGCGTGGCCGAGCGCGTAGTCGACGGTGACGAAGTACCACGATGCGAGCCCGCGCCCGGCGATCGCCCGGGCGGTGGCCGACCCTTGAGCCCAGGTGTCGGAGACCCACTGCACCGTCGTCGGCGCGCAGGCCTTGCCGGTGAGGTCGGAGGTGAGCGCGCTCGAGGCGAGCGCCACCCGGTGGCGCTCGCGCATCAGGTTGGAGACCGCCAGCGCCACCGCCGAGTTCGGCAGGTCGACGATGGTCGAGACGCCGTCCTGGTCGAGCCAGCGCCGGGCGGTGGCCAGCCCGATATCGGGCTTGTTCTGGTGGTCGGCGGAGACGACCTCCACCTTGAGCTCGCCGGCCTCCTTGGCGAAGTCCTCGACGGCGAGCTGCGCCGCGGTCACCGAGCCGGTGCCGGCCTGGTCGGCGAAGGGCCCGCTCATGTCGCTGAGCACGCCGATCTTGATCGGCGCCTTGGCATCCTGCGCGAGGGCGGACGTTCCGCAGGCGAGGGCGGCGGCGAGCGACAGGGCGAGGCCGGCGGCGCTGGCGGCCGTTGAGCGGAACGACATCGGGGAGACCTCCAGAGTTTCTTGTCGGGGCGTGTTCGCGGCGTATCCCGGCCGCATCGGGGCCCTGTATGTCAGGCGCCCGGGGCGGCGTCGATGCGGATCGGGCGGCGTGGTCGAGAATCCTGTTGTCGCTTGGAGGTGGGTGGACCAGTCGGTGCCATCCCTGATTCGAGCATGCGCCGGCACGTCTGACCGGACGCGGCGCGGATCCCCGGCTTCTGGTCGCGGCCGTTGCTTTCACGAGGCTCAGGCAAGAATGGCGACCGGCTCCCACACGTGACCCTCACCCCCTCTGCGCATCGGTTTCACACATGTCGGTCTGACAGGTCTCGCCTTTGAAAGTAGCGCGCCTCTCCTCCCCAGGCGATCTCGGGCACGCCCGAGATCGCCTGGGGAGGGAAAAGTGCGCGTCCTCACAATGGGCTGGGCTTCAGAAGCGATGGGTGAATCTGCAAGCCCCTCTGTGGCGGAGGGTTGGGGGCGGTCAGCCGATGGGGACGATCTCGTCCGCTGCCACCATTGCTCCTTCGTGATCGAACCGCTAAGCTTCCGTCCGACGGTTCCCTTCGGGGATCAAAAGGGAACGCGGTGAGGGCTTGCCCGAGGCCGCGGCTGCCCCCGCAACTGTGAGCGGCGAGCCTTCCATCACCTGAGTCACTGGGGACCTGAACCCTCCCTGGGAAGACGATGGCGGGCGCTGACCCGTGAGCCAGGAGACCTGCCGTCAGCCGTGGTCACACGCGAGCACGTCGGGCGGGGTGTCCTGATGGGTGTCGAGGCGTCGGCGCAGGCCGTCGTCGCGCCGTCGTTCGCGGTGACGTGCCACAGCCTCGTGCCGTCCCGCCATGCCTGCCGCCGCCCTCCCCCGACCCGCCGGTCCGGCGCGCGTCCCGCGCCCGGCTCGCCCGCCGCGTCGGCCTGGAATGCAGATATGTAACTTTATAACGTTACATATCTGGCGAGAGCGGGTAGGGATGGGGCGACTGCCTGCTTCGGACTCTCTCATGCCCGCGCGCCGCGCCCGCCGCTCGACCACCTTCGCCGCCAGCCTCGCCGCTCCGCTCTTCGCCGCCGCGCCCGGCGCCGCGGACGACATCGCCCTCGACGTCATCGAGGTCGCGGGCGGCCGCAACCGCGAGGCCGCCCTGGGCCTCAACCTTGCGACGACCTCGCGCTCCGGCAGCCGCCTCGGCCTGACCCCGCTCGAAACCCCGGCGAGCCTCGACATCATCGCGGGCGAGACCATCCGGGCGCGGGGCCAGACCACGATCGAGGAGGCGGTGACCCAGAACGCCGTCGGCATCACCAGCGTCGCGGCGCCCGGCAACGGCAACCTCGCCTTCACGGCCCGGGGATTCGCCGGCCCGAGCTCGGTGCAGCAGCTCTATGACGGCACGCGGCTCTATGTCGGGGCCGGCACCGTCACCTTCCCGTTCGACACCTGGTCGGCGGAGCGGATCGAGGTGCTGCGCGGCCCGGCCTCGGTGCTCTACGGCGAGGGCGCCATCGGCGGCATCATCAACGTGGTGCCGAAGAAGCCGGTCTTCTCCCCTGTCGGCGAGGCACGGGCGGCGATCGGCCAGGACGGCGTCGCGCGCCTCGCCCTCGACAGCGGCGGGCCGGTCAGCGAGGCCATGGCCTACCGGTTCAACCTCAGCGGCAACCGGGCCGGCGGCTGGGTGCGGCCGGACGGGGATTTTCGCAATCTCGCCCTCTCGGCCGCATTGACCTGGCGGGCGACGCCCGACCTGAGCGTCACGCTCTCGCACGACCTCGGCCACAACGAGCCGACGCGCTACTGGGGCTCGCCGCTCGTCGGCACCCGGGTGCCCGACCGGCTGCGCTTCACCAACTACAATGTCCAGGACTCGCAGATCGCCTGGTTCGACAACTGGACTCAACTGCGCACCGAGTGGAACCCGAGCCCGGACATCACGGTGCGCAACACCGCCTACCGCCTGTCCACCGAGCGGCACTGGCGCGACGTGGAGCAATACACCTACCAGCCCGCGACCGGCCTGATCCGGCGCGACGACTACATCGAGATCGTTCACCGCGAGGAGCAGATCGGCAACCGCCTCGATGCGACCTTCCGGGGCAGCCTGTTCGGCCTCAAGACCACCTCGCTCGTCGGCTTCGACGTCAATCACATCGACTTCCGGCGCGACAGCAATGCGCCCTTCGGCGGCGAGAGCTTCGTCGATCCGTTCATCGTCGCGCAGGGCCGCTTCATCAACCTCGCGGGCACCCGCACCGACATCGTCTCGCGCACCCGCCAGGCCTCGGTCTTCGCCGAGAACCGGCTCGAGCTGACGCCCCAGCTCGCCCTCGTGACGGGTGTCCGCTACGACGCGCCCACCGTGTCGGTGAGCCGGCCGCTCGCGGCATCCCGCTTCGAGAAGACCTTCGACTCGGTCAGCTACCGGGTCGGCGCCGTCTACACGCCGGTGCCCGACTTCGCGCTCTACGCGCAAGTCGCCACCGCCGCCGACCCGCTCGGCAGCCTGGTCACCACCAGCGTGGCGCAATCCCAGTTCGGGCTCGCCACGGGCGAGCAGGTCGAGGCCGGCGCAAAGGGCCTGTTCGACAATGGTCGCGGCGAGTGGACCTTCGCCGCCTACCACATCCGCAAGGACAACCTGCTGACCCCGATCCCCGACCGGCCGACGGAGGTCGCCGCGGTCGGCAGCCAGTCGTCGCGCGGCGTCGAGGTCGCCTTCGCCTACCGGCTGTCGGAGGCCTGGCGCATCGAGGCCAATACCGCCCTCTTGCGGGCCCGCTACGACAATTTCTCGCAAACGATCGACGGCGCGCTGGTGTCGTTCGCCGGCAGGGTGCCGGTCGACGTGCCCCAGCGGGTCACCAATGTCTGGCTCAGCTTTGCCTTCGCGCCGGGCTGGGTGGCACGGCTCGGCGTCAACGACGTCGGGCCGGTCTTCAGCGACTTCGCCAACGCGGTGCGCCGGCCGGGCTACACGCTGCTCAACGCCACCCTGGACTGGCAGGTGACCCCGACCTCGCGCCTGTCCCTGCGCGGCACTAACCTCACCGACCAGCTCTACGCGGTGTCGGGCAACAGCAATTCCTGGCTGCTCGGCCGCCCGCGCTCGGTCGAGCTCGCCTACCACGTCACGTTCTGATGCGGACCGCGGTCAAGCGCCTGAAACGGTGGCTGCATCTCGGCCACCGCTGGCTCGGCATCGTCACCGGGCTCCTCGTCGTCGCCTGGCTCGTCTCGGGGCTGGTGATGCTGTTCGTCGGCTTCCCGGCCCTCACCGAGGGCGAGCGGCGGGCGGCCCTGCCGCCGCTCGCCCTCGCGGCCGTGCGGCTGACGCCGCAGGAGGTCCTGGAGCGGGCAGGCCTCGCGGGCTTTCCGGCCCGCTTCACCCTGGCGATGCGGGGATCCGAGCCCGTCTATTGGATCACCGGTCCCGAGGGGCGCCGCCGCGCGCTCTCGGCCGTGACCGGTGATCCCGTCCCGCCGCTGACCCCGGAGGGCGCCGTGGCCCTCGCCGCCACCCACCCGGCGGCCAGGCAGGTCAGGGATCTCGGCCCGGTGACCCGCGACCAATGGACCGTGACCGCGCGCTACGACCCGCTGCGCCCGTTCCGGCGCGTGGCCCTCGGCGACCCGGCCGGGACCGAGCTCTACCTGTCGGTGCCGACCGGCGAGCTCGTCCTCGACACCACCCGGGCCGAGCGGGCGTGGAACTGGATCGGCGCCGTGACCCACTGGATCTACCTCACGCCCCTGCGGGCCCGGGAGGGGCTGTGGCGCGACGCGGTGCTCTGGCTCTCCGGCCTCGCCCTTGCGGCGGGGGCGAGCGGCACGCTCCTGGGCTTCCTCCGGCTGATGCGCGGCCGGCTGACCCCCTATCGCGGCTGGGCCGCCTGGCACCACCTCGCGGGGGTGGCGGGCGGGCTCGTCCTCGTCACCTTCCTGCTGAGCGGCTGGCTGTCGATGAACCCGCGCGGCTGGTTCGGCCCGCGCGCGCCCGACGCCGCCATGCGGGCGGCCTATGCGGGCCAGGCGGCACCGGTCTTTCCCCTCGGCCTCGACGCCCTCGCGCGGGCGCCGGCCGGCACCCTGGCACTCGATCTCGCCTGGATCGGCGGCCGGCCGCTCGTCACCGCGCTTGGACGCGAGGGCGCCGGCCCGTGCTGCGGCACCGCCCTGACGGAGGAGGAAGTCGTCGCAGCCGGCCGGGCGATGCTGCCGGGGGCGGCGCTCCGGTCGGCGACCCGCCTCGAGGCGCCGGACGATTACTGGTACGACCGGAGCGGGACACCTCCCCTGCCGGTCCTGCGCCTCGGCTTCGACGATCCGGCCGCGACCTGGATCCACCTCGACCCCGTCACCGGCGCGATCCTGGGGCGGATCGACCGCAGCGGGCGGGCGAGCCGCTGGCTGTTCGACGCGCTCCACACGCTCGATGCCGGTCCGCTGGCGCGGCATCCGGTGGTACGGCAGGCCGTGGTCGGCGCGGCGAGCGCCCTCGGCCTGGTCATCGCGACGAGCGGCGTCGTTCTCGGCTGGCGCCGGCTACGCCGCCGCCACGCCTGACCGCGCGAACAATCCCCACCGATCTGGCGCGACGGACGACAATGCGCGAGCAAATCGCGATCACAAGGACGCCGAGCCCGCAGCCAATTCGGCCGAACCCACGAGGGTCCGACCTCCCGAATGCATCACCGGTCCACGCCCTGTTCGATCGAATACGCTGCCGGTCCCGACCGTATCGATCGAAAAGACGGTGACAGGTGGGAACGCGATCGGATCACAGGATGGGATGGGCCTCGGTGCAGATCGATTGATCGAATTGAGCACGATCGTCTGGGCTGAGGACAACACTCATAGACGCCGGCGCGCAAGGCAGGCCGGGTTCGACCCGGCGCGATGATGAGGCTGTCGCGGCTCACGCCACCATCGGTTGCATTGTCCCGATTCGACTGTGGTTGGCTTCGGTCTCTGGACGGCTCGACGTGCCGACGGTTGCCGGCGTTCGACCAGAGCGCGCGCTGAACCATGCTATACAACCAAGAAACAAATCTAGTGGTGAAGCAACACGCCAGTCGAGGCTATGACCCGGCAAGCTATGCCACTGTGACGACACGCGAAAATCTCGGAATGGGTGCATCGGATTCAGACACCGATAACTTTCGCACTGCATACTTGCGCCACCGAAGCCGCTGGACGAGCCGGGATGGCCCTGTACCTGAAGCAATTTCCTCGATTCCTGGCCGAGCGCCGCGGACCGGTGATCCTCGGCCTGCTCGTGGTCGCGCTCCTGTGGCTGGGCGTGGCGGTCAAGCACGGGAGCGACGTCAGGAGCGCGCTGCAGGATTCCGAGCGCACCACGCACAACTTCGCGATGGTGTTCGAGGAGAACGTCCTGCGCTCGATCGGCGAGATCGACAAGTCGCTGCTCTATATGCGGCGCAGCATCGAGAACCGCGCCGGCCGGGAGGATTACGGCACGATCGCCAACACGACCGATCTCCTGAGCGAGATCATCGTGCAGGTGGCGATCATCGGACCCGACGGGGTGATGCGGGCGACCAATGCCGGGCCGCAGCCGCCCCCGCCGACCGACCTCAGCGACCGCGACCATTTCCGCGTCCATGTCGAGAGCCCGGACGACATCCTGTACATCAGCCGTCCGGTGATCGGCCGGGCGAGCGGGCGGGTCTCGGTGCAGTTCAGCCGGCGCTTCCGCGGGCCGGACGGCCGCTTCGGCGGCGTCGTGGTGGCCTCGCTCAACCCGAGCCACCTGACCAAGTTCTACGACAAGATTGACCTCGGCACTCCGGCCTCGATCTCGCTCATCGGCAGCGACGGGGTGGTGCGCTCGAGCGGCGGCGTCGGCGGCGGCTTCGGGGTCGGCGCCGACCTCACCCGTACGGAGACCTACGCCAAGATCCGCTCCGGCCGCTCCGGCACCATCACCGTCGAGCGGCCGGACGGGGCCGAATCCCGGCTGGTGACGATCCGCAAGGTGCGCGAGCATCCCCTCTGGGTCAGCGTCAGCGTGCTGGAATCCGAGATCTACCGGGACGCCCGCGCCACCCTGCGGATCGACGCCGTGGTGGCGGCCCTGCTGACGCTCCTCGTCGGGGTCGCGGTCGAGAAGCTCCTGCGCATCGAGGCCAAGCGCTCCGAGGCCGAGGCCCGGGTCGCGCGCCTGGCCTCCCTCGACCCGCTGACCGACCTGCCGAACCGCCGCGTCTTCCGCGCTTCCCTCGAGGCGCGGGCCGAGGCGGCGCGGACGGCACCCGACGCCGCCTCCTATGCGGTGATGTTCCTCGACCTCGACCGCTTCAAGCTCGTCAACGACACGCTGGGCCACAAGGTCGGCGACAGCCTGCTGCAGGCGGTGGGCGACCGGCTCGCGGCCGCCATCGAGCCCGGCCAGGTGCTGGCGCGCCTCGGCGGCGACGAGTTCGCCCTGCTGGTGCCCCGGGCCGGCGACAGGGCCGCCCTGGAGGCGATTGCGCAACGCATGGCCGACGCGGTCGCGCCACCCTTCGAGATCGGGAGCCACCAGATCCGCTCGAGCGTCAGCATCGGCATCGCGGTGGGGCCCGAGGACGGCGGATCAGCCGACGACATCCTGATCGCCGCCGACCTCGCGCTCTACGCCGTCAAGGCGGGCAAGCGCGGCACGTTCCAGTTCTACGACCGGCAGATGAGCGCGGGCCTGGAGGAGCGGCGCCAGCTCGAGGCCGACCTTCGCCGGGCGATCGAGCGGGAGGAGCTGGAACTGCACTACCAGCCCTCGGTCGTCCTCAAGACCGGCGAGATCGCCGGGTTCGAGGCGCTCGCCCGCTGGCGCCACCCGGTCCGGGGCAACGTGCCGCCCTCGCTGTTCATCTCGATCGCCGAGGAATGCGGCCTGATCCACGCGATCGGCGAGTGGTCGCTCACTGAGGCCTGCCGCCAGGCCGCGACCTGGCCCGAGCGGCTGAAGATCGCCGTGAACCTGTCCCCGGTGCAGTTCGCCGGTCCCGACCTCGTCGGGATGGTACGCGGCGTGCTGGCCCGGACCGGCCTGCCGGCTCATCGCCTCGAGCTCGAGATCACCGAGCAGATGCTGCTCGACAGCGGCGAGGCGACGCTCGCGACCCTGCGCGACCTCAAGGCGCTCGGCCTGCACGTCGCGATGGACGATTTCGGCACCGGCTACTCGTCGCTCAACTACCTGAGGAGCTTCCCGTTCGACCGCATCAAGGTCGACCGCAGCTTCGTCACGGGCCTCGGCACCGGCGCCCCGAACACCGCGATCGTCCGGGCCGTCATCGACATCGCCCGGGTGCTCGGCATGCGCACCACCGCCGAGGGGATCGAGACCGCCGAGCAGCACCAGGTGCTGGCGCTCCTCGGCTGCGACGAGGTGCAGGGCTACCTGTTCAGCCGGCCCGTCCCGGCCGAGGAGGCGCGGGCGCTGATCGCCCGCTGGTGCGCCGAGAACCGCAAGGCCAAGACCCTGGCGGCGTGAGCGGTCTCGTTCGCCCTGCCGATCGTCGAGCGCTTGGTCTCAGAGCCTGTTTGACTGCCGAGAACGGTATCACATGGGCCAGATCTATCCCGTTCACGACCTCATCCTGAGGTGCGACTGAAAGGAGCCTCGAAGGAGGGCTCCAGACATCACAGTGGTTGCTGGAAGCCTCCTTCGAGGTCAGTCGATCTTCAATCGACTGACTCCTCAGGATGAGGTTGAGGGTGGGATAAATTTGCCAGGCACGTCAAACAGGCTCTCACACGGCCACGTTTCACAGCATCATTCCGGACTCCGCTGCGCGGCCCCGGAATGACCCTGTGGATCTCCATCGCCGGTCGCGGGCGTGGCGGAGGTCCTACCGCGTCACCGGCTTCTGTCTGACCGACGCCCATTTGCGCAGCCCCCGCCCGATCGCCCCGCCGGGGAGCCGCAGGCGCGCGTGGCCGCCCCGCCTGGTCCAGGTCTCGTGCCAGAGGAGCAGCCCGCCCGCCGCCACCACGATCGCCCCGCCGGCGACGAGGTGCAGATTCGGCACCTCGCCGAAGACCAGGAAGCCGAGGCCCATGCCCCAGACCAGCATCAGGTAGTAGAACGGCGAGACCGCGGTGGCGGGCGCCGAGGCCAGCGCCCGGGTCCAGAGATACTGCGCGCCGACATTCGAGGCGCCCAGGAGCCCGAACAGGGCGGCGTCGGGCAGGCTCGGCCAGCGGAAGCCGAAGACCAGCAGGGCCGCATGCGCCGCCGCCATGACGGCCATCTGCCAGATCAGCAGCGTGCCGGCCTTCTCGGTTTTGGCCATGCCCCGCACCGCCACCGTGACGGTGCCGTACATCACGGCGTTGCCGAGCGCGAACAGCGCCCCGACCTGGAGCGAATCGGCGCCGGGATGCGTCACCACCAGCACCCCGAGGAAGCCGACCAGGAGCACGCCCCAGCGCACCGGGTCGGAAGCCTCCTTGTGCCAGAGGATCGCCACGACGGCGGCGAAGAGCGGGGCCGAGAACCCGATCGCCGTCACCCCTGCGAGCGGCATCAGCCCGAGCGCCAGCACCGTGAGCGTCTGCGAGATCGCCTGCGACAGCCCGCGGGCGACGTGCGCCCCGGGCTTGGCCGTACGGAACACCGCGAGGCCCGTCGCCGGCAGCATGAAGGCGCTGACCAGCCCGAAGGCGATCGAGGAGCGCAGGAACATCACCTCGCCGACCGGGTAATGCGCGACGAGGTGCTTCGAGAACGCATTCGACAGGGTCAGCAGCAGCGTGGCGCCGATCATCAGCGCGATGCCGAGGGGGACGTTGTCGGCGGCGGAACGGACGGTCTTCGGCCCGTCGGCCGGCGGGCAGGCGGCGTTCTTCATGGCGATCTCCGACGCAAGGCGAAACGGCGTGCGGCGGCCCCCGCGGGGCTCCATCCCGATCAGGCGGCGGGCTGGGCGACCGGCCTGGATTCCGACTTGGCGGCGGATTGGGCGTCCATGAACCAGGGCTTGACCCCGACGCCCCGGCGCAGGGAGTACATGTAGAAGATCGGCATCGTGGCCGGGAAAAGGTCGCGGAACTCGCTGCCGTTGAAGGTGACGAAGACCGCCTCCGGGAAGGCGGCCGCGACGGCACGCTTCTCGACCATGTTCATGCGGTGGTAGTCGAGTGCGCCCTGCTCGGTGGAGCCCTCGCCGCGGTACCACTTGGCCGCGCAGGCGATCAGGCTCGCCAGGATCTCGCCGGAAGGCTCCTCCCCGGGCATGTCCGCACCGATCTCTCGGGCGAACGCGACGACGTCGCTGAGCCGGGTGCTGGCGAATCCGCGGGCTTGCGCTGCGGCATCGATGGCGCCGAAATAGGCATCCGCCGCCTCGGCCGGGTGGCCGTTGAGGGAGGCGTGGGTGTCGGTGAAGATCAGACGGAACACCGCCCCTGGCGCGTAGGCCTGGCGCACCCGCTCAGCGAGCTGGCCGAGATAGTCGAGGCAGGCGAGGTCGGGCGCGGCGATCCCGGCGCGCGGGCCCTTGCCCCAGTACAGCACGAATTCGAGCGGGCGCCCGGCCCGGGCCGCCGCCTCGACCACCGGCACCAGCCGCTCGGCGTTGCCGGGCTGCTCGCGCTTGAACGCCCAGGTGTTGAACGACTTGATGATCAACTCAGGATTGAATTTTGCGGTCGGAATCGCGCCGTTCCGGGATTTCTTTCGTCCAGATTCCGTCATCTCGGGCCAGGCAACCGATTGTACAAGACCGGTTCCCCTACGATACCCCTGCCGCATCTCTTTCGCCCCCTGCTCGCCCGTCACCGTAAAACCAGCAATAGACTTGTCCAGAGTGCACATGTTTGGCGCCTGCTCGTCGTCCCGGATGCGCGATAAGTGGGTTAACGACTTGCTAAAGTCAATCGAATTGCTACCAAATAGTTAACGTGATCGCAGAGATGCATCTTCGCCGGCTAGGGACCTTGGCCTTGCCGGAACGCGCGCGTCCAACCGCTACGAGCATGGCCGCGCTGGACGCGATCTTGCCTTACGGTCACGGTCGCACCGTGATGGGGCGGCGCCTTCGCAAGGCGCGACGAGGGAGGCTGACGGGGAGGCTCATGGACCTCAACAGCATCACGGACGTGGTGGCGCCCCGCGCGCGGGACGCCCTGCCGGCCTGGCGGCCGGGCGATGCCTGGCTCGCCGGCGGGACCTGGCTCTTCTCCGAGCCGCAGGACGGGATCGGCCGGCTGGTCGACCTGCCCTCCCTCGGCTGGGACCCCATCCGGGTGACGGCGGAGGGGCTGGAGATCGCCGCGACCTGCACCATCGCGGCCCTCGACCGGGTCGAGCTGCCGGCGCCGTTCACGGCCGCGCCGCTCATCGGCCAGTGCTGCCGGGCGCTCCTCGGCTCGTTCAAGGTCTGGAACGCCGCGACGGTGGGCGGCAACCTCTGCCTCGCCCTGCCGGCCGGGCCGATGATCGCGCTCGCGGTCGCCCTCGACGGCACCGGCCTGATCTGGACGCCGGACGGCGGCGAGCGGCGCCTTGCCGTCCGCGACCTCGTGCGCGGGCCGCAGGACACGGCCCTCGCGCCCGGCGAGATCCTGCGGAGCATCCATCTGCCGAAGGCGGCGCTCACCCGCCGCACCGCCTTCCGGCGCCTCTCCTTGAGCCCCAACGGCCGCTCGGGCGCGCTGGTGATCGGGACGCTCGACGCCTCCGGCGCCTTCGCGCTCACGGTGACGGCCTCGACCCGGCGCCCGGTGCGGATCGATACGCCCGGCCTGCCGGACGCCGACGCGCTCCGGGCGGCCCTCGCCGGCGCGGTCCCGGACGGGCTCTGGTACGACGACGTCCACGGCGCACCGGACTGGCGCCGTCACGTCACCGGCCTCCTCGCCGAGGAGGCCCGGGCCGAGCTCGCGGGAGGCGGCGCATGAGGCTCACCGTCAACGGCCACGCCCACGAGGTTTCGCCCCGGCCGGGGCAGTGCCTGCGCACCCTGTTGCGCGAGCTCGGCTGGTTCGGCGTCAAGAAGGGCTGCGACGCGGGTGATTGCGGCGCCTGCACGGTGCACCTCGACGGCGAGCCGCTGCATTCCTGCCTGGTGCCGGCCTTCCGGGCGGCCGACCGGAGAGTGACCACGATCGAGGGCCTCTCCGGCCCCTGCGCGCCGGGCGACGGCGTGCCGGAGCATCTCCACCCGGCGCAGGCCGCCTTCGTCGCCGCGCAAGGGTTCCAGTGCGGCTTCTGCACCCCCGGGATGGTGATGACGGCCTGCGCCCTCGACCAGGGCCAGGCCCGCGACCTGCCGGCCTCGCTCAAGGGCAATCTCTGCCGCTGCACCGGCTACCGGGCGATCGCCGACGCGATCGCGGCGATCCCTGGCGTGATCGCGGCGATCCAGGGCGGGATCGCGGGGAGCGCCGGGTCGGTGAGACCGTCCTGCGACCGCAGCCCGCCGGCCCCGGCCAGCGCCGCCGTGGTGAGCGGCCGGGCGCGCTACACCCTCGACCTCGACCTCCCCGGCGCCCTGCACCTGAAGGTGCTGCGCTCGCCCCACCCGCATGCCCGGGTGCGGCGCATCGACCCCGCCGCCGCCCTGGCTTTGCCCGGCGTGGTGCGGGTTCTCACCCACGCGGACGCGCCGGACCGGCTCTTCTCGACCGCCCGGCACCAGAACCCCGCCGACGACGCCAGCGACACCCGCGTGCTCGACCCGGTCCTGCGCTTCGTCGGCCAGCGCGTCGCGGCGGTGCTCGGCGAGACCGAGGCGGCGGCGGAGGCCGGCTGCCGGGCGCTCACCGTCGAGTACGAGGTGCTGCCGGCCTGCCTCGATCCCAAGCGCGCCCTCGATCCCGACGCCCCCCTCGTCCACGGCGCGCGGCCGACCGGGGAGGACGCTCCCCCGCTGCACCCCCACCCCAACCTCGCCGCCGAGGCGCATGGCGCGATCGGCGACGTGGAGGCCGGGTTCGCCGCGGCAGACGTGGTGCACGAGGGCACCTACACCGCGCAGCGGATCCAGCACGCCCATCTCGAGACCCACGCGGCTCTCGGCTGGCGGGACGCGGACGGGCGCCTCGTCATCCGCTCCAGCACCCAGGTGCCGTTCCTCACCCGCGACGCCCTCTGCGCCCTGTTCGATCTCCCGCGCGACAGGGTCCGGGTCGAGTGCGGCCGGGTCGGCGGCGGCTTCGGCGGCAAGCAGGAGATGCTGACCGAGGACCTGGTGGCGCTCGCGGTGCTGGCCACCGGCCGGCCGGTGCGCTGGGAGCTGACCCGCACCGAGCAGTTCACCGCCACCACGACCCGCCACCCGATGCGGGTGCGGGTGCGCCTGGGCGCACGGGCCGACGGCACCCTGACGGCGATCGCCCTCGACGTGCTGGCGAATACCGGCGCCTACGGCAACCACACCGGCGGCGTGCTGCATCACGGCTGCAACGAGGTGATCGCGGTCTATCGCTGCGCGAACAAGCGGGTCGACGGCTTCTCCGTCCACACCCACACCCTGCCGGCCGGCGCGTTTCGCGGCTACGGCCTGAGCCAGACCATCTTCGCGGTGGAATCCGCCATGGACGAGCTCGCCCGGGCGCTGAACCTCGATCCGTTCGAGCTGCGCCGCCGCAACGTGGTGCGGCCCGGCGACCCGCTGGTCTCGACCAGCCTCGAGCCGCACGACGTGCAGTACGGCAGCTACGGCCTCGACCAGTGCCTCGACCGGGTGGCGGCGGCGCTCGCCTCCCCCCCTCCGCCGTCGCCGCCGGGCTGGCGCACCGGAACCGGCATGGCGCTCGCCATGATCGACACCATCCCGCCCCGGGGCCACCACGCCGAGGCCCGGATCGCGCTCGACCGAGACGGCCGCTACGCCCTGCGCGTCGGTACGGTCGAGTTCGGCAACGGCACCTCGACGGTGCATGGCCAGATCGCGGCGGAAGCCTTGAGCACCACGCCGGACCGGATCGTCCTGCACCAGGGCGAGACCGATGCGGTCGCGCACGACACCGGCGCCTATGGCAGCACCGGCATCGTGGTGGCGGGCCAGGCGACCCTGCGGGCCGCGCAGAACTTGGCCGAGACTCTGCGCGCCCGCGCCGCCGCCCGCCTCGGCGTCGATCCGGACACCTGCCGGCTCGACGGCGACGCCGTCGCGGCCGGGGACGCCCGGATCCCGCTCGCCGCTCTCGGCCCCGCGGAGGCGGTCGGCCACGCCGACGGCAGTCCCCGCTCGGTCGCCTTCAACGTCCAGGGCTTCCAGGTCGCCGTGCGGCCGGAGACCGGCGAGGTGCGCATCCTCCGGAGCGTCCACGCCGCCGATGCGGGCCGGGTGATGAACCCGGTGCAGTGCCGCGGCCAGATCGAGGGCGGCGTCGCCCAGGCGCTCGGCGCGGCGCTCTACGAGGATCTGCGGATCGACGCGGAGGGCCGGGTCGCGACCCCGAGCTTCCGCACCTACCACATCCCGGCCATCGCCGACCTGCCCCGCACCGAGGTGATCTTCGCCGACACCCACGACGCAATCGGGCCGCTCGGCGCCAAGTCGATGAGCGAGAGCCCGTTCAACCCGGTGGCGGCGGCCCTGGGCAATGCCATCCGGGACGCGACCGGCGCGCGGCTGACCGCGACGCCGTTCACGCCCGACCGGATCTACCAGCAGGTGAGTGCCGCAGGGGGCGGCGAGGAGGAGCGATGGACCTGAAGCGCGACGACGGCCTAACCCGGCAAGGTGACGCCTCGCGAGGCGGATTTCTGGAGCGCACCTTCGCGCTCTCGGCCCACGGCACCACCGTGCGCACGGAGCTGCTCGCCGGGCTGACCACCTTCCTGACGATGGCCTACATCATCTTCGTCAACCCCAACATCCTGGGCGATGCCGGGATGCCGAAAGGGGCGGTGTTCGTCGCGACCTGCCTCGTCGCGGCGATCGGCTCGCTGGTGATGGCGTTCTACGCCAACTACCCGATCGCCCTCGCCCCCGGCATGGGGCTCAACGCCTACTTCGCCTACGTGGTGGTGCTCCAGATGGGCTACACCTGGCAGGCGGCGCTCGGGGCGGTGTTCATCTCCGGCCTGTGCTTCATGATCGTCACGCTGACGGGCCTGCGCCGGATCATCGTCGAGGGCATCCCGCGCTCGATGCGCATCGCCATCACGGTCGGCATCGGGCTGTTCCTGGCGATCATCGCGCTGAAGAGCGCCGGCGTGGTGGCGGCGAGCCCGGCGACCTTCGTGACGCTCGGCGACCTGCACAAGCCGAGCACGGTGCTGGCGGTCCTCGGCTTCCTGATCGTCGCGGTCCTGTCCGTGCGCAAGGTGCGTGGCGCGCTGCTGGCCGGCATCCTGACCGTCACGGCGCTGAGCTTCATCGTCGCCGACAACACCTTCCAGGGGGTGGCCTCGCTGCCGCCCTCGATCGCCCCGACCTTGTTCGCCCTCGACATCTCGGGGGCGCTGTCGGCGGGCCTGCTCAACGTGATCCTGGTGTTCTTCCTGGTCGAGCTGTTCGATGCCACCGGCACGCTCATGGGCGTCGCCAACCGGGCGGGCTTGCTCACCGAGGGCAAGATGGAGCGCCTCGACAAGGCCCTGATGGCGGATTCATCCTCGATCTTCGTCGGCTCGCTGCTGGGCACCTCGAGCGCCACGGCCTATCTGGAGAGTGCGTCCGGCGTCGAGGAGGGCGGCCGCACCGGGCTCACCGCCGCCACCGTGGCCCTGCTGTTCCTGGCCTGCCTGTTCTTCGCGCCGCTGGCCGGCTCGGTCCCGGCCTACGCCACGGCCCCGGCCCTGTTCTACGTCGCCTGCCTGATGCTGCACGAGCTGGTCGACCTCGACTGGGACGACCTGACCGAAGTGCTGCCGGCCTGCGTGACGGCGCTGCTGATGCCCTTCACCTACTCGATCGCCAACGGCGTCGCCTTCGGCTTCATCACCTACGCGGTGATCAAGCTGCTCACCGGCCGCGTCCGCGAGGTGAAGCCGGTGGTGTGGGTGATCGCGGGCGTGTTCCTGTTCAAGTTCGTGGCGTCCGGCAGCGCGCATTGACGGGCGCCGCCGGAAACCCTCCCCCCTCTGCGGGGGAGGGTGCCCCGCGGAGCGGGGCGGGAGAGGGGACGCCGCTTCCGGAGAGGTCGTGACCTCGATGAAGGGCGCCACGGCCTTCATCGTCGCGCTGCCCCTCTCCCGGCTCACTGCGTTCGCCACCCTCCCCCGCAGAGGGGGGGAGGGTTCTCGCGGCCGTCCTGAAACGGGCGCTCTCAGTACTTCCGCACCAGGCTCACCAGCCGGCCCTGGATCCGCACCCGGTCCGGCCCGAGCACCCGGGTCTCGTAGGCCGGGTTGGCGGCCTCCAGCGCGATCGACGAGCCGCGGCGGCGCAGGCGCTTGAGGGTCGCTTCCTCGTCGTCGATCAGCGCCACCACGATGTCGCCGGTATTGGCGGTCTCCTGCCGGCGGATCACCACGAGGTCGCCGTCGAGGATGCCGGCCTCGATCATCGAGTCGCCGCGCACCTCCAGGGCGTAATGTTCGCCGCTGGCGAGGAAGTCCGGCGACATCGCCACGGAGCGGCTCTGGCTCTGGATCGCCGAGATCGGCGTGCCGGCGGCGATCCGGCCCATGACCGGCACGCTGACCGCGTGGCCGTTCTCGTCCGGCGCCGTCGCCATCGCGGGGATGCCGGCCGGCCGCTTCGGCTCGTGGGCACGCCCGCCCTCGACGACGCTGGGGTTGAAGCGCACCACCTCGGCGCCGGTCCCCGGGGTCGCCGGTCCCGCCGCCGCGTCGGGCAGGCGGATCACCTCGATCGCCCGCGCCCGGTTCGGCAGGCGGCGCAGGAAGCCCCGCTCCTCCAGCGCCGTGATCAGGCGGTGGATGCCCGATTTCGACTTGAGGTCGAGGGCGTCCTTCATCTCGTCGAAGGACGGGGGTACGCCCGTCTCGCGCATTCTCTGCTGAATGAAGCGGAGCAGGTCCAACTGCTTACGCGTGAGCATGTGACACTCTCATCCCCGCGCTGCCGCGCTCCGGAAACAAATCGCGAACATGGTAAGCGTTCCGCAAGTGTTCCGCAAGCGGGTCTGCAACGGCGGCGCGAGACCGCAGCAACGGGTGTGATGGGCCGGGATTTCGCGGGGCGCAGCCGGCGCGGAGTCTTCCGCCGCGCCGGCTCAAGGCCTACGCCTCACCCCCGCCCCTTGCGCCCCTTGTATTTCGGCCGCTGGCCCGGGAAGCCCTGCGTCGAGCGGCCGGTCGGACGCTCGGCATAGGTGAAGGGCACCTCGCGGTCGGTGCCCGGGCCCATGTCGTCGAGGTCGGGCTCGCGGATGCGGGTGCCTTCGTCCGAGACACCCTTGCCGCCCGGGCCGTAGCCGAGGGGCTCCGCGCCCAAACTCTCCGGTCCCCTGCGCTTGCGCCTGGCGCCGAAGCGGCCAGCCTCGCGCTCGACCTCCGCCTGGCCGGCCATCGGGTCGTCCGCGATGGCGAGCTCGGTGGCCTGGAGGCGCTTGAGCTCGTCGCGCAGGCGCGCGGCCTCCTCGAAGTCGAGGTCGGCGGCAGCCGCCCGCATCCGCTTCTCGAGGTCGGCCATCACCGCCTTGAGGTTGTGGCCGACCGTGACGGCGGACTTGGCGAGCCCCGTATCGACCTGGACGTGGTCGCGCTCGTAGACGCTCTCCAGGATGTCGGCGATGTTGCGCTTCACGCTCTGGGGCGTGATGCCGTGCTCGGCGTTGTAGGCGAGCTGCTTCTTGCGCCGGCGCTCGGTCTCCGCCATCGCCCGCTCCATCGAGCCGGTGATCTGGTCGGCGTAGAGGATGCAGCGGGCCTCGGCGTTGCGGGCCGCCCGCCCGATGGTCTGGATCAGCGAGGTCTCGGAGCGCAAGAAACCTTCCTTGTCGGCGTCGAGGATGCCGACGAGGGCGCATTCCGGGATGTCGAGGCCCTCGCGCAGGAGGTTGATGCCGATCAAGACGTCGAAGGCGCCGAGCCGCAGGTCGCGGATGATCTCGATCCGCTCCAGGGTGTCGATGTCGGAGTGCATGTAGCGCACCCGCACGCCGTTCTCGTGCAGGTACTCGGTCAGGTCCTCGGCCATGCGCTTGGTGAGCGTCGTCACCAGCGTACGGTAGCCGGCGGCCGCCACCTCCTTCACCTCGCCCAGGAGGTCGTCGACCTGGGAGCGGGCCGGGCGCACCTCGATGACGGGATCGACGAGGCCGGTCGGGCGGATGACCTGCTCGGCGAAGACCCCGCCGGTCTGCTCCAGCTCCCACTTCGCCGGCGTCGCCGAGACGTGGATCGATTGCGGGCGCATCGCGTCCCATTCCTCGAACCGCAAGGGTCGGTTGTCGAGGCAGGAGGGCAGCCGGAAGCCGTATTCGGCGAGCGTCGCCTTGCGGCGAAAGTCGCCCCGGTACATGCCGCCGATCTGCGAGATCGTGACGTGGCTCTCGTCGGTGAAGACGAGGGCGTTGTCGGGCAGGTACTCGAACAGGGTCGGCGGCGGCTCGCCCGGCTTGCGGCCGGTGAGATAGCGCGAATAGTTCTCGATGCCGTTGCAGGCCCCCGTCGCCTCGATCATCTCGAGGTCGAAGGTGCAGCGCTGCTCCAGGCGCTGGGCCTCGATGAGCCGGCCCATCCGGGTCAGCTCCTCGACCCGCCACTTCAGCTCGTCCTTGATGCCCTTGACCGCCTGCTGCAGCGTCGGGCGCGGCGTCACGTAGTGGCTGTTGGCGTAGACCTTGACGAACTTCAGCGTGTTGATCGTCTTGCCGGTGAGCGGATCGAACTCGGCAATCGACTCGATCTCGTCGCCGAACAGGCCGATGCGCCAGCCGCGATCCTCCAGGTGGGCCGGCCACAGCTCGATCACGTCGCCGCGCACCCGGAAGGTGCCGCGGGCGAAGTCGGACTGGATGCGCTTGTACTGCAGCGCCACCAGGTCGGCCACGAGCTGGCGCTGCTCGATCTTCTCGCCGAGGCTGACCGTGAACGACATCGCCGTGTAGGTCTCGACCGAGCCGATGCCGTAGATGCACGAGACCGAGGCGACGATGATGACGTCGTCGCGCTCCAGCAGCGCCCGGGTGGCGGAGTGGCGCATCCGGTCGATCTGCTCGTTGATCGACGACTCCTTCTCGATGAAGGTGTCGGAGCGCGGTACGTAGGCCTCGGGCTGGTAATAATCGTAATACGAGACGAAGTACTCCACCGCGTTGTCGGGGAAGAACGACTTGAACTCGCCGTAGAGCTGGGCCGCCAGGGTCTTGTTGGGGGCGAGGATCAGGGCGGGACGCTGGGTCTCCTCGATGACCTTGGCCATCGTGAAGGTCTTGCCCGAGCCCGTCACGCCGAGCAGCACCTGGTCGCGCTCGGCACCCTTCACGCCGGCGACGAGCTCGGCGATGGCGCGGGGCTGGTCCCCCGCCGGGGTGAAGTCGGATTTCAGCCGGAACGGGACGCCGCCTTCGGATTTCTGCGGCCGCTCGGGGCGGTGAGGGCGCCACAGCTCGCCGTTCTTGAACAGCGGGTTGCCCTCGGTGAGGAGCTTGGTGAGGGCATCGACCGTGGCCGAGACGCCCTCGCTCGCCAGGGACGCGCGCTCCTCCACCGCCTCCGCGTCCGGCTCGCGCAGGCCGAGGGCCTGGGCCAGCGCCGGATCCACGTCGGCGGCCGTGCCGTGCGCGAAGGCGGCCTGCGGCGCCTCGCCGAAGCCGTCCGGGGCCGGGGCTGCCGCCCGCCGGCCCGGGCGGGCGGACTTGTCCGCGCGCTTGGTCCCGGGCCCGTGCTTGCCCTCGGACGCGGTCTTGCGCGGGCGCCCAGGGGCGGGCGGCGCGGGCGGCTCGACGGCGGGCAGGCGCTCCCGGTTCAGCGCCGGGTTCAGCAACTCGGCGAGGAAGGGGTCCAGCGGCTTCAGCTCGGGCTTCGAGGCCTTGCCGGTCGACGGGCGGGGCTTCTTCGGGGCGGGCATGATTCCGATATGGCAATCCCGGCCGGGGCCGGAAAGAGCCTTTGTCAGCGCACCTTGGTCAGCGCACCTTGGCGACCGCCAGGACGCTGCCCTCCAGGAGCACGAAGCCGATGCCGGCTTGACGCAGGGCCCCGATGGCGGCGTGGCGGCTGCGGGCCGCCGTCCCGTCGCCCCCCTCCTCCAGGCGCCGGACGGTCGAAAGGGAGAGGCCGCTGGCGCCGGCGAGGTCCGCCATCGACCAGTCGAGCAGGCCGCGGGCGGCGCGCAGATGCGCGCCCTGGACCGCCTGCTCCAGGCCGCGCCGGACCTCGCCCGACGGTGTCGGCCGGACCCCGTCGACCCGGGAATTCAGGCTGACCCAGCTCTCGATCCGGCCCTCCCCGTCGCGCACCGGCACGAAGACGCCCCGGAACCGGCCGGACTCGCCGCCGACGAGGGCCAGGTGCTGCTCGGCCACGAAGGGCTTCTCGGCGGCGAGCAGGGCCGCGATGTGGTCGCGGGCGCGCTCGCGCTCCTCCGGGACGATGACCCGGGTCCAGTCGTCGTGAAAGTCCTGCTGTTTCAGGCCGGTGAGGCTCAGGAGCTCCCGCGACGCGATGCGCAGCGAGGATGAGTAGGGCGAGGCGTGGGTCCAGGCCTGCGCCTGTTCGAACAGGGCCCGCCGGCGCCGCTGGTCCTCCCGGCGGAGGCCCGCGAGGCGCTCGGCATCGGTCACGTCCATCATGACGCCGGCGACCGCCCGCGGCCTGCCGTCCGGCGTGAAATAGGCGGCGCCCCGGTTCGCCATCACCCGCAGCGACCCGTCCGGCCGGATCACCCGCACGGTGTGGTCGTTGAAGATCCCGGCCCGCATCACCTGGAGGTTGCTCTCGATGATCGGCCGGTCCTCGGGATGGACCAGGCCGAGAAAGAGGCCGTAATCCGCCCGCACCGCACCCGGCTCGAAGCCGAGCAGCCGGAACAGCCCCGGGGACCAGGCCTGCTCGTCGGTGGCGAAGGTCCAGGTCCAGCTGCCGGTCAGACCCTGGGCCTCGATCAGGCGGAGGAACTCCCGGTCCGGGAAGTCGAGGATGTCCGCGCCGGCATCGGGCTGCCGGATCGCGTCCGCCGGGGGACCGGAGGGCGGCACGCGCCGGGTCACGACAGCCTCGCGGCGGCCGGCGCCGCGGCGGCGAGATCCGGGATGGCGGGCTCTCCGATGGTCGGCGCCTCGGGCAGCGGATCGTCGATCCCGAGCGGGGCGGGCAGGTCCCGGTCCCAGGGCGGGTCGGCGAAGCGGCGCGCCGCGAACTCGACCATCACCCGGACCTTGGCGGGCGGGCGGCGGCGGGAAGGCATCACCGCGTGGATCGGCAGCGTCGGGATCGGCCCGAGATCGAGCGCCACCAGGCTGCCCCGGCGCAGGGCCTCGGCGACCAGGAAGGTCGGCTGGTAGATCACCCCGAGCCCGGCGGCGGCGGCCGCCACCAGGGCCGCGCCGTTCGAGGCGCGCAGCGAGCCCGCGACCGTCGCGGTGCCGCCCTCGAAGCGCCAGCCGTCGCTGCTCGCCAGGGTGTAGCCGAGGCAGTTATGCGCGGCGAGGTCCGCCGGGCGGCGCGGACGGCCCTGCGCCGCCAGATAGGACGGCGCGGCGCAGACGCACATCCGGCACCGCGCCAGCGCCCGCGCGACCAGGCTCGAATCCCGCAGGTCGCCGATCCGGAGCGCCAGGTCCCAGCCCTCCTCGATCAGGTCGACCGGCCGGTCGTTGAGGCCGAGCTCCACGGTCAGCGCCGGATAGGCCCGGCCGAACTCCGCCAGGGCGGGGGCGACCTGCAGCACCCCGAACGAGACCGGCACGTTGAGCCGCAGGGTGCCGCGGGGCTCCGCCGCCTCGGCGCCGGCCGCCGCCTCGGCCTCGTCGATCTCGGCCAGGATGCGCTCGCAGGCCTCGAGGTAGCGCCGTCCGGCCTCGGTCAGGGTCATGCGGCGGGTGCTGCGGTGGAAGAGCCGCGCCCCGAGCCGGTCCTCGAGGGCCGCGACGTGCTTGGTGACGCCGCTCTGCGACATCCCGAGGGCCCGCGCGGCGGCCGAGAGACTGCCGGTCGCGGCGACGCGGACGAAGATGTGCATACCGGTCAGCCGATCGGGCATGACGCGATCTCACTCTCTGGGTGTGAGGTGCTGGTCAGGGATGCCGGATTTCCCGACGTTTCGAAAGGGTGCAGTCTGCGCAGGACGCCGGGCGAGGCCGCGGGCGCCCATGCCGGAGGCAGGACCATGACCCAACCGATCGACCCGCGCACCCGCATCGGGCACGTCCACCTGCGGGTGGCCGACCTCGACCGGGCGCTGGGGTTCTATTGCGGGGTGCTCGGCTTCGCGCTGACGCAGCGCTACGGCCCCCAGGCCGCCTTCGTGTCGGCGGGCGGCTACCACCACCATATCGGGCTCAACACCTGGGACAGCGCCGGCGGCTCTCCGCCGCCGCCCGGCAGCACCGGGCTCTACCACGTGGCGATCCTCTACCCGACCCGGGCGGCGCTCGCCGACGCGCTGGCCCGTCTCGACGCCGCCGGCATCCCGCTCACCGGCGCGAGCGACCACGGCGTCAGCGAGGCGCTCTACCTCGACGATCCGGACCGCAACGGGGTGGAGCTGTACTGGGACCGGCCCGAGGACGCATGGCCGCGGGACGCCGCCGGCGGCCTGCAGATGGTGACCCGCCGCCTCGACCTCGCGTCCTTGCGGGCGGAGGCTACCCGGCGCTAGCGGTTCCGGCCTCGGGATTGCGGAAATACGGCTCGACCGGGCCCTTCAGCTTCACGGTCATCGGGTTGCCGAAGCGGTCCTTGGCATTGCCGGCGGCGAGACGGACCCAGCCCTCGCTCACGCAATATTCCTCGACGTTGGTCTTCTCGACGCCCTTGAAGCGCACGCCGACGCCGCGCTCGAGCAGGGCGGCGTCGTGGAAGGGGCTGCGCGGGTCGGTGCTGAGGCGGTCGGGCGGGGTGTCGGTCATCACAGGGGACCTTTCGGGATTTCCGGGCGCCCCAGGTAGCCGCTCCGGGCGGCGCTGCCAATCCGCCTGCCGCCGCCGCTGCACTTTGGAACTTACATAATTCGGAGCATAATATAGATGACCGAGTCGAGATAGAAATCTTCCAATATTTCGATCTGATCTTGAGAATGAGCGCGGCTTGCGGCATTGAAGGCGTGCCGACCCCCGGCACGATCCGACATTGAGGCCGCGATGGCGCGAGCGTTGATCCTGATTCACGGCTGCGCGGGCTGGATGGCGGACGCGCTGCTGCCGGTCCGGGAGGGCTGGCCGCCGGTCGGCCTGCCCTGGGAGCGGCTGGTCGGCCTGCTCAGCGAGACGAGGAGCACGCGATGATGATGCATCAGCGGGAGCGCCTGCGGGCCGAGGCCGAGGCGCGGGGTCAGTCCGCCCTCGAGCACGCCCTGACGGCGGCGTTCTGGGAGGCGCTGGAGCGGGGGCCCCTGCCGCCGATGGCGGCGCTCGAGGCCGCCGCCCGCACGGTGGGGACGCTCTACCGCCAGATCGCCTCCCTGCACGGCCCGGCGCCCCGCTGCGGCTGCGGCTGGCAGCCCGAGCCGGACGAGGACCTGATCCGCCTCGAGGCGATGCTCGCCGCGGCCCTGATCGAGCGGCCGCGGCCGGCGCTCGCCGACCTGCCGGTGGCGGGGCGGGCCTGAGGCGGGCTTCCGGCCGGGGTCGCGGGCTGCGAGCCGGGTCGCCCGATGGCCTCGGCGTCGAGTCCCGCGCCGGAGCGGCGACCGCTCCGGCGCCGGAGGGTCAGCGCGGCGCCGTGCCGTCCGGCCGGTTCGACGGCATCCCGCCCGGGGCGGCCGGGTAGGCGGTGCTCGGCACCGAGCCGGTCTGGCCGACCGAATTGCTCGGAGCCGTGGTGCGGCTCGCATCCGCCGCGCCCGAGGGCCCGGGCGCGGCCGGGCAGGGCGCGCCCGACGGGCAGGCCGCGTGGTCGGTGGCGACCGGGCGGCCGTCCCGCCCGGCGGCCGGCTGGCCGCCGGGGCTGCCCGGATAGGCCGCGGCCCCGCCGGGCTGCGGCGCCGGGGCGGCGGGGGTGGCCGAGCCCTGGGCGAGGGCCGGGCCCGGGGCAAAAGCCGCGAGCAGGGCGAGCACGAGCGGGCGCATCAGATCTCCCGCCGCTGCATCGCGCCGGCGATGTGGTCGGCCTGGCGCAGGGCGAGCGCCACGATGGTGAGGGTCGGGTTGCAGGCGGCCCCCGAGGTGAACTGGCTGCCGTCGGAGACGAACAGGTTCTTCACGTCGTGGGTCTGGCCGAACTTGTTGACCACGCCGTCCCGGGCCTTCGCGCTCATCCGGTTGGTGCCCATGTTGTGGGTGCTCGGATAGGGCGTGACCGGGTAGGTGACGGTGGCGCCGACCGCCTCGTAGATCGCCGCGCCCTGCCTGTAGGCGTGGTTGCGCATCGCGACGTCGTTGGGATGGTCGTCGAAGTGCACGCTCGCCACCGGCATGCCGTGCTTGTCCTTCACCGCGGGGTCGAGGGTGATGCGGTTCGTCTCCTGCGGCATGTCCTCGCCGACGAGCCACATCCCGGCCATGCGCGGGTACTGCTCCATGGCGCTGGTGAAGGAGCGGCCCCAGGCGCCGGGATTGAGGAACGCCGCCATGAACGGCACGCCGAGGGAGAGGGTCTCCATCTCGTAGCCGCCGGCGAAGCCGCGCTTCGGGTCGTGCCGGGCCTCGTCGCGGACGATGCCCGCCATGGTGGTGCCGCGGTACATGTGCACCGACTTCTCGAACACGCCGTAGACGCTGCCGGTCATGTGGCGCATGTAGTTGCGGCCGACCTGGCCCGAGGAATTGGCCAGCCCGTCCGGAAACAGGTTCGAGGCGCTGTTGAGCAGGAGCCGCGGGCTCTCGATCGAGTTGCCGGCCACCGCGACGATGCGGGCCTTCTGGCGCTGCAGATTGCCCTTCTCGTCGGCGTAGACCACGCCCGTCACCTTGCCGGACGCGTCGTGCTCGATGCGGATGACCATGCAGTTCGGGCGGACCTCCAGGTTGCCGGTCTCCTCGCCGCGGGGGATCTCGGCGATGAGCGTCGACCACTTGGCGCCCGACTTGCAGCCCTGGAAGCAGAAGCCGATCTGCTGGCACGCGCCGCGGTCGTGGCGCTCCTGGCTGTTGATCGCCATGCGGCCGGTATGGACCTCCTTGTAGCCGACCCGGCGCGCCCCGGCCTCCAGCACCTTGAAGTTGTTGTTGCCCGGCAGGCCCTGGATGCCGTTGGTGCGGGTCACGCCCATCCGGTCCTCGGCCTTCTCGTACCAGGGGTCGAGCTCGGCCCGGGTGATCGGCCAGTCGAGGAGGTTGGCGCCCGGCATCGCGCCGTAATGGTCGCGGATGCGGAACTCGTGCTCCTCGAAGCGCAAGGACGCGCCGGCCCAGTGCACCGTCGAGCCGCCCACCGCCTTGACGATCCAGGCCGGCAGGTTGGGGAAGTCCCGCGCCACCCGCCAGGAGCCGGAGGTGGTGCGCATGTCGGTCCAGGCGAGCTGCGCGAAGCTCGCCCACTCGTCGTTGACGAAATCCTCCATGTTGTGGCGGGCGCCCGCCTCGAGGATGACGGTGCGGATCCCCTTGAGCGCCAGCTCGGTGCCGAGCGTGCCGCCGCCGGCGCCCGAGCCGACGATGACGACGAGGCCGTCGTCGTTCAGGTCGAATGTGGCCATGGTTTCCTCCGGTCCGCGCGGCCGGTCGCGGCCGGGCCGGCGCGGTTATTCGTTGATTGTTCTTCGGTTGACGATGGATCTCAGCGGCGGGCGCGGCCGGTCAGACCTTCGGCAGCCAGTCGATGTCGTTGAAGCCGCGGTTGATGTAGCCGCCCTTGTCGGCGGACGGGCCCTCGTAGCCGAATTTCGGCCACAGCTCGGGCTGGTTGTAGAGCGACACGACCAGGTCGGAGCGGATCTTCTTGAAGAAGTCGGTGTGGCTGACGCCCTCGAGCACGGCGACGCGGTCGGCCTCCCAGCCGATCTGCACGTAGTTGAGCTTGTGGCGGGCCTGCGCATCCTCGTCGAGGCGGCGCACCCCCTGCGTCAGCAGCGCCTTCACGGCCGGATCGGCGGCGGCCTTGCCGTCCCAGGGCTTGATCGCCGTGATGTAGTAGACGTCGGCGAGGAAGTCGTGCGGGTAGATGTCCCGCGCCATCTTCACCAGGGTCTTCAGCTCGGCCGGCGCCAGCGCCGCGCCGTTCTCGGCCCAGGCCTCCGAGACCTGGAGCCCGGCGCCGGTGGCGATGGCCGCGGCGGGCGCCGCCACGGCGGCGGTCTGCAGGAAGCCGCGGCGGCTGAACCGGGCGCGCGGATCGACTTCTCTCATCGGGTGTCTCCTCTCTGGATATTTTTCTGGTGTCGGTGCCGTCCGGCCCGGGGCGCGTCTTGGCGCGCTTCCCGGCCGGCGGTGTCGGGATGCGTCAGCCGAAGCGGCCGCCCTTCTGGATCACCTCGATCTTGTAGCCGTCCGGATCGGTGGCGAAGAAGAAGCGGGCGAGCGTCTTGCCCTGGTGCTGGAAGTCCTTCACCGGGGTCGCCGGCAGGCCCTCCCGGGTGAAGCGGGCGTGCTCGGCGTCGACGTCGTCCACCACCACCGCGAGGTGGCCGTAGCCGTTGCCGATCTCGTAGGGCTCCGAGCGGCCGAAATTGACCGTCAGCTCCAGCTCGAACGGCGAGGACGGGTGGCGCAGGTAGACGAGGGCGAAATCGTCGAAGCCGATGCGCTCGGCGAGCTCGAGGCCGAAGGCGCGGGCGTAGTAGGCGCGGGAGCGCTCCTCGTCGAGGACGCGGATCATCGAGTGGACGGGCTTGGCCATCGGCGGCAGGGACCTCGTTGCGCTTGCGGGCCGCGCGACCGCGGCCGCCCGGGTGTCGTCGGGCCTTAGACTAGCTCCAGGGAAGGCGCCGGGGTGGTAGCGGGATGTGACGCGCCCCGCCCGCGGGGCGGCTCCCGCGCCATCGGCGGAACGCGCCGCGCCAGACGAGCTGCCCGACGGCGCGTCGCACCGGCTATCTCCCCCAGAGAAATTTCCCGGCTTACGCGGCCTGCCGCCGTTTCCGATCAGATTTCATTCCATCTTGTCGCGTGCGCGAGGACACATCGCGGCGGTGCTGGCCCACCTATATCCCGATCACCGCAACGGATGCAGGCCATGAACACCGACCTGCATCGGCAACAGGAGACTGAATACCATATGAAGACCCGCATCGCCGCCGTCGCCACCGCGCTCGTCCTTGGCGTCGCTCCGATCTCGTCCGCCATGGCATTCAGCGCCAACTCCCCCGCCCGCCCATTCTGGAGCCAGACCGTCGAGGGCCGGGACGTCGAGACCACCGGCTCGCTCGGCTCGGCCAATACCAGCGTGCCGTTCTACGGCGCCTGCCCGATGAGCTCGGCCGCCGAGGGCAACGCCAACCAGCAGAACTTCCCGGTCAAGCAGTACGGCCAGACCGCCGGCGGGTATCGCTGCTGAGGGGGCCAGCGATGAGCGAGATGCGCTTTCTGCGCGCCGTGTCCTACGGCATGATCGGGGTTCTGGTCGGCGGCCTCGCCATGACGGTCATCGGCACCGCCAACGCCCTGTTGAACCTGTAACCTCGACGAAGAACCGCCTCCGGGCGGTTCTTTGCGGTCGGGCGGGACCGGCCACGGGCCGTCCGGGACGGAACCGCGGGCTGCCGGGCGCTTTGCCCAGCGGAACCCCCGGAGATCGCCATGCCCCTGCTCGTCCGCCTCGTTCCCGCCCTCCTCCTTGCGGGCAGCCTCGCGGCCGGCCCCGCCCTGGCGATCTCGGACCGCCGCGACCAGCCGACCCGGGCCGATGTCCCGGAGGGCGGCCGCGGCGATCCCGGCGTGGCACCGCCGCAGGCGCTCAAGCCCGACACCAAGGTGATGCCCGGCGGGACCGGCCTGACCGGCAACACCGGCGAGCGGACCGACCCCCTCGACCGCCTCGATCCCCGGGACCGGCGCGCCACCGGCGGCGGCGACGGCGCCGGGGACCGCCGCTGAAGGCAACCGCGGCGGTCGATCGCGGTTAACCAGCGCGCAATGTGGCGCGCGAGGGGAGAGGCGCGATGGGTCTGCTCGATCAGGTCATCGGTTCCGTGCTCGGCAACGTCCTCGGGGGCGGGGGCCGACACGAGGGGGGCCAGCACGGGGGCGGCTCCGGGGCGATGTCGCCCCTCGTCAAGGCGCTGCTGATGCTGCTCGCCGCCAAGGCGATGCAGGGCGGCTTCGGCGACATCTTTGGCGGCGGACGCCGGCCGGCCCCGCAGGGCGGGCCCGAGGACGGCTACGCGCCCGATCCCCGCGGCTACGGCGCGCCCGATCCGCGGGACGAGGCGCCCCGCGGGCGGCGCGGCGAGGATCCGAACAATCCCTATTCCGACCTCGCCGGGATGCTCGACGGCCCGGGCGGCCCGTCGCCAGGTTCTGGACCCTCCCCTGCCGGCGGCGGGATGCAGAACCCGTTCGACCAGGGCGCCGGCCCCTATTCCCGCCTCGACCGGGAGCAGCCGGACGACGCGCCGGGCGGCGGCGGCCTCGACCAGCTCATCGACCGCTTCCGCCAGGGCGGCCTCGGCGAGCTGATCGAGTCGTGGATCGGCCCGGGCCACAACCGGCCGATCCAGCCGCATCAGCTCGCCCAGGCCCTCGGGCCCGACACGGTCGACACCCTGAGCCGCCAGACCGGGCTCGGCCGCGACGACCTGCTGGCACAGCTCGCCCAGGTGCTGCCGGGGGTGATCGACGGCCTGACGCCCCAGGGCCGGCGCCCGAGCCACGACGAGATGCGGGGCTGGTGACCCCTGCGGGGCGTCCGGGTACGTTTCCGGACGCCCGTGAGAAGAAGGAGGTCGCCGCGATGGCCTACGAACTCTACTACTGGCCGGGCATCCAGGGCCGGGGCGAGTTCGTCCGCCTCGCCCTCGAGGAGGCCGGCGCCACTTACGTCGACGTCGCCCGGGACGAGGGCATCGACGCCCTGATGGCGGGCCTTGCGGCGGAAGGGCCGGGGCGCCCGCCCTTCGCGCCGCCCTACCTGCGCGACGGCGACCTGGTCGTCGGCCAGACCGCCGCGATCCTGCTCTATCTCGGGCCGCGCCTCGGCCTCGTCGGCGAGAGCGAGGCCGACCGGATCTGGACCCACCAGATCCAGCTCACCCTCGCCGATGCCGTGGCGGAGGCCCATGACAGCCACCACCCGATCGCCTCCGGCCTCTATTACGAGGAGCAGTGGCAGGAGGCCGCCCGCCGGGCCGCCGACTTTCGCGAGAACCGGATCCCGAAATACCTGGGCTGGCTCGAGCGGGTGCTTGGCTCCAACCCTGCCGGTCCCCGCCACCTCGTCGGCGACCGCCTGAGCTACGCCGACCTCTCGCTGTTCCAGCTCGTCGAGGGCCTGGCCTACGCCTTTCCGCAAGCGACCGAGCGGGCCCTCGCCGTGACCCCGAAGGTGGTCGCCCTGCACAGGCTCGTCGCCGCCCGGCCCCGCATCGGTGCCTATCTGGGGAGCGACCGGCGCACACCCTTCAACGAGGACGGGATCTTCCGGCGCTACCCCGAGCTTGACGGTTAGGCGGGAGTGAAGCGACCGCAGCGTGACGGGAAATTGTCCAGGCGGTTGCCCGCGGCCCTCCCGGCTGTCTCTCCCTCGCCACAGCCCCGGGGGCCCTGTCAGACTTCTCTAAACCATTGATTTTCTAGGTATTTATGGAAGCGTCGTTGCCTCGATGCAACAGCCTGTGTTCGTAAGTGAACACCTTACGGCTACGCTTAATGGAAAATTAACCATCTGGGCGCCAGAGTCGCCTTAACAAATCGTACACCAAACCGCGCCTCAACGCGGAAGCCAGGCCGAAACGCGAGTCCACAGCGAGAGCCCGGCAGCAATCAAAAATCATCGACTCCAACAAACCCGTCACCATGACTGGAGACGGGACAAGACAACTCGTCAAAAAATCTTGGGGGCTGACGTGTACATCGTCGTCGACGAGCGGGAAAACGTGGCTGCGCACTACGTGGAGGGCTTCGGGGTGGAGGGCGTGGCGGCCCGGGGGCTGGACGTGCGGGACGTCCGGACCTGGATCGACGCGACGCCGGCCGGGGACCTCGAGGCGATCCAGGGCTTCGTGATCGGCGACTTCGCCGACCGCACGGCGTTCACGGCGGCCCTGCGCAGCCTCTCCCGGGCGCCGATCATCGCGCTCAACGAGACGCGCTCCCTGGAGCAGACCCTCGCGCTGTTCACCGCCGGCATCGACGACGTGGTGCGCAAGCCGGTCCACGTCCGCGAGATCATCGCCCGGGCCGGTGCGATCCGCCGCCGCACCAACCGCAGCGAGGTCAAGCCCGCGAGCACTCCCGACCGCAGCGGCCGGCTCACCGTCCACACCGACGGGCGTGACCCCGAGATCGACGGCGAGAGCCTGATGCTGCCCCGGCGCGAGCGCGACATCCTCGACTACCTCGCCCGCAACCGCGGCCGGCCGGTGAGCAAGGGCCAGATCTTCAAGGCGGTCTACGGCGACCTCGACACCGCCGTCGACGAGAGCGTGGTCGAGGGCCACATCAGCAAGCTGCGCAAGAAGCTGCGGATGCGCCTCGGCTACGACCCGATCGAGGCCAAGCGCCTGGCCGGCTACACCTTCGTCGGCTGACGCGACACCCGCCATCACGGGAGCGCGGCTCGACTCCCGGCCGTCGCCCCCTCCCCCGTCCACGCCGCCCTGAGCACGAACACCCGGATCGCCGAGGAGAGGTTCTGCTCGCCCCGTTCCGCGTCGATGCGGCCGACCAGCGACTGGACCGAGAGGTCGCGCGCGGCGGCGATCTGGCGCAAGGCCTCCCAGAACGGCGCCTCGAGGGAGACGCTGGTGCGGTGGCCGGCGATCACCAGGGAGCGCTTGAGGAGCCCGCCCTCGGGCAGCGGACCCGGCGGCGGATCGCGCCCGGGCAGGCTCATGCCTCGGGATCGGGCGTCTCGAGCCGGTGCCCCTCGTGCCGGGCCTTCTCCAGGCTCTTGCGCGCCTCCTCCCGGGTCTTCGCCGCCTTGGGGCGGCCGAAGACGACCCGGTTCTCGGTGGCCTGAGCCTCCCTGGCGGCGCGCTCGCGGGCCTTGCGGACCTGCTTCAGGTTGATGATCTCGGCCATGCCCCGATCCTCCGCGCCCCGCCACGATGATGGAACGCCCCGCGCAGCGTTCGGCTGCACGGGGCGGGCTTCAGCTTGCGCTCATTCGGCGCTCGGCGCCAGCATGTCCTCCGGGCGGACCACCGCGTCGAACTGCTCCTCGGTGACGTAGCCGAGGCGCAGGGCCTCCTGCTTCAGGGTGGTGCCGTTCTTGTGCGCGGTCTTGGCGATCTCGGCGGCCTTGTCGTAGCCGATGGTCGGCGCGAGCGCGGTGACGAGCATCAGCGAGCGGCTCATCAGGTCGGCGATGCGGTCGCGGTTCGGCTTGATGCCGACGACGCAATTGTCGGCGAAGCTCACCGCCGCGTCGGCGAGGAGCCGCACCGATTGCAGCACCGCGTTGGCGATCACCGGCTTGTAGACGTTGAGCTCGAGATGGCCCTGGCTGCCGGCCATCGACACGGTGGTGCCGTTGCCGACCACCTGGCAGCACACCATCGTCATCGCCTCGGCCTGGGTCGGGTTGACCTTGCCGGGCATGATCGAGGAGCCGGGCTCGTTCTCGGGCAGCGAGATCTCGCCGAGGCCGGAGCGGGGCCCCGAGCCCATCAGCCGGATGTCGTTGGCGATCTTGAACAGGCCGCTCGCCAGCGCGTTGAGCGCGCCCTGCGTGAACACCAGGGCGTCGTGGGTCGCCAGCGCCTCGAACTTGTTCTCGGCCGAGGTGAAGGGCAGCCCGGTCAGCTCCGCCACCTTGGCGGCGAATTTTTCCGCGAAGTCCGGGTGCGCGTTGAGGCCGGTGCCGACGGCGGTGCCGCCCTGCGCCAGCGCCAGCACGCCCGGAAGCGTCGCGCCGACGCGGGCGCCGCCGAGCGCCACCTGGGCGGCGTAGCCGGAGAATTCCTGGCCCAGCGTGACGGGGGTCGCGTCCTGCAGGTGGGTGCGGCCGATCTTGACGATCTCGGCGAAGTCACGCGCCTTGGCGTCGAGGGCGGCGTGCAGGTGCTGGAGGGCCGGCATCAGCCGGTCGTTGATCTCGCGCGCCACCGCGATGTGCATCGCGGTCGGGAAGACGTCGTTCGAGGACTGGCCGCGGTTGACGTGGTCGTTCGGGTGCACCGGCGACTTGCCGCCGCGCTGGCCCCCCAGGCGCTCGTTGGCGAGGCTGCCGATGACCTCGTTGGCGTTCATGTTCGACTGGGTGCCGGAGCCGGTCTGCCAGACCACCAGCGGGAACTCGCCGTCGTGCCGGCCCTCCACCACCTCGGCCGCCGAGGCCGCGATCGCCTCGGCGAGCTTCGGATCGAGCACGCCGAGGTCGCGGTTCACGAGCGCCGCGGCCTGCTTGACGAGGCCGAGGGCGTGGACGAGGGGCGCGGGCATCCGCTCGGTGCCGATGCGGAAATTCTGGATCGAGCGCTGGGTCTGGGCGCCCCAGTAGCGGTCCGCCGGGACTTCGATCGGCCCGAACGTATCGGATTCCGTGCGGGTGGCTTTCTCGGTCGGCGACATCATGGCCTCTTTGGCGGTGCGAAACGGCGCCTACTTAAGCCAAGAGCGGCGATTGCGCGATGCCCCGACGGGGTCCGAATCACGTGCGCCGCATCGGCCCGTTCCTCGAGGAGTCCGGATGCTCTCGCGCGCGGCGGCCGTGGCCGCCCCCTTCCGTCCTGCCGTGCCCCCGCCGCGCACCGAGCCGATGGGGCTGTTCAGCTTCCTGCGCGCGGCCCGCGCCAACCCGCTGACCACCTGGTACGCCGAGCATTTCGAGCAGCCGATCGTCGCCGGCGAGGGCGCGCTGGGGCGCGTCACGGTGATCAGCGAGCCCTCCGCGATCCGCCACGTGCTGGTCGACAACGCCGCCAACTACCGCAAGGACGACCTGCAGCGCCGGGTGCTGGCACCGGGCCTCGGCAACGGGCTCCTCACCGCGGAGGGCGACGAGTGGCGCCTCCAGCGCCGCACCCTGGCGCCGATCTTCTCGCCCCGCCACGTCGCCGGATTCGAGGCGCCGATGTCGGAGGCCGCCGCCCGCCTCGCGCGCCGGCTCAAGCGCCGGGACGGCCAGAGCGTCGACGCGGCCCTGGAGATGACCCGCGTCACCCTCGACGTCCTCGAGCGCACGATCTTCACCCACGGCCTCGCCCGCGAGCCCGACGCGCTCGGGCGCGCCATCACCCGCTACTTCGAGGCTCTGGGCCCGATCGATCCCCTCGACGTGTTCGGCATGCCGAACTGGGTGCCGCGGATCGGCCGGCTCAAGGCGCGCCCGGCGCTCCGCTTCTTCGCCGAGGTGGTGGACGAGCTGATCGAGCGTCGCCGCGCCCTCGTCACCGCCGGGGAGGTGGCGCCGCACGACCTCCTGACCCTGCTCCTCAAGGCGCAGGATCCGGAGACCGGCCGCGGCCTCTCCGATCTCGAGGTGCGGGCGAACCTCGTCACCTTCATCGGCGCCGGCCACGAGACCACCGCCAACGCGCTGACCTGGACGCTCTACTGCCTGTCGCAGGACGAGGCGGCGCGCGAGGCCGTCGAGGCCGAAATCGACGCGGCCTTCGCGGGGAGCCCGGCCCCGGGCACCGACGTCCTGCCCCGCACCAGGGCGGCGCTCGAGGAGGCGATGCGGCTTTTCCCGCCGGTGCCGTTCATGAGCCGGCAGGCCCTCGCCGAGGACCGGATCGGCCGGATCAAGATCCCGCGCGGCTCGCTGGTGACGGTCGCTCCTTACGTGCTGCACCGCCACCGCCGGCTCTGGGACGAGCCCGACGCCTTCGTGCCCGAGCGCTTCCTGCCGGAGAACCGCGCCCGCATCGACCGCTTCGCCTACCTGCCGTTCGGGGCCGGCCCGCGGATCTGTATCGGCGCGAGCTTCTCGGTGATGGAGGCGACCCTGGTGCTCGCCCACGTGCTGCACGCCGTGCGCCTCGACCGCTCGCCGGAGGCCGGACCGGTGGTGCCGCTGCACCGGGTGACGCTGAGGCCGGAGGGCGGGTTGCGGATGCGGGTGACGGCGCGGGGGTGAGACAACTCCGCCGACATTTCACACACGCTCCATGTCATTCCGGGGCCGCGAAGCGGAACCCGGAATCCAGACGCTCAGGTGATCCAAGAATGAGCGGAGAACGTGCCGCTCCATCCTGAGCCACTTGCGTGTCTGGAACCCGGGCTCCGCTCTGCGGCCCCGGAATGACGTGGAGAATGCCAGAAACGTGCCCGGTAGACCGAGCAGCCGCCGCGCGCGCTCAGCTCTTCTTGCGGAACGCGTCCAGGCTGACCACCGAGGCGCCCTCCTGCGGGGCGTCGGTGCGCTCGGCGGCCTCGTCGGTCTTGGCCTCCGCGTCACCCGCCTCCTTGGCGGGCGGCTTCGCGTCGGCGGCCTTGGCGGCGGCAGGCACGATCTTCGGCAGGTTGCTGCCGATGGCCGGGACCTTCGGGGCGGCCTCGCTCGGCTCCGAGCCGGCGCCGCGGATCGCCCGCAGGGACGAGGTGCCGGCCGGCGCCGCATCCTCGCTGGTGGCGGTCCCGTCGCTCAGCTCGAACTTGAGGCCGAACTGCACCGAGGGGTCGAAGAAGCCCGTCACCGCCTCGAACGGCACCAGCAGCCGCTCCGGCACGCCCGAGAAGGACAGCCCGACCTCGAAGGTGTGCTCGGTGACGCCGAGGTCCCAGAACTGGTGCTGGAGGACGATCGTCATGTCCTGCGGGTACTTCTCCCGCAGGCGCTGCGAGATCCGCACGCCGGGATAGTCGGTCCGGAACGAGACGTAGAAATGATGCTCGCCGGCCAGGCCGTCGCGAGCCGCGTCGCCCAGAACCTTGCGCACGACGTTGCGCAGGGCGTCCTGCACCAGGAGATCGTAGCGAATCAGATCGTCTGCCATCAACCGTCGCTTGCCTGGCGCCGCATCGCTCGCGGGGAAGGGAATTCGAAGTGGAGGCTTCTGTTGCCAGGTGCCTCCGAACCCCGCCTATGCGGTGCTACCCGCTAGGACTTCGTTTGGTCTTGGGGACCGCTTACGCGGCCACCGCCACCGGAGCAAAGTTGTCGTTGGCAACTATTGCATTGGCCCGATAACGGCGGAACCATGCCGAGCGAAAGCTCAACCTTTACGCCCTCGTCGATCCTATTTCGCCCCCGCCGAAACCCGGACCGTGCCGGACGATTCGGGCTTGGGTGGAGGCGCCGGGTACCGCCCCCGGGTCCGATAGGTTTATTTCGAAGAACGTTTATCGCCATAGCCGGCCTCGCGACCGGCAAGGCGAATATAGAGGGTCCCGTGCCGCTTTTGAAGCCCGCCGCGCGCCAATCTGCGTCCGTTTCGCGAACCGATGCGCCGGCGCCCCCGGACGGGGAGCCGGACGGGGCGATCCGGCCCGCCCGCGGCCACCGGCCCGGGTGGGCCGTGGCCGGCGCGATCCTGCGGGTGCTGCTGCTTCAACTGGCCGCGTTCGCGCTCGTGTTCGGGGCCGTCGCGGCGTCGAGCCGCCTGCCCGTCCCGCCGCGGGCGCTCCTGCCCTTTCCGGGCTTGAGCGGGAACGAGCGGGCGCTCCTCGCCCTCACGGTGCTGCCGCACGCGGCCCTCGCCCTCCTGGTCCTCGCCGCGTCCCGGCTGCGGCCCGGCGCGCTGGGTTTTCGTCGGCCCGCCCTGCCCCGCCGGGCGGTGCTGCTGATCCTCGCCTGGCCGCTTCTGCAGATCGCCTGGACCGCGGGGCTGCTCGTCGCCTCCGGGCAGGCGCCGGCCCGGGCCTGGCGCCTGTCGCCCTTCCTCACCGGCGGGGTCTTCTGGATCTGGGCGCTGTGGCTCGTCGTGCTGGCGCCGCTCGCGGAGGAGATGCTGTTTCGCGGCGACCTCGTCGGGCGGCTGCGCCGGGTCCTGTCCCCGGCCGCGACGGTCGCCGCCGCCACGCTCGTCTTCGTGCTCTGCCACGCCGAGCGCGGGCTCCTGCAGCCGGTCTCGGTCCTGCCCCTCGGGGTGGCGCTCGCCGTCCTGAGGCTGTGGACCGGCAGCCTGTGGCCCTGCATCGCGCTCCACGCGGCGAGCAACGGCGCCGTGGTGCTGGCGCGGGTGTGGACCACCGGCTGATTCCCGGATCCGGGCGCTCACGCTCGGCCGGCGCGCGCGCTATCCTGCCCGGCTCCTAGCCTGGGCGAGGCGGGAACCGTTTCGCCGCCCGGGCATAGGCCCCCCTGGAGCCCGCCGGGCGCCGCGAGGCGCCCCGGGCCGTTGTCTCGCGGAGGATGTCCGCCATGCGCCCCTATCACGATCTCCTCCAGCGCATCCTCGACGACGGCGTCGAGAAGCACGACCGGACCGGCACCGGCACCCTGTCGGTGTTCGGCCACCAGATGCGCTTCGACCTCGCCGAGGGCTTCCCGCTGGTGACGACGAAGCGTCTGCACCTGAAGTCGATCATCCACGAGCTGCTGTGGTTCCTGGCCGGCGACACCAACGTCGCCTACCTGCAGTCGAACGGCGTGACGATCTGGGACGAGTGGGCCGACGAGCACGGCGACCTCGGGCCCGTCTACGGCCGGCAATGGCGGAGCTGGGCCAAGCCGGACGGTGGCAGCGTCGACCAGATCGCCTGGGTGCTCGACGAGATCCGCCGCAACCCCGATTCGCGCCGCCTCGTCGTCTCGGCCTGGAACCCGGCCGACCTCGACCGCATGGCGCTCGCGCCCTGCCACTGCCTCTTTCAGTTCTACGTCGCCGACGGCCGGCTCTCGTGCCAGCTCTACCAGCGCTCGGCCGACGCCTTCCTGGGGGTGCCGTTCAACATCGCGTCCTACGCGCTCCTCACCCAGATGATGGCGCAGGTGCTCGACCTGATGCCGGGCGACTTCGTCCACACCCTCGGCGACGCGCATCTCTACTCCAACCACGTGAACCAGGCCCGCGAGCAGCTCTCCCGCGACATCCGCCCGCTCCCGCGCCTGCGCCTCGACCCCTCCGTGCGCTCGCTGTTCGACTTCCGCTTCGACGACATCGCCATCGAAGGCTACGACCCGCACCCGGCGATCCGGGCGCCGGTGGCGGTGTAGGCATGCCCCCGCCCCGCCTCACCCTGATCGCCGCGGTGGCGAGGAACGGCGTCATCGGCCGCGACAACGCGCTGGTCTGGCGCCTGCGCAGCGACCTGCGGCGCTTCCGCGCCCTCACCATGGGCAAGCCGGTGGTGATGGGGCGCAAGACCTGGGACTCGATCGGCCGGCCGCTGCCGGGGCGGCGCGCGATCGTGCTGACCCGCGATTCCGCCTGGCAGGCGCAGGGCGCGGAGCGGGCGGCGAGCCTCGAGGAGGCCCTGCGGCTCGCCGGCGACGCGCAGGAGGTGATGGTGGCGGGCGGGGCCCAGATCTACGCGCTGGCCCTGCCGCGGGCGGATCGGCTGTACCTCACCGAGGTCGACGCGGCGCCCGAGGGCGATGTCCGCTTCCCCGCGATCCCCGCCGGTTTCGAGGAGATCGCCGCCGAGTCCCAACCGGCCGGTCCGGAGGACGACCACGCCTGTCGCTTCGTCACCCTCGCGCGGCACGTCTGAGGCGGGCAAACCATCTCAACGCGCGGGTGCGGCGATGGAACTCCCGCGGCCGGGCGGAAACCTTGAGAATTGGGCCGGCGCCGGAGGTTGCTTTCGCGGGGGCCGCAGCCGATATCGCAAGGGAGCGAGTGCCTGAGCAATGCGAGTGCCGCGCGGGACGCGAGAGACAGCGCGGGGCGTGCCGGCCGGGAAAGGACGTGGGCGAGCATGCCTTGGAGCAATCAGAGCGGCGGCGGCGGCGGAAGCGGCGGCAACGGGGGCGGTCCCTGGGGTAACCGCGGCGGCAATGGCGGCGGGCCCTGGGGCGGCGGCTCCGGCGGCGGTGGCGGCGGTCCGTGGGGCGGCGGCGGCTCCGGCGGCGGCAACCAGCCGCCGGACCTCGAGGACCTGCTGCGGCGCAGCCAGGACCGGCTCAAGAACCTGATGCCCGGCGGCGGCTCGGTCGGCACCAAGGGCGCCATCCTGGCGGTGCTGGTGGTGCTGGTGCTGTGGCTGCTCACCGGCTGGTACACGGTGCTGCCGAGCCAGGTCGGCATCAACACGGTGTTCGGCCGCTATACCGGCCAGTCCGGCGAGGGCCTGCGCTACAACTTCCCCTATCCGGTCGGCGCCGTCGTGAAGCCGAATGTCGGCGAATCGCGCAGCATCCAGGTCGGCTACCGCTCGGGCGCCGGCGCCCAGCGCTCCCGGGACGTGCCCGAGGAGAGCCTGATGCTCACCGGCGACGACAACATCGTCGACATCGACTTCGACGTGCAGTGGCGCGTCAACCCGGCCAAGGCCGAGGACTTCGTGTTCAACCTCCAGAACCCCGAGGGCACCATCAAGTCGGTGGCCGAGAGCGCGATGCGCGAGGTGGTGGGCCGACGCCAGATCCAGGCGATCCTGACCACCGAGCAGTCGAGCGTGGCGCAGGAGGTCCAGCAGATCATCCAGAAGGCGCTCGATTCCTACGGCGCCGGCGTCCTCATCAACGTGGTGCAGCTCCAGGGCGTGAGCCCGCCGGCCGAGGTGCGCCAGGCCTTCGTCGACGTGAACGCGGCCCAGCAGGACGCGGCGCGCGCCCGCAACGAGGCCGAGACCTACGCGAGCCGCGTGGTGCCCGAGGCGAGAGGCCGCTCGTCGCAGGTCCTGCAGCAGGCCGAGGCCTTCAAGTCGCAGGCCACCGCCGAGGCGACCGGCCAGGCCCAGCGCTTCCGCGAGGTCTACGAATCCTACAAGCTGGCGCCCGCGGTCTCCCGCGAGCGCATGTTCCTCGACACCATGGAGAAGGTGCTGGGCGGCGTGAACAAGGTGATCATCGATCAGGGCCATGCGGCGGGCACCGGGGCGGCCGCCGCCGGCGTGGTGCCGGTCCTGCCGCTGCAGGACTTCGCCAATGCGGGCCGTCCCGGCACCGCGGCCCAGGGGAGCGCGCGATGAACGGCAACGTCCTGCGCACCGGCCTCGTCGTCCTCGGCGTCCTCGTCCTGGTGCTGATCTACGCCTCGGCCTTCACCGTGAGCCAGACCCAGCAGGCCCTGGTGCTGCAGTTCGGTCGCGTGCGCACCGTGCTGAACCAGGCCGGCACCGACCGGCCGGGCCTCTACTTCAAGCTGCCGTTCTTCGAGAGCGTGACGGTGTTCGAGAAGCGGCTGCTCGACCTCGACCTGCCGGTGCAGACCGTGCTCTCGGCCGACCGGCAGAACCTCGAGGTCGACGCCTTCGCCCGCTACAAGATCAGCGACCCGCTGCGCTTCTACCAGTCGGTGAACAACGTCCAGGTCGCCAACCAGCGCCTGTCGAGCTTCACCAACGCGGCGATGCGCAACGTGCTCGCCAGCGCCTCGCGGGACGCCATCGTGCGCACCCAGCGCGAGGCCCTGATGAACCGCATCCAGGAGGAGGTGAACCGGCAGGCGAAGAATCTCGGCATCGAGATCATCGACCTGCGGCTGACCCGCGTCGACCTGCCGGCGGCCAACTCCCAGGCGGTCTACCAGCGCATGCGGACCGAGCGCGAGCGCGAGGCGGCGGACCTGCGGGCCAACGGCGCCCAGGTGGCGGCGACCATCAAGGCCCGCGCCGACCGCGACGTGACGGTGCTGCTGGCGGAGGCGAACCAGAAGGCCGACCAGCTCCGCGGCCAGGGCGAGGCGGACCGCAACCGCATCCTCGCCGACGCCTTCGGGCAGGACCCGGACTTCTTCGCCTTCTACCGCTCGATGCAGGCCTACGAGAAGGGCCTGAGCGGGCCCGAGACCCGGCTGGTGATCAGCCCCGGCTCGGAGTTCTTCCGCTACTTCAACGACCCGCAGGGTCGGGCCCGCCCGGCCGCGGCGCCGGCCCCCGGCCAGTAGCCGGCGGCGCCGGCCGAGCGGGGCCGGGACGCGACGATGTTCGAGCGCCCCGCCCCGGCGGGGCGCGCTTTTGTGACTGTGACGGCGGGCGCGGTGCCGCCCGCGCCGCGGAGACGACACAATGCGACCGGAGGGGGGAACCAGGAGAGCGGCGAGCGCCGCCCGCCGGCGGCGGCAGCGCCGCGTTCGGCCGTGAAGGATCTCGTCGCCGCCCTCGGCCTGGCGCTCGCCATCGAGGGCCTGCTCTGCGCCGCCTTCCCGGCGGCGATGCGCCGGGCGATGCAGGAGGCCTCCCAGACCCCGATGGAGCGGATGCGCCTCGTCGGCCTCGCCTCCGCGGCGGCGGGGGTCGTCGTGGTCGGCATCGTGCGCCTCCTGCTCGGCTGAACGGCCGCGGGTGGTTTGCCGGGACTTGAACCGGTTCGCCGGGAGACGATCTTAAGGGACGCTTCCGGCCCGACGCCGGGGCCGCCCGGGCGCTGCGGGGTTCCACCGCCGGTGCCGGGCCGTACGATTTCGATTCAGGACGATCCTGCCCAACGAGGTTCACACGATGGCCGCTTCCTCGCGCCGTAACCCCGCCTTCGCGAGACGGCGCCTGCCCGCCCTCGCGGGCGCGCTCCTCGCGCTCTCCGTCGGCACCGCGGCCCTCCCGGACGTCGCCCTGGCCAAGGGCCCCGAATCGCTCGCCGACCTCGCCGACCAGGTGACGGACGCGGTGGTCAACATCTCGGCCTCGACCACCGTCGAGGCGCGCGGCCGCACCCTGCCGCAACTGCCGCAGGGCACCCCGTTCGAGGACCTGTTCGAGGAGTTCTTCAACCGCCGCGGCCAAGGGGGCGGTCAGGGCGGGGGAGAGAGCCAGCCGCGGGCGCCGCGCCGCTCGAACTCGCTCGGCTCCGGCTTCATCATCGATTCCGCCGGCATCGTGGTCACCAACAACCACGTCATCGGCGATGCCAACGACATCCAGGTGATCCTGCATGACGGCCGCAAGCTGAAGGCCGAGATCGTGGGCAAGGATTCGAAGATCGACCTCGCGGTGCTGCGGGTGAAGCCCGATCCGGACCGGCCCCTGAAGTCGGTGCCGCTCGGCGATTCCGAAAAGATGCGGCCGGGCGACTGGGTGATCGCGATCGGCAACCCGTTCGGCCTCGGCGGCTCGGTCTCCGCCGGCATCGTCTCGGCGCGCGGCCGCAACATCGAGTCGGGTCCCTACGACAACTACATCCAGACCGACGCGGCCATCAACAAGGGCAATTCGGGCGGTCCGCTGTTCAACATGAACGGCGAGGTGATCGGCATCAACACGGCGATCCTGTCGCCGACCGGCGGCTCGGTCGGCATCGGCTTCGCGGTCCCGACCGCCACCGCCGGCCCGGTGATCGACCAGCTGCGCCAGTTCGGCGAGGTGCGTCGCGGCTGGCTCGGCGTGCGGATCCAGAACGTCGACGACACCACCGCCGAGGCGCTCGGCCTCAAGGGCGGCGCCCGCGGTGCCCTGATCGCCGGCGTCGACGACAAGGGCCCGGCCCGCACCGCCGGCCTCGAGGTCGGCGACGTGATCACCAAGTTCAACGGCGTCGACGTCAAGAGCTCGAGCGACCTGCCCCGCATCGTCGCCTCGACCCCGGTCGGCAAGGTCGTCGACGTGACCACCGTCCGCAAGGGCCAGGAGCAGACGAAGCAGGTCACCCTCGGGCGCCTGGAGGACACCGACAAGCCGCAGCAGCAGGCGAATCTCAGCCGCCCGCAGCCGGAGGCCGACGTCACCCGACAGGCGCTGGGCCTCAACCTCTCGGGCCTCACGGACGAGGCGCGCAAGCGGTTCGGCGTGAAGGACAGCGTCAAGGGCGTGCTGGTCACCCGGGTCGACCCGAACTCCAACGCCGCCGACAAGCGCATCCAGCCCGGCGACGTCATCGTCGAGGTCGGCCAGGAGGCGGTGAACGCACCGGCCGACGTCACCCGCCGCATCGACCAGATCAAGAAGGACGGCCGCAAGTCGGCGCTCCTCCTCGTGTCGAACAAGGAGGGTGAGGTGCGGTTCGTGGCGCTCAGCCTGGAGTGAATCCCGGCTTTTCTGCGAGCGCGTCAGGTTCGGGCGCTTCCCCGCTCCTGATGGACCTACGATCCCCACTTCACCGCTGGGGTTCAACCAATTCCCCTCCCCCTTGTGGGGAGGGGAAGCGAGCCACCTTCAAGCGGAAGAACAATCAGGCCGAATTGTGTGAATCCAGTAGCCTGCGTGGAAGAAGGGGTTCTCGCGTCTTCCCCTATGTTTTGATGGCACGAAGACAATAGCAGCGAACTCTATTTGACTGAGCGAAGTTAGCGCCCTCACGCCCCCGCCCGATACCGCTCCGGCCGGCTGCCATCCTCGTCGGTAAACCCGTAAGTCCGCGCCAGGTCGGCCACGTGCAGCACCTGGCCGGCATGGGCCCCAATGCCGGGATCCCCCGCGAGCGCCGCGAGCGCGCGACCGGCATAGAGCGGGCTCTCCCCGGCCTCCCCCGCCATGCCGGCCTCCACCACCCGCTCGGTGCGCACGAGGCCCGGGGCGAGGGCCAGCGCCGTGACGCCGTAGGGCCTCAGCTCCTCCGCCATGCCCAGGGCGATGCGGTTGGTGGCGGATTTGGCGAGGTCGTAGAACAGGTCGCCGAGATAGCTGTCCGTGCCGAAGGAGACCAGCGCCAGGAGCCCGCCCTTCGCCGAGACCATGGCGGGCGCCACCGCCCGGGCGAGGATCAGGCCGGCGAGCGGCCCGGTGTCGAGGCCGTGGCGCAGGGGCGCGAGGCCGCGGCGCCAGAAGGCGGTGCCCCAGGCGGCGCCGTCGGGGTAGCGCACGCCGTCATAGCCCTCGTTGCCGCCCCAGACGCTCGACACCGCGACGTCGATGCGGCCGAAGCGGCGCAGCACCCAGCGCACCATCGCGTCGACCTCGGCCTCGCGGGTGTGGTCGCAGAGGTAGTGGTGGCCGCGCCCGCCCGCGAGGTCGACCTCCCGGGCGGTGTCCTCCAGCGCCTCGGCCCGCTGGTCGGTGCGCGCGCCCGTCTCGCTGGAGCGGGCGGTGACCACCACGGTGGCGCCGGCCTCCCCGAGGGCGCGGGCGATGCCGCGCCCGACCCCGCGCGAGGCGCCGGCGACGAGGCAAACCCTGTCCGACAGGTCCGGGATGCCCGGCGGCCTCACTCGGCCGCCCGCGATGCCGCGCCGCGGGACAGGAAGCGCCGGAACGCCTCCTGCGCCTCGGGTGAGCGGAGCGCCGCCTCGAAGGCTGTCGCCTCCGCATCCATGGCGGCCTGCACCGCCTCGCGGTCGCCGCGGATCAGCCGGCGGGCAGCGGCCAGCGCCTGGCGGGGCTTGGCGGCGAGCTTCGCGGCTTGCGCCAGCGCGTGTTCGAGGAGGCCGTCGGCCGGCACCACCGCGTTGGCGAGGCCGAGGCGCACCGCCTCGTCGGCCCCGAAGGCCTCGCCGAGCAGCAGCAGCTCCGTCGCCTTCGTCAGCCCGACCCGGCGCGGCAGCAGGTAGCTGGAGGCCGCCTCCGGCACGAGGCCGAGATCGACGAAGGGCATCCGGAAGGTCGCGGCCGGCGCGACGTAGACGAGGTCGCAATGCAGCGTCAGCGTGGTGCCGACCCCGACCGCGAGGCCGTCCACCGCCGCCACCATCGGGGTGCGGGTCACGGCGAGCTGGCGGACGAAGCGCAGGGACGGCGCTTCGCCGAGGGCGCGCTCGGCCCGGGCGACGAAGTCGGCGATGTCGTTGCCGGCGGTGAACACGCCGTCAGTTCCGGCGAACACCACGGCGCCGACGCCCGACCCGTCCCGGTCGGCGCTCTCCAGCGCCTCGCGCATGGCGTCGTACATGGCGCCGGTCAGCGCGTTCTTCTTCTCGGGCCGCGCGAGCCGCACGAGGCGGACGCCGCCGGGTTCGTCGGAGATGCGGACGTGCTCGGTCATGGGGACCTCGGGGTGTTGGGCTCGGATGATCGACCGGATGACGATCTCCGGCGGCGGTCGGAGGAGTGTCGATCTCCCGCCCAGGACCTCATCCTGAGGTGCTGGGCGATCGGAGATCGCCCAGCCTCGAAGGAGGGCTCCAGTGATCGCGGAGCCTTCTGGAGCCCTCCTTCGAGGCCGCTATCGCGGCACCTCAGGATGAGGTTCCGGGTGGGAGAACCTGGTTGTCGCGTGGCGGTCCGCCCTCACCCGGCGAGCGCCAGCACCCCGTCCTGCAGGAAGCCGCCGCCGCCGGTCACCGTCTCCTCCAGCCCCCGGGCCGCGGTGGCGAGGTTCTCGGCGAAGAAGCGGGCCAGCGCGATGCGGGCCGGATGGGCCGGGTCGGTGTCGCCGCCCTTCACCGCCGCGTTCGCCGCGAGCGCGCCCTGCGCCAGGCAGACGCCGCCCTGCGCGAGGCCGAACAGGCGCAGGTATGGGGTGGCGCCGGCGAGCGCCTCCTCGGGCCGGTTCGAGCCCAGGGCCTTGAGGAGGTAGCTCGTCGCCCGGTCGAGGGACTCGACCGTCTCGCGCAGGCGCGGCGCGGTATGGCCGAAGGCGGGGCCGCCCTCCTTCAGCACCCGCTCGACGACGAGGCGCATGGCGCCGATCTGGCCGCGCACCACCGCGCCGTCCTCGAGCGGCAGCTTGCGGGTGACGAGGTCGATCGCCTGGATGCCGTTGGTGCCCTCGTAGATCGCCGCGATGCGGGCGTCGCGCAGGTGCTGGGCGGCGCCGGTCTCCTCGACGAAGCCCATGCCGCCGTGGACCTGGATGCCCAGCGAGGCCACCTCGATGCCGATGTCGGTCGAGAAGGCCTTGGCCACCGGGGTCAGCAGGGAGGCGCATCCTTGAGCGGCCTTCCGGCCCGCCTCGTCCGGCGCCCGGTGGGCGCGGTCGATCGCTTCCGCCGTGAGGTAGCAGATGCCCCGGGAGGCGCCCGTCAGCGCCTTCATGGTCAGCAGCATGCGCTGCACGTCCGGGTGCTCGATGATCGGGCTCGCGCCCTCGCTGGCCGCGCTCGCCCGGCCCTGGCGGCGGTCGCGGGCGTAAGACAGCGCCTGCTGGTAGGCCCGCTCGGCGATGGCGACGCCCTGGAGGCCGACGCCCAGGCGGGCGTTGTTCATCATCGTGAACATGCAGGCCAGGCCCCGGTTCGGCTCGCCGACGAGCCAGCCGGTGGCGCCGTCGTAGACCATGGTGCAGGTCGGCGAGCCGTGGATGCCGAGCTTGTGCTCGATCCCCGCACATTTGAGCGCGTTGCGCGTGCCGTCCGGCAGCACCTTCGGCACCAGGAACAGCGAGATGCCGCGGGTGCCGGGCGGCGCGTCGGGCAGCCGGGCCAGCACCAGGTGCACGATGTTGTCGGTGAGGTCGTGCTCGCCCCAGGTGATGTAGATCTTCTCCCCTGAGATCCGGTAGCTGCCGTCGCCGGCGGGCTCGGCCCGGGTGCGCATCACGGAGAGGTCCGAGCCGGCCTGCGGCTCGGTGAGGTTCATGGTGGCGGTCCACTCGCCCGAGACCAGCTTCTCGAGGTAGCGCGCGCGCAGCTCCTCGCTGCCGTGCCGGCTCAGTGCCTCGACGCCGCCGGCGGTGAGCAGCGGCCCGAGGCCGAAGGCCATCGCGGCGGAGTTCCACATCTCGATGCAGGCGGCGTTGAGCAGCACCGGCAGGCCCTGGCCGCCATACTCGACCGGGCCCGGCAGGGCGTTCCAGCCGCCCTCGGTCCAGGCCCGGTAGGCCTCGCGGTAGCCCGGCGGCATGGTGACCACGCCGTCCTTGAGCGGGGTGCCGTGGCGGTCGCCGATCGTGTTGAGGGGCGCCACCACGTCGTTGGCGAAGCGCCCGGCCTCCTCCAGGATGGTGTCGACGAGCTCGTCCGAGAGGTCGCCGTGCAGGCCCTCCGCGATGGCGCGGTCGAGCCCGGCCACGTGCCGGAGGGTGAAGGCCATCTCGGCCACGGGCGCGCGATAGGTCATCGAAGGCTCCTCCCCGGGGAGCGGCAGCGTCCCCGGTCCCGCCGCGCGGGCTCCCGGGAGCCACCCTTTGGATTTGACGTGACGCCGCCGCCGACGCTACGGCCAGCGGCATGGTGACGGATAGTTTAGACGTGAACGATGCCCGCGGGTCAATGCCGCAGGCGGCGACGCGGCGCCTCGCCGCTGATCGCGCCGGCATCGCCGAGGCGGGGGCCCTGCTGCGGGCGGGGAAGCTCGTCGCGATCCCGACCGAGACCGTCTACGGCCTCGGCGCCGATGCGGGCAATCCGGCGGCGGTGGCGGGGATCTACGCCGCCAAGGAGCGGCCGCGGTTCAACCCGCTGATCGCCCACCTGCCCGATCTCGCGGCGGCCTGGCGGGAGGGGCAGTTCGGCCCGGACGCCCTGAAGCTGGCGGAGGCGTTCTGGCCCGGCCCCCTCACCCTGGTGGTGCCGGCGGCCGAGGGCGGACGGGTCTGCGATCTCGCCCGGGCGGGCCTGCCGAGCGTGGCGCTCCGGGTCCCCGGCAGCGCGCTCGCCCGGGACATCCTGGCGGCGGCGGGCTGCCCGGTGGCGGCGCCCTCCGCCAACCGCTCCGGCCGGGTGAGCCCAACCGACGCCGATCACGTGCTCGGCGACCTCGACGGGCGGATCAGCGCCATCCTCGACGGCGGGCCCTGCCCAGTCGGGGTCGAATCGACCATCGTGGCCTGCCTGGACGGTCGGCCGGTGCTGCTGCGCCCCGGCGGCGTGTCGCGCGAGGCGATCCAGGCGGTCTTGGGCCGGCCGCTCGCGGCGCGGGGCCCCGCCGGGGCGGCGCCGGTCTCCCCCGGCCTCCTCGCCTCGCATTACGCGCCGCGTGCGGCGGTGCGGCTCGATGCGGTGCGCATCCGGCCCGGCGAAGCCGCCCTGCTGTTCGGCCCCGTCCCGCCGGAGGGGATCGACGAGGCTTCGGCCGCGCTCAACCTCAGCCCAGGCGGCGACCTCGCCGAAGCGGCCTGCCACCTCTTCGCCTCCCTGCGCCGGCTCGATGCGAGCGGCGCGGCGACGATCGCGGTGGCACCGATTCCGGGAGACGGCCTCGGCGAGGCGATCCGCGACCGGCTCGTCCGCGCCGCCGCCCCGCGGTGACGCCCATACCCATCCCACTCGCCCATCCCACCCTCGACCTCATCCTGAGGTGCGAGTGAAACGAGCCTCGAAGGAGGGCTCCAGCAATCGCAGAGCCTTCTGGAGCCCTCCTTCGAGGCCCGCTGACGTGGGCGCCTCAGGATGAGGTCGCGAATGGGAGATGGGGAGGAAGCGAAGCCGCTCGACCGAGCACCGTCCGAGGCACCGAATTTTTTTCGAAACCCGCGGAACCGGTCCCGCGGGGCCCGCGTTGATAGGGCCTAGAAGGTCACCTAAGCCCCCATCGACCTTCCGCCTCCGAGGCCCGGCATCGCCGGGCCTTTTTCTTGACCGGGAGGCCTCAGCCCGCGAGCTTCGCGGCGATGCCGGCAACGTGGCGGCCCTGGAAGCGGGCGCCTTCCAGCTCGACCGCGCTCGGCTGGCGGCTGCCGTCGCCGCCCGCGATGGTGGAGGCGCCGTAGGGCGAGTTGCCCATCACCTCGGTGGTGCCGAGCTGGCCCTGGAAGCTGTAGGGCAGGCCGACCACCACGAGCCCCAGATGCAGCAGCACGGTGTGGACGCTCAGGATCGTCGATTCCTGGCCGCCATGCTGCGAGGCCGTCGAGGTGAAGACCGAGCCGACCTTGCCGACCAGCGCGCCCTTCGCCCACAGGCCGCCGGTCTGGTCGATGAAGTTCTTCATCTGCGAGGCCATGTTGCCGTAGCGGGTCGGCGTGCCGATGATGATCGCGTCGTAGGACGGCAGCTCGTCGACGGTGGCGATCGGCGCCGCCTGGTCGAGCTTGTAATGCGATTGGCGGGCGATCTCCTCCGGCACCAGCTCGGGCACCCGCTTGACCACAGCCTCGGCCCCCGCCTCGCGGACGCCCTCGGCCACGGCCTGGGCCATCTGCTCGATATGGCCGTAGGTCGAGTAGTAGAGGACCAGAACCTTCGCCATCGCGTGAACTCCCGTTGAGGCCCCGTCCGGGCTGCCGGGAGGGAACATCGTGGATCGCGCTCCCGCGCGAAATGGCCTATGATGCAAACCCGTGCTTGCGCGCGTGCAAGCTCAGGAGGCCGACAGCGTGACCGCCGCCCTCGCCTGGGACGATTTCCGGCTGGTGAAGGCCATCTCCGACCAGCGCGGCCTGACCCAGGCCGCCGAGCGGCTCGGCATCAACCATTCCACCGCCTTCCGGCGCCTCGGCCAGATCGAGACGGCCCTGCGCACGCCCTTGTTCGAGCGCCACCGCACCGGCTACGTGCCGACGCCCGCGGCCGAGGAGATGACCCGGATCGCCGCCCGGATGGAGGAGGACGTGCTCGCCTTCACCCGGCGGATCGAAGGGCAGGGCCTGAGCCCGGCGGGCGAATTGCGCATCACCACCGCCGCCTCGCTCCTCACCGGCCTCTTGACCCCGATCCTCGCCGCGTTCTGCGCCCGCTGCCCGGAGGTGCGCCTCGACGTGGTGGTGTCCGAGCAGGCGCTGAACCTCGCCAAGCGCGACGCCGACGTGGCGCTCCGCGCCACCAACGACCCGCCCGACACGCTGGTGGGCCGGCGCCTCGCCACGATCGCCTGGGCCCTCTACGGCCGGGCCGACCGCGACGGGGGCGTGCCGCTCGCGGCCGAGCGCTGGGTCTCGCCGGCGGCCCGGCTCGGCGCCGCCGCGGCGGCGCGCTACGTGCAGGAGCGGACCGACCCCGCGCGCATCGTGCTGCGCCTCGACACGGTGCAGGGCCTCGCCGACGCGGTCGAGAGCGGGATCGGCATCGGTCCCCTGCCCTGCGTCATCGGCGACCGCCGGCCCGGCCTGGTGCGGCTCTCCGGGCCGGAGCCGGACCTCGATGCGGGCTTGTGGCTCCTCACCCATCCGGACCTGCGCCGGGCCGCCCGGGTGCGGGCCTTCCTCGACTTCGTGGGCAGTGCCATCGCCCGCGAGCGCGACCTGATCGAGGGCCGCCTGCCGCGTCAGCGGACCGAGACGATCTCGACCTCGTGACCCGCCACCGTGACGGTATCGCCCGCCTGCTTGCCGGTGAGCGCGCGGGCGAGCGGCGCCACGTAGGCGATGGTGCCCCTGGCCGGATCGGCCTCGTCCTCGCCGACGATGCGGAAGGTCTGCTCGGGCCCGTCCTCGCGGGCGATGGTGACCGTCGAGCCGAAATGCACCGTGTCGCCGGGGGGCTGCTCGACGACCTGGGCCGAGTTGCGCCGGGCGGTCCAGTAGCGCAGGTCGCGGTTCACCCGCGCGAGATCCGCCTTGCCGTCGGGCGGCAGGCCGGCATGCTCCGCGTGCAGCCGGTCGAGCTCCGCGTCGATGAGGGCGAGGCCCTCCGGCGTGACGAAGTTCGGGTGCGGGGAGACGGGACGGTCGGGGAGATCCTCGAAGGCCTCCCCGCCCTCCTTCTCGCGAACGAAGGCGATGCTCATGAAACAGGCAATGCACGGAGAGCCGTCAAGGTTCCGCGCCGGGCGCCTTGGCGATCACGCGTGATCGCTCTCAGGCGATCGTCACCACCACGCGCCCGCGGGTGCGCCCGGCCAGGATCTCCGGGCCCCGGTCGATCACCTCGGCGAGCGGCACCGTCGTGGTCATGGCCGAGAGGGCGGCGGGATCGAGGTCGCGGGCGATCCGGGCCCAGGCCTCGCGGCGCAGGGGCAAGGGCGCCATCACGCTCTCGATGCCGTAGAGCGCGACCCCGCGCAGGATGAACGGCGCCACCGAGGTCGGCAGGTCCATGCCGCCGGCGAGCCCACAGGCTGCGACGGCGCCGCCGTACCGGGTCATCGCCAGGGCATTGGCGAGGGTCGTGGAGCCGACCGCGTCGACCGTGGCGGCCCAGCGTTCCTTCGCCAGGGGCTTGCCCGGCTGGCTCAGCTCCTGCCGGTCGATGATCTCGGCTGCGCCGAGCCCGCGCAGATACGCGGCCTCCTCCTCGGCCCGCCCGGTCGAGGCGACGACGTGCCAGCCGGCCTTCGCCAGGAGCGTGACTGCCACCGAGCCGACGCCGCCGGCCGCCCCCGTCACCAGGGCGGGCCCGGCCTCGGGGGTCAGGCCGTGGCGCTCGAGCGCCAGCAGGGCCAGCATCGCGGTGTAGCCGGCGGTGCCGACCGCCATCGCCTGCTCGGGGGTGAAATTGGCGGGTAGCGCCACCAGCCAGTCGCCCTTGACCCGGGATTTCTCGGCGTAGGCGCCGAGATGGGTCTCGCCGGTGCCCCAGCCGTTCAGCACCACGGCGTCGCCGGGCTTCCAGTCCGGGTGGGAGGAGGTCTCGACCACACCGGCGAAGTCGATGCCGGGAATCATCGGCCAGCGCCGCACCACCGGCGCCTTGCCGGTGAGCGCGAGACCGTCCTTGTAGTTGAGGGTGGAGTGGGTGACCCGGACGGTGACGTCGCCGTCCATCAGCTCGGATTCGTCGAAATCCTTGAGCGCGACGCGTTGCCCGCCCTCGCCCTTCTCGATCACCACCGCCTTGAAGGTACCCACGCTCCGCCTCCCTGTCGCGCGCGGCTCGCGGGCCGCCGTCGCCTGCACAGGGTTGTGGAGCGGGAGTCCCGCGGCGGCAAGGCGGCCCGGGGATCGACCCGGGCCGCGTTGCGGCTCAGTAGCCGTCGTAGACGCTGCCGCCGCCGAAGACGAGCCCGGTCCCGGCGCCGACCGCCGCGGCGCCGAGGCCGATGCCGGCGCCCGCGAGGCCGAGGCCCGCACCCACGATCCCGCCCCCGGCCGGGCCGGCGCCGTAACCACCGCCATAGCCGCCACCGCCCGCCGGCACCCAGCCGGAGCGGCCGGGCTCGACGAGCACGCGGCGCTGGTAGGAGGCGTAGGCCGGCGGGATCACCTGCGGCACGACCTGGGCCGGACGCACCAGGACCCGGCGGGTCTGGGTCGCGTAGCGGGCCGGGATCGTCACCCAGCAGCCCACGGGCTGGCCGTAGGCGTCGACGGAGGTCTGCCAGACGCGGCGGGGCGGCGAGACCAGCACCTGCTCGGAGACGGTGTCGTAGACCGGCGGCACGACGTGGCTGACCGTGCGCGGCGGGCGCACCATCACCTGCTCGGACACGGTGCCGTAGACCGGCGGCGTCGAGACGTGGCGGTAGCAGTCGGTGGTGCAGCCATAGCCGCCGGCGAGGGCGGGAGCGGCGACGAACAGGCCTGCGGTGAGGGCGGCTGCGGCGGTGACACGGGCGACCGGGGCGGTCATGATCGGGCTTCCTCGGGGGGTGGGTGATTGAGGGCACGCGACGCTCGCCAGCGCCACGCTTGCCCCGAGAGAGAAGCCGTTCGGAGCCCCGTCAGGCAAGCCGAAAGCCCGAAGAGGGTAAAATTGCCCTCGGGATTTATTACGTATTTCGGCGAATTGCGGAGGCGTTCGCGCAAGCCTGAGAGTCGATCGGATCGCGGGACTCGGGAACCCTTGGATTATCGTCAACCGATATAGTTGACGTAAACCATGCGGCGGAAGCTGGTAGAGTCGGAGATTGGCGATGCGGGGGTCGGACGCCGAAGGCCGCTGGTCCTCACAGGGTCCGCACGGCATCGCGGACCCTGACCGACGTCGCAGCATCAATGATGTCGGACTGGCGAGCCGACGCACGGATCGCAACCCGGCGCGTCACCCCGGCGCCCGCCACGGGCGAGAACCCGGGTGCCGTGATTGCCGGCCCGTCAGGCGGCGGACGGCGACCCGCGTGCGACGGTACGACCGGCGGTCATGGGTCCCGGGTCCCGCCGCGGCGCTTGCGGATGTCGGCGCACGGCGCCATCCGCGCATGACGATCTGCGCGCGGCGAGCTCCGCTCGATGATGGTCGACCGGTGTTCAGCTCGAACCCCCGACCAGACTGGACGTAGACTCAGGTCTGGCCCGGCCGCAGCTGGTAGAAGATGTGGCGGCCGATCACGTCCATCTTGCGCAGGCGGCGCGACCAGCGCGGCTTGACGTAGTCGGCGTGGTAATGCGTCGCCCCGCCGACATCGGCGAGGTAGGTCCGGCCCTCGACCACCGACTGGGCGATGCGGGTCGCGGTCTGCCAGGACGCGTCGTCGGTGATGCGCAGCGACTTGCCCTCGCAGGCGAAGGAGAACTGGCAGCCCATGTAGCGGTGGCGGTTCTGGTAGACCACGCCGCAGATGTTGGACGGGTAGAGGCCGCTCTTGGCGCGGTTGAGCACCACCTGGGCCACGGCGGCCTGGCCCTGCTCGGGCTCGCCGCGGGCCTCGAAATAGACCGCCTCGGCGAGGCAGCGCTGCTCCTTCTCGGCGTTCTCCGGGGTGATGAGGTCGGCGTAGCGGCGCCGGGCATCCTCGCTCGGCGGGGCCTCCGGGTTGATGCGGGCCGCCGTGGTGACGCCGGTGCGGGCGTCGCGGTCGAGGCGCGGCGAGATCTGTCCGCCGGCGGCGATCTCGACCGGCGTCGCGTCGGCCGGGGCCGGGGTGGTCGAGGACAGGGCGACCGCCCGAGGGACGGCCGGGGTGGTGCCCTCGCGGCTGGCGTCGCGCGCCCGCGTCGGGGCCGTCTGCCCGCCGGCCGTCGCCCCGCGGGTCGGGGCCGAGGCGCCGGCCGCCGGCGAGCTGGCGCCCGCCTCGCCGCCGGTCTCGGCGAAGGGCACGAAGCCCTCCTGCGGCTCGAGGTCCGGGTTCCAGGTCGCGGCGCCCGGGGTGAAGGTCGAGGCGACGCTCGGGCCGTTGCTGCCGAGCCAGCCGGCGGTCAGGGAGGGCGGCCGGACCGCGCCGCCGACCCGCGCCGGCACCAGGGCATCGCCCTTGAGCGCGGGCTGGGCCAGGGGCCGGGTGCGGGCATCCGCCTTCAGGTCCGGGCGCAGGGGCTCGGCGTCGAGGGCGAGGCGCAAGGTCCCGTTGAGGCTCACCGGCGTGATCAGGCCGCGCCCGGGCAGCGGCGGCATCCCGCGGGGGACGAGGCGCGCGACGGCGTTCGAGCCGAGCGAGCTCTCGTAGCCGGCCGAGGCGGTGAACGAGACCAGGACGCCCAGGCCGACGGCCCAGGGCGCGGCGGCCGCGGCGAGCCAGCGCATCCCCTTCGTCCGTCGAACCTGGCGCTTGCGCACGTCGCGACCCCCTCGGCACGAGCCTGCCCGGCCCGCGCGGGACCGACATCACGCGCTGAGTGTCGCGGGGTATGGTTGAGCGTTGGTTAAGCCGATGCGCGAGCGCGCAGGCGCCCGGCGAGGTCGGCCGCCCGCGCGGCGTAGATCACCGGCAGCGGCGCGGCGACGCCGCGCACCGTCACGGTCTCGACCGTGAGGCCCGGCTGGTCCCGGAGGTCGTCGAGGCCGATGCCGGCGCGCCCGGCCGCCTCGGCCGAGGCGACGAGCTGGACGTCGGCGGCCTTGGCGAGGGATTCGAGCCGGCTCGCCAGGTTCACCGCCGGTCCGATCACCGACATGCCGCGGCTCGCGCCGTAGCCGAGGCGGCCGAGCACCAGGGGACCGGCATGGAGGCCCATCGCCATCCGGAGCGCCGCCGGCAGCTCGGCGGCGAGCTGGCGGTTGAGCTCGGCCACCGCGCCGTCGATGCGGCCGGCCGCCGTGAAGGCCGCCCGGCAGGCGGGTCCGGTCCCGTCCGGATGGGTGAACAGGGCGAGGAGCCCGTCGCCGGCATAGCCGCCGATCCAGCCGCCGGCGGCCTCGATCTCCCGCCCCGCCGCCTCGAAGAAGCGGTTGAGGATGAACACCACGTCGAAGGGCAGCTTGCGCTCGGCGAGCGGGGTGAAGCCGCGGATGTCGACGAACAGGATCGCCACCTCGCGCTCGATGCCGGCGACGTCCGTGTTCGCGAGGTGCTTGTCGGCGGTCTCGGAGCGGCGCGGGTCGAGGATCCGGATCAGCGCCACGTCGCCGGAGGGGCGCGCCTGGCAGGCCAGCCGCACGTTGGCGGGCGCGCCGATCGCCCGCAGGGCCGCGGCTTCCTGGGGGCCGGGGCTCGAGAGGTTCTCCTCGCCGCTCACCACCAGCACCCGGCAGGTCGAGCAGCGCCCCCGCCCGCCGCAGACCGAGACGTGGGGCACCCGGTTCGCCCGGCTGATCTCGAGGAGCGTCGGTCCCTCCAGGCTCCTCACCGTGGGACCGCCGACATAGGCCACGCCGAAGCGCCGGGCCCGCAGGGTCGCGGCCGCCCGGATCAGCACCACCCCGAGGGCGAGGGCGACGGCGGCGTAGATCGCGCCGGTCACGGTGTCGCCCCAGGCGGCGATCGCCGGGTCGAGGGGCGGGACCTGCCAGCGGGCGTCGAGGTCGGGCGCATCGAAGCGGCGCGCCAGCAGCGTGTCGCGCTCCATGATCCGCCCCTGCGTGACGAGGCCGGCGAGCGCCGCGGCCGGCAGGCCGAAGGCCGGCACGGCGAGCAGCGGCGCCATCCGGCGATAGACGGGCGAGAGCCGCAGCCAGGCATGCAGGCCGAGGCAGCCGTGCAGCCAGACCACCAGGAGGAGAGCGGTCTGGTAGCCCATGCCGTCGGGCCAGATGCGGACGATCACGTAGGCGTAGTTGGTCCGCGTGCCGTCCACCAGGTTGGTGATCCGCGTCCCCAGCACGTGCGGCACGAGCAGGAACGGGATCGCGAAGCCCAGAACCGTCTGCGCCGCCTCCCAGGGCGGCATCCTGAGCGTCCGCCGCTCGGCGAGCCGCACCAGCGCGAAGGCGGTGTGGATGAGGAGGGAGAGGCCGAGGACCAGGCTGCCGGGGACCGAGCGGGTGATCGCGGTCCGCCAGCGGGCCACGTCCATCATCGTGTCGAGCCCGACGAGGCCGAGCGCGTGGTTGGCGAAATGCGTGCCCGCGAAGGCGAACAGGACCAGCCCCGAGACCAGCCGCAGGCGCTGCGCGACGGATCCGCGCCACAGGCGGGCACCGGCCTCCGGATCGGGACGGCCGGCGGGAGGCGGCTCGCGCATGGCTTTGCTCTCGTGGCGCGGGTTCCCCCTCTCCCCGCGGGCGGGGAGAGGGCCGAGCCCTCGTTCAGAGGGCTCGGCGAGCCCACAGGGCGAGGGTGAGGGGGTGTTTCCGGACGTGCCACATCCGGCAACGCCCCCTCACCCTCGGCTAACGCCTCGCTGCGTTCCCTGGACGGGAACGCAGCCCTCTCCCCGCCCGCGGGGAGAGGAGAATGCGCCCGGCCCGAGGTGCGAACCTACGAGCCTCGTATTCGCTCACGCCTCGCCGCGGCCCTTCACCTTCAGCGCCGCCTGCGCCGCTGCGAGCCGCGCGATCGGCACGCGGAAGGGCGAGCAGGAGACGTAGTCGAGGCCGGTGTCCTGGCAGAAGGCGATCGAGGCCGGGTCGCCGCCGTGCTCGCCGCAGATGCCGAGCTTCAGCTTGTCCCGCACCGCCCGGCCGCGCTCGGCGGCGAGGCGCACCAGCTCGCCGACGCCCTCCTGATCGATCGACACGAACGGGTCGGAGGCCAGGATGCCGCGCTGGGTGTAGGGCCCGAGGAAGCGGCCGGCATCGTCGCGGCTGATGCCGAGCGTCGTCTGGGTCAGGTCGTTGGTGCCGAAGGAGAAGAACTCCGCGGTCTGGGCGATGTCGCCTGCGCGCAGGGCCGCCCGCGGCAGCTCGATCATCGTGCCGACCTGGTACTCGACGTTCGTGCCGGTTTCGGAGGCCACCGCCTTCGCCATGGCGTCGATGCGGGCCTTGACGAGGTCGAACTCGGTGCGGGTGAAGACCAGCGGCACCATCACCTCGGCCATGATCGGCGTGCCGGTCTGCTTGGCGGCCTCGACGGCGGCCTCGAAGATGGCGCGGGCCTGCATCTCGGCGATCTCCGGATAGAGGATCGCCAGACGGCAGCCGCGGAAGCCGAGCATCGGGTTGAACTCGTGCAGCTCGTTCATCCGGCGCCGCACCTTGTCCTCCTGGACGCCGGTGGCGGCGGCGACCTCGCCGATCTCCTTGTCGGTGTGGGGCAGGAACTCGTGCAGCGGCGGGTCGAGGAGCCGGATCGTCACCGGCAGGCCCGACATGATGGTGAACAGCTCGACGAAGTCCTGGCGCTGGTAGGGCAGGAGTTTCGCCAGCGCCGTGCGCCGGCCTTCGGCGTCGTCCGCCAGGATCATCTCGCGCATCGCCACGATGCGCTCCTCCTGGAAGAACATGTGCTCGGTGCGGCACAGGCCGATGCCCTCGGCGCCGTACTTGCGGGCGGTGCGGGCGTCGAGCGGCGTCTCGGCGTTGGTGCGGACCTTCATGGTGCGGACCTTGTCCGCCCATTCCATCAGCGCCGCGAAGTCGCCCGACAATTCGGGCTCGACCATCTTCACCGCGCCCTGCATAACCTGGCCGTTCGAGCCGTCGATGGTGATGCGGTCGCCGGCCTTGAGGGTGACGCCGCCGACCGACAGGGTGCGGGCGGCGTAGTCGACCCGGATCGAGCCGGCGCCGGAGACGCAGGGCTTGCCCATGCCGCGGGCGACGACCGCCGCGTGCGAGGTCATGCCGCCGCGCGTCGTCAGGATCCCCTCCGCGGCGTGCATGCCGTGGATGTCCTCCGGCGAGGTCTCGACGCGGACCAGGATGACCTTGCGCTCGGCCTTCCTGGCGGCCTCGGCCTCCTCGGAGTTGAAGACGATCTCGCCGGACGCCGCGCCCGGCGAGGCCGGCAGGCCGGTGGCGATCACCTTGCGCTCGGCCTTGGGGTCGATGGTCGGGTGGAGCAGCTGGTCGAGGGAGGCCGGCTCGACGCGGCCGACCGCCTCCTCGTGGGTGATCAGGCCCTCGGCCGCGAGTTCCACGGCGATGCGGAGCGCGGCCTTCGCGGTGCGCTTGCCGTTGCGGGTCTGCAGCATCCAGAGCTTCCCGGTCTCGACCGTGAACTCCATGTCCTGCATGTCGCGGTAGTGGTGCTCGAGCAGGCCGTAGATCCGCACGAGCTCCGCGTAGGCCTCCGGCATCGCCCGCTCCATCGAGGGCTTGTCGGAGCCGGACTCGATGCGGGCCGCCTCGGTGATGTCCTGCGGGGTGCGGATGCCCGCGACCACGTCCTCGCCCTGCGCGTTGATCAGGAACTCGCCGTAGAGCGCCTTCTCGCCGGTGGAGGGGTTGCGGGTGAAGGCGACGCCGGTGGCCGAGGTCTCGCCCATGTTGCCGAACACCATGGCCTGGACGTTGACCGCGGTGCCCCAGCTCGCCGGGATGTTGTGCAATTCGCGGTACTTGTTGGCGCGGGGGTTCATCCACGAGCCGAACACCGCGCCGATCGCGCCCCAGAGCTGGGCCTGCGGGTCCTGCGGGAAGTCCTCGCCCAGCTCGCGCTTCACCAGCGCCTTGTACTCGCCGATGAGGTGCTTCCAGTCGGCGGCGGACAGCTCGGTGTCGAGGGTGAGGCCCTTGTCGTCCTTGTAGCGCTCCAGCACTTCCTCGAAGGAGTGGTGCTCCACGCCCAGCACCACGTTGGAGTACATGGTGATGAAGCGGCGGTAGCTGTCATAGGCGAAGCGCTCGTCGCCGGCGCCCCGGGCGAGCGCCGCGACGGTGGTGTCGTTGAGGCCGAGGTTGAGCACCGTGTCCATCATGCCGGGCATCGAGGCCCGGGCGCCGGAGCGCACCGAGACGAGGAGCGGCGACTCGGAATCGCCGAAGCGGCGCCCGGTCAGGCCGCCGACCGCCTCCAGCGCCGCCGCGACCTCGCCCTCGAGCTCGGGCGGGTACTGCCGGCCGTGGTCGTAGTAGTAGGTGCAGACCTCGGTGGTGATGGTGAAGCCCGGCGGCACCGGAAGACCGAGATTCGACATCTCGGCGAGGTTCGCGCCCTTGCCCCCGAGCAGGTCGCGCATCGACGACTTCCCTTCGGCCTTGCCGTCGCCGAAGGTGTAGACCCACTTCGTCATGTCTCTCGTCCGTTCGTAGCGGCTGCCGCCTGACGTTCCCGCCGGGTTGGACCATCCGCAACCCCAACGCAAGCTGAACGGCATCAGCGTCCAGGGCTGTCGGGAGCGTGACGATCCTCGCGCCCGGTCGGGACGCCTGGTGATCCCGCGAATGTAGCGCCCGGCGGTCCGGCGGCGACCGTCAGGCGAGCTGGACGATGAGCCCGTTCTGGATCGTCACCCGGCGGTCCATCCGGGCGGCGAGATCCAGGTTGTGGGTGGCGATCAGCGCCGCGACCCCGGAGGCGCGCACCAGCGAGACCAGGATCGCGAAGACGTGGCCGGCGGTCTGCGGGTCGAGGTTGCCAGTCGGCTCGTCGGCAAGCAGCAGTCGCGGGCCGTTGGCGAGCGCCCGGGCGATGGCGACGCGCTGCTGCTCGCCGCCGGACAGCTCCGCCGGGCGGTGGCTCAGGCGCTCCTTGAGGCCGAGGAAGGCCAGCAGCTCGGCGGCGCGGGAGCGCGCTTCCCTCGCCGGCAGGCCGCGGATGAGCTGGGGCAGCACCACGTTCTCGAGAGCCGAGAATTCCGGCAGCAGGTGGTGCGACTGGTAGACGAAGCCCATCTCCTCGCGCCGCATCCGGGTGCGGGCGGCGTCATCCATCCGGGCGCTCGGCTGGCCCCCGATATAGACCTCGCCACCATCCGGCCGCTCGAGCAGGCCGGCGACGTGGAGCAGGGTCGACTTGCCGGTGCCGGAGGGCGCGACCAGCGCCACGATCTCGCCGGGCCAGATCGCGAGGTCGGCGCCGCGCAGGATCTCGAGATGTCCGGTGCCCTGGCTGTAGCGCCGCTCGACCTGGGACAGGAAGAGCGCCGGAACCGGCTGCTGCGGGATTGCGTCCATCGGGCGTCAGGCGCCCTGCGTCAGGGAACGGGGAGCAGGGCGGAGGTGGGAGACGGGCAACGGCATCCTGACGGTACTCGGGTACGGGGCCGGGCGACGATCGGCCGAGACGGAGGATCAGCCGTAGCGCAGGGCCTGCACCGGGTCGAGCCGGGCGGCACGCCAGGACGGGTAGAGGGTGGCGAGCAACGACAGCACCGTCGACATCGCCACCACCGCCACGACCTCGCCGGCATTGGTCTCGGACGGGATCTCCGACAGGAACCGCACCGTCGGGTCCCAGGCGCCCGGAAACAGCGTGCGCTGGATCACCGTGAGGTTGGCCGAGAACACCAGCCCGAGGACGAAGCCCGCCAGGGTGCCGAGGATGCCGATCGAGGCGCCGGTGATCAGGAAGACGCGCATGATCGCGCCCCGCGTCGCCCCCATCGTGCGCAGGATCGCGATGTCGCTCGACTTGTCCTTCACCAGCATGATCAGGCCGGAGACGATGTTGAGCGCCGCCACCAGCACGATCAGGGTCAGGATGATGAACATCACGTTCCGCTCGACCTCGAGTGCGGAGAAGAAGGTGCGGTTGCGCTGGCGCCAGTCGGTGATCAGCACCGGACGCTCGGCGGCGAGTTCCAGCTCGCCCCGGGCCTCGCCGACGGCATCGGCGTTGTCGAGGAAGATCTCGATCACCGAGACGTCGCCGTCGCGATTGAAGAATCCTTGCGCCTCGGTGAGGGGCATGTACACGAAGGTGCCGTCGAACTCGGACATGCCGACCTCGAACACCGCAGCGACGGGGTAGCCCTTGATCCGCGGCGCGGTGCCGAACGGCGTCGTGGCGCCCTTCGGGGTCGCCAGGGTGATGGTGTCGCCGGCCTGCAGGCCGAGGGATTCGGCGAGCCGCTTGCCGATGGCGACGCCGCCGCCGGTGTCGAAGGTCTCCAGGGTGCCGCCCCGGATGGTGCCGGCGACGGAGGGAATCTTCTTCAGGTCCTCGGCCCGCACGCCGCGCACCAGCACGCCCGAGCCGCCGAACTGCGACGAGGCGAAGGCCTGGCCCTCGACCATCGGCAGGGCGAGGTGGACGCCCGCCACCTTGCCGAGCCGGTCCGACAGGTCGGCGAAGTCGGTCAGCGGCCGGTCGATCGGCGCGACGAAGATGTGGCCGTTGATGCCGACGATCTTGCTCAGGAGCTCCTTGCGGAAGCCGTTCATCACCGAGAGCACGATGATGAGGGTGGCGACGCCCAGCATGATCCCGAGGAACGAGAACAGGGCGATGACCGAGACGAAGCCCTCTTTCCGCCGGGTGCGCAGGTAGCGCCCGGCGATCGTCCACTCGAAGGGCGCGAACGGCACGGTGCCCCCGTGCGATCGGTGAGGCCCTCCGGGCCGATGGGCGCGCAGGCCGAACCGGGGCAGGCGCTCGCGGATCGCGGCGAGGGCCATCGGCTCAGGCCGCCCGGTTCTGGCGCAGGAACGCCGGCACGGCGTCGGGCGCAACGGTCTCGCGGGCGCCGGTGGCGCGGCGCTTCACCTCGACCTTGCCCTCGGCCAGGCCCTTCGGGCCGACGACGACCTGCCAGGGCAGGCCGATCAGGTCGGCGGTGGCGAACTTGGCGCCCGGGCGCTCGTCGCGGTCGTCATACAGAACGGTGAGGCCGGCCTCCTCCAGCTCGCCCTGGAGCTTGGCGCAGGCCGCATCCGTGGCGGAGTCGCCGACCTTGAGGTTGAGGAGCGCGACGTCGAACGGCGCCACCGCGTCCGGCCACACGATGCCGGCCTCGTCGTGGCCCGCCTCGATGATCGCCGCTACCAGCCGGCTCGGGCCGATGCCGTAGGAGCCCATATGGACCGGGCGCTCCTGCCCGTCCGGCCCGGTGACCTTCGCGCCCATCGGCTCGGAGTACTTGGTGCCGAAATAGAAGATGTGGCCGACCTCGATGCCGCGGGCGGCCATCCGCTCCCCTTCCGGCACCTCCGCGAAGGCCGCCGCGTCGTGCATCTCGGAGGTCGCGGCGTAGCGCGAGGTCCAGTGATCGACGGTGGCCTGGAGGCCGGCGACGTCGTCGAAGTCGGTCCTAGCGTCCGGCGTCGGGAAGTCGAGATAGGCGCGGTCGCAGAAGACCTCGCTCTCGCCGGTCTGGGCCAGGATGATGAACTCGTGGGAGAGGTCGCCGCCGATCGGCCCGGTCTCGGCCCGCATCGGGATCGCCTTGAGGCCGAGCCGCGCGAAGGTGCGGAGATACGCCACGAACATCTTGTTGTAGGAATGCCGCGCGCCGGCCTGGTCGAGGTCGAACGAGTAGGCGTCCTTCATCAGGAACTCGCGCGAGCGCATCGTGCCGAAGCGGGGCCGCACCTCGTCGCGGAACTTCCACTGGATGTGGTAGAGGTTCTTCGGCAGATCCTTGTACGAGCGCACGGCGGAGCGGAAGATCGCCGTGATCATCTCCTCGTTGGTCGGCCCGAACAGCATGTCGCGCTCGTGCCGGTCCTTGATGCGCAGCATCTCCTTGCCGTAGGCGTCGTAGCGGCCGGATTCGCGCCACAGGTCCGCCGACTGGATCGTCGGCATCAGGAGTTCCACCGCGCCCGAGCGGTCCTGCTCGGCCCGGATGATGTCGGTGACCCGGTTGAGCACCCGCAGGCCGAGCGGCAGCCACGCGTAGATGCCGGCGGCCTCCTGGCGGATCATGCCGGCGCGCAGCATCAAGCGGTGCGAGACGATCTCGGCTTCCTTGGGCGTCTCGCGCAGGATGGGCAGGAAATAGCGGCTGAGACGCATGTCGGACCTTGGCGTGGCAGGCGTGGCTTCGCGGGCGCCTCCCCGCCGCGGGGGCATCTCCCCGCCGCGGGGGACCCCCCCGGGACCGCCCTTTTGCACGCTTCCGGTCCCGTTCGCAAAATATGAAACGCGCCGGGCCCGCGCGGGTGGGGGTGGGACGCGCGTCTGCCGCGGGTCGGAGCAGGAAAATGCGCCGGCCATGCAAAAAAACGCATCAACCTGCTCGGAGGCAGGTGACAATGCGAATTCTTCTTCCTATAAGCGGCATCGCGATGATGCGCAGGCAGGCCGAACGGCGCCGCGCAAGGTCCGAGTCTCGGGAGGAAAAACCAGCTTCAAAGCCCGAACGGGTGAATAACAGAGCATAGGCTGGTGAAAACATTCAGAAAGCTACAAAGCAAGGCTTCCGAGCCTTGCTTTTTTATTTTGCACTTCCGTGTTCAGGGGCGATGCTGCATTGTGCCGGTCGCGACCTTGAACGGCCGCGACCTGCTACAATCCGGCGAGCGGGAAGGCCGCCACTGCCGCGATGAACACGACGTCGGACACGAGCGTGGTCCAGACCGCCTTGCGGCGCATCTGCGGCCGATGCGGCGCCCCGGGATCCTGTCCGGGCACCACGACCTCGCTGCCGTCCGGCGCGGCCCGGAACGGCAGCACCGCGAAGAGCAGCGTCCACCATACCACGAAGTAGAGGGCGCCCGCCCCGAACCCGCTGAGGCGAAAGCCCCACACCGCGAGCGCCAGCGCCGGCAGCATCAGGGCGATGCAGACCGCGAGGGTGCGGGGGATCGAGGCGGTGGCGCGGTCGAGGATCCGGGTGAGGGTCACGCCTGCTCCAGCTCGACCAGGGTGCCGAGGAAGTCCTTCGGGTGCAGGAACAGCACCGGCTTGCCATGGGCGCCGATGCGCGGCTCGCCCGAGCCGAGGATGCGGGCGCCCTCCCGTTTCAGCCGGTCGCGGGCCGCCAGGATGTCGTCGACCTCGTAGCACACATGGTGGATGCCGCCGCCCGGGTTGCGCTCCAGGAAGGCGTTGATCGGCGAGTCGGTGCCCAGCGGCTCGAGCAGCTCGATCTTGCTGTTGGGCAGCTCGACGAAGATCACGGTGACGCCGTGCTCGGGCTGCGGCAGCGGCGGCGACAGCACCGCCCCGAGGGTGTCGCGATACACCTTCGCGGCGGCCTCGAGATCCTTCACCGCGATGGCGACGTGGTTGAGCCTGCCGATCATGGGGATGTTCCTCCGTCTCCCTGGGGCGTTGTTGGTTCTAGGGTGCGGTGCGGGGTGGCGCTACGGCAAGGACCGTCTTTGCGCGCAGACGGTGACACGAGAAGCGCCGGTGATCTCCTCCCCCCTCTGCGGAGGAGGGTGGCGAGCGCAGCGAGCCGGGAGAGGGGACGCCGCTTCCGGAGGAGTCGCAACCGTGATGAAGGGCGACACCCGGACCGGCGTCGCGCTGCCCCTCTCCCGGCCCCCGCTGACGCAGGGCCCCCCTCCCCCGCAGAGGGGGGAGGGTCAGGGTGCCCTCACACCTCCACCACCATCACGTGGCAGGCGGGCTTCTTGCCCCAGACCTCGTTGACGGCCGAGCGGATCGCCCGGTCGACGGCGTTCTCCACCGCCTCCGAGTCCCGCCGCTTGACCCGCGACAGGCCGTTGACGGTCCGCTCGACGGCGTCGCCGACGACGTCGATGATGACCTCGCCCTTGCGGCCGTAGCTCGGCAGGCCCATCAGGTCGATCGAGGGCTCGCCCTTCAGCTCGCCGTTGCGGTCGAGCGCGATCGCCACCGAGACGATGCCCGTGAAGGCGAGCTTGCGCCGCTCCGGGATCGCGCGGTCGTTCGAATCCACCAGCACGTTGCCGTCCTTGAAGATCCGCCCGCTCTTGACGTGGGTGACGATCTCCGGCTCGCCCGGCGCGAGGCGGATCAGGGTGCCGTTGCGGGCCTTGACCACCGTGTCGACGCCCTGCTTGCGGGCGAAGGTGGCGTGCTCGGCCAGGTGCAGGGCCTCGCCGTGCACCGGAACCGCGATGCGGGGCTTGGTCCAGCGATACATCGCCGCCATCTCGTCGCGCCGCGGATGGCCGGAGACGTGGACGAGCTCGGTGCGGTCGGTGATGACCTCGATGCCGGCCTCGATCAGGTCGTTGATGATCGCACCGACCGCCCGCTCGTTGCCGGGGATCGCCCGCGAGGAGAAGATCACCCGGTCGCCGGGCGTGAGGGCGATCTCCGGATGCTCGTCACGGGAGACGCGGGCGAGCGCCGCCCGCGGTTCGCCCTGCGAGCCGGTCAGGAGCGCCACGGTCTTCTCCCGCGGCAGGTAGCCGTAGGCCTCGGCGCCGCGGATGTCCGGCAGCCCGTCGAGGTAGCCGCACTCGCGGGCGACGTCGATCACCCGGTCCATGGCGCGACCGACCGCCACGACGTCGCGGCCGCAGGCCTGGGCGGCGAGGCAGACGGCGCGCATGCGGGCGACGTTCGACGCGAAGGTCGTGACCGCGACCCGGTGCGGGGCGTTGCGGATCAGCTCGGCGAGATGGCTCGCCACCTCCGCCTCGCTCGGCGAGCGGCCCTCGCGGGTGACGTTGGTCGAATCGCAGACCAGCGCCAGCACGCCCTCCTCGCCCAGTCGCGAAAACGTCTCCTCGGAGGTCGAGTTGCCGGCGACCGGCGTGTCGTCGAGCTTCCAGTCGCCGGTATGCAGCACCAGGCCGAGCGCCGTGCGGATGGCGAGCGCGTTCGACTCCGGGATCGAGTGGGCCACCGGCACGTACTCGATCGAGAACGGCCCGAGGTCGAGGCGGCCGTCCGCCGGCACCTCGCGCAGGTCGACCTTCGGGGCGCCCGGCTCGCCGAGGCGGCGGGCCTCGATCAGGTTCTTGGTGAAGCGGGTGGCGTAGACCGGCACCTTCAGCTTGGGCCACAGCTCGCCGATGGCGCCGATATGGTCCTCGTGGCCATGGGTGATCAGGATGCCGAGCAGGTTCTCGCGCTGCTCCTCGGCGAAGCTCAGGTCCGGATACATCAGGTCGACGCCCGGCATGTGCTCCTCGCTGGCGAAGCCCATGCCGAGGTCGACCATGATCCACTTGCGGTGCTTCGGCGGCCCGAAGCCGTAGAGCGCCGCATTCATGCCGATCTCGCCGACCCCGCCGAGGGGCACGAAGATCAACTCATCTCCCTTGTTCGACATCACGTACCATCACTGCACGGACCGCCGTCGCGGTCCCACTCAAGGAACGGCCTCGTCTGCCGCCACGGTCGCGGCGCCGTCATGTTGCGTGTGCGGCCGGGAACGGCCGCGCGGCGGCGGCGCCGGAAGGCGCCCCGCCGGAAGATTCCGCGCTGTCCGGGGGACGTCGTCGCCGTTCCGGCGCCGCTCCGCTCCCCGTCGGTCCCGTCAGGCCGCGGTGGCGGCCGTCCCGAAATGCACCTCGCCGGCGGTGACCGCGACGCGGTCGCCTTCGGCCAAGCGGACGACCAGCCTGCCGCCCTCGTCGATCGTCTCGAAGATCCCGGACACCATGCGCCCGCCGGTCTGGACGCTCACCGGCCCGTTCAGGCCTGCGGCCGCCGAGAGCCACGCCTCGCGGATGCCGGCAAACCCCCTGCCCTCGTCCCAGATCCGCTCCGCCTCGACCCAGGCACCGGTGAGCAGGCGAAACAATCCCGGCGCATCGACGGCGTAGCCGGCTTGCGCCAGGGACGTCGCCGCGTAGGGCAGCCCGTCCGGCGCGCCCGCGACGTTGACGCCGACCCCCACGGTCACGAAGGCGCCGCGGCCGGGCAAGGTCTCCATCTCGAGCAGGATGCCGACGAGCTTGGCACCGTCGAGGAGCACGTCGTTCGGCCATTTCAGCCGGAAGTCGGGAGCGCGCCCGTCGGTTCCCGGGCCGCAGGCGCGGCGTAGCGCCCGCTCCACCGCGACGCCGGCGACGAAGCCGAGCGTCGCGACCCTGTCCGGGGCAAGGCCCGGCGGGACCGGCCAGAGCAAGCTGGCGGCGTGGTTGCCGGCGACCCAGCTCCAGCCCTTGCCGCGCCGGCCGCGGCCGCCGGTCTGTTCGCCCGTGACGACCCAGAGCGGCCCGGGCTCGCCGGCGCGCGCGCGCGCGAGGGCCTGCGTGCTCGTCGAGCCGAGGCTGTCATGGACCTCGATACGGTATCCCGCGGCCACGGCCGCGGGGTCGAGCACGAAGGTCATGCCGCTAGAACAGCGACCGGGCGGCCGTTCCGGCGAGGCCCACCAGCGGCGCCGGCACGAGCCAGAACAGCAGCACCACCACGCTCGACAGGCCGAGCACGATGCGCAGCCCCGGGCCCATCGGCTCGTAGGCCTCCGCCGGCTCGTCGAAATACATCACCTTGACGAGGCGCAGGTAGTAATAGGCGCCGATCACGCTGGTCACCACGCCGATCACCGCCAGGGTCACGAGGTTCGCCTTGATGGCCGCGGCGAAGACGTAGAACTTGGCGAAGAACCCGGCGAGCGGCGGGATGCCGGCGAGCGAGAACATCATCATGGCGAGCAGGAACGCCACGAAAGGATGGGTGCGCGACAGGCCCGAGAGGTCGTCGATGGTCTCGTACATCTGGCGGCCGCGGCGCAGGGACAGGATCACCGCGAAGGCGCCGAGCGTCATGGCGAGGTAGATCGCCATGTAGATCACGACGCCCCGGATCCCCTCCTGCGTGCCGGCGGCGAGGCCGATCAGGGCATAGCCGACATTGGCGATGGAGGAGTACGCCATCAGGCGCTTGAGGCTGCGCTGGCCGATCGCCGCGAAGGAGCCGAGCGCCATCGAGGCGATCGACACGAACACGATGATCTGCTGCCACTCGGGCGTCACCGTCGGGAAGGCGCCGACGAAGACCCGCACCGCCATCGCCATCGCGGCCATCTTCGGGGCCGAGGCGAAGAAGGCGGTGACCGGGGTCGGCGCGCCCTCGTAGACGTCCGGCGTCCACATGTGGAACGGCACGGCGGCGAGCTTGAACGACACGCCGGCGGCGACGAACACGATGCCCAGCACCACGCCGAGGCCCGAGCCCTCGCGGAGCGCCGTGACGATGTGCGGGAACGAGACGCTGCCGGTGAAGCCGTAGACCAGCGAGGCGCCGTAGAGCAGCATGCCGGAGGAGAGCGCGCCGAGCACGAAGTACTTCAGGCCGGCCTCGGTCGAGCGCAGGTCGTCGCGGTGGAACGAGGCGATGACGTAGGCCGCCAGGCTCTGCAGCTCGAGGCCCATATAGAGCCCGATCAGGTCGTTGGCGGAGGCCATGACCATCATGCCGATCGTCGAGAGAACGATCAGGATCGGGTACTCGAACCGGGCGATGCGCTCGCGCTCGAAATGCTCCTTGGCGAGCAGGATCGCGGCGGCCGAGCCGATCAGGGTCAGGGCCTTCATCACCCGGGCGAAGCCGTCGACGATGAAGGAGCCGTTGAAGGTGGTGACCTTGGTGCCGAAGGGCTGGCTGACCACCGCGAACAGCGCGAGGATCAGCAGGATCAGGGCACCGACGCTGACGCCCTCGGTGGAGCGCTCGCCCTTGAAGGCGCCGTAGAGGATCAGCACCAGGACGCCGACCGACAGGATCAGCTCCGGCAGGGCGGGCCCGATGGCGGGCAGGACGATCTGAGCGGCGTTCATCGCGAGAAACTCAGTGCGGGACCGGCAGGGCCGCCGCGGCGGTCTGGGTCGTGGAGAGGGCGGCGCGCATGCCCTGCATCAGCGCGTCGGTCGAGGGCGCGAAGACGTCGAGGATCGGGCCGGGATGGACGCCGTAGTAGATCGTCAGCACCACCAGGGGGGCGAGGATCAGCATCTCGCGGCGGTCGAGGTCGGTGATGCCCTGGAGGCTCGGCTTCTCGAGCTTGCCATACACCACGCGGGCGAAGAGCCACAGCGCGTAGGCCGCCGACAGGATGATGCCGAAGACCGAGAAGAACGACACCATGGGGTTCGCCCGGAAGGCGCCGAGCATCGCCAGGAACTCGCCGACGAAGCCGGAGGTGCCCGGCAGGCCGACATTGGCCATGGTGAACACCATCATCGCCACCGCGTAGAGCGGCATGCGCTTGACGAGGCCGCCATAGGCCGCGATCTCGCGGGTGTGCATCCGGTCGTAGATCACGCCGACGCAGAGGAACAGCGCGCCGGACACGATGCCGTGCGAGATCATCAGGAACAGGGCGCCCTGGATGCCCTGCTCGGTCATGGTGAAGAGGCCGAGCGTCACGAAGCCCATATGGGCCACCGACGAGTAGGCGATGAGCTTCTTGATGTCCGACTGAACCAGCGCGACCAGCGAGGTGTAGATGATCGCCACGACCGACAGCGCGTAGACCAGCGGCGCGAAAGTGTGCGAGCCGTCCGGGAACATCGGCAGCGAGACCCGGATGAAGCCGTAGCCGCCCATCTTCAGGAGGATGCCCGCCAGGATGACCGAGCCGGCGGTCGGCGCCTCGACATGGGCGTCGGGGAGCCAGGTATGGACCGGCCACATCGGCATCTTCACCGCGAAGGAGGCGAAGAAGGCGAGCCAGAGCCAGATCTGCATGTTCGCCGGGAACCGGGTCTGCAGCAGGGTCGGGATGTCGGTGGTGCCGGCCTGCCAGTACATCGCCATGATGGCGAGCAGCATCAGCACCGAGCCGAGCAGGGTATAGAGGAAGAACTTGAACGACGCGTAGATCCGGCGCTTCCCGCCCCAGATCCCGATGATCAGGAACATCGGAATCAAGCCGGCCTCGAAGAACAGGTAGAACAGCACCAGGTCGAGGGCACAGAACACGCCGATCATCGTGGTCTCGAGGACCAGGAATGCGACGAAGTACTCCTTCACCCGGTGCTCGATCGAGAGCCAGGAGGCGCCGATGCAGAACGGCATCAGGAAGGTGGTGAGCAGCACCAGCGGCATCGAGAAGCCGTCGACGCCGAGCTTGAACCGGATGGTCTCGGTCAGCCAGGCATGAGTCTCGACGAGCTGGAACTGCGCGGTCGCGGTGTCGTAGCGGCCCCAGGCGACCAGCGACAGCAGGAAGGTGGCGAGCGTGGTGATCAGCGCCGCCCAGCGGGCATTGCGCTGGACCGCCCTCTCGTCGCCGCCGAGCGTCAGGATGAAGGCGGCGCCGACGAGCGGCAGGATGAGGAGGCCGGAGAGGATCCCGAGGCCGAGCATGATTCTCTGTTCTCCGGTCAGGTCAGTGGGCGGCCGCGGAGACGCCGGTGAAGAGGTACCAGCTCACCAGGGCGGCGACGCCGACCAGCATGACGAAGGCGTAGTGGTAGACGTAGCCGGTCTGCAGGCGGACCACGCCGCGGGTCACGTCGACGACGCGGGCCGCGATGCCGTTCGGCCCCATCCCGTCGATGACGCGGCCGTCGCCGACCTTCCACAGGAACTCGCCGAAGCCCTTCGCCGGGCGGACGAAGATCCGGTCGTAGATCTCGTCGAAGTACCACTTGTTCAGCAGGAAGCGGTACAGCAGCGGCTGGCTCTCGGCGAGCTGGTGCGGCAGCTCCGGCCGGCGGATATACATCCAGAAGGCGAGCAGGAAGCCCAGCACCAGCATCACGAAGGGCGCGTTCTGGACCCAGCCCGGCGCGTTGTGGATGTCGTGCATGATGTGGTTGTCGGGGCCGTGCGCCAGCGCGCCCTTCCAGAACTCGTCCATGCCCTCGCCGATGAACCGGTTCTTGAACACCAGGCCGGCGAAGAGCGCGCCCGCGGCGAGGATCGCCAGCGGGATCGTCATCACCCGCGGGCTCTCGTGCGGGGTATGGGCGTGGTCGTGGTGCTCGATCGCCGAATGCGAAGGCGACTCGAGGTCATGGCCCTTGTCGTCGTGCGCGACGCCCTCGTGGTGGCCCGGCGCGCCGTCGGCCTCGGCGGAGGCGTGGGCAAGCACCGGATGCTGCGCGGCATGCGCGTCGGCGTGGTGGTCGTCATGACCGTGCGCATGGCCGTGCGCGTTCTGCCAGCGGGCCTGGCCCTCGAAGGTCAGGAAGAACAGGCGCCAGGAATAGAACGAGGTGAAGAAGGCCGCGATCACGGTCGCCAGGAAGGCGAGCACGTGGCCGGGCCGGGTCGACATGTAGGCCGCCTCGATGATGGCGTCCTTGGAGTAGAAGCCGGCTGTGAACGGGAAGCCGATGAGCGCCAGCGTCCCGATCGCCATCATGGCGGTGGTGAAGGGGATGTAGCGGCGCAACGCCCCCATGTTCCGCATGTCCTGCTCGTGGTGCATCGCGTGGATGACCGAGCCGGCCCCGAGGAACAGCAGCGCCTTGAAGAAGGCGTGGGTGAAGAGGTGGAACACGCCCGCCGCGTAGGCGCCGACGCCGAGCGCCACGAACATGTAGCCGAGCTGCGAGCAGGTCGAGTAGGCGATGACCCGCTTGATGTCGTTCTGCACCAGGCCGACGGTGGCGGCGAAGAAGGCCGTGATGCCGCCGATCACCGTGACGACAATCAGGGCGTTGGGTGCCGCGTCGAAGAGCGGCGACAGGCGGGCGACCATGAACACGCCGGCGGTCACCATGGTGGCGGCGTGGATCAGCGCCGAGACCGGGGTCGGGCCCTCCATCGCGTCCGGCAGCCAGGTGTGGAGCAGGAACTGCGCCGACTTGCCCATCGCGCCCATGAACAGCAGCAGGCAGCAGAGGGTGAGCGCGTTCCAGTCGTAGCCGAGGAAGTGGAACGTCGCGTCCTTGAGCTCGGGCACCTTCGGGAAGATGCCGTCGAAGGCGACCGCGCCGAACAGCACGAAGCAGAGGAAGATGCCGAGCGAGAAGCCGAAATCGCCGACGCGGTTGACGATGAACGCCTTCATCGCCGCGGCGTTGGCCGAGGGCTTCTCGTACCAGAAGCCGATCAGGAGGTATGAGGCGAGGCCGACGCCCTCCCAGCCGAAGAACATCTGGACGAGGTTGTCCGACGTCACCAGCATCAGCATGGCGAAGGTGAACAGCGACAGGTAGGCGAAGAACCGCGGCCGGTGCGGGTCCTCGTGCATGTAGCCCATCGAGTAGAGGTGGACGAGCGCCGAGACGCTGTTGACCACCACCAGCATGACCGCCGTGAGCGTGTCGGCCCGGAACGCCCAGTCGACCACGAGGTCGCCGGCGGTGAACCAGGTCGCGACGTGGTGCTTGGTGGCGCCGTGGCCGTGGCCGCCGGTCACCTCGAAGAAGGCGATCCAGGACAGGAGCGCCACGAAGACGAGGATGCCGGTGGTGACCACCTCGCTGGCCCGCGGGCCGATGCGGCGCCCGAACAGGCCGGCGACGAGGAAGCCGATCAGGGGCAGGAAGACGATCGCGTGGTACATGCTCGGGTCCGGCCTCGCGTGGCGGTTGCCGCTGCGGCTCTGGTGGGTTCGGAAGGGCGATGGGCGCGAGGCCCGCGTCAGCCCTTCATCATGTTGACGTCCTCGACGGCGATCGACCCGCGGTTGCGGAAGAACACCACCAGGATCGCGAGCCCGATCGCGGCCTCGGCGGCGGCCACCGTCAGCACGAACAGGGCGAAGACCTGGCCGACGATGTCGCCGAGATGGGTCGAGAACGCCACCAGGTTGATGTTCACCGCGAGCAGGATCAGCTCGACCGACATCAGGATGACGATGATGTTCTTGCGGTTGATGAAGATGCCGAGCACCCCGAGGGTGAACAGGATCGCCGCGACGGTCAGGTAGTGGCTCAAACCGATCATCGTGCCTCTCGACCGCGGGCGGCCGCCTTCGTGTCGCGAGGCGCGTCCCGCCCCGCCGCTCTTGCCATCAGCTTGGCTGCGGGGCTGCCTGCCCCGAGCCGCAACTCGTTTCGGACCCCGGCGCCCGTCAGACCTCGACGCCCTGCCCGGTCGGGACCTGGCGGACCTCGACGGCGCTGGCCTGGGTGCGGGCGTTCTGGATCGCGATGTCCTGGCGCTTGACGCCGGGCCGGTCGCGCAGGGTGAGCACGATCGCGCCGATCATCGCGACCAGCAGGATCAGCCCGGCGATCTGAAAGAAGAAGAAGTAGTTGGTGTAGAGAACGAGACCGAGCGCCTGCGTGTTGGTGACCGTCTCACCGCCCGGCGCCACCGCCAGGGGTCCGTGCACCAGGCCGGGATCGATCGCCCAGGAGCCGACCACGAGGAGCAGCTCGATCAGGAACACCGCGCCGATCAGGCCGCCGACCGGCAGGTAGTCCTGGAAGCCCTGGCGCAGCTCGGCGAAATCGACGTCGAGCATCATCACCACGAACAGGAACAGCACCGCGACCGCGCCGACATAGACCACGACCAGGATCATGGCCAGGAACTCCGCCCCCATCAGCACGAACAGCCCGGCGGCGTTCACGAAGGCGAGGATGAGGAAGAGCACCGAGGTGACGGGGTTGCGCGAGGCGATCACCATGAAGCCGGAGGCGACGGTGATCGCGGCGAACAGATAGAAGAAGGCGGCGGCTGCGGTCATGCGCTGAATTCATGCCGCCTGGCGGCGGCCTCCTGCCCGACCCCCGGAGCGTCCCGGCGGCTCGTCTATAGAACCCGCTCCCGCGGCGCACAACCGGGGGAGCGGCGAATGTCTCGTCCGGCGAAAGGAGGGCGCGGCGCCCTCCCGGTTCAGCGGTAGGGGGCGTCGGCCGCGATGTTGCGGGCGATCTCGCGCTCCCAGCGGTCGCCGTTCGCCAGGAGCTTGGCCTTGTCGTAGAGCAGCTCCTCGCGGGTCTCGACCGAGAACTCGAAGTTCGGCCCCTCCACGATGGCGTCCACCGGGCAGGCCTCCTGGCACATGCCGCAATAGATGCACTTCACCATGTCGATGTCGTAGCGGGTGGTGCGCCGGGTGCCGTCGTTGCGGCGCGGGCCCGCCTCGATGGTGATGGCCTGGGCCGGGCACACCGCCTCGCACAGCTTGCAGGCGATGCAGCGCTCCTCGCCGTTGGGGTAGCGCCGCAGGGCGTGCTCGCCGCGGAAGCGCGGGCCGCGATGGCCCATCTCGAAGGGGTAGTTGATCGTCGCCTTGGGCTTGAAGAAGTAGCGCATCGCCAGGGCGAACCCGGTGACGAACTCCTTCAACAGCAGGCCGCGGGCGACCTGGTCGAGCTTCATGGCTCGTTCTCCGACGGTTGGGTCTCAGGAGACCGGCGCGAGGCCGGTCAATTTCAGGACGAAGGCGACGACGAAGACCATGACGAGGGAGAGCGGAAGGAACACCTTCCAGCCCAGCCGCATGAGCTGGTCGTAGCGGTAGCGCGGCACCATGGCCTTCACCATGGCGATCATGAAGAACAGGAAGCTGGCCTTCAGGGCGAACCAGATCAGGCCCGGCACCCAGGTGAAGGGCGCGAACGGGATCGGCGAGAGCCAGCCGCCCAGGAACAGGATCGTGCCGAGGGCGCACATCGTGACGATGGCGACGTACTCGCCGAGCATGAACAGCAGGTACGGGGTGGAGGAGTATTCCACCATGTAGCCGGCGACGAGCTCGGACTCGGCCTCGGGCAGGTCGAAGGGCGGGCGGTTCGTCTCGGCGAGCGCCGAGATGAAGAACACCACGAACATCGGGAAGAGCCAGAGCCAGTACCAGCCGAGGATGCCGAGCGCGGTGTCCTGCGCCCGCACGATCTGCGACAGGTTGAGGGAGCCGGCGCACATCAGCACCGTGATGATGACGAAGCCGAGGGAGACCTCGTAGGACACCATCTGCGCGGCCGAGCGCAGGGCGCCCAGGAAGGCATACTTGGAGTTCGAGGCCCAGCCGCCCATGATGACGCCGTAGACGCCGAGCGACGAGATCGCGAAGATGTAGGTCATGCCGACATTGATGTCGGCGATGGCCCAGCCGTCGGCGAGCGGGATCACCGCCCAGGCGGCGAGCGCCAGGGTGGCGAAGATCAGCGGGGCCAGGAGGAACAGGCTTTTGTTGGCGCCCGCCGGGATCACCGGCTCCTTCAGCACGAACTTCAGGAGGTCGGCGAAGGACTGGAACAGGCCCCAGGGGCCGACCACGTTCGGGCCGCGGCGCAGCTGCACCGCCGCCCAGATCTTGCGGTCGGCCAGCAGCGCGTAGGCGATGAAGACGAGCAGCGCCACGAGGAGCACCACGCTCTTCAGCGCCACGAGGAGGACGGTGCCGAGCACCTCCCAGACGGTCATCGGTCGGCGCTCCTCATTCGGCCGCTTCGAGGGCCCGCCCGCGGGCGAGACCCGAGCACTCGGCGAGCACCCGCGAGGCGCGGGCGATCGGGTTGGTGAGATAGAAGTCGGCCACCGCCGGCCGGAACGGCTCGCGGCCGGGCTCGCCCGGCAGGCCCGCGAGCGCCGTCAGGGCCGCGGCGCCATCGCTCGCCGCCACCTGGTCGATGCCGGCGAAGTGCGGGTGGGCGGCGTAGAGCGCCTTGCGGAGCGCCGGCAGCGAGTCGAACGGCAGGCGGTGGCCGAGAACGTCCGACAGGGCGCGCAGGATCGCCCAGTCCTCGCGGGCGTCGCCCGGCGGGAAGGCGGAGCGGTTGGCGAGCTGCACCCGGCCCTCGAGGTTGACGTAGGTCGCCGACTTCTCGGTGTAGGCCGCGCCCGGCAGGATCACGTCGGCCCGGTGGGCGCCCTTGTCGCCGTGGGTGCCCTGGTAGATCACGAAGGCGCCCGGACCGATCTCGACCTCGTCGGCGCCGAGGTTGAACAGCACGTCGAGCACGCCGGCCTTGGTCATCTCGGCGAAGGTCAGCCCGCCCTCCCCCGGCACGAAGCCGAGATCGAGGGCGCCGACGCGGGCGGCCGCGTTGTGCAGCACGCCGAGGCCGTTCCAGCCCTCGGCCTTCGGCCCGAGGCCCTGGACGAGCTTCGCCACCGCCGCGAGGAGCGCGGCACCGTCCGGACGGGCGAGCGCCGCCTGGCCGACGATGACGAGCGGCCGCTCGGCGCCCTTGAGGGCTTCCGCGAAGCTGTGGCGGCCGGCAGCCACCTCGGCCAGCGTCTCCGGCCCGGCACCCAGAAAGGTGTGGGGGTAGGTGAGGTCGGCGTCCTCGCCGATCACGCCGATCTGGATCGGCGAGAGCCGCCAGCGCTTGCGGATGCGGGCGTTGAGGAGAGAGGCCTCGGTGCGCGGGTTGGCGCCGACGATCAGGATCGCGTCGGCCTGCTCGATGCCGGCGATGCCCGGCCCGAAGGTGTAGGCGGCCCGGCCCCAGGCCGGATCGATCATCGCCCCGTCCTGGCGGCAATCGAGGTTCTGCACCTTGAGCGAGCCCATCAGGGTCTTGAGGGCGAAGATCTCCTCGACGCCCGCGAGATCACCGACGATGGCGCCGACGCGCTTCGGATCGGCGCCCTTGAGCTTTGCGGCGATCGCCCCGAAGGCCTCGGCCCAGGTGGCCGGGCGCAGGCGGCCGTTCTCGCGCAGGTACGGCCGGTCGAGGCGCTGCAGCCGCAGCCCGTCGACGACGTGGCGGGTCTTGTCGGAGATCCACTCCTCGTTGGTCGCCTCGTTCACCCGCGGCTCGATCTGCATCACCTCGCGGCCGCGGGTGTCGACGCGGATCGCCGAGCCGACCGCATCCATCACGTCGACGGACTCGGTCTTGTTCAGCTCCCAGGGGCGGACGTTGTAGGATTGCGGCTTGTGGACCAGCGCGCCGACCGGGCAGAGGTCGGCGACGTTGCCCTGCAGCTCCGATTCCATCGCGCGCTCGAGGTAGGAGGTGATCTCCATGTCCTCGCCGCGCCCGATGGCGCCGAGATCCGGCACGCCGGCCACTTCCGCCAGGAAGCGGACGCAGCGGGTGCAGTGGATGCAGCGGTTCATCGCGGTCCGCACCAGCGGGCCGATATACTTCTCCTCGACGGCGCGCTTGTTCTCGCCGTAGCGGGTCGAGTCGACGCCGTAGGCCATGGCCTGGTCCTGCAGGTCGCAGTGGCCGCCCTGGTCGCAGATCGGGCAATCGAGGGGATGGTTGATGAGGAGGAACTCCATCACCCCCTCGCGGGCCTTCTTGGTCAGGGCCGACTTGGTCGACACCGCCGGCGGCTCGCCGTTCGGGCCCGGGCGGCAGTCGCGCACGGCCCAGGCGCAGGAGGCGACGGGCTTCGGCGCCCCTTTCAGCTCGACCAGGCACATGCGGCAATTGCCGGCGATCGACAGCCGCTCGTGGAAGCAGAAGCGCGGGATCTCGGCGCCTGCGACCTCGCAGGCCTGCAGGAGGGTGTAGTCCGGCGGGACATCGACCTCGATGCCGTCGACGAGGATCTTGGTCATGCGGTCATCTTCTCAGACATGGGTCTCGATGCGGGCGAGGCGACGCTCGATCCGTTCGAGACGCTGTCCCAACCGGTCGAGGCTGCGGTCGGCGGCCGCGAGCTGCGTGCCGACGCTCACCATGCGTTCGTTCAGCTCCCTGATGTCCGCCGCGACGCCATCAATCTTTCGGTCGATGCCGATCACGAGGTCAAGGATGGAGGTCGGCGCGTGCGTCACGGCTTTCCCTCCAGGCGTTCGACACGGTCGGTGAGGTCGCGCAGGCGCTCCTCGACCCTGTCGTGGCGGATACTGGCGTGGGCGGCGAGGCCGAGGCCCGTGATCATGCTCTCGTGCGTCTCGTCGACCCGACCCTCGATGCGGATCAGGCGGCGCGACTGCTCGTCCTGCACGGCGCGCACCTCCGCGAGGGCGGCGCGCATGTCGCGCAAGAGGCTCAGGACCAGGTTGTCGGGCTCGGCCGCCATCCTCGCCTCACTCCGCTGCCATCGGCACCGGGGTCGGGTGCGGGTTGGCGGTGTAGCGGTCGATGCGCTTCTCGATCTCGGGGCGGAAGTGCCGGATCAGGCCCTGGATCGGCCAGGCCGCGGCGTCGCCGAGCGCGCAGATCGTGTGGCCCTCGATCTGCTTCGTCACGTCGAGCAGCATGTCGATCTCGCGCTTCTGCGCCCGGCCCTCGGCCATGCGCAGCATCACGCGCCACATCCAGCCGGTGCCCTCGCGGCACGGCGTGCACTGGCCGCAGGATTCGTGCTTGTAGAAGTACGAGATGCGGGCGATCGCCGAGACCATGTCGGTCGACTTGTCGAACACCATCACGGCGGCGGTGCCGAGGCCCGACTTGAGGTTGCGCAGCGTGTCGAAATCCATCGGCGCGTCGATGATCTCGGCCGCCGGCACCAGCGGCACCGAGGAGCCGCCGGGGATCGAGCAGAGCAGGTTGTCCCAACCGCCGCGCATGCCGCCGCAATGCCGGTCGATCAGCTGGCGGAAGGTGATCCCGAGCTCCTCCTCGACGTTGCACGGCCGGTTGACGTGGCCGGAGACGCAGAAGAGCTTCGTGCCGGTGTTGTTCGGCCGCCCCAAGCCCGCGAACCAGGCGCCGCCGCGGCGCAGGATGGTGCCGGCGACCGCGATCGACTCGACGTTGTTGACCGTCGTCGGGCAGCCGTAGAGGCCCATATTGGCCGGGAACGGCGGCTTCAGCCGCGGCATCCCCTTCTTGCCCTCCAGGCTCTCGATCAGCGCCGTCTCCTCGCCGCAGATGTACGCACCGGCGCCGTGATGGACGTAGATGTCGAACGGGTAGTCGTGGACGTTGCTCTGGCCGACGAGGCGGGCGGCGTAGGCCTCGTCCACGGCGCGCTGGAGCGCATGCTTCTCAGCCACGTATTCGCCGCGGATGTAGATGTAGCAGGCATGCGCGCCCATGGCGAAGCACGCGATCATGCAGCCTTCGATCAGGAGATGCGGATCGTGCCGCATGATCTCCCGGTCCTTGCAGGTGCCGGGCTCCGACTCGTCGGCGTTCACCACCAGGTAGTGCGGCCGGCCATCCGACTTCTTCGGCATGAACGACCACTTCAGGCCGGTGGGGAAGCCGGCGCCGCCGCGGCCGCGCAGGCCCGATTTCTTCATCTCCTCGATGATCCAGTCCCGGCCCTGCTGCAGCAGGAACTTGGTGCCGTCCCAGGCGCCGCGTTTCTGCGCGGCCTCGAGACCGGGGGAGTGGAGACCATAGAGGTTGGTGAAGATCCGATCCTGATCGGCGAGCATGGCGATCGTCCTACAGGCCTGCTGTGAAAGGGTGCATCATAGCGATTCGTTACGGCTTCGCCTTCGGGCCGGGCGGACCCTTGTCGACGGCCTTGTCGTCCGGGGTGAGGCCGACGGGCTTGGCCTGCGATCCGTCGGTCTTCCCCGGCGCATTCGCCGGCTCGGCGCCCGCCTCCGGCGTGGTGCCCTTGGCGCCCGCGACCGGGCGGCCTTCCTCGGGCTTCGACGGCGTCTCGGTGTAGGAGCGGCCGCTCTGCGGTGCGGGCTCGGCCTCGGGGCCGGTCCGCGGGACCGCGACGGTCGTGCGCTCGGGCGCCGACTGGCCTGCCTCGGCGGCGGTATCGACGGGGGGCTTGCCGTCGGCGGCGCGCTGGGCCGGCGCCGCGGCGGCCGGGCTCTCGGTGGCGCGGCCGGCATCGGGCTTGGCCGCCTTCGGGCTCGTCGCGGCGGAGGCCTCGGTGCGGGCCTTCTCGCCGGTCGTGTCGGCGCCGGCCTCCTTCAGCCCCTGCTCCTCGAAGCGCTTGCGCCAGGCGCCGACGCGCGAGCCGTCGAACAGCGTCTCGTCCTGCAGGGTCGTGACCGCATCCTTGGGCTCGGAGGAGACGCGGCCGGTCTGCGAGCCGGTCTTCACCGGGCGGCCCGCCGCGAGGTCGTCCATCAGCTTGCCGAGGGACTCAGGGGTGAGGTCCTCGTAATAGTCGTGGTTGATCTGCGCCATCGGGGCGTTGCAGCACGCGCCAAGGCACTCGACCTCGAGCCAGGAGAAGTTGCCATCCGGGCTGACATGGCCGGAGGGGCCGAGGCGCTCCTGGAGGTACTGCTTCAGTTCGCGGGCGCCGCAGACGTCGCACGGGACCGTGCCGCAGACCTGGATCCAGTAGCGGCCGACCGGCTCTAGGGCGAACATCGTGTAGAAGGTCGCGACCTCCAGCACCCGGATGTGGGGCATGCCGAGCTGGTCGGCCACCGCCTCGATCGCCTTCTGCGGCAGCCAGCCGCCGTTCTGCTCCTGCGCCTTCCACAGGAGCGGGATGACGGCCGAGGCCTGGCGCCCCTCCGGGTACTTGGCGATCTGCCCCTTGGCCCACTCGGCGTTCTCCGGCGTGAACGCGAAGCTCGCGGGCTGCTCGGATACGGGGGCTAGTCTGCGGTTGGCCATGTCTCACACGTCTCCGACGGGCGCGTCGTCGAGCGCCCTCACCGGTCCACCTCGCCGAACACGATGTCGAGCGTGCCGAGGATGCACGACACGTCCGCCAGCATGTGGCCGCGGCACATCCAGTCCATCGCCTGGAGATGGGCGAAGCCCGGAGCCCGGATCTTGCAGCGATACGGCTTGTTGGTGCCGTCGGCGACGAGGTAGACGCCGAACTCGCCCTTGGGCGCCTCGACCGCGGCGTAGACCTCGCCGGCCGGCACGTGGAAGCCCTCGGTGTAGAGCTTGAAGTGGTGGATGAGCGCCTCCATCGAGCGCTTCATCTCGCGCCGCGGCGGCGGCGCCACCTTGCCGTCCTGCGTGGCGATCGGCCCCTGGCCGGCCGGCTCGCGCAGCTTGGCGATGCACTGCTTCATGATGCGCACCGACTGGCGCATCTCCTCCATGCGGATGACCTGGCGATCGTAGGTGTCGCCGTTCTTCCCCACGGGGATGTCGAACTCCATCTCGGCATAGGCCTCGTAGGGCTGCGACTTGCGCAGGTCCCACGGGATGCCCGAGCCGCGCACCATCACGCCCGAGAAGCCCCAGGCCAGCGCCTCCTCGACGGTCACGATGCCGATGTCGACGTTGCGCTGCTTGAAGATGCGGTTGCCCATCACGAGGTGGTCGAGGTCGTCGACCACCTGCGGGAAGGTCTCGCAGAACTTTTCGATGTCGTCGATCAGGCTCGGCGGCAGGTCCTGGTGGACGCCGCCCGGCCGGAAGTAGTTGGCGTGGAGCCGCGCTCCCGAGGCGCGCTCGTAGAAGATCATCAGCTTCTCGCGCTCCTCGAAGCCCCAGAGCGGGGGCGTGAGGGCGCCGACGTCCATCGCCTGCGTGGTCACGTTGAGGAGGTGCGACAGGAGCCGGCCGATCTCGCAGTAGAGCGTGCGGATCAGCTTGGCGCGGCGCGGCACCTCGATGCCGAGCAGGCGCTCGATGCCGAGGCAGAAGGCGTGCTCCTGGTTCATCGGCGCGACGTAGTCCAGCCGGTCGAAGTAGGGCGTCGCCTGGAGGTAGGTCTTGACCTCGATCAGCTTCTCGGTGCCGCGGTGGAGGAGGCCGATATGGGGATCGACCCGCTCGACCACCTCGCCGTCGAGCTCGAGCACGAGGCGCAGCACGCCGTGCGCCGCCGGGTGCTGCGGCCCGAAATTGATCGAGAAGTTGCGGATGCTGTGCTCGCCCATGTCGGCTCAGCCTTTCGCCGGTGCCTTGTCGGCCTTCTCGTCGCCCGGCAGCACGTAGTCGGTGCCTTCCCAGGGCGACAGGAAGTCGAAGTTGCGGAATTCCTGCGTGAGCCGCACGGGCTCGTAGACCACCCGGGCCTCGTCCTGGTCGTAGCGGACCTCGACGAAGCCGGTGAGCGGGAAGTCCTTGCGGAGGGGGTGGCCCTCGAAGCCGTAATCGGTGAGCAGCCGGCGCAGGTCCGGATGGCCCGAGAACAGGATCCCGTAGAGGTCGTAGGTCTCGCGCTCGTACCAGTTCGCGGCCGGGAAGACGGGAATCGCCGACGGGACCGGCGTGCGCTCGTCGGTCTGCACCTTCACGCGGATGCGCCGGTTATGGCGCATCGACAGCAGGTGGTAGACGACGTCGAAGCGCTTCGCCCGGCCCGGATAGTCGGCGCCGCAGATGTCGATGAAGGTCGAGAAGGCGCAAGAAGGATCGTCGCGCAGGTGGGTCAGCACCCGCAGGATCTCGGCGCCCTCGACGACCAGCGTCAGCTCGCCGAAGGCGATGGCCCGGTCGGTGATCGCCGCGCCCAGGGTCCCGGCGAGCGTGTCGGAGAGCGCCTGGAGCGGCGCGTCGCCGGCTTCGGTCTGGGTATGGGCCCGGATGGTGATGCCGTTGCTCATGGTGCCGCCTTCAGCGCTCGATCGTGCCGGTGCGGCGGATCTTCTTCTGCAGCAGCAGCACCCCGTAGAGCAGCGCCTCGGCGGTCGGCGGGCAGCCCGGGACGTAGATGTCGACCGGCACCACCCGGTCGCAGCCGCGCACCACCGAGTAGGAGTAGTGGTAGTAGCCGCCGCCGTTGGCGCAGGAGCCCATCGAGATGACGTAGCGCGGCTCCGGCATCTGGTCGTAGACCTTGCGGAGCGCCGGCGCCATCTTGTTGGTGAGTGTCCCGGCGACGATCATCACGTCGGACTGGCGCGGCGAGCCGCGCGGGGCGAAGCCGAAGCGCTCGCAATCGTAGCGCGGCATCGACATCTGCATCATCTCGACGGCGCAGCAGGCGAGCCCGAAGGTCATCCACATCAGCGAGCCGGTGCGGGCCCAGGTGATGAGGTCGTCGGCGGTGGTGAGCAGGAAGCCGCGGTCGGCCAGCTCGTCGCTGATCGTCAGGAAGGTCGGGTCGTTGGCGCCGATCGGCTGGCCGGTGGAGGGATCGAGGATGCCCTTGGGCTGGGGCGCGATCTCGGGGGCGCGGACGGTGGTGAGAGCCATGGTGGGGTCCGGTGCTTCTCGTCTCGGAGGGCGGCTTCAGGCGGTGCTTCTAGTCCCACTCGAGGGCGCCCTTGCGCCACTCGTAGACGAAGCCGACGGTGAGCACGCCGAGGAAGAGCATCATCGACCAGAAGCCGAACCAGCCGAGGTCCCCGAACGTGATCGCCCACGGGAACAGGAAGGCAACTTCGAGGTCGAAGATGATGAACAGGATGGCGACGAGATAGAAGCGCACGTCGAACTTCATGCGCGCGTCGTCGAAGGCGTTGAACCCGCACTCGTAGGCCGAGAGCTTCTCCGGGTCCGGGCTGTTATAGGCCACCAGGAAGGGGGCCACGAGGAGCGCCGCGGCGATGAAGAGGGACACGCCGATGAAGATCACCAGCGGCAGGTAATCCGACAGGAGGCCGTTCATCGAGCATCCTCAAGGGTTGGCACGAACCTTGGCGCGTGCCCGCGCCGCGGGCCGCCGGGGCCGTTCTCGGAACGGTTCCAAAGCCCGGAGAGTGCCGCGAGGCTTAAACGAGCGGGTATGACGAAACAAGGGGCGTTCGCACCGCACAAACCGCGAACGCCTGCACGCAAGATAGGGGCTCGCGCCCCCGGCACAACGCCGGGAAGCCGGCCCGAACCGGGGAGGATCGTCGCAGGCCCCTTCCCCTTCCCGGGTGTTTTCAGGGGCCTGGCCGTGATGCTGCGTCGCAGCGAAGCGCGTCAGCCGTCCGACAGGATCAGGGCCCAGAAGCGCTTGTAGCGGCTGCCCGGGGCGTCCACCCGGGCGATGCCGACGCGCTTGACCTGCGGCATGAGCATGTTGCGGTTATGCTCGGGCGAGACCTGCCAGCGCCTGAGCACCTCGTCGAAGGTGGCCGAGCCGGCGCTCAGGTTCTCGGCGGCGTAGCGGCCGCCGAAGCCGGCACGCTTGAGCCGCGCGTCGAAGGTGCCGCCGACCTCGTGCGAGAGGAAGCCGGCCCTGGCATTGGCCTCGGCCTGGAACGAGGCGGCGCGGATCAGCGAGGAATCGATCGCCACCGGCCCGAGGCCGTGGCTCGCGCGGTAGCGCGAGATCGCGGCCGCGGCCGCGGCCTCGTCGAGGATCACCGGCGTCGTCGGCAGGTCGGGCGCCGGCAGGATCGCCGAGCCGCTGCACCCGGCGAGCGCGAGGCCGAGCATGAGGAGCGCAGCCCGCGGGAATGCACCGCGGGCCTGCGCCGCGCGGCGCAGGGCGCGAGCCGTCAGGGGGAGCGGGGTCGTCGGCATCTCTGGCGATTCCTGGACAGCACGGCCATGCGAGAGCGCGCACCTGTCGGCGGATTGTGGAGATTTTTGGGGTGGGCCGGCTTGGGTGTTCACGGTGCGCGTCGACGTCGTCACGCTGCAACAGGAGGGCCGTCGAGAGCGGGTGTGGCAAGCGTGCAGAGATCGGGTTTGGCGCGGGCGACGGGGCTCGAACCCGCGACCTCCGGCGTGACAGGCCGGCACTCTAACCAACTGAGCTACGCCCGCGCGGCGTGCTCGCGTGACCCCGGCAGCCAGAGCTGCCCATCCTCGGAAAGGGGACAATGGCGCGGACGACGGGGCTCGAACCCGCGACCTCCGGCGTGACAGGCCGGCACTCTAACCGACTGAGCTACGTCCGCCCGGCGTCTCGCAGTGCTGCGATGGCGGGGGTGTATGGGGAGCCCCCTACCCTGTCAAGCCGCCGGCTCGAGAAAGTCGGGCGAGGACGAGACGGGTGCCCGAACCCTTGCGCTCGCGGCGCTCGCCCCTTAACCATGCCGGCTCCCGGGCGGTTAGCTCAGTCGGTAGAGCATCTCGTTTACACCGAGAGGGTCGGCGGTTCGAGCCCGTCACCGCCCACCAGGGACTTTCGGGTCGTCCTGCAGAGCCTCAGGCTGAGCGATCCGGCCGCGTTCCGACGCGCGACAGCCGGAATGTTCCGATGCCTTTCCGGCAATTCCGATTTCTCCGGTTTCGTGCGGGGCACAGGCGAGCGTCCGCCCGGCCGCCGGCCGGATACGCCCTCGACCGCACGGTGACGAGGCTCGGGTGCGCGCTGGCCGCACTGCCCCGCTACGGTCGTCTCTCAGGCATGGTCCTTGCTCATGGCAGCCTCCTTGCTCATGGCCGCCTCTCGCTGCTACAGCCTGTTAGTGCAATGCACGAAGCAACCGCGAAGTGCTTGGGCAACCTCGCAGGCGCGTGGATGCGGACGCGCAAAGGCCACCGCTGTCGTCCCGATGCGTCCGTGCGTTTGCGGCTGTCGGGCGGGAGCCTGTTCTCTGCGATGGCGAGTCCTCAGGAACATGCGTTATGCCCATCAATCTGGTTGATAATGGCAACAACAATACGGTCATAATCGATGCACAAACAAAAAGTCGCTGCTCGGGGATAATCATTCTTAATGGCGATAATAATTATGTTAATATCCAAGAGTGGGTGAATTCTTACGAATTCATGATGGATATAGGCCACAACTGTAGTATATTTGTTGGCAAAAATGCTCAACTCGCTCGCCTTAATATCTATGCGAAACATGACTCGACAATAAATATTGGCGAAAATACAGGTTTCACAAATAAGGCTGTATTGCATGCGGCAGAAAGTTTTGATATTTCCATAGGAAGAAATTGCATTATCGCTGATGGATTTTTTGCGACCGTGAGCGATCTTCACTCTATCATCGATATAAATACCAACACGAGACTGAATTATGGAAAAGATATTACCATTGAAGATCGCGTCTGGATTGCGGAATCGGTCAGACTGTTGAAGGGCTCCCACATTGGAGCGGGCTCAATCGTCGGTATCGGTTCGATAGTTACAGGTGCCATTCCTCAGAATTGTTTAGCGACCGGCGTCCCCGCCTCCGTCAGAAAGACGCAGGTTACATGGGATTACAGATTGCTCTGATGATCGATCACGAGAATTTATAGTCGGACTCTACGTTCGTATCTCTCTGGGGAGATGCCGATCGTCGGAGACGGTATCCCGTCCGCGACGGTGCCGCGGATGCGCTGGTCGGAGTTGCCGGCACAGTCGCCGGGAGGGCGCTGCCCGCGATGGTCGCCGTCGCGCCGGACGCCGTTCGTGGCACACCGTCCGGTTCACGCCTGCACGCCGTGGCGACCGACCTGGCACGGTTCCGGGCTCGGTCCGACGGGCGACCGCCGCCAGGGCAGACCTGTCCGGGCGCCCTCAGCGAGCGCTACCTCGCGAACCGGCTCTCGCGAACCCACAGGCGGCGCCACGCCGATCCGCGGTTGACCCCGGGTCGTCCCATGACGCACTGGTCGAGCGTCTTCGCACCATCCTCCCCAATCCAGCCTAAGCAAGATGGATGAATACCGTGACGATGCGTTCCATCGTCATGCTGGACGCGGGCAGCCCGGCAATCGAACGCCTCTGATTCCGCAGGCAAGAATCACCTTTGGGCATAGTCCCACTACATGTCGGGGAAGGCGATCTATAAATTTTTCAACCGATCGTTGCTGGTGCGCAGTGGAGGTCGATGCTAGAAGCACGCCTGAGGGAGAGGCAATAGGATATGAATATAGTCTCAGGCGAAGATGCAAAAGCGGCTGCAGATGAACTGGTTAAGGAGCTGCTGAAAGCCGCCGACAAAAATGAGGAATTCGCAATTACACCGGAACGTGCTCGGCAACTCGCGGCTGTCTTGCATTTTCTGCTTCAGGGTGAAAAAAATTGGATTTGAGAGTGGATGTGTTGCCTCTCAAGGCTATCGCACGCTAGAAAGTTGTGCGTGACCAGACATGACTGGCATCCGCGCGGACAACGTCGCTCTCAAGATGCAATCGGAGCTTGCATCTACGTGGGTGATGGCCCCTGCCGACGAACCGTTGATACTGGATAAGTCTCACTTCATTGTCCGGCACACAGCATCTTCCTCGCAGCGGGTGTTCATCGGCGTGGTGGCGTAACGGGCTGCTGCGCCTTACGGCGCAAGGACCATGCGGGCGTGCAGTGACCATCCGAATCCGCGTCGCCCGAGGATCTGCGCGACCGATACCGCAGCGCTCGTGAGGCTGCCTGTCACCGGCTCCGGGCGGAAGCCGGACCAGGGCACCAGGCCAGGCAGGGACGAGGTGGGCGAGAGGGTCGCCGCACCGGGAACGAGCAGGCCGGCGACACGAGCGGATTGGGCGCCCTCGAGCCACAGAGGTCCCGTATACCGCCGACAAGCCAGCGGACCGGACGCGAACAAGCATCGGCGCAGGCCGCAGCGCGCCTCGAGCGATTTCCGACGAAGCGAGGTCCGGCCCGTCGTCGACAAGGCAGCAGGAACAAAGGACTTGCAGCGCCCGATTGCGGCGCCACGCTACACGACGGCGCGATCCGGGGCGGTGACGGACGCCGTATCCCCAAACCCCGTCCCGAGGCGTCAGCGGATCAACGCTCGACTGACCTCGAAGGAGGGCTCTTAGGGATCGCGCAGACGTCCGGAGCCGGGGATCGAGAATCCCGATGGTTCAGGCAAGCGCGGACGGCAGCCCACGTCACGCGCTTGCCTGCGAGCGTCTCGGCTCCCTGCGGCAATCCGGGCTCCGCCTGCGCGGCCCCGGCATTGCCGCGGACGGGAGCCGCAAGAGCGGACGGGCGTCCGGCGGTCATCGATCCTGATGCCGTCCTTCGGCGCGTCCCGCGCCCGCCGAGGCCCGGCGGCCCCGCCTCAGCGATACGCCGCCGCGATGCCGAGAAAATCCTCGGCCTTCAGGCTCGCGCCACCCACGAGCGCCCCGTCGACATCGGCGACGCCCATCAGCTCAACCGCGTTCGACGGCTTGACCGAGCCGCCGTAGAGGATCCGCACCCGAGCCCCCTCGGCGCCGAGCCGCGCCCGGAGCTCCTGCCGGATCAGGGCGTGGACCTCGGCGACGTCGTTCGTGGTCGGGGTGAGGCCGGTGCCGATCGCCCAGACCGGCTCGTAGGCGATCACCGTGTCGGCCGGCGTGGCGCCGTCGGGCAGCGAGCCGGCAAGCTGGCCGCGCACGATCGCGAGGGTCCGGCCGGCCTCGCGCTCCTCGCGGGTCTCGCCGACGCAGATGATCGCCACGAGGCCCGCCCGGCGGGCGGCGAGCGCCTTGGCGCGGACGTCCGCGTCGCTCTCGTGGTGGTAGGCCCGGCGCTCGGAATGCCCGACGATGGTGTAGGCGGCGCCCAGATCCGCCAGCATCTCGGCCGAGACGTCGCCCGTATAGGCGCCGCTCGCCTCGGCATGCACGTCCTGGCCGCCGACCTTGACGGGCGAGCCCGCGAGCGCCGCCGCGACCGCTCCCACCAGGGTCGCGGGCGGGCAGACCAGCACGTCGATGTGCTGGGCGAGGCCCGCGTCGAGGCCGTCCCGGACCGCCTCGGCCACCGTCAGCGAGGCCTTGAGGCCGTTCATCTTCCAGTTTCCCGCCACCAGCGGGCGCGGCCGTTCGGTCGTCATGTCTCTCCCCATCGTCGTCGAGCGCTGCCGGGTAACAGGTCCGCGGACGGGCGGCAAACCCGGCCGGGACGGTCGGCGAAACGCGCGGGAACCGCCGCCCTTTGCCTTGCGGCGCTTATGCGGTATCGCGGCCGGATCCGGGCGCCGCCCCCTCGCGGGCGGCGTCCTCACGGGTTTTCCGAGGATCGCGATGCTCCAGGGGTTCCGCGCCGCCAGCCAGAGCTGGCTCGGCAAGATCGTGGTGACGGTGGTGTTCGGCCTCCTGATCGCGGGCCTCGCCATCTTCGGCATCGGCGACATCTTTCGCGGCGGCGGCAGCAACAACGTCGCGACGGTCGGCAGCACGCCGATCCCGGCCGAGGCCCTGCGCACCGCCTACCAGAACCAGATCCAGCGCCTGTCGCGCCAGAGCCGCCGGCCGATCACGCCGGACCAGGCCAAGGCGCTCGGCCTCGACCGGCAGGTGCTGGCGCAGCTGATCACCGAGGCCTCCCTCGACCAGAAGACCCGGGATCTCGGCCTGCGCATCCCGGACGCGGCCGTGATCCGCCTGATCCAGGAGGAGCCGGCGTTCAAGGGCCCGGGCGGCGCCTTCGACGTCAACACCTTCCGGGACACCCTGCGCCAGGCCGGCCTGACCGAGCAGGGCTTCGTGCAGGAGCAGCGGGCGGTGGCGGCGCGGCTCCAGCTCGCCGAGGCCATCACGGCCGAGCTGCCGGTCTCACTCGCGGCCCGCGAGGCGATCCACCGCTACACCTCCGAGCGGCGCGCTGCCGCGTCCTTCACCCTGCCGGAAGCCGCTGCCGGCGAGATCCCGGCCCCGAGCGAGGACGAGGTCACGACCTTCTACACCGAGCGCAAGAGCGCGTTCCGGGCGCCCGAATACCGCGCCGTGACCCTGCTGATCCTCGACCCCGCGACGCTCGCCAAGCCCGACGCCGTGCCGGAGGCCGAGGCGCGCGCCCGCTACGAGGCGGAGCAGACCCGCTTCGGGACCCCTGAGAAGCGCGCGATCCAGCAGATCGTCTTCGCCAACGAGGCCGACGCCACGGCGGCGCTCGCCCGCATCCGCAGCGGCGAGGTGACCTTCGACCAGGTCGCCACCGAGCGCGGGCTCGACGCCAAGGCGCTCGACCTCGGCACCTTCGCGAAGTCCGAGCTGTTCGACCCGGCGGTGGCCGAGGCCGCCTTCGCGGCCGAGCCGAACGCCGTGAGCGAGCCGGTCAAGGGGCGCTTCGGCGCGGTGCTGCTGCGGGTGACCAGCGTCCAGCCGGCGGCCCGCAAGCCGTTCGAGGCGGTGGCGGGCGAGGTCCGCACCGAGATCGCCCGCGACAAGGCCCGGGACGGGCTCGAGAAGGTCCACGACGCGATCGAGGACCAGCGCGCCGGCGCCAAGCCGCTCGCCGACATCGCCCGGGAGCAGGGCCTGTCCCTCGTCACCGTGCCGGCGGTGGACGCGCAGGGCCGCGACCCGCAGGGCAAGGCGGTCGAGGCGGTCCCCGACAAGGACGCGACGCTCGCGGCGATCTTCCGCAGCGACATGGGGGCCGACAACGAGGCCCTGCGCACCCGCTCGGGCGGCTATCTCTGGTACGACGTGACCAAGGTCGACCCAGCCCACGACAAGCCGCTGGCCGAGGTGCGCGACGCCGTCGTGGCGCAGTGGAAGGCCGACGAGGTCTCGCGCCGGCTCGCCGCGAAGGCCCGCGAGGCGACCGAGCGGCTCGACAAGGGCGAGGCGATCGAGGCGGTGGCGACCTCCCTCGGCCAGGAGGCCAGGACCGTGACCGACCTCGCCCGCGGCCGCGGCAAGGACGGGCTGACGGCGGAGAGCGTCGCGCGCGTCTTCGCGACCCCCGTGGCGAAGGCCGGCGCGGCCTCCGGCGAGGGGACCGCCCGGGTGGTGTTCAGGGTCACCAGCGCCACCGTGCCGGCCTTCGTGCCGGGGGCCGCCGGCGCGGTCTCGGTGGAGCAGCAGTACCGCACGGCCCTCGCCGACGACGTGCTCGCCCAGTACATCGCCGACGTGCAGAAGCAGGCCGGCGTCTCGGTGAACGAAGCGGCGTTCCGGCGCGCCATCGGCGGCGAGTACTGATGCTCACCGCCCCCTCCCCCGAGGCCGCGGCGGCGGCCTACGCGGAAGGCCGCCCGGTCCTCCTGCGCGCCACCCTGGTGGCCGACCTCGAGACGCCGGTCGCCGCCTTCCTCAAGCTGAAGGCCGGCCGCGAGGGCGCCGCCTTCCTGTTCGAATCGGTCGAGGGCGGCGCGGTGCGCGGCCGCTACTCGATGATCGGCCTCGATCCCGACCTGATCTGGCGCTGCACGAAGGGCCGGGCCGAGCGCGCCGCGGCGCCCGACCTCGCGGCCTTCGCGCCCGACGACGCCGCACCCCTCGACAGCCTGCGGGCGCTGATCGCCGAGAGCGCGATTCCCGCTGAAGCAGGCCTGCCCCCGATGGCGGCGGGCCTGTTCGGCTATCTCGGCTACGACATGGTCCGGGAGATGGAGCGCCTGGCCCCGCCCCACCCCGACCCGATCGGCGTGCCGGACGCGATCCTGGTGCGCCCGACCGTGATGGTGATCTTCGACGCGGTGCGCGACGAGATCGCCCTGGTGGCGCCGATCCGGCCGGCGGCGGGCGTCTCGGCACGAGCTGCCTACGAGGCGGCGCTCGCGCGGCTGGAGCGCGCCGCCGACGCGCTGGACGGTCCGCTGCCGCTCGAGGCGCGGCAGAACCCGGCGGAGATCCCCGCCCCCGCCCCGGTCTCGAACGTCGCCCCCGACGAGTTCCTGGGCATGGTGGCCAGGGCCAAGGAGTACATCGCCGCCGGCGACATCTTCCAGGTGGTGCTGTCGCAGCGCTTCGAGGCGCCGTTCGGGTTAGGGCCGTTCGCGCTCTACCGGGCGCTGCGCCGGGTCAATCCGGCGCCGTTCCTGTGCTACCTCGATTTCGGCGGTTTCCAGATCGTCTGCTCATCGCCCGAGATCCTGGTGCGGGTGCGCGACGGGGCGGTGACGATCCGGCCGATCGCCGGCACCCGCCGCCGCGGCGCGAGCCCGGAGGAGGACAGGGCGCTCGCCGACGAGTTGCTCGCCGACCCGAAGGAGCGCTCCGAGCACCTGATGCTGCTCGACCTCGGCCGCAACGACGTCGGCCGCGTCGCCGAGATCGGCAGCGTGCGGGTGACGGATTCGTTCTTCCTCGAGTTCTACAGCCAGGTCATGCACATCGTGTCGAACGTCGAGGGCCGCCTCGATCCCCGGCACGACGCGCTGTCGGCGCTGGCGGCCGGTTTTCCGGCCGGCACGGTCTCGGGGGCCCCGAAGGTGCGGGCGATGCAGATCATCGACGAGCTCGAGCGCGAGAAGCGCGGGCCCTATGGCGGCTGCATCGGCTATTTCGGCGCCGACGGCCAGATGGACACCTGCATCGTCCTGCGCACCGCCATCGTCAAGGATGGCCGCATGCACGTCCAGGCCGGCGCCGGCATCGTGCACGATTCGGATCCCGCCTCCGAGCAGCAGGAATGCGTCAACAAGGCCAGGGCGCTGTTCCGCGCCGCCGAGGAGGCGGTGCGCTTCGCCGCCCAGGCGCGGCGGGGGCAGTAGCGGTCTGGGCTCGGGCGCCCGATGACGATGCTTTGCGAGCGGCAGACGATCGCCGGTCGCAGGCGGCGCTGAAGGAGGCCCGCATGGCACCGCTCGAGCAGGAAACAGCGACCTACCGCGCCAAGCTGCCGGAGCTGCTCGGCCGTGCCGGGCGCTTCGTCCTGATCAGGGGCGACGCGATCCTCGATCTGTTCGACGCCCACGCGGATGCGCGTCAGGCCGGCCAAGCAGACTTGCGTCGGCAAGCCAAATCAAGTCTGCTTATTTTTTGATGTGCCACGGTTTCTTATCGCAAATCCAGCGGATAATTTTGTGATACTTGCTTCGGACGGCCGGGGCGACTGAACATCCACCGGCCCGGATGACGCGCCGATGTGGATGGGCCCGGATGGCGAAGCGGCCGCGTCCGCCGGCACATCGGTCCGGCAGGCCGGGCAGTTCACGCCGAAGCGCCGGTGCTGCGCGGCCACCGGCCTGACGGGCGGCAGGTCGATGCGCTCGTGCGGGCTGACCATGTCGGCCGGCAGGGCGTCGGGCAGCGGCTCGCCGCCGGCCGACGGGCAGGCGGGCCGCCGCTCCACGACCTGATCCGGATCCCGGCTCAGAGCCCGCTCGCGCCCGTCGTGCCCAGGCTCGGACCCGCCGGAGCGGGACGTCTCGCGCCGTTCCTTGCGGTCCCTCGCCGACGGCTTGGAGGAAGTGCGCGAGGTCTTCTCCGGCCGGTGCGGCTGTCAGCACCCGCTCGATCGGCTCCGCCTCGCTCGGGCGCTCCGGATCGCCGCAGCCCATCCCCAAAGGGAAGCACACAAGACAGGCATCGCAAGGGGCTGCTCACAGCCACCCGCGACTCCGCCCAGCGCCGCCGGCGCCAAGCCCCCCAAGTCCCCAAGCCCTCAAGTCCCCAGGGTCATCGCAGATTTTTGGTCATTGCAGATTTTTTCGCATTCTGGATGGCGATGCGCTTTCCGACTTTAAATTATCGTTCCTTTCGTCACTCTTGCGAAGAGAAGTTTTTTGCTGGTGAGAACTCATGAAATTTTTGCTCGTTCACGGCTCCTGGCACGACGGCGACGCTTTCTCGGCGGTCGCGGACAAGCTGCGCGCCCAGAGCCATGACGTCTATACCCCGACCATTGCCGGCCATGGCAAAGGGGCAGACAAGGCGGTGAACCACGCCGATTGTACCGCATCCATCGTTCGCTACATCCGGGACAACGACCTCGACGATTTCGTCCTGCTCGGGCACTCCTACGGCGGAACCATCATCTCCAAAGTGGTGGAGCAAGTCGCCGACCGTGTCAGGCGGCTCGTGTTCTGGAACGCCTTCGTGCTCAATGACGGCGAGAGCCTGCTCGATGCGGTTCCGCCGCATTATCGCGAGATGTTCACCAGTCTCGCCAAGTCCTCACCCGACAACACCGTGTCGATGCCGTTCCCGGTCTGGCGAGAGGCCTTCGTCAACGACGCGGATCTTGAGACCGCGCGGGCCACCTACGCTCTGCTCTCCCCCGAGCCGTTTCAGCCTTTTGCCGACAAGCTCGACCTGAAGGGCTTCTACGAGATCGTCAAGGGCGGCCGGGTGCCCTGCTCGTACATCAACGCCACGGAGGACGCGGCGCTGCCGCAGGGCCCGGACTTCGGATGGCACCCGCGCATGTCGAACCGGCTCGGCTTGTTTCGGCTGGTTCAGGTCAGCGGCAGCCACGAGCTGCTGTTCACCGCGCCCGACGTGCTCGCCGAGGCCATCATCCGAGCCGGACGCGACTGACCTGCAGTGCCCGCCCGGCGAAGCCCTGCGGGACCATCCGATGCTTCGACACATTCGACAGCCGACGGTGCTCGCCCGCGCGAGGCCGGATCTATGCGGAAAGGAAGGACAGAGATGCCATGTTCCCAATCCGGTGAGCCGGCGGTGCAGCCCGTGGGCAGGCCCAGGCGACGCCGCCGGACGACGTGTGCCAGTGCCGCCTTCGCCGCGCTCGCCGGCTTCGCCGGGTCCGCTCATGCCTATGACATGCCGGCTCTCAACCTGGGTTTCACGAGCTTCTTCGACGGCGCGCCGCCGTCCGGGCCGGGCTGGTATCCGTCGCAGTACCTTCAGGTTTACTCGGCCGGGCGTCTCACCGACAATCGCGGGCGCAGTCTCGGACTTCCCCGCGAGGACGTGACGGTGATCGCGGAGCTCACCCAGCTGATCTACGTCTCTCCGATCAAGGTCGGGCCCGGCACCTTCGGCCTCAACCTCATCCTGCCCGCTCTCCCGCATGCCGCCGTGAATGACGGCTTGAACGGTGCGGTGCTCAAGGCACGGGAGGGTGTCGGCGACCTTCTGGTCGGCCCTTTCTACCAAGGCGATCCGGTGATGGGTCCCAACGGCCCGATCTTCATGGGCCGCATCGAAGCCTCGGTGATCCTCCCGACGGGGCGATACGATCCCACCGCGGCCGTCAACCCCGGTTCGAACTACCTGTCCTTTGATCCATACGTCGCCGGGACCCTGTTTCTGACGCCCGATTGGAGCGTGTCGGGCAGGTTCCACTACCTCTGGAACGCCAGAAACGACCGGCCTAATGTGTCGTTCGGACCTGCTATCTCGACGACGCAGGCAGGCCAAGCGCTCCATGCGAACTTTGCGACAGATTACAAACTGACGAAAGATCTCGTTGTCGGAGCGAACGGCTACTGGCTGCAGCAGATCACCGATACATTGGCCAATGGCGTCGCCGCTCGCGGGCACCGCGAGCGCGTCTTCGCGTTGGGGCCGGGAGCCCTGTGGTCGATCAACGCGGATAACTTTCTCTTCTTCAACGCTTATTACGAGTTCGGTGCACGCAATCGACCGGAGGGTCAACGCTACATCATGCGCTATGTCGGCCATTTCAATTGAATTGTTCGCCGCTGAAATCCTAGCAGAATCGCGTGGCGGGTTTCTGCCCGGTCGCTCGTTCCTGCATCATTGTCGTCGCTGAACCGGTGACCCTTGCGGCGGATGATGCGCCCGCCGGTCTCGCGCACGAGGGCGTCTCGTCATAAGGATCGCGGGGACGGTCGGTCACCATGAAGCCGGGTGCGGCTCCGGAGGAGCCGCGTCCCGAAACGTCGTCGCTGTCTCGACCGAGCCCCTTCCCAAGGGCAGCCTGGGCGAAGAAGATCAATGTCCGGCGACGCCCGAGCGGGGGCGGTATTCGGTCCGTCGGATCGCGTCGCATGCAATCACGAGACCTCGCACGAGACCTCGCACGAGGTGGGTGCGGGGCAGGACAATCGAAGGCCGCCGGCCAATGCGGAAGAGGCTTGCCCCCCATCATCGCGCGCTGGTGACGTCCGAGACCTGCGATCCGGATGATGCCGTGTCACGTGTAGCCGAGGTGTTTTGCCCGCACAGACTGAGGATCCACCGGCTGGACGCGCCCTTCAAGTGTGACCTGACGGTCAGAAATATCGCCCCCTTGAAGATCGTCGATTTATCGTATGGCACGTCGGTTCAGGTTGAGCCGGAGAACTTCGGAACGTTTTTCCTGATCACGTCGACGCTCACCGGTGACGGCACCGCATTCTCGGGTGCCCATGAGCAGTCCCTGTGCGCCAGGCAAACCGTCGTGTTCTCGCCGGATGCACCAATCCGATTCCATTTCGGCCCTCGCTTCAAACAGAAGACTCTGCACATCCGCAAGGACGTCTTCGAGCAGGCTTGGATAAGATTTTTCGACAGGCCCATGCCGACGACACTGAATCTTGCCCCGTGCGTCCTTCCGGAAAATTTCTCGACCCCGTGGGACATGTTCATGGGCTTCGCCGATTCACTGCTTCAGTTCGAATCGCTTCGCACGACCGCCGCGCAACGTGCGACGGATGCGGCGATGGATCTGATCCTCGAAGCGATGCAGGCCCGCTTCTCGGAGGCGCTCGCAGGAATCCCGGCCGCCAAGCCCGCCCAGTTGCGCCGCGCGGAAGAGTTCATCGTCCATCATGCCGCCGAGCCGATCTCGTCCCGACGCATCGCCACCGCGGCCGGATGCAGCTATCGCGCCCTGCAGATCGCATTTCGCCGCCACCTGGGCACGACGCCGAAGGCGTTCTTGACTGACGTCAGATTGTCCCTCGCCCGGACAGAGATCACATCTGGCCAGTTCGTCAGCGTCACCGAAGTTGCGATGCGATATGGATTCTACCATATCGGACGCTTCAGCAAATTGTACAGGGACCGATATGGCGAGCTTCCGTCCGAAACGTTCAGGAGAAGCAAGAATGCCTGACCGTCCAGTCGGTCTCCTCTGACCGACCGGCAATCGGTTCCCATCCGCCTCGATCAGGCCGGGTGTCTGCGGCGGCCTTGTCCTGGCGGCCCTGCTGCGGCCGCGAGGCATCGACGGGCTCATCGGGCGCGACGGCCTCGCGGATTGCATCCTGATCGCGAACGGCCCGATCGGGATCGCGACGCTGGCCTCCCGACGCCGCAGAGCTGATCCGTCCTCTTGACCGCGCGGCGCGCGAAGCCCCACACCGCCCCGCAAGAGGCGCGCATCCATGTCCGACATCCTGGTCATCGACAACTACGATTCCTTCACCTGGAACCTCGTCCACCTGATCGGGCCGCTGGCCGGCGCGATCGACGTGGTGCGCAACGACGCGATCACCGTCGCGGAGATCCGGCGGCGCGCGCCGGACGCCCTGATTCTCTCGCCGGGCCCGTGCACGCCGAGCGAGGCGGGGGTGTGCCTCGACGTGGTGCGGGACCTGAGCGACGAGATCCCGATGCTCGGCGTCTGCCTCGGCCTGCAGGCGATCGGCCAGGCCTTCGGCGGCGAGGTCGTGCGGGCGCCCGCGCCGATGCACGGCAAGGTCTCGCGCGTGCAGCACCGGGCGACCGGGCTGTTTCGCGGCATCAACGGGCCGTTCTCGGCGACGCGCTACCATTCGCTGATCGTCGACCGGGCGACCTGCCCCGACAGCCTCGTGGTGACCGCGGAGGCCGACGGGCTGATCATGGCGCTGGAGCACGCGGAGCGGCCGGTGCACGGGGTGCAGTTCCACCCCGAGAGCATCCTGTCGCAGCACGGGCAGACCCTGGTGCGCAATTTCCTCGACCTCGCGGCGGAATGGAACACCGAGGCCCGGAATCCCAAGACCCCACATGTCATGCCCCGGGGTGACAAGCGCGGCCGAGATGTGCATTGACGGACCGGGCGTAGGCCCACACTGAGATCAGGCTCTTCATCGTCATGGACTCGTTCAAGCCCTACCTGGCGAAGGTCGCCACGGGCGCCGCGCTGACGCGCGAGGAGGCCCGCCGCGCCTTCGACCACCTGCTCTCCGGCGAGGTGACGCACGCCCAGGCCGGCGCCTTCCTGATGGCGCTGCGGGTGCGCGGCGAGGCGGTGGACGAGATCGCGGGCGCCGCAGGGGCTTTGCGCGAGCGCATGACCCGCGTCGTCGCGCCCGCGGGCGCGATCGACATCGTCGGCACCGGCGGCGACCATTCGGGCAGCTACAACGTCTCGACGCTCGCGGCGATCATCACCGCGGCCTGCGGCGTGCCGGTGGCCAAGCACGGCAACCGCGCCGCCTCGTCGCGCTCGGGCGCCGCCGACGTGCTCGCGGCGCTCGGCGTCGGCATCGGCCTCACCCCCGACCACCTCGCCCGCTGCCTGGCCGAGGCGGGCCTGTGCTTCATGTTCGCCCAGTCGCACCACGCCTCGATGCGCCACGTCGCACCGGTGCGGGTCGAGATCGGCACCCGGACGCTGTTCAACGTGCTCGGGCCCCTGTGCAACCCGGCGGGGGTCGCCGCCCAGCTGCTCGGCGTCTACGCCCCCTCCCTCGCCGAGCCGATGACCCGGGTGCTCGCCGAGCTCGGCAGCCGCCGGGTCTGGACCGTGCACGGCTCGGACGGGCTCGACGAGATCACCACCACCGGCCCGACCGCCGTGGTGGCGCTCGAGGACGGGGCGATCCGCCGCTTCACCATCGACCCGCAGGAGCTGGGGTTTCGCCTCGCGGCGCCCGAGGAGCTGCGCGGCGGCGATCCCGCCAACAACGCGGGCGCCCTGCGGGAGGTGCTCGACGGCGCCCGCACGCCCTACCGCGACATCGGGGTGCTCAATGCCGCGGCGGCTCTGATGGTGGCCCAGCGCGTTGACAGCCTGCAGGACGGCGTCGCCCGCGCGGCCCAGGCGATCGATACCGGAGCGGCCAGGGCGGTCCTGGAGCGCCTGGCGACCGTCTCCACCGCGTGACCGCGGCGTCTCCCGGCGCCCGCTCGACCCTCGATACGCTCCCGACGGGAGGACACGGCCTTGTCCGACACCGAAACGACGTCCCGCGAGGACGAGGCCCGGCCGCGCCCGGCCGACGTGCTCGCCCATATCGAGGCCTACAAGCGACGCGAGATCGCGGCGGCGAAGCTGCGCGTGCCGCTGGCCGAGCTCGAGAAGCGCGCCGCCAAGGCGGACCCGCCGCGGGGCTTCGCCGACGCGATCGCCGCGCAGGTGGCGCAGGGCCGCTTCGCCCTGATCGCCGAGATCAAGAAGGCCTCGCCCTCCCGCGGCCTGATCCGCGCGGATTTCGACCCGCCGGCGCTCGCCCGCGCCTACGAGACGGGCGGCGCCGCCTGCCTGTCGGTGCTGACCGACGAGCCCTCGTTCAAGGGCAAGCCCGAGTACCTGACGGCGGCCCGCGCCGCCTGCGCCCTGCCGGTCCTGCGCAAGGACTTCCTTTTCGAGCCCTATCAGGTCGTCGAGGCCCGGGCCTGGGGCGCCGACTGCATCCTGGTCATCATGGCGAGCCTCGACGACGAGGAGGCGGCGGCGCTCGTCGAGACCGCCCACGACCTCGGCATGGACGTCCTGGTCGAGGTCCACGACGAGGCGGAGCTCGCCCGGGCGCTGCCCCTCGGCACGCGGCTCATCGGCGTCAACAACCGCGACCTGCGCACCTTCGAGGTCTCCCTCGACAACGCGGTGCGCCTGAGCCCGCTGTTGCCGCCGGACCGGATCCTGGTCGGCGAGAGCGGCATCGGCAGCCACGCCGACGCCCAGACCCTGGCGGCGGCCGGCATCCGCACGCTCCTCGTCGGCGAGAGCCTGATGCGGCAGGACGACGTGGCGGCGGCGACCCGCCGGCTGCTGTTCGGCGATCAGGCCTGAGCCGCGCCAGGACCGGGGCCATCGGCGGTCAGGAACCCGATCAGGGCCGCGTTGACCGCCGCCGGCTCCTCGTGCTGGAGCCAGTGGGTGGACTCGGGGAAGTACCGCACCGACCCTTGCGCGCAGAGCCGCAGGCTCTCGGCGGCGAGGCCGCGCTCGAGCGCGGTGTCGCGCTCGCCCCACAGCACCAGGACCGGCGGCCGGACCGGCTCGGTGGCCGGCTCGCGGGGCAGCCGCAATCCGCGGTACCAGTTGAGCATCGCGGTGATCGCGCCGGGCCGGCGCCAGGCGGCGGCGTAGAGGTCGAGGTCGTGGGCGCTGAAGGCACCGGGCCGGCTCGACCGCGTCAGGGCCCGGCGCAGGGCCGCGCAGTCGCCGGCGCGCAGGAGGGCCTCCGGCAGCCCGGGCAGCTGGAAGAACCCGACATAGAGGCTGCGCAGGGTCTGGCTCGGGTGCCGGCGGGCATAGGCGCCGAAGATGTCGGGATGCGGCGCATTGAGGATCGCCACCCGCTCGATCCGGTCGGGGAAGCGGGACGCCGCCCACCAGGCGACGACGCCGCCCCAATCGTGCCCGACGAGGCGCAGGCGCTCCTGCCCGAGGGCGTCGGCGAGGCCGATCACGTCGCCGGCGAGGTGGTCGAGGTGGTAGGCCGCGATGCCGTCCGGCCGGCTGCTCTGGCCGTAGCCGCGCTGGTCCGGGGCCACCACCCGCAGGCCCGCCGCCGCGAGCGGGCCGATCTGATGCCGCCAGCCCCACCAGGTCTCGGGAAAGCCGTGCAGCAGCACGGTGAGCGGACCGTCCGCCGGACCGGCCTCGGCGATGTTCAGGGTCTGGCCGCGGACCGGGATGCGCCGGGTCGTGGGGTCCCGGGCTTCGGGTTCCTCGCGCGTCATCGCGGCGGCCTCCTGGCGTGTCGCACCCGGCCGGAGCAGAACGCGCCCAGGCCGGGTCCGGGTCCCAGGCCGGCGCACCGTTGCACCGGCGCACCACCTGCGTCGCGGATGCCACAAAACGCGTGCGCGCCCTTGCCAGTTCGACCGGCAGGGCTTAATTCTGATCGGGCAACGCGGCGATGGCGTCGCAGCGTTGCTGCCCTCTTTGGGCGTTTCCTCCCTAGACTTGGGCCACACCGCGCGTGTGGCCTTTTTCTTAGGTGGCAGGGCTTCTGTCAACGGCCAAGCCGCCCCGACGGCAGTCGGAATCCGCCGATTTTCGGGCGACGCCGCAGGGTTTTGGTCCGGGCCCGCCGGAGCGGTCGCGCAATCCGGCCCTCATCACACCCTGGCGGGCACGATACCTCCGGCGGGCGTGCGGCGGCGCACAGCGAGGCTCCGGCCAGGAGCCTAGGGGTCACCGCCATCACGCCAGCGGGGAGGCCCGGCCATGATCAGACAGCGTTTCGACGACATCCGGTTCATCGCGACCCTCGCGGCGGTCGCCGTCGCCGGCAGCCTGCTCGCCGGCCTGTTCAGCTGACGGCCGAGGATTCAGCCCCGGCGAGCATGGACGCGAGGGCGGCCCGGTCCGGAAGGGCATCGAACACGCCCTCGCGGCGGACCACGCAGGCGCCGCAGGCCGCCGCCCGGCGCAGGCTCTCGGCGAGGGGGCGCCCCTCCGCGAGGCTCACGGCGAGGCCGGCCGTGAAGGCGTCGCCGGCGCCGAGGCTGTCGCGGGCCGCGACCTGAAAGGCCGGCTGGACCAGCATGGGTCCGCCCGCCGGCCGGGCGAGCGCCCCGTCGGCCCCGCGCGTGATCACGACGAGGTCCGGTCCGCGGGCGAGCAGGGCCCCGGCGAGGGCGTCGAAGGCGGCCGGTTCCCCCCTCCCCTCCGGGACCGGGACGCCGAGCGCAGCCCCGAAGGCGGCCGCCTCGACCGCGTTGACGACCAGGATTCCGGTCGTCGCCAGGATTTCCGGCGGCGGCATCCGGAACGGCGACGGGTTGAGCAGGGTGCGCACGCCCGCGCCGTGCGCGATCCGGAACGCCTCCGCCACGGCCTCGTCCCCGGCCTCGAACTGCGCCAGGACGAGGGCCGCGGCGGCGATCCGGCCGCCCGCCGCCCGGACCTCCGGGGGCCCGAGGCGGGCATTCGCTCCCGGATAGACCGCCAGGCAGTTCTCACCCGCAGCGTCGGTGAAGCCGATGCCGGCCCCGGTCGGCCCGGGGAAGCGGTGCAGCATCGCGACCGGCAGGTCGGCCCGGCGCAGGGCCGGCTCGGCGAGGCTCGACAGCGCGTCGTCGCCGATGCCGAACAGACCGTCGACCGCGGCGCCGAGGCGGCGCGCGCCCACCGCGAGGTTGAGGCCCTTGCCGCCCGGCTCGAGCAGGAAAGCCTGTGCCTGCAGGGACTCTCCGGCTCGCGGCAGACGGTCAACCGTGGCAGAACAGGCGGCCACGAAGCTGCCGAGGACGAAGAGGGCCGGACTGGCCGCCATGTCGACGCTCATGCCGCATCTCCGTCCCGTCGCCCGCGCCGCACCGTTGCGCGGCCGTCGCACCGATTGACCTGCCGATGCCCGAGCATCCGCCCGGAGCCGGCCCGGGCCATCCTGCCCTCACCAGCCTCGTGCGGCTACGGCACGATACCGCGAGGCCGCTCTATCAGCAGCTCGAGGAGCAGCTGCGCGCCCTGATCGAGGACGGCACGGTGGCGGGCGGCACCACCCTCCCGGCGGAGCGGCCCTTCGCGGAGGCGCTCGGCGTCAGCCGCACCACGGTGCAGCGCTGCTACGATTCCCTGCGCCGGCAGCACTATCTCAGCGCCCATGGCCGGCACGGCTTCATCGTCGAGGCCGGGCGCACCCGGCTCAGCCCGGGCATGGACCGGCTGAAGGGCTTCACCGAGGAGATGCGCGAGCTCGGCCGCGTGCCCTCGACGGAGATCGTCGAGCGGCGCGTGGTCCAGGACCGCTCGATCGCCTCGCTGTTCGGCCTGCCCTCGACGGCGCCGTTCCTGAAGCTGGTGCGCATCCGTTGCGGCGACGGGATGCCGCTGTCGCGGGAGGTGGCGTGGTACGACCTCACGGCGGTGCCGGCGCTTGCCGAGGGCGACCTCAGCGGCTCGGTCTACGCCTTCCTGGGCGCCCACGGGGCGGCCCTGGTGCGCTGCCGCCAGACCATCGAGGCGGCGACCCCGGACGAGGCCGAATGCGCGGTGTTCGGCTTCACCCAGCCGCTTCCCTGCCTGCTGATCAAGCGCCGGTCCTACGCCCGGGACGACCGCATGATCGAGTATGTCGAGGGCCTGTTTCGCGGCGACGCCTACGCCTACCGGCTCGACCTCCGGGCCTGAGCCCGCATCCCGCTCCCGTCACGGGTGGCGGAACGCCGCGACGGCGGGCGGTCTCAGGCGGACCCGCAGCGGGCGATCCGGCTCGCGACCGGCACGGCGTCGTCGGCGCATGCCACCGGCAGCTGGAACGCCGCCACCAGGGCGACGAGCTGGCTCTGCTGCTTCGTCCCGGTCTTCAGGAAGATGCGGGCGACGTGGGTGCGCGCCGTCGTGACGCTGATGCCGAGCTCGGCCGCGATCTCCGCCAGGGAGCCGCCGCGGGCGAGCGCCGCCCCGAGCTGCGCCTCGGCCCGGGTGAGGCCGAACAGGGTGCGCAGCTGCACCTCGACACGGCCCTGGGCCCGCAGCAGGCGCGCCACCACCACCGCCCGGCCCGGCGCCTCGGCGTCGAGGAGCGGCGAGACGCAGACCGAGACGCCCGGCTCGTCGCCGCTGCGCCCTTCCAGGTGCAGGAAGCCGCCGGCCTCCCCGGCCCGGCCGTCGCAGGCGGCCTGGATCAGGGCGTGGAGACGGGACCGGCCCTCCGCCGCGCGGGCACCGAGGCAGCCGCCCGCCTGCTGGCCGGTCAGGGCGCCTTCGGGCCGTTCGAGGAGATCCGCCGCCTCGCGGTTGGCGTGCAGGATGCGCCCCTGCCGGTCGACCACCAGGACCGCGAGGGCGAGCGCGTCGAGGGCGGCCTCCGCCGCCGGCTGCCAGACGGTCACGGCGCGGTCGTCCCGATGACGCGGCTGCGCCGCCGACCGCCCTTGTTCCGCGCGGGTCCGCTCCGTGAGCACGCGTGCATCTTCCGCCCCCGGCAAATCATCGCGAGCGGGCGGGCCGCGACCCGCCCTGATCCATATAAGTACCAAAATCTCTGCCGCACAAGACTGTTTTTTAGGCTCCTGCTGCCCGGCTTAAGTCAAACATGATTGTTCGATTCGGAGAAGGATGCTTGACTTCCGAAGCCGGCATCAGATCGAGGCCGGGATTGGCCTCATCCGTTCGGAGAGGCGGGAGCCACCTTTGCGGATGGTCCGCCGGCGCGGGAAGATCCGGATGCCGCAGCGGCCAGGCGAGGGCGTCTGCCTGCGCGCTGCCGGGCGGCAGGCGCGAGCATTGTCACGGACGCCATCGGCCATCCGCGAAGTCCTCGGCCCATCCGCACGGCGGACCAGCGACGGTTTCATCTCTGCCGCAGGAAGGCCCGATTTCCGGCGCGGCGGCGACGGAGGAAGACCGGATTCGGTCGACGCCGTCAGGCGCGAGCGCGGCCGGCGCGGCCGGATCCCGGGCGGCGCCAGATCAGCCGGCCGATCGCGGTGCCGGCGCGGCGGCAGACCAGTGCGGCGGCCAGGAACCAGGCGAGGCCGAGCCAGAGACCCTGGAGGATCGCGAGAAGGCCCGATCCCAGCACCAGGGCGCCGCGGCCGAGCAGCGCCAGAACCGCGCGGGTGCGCCCGCCCAGGCCCTCGGACAGCCGGGCGACGCGGCGCAGGTCGTCGGCATTCTCCGCCACCGCCAGGGCCTGCAGGGTGCCGCGGGCGCCGAGGCGGGCCTGGATCCGGGCCGATTGCTCGCCCAGAGCCCGGATCTCCCGGAGCGGCCCGGGCCGCAGCACGCCCTTCGCCCCCTGGCGCAGGCCTGCGAGGTCGAGCCGGCCGGCGGCCGCGGTGGCAAGCCCCAGGGCCTCGCGGTTGATCGCCGCGCCGGCGCTGCGCGTCAGCCGCGCGGCGAGCGGCCGCGACAGCTTGCCGGTGCGGGCGGCGAGCTTCAGGGTCGTGGTGCCGGCATGGACCGGCACGCTGGTGCCCAGCGACACGATGGTGGCGCCGGTGAGCGCGAGGCCCGCGGCGGCGAGGCTGAGCATCAGCGGGTCGTAGGCCTCGCCGCGGGCGAACCGCCCGCCCTCGCGCCAGATGTCGCGCAGGTCGCCGTAGCCGACGAGGTCGCCCGCCACCGCCCCGGCGAGGCCCGCCATGCCGGCCCCCTCCCCGCTGACGAAGCCGGTCGCCGCCTCGGTGACGGCCCGCCGCGGCGCGCTCGCCGCCAGGGCCGCGACGCTCGCCCGCCGCTCGGGCGAGACCGGCACGCCCCGCTCCGCCGCGAGCGCCAGGAAGCTCTCCGCCAGGTCGTCGTCCCCCGCCGCGACGGCCGCGTCGAGGCCGCGGCCGATCCCCTCGGCGTCGGCGACCGCCGGCAGGCGCAAGGCGGCGAGCGCCGCCGGGTCGTCGGCGGCCTCGCGCAGGCGCCAGGCCTGGCCCGCTCGGGGCAGCAGGACGGGGGCCGCCGCCGCGAGGCCGGCGACGCCGAGGAGGAGCAGCGCCCCGGCCGCGCGCCGGCGCCATCGCGGATCCGGCGCAGGGGCCTCCATGGCTCTAGCCGGGCTCGACCTGCGGGGCGTGACCGCCGAGTTCGTCGACCAGCACCCGGGTGTTCTCCGAGTAGTCGACCGGCACCGCCACGAGGTGCACGCCGCCCGCCGCGAAGGCCGCCTCGAGGGTCGGGGCCAGGGAGTCCGCCGACGTGACCCGGTGGCCCTTGGCGCCGTAGGACTCGGCGTACGTCACGAAGTCCGGGTTGCCGAAGGTCATGCCGTAATCGGGGAACTTGTCGACCGCCTGCTTCCAGCGAATCATGCCGTAGGCCCGGTCGTCCAGCACCAGCACCACGAGGTCGAGGTTCAGGCGCACCGCCGTCTCGAGTTCCTGGCTGTTCATCATGAAGCCGCCGTCGCCGCAGACCGCCATGACCCGGCGCCCCGGATGGACGAGCTTGGCCATCATCGCCGAGGGCAGCCCCGCCCCCATCGTGGCGAGGGCGTTGTCGAGGAGCAGCGTGTTGGCGACGTGGGTGCGGTAGTTGCGGGCGAACCAGATCTTGTACATGCCGTTGTCGAGGCAGACGATCCCGTCCTCCGGCATCACCGCCCGCACGTCGTGCACGAGGCGCTGCGGCGTCACCGGGAAGCGGTCCTCCTCGGCCCTGTCGTTGATGCGCGCGAGGATGCGCTGGCGCATGTCGAGCAGCCCCGGCTCCGGGTCGAGCCGTCCGCCGAGGCGGTCGGCCAGCGCCGTGACGGTGGCGCCGATGTCGCCCACCACCTCGGCATCGGGGTGGAAGACCTGCTCGACGCTGGCCGAGACGTAGCCGACATGGATCACCCGGGGCCCGCCCGCGACCCGGCCCATCAGGAAGGGCGGCTTCTCGACGGTGTCGTGGCCGATCGAGAGGATGAGGTCGGCGCTGTCGATCGCCTCGTGGACGTAGTCGCGCTCCGACAGGGCCGCCGTGCCGACATAGAGGTTCGAGCCGCCGGTGACCGCGCCCTTGCCCATCTGGGTGTTGAAGAACGGGATCCGGGTGCGGCGCACGAAGTCGGAGAGCGGCTCGACGAGGCGCGGCCGGTTGCCGGCGGCCCCGATCATGATCAGCGGGCGGCGCGCCTGCAGGATCATCGCGGCGGCGCGCTCGATGGCGGCGGGGTTCGCCACCGGCCGGTCGATCGGGTGCGAGGGCACCAGGGCGACGTCGGCCTCCTCGGCGGCGATGTCCTCCGGCAATTCGAGATGGACTGGGCCCGGCCGCTCCTCGGTGGCGACCCGGAAGGCGTCGCGCACGATGGTCGGGATCGAGGCGGCGGAGACGATCTGGCGCGCCATCTTGGTGAGCGGGCGCATCGCCGCGATCACGTCGACGATCTGGAACCGGGCCTGGCGGGCGCTCATGATCGGCTTCTGGCCGGTGAGCATCAGCATCGGCATCGCGCCGAGATGGGCGTAGGCCGCTCCCGTCGTGAAGTTGAGGGCGCCGGGACCGAGCGTCGAGATGCAGACGCCGGGCCGGCCGGTGAGGCGCCCATGGGTCGCCGCCATGAAGGCGGCGGCCTGCTCGTGGCGCGTCAGCACCAGCTCGATCTTCGACGAGCGCAGGGATTCGACGACGTCGAGATTCTCCTCGCCCGGAATGCCGAAGATCCGGTCCACGCCCTCGTTCTCGAGGGCGGCCACCAGCAGATCGGATCCCTTGGTCATGCGGCGCTCCCCAGGTGGTGTCTGGTCGTCGACGGTGTCTGATACCGCGTCCGCTCGATCCGTCCCAATGATCCTGGAGCGCGTCGCCCCCTTCCCGTGTGGGATCGGCGACCCCGCGCCAGTTCGATCGGAGGAGACGCAAGGGCCGTCGCGCAAGCCGCCGTTGCAGGACTGAGCGGACACCATGTCCCTGCACCCTCGGCCACATCCTGAGGCCCAGGATGGCGAAAACTCCAGTCCCTCCCGAACGATTTCCTCCGTCCGACCCCGCCCTCACTCTTGCTGGCGCGGGCGCCGGGGCGGGCGGGCAGCCATCGCCGCGGAGGCGAGCGCGTCCACCGGGGCGCCGGCGGCCTTGCTGCGGGCGGGGGCGCGGGTCGGCGCGGGCGCCGGCTCGCCCGCCGGCACCTTGGCGGACGACGACCGGGCGGACGACGACGACTTGGCCGACGACTTGGCCGACGACGACTTGGCCGGGGCCTTCGCGGGTTTCGGCTTGGCCGCCGGTGCCGCGGCCGGCTCGAGGTCGGCGGCGAGGGCCATCAGGTGGCGGCGGTGGGCCAGAGCCGGCCCGTCCTTGAGGTCCGGATGGTGCTTGTCGAGGCGGGTGACCAGGGCCTTGACCTCGGCGTCCTTCAGCCCGTCGACGATCAGCGCCAGGGGCTGCGGCCCGAGCGCGTTGCGCACGGCACGCAGGCCCGCGAGGTCGAGGGACTTGGCCTTCAGCTGCTTCGTCACCAGGGCGTGGGCGGCCTTGGTGACGTCGCCGCGGATCGCCGGGAAGGCCTCCGGCGCTTCCGCGATCGCGCACAGGACCGCGAGGCCGTCGATCTCAAGCGCCATCAAGAGCCTCCTTCAGTTCGGCCACCACCGGCGTGATCACCTCGCCGATCAGGTCGCGGCTGCTGTCCCGGTACTTGTTGGCGAAGGTCTGATACTCGAGGGTCAGCGCGTTCGCCAGGGCCGCCGATTGCGGCACCCGGGTCCTGAACAGTCGAAAGCGCGCGCCTTCCGCTGCGGCCCCCGCCTCCAGGGTGGCGTAGGTCGTCGCCTGCTGCCTGGTGTTCTGCCAGCGGGTGATCAGCACGTGGGGCGGGCGCTTGGGCGCCAGCATGCTCTCGGAGGCGCTGCCGACGCCCCAGATCGTCTCGTAGAACGCCTTGAGGCCGTAGGTCGACAGGAAGTCCGAGATGCAGGCGACCACCACGAGGTCGCTCGCCCGGATCGCCACCTCGGTCATCGGCGAGATCCCGGGCGCGCAGTCGAACAGCACGTAGTCGTACTGCTCGCGCAGGGGCGCGAAATCCTCCTGGAACAGCTTCCACAGGTGGCCCTCGATGGCGTGCATCGAGAACTTGCGCTTGGTGAGCGCGTAGATGATCTCGCGCTCGACGATGCGCAGCGACGGGCCGGAGGCGATGAGGGAGATCGGCAGCGGCTCGCCCAGATGCGTGGTGCTCGAGACGTAGCCGCGGATGAAGTCGGTCAGGGCGGCCTTGTCGCGGTCGACGATGCGCAGGCCGAGGTAGTAGTCCAGGGTGCGGCCCCCGGTGATCATCTCGGCCAGGATGCCGTCGCCGGCAAAGCATACCGAGGCGCTGGCCTGGGGATCGAGGTCGATCACCAGCACCGAGGCGCCGCCGGCGGCGAGCGCGTCGGCCAGCATCACCACGCTGGTGGTCTTGCCGACGCCGCCCTTCATGTTGGCCACCGCGACGAGCTTGCCGGTCATGCGCGCATCCCCCGTCGCGATCCGGCCTCGGGCCGCGGGGCGGTGGCGCGGGTCCGCAGCGGAACCGCGGCGGGCGGGCGGAACGGGGCCATCGGGGCTCTCTTCACGGCGGGTCCCCTTTCCATCACCCGCCTTCGAGACGAGTCAAGGCCGGGGCACCGCCTCAGCCCCTCGAGCAACGGGTGTAGGTCGCAGCACCCCGCTCGCTCGACCAGGTCAGCCGGCTTCCCGCCACCGTCAGGCGCACCCGCGAGGTCCATTGGCGCCCGGCGCTGCGGCAGGAGGCCGTCATGGTCCAGGCCCGGCCGTCGCGCCGCGTGTCCCGGAACAGGCACACGGTCTTGCCGGCCCGGGCGCTGCCCGGCCGGATGACCGCCGGCAGGAAGCCGCGGCGGGCGGAGCGGCGGCTGGCGCAGGCGGCGACGCTCGGACCCCAGACGCCCGCATAGGCGGGCGCGACCTCCTCCTCGTCGGCCGCCTCGACCGGACGACGGCTCTCCCTCACGGGCGCCTCGGGCGCGGCCCGCGGCGGCTCGGCACGGGTCTCCTGCCGGATATCCTGCTTGGGCCGCGGCGCCGCGGCCCGGGGCGCAGCCGGCGGCCGGAGCTCCTCCGGATCCTCGTCGGGGGCGAGGTCGTGGGCGGGAGCGGGCTTCACCGGGCCGAACCCGGAATCCCGGGGCGATTCCCGCACCACCGTCGCGCCCTCCTCCGGGGCGCCGTCGCGGGCGCCGTAGCGGCCGGGCGGCTCGCGCCAGCCATTCGCCGGCGCGCCGGCCTCCGGCGGCACGGCCTCCGCGGGCGGCGGCCGGCGACGGAAGAGGGGAACCGAGGAGCGGTAGGGCTTCGAGAGGACCGGCGGGTCGGCGGGCATCTCCAGGTCCGACTGGGCGACGGCGCGGCCGAACCCGATCATGCCGGCCGCGCCGGCCAGCACGAGCAGGCCAGCCGCAAACAGGCCCGCGCGGTGAAACGCCCTCATGATGCCCCCAGCGTCCCCCGGCCGGTGCCGGCGGTCAAGTCTTAGAGCGCTCTCAAGCCGTTGTGGACCTGCGTTCGGGGCCGGAGAGCGCATCGAATCTCGGGCGTCACCCGATGGCCACGTCAGTGGCCGAAGACCGTCAGCGCCCGAAGATGCCCTTCAGGAACTGCGCCGTGCGGTTGCGCTTGCGCTTGCGCTCGAGCTCGGCCGCGTCCTTCACCCAGGCCACCTGCACCACCCGGCGCTCGCCCTCGAAGGGCCGGTGGCCGTGCCAGGAATTGTCGGCCCGCAGGAAGGCGAACATCGTCCCCATGGTCGGCGGCACCTCGACCGCGTAGGGCTCGAAGCGCTCGCCGTCGTAGAGCACGCGCAGCCGCCCGGCCTCCGGCGCGTCCCACTCGTCGTTCATGTAGACGAGGAGCGTCATCACCTTCGAGGGGCCGTCGGTGTGGATCGCGCCGTATTTCGGCTGCGAGCGGCGCATGATCGTGGTGAGGCGCGGGCAGGAGACGAGGTCGATGCCGAACTTCTCGCTCAGCACCTGCGAGAAGGCGTCGCTCTCGAGCTCGTCGATCAGGTCCTTGAATCGGCCGGTCAGCTGGACCTCGTCCACCGTGAGATAGCCGGGCTTGGCGATGGCCGGGAAGTCGCGCTTGAGGTCGGCGATCGCCTCGGGGCGCAGGACCCGCTCGCCCAGGAAGTACCGGTAGGGATCGTGCGCGAGCGGCGCCGCGCGCACCGCCTCGACGTCCAGGATCGAGAGGGCCGGGCTGGAGGTGGCCGGGCTGGAAAGGGCGGACAGGGGCATCGCCGACATGGGGATGATCGCACTCGTCTTGCGTGCGGCCGTCATCCGGGCCGCGGGGGACTGGGACAGACCATCGGGGCGGATTGCGGCGGCGCCGGGGCACCACGGCCTTGCGCGCCGCCGTATCGCACGCGACGGGGCCCGATTCCCGGTCCTGCGGTCACGTCTCGGCGAGCGGGCGCCCCCGTGCGGCGGTGCGGCGTGCCGGCCCGTCCGGAGGACCCGGGGTTTTCGATGGCCCGGGTTTCGGATGACCAGGGTTTCGGATGACCAGGGTTTCACTTGCCACGGCGACGGCGCCATGGTCCTGCCACGGGGCTGACCCATCACCGGGCTGATCCTTGGCGATCCGGTCGGCGGGCCGACGTTGCGGGCTTCTCGCGCGGCGCGCTCGATCCGCCCCGACTCACCGGCTCGCCGCAGGGCGGGCCCGCTTAAGGCCGGCCCGCGCGGGCCGGCCCGGAGACCGCGATGCACGGCTTGAAGCAGGCCCTCCTGCAGATCTGGCGCCTGGCCTACCCCTACTACACGACCCGCGAGGTCACGACGGTGCGGCTGTGGCCGCTGCCGGCGGTGCAGATGCAGGAACGCTGGGTCGCGCTCACCATGGCGGCCCTGGTGATCGGCATCGAGTTCGCCCAGGTCGCCATCAACGTGCGCCTGTCGTACTTCAACCGCGACTGGTTCAACGCCATCCAGGGCAAGGACGCGACGGCGTTCTGGTCGCTGCTGTTCTCGGTGTTCTGCCTCTGGGCCGCGGTCTACGTGGCGAGCGCGATCATCCAGTACGTGATCCAGTCGTTCCTGCGGATCCGCTGGCGGGCCTGGATGACCCGGCACTACGTCGACCGGTGGCTCGGCAACGACACCCATTACCGCATGGGCTTCTCGGGGGCCCAGGCCGACAACCCCGACCAGCGCATCGCCGACGACATCGACCAGTTCACCCAGACCACCCAGACGCTGACCATCAGCTTCCTGTCGGCGGTCTCGAACCTGGTCTCGTTCTCGGTGATCCTGTGGAACATCTCGGCCGCCTTCACGGTGCCGGGGACCGACTGGCACGTGCCGGGCTTCCTGGTCTGGGGCGCCTTGATCTACTCGGCGCTCGTCACCTGGATCACCCACCGCATCGGCCGGGCGCTCGTCGGCCTCAACTTCCAGCAGCAGCGCCGCGAGGCGGATTTCCGCTTCTCGCTGGCCCGCCTGCGCGAGTACGGCGAGCAGGTGGCGCTGCTGGGCGGCGCCCGCGCGGAGAAGGTCGCGCTGGCTGAGCGCTTCGGCGCGCTGATCCAGAACTTCTACGCCATCGTCGACCGCCGCAAGAAGCTCGCCGCCTTCACGGTCAGCTATCAGCAGGTCAACGTCGTCATCCCCTACATCCTGGTCGCGCCCTACTACTTCGCCGGCCAGATCCCGCTCGGGGTGATGACGCAGACCGCCGGCGCGTTCTCGCGGGTCGAGAGCACGATGTCGTTCTTCATCACGTTCTACGTGACGCTGGCCGACTACAAGGCGCAGGTCGACCGGCTCACCACCTTCGACGCCGCCATGGGCCGGGCCGACGCGCTGGCGGCGGAGAGCGCCCTCTCGGTCGTGCCGGCGGGCGGCGCGTCCCTGCACCTCAAGGGCCTCGCCCTCGACCTGCCGGACGGGCGGCGCATCGCCGAGGCGCCGGACCTCGCCTTCCGGCCCGGCGAGACGACGCTGCTGACCGGCCCCTCGGGCTCGGGCAAGTCGACGCTGTTTCGCGCCATCGCGGGCATCTGGCCGTTCGGCGAGGGCTCGGTGACGACGCCGGAGGGCGCCCGCCTGATGCTGCTGCCGCAGCGGCCCTACCTGCCGATGGGGACGTTGCGCGCCGCCGCCACCTACCCGGAGCCCGCCGGGCGCCACGACGACGCGGCGATCCGCGCGGCCCTCGAGGCGGCGCGCCTGCCCCACCTGGCCGGGCGCCTCGACGAGGAGGCGCCCTGGGCCCAGGCCCTGTCGCTCGGCGAGCAGCAGCGCCTCGCCATCGCCCGGGCGCTGCTGGCGAGGCCCGACTGGCTCTTCCTCGACGAGGCCACCGCCGCCCTCGACGAGCCGACCGAGGCGGCGCTCTACCGCATGCTGCGCCAGGAACTCCCCGACACGACGCTGGTCTCGATCGGCCACCGCTCGACGCTCACCGCCTTCCACGACCGCCGGATCGACATGACCCGCCGGGAGGACGGACGCTACGTGCCGACGGAACTGGTCGCGACGGTGCCGGCGCAGTGAGGCAGGGTTTCTGAGAGCCTATTTGACTGATCGGTAGAGTTTCATCCCATCCACGACCTCATCCTGAGGTGCGAGCGAAGCGAGCCTCGAAGGAGGCCTCCAGAAGTCTCCGAGAGAACTGGAGACCTCCTTCGAGGCCGCTCCGCGGCACCTCAGGATGAGGTTGAGGGTGGGATAATTTTGCAAGGCACGTCAAACAGGCTCTGAGATCAGTATCCGACGACAAGGACGCGGCGCGGGATCGCCCGTGTCGCCGGACGATCAGGATCCCGGCCCCGTTCACCGGACCAGCGCCAGCGCCAGCGGCACCAGCACCGCGGTGAGGAACGCGTTCAGCCCCATGGCGATGCCCGCGAAGGTGCCGGCGACCTCGCTGACCTGGAAGGCGCGGGCGGTGCCGATGCCGTGGGCGGCGAGGCCGGCGGCGAAGCCGCGGGCGCGGTAATCCCTGATCCCGAGGCGGTCGAGGAGCGGCGTCACCATGATGGCGCCGAGGATGCCGGTGAGGATCACCAGCACGGCGGTGAGCGTCGGGTCGCCGCCGAGGGCCGAGGTGATGCCCATGGCGACGCTCGCGGTCACGGATTTCGGCGCGAGCGCGATCAGGATCGGGTCCGGCACGCCGAGGAGCTTCGCGGTGCCGATTCCCGCGACGAGGGCGACCGTGGAGCCGACCGCGAGCGCCGCCAGCATCGGCACCAGCACCCGCGTCACCGTCTTGCGGTGCTCGTAGAGCGGGATCGCCAGCGCCACCGTGGCGGGGCCGAGGAGGAAGTGCACGAACTGCGCGCCCTCGAAATAGACCGAATAGGGCGTGCGGGTGAGGACCAGCACGAGGCCGACCATCCAGATCGCGTGCAGCACCGGGTTGGCCAGCGGGTGGCGCCCGGTGGCGGCGGAGATCCGGTCGGCGATGACGTAGGCCGTGAGCGTCACGGTGAGCCACAGGAGCGGCGTGCGCGACAGGAACACCCAGAGGGCGAACTCGCCGGTCACCGGCCGGTCCAGCGGGCGACGGTCGAGAAGGTGTAGACGGTGGCGACGAGGGCCAAAGCCGTCGAGACCACGAGGGCCACGGCGAGCGCGACGCCGTGGGCGGCGAGCACGTCGAGCCGGCCGATCACGCCCGCGCCCGCCGGCACGAACAGCAGCGACAGGTGGGCGAGCAGGCCCTTGGCCGTCCGCTCGAGCGTGCCGTCGGTCAGCGGCGCCGGCAGGCCGCCGGGCCGACGGTCGCGCAAGGCGAGCACCGCGAGGAGCAGCGCCATGCCGACGACCGGGCCCGGGACCGGCAGCGCGAAGGCGCGGGCGACGATCTCGCCCGCGAGCTGGCACAGCAGCAGCAGGGTCAGGCTGAGGATCATGCCGCGCCCTGCGGGCGCCCCGCCCCGGCGAGCCAGTGGTCGAGGAAGGCGTCGAGCCAGGCCACGACGCGGCCGTCATGCATCAGCCGCCCCTCGATCTGCCGCGCCCGGTCCTGCGCGCCGGGCAGGCGCAGGCGCTCGGCGGCCCGCACGGTCCAGCGGCAGATCATCGCGTGGGTGACCTCGGGGTGGAACTGGAAGCCGAAGGCCGCCGGCCCGACCCGGATCGCCTGGGTCGGGAAATCGTCCCCGGTGGCGAGCGTGTCGGCCCCGGCCGGGCAGGTGAAGCCCTCCCGGTGCCAGTGATAGACGTGGGACGGCCAGGGCTGGCCGATCTCGCCCGCGAAGGCGCGCCCGGCCTCGGTCGGCAGGAGCGGGTAGTAGCCGATCTCGGCCCGGCCCTCCGGATGGGCGCAGACCGTGGCGCCGAGGCACTTGGCCAGCATCTGCGCCCCGAGGCAGAGGCCGAGGAACGGCCGCTCCTCGCGCAAGGGCACCTGGATCCAGTCGATCTCCCGGCGCACGAAGTCGTCGCCGTCATTGGCGCTCATCGGGCCGCCGAAGATCACCGCACCGGCGTGATCCTGCATCGTCTCGGGCAGCGGGTCGCCGAAGCGGGGGCGGCGGATGTCGATCGGATGCCCGCGCTCGAGGAAGAGCCGGCCGAGGCGGCCGGGGGTGGACTGCTCCTGGTGCAGGATCAGCAGCACGGGCTTGCGCCCGCGCTCCTGCGTCATCGACGGAGTCATGATCTCAGGGCTCACCGGGCCGGCACCTGCTGCGCCGGCAGGCCCGCCAGGGCGACCGCCCGCGTCGCGGTGATCGCCGCGTCGTCGAAGCCGAGGAGCTGGCCGACGCGCCAGACGAGGTCGTCCTCGAACTCGTGCACCTGCCCGTCGGCGGCCGCGACCGCCCAGGCGAGGCCGAGCAGCCCGCGCCGCTCCTCCTCCGGCAGGTCGCGCCCGATCATCTCGACGAGTTCGGCCACGTCGCGGGTCTCGTCGTCGAAGCTGATGGCGCGCTCGATCAGGGCCTTCGCCTGCGCCTCGGACGGGGCGAAACGGTGGGTCAGGAGCCGGGCGAGCCGGTCGCGCTCCACGGCCGCGAGGGTGCCGTCGACCCGCGCCACGTGGACGAGCAGGGCCGCGGCGGCGAGGTGCTGCTCCGTCTCGTCGTCGAGCGGCGAGGCGGGCGCGCCGAACATCTCGGCGGCGTAGGCGCGAAGGCGGGCGATCAGGGGCATTGGGAGGATTGGGTTTTTCGGCCCGCCTATGGTCGGGATTCGACGGCCCAGCGTCAAGCGCCCCGGGCGCCGGCTCCGGCCCTTCAGCCGTGCACCGGCGGTCTGCGTCGGCCCGCGCGGGTCCCTTGCGCCGCAGGATGTGGCGCGCCCCACCTTGCCAAGGCGCGACGCCCCGGGTAAGAGGCCCCCATCGATCGCCGGCACGCCCGGCCCGGTCGGCGCCGCAATAGCTCAGCTGGTAGAGCACCTCATTCGTAATGAGGGGGTCGGGGGTTCGAATCCCTCTTGCGGCACCATTTTTCTTCTTTGTAAATCAGACACTTAGCTGCCTGCGAGATGTTTGGCTGCTTACCAGCGGTTTATGTTGGTAAGCACCTGGTAAGCAGCCGCGATCAGGGCTGTTCATCGGCTGAGGAACGCAGCGCGCCAGTACATCGGCGAGCTACTCTCACAGCTGAGCCAGTCTGTCGCACCGCCCATACCGCTACCATTGCCACACGGGTCCAACGGGGCTTCAGTTATTCTCTGCCGCGCCGGCCTCGGCGGCCTCCAGACCGCGAGGGCTTCACCGTTCGTCCGATTGGGCGGAGTGATGTGGGTACGGAACATCTCGAGGAATGGCTTCAGACCCTTGTCCCGGACCTACCTGCGCTCTGGTGGTTTGTTCAAGGCATACGCATGTGCCTGCGAGATGGTAGCGTCGAGAATCAGAAGGAGGTCCAGATTGCGCTTGGCTCCGGTAGCGTTAGATATAACGATAGAATTCGAAAGGCTAAATGGACGGGAGAGTTCCCCTCACAGCAGCTCTTCACTGGGGAACTAGGGGTCGGAGGTTCGAATCCTCTCGCTCCGACCAATGAAAATCAAGCATTTAGCTGACGATGCAGGGGCTGCTGGCTTCCGGAGATCCGGGGTTAGGAAGCCAATCGGAAGCCACCTCATCCTTCATACGCTTAGGCAGCTGGCTTACCTCTGATCGGTGCAGCGGCTGAAAAGCGCGCCGACCATTTTGTTAGCCGCGCTCAATTAGCCGAGCCTACCAGCCGAAACCTACGCAAACGAGTGGTGGATGACGCTGCAGCGACCTCCGGCCGGCAAGTGGCGGCGCGCTTCTGGATCGAGCTCGTGACCTTGATCCACTGGATAGTCGCCCTCACAGCGACTGGAACGGTGGTGGCCCGTCCGCAAAGGTGAACGTCAGGGTCGAATCACTCGGTTTCGGTCCTCGAGTTTGATCATGAAGGTAGCGTGCGCCATCCAGCCGTCGAAGTAGGGATCCTCGGTTTGGCCTAGGTAGCGCCCGTCGTCGGGTGCGAACCGGTCGAGGGTCTCGGTCACCCCGACACGGGTGACCACGATGCAGTTGACGCGATGGCGGGAAGCGGCGACGCACAGGCGGCCGCCTTCCGTTGAGAAGCGATCGAGGCGCGCCTTTCCCGAGAGCGGATGGAGGGAGACAATCACCTTCCGCTCGAGCCCCTGGAAGCGATTGGCTGTCTCGATATTGACCGCCGAGAAGGCGTTCCCGAGCGCGCCGCGCAGCGCCGAGACCTGATGCCGTCGAAAGGCGACCACACCGATGTCCTCCGGCCGGAGCAGGGCCGAGCCGTCGTCGTCGTGGACCATGAAGCGGCGGGTGGTGAGACGGCGGACTAGCTCCGCGACGAGGTCGACTATCTCTGGGTCGACCACAGGCATGATCCCGGCCGGCAGCGCAATCATTGACAGGGAGCCGGCCGCGAGTGCGCGGTCCAGGAGTCGATCGGCCGGCGTGGCTCCATGGGCGGAGGCGTCGATGTAGCGCTGGCCGGCGGCCGCGACGCCATCGAAGGTATGCCCCGGATAGAACGCGGGTTGCACGACGTCGACCGTATCCTGCGGCAGGCGGCGCGAGAGCGGTAGGTGGAAGGCTCTCGCGGTGTTGGCGGCGAGCATGGCCTTCGGGGCGGCGACGTGCGGGCCCTGCGGGTCCCTCGCGAAGTGGCGTGTCGACGACCTCGTGATGGGATCGATCTGGCCGGGATCCCCGATCGCGATACGCCGGTGGGCGAGCTGCCCGGTCCTGAGCATGTCGACGTTCTTTACCTGGTATGCCTCGTCGTAGAGCGCGAAATCCCGGTCGAAGGGGAGCCCGTCGATCTCGCAGAATTTTGCGACGGTCCCGATGGTGACCGGGGCGGTGAGCCGCTGGGTATCCGAGACGACTGTTACATTCGCCAAGCCGGCCAGGGACGCCGGGACGCCCCCGCTGCTGGCGACGAACCGGTCGACCGCGATCTGGGGAAACGCTTTCGCGATCCGCGCAGTCACGTCGTCCGCTTGGTCGTTGGACGGGCAAGCGATCATCACGGTCTTTTGGAGATGCATGACGCAGAGCGCCGATATGTCCTCGAGGAGGCGGGTCTTGCCGGCGCCCGGCGGACTCTTGACCACAATGTCCTCCTGGGCGTGCGCGACAGCGTTGAGTACGTCGTTGATGACGGAGTCGGCGCGGGAGATCAGGGCGGCGCTCATGGTCTCGTCCTCCCACGGGCGGTCGGTTGCAGGCGTCGCGCCCGTTGCACGATTGAGAGGAGATCATGTTGGACGGGAACGGGGCCCGAGACCTGCGGCAGCACCCGGTTAGACCTGAAGCGATTCCAGGCGATATCCATTGTACGGTGGATCCGGAAGTTGTCGGTCATGGGGGTCGCGATCTCGATTGTGTCGCCAATCGCTGGCTGTCCAGGCTTCGTCTTGCCGGCGGTGAGCTCGGCCTCGATCCGCGTGCCGGCCTGGGTCTGGCCGTAGGAGCGGATCTTGAAGCCGAACTCGTAGGGCCCGAGGAGCACGAGCTTGTCGCCTGGGCGGATGGACAGACGATCCTGCGTGCTCAGGAGCTCGTAGATCACCGTGATGGCCTTCTTGTTTTGCGTAATCGTGCGGTTCAGAACCTCGGCCACGACGATCTCGCCTCGGAGGCGAGCCGCGCTCCGTTCGCCGCTTACCGACCGCATGGCGAGGCCGCCCACGAGATCCTCGGCGAACTCGCGCTCCAGGAATTGCGCGGTCCCATAGAGATGCGCCAGACCCCGGGAGATGTTGTTCGCGGGATTGGACGCGTACGTTCGGTAGCGATCGAACCGGCCGCGGTCGGCAGCCTGGATCGTCCTCGCGACGGTGGAGTCGGGAAACACGCGGATGGCCGCGAGCGCCTGGATCATGAGCTCGTGGCGGCGCTTGACCTCCTCGACCAAGATCGCATCGATCTCATCCTCGAGGCGCGCAGCCTCGGCTGCATCATGGATGCGCCGCGCCGTACGATAGGCTTCGAGCCGGGGGACAAGCTCCTCGTTATCGAGCTCGGGCGAGGTAGCGGTCGAAGCGGGATAGGCTTCGGCCTCCCTGACGCGATGATGGATTCGCCCGTCAGCCGGCTTCAGCCACTCGAGGACAACGCCGAGATGCTGGTCGGCGTGATCGTCCTGCCCGGTCGCGTATAGCCGCCCGAGCGCGGTGGGCAGGTCAAACACGAGCGAGCTGTCAGCCCGCTCAAACGAACTGTCCGCGACGTAGATCCGGCGCCCAAGATCCTTGAGCGCCTGCCGTGAGGGCGGCGCGAACGTCATGCGATCGATCACGGCGAGAGCTAGGCGCGAGGCGCCCAACGACGGAGTGACGATCTGAGGGAGAAGCAGGGGATCCGCGTCCCAGGCCGCCACGATAGACTGCATGAAGCCTGCGGCCCGCTCGAGCATGTCGTACTGGCCCGTCCGGTTGCGCGGCTCGTGGCAGATGGCGATCTGGAGGTCGTTCGCCCCGGTCGCGACCCCGAGGGCGAAAAGGGAGGGGGATTCGCCCGCGAGCTCGATTGGGATCACCATCATCGGCATGTCAGAAACCGGGAACGGCCTTTCGCGCGTGATGGGCTGGGCCGTGCCGGCCTCGTCGGCGAGCATCCGGGCGATGGACTTGATGTCGTTCATGCGACGGCCCTCTGGAGTTCGGTCATGCCCTCTTGGAGCCTGCGCTGGATGTCCGCCTCGACGGGGTTGCCCGGTGGCGCGCCGTGCATGAGTTCGCGAGCCCGCCGCACGCTCCCAACCGCGCCGACGAGTTCCTCGACCGATGTCCCCAGTGCGCGAGGAGACGAGGCCGCCCGCGCCTCGTTGAGGCACACCTGCCAAAGCGGGCAGAAGGACCGGCACCCGCCCATGAATGTGGAGGGCAGTTGCAGGACGTTGCCGGCCTGGTCGAGCGCCTTGCCCGGCCCGAGGATCTGGACAACGTCGCTTAGGGAGCGAGGACGCTGGGCAAGCATGCGCCGGGCGGTCGCGATGTCGCGATCGATAGACTGAAGGGTCGTGACCGCGTTCATGCTGCCGGGGCGCCTGAAGATGAGCGCGGCCTCGGTAAGTATCGTATGGTGAACGCCCGCGCTGCGCATCACTTCCTCCAGGCCAACCGTGTAGACGCCGGCCTGGGCCGCTGCCGTTGCGACGTCCTGCTCGTCAGTGAGGTGGGCCAGGTCCGAGAAGGATTTCGCCTCCCCGACACGGTAGACGGGATCGTTGCCGCGGGCATAGAGCACGTCCGGTCTCAGGATGACCTCCTCGCCGCCGGTGCCCAGCGAAAGGCGCAGGTTCGCCTGCAGGATGAGGTTCGGCGCGTTGGCGCGGCCCGCAGCGCGCGCGGCGATCGCCTGCTCCGTCACCTTGATGGCGCTCCGCTGGGCCATGCGCCGGATGCGCGCATCGCTCGAGTTGAGGCCTGGGATGTTGTTAATGTTGAGGACCGACACGCGGCTCGGCCCGAGCAAGCCGGCATCCTGCAGGGAGGCGATGAGCCGAGCGGCGCCGTTCGCGTAGAGCTGAGCCTCGAAGGACGACCCTTGGCGCAGAGCGAAGCCCGACTGCTCAGCCGAGACCGAGAAGCCGAACACCTCATGCACGAGGGTGGCCGGGGCGATCCCCGACATTAGAATGGCACGTAGCCGGACGCAGGACGGGTTCTTGGCCGAGAGGACCAGCCGACGAGCGTCAATGTTGGCGTGGGGAAGGATCCCGCGCAGGTTCTTGGCGACATCATGCATGGACACCACCATCAATCACGTCGAGCCCGATCGGACGGCCGAACATCTGCCACTTCTCGCTCAGGCGTGCCGCTCTCGCGGCGGCGTCCTTCCGCTCGGCGAGATCTCGATCGGCTATGTCGTCGAGCGCGACCTTGGCGGCCTCACTGATCTGGAGGGCCTGTTCTTCGACTGCCTCGGAGCTAGGAATGACGAAACGGAAGTCCCGGGCTAGCGAGAGCACGAGCTCCAGCCAGACGGCATTTCCGCCATTGACCCAGTGATGGCGGGCGCGAAGGAGAATCCGCAGCGCATCGGCGCGGTCGCTCAGCGAGCCCATGATCCGCTGTTCGAGCGGCCATGAGGACAGCGCGACGGTCCGAGGCCGTGCCGACAAGTCGAAGGCGTTGAAGGCAGGCACGATCATTAGGGTGCGACGCCCGTTCATCCAGGCTCGCTCATCCCCCTTGCGCATCGACGAGAACTGACTCGCCTTTACCTCGACCTTCCAGATCCGATCGACAACCAGCGAAACAGTCGCCGGCGACGCCGGAGCGCCCAGGGCATGCAGAGCCTTGAGCACGTACTCGCGCTTTTGGAGACCTTTCGGCTCGAGCTTAAGGTCATCGTCGGGTGCAACAACGGTATCAATCGGCTCCTCGCCCTGCGAAGGAATAGGCAGCGGAGCGTCGAGATCGATAACTCGCCTGGACGGGGTAGTGGGAACAGGCAGTGGGTCCGGCCGCTCTTCGAAATTGAGCATCCGCCGCGATGGCGTGAGCGGCAGCGGTAGCGGATCAGTCCGGTCGGACAGGTCGATCGCTCGACGCCGCGTCGCCTTCGCGGCTTCCCTCAGCCCCTTGAGCTCGGTCAGAAGAGCTCTGGCCTCCCCGATCGCAGCCTCAATGGCCTCCTGTCTATCGGAGGGCGAACCCTCGATCTCGCTGCGCAAGGCAGCGAGCTTGGCCTCTAGGGTGTCGAGCGTCTTGCTTATCGAGGCCATAGTCACTCGCAAAATAAGCGTTACGCGTTTCGTAAGCGTTACGCGTAATGCTGTCAACGAGGTGTCGGCTATGATCTCTCTTTGCCCCTTATGGACGCCCGGCCGCGCCCCTGGCATCAGCGCCTCGGCACCACTGCGCCGGATCGCTGAGCAGGGCGAGCATCCGGGCGATGACCTGGTGAGTCGAGGCGGGGCGGCGGTCCTTGAGCTCAAGGTCCCGGTCCCCGCCGCGCATCCATCCGACCTGCGAGCCGTCCCCTCGTGAGCGCCAAGCGAGGGCTCGGCGTCGCCGACGTCCTCAAGATTCGGATTGCCGTCCATCGTGTCGAGGATGGCAATGATGCGTTCTGCGACCAATTCGAGGTTGGCGCGCATGGTCGGGCTGACGGGCATGGCACGGTCTCCGGGGTTAGTGGGTAGCGGCGCGGCGGGCGGCATGCGCCACCGCCCAAGCGGTCTTGAGCCCGTGCGCCATCGCGGTGCGCCAGCAGCCGCGGGCGATGCAGCCGTTCAGGACGGCCCGGGTGTAATGGACGGCGAAGGTCATGATGGCGCGGCGATCGAAGCCGCCCGCCGCCGTCCAGAGCCCGGCCTTGGTGCCGCTCGCGGCCCGCAGGGCCTCCACCCTGGCGGCCTGGACGCTCTCCAAGTAGGTGCGCCGAGCCACCGCCGGCCGGCTCAAACCGAAGCTCCTGCATCGCGATGGACCATGAGATGGTGCGGCGGGCAGCCATGGCGTTTCGCTTCTCATCAACATTTTATGTTGATATGGGTACGCGCGGCCGATAGGGGTCGTCGACAGAAAATGTTGATCGATGATGAATGCCGCTCAGTGCCGGGCCGCTCGGGCCCTCCTCAACTGGACGCAGCCGCAGCTCGCGGAGGCCGCCGGTGTCGGCCTGTCCACCGTGGTCGATTTCGAGAAGGAGCGCCGCGCGGTTTCGGCGGAGGCCATGGGGAAGCTGATGGCCGCTCTCCAGGGCGTCGGCGTGGAGTTCACCAACGGTGGCAAACCGGGCGGTGTCCGCCTAGCTCGCGAGGGCGCATGATCATGACGGCGCTTGACACACTGAATCGCATGATGATCGGCCCGCAGTCGCCAGGCTCTCATGACCGACTGACCGTTTTCCTAGAGTGGGCCGATGCTTACGCTCGCGAGTCGTCCGACTTTTGGATCGGGTTCCACCAAACGTGGAGCGATTGCGACGACACGTGGAGCCAGCGGGATGAGTTGCTGGAGATGGTGCGCCTGCATGGCAAATGGCTTGAAGAGCGACCGTGCGACTTCCTGCAGGAGGACGGCGATAGAGCCTTCTATGCATCCCTGCCGGACCGCATCACGATCTATCGAGGGTGCGACATGGACCGGGTGATGAGTCTCGCTTGGACAACGGACAAGGCCATTGCTCTCGGCTTTGCCAAGGGACACAGGGGGATATCGGTGCCGAACCCGGTGCTCGCCTCAGCCTTTGTTCGAAAGCATAGCATCCTCGGTGCCTATCAGGAGCGCCAGGAGCATGAAATTCTTGTGGACCCCTCGCGACACCTCACCAACATACGGGTGCGGTTTGTGTGAGACCCAAACCGCACCCGTTGAAACAACAGATAAGCGGGATCACGTGAGATTTGCTCGACTGAACCCGAGTGGCGCTGGTGGAGGCCACGGGCCTGAACGTCGTTACTGTCCGCGCCTTCGAGAAGGCCGGGGTGGACTTCATCCCGGCGAACGGCGGTCGACCTGGGGTGCGTCTGCGCGATCACAGATGACCCCGGTGCGCTGCAAGCATCCCTCACGGGCTGCGGAGCGGTTGGGCTGCCGTTGATCTGCGGCGGCGGACGGTCCTGGTGGGCCGCCATTACAAATGGTGGAATGAATAGGGGGCTAATCATCACTGGCAGGGTGGGCCTGACACGGGGAGCGTTGGTCTCGGGCTCTGCGCCGCAGACAGGACCTTCCACCCTGCGTAGCGTCTATCCCTGAATCGGACGAACCGAAAAATCCCTTTTAAATCAAATACGTCTAGCCGTCTAACCGTCTACCCCATTTTTCGATGCAGCAATTTTCAAATCACCCTTCTCGAATTTTGACCCTAGACGGGTAGACGGCTAGACGGCTAGACGGTCGATCACTCATCGCGCGGCCCACCCTGCCACTGGATCCGGCCAGTTTTCGTTCAGTGTTGATCTCGTGCCCGCGCTGCTAGCGCCCAGAACGCTGTTCGAAAGAAGAGGCCGGTGCAGCGCGAGCATGAGGTTGAAGGCCCGACTAAGCCGACCGTGGAGTTTCAAAGCACCTTAGCGTGGCAGAAGGGATCATCTTCTGCCACACCCTATCAACGCGTGGGCATGTTAGCGCGTTTTCAGCACTGGCGGTACCGGTCCTCTGAAGCTTTCGGCCTCGATGCTGTCGAGAAGGGCAGCCAGATCCAAACGCCTCACAACAAGCGTGTCCTTGATTCTGCGAGTTTGCAGCCAGTCATCAGCGATCAGCGCATCGAGCGTTGATCGATCCACGCCAATGTGGCGCGCCGCATCATCAAGGTTGAATGAGAGATTGTCAGGTGCTTCGTTCAATGCAGAGCTGTATGTAGAGCCCGAGGCTGAGGCGATAAAGTCCTCTGTGCTTGCGTATCTGCGCTTTGGTTTAGGCGGCTCTTTTTCGGCGAGTGGTGTCCGTTTAACTATCATGCTAGCTCCTATTCATGGTCAAATCAGTGTGCCGCAATATTTGCTTTTCGCAAATTGGCGTTAATATCAATTTAAATAGTTCATCCGTCCTATCACTCTCGTGCTCGGGTCAGATTAGATTGTACGGTAGCGTACTCTATTCACCAGCCGCCACCTACTTGATGAGCTGCTTGATCGCACCTCCCCGCTGGATGTTCTCGCCGATGTAGTGGACGACATCGTTGGGGCCGGGAGGGGGCACCTGGTCCCGGTCCACCACATAGCCGCTGGTCTCGGCCCGGGCCGAGTTCCTGAACTAGGCCGGTTCCACCGGAGGCGCCTTCGCCATTACGCCCGCACCCATGGCGTTCATGCGATTGAGCGTGTCCCTCCCGATCACGTTCACCGCACTCCGCTTCAGGACGAACTCACCAGGCATGAGGGTCCGGGGAACGCTATCCCGGTTCGGCACCCCGCCCGTGACCAATCCGCTGGTGACCATGCCGGGCCGCATGCGGCCTCCTGAGCTGGACCCACGCCGAGTTTGCCACCGCCGCCTCGGTGGGCTTGGCCCCCGTCCGTCAGTTCGAGGCATAGAGCGCAGAGCCTCGTGCTGCCAGCCTAACGGTGATCAGGCAGGCGCTCGAGGCTGCCGGGATGGACTTCATCCCGGCGAACGCCGGTGGACCAGGCAGTGCGTCTACGCGAGCAGCCCTCACCGGCTGCGGAGCGGTAGGGCCGCCGTCAATCTTCATCCGAAGGTGCGGGACCATTGGTTCAACATCGAAACCACATCGCACCACGGTGGTGGTGCCGGTGCGCCGGCCGAGACCCCGCCCGGTGTACCGGCAGCAAGGCTCAAGCCATGTGGATCTCAAGGGGCGAAGCCCCCTATCAGATGGATCTCATGCATCGAAGCCCCCCTCTTGGATGGATCGACGCCTACAGCCCATCAATCGGCATGGCCCTACTCCGAGAGCCAAGCTGAAGCACGGCTATTGACGCATCAAGATCGATGTCAAGAAGGGGTGGGTATTTTTTCACGGCGATTGCGCAACGAGCAATGCACTATCCGACTTCTACATTCCGGAAAAATTTCACTATTTCGATGCTAGTAACAGCACCGGCGATGGGCAAGCCAATCCTCTGCGGAGCAGTGATCGGGTGACCACTCCAGACCCCGCGAACCTTCCTGCGCTTCCAAAGTTGATGCGGGTCAACTGCGGTCCCTATGTCAGATGTCGCACAATAGCCTGTATCTCACCGACGCCAACATCCCGACCCGAAGCTTCGGCAGCGACCACGACCCGGTGCTCGATGGCGTTACCCGTGGGCTCGAGGCGCTGTTTCCGCCTGTCTACCAGGATCGGGATCAAGAACTGGTGCGGGATGACCGCGACGGACGATTAGGTGGACCAGATCAAAACCTGATAAGCTTGACCGTGTGAAGTGCTGCTTAGGGTGGAAGGAAGCTCCTTGGTGTGCGGGCAACCGAGCGTCAGCAGTGCGCTAATTGCGGACCTTCGAGCTATGACGCCTGAATGGCCGCCCTTAGCCCAACATCGGACCTTCAAAATTCACCGATAGGGCGGCAGCCTCCGCACATCCGCAAACAGTCTACGCCCTGCCAAGGGTCTGACACTTGGCACGCCTGACCGCACGACTTCTGACGACATGCCGCCTCATACTGTCGCGCCTTGGCATCGGCACGTCGATGCCAAGGTGTTGGGCGCATCGGCGCCGACGTCCGTTCGGGCTTGCCTTGCGCCATCAAACGGCTCTGTTCGAAGGCCCGGCGGTGTCAGACTCACCTCACGACCAGCGGCTCGCCTCTCCTCCAAGCCAATGTCTCCGGCGTCCGGCATCCGTCAAAACATCCAATCGAGCGCGATCCCGTACAAGTCAGCTCGAGGCAGCCCCGCTAGACAACGAGGACGGTCGCACTCACGGCCGCTGACGAGAAGAGTCCACGGATGCGCCTCCCGCCGATCGCCCCCGCCGACCTTTCCCCGTTACAGCGGCCGCTCTACGACGACATGAGGTCGGGCGTGAGCGCCAAGTACGACCTCTTCACCACCACGCGAGCAGACGGCGCACTCCTCGGGCCCTGGAATGCGTGGCTGTACCAGCCTGAGGTCGGCGCGGCCTTCTGGACCGTCACCCAGGCGATGACCGCATTCAAGATCCTGCCCGATGCGGTGCGGCAGGTCGCGATCCTGGCGGTCGGCGCACGGTTCGGCGCGGCCTATGAGATCTACGCGCATGGAGCGGTCGCGCAGGCTCGCCACGCGATGAGCAACCAGCGCCTGTCGACGCTGGCCGCGGGCGAGCGGCCGCCGGATCTCACGGACGAGGAGGCGACGGCGTTCGACGTCGCCCGCGCGCTCATTGGCGGCGGGATCCTACCGGAGCCAACCTACCGGCGCGCCGTGGCGCTGTTTGGCCAAGCGGGTGCCAACGAACTGATCTACCTCGTCGGTCACTACTGCTTCGTCTCGGTGACCCTGAACGGCTTCGCGATCCCGGTTCCCGAGGAGGAACCAATTGGTTCGGGAGAGCAGGCATGACCGGGCTTCGCGGCCACGGCACGTCGGCCGGCAAAGTCCGGCGCCTCGGCGGCGCCTGCGCCCTGGCCCTCTGCCTGGTCCTGGCGGCGCCGTCCGGCGGCCTGCGTGCGGCGGCGCCCCAGGTGGCGGAGCAGGCACCGGGCTTCTACCGCATGATGCTCGGGCGCTTCGAGGTGACAGCCCTCCTCGACGGCACCCACACCTTTCCGATCCCGACCGTGCTCCAGCGGCCCCGCGACGGTGGCGGGCCACGCGCCCTCCTCTCCGAGGTCCGGCCGGGTGAGGCGGAGAGCCGGCTCGCGCGAGACTTCCTCGCCCTGCCGTTCGAGGGCTCGATCAACGCGTTCCTGATCAATACCGGCTCACGGCTCGTCCTGATCGATGCGGGCGCAGGCGACCTCTATGGATCCTGCTGTGGCAAGCTCGTCGCGAACCTGCGCGCCGCCGGCTACGCGCCGGAGGCGGTCGACGAGGTGCTGCTGACCCACTTGCACGCCGATCACGTCGGCGGGGTCATGCACGACGGCAAAGTCGTCTTTCCGAACGCGACGGTCCGGGTCAGCCGCCGCGACGCCGATTACTGGCTGGACCCGGCCAACGAGGCGGCGGCTCCACCCTTCCTGCTGCCGATGTTCCGGGGCGCCCAGGCCGCGCTCAAGCCCTACCGCGACGCCGGGCGGCTCATTCCCTTCGACGGCGAGGGCGAGATCCTGCCGGGCTTCGTCGCGGTCGCGACCCCGGGCCACACGCCGGGGCACATCTCCTACCGCGTGACGAGTGGAACTGAGACGCTGCTGGTCTGGGGCGACATCGTCCACGTGGCGCCGATCCAGCTCCCCGATCCGCAGGTCACGGTGACCTACGACACCGACGGCGCGGGCGCCGAGGCCCGGCGCGAGGCGCTCTTCTCGGAGGCGGCCCGCACCGGCGCCTGGATCGGCGCCGCCCACATCTCCTTCCCGGGACTCGGCCACATTCGGGCCGAGGACGGGAGGTTCGGCTGGATCCCGGCCAACTACACCACCGTGTTCCATGCCCAGCCGCCCGGAGACGCGCGGTGACGGTAGGCGAGTCCCCGCTCCCGGTATCGGTCCGGAGCCTCGGTTCGGTCGAGGAGGGACGGGCGTGACCGACCTCGCCTTCACGACGGTTCTGCTCTCCGCCGGGATCAGCATCGTCACCGGCTTCCTCGGCGCGCTGCTCAGCCAGGGCTGGGTCCGGCGCCAGGAGCGCCGCACCTACGGACTCGCCCTGCTGGCTGAGATCAAGTCGATCCAGCGCAGCCTGCTGCGCTACGAGGCACGCTTGAACCGGGCGGGGACCATCGTCGAGGGCCGGGAGGCCGCGGCCCTGCGCCTGTGGCGCCACGACCTCGCGGTCTTCGCCAACAACTCCGGGCGCATCGGGCTGTTCTCGTCGCGCACCGCGGTCGAGCTCATCGAGTTCTACCATCAGATCCGCTGGCTCGAGGAACGAGGAAGCGAACTCGACGCCCCGGTGGCACGGACGAACGGTCTGCCCGACTGGCTCTCCGGCCAGCGGGAAGCCATCCACCGCACCAGCTCCCGGACGCGGGCGCTCACCCGGTCGCTGCGGCGGGAATTGCCGCCGACGCTCGCCGACGCCATCCGGGGGCTGGGTCGCGGCGCAGGGAGGAGGCGCCGGGCCCGGGCTGCGGCGGGCAGTGTCCTTGCACGGGCAAGCGCTCGCGGAGATGGCCTCGACAGTGCGAATCATCACGGCCCTGCCGGGAGCCGGCGGGGCGCCGGATGAGGGCCGCTCAACGCTGGCGTGGAGCATCAATGCCGAGCTCGCCCGCCATCCGCACGAGGTCGGCGAGCGACCGGGCCTCCATCTTCTCCATCACCCGCCGCTTGTGCACCTTGGCGGTGATCTCCGAGACGCCGAGCTCGGCGGCGATCTGCTTGTTCATCAGGCCGCCGATCGCGAGGGCGAACACGTCGCGCTCGCGGCCCGTGAGGGAGGCGAGCCGGCCGGCGAGCGCGCCTCGGGCGGACTCTGCCGCCAAGGACGCCGCGTCGAGGGCGAGGGCGCGGTCGATGGCCGCGAGGATGTCGTCGTCCTCCGCGGGCTTGGTCAGGAACTCGACCGCCCCGCCCCGCATCGCCCGCACGGTCATCGGGATCGTGCCATAGCCGGTCAGGAAGATGATCGGGATCGTGGTGCCGGACGCCTGGAACCGGGCCTGGACGTCGAGGCCGTCGTCGTGCGTCAGGCGAACGTCCAGGAGGATGCAGGCCGGCCGCTCGACGTCCGGATTGGCGAGCAGGTGCGACGCGTCGGGGTGTCCGATGGCCTTGAGCCCGGCCGAACCGCAGAGGCGCACGAGGGCCGTTCGCAGGGCCGCGTCGTCATCGACGATGTAAACAGTGCCGGTCTGCATCGGGATCGGGGTGAACGCGTCGCCGGCGGAGGGCCCGCCGGTAGCGAACTTGCGCCGGAAGCGGGGCTGCCGGGGTCTAACACGAAATCAGGGCGTGTCGAACACGCGAGCGAGGCAGCGTTCCAGCTCCTCTGCCTCGAACGGCTTGGCGAGATACGCGAAGGCCCCGCAGGCGAGCGCGCGCCGGCGGTTCGCGTCGCTCGGATAGGCCGTGACGAGGATGACCCGCAGCCGGGGACGGTGCAGCCGCAACTGGCGCAGAAGGTCGAGGCCGGAGAGGCCCGGCATCTGCAGGTCGGTGACGACGCAGCCCGGTTCGACGGCACCGAGGGCGGCGAGCAGGTGGCCGCCGGTCTCGAACGGCATCGGGGCATAGCCCAGGGACCCGACGAGCCGGGTCAGGGCAAGGCGGATCGCCGGGTCGTCGTCGACGATCGCGACGGAGCGGGGGGTCAGGCCGGAGACCGGCATGCGGTCGGAAGCCGGACGTGGAAGGCGGCCCCGCCACCCGGCGCGTCGTCGAGCCAGAGGTCGCCGCCATGGGCGTCGATGCAGCTGCGGCAGATCGCCAGTCCCATGCCCATCCCGCCGGGCTTCGTCGAATGGAACGGCTCGAAGATGCGAGCCCGCTGCTCCGGGGGCACGCCCGGGCCGGTATCGCTCACCGTGACGCGCACAGCGCCGGGATCGCCCCGCACGGTGATCGCGACGTCCCGGCGGCCGCTCGACCCCGCCATCGCCTGGGCGGCGTTGACGAGCAGGTTGACGAGCACCTGCTCGATCTGGACGAGGTCGCCGGTGACCGGCGGCAGGTCGGGATCGGCGGTGATGAGGACCGCGGCGCCGTTGGCGCGCAAGTCCCGCTCGGCGAGCAGCGTCGCCTCTCGGGCCGCCTCGACGAGATCGACGGGCGCGAGCGCGAGGGAGGCCGTGCCGAACAGCGAGCGGGTGCGGGCGACGACGTCGCGGGCCCGCCGTGCCTCGGAGACGACATCCTCCAGGGCAGCCGTCACCTCGGCGAGGTCCGGGTCCGGCCGCTTCAGCCAGCGTAAGGAAGCCTGGGCGTTGGCGGCGATCGCCGCGAGCGGCGTGTTGACCTCGTGGGCGATCGACGCGCTCACCGCCCCCACGGTGATCGAGCGGGCGGCCCGGGCGAGGTCGCCCTCGGCGGCAGCGAGCCGCGCCTGCGCCTGCTTGTAGGCCGTGATGTCGAGGGAGGTGATGAGGAGGTCGCAGAACTCGGCGCGCTCGCGCGGCAGCATGGCGGTGAACAGTACGTCGCTCTGCTGGCCGGCCGCCCGAACGATATGGGCCTCCGAGCGGAAGAAGCGGTCGCCGCGACCGAGCGCGACGAGCCACTGCACGAAGGTCTGGTCGGTCTCCGGCAGCAGCCGGTCGAGCGGGCCGACGAAGGCTGCCTTGTCCGGCGCGCCGGTCTCCTCGAGCGTGAAGGCGTTGACGTCCTTGATCAGCACCCGGCCGCAGAGCTCCCGCAGTTCGGAGGGCCGCGCCGCGAAGTAGCCCTCGATGTCGGTGACGCCGGCGAGGCGCAAGGCGGCAATGGCCTCGCCCACCGCGCTCCAGTCCTCGCGCCACATCGAGATCCCGGCGCGCTCGAAGATCGCGGAGAACTGCGCTTCGCTCGCCCGCAGGGCGCGCCGGAGCCGCGCGACGTGCAAGGTGCCGAGGAACGCAGCCAGGACGCCCGCGACGAGGATGCCCGCCATCGCGACGGATGCCGGCGGCCCGGCGGCCAGACCCCACCCGACGAGGAGCACCGGGACCAGGACCGCCAGGACCGCCTTCGCGCCGTCCTCGACGAGGTCCGGCCAGCGACGGCGGTGGGCCGAGAGCATCCAGGCCGGCAGCGCGTCGGCGGCGGGGGAGCCGTCATTGGCGGAGGCGAGGCTCGGCCATCGCGAGAAGACCTGCCCCAGGCTTCCCCGCCTGAAGCCTTCCTGCTCCGTGCCTCCCTGCCCCAAGCCTCCCTGCCCCAAGCCTTGACTCATGCGGTCCTCCGCCCGGGACCCGGTTCCTGGGCCTCCTCCGATGCCGCTTCGGCGACGTCCGACCACCGTCGGCGCGCGCCGGCCCGCTTGTGGCGGTCATGAGTGGCGAGGCTCTAGGCGAACCCGGCGCCCGTGTCGCCGATACGGGTGTATAATAGCGTAGCCGTACCGCGGCTTGGACATTGTCGCGCATGGATCTGCATCGGCACGGCGCGTTCAAGTTTCCCAATGCGGGCCTCGTCGCCTCCTCGCAGGGGCGGGGCTGGTCGGGCGTCGCGGCGGAGCTGCGCTGCCATCCGCCCGGAGAGCTGCCGGCGATCGTGCCGACGCAGATGGAGATCACCATCGCGACGCGGCGCAGCCCCGGCGCCTATGTCAGCCGCAAGGGGGCGGGCCAACGCCAGCGCACCGCCGTGGAGGCGGGAACCGTGTGGTTCTGCCCGGTCGGCGTGGCCGAGGACGACATCGGCATTTCCGGCGCCCTGCACGACATCCTGCACGTCTACCTGCCGGTCGAGCGCTTCGCCCACATGGCTGAGCTCTACGGCGACCCTCGCATCCGCGCCGACGCCGTCCGCTACCTCGCCGATGTCGACGACGACCTGGTGCGCCAGCTCGGCCTCGCGATCGGCCGCGAGCTCCAGTCCGAGACCTCCGCCGGCCGGATGCTGGTCGAAGCGGCCTCGCTGTCGCTGGTGGCGCGGGTGGCGCAGATGTACGGGCACGACCGCCCGGATCGGTCCGAGCCTGAGGCCGGCTCGACCTGCCAGGCTCGGATCCGCCGGGTGACGGACTTCATCCGCGACAACCTCGACCGCGACCTCACGGTCGCCGAGCTCGCCGAGGTTGCCTGCCTGAGTCCGTTCCACTTCTCGCGGCTGTTCAAGGCGGTCACCGGGAGCACGCCGCACAGCTTCGTCAGCGCCGCGCGGCTCGAGGAAGCGCGGCGTCTCCTGTCCAGGACCGCGACGCCCCTCGGCGAGATCGCCCATCGGTCGGGCTTCTCCGGACAATCCGCATTCAATATTGCCTTCAAGCGGGCGACCGGCTGCACGCCCGGGGACTATCGGCGGCAGCAGAGCGCGTAACAGCAAGCACCGCAAATACCAAAGCAGGAATCGAAAAGACCGTCGCTCTCGCCTCTGGGATCATGCACCCGTAGCCTCCGGGTGCTGGAATGATTCTCGATTACACCTCTTCATCGTCTCGCACGCCCGCGCTGCCGCCTCGGACCGGGCGCGCGTCACCTGGCCGGATGTCCGGCCTGAACGGCACGCGCATGGCCGACCATATCGGGGTTCGCGCGAGCGGGACGCTGACGGCCACGCACCGGACCGGCCATTCCCTGGTCGTCACCCGCCTCCAGGGCCTGCTCGCGCCCGGCACCGAGACCCCGCCGCTCAAGCAGGAGGCCGCCTTCAGTATCGTGGTGCAGGTGCGGCCGCTGCAGCAGCACGCCTTCACCGTGGGCGGGCGGCAGGTTCATGCCGGCGCCGTGCCGGCCGACGCCGTCAGTGTCGTGAGCCTCGCCGATTGCCCGCGCTCGATCATGAGCGGCCCCCTCGACGCGGTTCAGTTCTACGTGCCGCACGCCCTCGTCGACACTGTTGCGCGGGAGAACGACGTCCCGCCGCCCTCGCACCTTGCCTGGCCGCGGGCGGATCGCGACCCGGTCGCGGCAGGCCTCGTCGCCCTGCTGCTGCCGGCGCTGGCCGAGCCCGATCCGGCGCGGGCGATGTTCGTCGAGCACACCGCCATGGCCTTCCTCGCCCACGCGCTCGATCGCTACGGCGACGGTGCTGCCGCTGCGGCGCGGCCGGTCCGCAGCGGCCTCTCGCCGTGGCAGGAGCGCCGCGCCCGGGAGATCCTGCACGCCCGGTTCGCCACAGCCCTGACGATCGCCGAGGTCGCCGAAGCCTGCCGGTTGTCGCCGAGCTACTTCGCGGCGGCCTTCCGGCGCAGCACCGGCCAGTCGCCGCACCGCTACCTGTCGGACCTCCGCATCGCCGAGGCGAAGCGCCTGATGCGCGATGCCGCGCTGCCGCTGGCCGAGGTGGCACTGCTCTGCGGCTTCGGTGACCAGAGTTACTTCACGCGGGCGTTCTCGCAGGCCGCGGGGACGAGCCCGGGGCAGTGGCGGCGAATGAACCGGAATGAGGGCGGCGCAAATTAGGAGATCCGCGGCGCGAACTCCGCCACGCCGGCCGCATCACCTCACGCCTCCAGACGCTCGGCGAGAAACCGGATGAACAGCCGCACCTTGGCCGGGACCATCCGGCGCGTCGGGTAGACCGCCCAGATCGCCAGCGGCTCCGGCTCGCCCTCCTCCAGTTGCACCTGCCTGAGGAGCCCGCACGCGACCTCCTCGGCCACGTCCCAGCGCGACAGCATCGCGATCCCGAGGCCGCCGAGGCAGGCCTGGTGCAGCCCCTCGATGGTGTTGGCGGTGAAGCGGCCCGTCGCCCGTACCGAATGCTGCTGCCCGGCCACCCCGAGCGCCCAGTGGCCGGCGCCCGCCAGCGCCAGGCATTCATGGGTCGCGAGATCGGCTGCCCGCACCGGCATCCCGGCCTTAGCAAGGTAGCCCGGCGTCGCGAAGAGGCCGCGCGGGCTCGCCCCCAAGCGACGCGCCACCAGGCTCGACTCGCTCAACCGGGCGATGCGGATCCCGAGGTCGAGCCCCTCCCCGACCAGGTCGAGGACGCTGTCGGTGAGGACGAGATCGACCCGGACCTCCGGGTGGCCCTGCATGAAGGCGACGAGCGCCGGGGCGACGACCTTGCGGCCGAAGGCCGTCGAGGCGGTGAGGCGCAGCCGCCCTGTCGCGCCGGCCTCAGCCGGACGCACGCTGGCAAGCGCCGCGTCGCGCTCCTCGAGCAGGGCCTGGGCATGGGCGAGGAAGACCTGCCCCTCGTCGGTGAGGGAGAGCGAGCGGGTCGTGCGGTGCAGGAGGCGCACCCCGAGTTCGCGCTCGAGGCCCGACAGGCTGCGGGTCGCGGCCATCGGGGTGATGTGCAGGCGCCGCGCCGCCGCCGCAAGGCTGCCGGCGCCGACCGCCTCGGTCAGGACGGAGAGAGCGAGAAAGTCCAAAATAACGCGCCACGTTACAATCGCATATCGTGCGACGCTACTACACCGTGCGGCGTGACGGAATAACTTGTCGGCGGACCGGCACTGGCGAACGGATCGGCCGGCCGATGGAGAAGGACCATGTCCGCTCAAGCCGCGGCCGAGAGGCCGGCGACCCATGTGACGCCCCGGGCGCGCACCTTCGCGATGGCGGCCGCCGCCGGCCTCGCGGTCGCCAACATCTACTACAACCAGCCGATGCTGGCGCTGATCGAGCGCGACCTGCCGGGCGAGGTGACGGCCTTAATCCCGACCGCGACGCAGCTCGGCTACGCGGCGGGGCTTTTCCTGCTCGTGCCCCTCGGAGACCTCGTCGAACGGCGCCGGCTCATCGTCGGCCAGTTCGGCGTGCTGGCGGCGGCCCTCGCCCTCGCGGCGGCGGCGCCGAGCGCGGGTCTCGTCGTGCTCGCCTCGCTCGCCGTCGGGCTCTCGGCGACGGTGGCGCAGCAGATCGTACCCTTTGCTGCGCACCTCAGCCCGCCCGAGCGGCGCGGCGCCACGGTCGGCACGATCCTGTCGGGGATCCTCACCGGCATCCTGCTCAGCCGCACGCTCGCCGGCTTCGTCGCCACCCATGCCGGCTGGCGCGAGATGTTCTGGCTCGGCGTGCCGCTCTCCCTCGCCGCCGGCGCCCTGATGGCAACGACCCTGCCGCGGAGCCGGCCCGAGGCGGCCCTGAGCTACGGGCAGCTGCTCGCCTCCCTCGCCGGGCTGTGGCGGGACTTTCCGCCGCTGAGGCTCGCCGCGGTCACGCAGGCCCTGATCTTCTCCGCCTTCACGGTGTTCTGGACCGTCCTGGCGTTCCGTCTCGCCGGCCCGCCCTACGGCTACGGCGCCGACATCGCGGGCCTGTTCGGGATCGTGGGCGCCGTCGGCATCGCCGCCGCGCCGCTCGCCGGACGCGTCGCCGATCGCAGCGGCCCGGCACGAATCGTCGCGACCGGAGCGGTCCTGACGCTCGTCTCATGGGCGGTCCTCGGGCTCTCGCCTTCGCTCATCGCCCTCGTGGCCGGGGTGATCCTGCTCGATTTCGCCATGCAGGCGGCACTCGTCGCCAACCAGCACGTCGTCTTCGCCCTCAAGCCGGAGGCGAGAGCGCGACTCAACACGATCCTGATGGGCGCGATGTTCCTCGGCGGCTCCGCCGGCTCGGCGTCCGGCACCGCCGCCTGGCAGGCGGGCGGCTGGCCGGCGGTGGCGGGTCTGGGCCTCCTCCTCGGGGCTCTGGCGAGCATGATCCAGCTCGTCGCGCTGCGCCGCCGCTGAGGGCGCGCGAATGTCCAAAACCACCCGCGATCCGACAAGCCCGGCCGCTCCGGACCGTGCTCCGATCCCCCGCCAGGAGGTGACGCCATGCGCACGAGACGCGTGATCGCCGGTATCGGGATTGTCGGCCTCGCCGCGGCCGGAGCGGCGCTCGCGCTCGCCTGGCAGCCCGAGATCGCGCCGGTCCCGCCACCGGCGCCCGCCTCCTTCGACCCGGCGCTGGTGCGGCGCGGGGCCGACCTCGCCCTGATCGGCGATTGCCGCACCTGCCACACGGCACCGAACGGTGCCGCCTTCGCCGGCGGCCTGCCCCTGCCGACGCCGTTCGGGACGCTGTACTCGACCAACATCACCCCGGATCCGGACACCGGGATCGGGCGCTGGTCCGAGGCCGCGTTCGCCCGCGCCCTGCGCGAGGGGGTCGACCGCGAGGGCCGCCACCTCTACCCGGCGTTCCCTTACGACCATTACAGCGCCACCAGCGACGACGACGTGCGGGCGCTCTACGCGTTCTTCATGACCCGCCCGGCAGTCGCCGCGACGCCGCCGCCGAACGAACTCCCCTTCCCGCTCAGCGTGCGCCTGACGCTCGCAGGCTGGAAGCTGCTGTTCCTGCGTCCCCGGGACCTCGCGCCCGATCCGACGAAGGACGCGGCCTGGCATCGCGGCCGCTACCTGGTCGAAGGTCTCGGCCATTGCGGCGCCTGCCACTCGCCGCGCAGCCTCCTGGGGGCCGAGGTCGTATCGCGCGCCTACGAGGGTGGCGAGGCCGAGGGCTGGCGGGCCTACGCCCTCGGCGCCGCCTCCCGCGCGCCGGTGCCGTGGGACGAGGCGGCGCTGACGCAGTACCTGCGCGAGGGCTTCCACCCGCTGCACGGCGTCGCCCGCGGGCCGATGGCGCCGGTGGTCGAGAACCTGGCCGAGGTGCCGCGGGAGGAGGTCGTGGCGATGGCGCGCTATCTCGCCTCCCTGGGCGCCGGCTCGGGCACGGCCACGCCACCTCTCGCCCCCTCCTCCGGTCCGGGCAAAGCACCGCAGGCGGCCGGCGCGCAGGCCGCGATCGAAGGGGCCGGCACCGACCTCTACGCGGCCGCCTGCGCGGCCTGCCACGAGGGCGGTCGGCCGCCGCCCTTCGGCGGGATCTCGCTGGCGCTCTCGACCGCGATCACCGGCGAGAGCCCGCGCAACCTGGTCAACGTGATCCTGGAGGGCCTGCCGGCGCGGGGCGGGACGGGCCAGCCGATCATGCCGGGCTTCGGCGCCGTCTTGACCGACGCCCAGGTGGCGAGCCTCGCGGCCGGCCTGCGCCGGCGCTTCGGCGGCGGGGCTCCCTGGCCCGATCTCGAACCCGCGATCCGCGAGGCCCGGGCCGCCCGCCGCCTCGCGGCGCGCCCGGCGGCGGCCATGACGCCGGCAATGACGCGATGAGGCCGACCATGACGAGCATGATCCTCAACGGCGAGCGGCGCGCGGTGCGCGCGGCGCCCGACACGCCCCTCCTCTACGTGCTGCGCGAGGAGTTCGGGCTCAACGCCGCCAAGTTCGGCTGCGGCCTCGGCCAGTGCGGCGCCTGCACGGTGGTGATCGACGGAGAGGCGGTCTTCTCCTGCGTCACGCCCGTCCTGCTGGCCGAGAATCGCCAGGTCACGACCCTCGAAGGGCTCGGCACGGCGGAGGCGCCGGGCCCGCTGCAGCGCGCCTTCATCGACGCGCAGGCGGCCCAGTGCGGCTACTGCATCCCCGGCATGATGATGCGGGCCCACGCCCTCCTCACGCGCGACCCGGATGCGTCCGACGACGCGATCCGGGCCGAGCTCGAGCCGCATCTGTGCCGGTGCGGCACCCACATGCGCATCCTGCGCGCCATCCGCCGGGCGGCGGACGCGATGCGGCCGCGCTCCACCGCGGAGGCCGGACGATGACCCTGTCGCGACGCACGGTGCTCGCCGGCACCGGTGCCCTTGTGCTGGCCTTCTCTCTCGCGCCCGCGCGCGCCCAGACCGAGACCGGCAAGGGCGAGGGGCCGAGGAAGCGCGGCCTGCCCGGCAGCCTCGACGACACCCCGCGCCTCGATTCCTGGATCCGCGTCGCGCCCGACGGCGCGGTCACGGTCCTGACCGGCAAGGCCGAGCTCGGCCAGGGATTGAAGACGGCGCTGCTCCAGATCGCCGCCGAGGAGCTGAAAGCTCCCCTCACGCGCCTGTCGCTCGTGACCGCCGATACCGGCCGCACCGCCGACGAGGGCTACACGGCGGCAAGCCACTCGGTGCAGGATTCCGGTACCGCGATCCGCCACGCCGCCGCCCAGGTTCGAGCCCTGCTGATCGCCGAGGCGGCCGGGCGGCTCGGCGTCCCGGCGGAGCGGCTGCGGGCCGAAGACGGGGCGGTCCTCGGGCCCGGCGGCGCCCGGATCGGCTACGGCGACCTCGTGACCGACGCGCTTCTCACCGCCGAGGCGCAACCCGCCTCCTCCCTCACGCGCGCGGCCGAGTACGCGGTGCTCGGGCGGCCGGTGCCCCGCATCGACATCCCCGCTAAGGTGACGGGCGGCGCGGCGTACATCCAGGACCTGCGCCCGCCCGGCCTGCTGCATGCCCGTGTCGTGCGGCCTCCGAGCTATGGCGCCGTCCTGATCGAGGTCGATGCGGCGGCGGTCGAGCGGCTTCCGGGCGTGGTGAAGGTCGTCTGTGACGGGACCTTCCTCGGCGTCGTCGCCGAGGGCGAGTGGTCTGCGATCCAGGCGATGCGCCGGCTCGCTGCCTCTGCCCGCTGGCGCGAGACGGCGGCCCTGCCCGATGCCGCAGCCCTGCCGGACGCCCTGCGCGCGCTGCCGAGCCGGGATTCGACCATCTTGGAGCGGGGTGCGGCCGGCGGAGCCGGTACGGTCGTCGAGGGGACCTTCACTCGCCCCTACCTCGCCCACGGTTCGATCGGTCCATCCTGCGCCATCGCGGAGTGGCAGGACGGCGGCGTGACGGTCTGGAGCCACAGCCAGGGCGTCTTCCCGCTGCGACGGGCGCTCGCCGGTCTCTTGCACCTGCCCGACGACAAGGTGCGGTGCATCCACGCCGAGGGGGCGGGCTGCTACGGCCAGAACGGTGCCGACGACGCGGCGGCCGATGCCGCGCTCCTGGCGCGCGAGGTGCCGGGCCGCCCGGTCCGGGTGCAGTGGATGCGCGAGCAGGAGCATGCCTGGGAGCCGTTCGGGCCCGGGATGGTGGCGAGCGTGCGCGCCGCTGTCACGCCGGACGGGAAAGTCGCCGCCTGGACGCACGAGGTCTGGAGCCCGTCGCACATGATGCGGCCAGGACCGCCCGGCGCGCTGCTCGCAGCCCGGGAGATCGCAGAGCCGTTCCCGCCGGCCCCACCCGTGGCCCTCGCCCAGCCGGAGGGCGGAGGCGACCGCAACGCGATCCCGCTCTACGCCTTCCCGAATGCGAGGGTGGTGCACCACTTCCTGCCCGAGATGCCTTTGCGCGGCTCGTCGATGCGCTCGCTCGGCGGCTACCTCAACGTGATGGCCATCGAGAGCACGATGGACGATCTCGCCCGCGCCGCCGGCCTGGACCCGGTCGCCTTCCGGCTTCGGCACCTGACGGATGCGCGTGCGGGCGCCGTCGTCGCGGCGGCAGCGCGGCGCTTCGGCTGGGAGGGGCGATCCGCCCGCGCCGGCGGCGGATTCGGCTTCGCCTTCGCCCGCTACAAGAATCTCGAAGCCTATTGCGCCGTCGCGGTCGAGATCACCCTCGACCGTGAGACCGGATGGGTGGCCATCGAGCGAGTCGTCGCCGCGGTCGATACCGGCGAGGTCGTCAATCCCGACGGGGTCGCCAATCAGATCGAGGGCGGCATCCTCCAGGCCGCGAGCTGGACGCTGTTCGAGCGCGTCGCCTTCGACCGCACCCGCGTGACCTCCGTCGACTGGTCCGCCTACCCGATCCTGCGCTTCAGCGCGGTGCCACGTAGCGTCGAGGTCCACATCGTGGCGCAGGCGGACCAGCCGTTCCTCGGCGTCGCCGAGGCGGCCCAGGGGCCGGCCGGCGCCGCGCTCGCCAACGCAATCCGGGATGCGACAGGCCAGCGCCTGCGCGACCTGCCGCTCACGGCGGGCCGGATCAAGGCCGCACTCGGCGCCTGACGACGGAAGGAAAGATGCGATGGCAGACTTGTTCGACCCCGTCCGCCTCGGCGGCTTCACGCTCGCGAACCGCATCGTCATGGCCCCAATGACGCGCTCGCGCGCCGACGCGCAGGGCGTCATCAACGCTTCGGCCGCGCGATACTACGCCGCTCGGGCCGGCGCCGGATTGATCGTCTCCGAGGGCGTGAACGTCGATCCGATGTCGAACGCCTTCGACCGCGCGCCGGGCCTGTGGACGCGCGCCCAGGTCGAGGGCTGGCGGCCGATCGTCGAGGCGGTGCACGCGGAGGGCGGCCTCATCGTGGCGCAGCTCTGGCACGGCGGCCGGGCGAGCGCGCGGGGTCTGCTCGGCGGTCACGAGCCCCTGTCGCCGTCGGGCGTGAACGACGATCTGGGCGCGCTTCAGGTCTGGGGACTTCTCGCCAACGGCGCCTACGTGCGGATCGCGGCGACGCATTCCCGCGCCATGACGGGGTCTGAGATCGCAGCGACGGTCGAAGCCTACCGCCTCGCGGCCGCCCATGCCCGCGAGGCCGGTTTCGACGGCGTGGAGATCCACGGCGCCAACGGCTACCTGATCCCGCAATTCCTCTCGCCTATCACCAACCGGCGCACCGACGCGTATGGCGGCGATGCGCAGGGGCGCGCCCGCTTCCTGCGGGAGGTGGTGGCCGCGGTGACGGACGCGGTGCCGCCGGATCGCGTCGGTCTCCGGCTCTCGCCCTTTGCCACCTACAACGACGTCCGCGATCCGGATCCCGCCGAGACCTACGGCCCGCTGGTGTCCTGGCTCGCCGGGGCCGGTCTCTCCTACCTGCACCTCGCGGATACCAACGCTTGGACCGGAGCCCCCGACTACGACCGGATGCTGGCGCTGTTTCGCCCGCTCTACCCGGGCCCGCTGATCGTCAATGGCGGCCTCACTCCGGAGCGAGCCGCCGCGATCGTGGCGCAAGGCGAGGCCGAGGCCGTCGCGTTCGGGCGCCCGTTCGTGGCCAATCCCGACCTGCCCGCCCGCATCCGTGCCGGCGGTCCCTACAACGCTCCGCGACCGGTCGGCGTCTATGGCGGCGACGAAACCGGCTACACCGACTACCCGACGCTCGCTGCCGGACAGGCGAGCCGCGAACGATGACGCGATCTGGTGCGCGGATCACCCTGTAACTGCGGCCCACGATCCCGCGATCCGATACGCATGGATAACTTCATTCCCGCGCTGACTTGGGAGAAATTTGTGTCCAGACCTTGCTAGACCTTCTCGATGACGGCCCATGGCAGCAGAGTCCGAGACACGGCGCATGGCGCCATCCTCGCATCAGGCCGGGCCACGGCAGGGCCTGCACGGCGAACGCCTCGCCCGGCATTTCGGAATCCGGGCGACCTCTTCGCTCCCGGTCGGGCGTGGCCGTCTCGCGCCGCTCGTCCTGACGCGGCTCCAGGGGCAGGTGATACCCGACGCGGTCACGGCGCCACTCAGACCTGAGGCCGCCTTCAGCATCGTGATCCAGCTCCGGCCGCTGCAACACCACGACTTGCGGGTCACCGGCCGCGTCCGGCACGCGGGAATGGTCCCGGCCGGAGCGGTCAGCGCGCTGAGCCTCGGCGACACGCCCCGCTCCACCATGCGTGGCACCTTCGACGCGATGCAGCTCTATCTGCCCGACGCAGTCCTGCACGATGTCGCCGCGGAGGAGGGCTTCGCCCGGCCCGTCGGCCTGTCCTGGCCCCGCGACCGGGTTGATCCCGTCGCTCTCAGTTTGGTGAAGTTGCTCCTCCCGGCGATCGAACGGCCGGACCCAGCACGCGCGGTCTTCGTCGACCATCTCGTGCTGGCCTTCCTGGCCCACGTGGCTCACCGCTACGGGCAGGTCCCCACGCGGGTGAGCCCCCGGCGCGGCGGGCTCGCGCCCTGGCAGGAACGGCGCGCCAAGGAGGTGATGCGGGCCCGGCTTGCCAGCTCGATGACGATCACCGAGGTCAGCCGCGCGTGCGGACTCTCCCCGAGCTACTTCGCCGCCGCCTTCCGGCGCAGCACCGGGCGCTCGCCGCATCAGTACCTGTCGGCCCTGCGGATCGATGAGGCGCGCACGCTCATGATGACGACGGGACTGCCGCTGGCCGACATCGCCCTCTCTTGCGGCTTTCACGACCAGAGCTACTTCACCCGGGTCTTCTCCCGTGCGGTCGGGACTAGCCCCGGACAATGGCGGCGCCTGCACGCACCGCATCCGCTCGCGCTCTCATTGATGCAGCCGCACGACGAGGATGGGCTCCTTGACGATCGGGGCACGTCGTAGCGGAGCCGGCGGAACCCGAGTCGGGCCGGTCGAGAACGACCGTCGCAGTTTCATCGCTCAACACGGCGATCCACCTTCCCTCGACTCCGCGAGGACCGGGGGAAGGTGGATCGCCAAGAAGCCAACGAACGCCGATACCCTGGGGCAGGCCACCTGTCCGCCCGGCCAGACGGCGGAGACCTCCCGGGTGTTTGCAGTCTCGTCGGCCAGGACGATCCGCAGTTCTCCCCTCCTGACATGCTCGCAAGCCCAGAACTCCGGGACGCAGGCGATCCCGGCCCCGCCGAGGGCCGCGGTCAGGAGCATCTCGCTGTGATCGACGATAAACCGGGGTCTGAGCCGGGCGCTGCGCCGCGCGGGATCGGGACCCAGGGGCCAGACGTCGAGCTGGCAGGACGAGGCGTTCCTACTGCGCAGGCAGTCGTGCCGCTCGAGGTCGTCGAGATCGACCGGCACACCGTGGCGCTCCAGGTAGCCCGGGGCCGCGACGAGAACACGCCGGAAGCTCCCGAGTCGGCGCATGCGCAATCGCGAGTCCTTGAGAATGCCGATTCGCACGGCCGCCTCGAACCCCTCCTCGACCATGTCGACGACGCGGTTGGTGTAGTTGAGTTCGAGCTCGAGCCCGGGATGGGTCTCCATGAACGACAGGAACAGCCGGTGCCACTGCCGGCTCACCAGGGGAACGCTGACGCGCAGCTTCCCGCGGAGGTCTCCGCTGCGTGATCCGGCAAGCTCGCGCTCGGCCGCGGCGACCGCCTCCATGATCCCGCGACAGCGGTCGAGGAACTGCGCGCCCTCGGCCGTTAGGCTGAGGCTGCGGGTGTTCCGGTGGAACAGCCGGACCTCCAGCTGCTCCTCTAGGCGCGCGATCGTCTTGCCGATGGCTGACGCGGTCAGTCCGAGTGCCCGCGCGGCCGCCGCGAAGGAGCCGGAATCGGCGACCTGCACGAACACCGACAATCCCGCAAGCTTGTCCATCGCCACCCCGTCGCTCCGAACGGCCGCAGGCCCACGAGGCCACGTAGAAGCGATCCTGCACCACCGTACGGCTAAACCGGACGCCGTGCCGCGCAGGGCGGGATCGATGACCCGCCGGGACCGTCCACGGCATGACCTCGATGGCATGCGGGACACTGCGTCACAAGGCACTCGCCGGCTGGAAGGCGCAACACCTTCAGTTTCGGATTCACGGCCGATGCGTGCGCCGCCACAGCCCTGGGCTGGTGCCGACCTCCCGCGTGAAGGTGCGCGTGAAGTAGCTCTGGTCTCCAAAGCCGCAGAGCAGCGCGATGTCCGACAGGGGTAGGTCCGAGTTGCGCGCCAGCTCCTTGGCGTGCGCGATCCGGATGGCGGTGAGGTATTCGTGCGGGCGCTGTCTGGTGCTCCTGCGGAAGGCACGCGCGAAATGGCTCGCCGTCAAGCCGCATTCTCGCGCGATGCCGGCGATGGTCAGTCGCGTCGCGAAGCGGGCGTGCATGATCTCCCTGGCCCGGCGTTCCTGCCAACCTGCCAATCCGCCGATGGCGGACGTGGCCGGCTGCATTCCCCCGTAGGCGCAGGCGACATGGGCGAGCAGGCCGAGGCAGAGCTGCTCGACGAACAGGTCGTTGGCGGGACTACCCCCGCGAAGGGCGGGGATTAGAAGACGCGACAGGGGCGCCGCAACGGGATCGGGCATTTGCCGGCACCACGCCAGCGTGGATACCGGACGCGCGTCGTTCTCCCGGGCGAACGCGTCGAGGGCCGCACGCGGAATGTAGTACTGCACGGCGTCGATGTCGCCGCGGATCGCGCACTCCACAGGCTCGCGCAGATCGAGCACGCTCACGGTGTCGGCTGCGAACGCGCCGCCGAAGACACAATAGCCCTGGCGCCAGCGCTCGTGCCGTTCGATGCTACGCATGAAATGGACGATGCTGAATGCGTCCTCTTCGGCCGTCGGCGCGATCCGCTCGTTCCCGGAGCGGGAGCCGATCAGGCGCGTTACGCCGATCCACATGAGGCCGTCGCGGTGGACGCGGCGAGGCGTGCAGGCTGCGACGCCCAGATACCCTGCGAACCGCTCTCCGAGGAACGGGTCCGGAGGAGTGGATCCCGGCCGCATCAGACGGTTCTGAGCACGATCGTCATTGCGGCGGGTATGGACGCCTGCTCGGACATGAAAAACGATCCACCGATCCGAACAGATCGGACTAACCGTCCGCACTGCTGCTTATCGGCCCCAGTCGCCGGGTGGGCGGCACCCCGGCTCCCGGGCGAGGCGGCCGCTACGGCAGAGGGATTCCGCACAAGCCGCATCGCGATCGTCCAATCCGCCCGCCCGCCCCGAACCTATCCTGCGCGCCGCCACCCAGGGGAAGCAGGACATGCCGACGATCAAGACCGAGGACGGAACCGAGATCTACTACAAGGACTGGGGCACCGGGCAGCCGGTCCTGTTCAGCCACGGCTGGCCGCTCTCGGCGGACATGTGGGACGCGCAGATGCTGTTCTTCGCCGAACGCGGCTACCGCACGGTGGCGTTCGACCGGCGTGGTTTCGGCCGGTCGGGCCAGCCCTGGGGCGGCTACGACTACGACACGATGTCGGACGACATCGCGGCGCTGATCGCGGCTTTGGACTTGCGGGAGGTCGTGCTGGTCGGCTTCTCGATGGGCGGCGGGGACGTGACCCGCTATATCGCCCGGCATGGCTCGGGGCGGGTCGCCAAGCTCGCTCTGGTCAGCGCCGTCACACCGATCTTCGGCAAGACCGCCGACCATGATGGGCCGGACAAGTCCTTCTTCGATGCCCTGAAGGCCGGGATCGTCAAGGATCGGGCGCAGTTCCTCGATGATTTCAACCCAGTCTTCTACGGCACCAACAAAGGCATGACGGTCTCGCAGGGTGTCTTCAAGCAGACATTGCAGATCGCCCTCATGGCCTCGATCAAGGCCACGGTGGATTGCGCCACGGCCTTCGCCGAAACCGACTTCCGGCCCGACATGCAGAGGATCGACGTGCCGACCCTGGTGGTCCACGGCGACGCCGACCAGGTCGTGCCGTTCGAATCCACCGGCAAACTCGCCGCCGAGATGATCCGTGGCGCGACGCTCAAGGTCTATCCGGGCGCCCCCCACGCCACGGCGACGACCCATGCTGATCGCCTCAACGCCGACCTCCTGGCCTTCATCGAGGGTTGACGGCTCCGCGGCGCGGCTTGTTACCCGGGACCTCCTGTTCGGCGAGCCGATAGACCTCCAGCGGCTCGCCGACGCCGCGCAGCGGGAAACTCCCAAGGCAGGCCAGCGACGTGGGCGCGTCGAGGAGCGCCGCGAAGGCACCCGAGACCAGCACGTCCGCGTCGAGCGCCTTCGTCAGCCCCTCCAGCCGGGCGGCGACGTTGACGGCCGGGCCGATGACGGTGAAGTCGAGCCGGGTGCGCGAGCCGATGTTGCCGTACATCACCGCGCCCGCATGGACCCCGATCCCGTAGCCGAGAGCGTCGAGACCTTGGGCCGCGCGGACCCCGTTGAGGTCGCGCATCGCTCGACGGGCCTCGTCGGCGGCTCGCAGGGTCGCGACGCCTGCATCCGGCCGGTTGAGGGGAAAGATCGCTAGCAGGCCGTCGCCCATGAACTTCAGGATCTCGCCGCCGTTGCGCTCCACCGGGCAGCACACCGCATCGAAATAGTCGTTGAGGAGCGCGATCACGTCGTCGCGCGGCCACAGCTCGGAGATCCGGGTGAAGCCGCGCAGGTCGACCACCATGATCGCCGCCGCGACGGTGACGCCGCTGCCCCGCCGCGTCGCGCCGTTCAGGATCATCTCGCCCGCATGCGGCCCGACATAGGTATCGAGGAGGAGGCGGGTCAGGCGGTTTCGGTGGCGCACCTCGGTGACGACGGCCAGAGCCGGAAGAAGGTCCGTCAGGAGGGCGATCTCGGCCTGCGTGAACCCGTCCGGCCGGTCGCTCGCGAAGGAGGCCACGTGGCGCCGGCCCAGCGTGTAGCGCATCGGCCATGCGACGAGGTCGGTCAGGCCCTCGACAGTCATTAGTCCGGCGACTTCCGGGTGCGCGTCCTCGCCCGTCTCGTCCTGGCGGTGTCGCACCATCTCGGCACCGGCGAGGATCCGCGCCGCCGGGCTGCCACGAAAACCTTCCATCCCGAACTGCCCGTAATCGAGATTGCGCGAGCGCGGCGCATGGCAGCCCTTCCGCCACAGGATCTCGATGCCGAGCCATTGCGGATGGTTGGTGCGCAGGTGCAGCGTGGCATACGCGACCGCAACGCCGTCGCGGCGCAGCCGGTCGCAGAAGACCGCGAAAACGTCATCGAGAAAGCGCACGTCCACCGCGTCGTGCAAGAGCCAGCGCAGCAGCGCTTCGCGCAGGCCGGGCAGAGGTGCCTCGCCTCTATCGTGATGCTCGATCATGGCCTTCCCGGTCGGCCCGCCTGCCGAGGCCGCGTTCGCAGCCAAAGGATCTGGCGGTGGGCGCCCCTGGGTCTTGTCGATTCTCGCGGTGTTTTGTCGGTCCGGGAGACTGCGCCCGGACCGGGCTCCCCATCAGGCCCGCGGTGGGATGAGACACCCCGCGCCTCGTCGGCGATGGCATCGAGCCCGACCGGGAAAGGTTCCCCGCAACGCACCTTTGGGACGCCGCGACAGCGCATTCGTCCAAGCTGCGCGCAAAGCCTCCAATCCGCGTGTCCCCGGCGGGACTAGAAACCGGCAACGCCACCGGCCCGAGAGCGGTGGCGCAACGGTCACCGTCCGCCAGGACGAGCGTAAGGAGCCCGACTCATGGCTATCAAAGCGACGCCGACGCCCGGAAAGCGCCTCGTCTCGCCGCACGATCACACACTAATCATGATCGACTTCCAGTCGCAGATGTCCTTCGCGACGAAGTCCATCGACGCCGTGACTCTGCGCAACAACGTCGCCCTGGTCTCGCGCGCGGCCGCCGGGTTCGGCGTGTCGACGGTGCTGACGACGGTGGCCGAGAAGAGCTTTTCCGGGCCGATGTTCGAGGAGATCACCTCGGCCTTCCCGGAGGAGAAGCTCCTCGACCGCACCTCGATGAACACCTGGGAGGACGCCGCCGTGGTGGCCCGGGTGTCGGAGATCGGCAAGGACCGCCTGGTTTTCGCCGGCCTGTGGACCTCGGTCTGCATCGTCGGCCCGACCCTCTCGGCCATCGACCAGGGCTACGAGGTCTACGTCATCGCGGATGCGTGCGGCGACGTCTCGGACGAGGCGCATGAGCGCGCCATGCAGCGGATGATCCAGGCCGGCGTGCAGCCGATGACCTCGCTGCAATACATGCTCGAGCTGCAGCGCGACTGGGCCCGCACCGAGACCTACGAGATGACCACCGGCATCGCCAAGAAGTACGGCGGCGCCTATGGGCTCGGCATCATCTACGCCAAGTCGATGTTCGGCGCGTCCGAAGGCCACTGAGACACGGCCGGCGCGCGATGCTGCCGTACATCCTCTCCCTCGGCGCCGGCCTCGCGGTCGGCGTCGCCTACGGGCTGATCGGCGTGAAGTCGCCTGCGCCGCCGATCATCGCCCTCGTCGGCCTCCTCGGCATCCTGGCCGGCGAGATGGCCGTCTCTTACTGGCGCGGCCACCCGGCCGTCCTGTCGAGCCTGCTCCACCGCAAGAGCTTCGCCGTCGAGCGCGAGGCTTCGAGACGCCCGCCGGCCTGACTTGAGGCCGGCGGCCCCCTTCACGTCCGACCGAGGAGCTTCGATTGAGCGCTGTGGCTCACCCCGACCTGATCCTGCGCGGCGGCCTCGTCACCACGCTCGATCCGGGCAATCCCGCCGCCTCCGCGGTCGCGATGACGGACGGCGCCTTCACGGCGGTCGGGTCCGACCGCGAGGTCATGGCGCTTGCCGGGCCGGAGACGCGGGTGGTCGACCTCAAGGGCCGGCGGGTGCTGCCCGGCCTCATCGACAATCACCTGCACCTGATCCGCGGCGGGCTCAACTTCAACATGGAGCTGCGCTGGGACGGGGTGCGCTCGCTCGCCGACGCGATGGCGATGCTCAAGCGCCAGGTGGCGGTGACGCCGCCGCCGCAATGGGTCCGGGTCGTCGGCGGCTTCACCGAGCACCAGTTCGCCGAGAAGCGCCTGCCGACGCTGGAAGAGCTGAACGCCGTCGCCCCCGACACGCCGGTCTTCCTGCTCCACCTCTACGACCGGGCGCTCTTGAACGGCGCAGCTTTGCGAGCCGTCGGCTACACCAGGGACACGCCCGAGCCGCCGGGCGGGTCGATCCTGCGCGATTCTGCCGGCAACCCGACCGGGCTGCTGCTCGCCAAGCCCAACGCCGCGATCCTCTACGCCACCCTCGCCAAGGGGCCGAAGCTCCCCTTCGAGTACCAGGTCAACTCGACCCGCCACTTCATGCGCGAACTCAACCGGCTCGGCGTGACCGGCGCGATCGATGCCGGCGGCGGGTTCCAGAACTATCCGGAGGATTACCGGGTCGTCCAGACGCTCGCCGAGGCCGGCCAGCTCACCGTACGGCTCGCCTACAACCTGTTCACCCAGAAGCCGAAGGCCGAGAAGGAGGACTTCCTCGCCTGGACGAAATCGTCCCGCTACAAGCAGGGCGACGACTATTTCCGCCACAACGGTGCCGGCGAGATGCTGGTCTTCTCGGCGGCCGATTTCGAGGATTTCCGCCAGCCGCGGCCCGACATGGCGCCCGAGATGGAGGGCGAGCTCGAGGGGGTGGTGCGGGTGCTGGCCGAGAACCGCTGGCCCTGGCGCCTGCACGCCACCTACGACGAGACGATCTCCCGCGCCCTCGACGTGTTCGAGCGCGTCAACCAGGACATCCCGCTCTCCGGCCTCAACTGGTTCTTCGACCATGCCGAGACGATCTCGGAGGCCTCGATCGATCGGATCGCCGCGCTCGGCGGCGGCATCGCGATCCAGCACCGGATGGCCTACCAGGGCGAATACTTCGTCGAGCGCTACGGCCACGGCGCCGCTGCCGCGACCCCGCCGGTGGCGCGGATGCTCGAGAAGGGCGTGCCGGTCTCGGCCGGCACCGACGCGACGCGGGTCGCCTCCTACAACCCTTGGGTCGCGATCTCCTGGCTCGTCACTGGCCGCACGGTCGGCGGGATGCAGCTCACGCCCCGCCGCAACTGCCTCGACCGCGAGACGGCGTTGCGGATGTGGACCGAGAAGGTGACCTGGTTCTCGAACGAGGAGGGCCGGAAGGGCCGCATCCAGGTGGGCCAGCTCGCCGACCTGATCGTCCCGGACCGCGACGTGCTGTCCTGCGCCGAAGCCGAGATCGCCGATACGGTGAGCGACCTCACGGTGGTGGGCGGCAAGGTGGTGTACGCGGCGGGCCTCTTTGCCGCCCTCGACGAGACGCCGCCCCCGCCGGCGATGCCGGACTGGTCGCCGGTGCGCACCTTCAAGGGCTACGGCGCCTGGGGCGAGCGCCCGGTCCGGGCGGAGGCGGTGGTAGCACGGGAGGCGAGCGCGTCCTGCGGCTGCGCGATGTCGTGCGGGCTGCACGGGCACGCCCACGCCACCGCCTGGTCGTCGCAGGCGCCGGTCTCGGACCTGAAGAGCTTCTGGGGCGCTCTGGGCTGCGCCTGCTGGGCCGTGTGAGGCGCTGCCCCGAACCCTCCCCCCCTCTGCGGGGGAGGGTGGCCTGCGGAGCAGGCCGGGAGAGGGGAACCCCGTTTCCGGAGAGGTCGCGAGCGTGGTGACGGGCGCCATGTCCGGCACCGTCGCGCTGCCCCTCTCCCGGCCCCTGCTAACGCAGGGGCCACCCTCCCCCGCAGAGGGGGGAGGGTTCAGGGGCGCTTCACCGACTCCCTAAAATCCCTTTTACGGCCAACCGCCTGGAGCCCCCATGATGCGCATCCTCGCCGCCCTCCTCGCCTCCGCCCTCCTCGCCGGCCCGGCCGCGGCCCGGGACGCCGCGTACGAGCACACGGTCGCCGTCGCCCCGCAATACGACACCACCCACGTCTACGTCGCCCCCGAGGACGTCGACCGCTTCGTCGCGAGCTTCACCGCGACCTTCGGCGGCAAGAGCACCAAGCAGGTCGTCGCGACCGTCACGCCGACGCCGTCGAGCACCACCTCGCAGCTGATCCAGACTCCTTTCGGCACCGTCTCCCTGTTCGGCTTCAAGACGCCGATCCCCTACCCCTTCGGAGCCGAGCGCACGGGCTACCTCGTCACCGACATGGATGCGGCGGTGGCGGCCGCCCGCGCGGCCGGGGCCGCGGTGATCGTCCAGACCTTCCCGGACCCGATCGGCCGCGACGCGGTCATCCAGTGGCCGGGCGGCGTCAACATGCAGCTCTACTGGCACACCACGAAGCCCGACTACGCGCCCTTCGCGACGGTGCCGGAGAACCGCGTCTACGTCTCGCCCGACAGCGTCGAGGCGTTCGTCGGGGGATTTCGCCGCTTCTCGCAAGGACGCGTGGTCTCGGACGAGCCCAAGGCCCCCGGCGTCGAGATCGGCCGGCCGGGCGACACCTACCGGCGCCTGCGCCTGACCTCGGAGTTCGGCCGCCTGACCGTGCTGGTGACCGACGGCCACCTGCCCTATCCCTACGGCCACGAGACCACCGGCTACGAGGTCGCCGACCTCACCGACACCCTCGCCAAGGCGCAGGCCTCCGGCGCGAGCGTGCTGGTCGCGCCTTATTCGGCCGGCGACCGGAAGGCCGCGATGGTGCGCTTCCCCGGCGGCTACGTCGCGGAGATCCACGCATCCGGCGCGGCGGCGCAGTGAGCGGCACACGGCCGGGCGCGGTCGTCGCGCTCTGCGTGCTCCTCGGCGCGGGCGCGCGCGCCGAGGATGCGACGTCCGACGCGGTCACCCGTCCGGCGACGAAGACGAACCGCTGGGCCGAGGACTGGTCGGGGCTCGCCGACCCGGCCAAGCGCATCCAGCCTTTCGACGACCTGAAGTACATCCCGCTCTTCGCGGCCGACCCGAAGAGCTACCTGTCGCTGGGCCTGACCCTGCGCGAGCGCTTCGAGAGCAACCGCACGCCCGCCTTCGGCATCGGCGGGCCGCGGGGCGATGCCTACCTGCTCCAGCGCCTGCAGATCCACCTCGACGCGCACTTGGACGAGAATTGGCAGATCTTCGCGCAGATCGAGGACGTGCGGGCGCCCGGCAAACGCGTCGTCACCTCGGTCGACGAGAACATCCTCGATCTGCGCCTCGCCTTCCTGTCCTACAGCCGGACGACTGAGGACGGGACCTTCAAGGCGCGGGCTGGGCGGCAGGACTTCGCCTTCGACCTGCAGCGCTTCGTGTCCTCGCGCGACGGGCCGAACGTGCGCCAGTCCTTCGACGCGCTCTGGGCCGACTGGGAATCCGGGCCGTGGCGGGTGCTCGGCTTCGTCAGCCAGCCGGTGCAGTACCGGTTCAATGAGCCCTTCGACGATATCTCCACCCGGGCCTTCGCTTTCAGTACCCTGCGGGTCGAGCGCAAGGTCTTCGGCGATCAGGAACTCTCGGCCTATTGGGGTCTCTACGAGCGCGACGGCGCCCGCTTCCTCGACGCCACCGGCAACGAGAGGCGCCACGTCCTCGACATCCGCTATGCGGGCAGCGCCGGCGGGTTCGACTGGGACCTCGAGGCGATGGGCCAGTTCGGCCGCGTTGGCCGCGACGACATCGCCGCTTGGGCCGTCGGCAGCCGCGTCGGCTACACGCTCGCGGATCTCCCCTGGCAACCGCGCCTCGGCCTCCAGGGCGACGCCGCGTCGGGCGATCGCCGCCGCGGCGACGGCGTCCTCGGCACCTTCAACCCGCTGTTTCCGAACGGCTACTACTTCACGCTGGCGGGTTACACGAGTTACGCCAACCTCCTCCACCTCAAGCCGTCGTTGACCGTGCACCCGGCCGCTGGCCTCGCGGTCAGCGCGGCTCTGGGGCTGCAATGGCGCCAGACCACGTCCGACGCGATCTACGTCCAGCCGAGCAACCCGGTGCCCGGCACGGCCGGACGCGGGCATCTGTGGAGCGGCGCCTACGGCCAACTGCGGGCGGATTACGTCTTCGCGCCCGGCCTCACCGGTGCGGTCGAGGCGGTGCGCTTTGCCGCCGGCGACACGATCCGCCGGGCCGGAGGAAAGGACGGCGCCTATCTCGGCGTCGAGCTGCGCTACGCTTGGTGACGCGCCCTCCCCTCGAACGGATCACGTCCCCATGCGTCCTTCTCTCGCCCAGATCCTGAGCTTCGTCGGCGGCTACGTCGACACGCTCGGCTTCCTATCGCTCCAGGGCCTGTTCACCGCCCACGTCACTGGCAACTTCGTAACCTTCGGCGCCGCGATGGTGCACGGCGCCACCGGTGCCTGGGCGAAGCTTCTGGTGCTGCCGGTCTTCTGCATCGCAGTTCTCCTGACCCGCCTGGCGAGCCGCCGCCTGGACGAGACGGGCCGGCCGGCCCTGCGTGTGCTGCTCGCCGCCCAATGCACCTTCTTGTTCCTCGGAGCGGTCCTCGCTGTGGCTCTCGGACCCTTCGCTGATGCCGATCGTCCGGCGGCGCTCCTTACCGGCATGGTGCTGGTCGCCGCGATGGCGGTCCAGAACGCTGCGCACCGGGCGCATCTGCCTGAGGCTCCGCCCTCGACCCTGATGACCGGGACGACGACGCAGATCATGATCGATCTCGCGGACCTTTTGCGGGGCGTACCCGCTGAGCACGCGGCAAGGAGCCGGATCGCTCGAATGAGCGCCGCCGTCGCGGCCTTCGCTCTCGGCTGCGGGCTTGCGGCTCTGCTCTACTACCTCGTGGGGCTCGCGGCTCTCGCCCTCGCTCCTGCGCTGATCCTCGTCGCCGCCACGGATCCCGCTTCAGCGAAGGCTACGTGATCCAGCGCCGGCGATACGTCTAAAACACCGGGCAATTCTGAAAGACCGCAGCCTGCGCCGTGCCATGCTGGCTGCACGCTGCGAAATATAAAGAGGGACGGAGCATGACGTCGATCACGCATCACACCATCCGGGCAAACGGCATCCGGCAGCACTACCTCGAGGCCGGGTCGGGCCCGCCCGTCGTGCTGCTGCACGGCTTCCCGGAAACGAGCTACGCCTGGCGCTACCAGATCCCGCCACTCAGCCGACAATACCGCGTCATCGCACCAGATCTACGGGGCTACGGCGAGACCGACAAGCCGGCGAGCGGGTACGACAAGCGTACGATGGCGCAGGACCTCGTCGCCCTCCTCGACGCTCTCGGGATCGACAGAATCGCCCTCGTTGGGCATGACCGTGGTGCCCGCGTCGCCACGCGGTTCGCCAAGGACCATCCTGGTCGCCTCGACCGCCTAGTCGTGATGGACAACGTGCCGACCCGAATCGTGGCGCGCAGCATGAACGCTCAGGTCGCCCGTGCCTACTGGTTCTTCCTGTTCCATCTCGTGCCCGACCTGCCAGAGGCGCTGATCGCGGGCCGCGAAGACATTTGGTTACGCCACTTCTTCTCGGACTGGTGCTTCAACCCGCATGCCATCTCAGGCGCTGACTTCGATGCGTACGTCGCCGCCTACAAGGCACCCGGGGCTGTGCGTGGCGCAATGGCGGACTACCGCGCCAACCAGGAGGACACGGCGCAAGATCTCGTCGACGCCGACGTGAAGATCTCCTGCCCGGTGCTGTCGCTGTGGGGCGCCGATTTCGGCGCCGTCGGCAAGACCTTCGACATGGCGGCCGTGTGGGCCGAGATGGCGAGCGACCTGCGCACCGCGGCGATCGCGCGCTGCGGCCACCTCCCCCACGAAGAGCAGCCCGAGGAGGTCAACCAACTGCTCCTCGACTTCCTGGCTGGCTGGAAGACATGATCTCGTTCGCTTCGCTGCATGAAGAGGGCAGAGCCGTGCGGCGAGAACGTGGTCACAGCGCCTTTCGGCGTAAGATGCTTGGGCGTCAGTATGGCAAAGATAGATCCCTACAGGAAAGACGCGGAGTGCCTTCGAACAACTGACCGCAAGGATGGCCGAGAGACGTAGCCGACATCCCGAAACCGCTGTCATAGCCACGGCTCTTGGGGCCGCTTCTATCCGCCGAGCGGACATCCGAATTGATATGTCGCAGGGTCCGGAAGGGGGCACCTCCGGGCGTAGCTCCTGGTGGGGTTTCCGCCCCTCCACCTTGGGGCCGATGGCGCTCTTCTATTCCCGGGCCACCTTGAGCCAGGGCGAGGACGCCGGCTTCCTGGACCACCAGCTGCCGGGCGAAGCACGGGATGCCTTCTCGACCAAGACCACGCGCACGCCGTTGCCCTCGATGCGGTCCAGCAGCGCCGAGAAGCCCGGCCGGGCCTCGATGGGGTCGGCGCCGGACACTGCGGCGTCGTAGAACTCGGCGACAACCTCGAAGCCCTCCCGCTTAGCGAAGGCCTGAATGGCGGCGCGCTGCCGGGTCTCGCTGTCCTTGTCGGTCCCAACGTTGGCCGCCGAGCTGGTACGCAGGTAGGCAACAGCCTCTTGCCTCACCCGCTTCCTTCTCGCCGCAAGAAGGAGGGGGTGTTTTTCTAGAGAATTCACGCACCCCAATGAACACTATCCGCCATTTATACTTCCAGAAATTTTTGGTTTTACCTGGATGATAATAGGGAAGCGAGGTAACCCCGAAACCCAGCAGGGGTGAAGGTCACGCTACCAGGGAGGCGGGGGCCGGCGGCGCGGGCATAGAGCGCGGCGAGCTTCCGCACCTCGGTCGGGTCCGTCACCTCCTGCCCGAGGTCGCGCGCGAGGCTGAGCCTCCAGGTGGTGGCGGTGTCGAGCTGGTCCCCGCGCCGGGCCGCGAGCCAGGCTTGCACGTCGCTGACCATGTAGTAGTGCGGCCGACCCGGTGCGGGCCGGAACCAGGTGGAGGGCAACTCGGTCGGGCCGATCCCGCGGCACCGCCACGTCGCGAACAAGCCGCGATCTAGGCGGAGGGTCGCGGTGAGGGAGCCGGTGGAGACGGGTGACCACCCGAACAGGCCCGGGAATACCACCTCGTTAGCTGGCGGGAGAGACGCCAGAGTGGCGAGGGGTTTGATGATAGTAGCACTGGAGGGCATCGAGGGAGCCAACATGTTCGCCTCTCAAAAAGTGACCAATGACCAATGACCAACGAATTTTTACATCGACTCAGAAGCTGAAAGTGCCGTTGAGCGGCGCGCCGCGCCCCCCTTCCTGGCGGAACCGATGCGATTTTTCGTCGGTCATTGGTCGTTGGTCAGCTTCAGGCCACATCTCGACGTCCCTCAGCCTGCGCCTCCACGATGGCAGCAACCGGGCTGTAGAGCCCAACCAGCTGCTTAGCCGTCATCGCTTCGATGCGCTCGTGGTCGCGCCATACCCACAAGCGGAGCCGCTTGCCGCGAAGCATTGGACGCTTGTCCAGAGGGCGATCACCCAGGGCCGTGAACAGCTCCTCGACCTGCTGCCGGTTTACAATCGTCTTGAGCCGCTTGCGCAGCTCATCGACAACATCCTGAGCTGTAAAGACCGGCGCAGCGAATGGCCCGTCCTCATCGTCGCGCATGGCGCGAAGCTCCTGCTCAAGACCGGTAGCGGACAGCCGCTCCAGCCGCCGCTTACCTTCTGTTTCAGGGGGGAAAGCCTTCGGGTTCCAGCCCTCCAAATCGATCGTGTCGAGGTAGGCTCGGAAAGCCGAAACGATAGTCGGATCCTTCACCGCGGCGAAGAGCCGATCATAGTAGGCCGGTTCGCGCGGTTGTGCCTCATTACGAACGACGAAGAGGCGCCGGTCCCCTTTTTCCAGCTTCAGCGGCAACAACTGGTTGGTGAAGATCAGCGTGGCGCGCGCGGTCCGGGCGCTGTAAGCATCGATGCCTTTGCGCTCTACATCTTGCTCTTCAGCATCGATCCACCGTTTGAGCTTGTTATACCCTCCGACCTTGTCGGAGATATCCAACTCGTCCAGGATCAAAGCTTGACGGTTAGCCAGCTGCGCAACGAAACGCCCATCGACGACGCCGCCAAAGACAACCTTCACGTTGTGGACGCCAACCAGCATGCCGATCAGTTCTTCGATCGCCTTCTTACCGAGCCCTTGACGTGTCTGGAAGACGAGGGCGTGCGCGATCTTGACGATCGGGTGCCGAACCAGGTGAGCGATGTAGGCCAGGACGTGCGCACGCTCAGCCTGGATCGGTACTACCAGTTCGAAGTGGTCGAGGATGATCTTGATACGCTTGTGGAGAGTGTCGAGATCCATAGCTTCGGTTGAGGCCGAAACTCCGCCGGGGTTCCACACGTTGAGAATTGACTTCTTGCCCTCCTGGATGAAGCGTTCCGTCACACCGGCGCGGTAATCATGCTCATCCACCCGGCGGGAGAATTTCGACCGCTCGAACACGGTGTTAACGTCAATAGGATCGGGGATGAGGTGCGCGAACGACCGGTTGAAATCCTTGCTGGTCTTGTCCATGCCGTCCACATGGTTGAAGAACAGCCCAGTCTTGGTGTCGAGCACCCATTTGCTCTGTAGCGAAAGCAAGCCTGCCTCCAGGCTGGCGAGGGTGTTCGGCGAACCGACGTGAGGATTGCCTGCGAAGTGGCAACGGCTGCACTCGTAACAGCCGTTCAACGCGATCGTCTCACACTTCTTCGGACCAAATTCTCGGGCCCGCTCCAACTTGTCATCAGACTGGCCCTCAACGTACCGGGCATCTTGCTTCGAGATGATGTGGAAGGCCAGTTCACCCGCCTGCCCGAGGTGCGCCAGTAGGTCAACGAGGTCCTTCCACATCGGCTCGGGGATCATCTTCTTCTCACCGCGCTCCGCAAGAGCGACACACTTGGCGGCGAAGCCGCAGGCGGTCAGGACGTTGATGACTTCTTGCATCCCATCGATGTTCTGCGCTCGCAGGGTTTGGATGATGTCGCCGTCCTCGGCGCTTACGCTGTCCGCGCAGGCCGGCGCTGACGTCAAGCTCTTGCCAGCCTGCGGGAGAGCAAATGCCTCCAACTCCTCCAAGCTGTACCGCTCCTCCCGTCGCAGCAAGTAGCTGACTGTGACACCGTACTTCGCGTTGACTAGGCCGGGCACGCGCAGGATGCGTGACAATTCACCGATAGCGTCCAGCTTCAAACCTGCTTTCAGAAAAGGGACACGCGCGGCGCTCTCGAACGCCTTCATGGCAGCGCCAACGCGCGCGCGATCAGCTTCGGTACGGATGACGAAGGGCTTACGGAACAGCCACATAGCGTACAGACCACCCCCTGAAGCGAGGATCATGCTCGGCATCGGGGCGCCCGCTTCATCCAGCAGCTTCGCGGCAGCTTCGGGCGTTCGTGGCAGGTTCTTGGCGGCGTGCTCACCCCCGGCGAAGTCGATATCGAGAGCGAAACCCGGCACCACTGCGGCGCTCTTAATCGACCGCGTGAGATGGCCCTTGTCGTTCTTGGCCTTCTCGGGGTCGTGGGTCGCCCAAGCGATGTACGTGCTGTGAGAGAGCGACTGCGCGAAGGCGTATGCAGCGGCCTCGTCTCGCTGCGAAATAGCGTCGAAGTGCTTGTGCCGCCAGCGGTCAGCAGCCAGCTTCTCGACGACGACTAAGTTGCCCGTTACGCTCTGGTCAAAGAGCTGGTTGAGGTAGTCCAGCGCAGTCAGGTAGTTGCGCTCCGCGGTTTCCTGATCCATATTGATCATTGTTAGCAGTCCTTCAAAAAATCGTTTGGGGGCCAGGTGTTAGTAGCACCTGGCCCCTTCGTTTTGTCTGGTCACGTAGCTCAGCGGCGCTTCGCCTGCTTGGGATATGCTGTGCCCTGCGGGACCGGACGCAGCGGCGAGGGCATGACCAGGTAATCGGTCCGGGGCGGGTCACTGGGGCCGCCGCAGTTCGGGCCGTTGAAGCCCGGCCCGTCGCTGTGCTCGTGGTGCCCACTGCAGTAGGGGCACCCGACGATCTGGCTGATGATCCTGTTCCCGTGCATGTCCTTGGTCTCGCGGCGCTGGAGCACCATCGCCATGAGGTGGACTACCTCCCCATCCGGGGTGTCGCAGACGATCTCTCCGATGTAGTACCGGCCGAATTTCATGGTCGAGTGCTCCCTTAATTTGCTATCTTCTTCTGCACATCGGTGATGCGCACTCGAACTGCTCCGCCAATCCGAACAAGCTCGAAGTGGCGTCGAACAGAGCGGACGCTGATGTTCAAAACCTTCGCAGCCTTGGGCAGGCTCATGAGAAGCTGTTCATCACCGAACACTTTGACGTTGTTCATGAAGAACTCCCCCAACGAAGCTGGTCGATCTGGCTATAAGAGGCCAGCGCATCTATGAAATGGGGATGGTAATACTGGCCTGCAAGGGACAGAAGTTGACAGGAAGTGCTAGCAGCTCACCGTCAACTTCAACCGCGATCGACTTCGACGTTCTTGCTTTCCACCGGCTCGGGCGTATCCGCGATATGCCCCGGAAATTCCATGGCATCTCCACGGCAATCCATTGGAGAACGACATGGTTTCAATCTTGAAACTATGTCGTTTCCATATTGAGGCCGCGTAGAGCGGGAGGCCGGCGACGGCGCTTCAGGAGAAGTTGGCTTCTCGCGCGATGAGCCAAGCGTCGAGGTCCGCACGGCGAACACCGAGGCACCGCTCGCTGAGCCGGATCACGCGCGGCCCGCGGCCCGCCTTGAGTAGGCGGCGCATCGTGGAGACCGACACTCCAGCCTCTTGGCAAGCAGCTTGGAAGCGAATGACAGCTCGTTCAGAAGGGATGACGGACGTATCGCCCGTCGTCATGCCGCGCATGACAATCTCCAATTCAACGTCGCGCTGGGTTATGAGCCTCGCAGGACAAGCCTCACCGCAACCCACATCCAGCGCGCAAGCCAGGATTACTGATTTTCGATGATATTTGGTAACTAGATAACTAGGTAACTGGAGATTTGGTAACTAGGAAATTTGGAAACTTCATTTGATATAGGCGCTCTCTGGCGCTAGGCAAGAGGAGAAGCGATCATGGGGCGTCGATTAGCGCCATGACGTGCGCCGCCCACAGGTCCAGCGCCTCCCGCTTCTCCCTCGCGTAACTCGCGCGGTTGTAGATGCCCGCCACGCCCGCCTTATGGCCTGAGACGTGGTTCAACACCGCCTCGACCACGTGGGGGAGAACGCCCAACTCCGCCATGCCGGTGGCAGCGGTCCGGCGCAGGTCGTGGAGGGTCCAGCCGGTGACGCTCGAGCGGGTGTCCAGCCGGGCCTTGCACCGGGAGAAGCCCGAGAAGCCGTTCGCTCTCAAGCCGAACAGCAGGTCCCGCCCCGCGCGGTGGGGGACATTGGCCAGGATGTCGAGCGCCGTCTGGGACAGCGGCACATCATGCGCCCGGTGGTTCTTGGACCGCGCACCCGGCAGCGCCCACAGCGCGGCCGGCAGGTCCAGCTCGCTCCAGGCGATGGCAGCCACCTCCTCCCGCCGCGCGCCCGTCAGAATCAGCAGCCGGACGATGCGGCCGAAATCGTCGTCCTCGCAGGCCTTCCACACAGCCACCAGCTCGGGTGCGCTCAGCACCCGCTCGCGGGCCTTGGCCGGTGCCGGTCGGTTCGAGCCCGACACCGGATTGGCTTCCGCGATCCCCTCCCCCACTGTCCAGGCGAAGAACGCGGACAGCACGGCGCGAGCCCGGTTGGCGGCCTGCGGCCCCGACCCTTTGGTGATCGCGGCAAGCTGAGAAGCCACGTCGGCCCGCTTCACTTCAGTCACGGGCTTGTTGTGCAGTCCCTTGAAGTGGCCATTGAGGTGCTGCCGGGCCGCTTCGATGCTCCGGGGACGGAGGCGGCCTTCGGCGTGCGCGATGTACCGTGGCACCAGCTCGCCGAAAGTCTCCACGGGCTTCGTCTTGGCCTTGGTCTTCTCGGCCCGCGGATCGTCGCCGAGCCGGACCCGCGCGAGTAGGTCGCGAGCGGCATCGCGCGCCTTCGGCAACGGCATCACCTCGACACGCCCCAAGGTGGTTCGCCGGCTTTTGCCTGCGCCGTCGCGGTACTGCACGACCCATTGGCGCGAACCGCCTTCGCTGACCTTCACGCCAAAGCCGGGCGTCGCTTCGTCGAAGACCAGGACATAGCGCTTCCCGGTCGGCGCCTTGAGGGCCGCGACCGACTGGCTGGTGAACCTCACAGGCGTGATCCTGGTAAGCATCTGGTAAGCAGGAGGCCGTATCCTCCTGACCTGCCCCGATTCTAAAGTTATCGGGTCCACGCCACAAGCCCTTGGAATTTCGAGGTCTTGCGGCGCCCCTGATGCTTACTGACACCTCCTGAACCCTATGCTTCGAGAATTCGTAATGAGGGGGTCGGGGGTTCGAATCCCTCTTGCGGCACCATTGCCTCCTCGGACAGCCGGACGGACAGGTCGCCGCGTGACGCGCGGGCGCTGCGGCGTTCGCCCCTCGCCCACGGCATGAGATGAGAGCGATTCGCCGTTCCCCCGCGCCCGGCGCCGCCCTGGCGTCCTGGACCGAACTCGACGCCGGCCCGATCCCCGGCCGGAGCGGTGCCCTGCGCCTGATGCGGCGCGAGGACGAGTTCCTGATCGTGGTCGCGGGCATGGAGCTGATGGGCAGCCATCGCAGCGGCTCCGAGCAGGCGCTCGCGACCCTCGCCTGCGCGGGCTTGCGCGACCATCCGGCGCCCCGGGTGCTGATCGGCGGGCTCGGCATGGGCTTCACCCTGCGGGCGGCCCTGGCCGCCCTCGGGCCGCAGGCGCGGATCGTGGTGGCCGAGCTGGTGCCGGCGGTGGTGGCCTGGGCTCGCGGTCCCCTGGCGCCCATCTTCGGCGGCTGCCTCGACGATCCCCGGGTCGAGATCCGCGAGGCCGACGTCACCCGGGTGATCCAGTCCGGACCCGAGGCCTTCGACGCCATCCTGCTCGACGTCGACAACGGCCCGCGCGGCCTCGTCAGCCGGGCGAACGACCGGCTCTACGACATCTGGGGGTTGAAGCGGGCGCGCTGGGCGCTGCGGCCGGGCGGCCTTCTCGGCGTCTGGTCCGGCTGCCCGGACCGAAAGTTCAAGGCGCGCCTGCAGCGCACCGGCTTCGCGGTCACGGAGCACCGCATCCGCGCCGAGCGTCCCGGACGCGCCCCGCACGTGGTCTGGATCGCGACGCGCCCGGCCGGGGACGCCTGAGATCGGCCGGGGTCCATCGTCCTGAAAGATCCGTCGTCCTGAAAAGACTTGCGGCGTTCGTTCGCCGTCGCCGCTCATCTGTCGCCGTCCACGGCGACGCGCGGGGAAACACTTGCCGATCCGCCCGGCCGTGATAGGCACCATACGGCCAAGCTTCGCACAGCGCGCCGTCCCGGGCTGCCTCCTGCCATGCGTCTTCTCGGAACCGCCCTCCTCCGCGGTCTCATCCTCCTCGTGCTCGCGCTGGCGCTGCCGGCCGCGGCCCAGACCGACGACCCGCGCCGGGCCGAGCTGCGGGCCGGCATCGCGTCGGCCCGGGCCGAGGCGACGCGGCTGCAGGGCGAGTTCAAGGGGCTGCTCGGCGTGCGCGACCGGGCCGAGGGCCTGATCGCCGAGGCCAAGGCGTTGCGCCAGGAGGCGGAGGCGGACCGGACCCGGCTCCAGGGCCAGCTCGCCGAGATCGGCCGCGCCGCGGTCCCGGACGCCGTCGGCGCCGAGAAGCGGCAGGCCGAGACCGAGCTGGCGCAGGCCGAGGCGCGGCTGCGGCAGGACGGCCAAGCCTTGCGCGCGGCCGAGGACCTGCTGAACGCCGTGACCGAGATGCGCCGGTCGCTGTTCGCCCGCCGCCTGCTCGCGGTCAGCCCGAGCCCGCTCTCCCCCGGCTTCTGGGGCGAGCTCCTCGATCGCGCCGTGCCGCAGGTCGGCGACCGGCTGGCGGAACTCGGCAAGCGGGTGGACGAGAACGCCCTGGACGAGGACATCCTCGGCGTCGTCGTGCTGCTGCTCCTCGCCCTCATCCTCTACGGCATAAGCCGTGCGGTGGGGCGGCGCCTGGCGCGGCGCTGGCGGCGTTTCACCGCCCGCGCCGGGATCGGTCCGCGGCGGGCGGCGGCGGTCCACGCGCTCATCGACCTCGGCATCGCGGTGGCGCCGGTGCCGGCGGCGATCGCCCTCCTGATCCTGCTCGACGACAGCCTGGACTTCTCCCCCGGAAGCCCCGATTCGCTGGCGGTGCGGGTGGTGGGGTCGGCGGCCGGCGTGCTGCTCGGCAACGGCATCCTGCGGGCGATGGTCGCCCCGCGCGATCCCGCGGTACGCCTCCTCGCGGTCGACGACGGGGCGGCCCGGATCGTCCACCGCACCGGCACCGCGATGCTGCTGGTCTACGCCGCCAACCTCGTCTTCGCCGAGTTCACCGTCACGGCCCATTTCGCGGTGGTGATCAGCGAGGCCGCGACGATCCTCGCCGTGCTCGCCTGCTGCGGCCTCCTCGCCGGCGCCCTGGTGCGCCTCGCCCATGCCGAGCCGCCGGACGAGACGCCGGACATGCCGGCGGCGGCGCCGGCCGGCATGCTCGGCGCCCTCGCGCCTTTGGCCTGGGCGGTGACGGTGAGCGCCGCCGCCTGCGTGCTTCTCGGCTTCACGGCGCTGGGCGGCTTCCTCATCGGGCGCTTCATCGTCACCGGGGTGCTGGTGGCCCTCGGGTGGATCGTGCTGATCTGCGTCGACACGCTCCCGGTCGGCGCCGACGACGTCGTCCGCTCACCCCGGCTCGCCAAGCTGTGCCGGACCTTCACGATCCGCCCGGGCACCCTGGCGCTCGCCTCGATCGTGGTCTCAGGCCTGCTGCACGCGCTGGTCGTCGGCGCGATGGCGTTCGTGGTCATCGGCCCGTGGAACCTCGCCTATGGCGAGCTGAACCCGTTCCAGGACGCGTTCCTGGGCACCACCGTCGCGGACCTGCGCGGCTGGCTCGGCGCGGCCGGGCTCGCGCTCCTCACCTTCGGGGCGGGGGTGCTGGCGACCCGGCTCGCCACCGGCTGGCTCGACCGGCGCTTCCTGCCCCACACCCGGCTGGATGCCGGCGCGCGCTATTCCGTCATCACGGTGGTGGGCTATGGCGGCCTGGCGCTCACCCTCGTGACGAGCCTGGGCCAGCTCGGGGTGAACCCGCAGAGCCTCACGGTGATCGCCGGCGCCCTCTCGGTCGGCATCGGCTTCGGCCTGCAGAGCATCGTGTCGAACTTCGTCTCGGGCCTGATCGTCCTCGCCGAGCGGCCGGTCCGGGTCGGCGACCTCGTCACCGTGAAGGGCGAGGAGGGCCGGGTGAAGAAGATCAGCGTGCGCTCGACCCTGATCGCCACCAGCGACCGCACCGACCTCGTGGTGCCGAACACCGACCTCATCACCTCGATCGTCCGCAACAAGACCCTGACGGACGACAGCCTGCGCCTGCGCGTGCCGCTGATCCTCGACAAGGAGACCGACATCGAGGTGCTGCACGAGATCCTGCTCAAGGTCGCGGAGCGCCACCCCAACGTGGCGCAGAGTCCGGCGCCGACCGCCCTCCTGATGCGCATCGGCGAGCACGGCCTCGAATACGAGGTGCGCTGCTTCCTCATCGATCTGGCGGCCGGCGACGCCACCCGCAGCGAGCTGAACGCGGTCTGGCTGACGCTGTTTCGCCGTGCCGGCATCAAGCTCGGCGGCCCGCCGCCAGCCTGACGCGCCACCAGGCTCCCTCGACAGGGCCGCCACGACAGGGCCCTCGTCCCGAACGCGGTGCGCATCTCTCCGAAACACGACCCGGCCCAAACCCGACTTGGCCAAAACCTGACCTGGCCAACGCCCGACCTGGCGCATGGCGCGGGGCCGGTCGCGTCAGGCCCGGCCTGTCCGTGCGGCCGCCCTGACCAGGCGCAGCACGTCGCGGCGCGCGTCGGGGTCCGAGATCCGGTTGAAGGCACGCAGCAGCGCAAGGGCCTGCCGCTCCACCAGCAAGCCGTCCTCAAGCCCGTACCCGATCGGGGCGTCGGTCGGCGTGACGTCGTCCGCCTGATCGGCGGCCGGATTGATCGGGACGCCGAGCAGCGTCTCGATCTCGCGCAGCCGGCGCACCGACAGGCTCCCTCCCCCGGCGGCGTCCCGGCGCGCCAGGATGGGGCGCCGGCAGGGATCGAACACGCCATCGGACATCGGCAACTCCCGTCTGGATCGCAGTGCGCCCTGCATCACGCGCGCCGGGCCGCGCCACGCGGGCACGGACCCATGCACCGTCCTCGAACCGGCACAATCCTCGGACCGTCCTTCATCACGAACGGCAGATTATTGTCCCGGACGTTCGTAGACAAACAACATGCGAGAGTTCACCACGATGTGATGTCCGTGACGGCGATTGCGGCGCCATGGTCCGGCTGGTGGCGCAAGCGCCGCCGCCGATAGCCATCACCCATTCCCGACCGGCATGCCTCCCCCGGCCGTCATCGCCTTACAGAGAAGGCCAGCCCCCGAGGATCGCGAGCAGACCGACCGATGACGATGTCACTGAGGCGTTCCGGCCAGGCGTCGCTGCCGCTCCTCGTCGCGGTGACCATGACCGGGACGGTGGCCCTCCACATCTTCGTGCCGGCGCTCGCCGCGGCGGCGGCGGATCTCGGCACCACGCCGGTCGCCGCGCAGCTGACGATCACCCTCTACCTCGTCGGCCTCGCCTGCGGGCAGCTGGTCTACGGGCCGCTCTCGGACCGGTTCGGCCGCCGCCCGGTCCTGATCGCCGGCCTGTCGCTCTACCTCGCGGGGCTGCTCCTCGCGATCCCCGCCACCTCGATCGAGGTGCTGGTCGTCGCCCGGGTGATGCAGTCGCTCGGGGCCTGCGGGTCGCTGGTCCTCGGCCGGGCGATGGTCCGGGACGTCTCGACCCCGACCGACGCGGCGCGCAAGATCGCGATCCTCACCATGGCGATGACGCTGACGCCGGCGCTGGCCCCGGCGATCGGCGGCCTCGTCGCCGGCGCCTTCGGCTGGCGGGCGGTGTTCGTGGTCCTGGCCGCCGTGGTGGCGGGCCTCGGGGCGCTGGTGGTGCTGACCCTGCCGGAGACGAACCGGCGCCCGATCGCCCTGCCGGGGATCGGCGCCGTGGCGGGCGCCTACCTGCGGCTGCTGCGCAGCCCGGCCTACCGGGCCTACGTGATCGCCGGGGCCTGCGCCGGCACCAGCCTCTACGCGTTCCTGGCGGTGGCGCCGTTCCTCCTCGTCGACCGGCTCGGCCGCTCGTCGCAGGAGGTCGGGCTCGACTGCCTGATCGTGGTGGCCGGGATGGTTTTGGGCTCCGCGGTCGCCGGGCGGATCGCCGGGCGGGTGCCGATCCGGCGCGCCGCCAAGGTCGGCAACGGCCTCTGCCTCGCCGCCGCCCTGACGCTGCTCGCGGTCGACCGCACGGGACAGCTCACCGTCGTGACGCTGCTCGCGCCCCTCGTGCTCTACGCGGCCGGCATCGGGCTTCTCGGCCCGAACGCGGTGGCGGGATTGATGAACGTCGATCCCCACGCCGCCGGCTCGGCCTCCAGCCTCTACGGCTTCCTGCAGATGGGGCTCGGCGCCCTGTTCACCCTCGCGGTCGCCGCCTGGCACGACGGTTCGGCGACGCCGGTGGCCGCCACCCTGCTCGCCGCCTCCGGCATCGCCGCCCTGTCCCTGAGCAGGGTCTGACGCCGACCCGCACCCTGTGAACGGACGTTAACCCTTCCTTAACTCGGCGATTGCCCCGGCGGCCGCGCCGTGCGACCAACTCGTTAACGAAAGCTTAACGGGTGCGGGTCGGATGCGTAGCACGGGTCGCCGGAATGGAATCGGGGCCGCGCGGGCCGTGGCGGTGATCGCCGGGCTGCTGGCGACGGGGAGCGGCGCCGGCAGCCAGACCCTGGCCGGGCTGCCGCCTGTCACGGTGCCGGCGGTCGCGGCCGGCGAGGCCCGGCCGGTCCCGGCCTGGACCGAGTTCTGCGCCCGCTACGCCCAGGAATGCGCGGTGGATCCGAGCGAGTCGGCCCAGATCACCCTGACGCCGCGGCTGTGGCACGCGATCACGACCGTCAACCGCCAGGTCAACACCTCCCTGCGGGCCGTGACCGACCAGGAGCACTGGGGCGTGCCGGACCGCTGGGACCTCGCCGAGGACGGATCGGGCGATTGCGAGGACTTCCAGCTCCTCAAGCGCAAGCTCCTGGCCGAGGCCGGCCTGCCGCGCCGCGCCATGCGGATGACCGTGGTGATCGACGAGAAGGGCGAGGGCCACGCCGTCCTGATGATCCGCACCGATCGCGGCGACCTCGTCCTCGACAACAAGACCAGTGCCGTGCTGCCCTGGCACAAGACCGGCTACACCTACATCAAGCGCGAGGCCGAGGCCGGCACCCGCTGGGTTTCCCTCGGCCGGGCGGTCTCGCCGGTCGTCACCGCGAATCGCTGAGGCCGGCGCCGAACCGGGCGGCCAGGGCCTCGCTCGCCAGGGCGGCGCTGCCATTGGTCCAGGGCAGCGGCAGGACCACCCGCACGCCGGCCGCCGGCATGGGCGCCACGGGCCGCGCCAGGGGCGCGGTGACCGGGACCGGGTCGAGCGCCGGCCGCAGGGTGAGCGCCACGGCCTGCCGGCCGCCCTGGCTCACCAGCACGCCCGAGCAGATCGCGACGATGAGCGCGGCCTGGATGCCCAGCCGCCGTATTGTCCGTGTCATCTGTGCACTCGCCTGTCCTGCGGCGACGTGTTTCGTCCATCGCTCGCGTGGACATCATCATCGAGCGCCGCCGCTTAACGACCGGTCGTCACGGGTTCGCGTGGGATGCCCGACAGCATGCGACTTTCTGCGATGCTGAACGGAGGGCTTACACTACCCTTCATCAGTGCGTAACCTTGATAGCCGGCGAAGGTGCAGGATCGCCCGGCGGCTGGGGTGGGCCGAGGCCGGCTCCCGCGCTATACTTTCGCCGATGACGAAGAGCGCGGAGCGTGTGGTGATGCGGATGGGGGAGCCGGCGGGCCGGAAGCTGTCGCACCTCGTCCTGTGCGGCCTGGTCGCGATCCTCCTCCTCCCGGAGCCGGCCCGGGCGCAGTACTACGACGACGGCTACGCCCCGCGCCGCGCCGACGGTCCTTACGGGTACGGCTATCGCCGGCGCGATCCGGGCTACCGGCCTGCTCCCGAGCCGCAGCGCCAATTCTACTGGCCCTGGGAGGACCGGCCCTCCGGGCCGCCGCAGGTGCAGCAGGATCAGGGAACCCCCGCCTCTCGCGGCGCCTACCGCACGCCCCGCCCCCGCCGGGAGCGCGACGTGGTGCGCGAGCGCGACGTGGTGCGCGAGCGCGAGGTGGTGCGCAGCCGCGAGGGCCGCTCGGTACAGCGGCCGAAGCCCCACCCGGCCCCGGTCGCGGCGCGGCCGGCGGCCCCGAAGCCCAAGACCGATCCGCGCACGCAGATCGCCGTCTTCGGCGATTCCCTCGCCGAGCTCCTGGGCCAGGGCCTCGACACCGTCTACGAGGCGAACCCGGACGTCGTGGTGATCCGCCGCGCCAGGGGCGACAGCGGCCTCGTGCGCCGGGACGTGGTCGACTGGCCCAAGGCGGCGGAGGACTACCTCAAGTCGAACCCGAAGGTGTCCTACGCCGTCGTGATGGTCGGGGCCAACGACCGCCAGCCCCTGCGCGACGGCGACCAGACCCTCGACGCCCTGAGCGAGCGCTGGCGTGCGGTCTACCGTGATCGGGTCGACGCGCTCCTGAAGGTCTTCACCGACCGCAAGGTGCCGGTGATCTGGGTCGGCGAGCCGCCGATGAAGAGCGAGACCCTGTCGGCCGACATCACCTCGCTCAACGAGATCGTCCGCGACCGCGTGCAGCGGGCCGGCGGCGTCTATGTCGACATCTGGCCGGCCTTCGTCGACGAGAACAACCGCTACGCCGCGACCGGGCCGGACCTCGAGGGGCAGCAGGCGCGCCTGCGCACCTCGGACGGCGTGCACTTCACCCAGGCCGGGGCCCGCAAGGCCGCCCACTTCGCCGATGTCGAGATCAAGCGGCTGATCGAGGCGACGACCGGCACCCCGGCGCTGCCGGACGCGGTCTCGTCCCTCACCCCGGAGGCGCCGCCGCCGGCACCCGGCACCGCGAAGCTCGACGACGACGCGGCGATCGACCGGCTCATCACCGCGATGGTGCCGAGCCTGCCGGAGCCGCCGGGCATCCCGGCCCTGCCGGTCAAGCCCGCCGCCGGCCCGGTCCTGCCGTTGACCCGCAACGAGGTCGCCCCCGGCGGCCAGCTCGTGACCGGCCGGCCCCGGGTCGACGGCGATGCCGGCTACACCCTGGAGCGCAGCCTGACCCGCGGCGCCGCCCCCCCGCCCCAGCCCGGCCGGGCGGACGACTTCCGCTGGCCGCGGGGGTGAGGGACTATCGCGCCCGGCCGGCCGTCCAGTCGACAGCAGCGTCGAACAATGCGAGGCCCGCCGGCGTCAGGTTCGCGAAGGTCTCGTTGTCGAGGAGGAACATGGTGCGGCGGGCCGGCGCGATCGACTCGTAATCCATGGTCGCACCCTTCTCGTAGCCGAAGACGACCGCCTGATCCGGCTCGCCCGGCACCGTGGCGATGATCGATGCTCCGAGTCCGGGCTTGCCCCAGTTCATCGGCGCGTCCCTGACGTAGACGGTGTTGATGCCGGCGGGCAGGCCGCCAGCGAGGGCGTGCGGGGCGTTGACGAGCCAGACGAAGTGTTCCGCCGGCGCCTTGCCGAAATCCCGGCCGGCCTTCTTTCCGGTCATGCCCATGTCGTCGAGGAGATCGCTCTCCCAGGTCAGGACCGGCACCGGCAGGTGGCGATAGGCACCGAGCAGATCGCGGCTGCGGATGTTCGAGGACAAGAGCACGAGGTCGTAAGAGGCCGCCTGCGCCGGCGGATCATATTGGCTGCCCAACGTCACCCGATAGCCGCGGCCTTCGAGATGCACCTTGACGGCACGGTCAGCCTGCACGCGCGGGTTGTCCGGCTTGACGACGATCAGCACGGCGGGCGCGCGCTCCTGCGCGACGGCGGCGGAAGGGAGTGCCGCGAGGAGCGCGACCGCCAGTCGGAAGCGGCGGGACATCGGACCTACATCCGCGCCGTGATCGTCGCCAGGACCGAGAACGGCGCCCCCGGCAGGTTGTTGAACTGGTTGAACGGCTGCTCGATGTAGCGCGCGTCGGTCAGGTTCCTCAGGTTCAGCGAGAACCGGGCGTGCTCGTCGAGGTCGTAGAACACGGCCGCGTCGACGCGGGTATAGGCGCCGACCTTGTAGGTATTGCCGATGTCGCCGAAGCGCGAGCCGACATGGGTCACGCCGAGGCCGAGACCCAGGCCGCGCCAGGCGCCTTCCTGGACCTGGTAGGTGGTCCAGACGCTGCCGCTGAACAGCGGCGCCGCCTCCAGCCGGTTGCCGACCGCGTAGGTGGTGTCCCGCGTCACCCGGGCATCGGTGTAGCCGACGCCGCCGATGACCTTCCAGCCCGGCAGGATCGTCCCGGCGAGGTCGGCCTCGACGCCCTTCGAACGCTGCTGGCCGGTGATCACCGAGAAGTTGGTGTTGATCGGATCGTTGGCCGCGACGTTGTTGCGGGTGATGTCGAACACCGAGGCGGTCAGGCTCAGGTCCGGGGAGACATCGAAGCGGGTGCCGACCTCGATCTGCTCGCCGGTCTCCGGCGGCGGGTTGGTCACGCCGAGGACGTTGGCGGTCTGCGGCTTGAACGAGGTCGTGTAGCTCGCGTAGAGCGCCAGCGGCTCGGCGACGCGGTAGATCAGGCCGACCCGCGGCGAGACGCCGGACAATTCCTGCTCCGGCGGGATGGACCGGGTGGTCGACGTCCGGCTGAGATAATACTGCGTGCCGGTGTCGTAGCGCACGCCGAGCAGGAGTTGCAGGCCGTAGCCGAGGTCGATCTGGTCCTGGGCGTAGAGCCCGGTCAGCGCGTTCTTCTGCTTCAGGTCGCTCTGGAACGTAAGGGCGCTCGGGAGCGCCGAGCCGACGATCGGGTCGAGGAAGCTCACCGAGGCGAGGGAGCCCTGAGTGGAGAAGGCGCGCCGGTAGCCGTTGACGTACTCGACGCCCAGGAGCGCCGTGTGCCGCAGGCCGAGCCAGTCGAACTTGGCCACCAGCTCGGTCTGGCTGTCGACGGCGGCATAGGTCGAGGCGACGCCGCTGAAGCGCCGGGTGACCTGGGTGCCGTTGGCCGAGAGCCCGGTCGCCCGGGCGGTGAAGACGTCGAAGCGGCCACCCTGGGCGTTGATCACCTGGCGCAGCATCAGCTGCTCGTTGACATCATGCTCGATCTTCAGCGTGCCGAAATTCGCGTTGGCATTGTAGCGCGAGAACGGCTCGCCGTAGTAGCGCGCGACGTTGTCGAGCGGCACCCGCCCGTTCCGGGCGATCAGGCCCTCGTCGTAGACGCTGTCCTGCCGGGTGAACTCGCCGATGAACGAGACCCGGGTGTCGGGGCTCGGGTTCCAGGTGAAGGCGGGGGCGACGAAATTGCGGGAATTGTCGCGGCCGGCGAGGTTGCGGAAGGTCGGATCGACCTGCGTGCCGAAGCTGAGGCGCGCCGCCAGGCCGTCGGTGCCCGGCACCGCGCCCGACACCGAGCCTTGCACCCGCCGGAAGCCGAAGCTGCCGCCCTGGATGCTGGCGTCCGCCGTCGGCACCAGCGTCGGCTGGCGGGTCACGATGTTGATGACGCCGCCCGGATCGCCGCGGCCGTAGAGCACCGAGGCGGGCCCCTTCAGCACCTCGATCCGCTCGACATCGGCGAGGTCGCGCTGGACGGGGGAGAAGTTGTTGGCCTGGTTCATGAACACGCCGTCGACGGCGTAGGTCTGGGTCCGGAATCCGCGGATGATGAAGGTGTCGCTGCGGCCCTGGATGGTGCCGCCCGGCTGCACGTTGCTGACGTTGAACAGCGCGTCGGTGAGCCGCGTCTCCTGGCGGTCGACCAGCACCTCGCGCGGCACGACGTTGACGGTCTGGGGCACGTCGCGCAGCGGCGTATCGGTCTTGGTCGCGGTGGCGGTCCGGGTCGCGCGGTAGCCCTGGACCGGGCCATAGGCGGTCTCGGCAGCCGGCTGCGGCGCGCCCGCGACCGTGATCGTGTCGAGGGCGATGGTCTCGCCGGATTCCTGCGCCCCCGCGCCGCCGGCCACGAGACCGGAACCGACGCCCGCGAGCAGCCAGAGGAGCAGCGGCGTGCGACGCCGGCTGGCGGAGCAGGGACGTGAGCGCACGGAAACCTCGGGCAGAAGAAGCGGCCTACCCGCGGCGTAATCGCGCAACGTTCGGCGATCAATCGCTGCGCCGGGGCAAGATTTGGAACCGTTCCAGGCCCGGTCGCAATCACCCTTGGTGTTGCGTCAATGCATCTTCCTCAGCATTCGATGCTGCGTCAGGGCCGTGGATAACTCGCTTCGCGTCCTGCGAATTGGAATAGATCCAAGGAGATCGTCGATTTCGACGGGCATCCGTGTCGGGGGCCCGGGATTTCTCGACGTCATCCCGGCGCCGCGCATGGGATTGCTGCCCGGCATCCTCCTCCGAGACGAGAACGGGACCCGCTCCGGACGGGGCGGGTCCCGCTGCTCGGCCTCAAGGCTCCTGGCGGCCGGAAACGCATTCCTGCCGCCGCGCCGCTCCTCACACCGGCAGGGTCGTCGCCCCCATCAGGGCCTCGTCGATGGCGCGGGCCGCCTGCCGGCCCTCGCGGATCGCCCAGACCACCAGGGACTGGCCGCGGCGCATGTCGCCGGCCACCCAGACCTTGTCGTTCGACGTGCGGTACTGCGTGTCGTCGGCCAGCACGTTGCCGCGCTTGTCGCGGGCAACGCCGGACTCTTCCAGCAGGCCCTTGGCCACCGGGCCCGCGAAGCCGATCGCCATGAAGACGAGATCGGCCGGCAGCAGGAACTCGGAGCCGGCGATGGGCTTCCTCGCCTCGTCGACCCGGGCGCAGACGACGCCCTTCACCTTGCCCTTCTTGTTGCCCTCGATCCGCAGGGTCGCGGCCTGGAACTCGCGCTCGGCGCCCTCCGCCTGGCTCGACGAGGTGCGCATCTTGGTCGCCCAGTAGGGCCACACGGTCAGCTTGTCCTCGCGCTCCGGCGGGCGCGGGCGGATGTCGAGCTGGGTGACCGAGAGGGCGCCCTGGCGGAAGGCGGTGCCGACGCAGTCCGAGGCCGTGTCGCCACCGCCGATCACCACGACGTTCTTGCCGGCGGCGAGGATCGGGGTCTCGGCGGTCTCGGGCTCCTGACCAACGCGGCGGTTCGACTGGACGAGGTAGGGCATGGCGAAGTGCACGCCGTCGAGCTCCTGGCCCGGCAGGCCGGGATCGCGCGGCGCCTCGGCGCCGCCGGCGAACAGCACGGCGTCGAACTCGTTGTGCAGGCTGGCGAAGGAGCGGGTGACGCCCACGTTGACGCCGTAATGGAACTGCACGCCCTCGGCCTCCATCTGCCGCACCCGGCGGTCGATGTGGCGCTTCTCCATCTTGAAGTCGGGGATGCCGTAGCGGAGCAGGCCGCCGGCCTTCGGCTCGCGCTCGAAGACGTGGACGTCGTGGCCGACGCGGGCGAGCTGCTGGGCCGCCGCGAGGCCGGCGGGCCCCGAGCCGATCACCGCCACCTTCTTGCCGGTCTTCACCTCGGCCGGCTCCGGCACGACCCAGCCCATGCTCCAGGCCTTGTCGGCGATCGCCTGCTCGATGGTCTTGATCGCCACCGGCTGGTTCTCGAGGTTGAGGGTGCAGGCCTCCTCGCACGGGGCCGGGCAGATGCGGCCGGTAAATTCCGGGAAGTTGTTCGTGGAGTGGAGGTTGCGCGCCGCCTCCTCCCAGTCGGCGTTGTAGACGAGGTCGTTCCAGTCCGGGATCTGGTTGTGGACCGGGCAGCCGGTCGGGCCGTGGCAGAACGGGATGCCGCAATCCATGCAGCGCGCCGCCTGCTTCTTCAGGTCGTGCTCGTCGAGCGGCAGGGTGAATTCGAGGAAGTGGCGCACGCGGTCGGCCGCGAGCTGATACTTCTGCTCCTGCCGGTCGAACTCGAGGAAGCCTGTGACCTTGCCCATCGGGAGAGTGCTCAGTTCGTGAAGTGGTCGGGCCGGCGGCGGGTCTTAGGCGACCCCGGCGACGGTGGCGGAAGTGGGGAGCGCGTCCCCGCAACGGGTGAGCCAGGCCCGGATGGCGGGCCGGCCCGAGAGATCGAATCCGCCCTCGTCGGCGAATTGCGTATAGGCGAAGAGCGCGACGTCCGCGATGGTGACGGCCCCGCCCACGAACCAGTCGGCGGCGGTCAAGTGTCGCTCCATCCGGTCGAGGGCGGCCTCGCCCCCGGCGACCCGCTTCGGGTCGCGGGTCTCGGCGGGTTCGCCGCGGTAGCGCATGTGGAAGCGGCAGACCGCGATCGTCGGCTCGTGGCTGTACTGCTCCCAGAACAGCCACTCGTCGATCTTGGCCTGTGTCCACGGATCCTCCGGCAGCAGGGCGGAGCCGCGGGCGAGATACCGGATGATGGCGTTCGACTGGGCGAGGCAGCGCCCGTCCGGGAACTCGACCCCCGGCACCTGGCCGGCGGGGAAGCGGGCGAGGTACTCGGGCGTGCGGCTCTCGCCCTTCATGATGTCGACCGGGACCCAGGCATAGGGGAGCTTAAGGTGATCGGCGACGTACCGCACCTTCAGGCAGTTGCCCGACATCATGTCGCCGTAGACCTTCACCGTGGCCTCTCCTTACGTCCCCGCTCGTCGACAAGGCTCCACCGGAACCCTCCCCCCTCTGCGGGGGAGGGTGCCCCACGGAGTGGGGCGGGAGAGGGGACGCCGCTTCCGGAGAAGTCGCGACCTCGATGAAGGGCGCCCGCTAGATCGGCGTCGCGCTGCCCCTCTCCCGGCTCTCTCCGTTCGCCACCCTCCCCCGCAGCGGGGGGAGGGTTTTCCGCGTCGGTCCCCGGACCGACGGATTACTCCGCCGCCACCGGCATCCGGGCCCGCTCCATCTCGCGCAGGGCCCGCCGGTACTCGACCGGCATCACCTTCACGAACTTGGTGCGGTAGGTGTCCCAGTTGTCGATGATCGCCTTGGCGCGCACCGAGCCGGTATACTTCAGGTGGTTGTTGATGAGCCCGACCAGGCGCTCCTCGTCGTGGCCCGACATGTCGGCCAGGATGTCGATGCGCCCCTTGGTCTCCAGGTCGCCGTCCTGGTGGAAGCGGCGCATGAACTCGTCCTCCTCCTCGACCGGCTCGAGATCGACCATCGACAGGTTGCAGCGCTTGGCGAAGGAGCCGTCCTCGTCGAGCACGTAGGCGATGCCGCCCGACATGCCGGCCGCGAAGTTGCGGCCGGTCTCGCCGATCGACACGACGACGCCGCCGGTCATGTACTCGCAGCCGTGGTCGCCCATGCCCTCGACCACCGCGATGGCACCGGAGTTGCGCACCGCGAAGCGCTCGCCGGCGGCACCCCGGATGTAGGCCTCGCCGGCGATGGCGCCGTAGAGCACCGTGTTGCCCACCATGATGGTGCGGTCCGACGGCGAGCCGAGCGCGTCCGAGGGCCGGATGATCAGCTTGCCGCCCGACAGGCCCTTGCCGACATAGTCGTTGGCGTGGCCGGTCAGGCTGAGCGTCACGCCGGCGGCGAGCCACGCGCCGAAGCTCTGGCCGGCGGTGCCGGTGAGCTTCACCGTGATGGTGTCGTCCGGCAGCCCCTCGTGGCCGTGCGCCTTGGCGACCATCCCTGAGAGCATCGCGCCCGCCGCCCGGTCGGAGTTGCGGATCGTGTCCTCGACGGTCGTCGCCGTCCCGGTCTCGATCGCGTCGCCGATGGCGGCGATGAGCCGCCGGTCGAGGACCTGGTCGATCGGGTGCTTCTGCGCCTCGACGTGGCGGAGCGCGACCGTCTCCGGCACGTCCGGCTTGTGAAACAGCCGGGTGAAGTCGAGGCCCTTGGCCTTCCAGTGCGAGATCGCCGCGAGCTTGTCGAGGTATTCCGAGCGCCCGATCAGGTCGTCGAGCTTCGTGACGCCCAACGACGCCATCAGCTCGCGCACCTCTTCGGCGACGAAGAAGAAGTAGTTGATGACGTGCTCAGGGGTGCCCTTGAAGCGCTTGCGCAGCACCGGGTCCTGGGTCGCCACGCCGACCGGGCAGGTGTTGAGGTGGCACTTGCGCATCATGATGCAGCCGGCCGCGATGAGCGGCGCGGTCGAGAAGCCGAACTGGTCGGCACCGAGCAAAGCCGCGATCAGCACGTCCCGGCCGGTGCGGATGCCGCCGTCGGCCTGGAGCGCCACCCGGCCGCGCAGGTGGTTGAGCACCAGCGTCTGCTGGGTCTCGGCCAGCCCGATCTCCCAGGGACCGCCGGCATGCTTGATCGAGGTGAGCGGGGCCGCGCCGGTGCCGCCGTCGAAGCCCGAGATGGTGATGTGGTCGGCGCGCGCCTTGGCGACGCCGGCCGCCACCGTGCCGACGCCGACCTCCGCCACCAGCTTGACCGAGACCTCGGCCGCCGGGTTGACGTTCTTGAGGTCGAAGATCAGCTGGGCCAGGTCCTCGATCGAGTAGATGTCGTGGTGCGGCGGCGGCGAGATCAGGCCGACGCCCGGGGTCGAGTGGCGGACCTTGGCGATCTTGGCGTCGACCTTGTGGCCGGGCAGCTGGCCGCCCTCGCCGGGCTTTGCTCCTTGAGCCACCTTGATCTGCATCATGTCGGCGTTGACGAGGTACTCCGCCGTGACACCGAAGCGGCCGGACGCCACCTGCTTGATCGCCGAGCGGCGCGAGCGGCCGTCCGGCAGCGGCCGGTAGCGCTCGCGCTCCTCGCCGCCCTCGCCCGAGTTCGAGCGGCCCCCGAAGGAGTTGACGGCGATCGCCAGCGTCTCGTGCGCCTCCTTCGAGATCGAGCCGTAGGACATCGCGCCGGTGGCGAAGCGCTTGACGATCTCCACCGCCGGCTCGACCGCGTCGATCTCGACCGGGGTGCGGCCGAGCTCCGCCGCGCTCTTGATCCGGAAGAGGCCGCGGATCGTCTTGAGGTGGTTCTCCTGCTCGTTCACCATCCGGGCGAAGGCCCGGTAGCGCTCCGGCAGGTTGAGCCGCACGGCGTGCTGGAGCGTCGCGACGGTGTCGGGCGTCCAGGTATGGGCCTCGCCGCGCAGGCGGTAGGCGTACTCGCCGCCGACGTCGAGGGCGGTGCGGTAGACCGGCGCGTCGCCGAAGGCGTCGCGATGACGGCGCGCCGTTTCCTCGGCGACCTCGGCCATGCCGATGCCCTCGATGGTGGTCGCCGTGCCGAAGAAGTCGCGCTCGACGAAGGCCGAGTTGAGGCCGACCGCGTCGAAGATCTGCGCGCCGCAATAGGACTGGTAGGTCGAGATGCCCATCTTGGACATCACCTTGAGCAGGCCCTTGTCGATCGACTTGATGTAGCGATAGACGATCTCGTCGTCCGAGATGTCGGGCGGCAGCTCGTCCTTCATCGAGAGCAGGGTCTCGAAGGCGAGGTAGGGGTTGATCGCCTCGGCGCCGTAGCCGGCCAGGCACGCGAAATGGTGCACCTCGCGCGGCTCACCCGATTCGATCACGAGCCCGACCGAAGTGCGAAGCCCCTTGCGGATCAGGTAGTTGTGCACCGCCGCGGTGGCGAGCAGAGCCGGGATCGGGATCCGGTCCGGGCCGACGGCGCGATCGGACAGCACGATGATGTTGTAGCCGCCGCGCACCGCCGCCTCGGCGCGGTCGCAGAGGCGGTCCAGCGCCCCCTCCATCGCCTGCGCGCCGGTCTCGGCCGGATAGGTGATGTCGAGGGTCTTGGTGTCGAAGCGGTCCTCGAAATGGCCGATGCAGCGGATCTTCTCCAGGTCCGCGTTGGTCAGGATCGGCTGGCGCACCTCGAGGCGCTTCTTGCGCGAGGTGCCCTCGAGGTCGAGGATGTTCGGCCGCGGCCCGATGAACGAGACGAGGCTCATCACGGCCTCCTCGCGGATCGGGTCGATCGGCGGGTTGGTCACCTGCGCGAAGTTCTGCTTGAAGTAGGTGTAGAGGAGCTTGGGCTTGTCGGAGAGCGCCGAGAGCGGCGTGTCCGTGCCCATCGAGCCGACCGCCTCCTGGCCGGTCACGGCCATCGGCTGCATCAGGAGCTTGAGGTCTTCCTGGGTGTAGCCGAAGGCCTGCTGGCGATCGAGCAGCGACACGTCGGTGCGCGATTCCCGCGGCTGCACCGGCCGCAGGTCCTCGAGCACGATCTGGGTGCGCTTCAGCCAATCCTTGTAGGGGTGGGCGGCGGCGAGCTCGCTCTTGATCTCCTCGTCGGAGACGATGCGGCCCTTCTCGAGGTCGATCAGCAGCATCCGGCCCGGCTGCAGGCGCCAGGACGAGACGATCGTCTCGTCCGGGATCGGCAGCACGCCCATCTCGGAGGCGAGCACCACGAGCCCGTCCTTGGTGACGAGGTAGCGGGCGGGCCTGAGGCCGTTGCGGTCGAGGGTCGCGCCGATCTGGCGGCCGTCGGTGAAGCAGAGCGCGGCCGGGCCGTCCCACGGCTCCATCAGGGCGGCGTGGTACTCGTAGAAGGCGCGCCGCTCGTCGGTCATCAGCGGGTTGCCGGCCCAGGCCTCGGGCACCAGCATCATCATGGCGTGGGCGAGCGGGTAACCGCCCTGGACCAGGAACTCCAGCGCGTTGTCGAAGCAGGCGGTGTCGGACTGGCCCTCGTAGGAGATCGGCCAGAGCTTCGAGATGTCGTTGCCGAACAGCTCGGAATCGACGCTGGCCTGGCGCGCCGCCATCCAGTTGACGTTGCCGCGCAGCGTGTTGATCTCGCCGTTATGCGCCACCATCCGGTAGGGGTGCGACAGCCGCCAGGTCGGGAAGGTGTTGGTGGCGAAGCGCTGGTGCACCAGCGCCAGGGCCGAGACGAAGCGCTCGTCCTTCAGGTCGAGGTAGTAGTGGCCGAGCTGGTGGACCAGCACCATGCCCTTGTAGACGATGGTGCGCGAGGACAGCGAGACGGGATAGAACTCCTTCAGCCGCGCGTCCTTGAGGGTGTAGACGGCGTTCGAGATCACCTTGCGGACGAGGTAGAGCCGGCGCTCGAAGGCGTCCTGGTCGGCGCTCGAGGCCGGGCGGCCGATGAACACCTGGCGGTGGCGCGGCTCGCTCTGCCGCACGCTCTCGCCGAGGTCGCTCGAATCGACCGGCACGTCGCGCCAGCCGAGCAGCGTCAGGCCCTCGTCGGCGATCGCCTTCTCGACGATCCCGGCGACGAGCTGGAAGCCCTCCTCGTCCTGCGGCATGTAGAGCTGGCCGACGCCGTAATGGCCGGCCTCCGGCAGGCTGATGCCGAGGCGCTCGGCCTCCGCCGCGAAGAAGCCGTGCGGGACCTGCACCAGGATGCCGCAGCCGTCGCCCATCTTCGGGTCGGCGCCGACGGCGCCGCGATGGTCGAGATTCTCCAGGATCTGCAGGCCCTGCTGCACGATGGCGTGGCTGGCCCGGTTGTGCATGTCGGCGATGAAGCCGACGCCGCAGGAATCCTTCTCGCGGCCGGGATCGTACAGGCCCTGGCGCGCCGGCAGGGCGGGGTCGCGCACGACGAGGGCGGGGACCGCCTGACCGCGGGTGGGGTGCTGGGACTGGTCCGTGCCGCTCATCGTGTGGTCTCCAAGGTCTCGTCTTCCATGTGGCTCGCGGGCGAGCGCGTTCGTTCACGGCGAAGGCGACCGGGCATGCCGGCCGGACAAGGACTGCCTGCTTGGCAACCGGGCGGGCCTGCCGCAGAGGCAGGCCCGCGGTTCCGGGCAGGTATACCCGCCTCATCAGGCGGGCGAAGTGGCGCGGACGGCCGCAGGGGCGCCGCGGAGGCGCGCGCCGAGGGCACGGCCGCCGCCTCTTTGTCGTTTCAGTCCGCGGGAGGTTCGGTCGCGTCTCGCGAAGGGAGCGCCCGCACCTCGCGAGCGCCCGGCAGGCTGGGTGTCAGCCGGCGTGCGCCCGCACCGCCCGAATGGCGGCGCGTTTCCAATCTCGTTTGGCCGTCGTGCAAGCCACAAGCCAGCGCCCTTGCGACCCGGAGGCGCGGGGCCCGACCGGGAAAATGGGACAGCGGTACTGTCCTAACTCGCGGAACCTGCCAGATTTCAACCGCTCCAGCAAGAGGCCATTCGGCCGGGCCTTGTGCTTTTCTTGCGTTTCGCGGCCGCGCCCCGCAACGAAACGCCGAATCCGCGCGGGCTCGCGCATCTTTTCCCCGCCGCCGGCGCGCATGACCGGCATGAGCGGCGGCGCCTCGCGCAGGGATGGGCCGCCCGGCATGATGCACGCCACCGGGATCGAGGGAGCGTCAGTCCGATGAATTTTTCGAGCGACAACGTGGTGGGCGCCAGCGCTCCGGTCCTGGAGGCGATCGTGCGCCACAACGGCGGCACGATGCCGGCCTACGGCGCCGACCCGCTGACGCTCGGGCTGACCCCGCGCTTCCGCGACCTGTTCGAGCATGCCGACCTCGCGGTCTTCCCGGTCGCCACCGGCACCGCGGCGAACGCGCTCGCCCTCTCGGTGATGGTGCCGCCCTTCGGCCTGTGCCTCTGCCACGAGGAGGCGCACGTGATGGAGGACGAGTGCGGGGCGCCGGAATTCTACACCCACGGCGCCAAGCTCCAGGGCCTGCCCGGCCCCGGCGGCAAGATCGCGCCCGAGACCCTCGACGGCTTCCTCTCCGGCCTCACCCGCCACGTGAAGCAGATGCCGCCGCGGGCTCTCACCCTGTCGCAGCTCACCGAGAGCGGGCAGGTCTACACGGTCGAGGAGATCGCGGTCCTGAGCCGGATCGCCCACGCCCACGGGCTCACCGTCCACATGGACGGGGCGCGCTTCGCCAACGCCCTCGTGGGCCTGGGCTGCACGCCGGCCGAGATGACCTGGCGCGCCGGCATCGACATCCTCTCGTTCGGGGCGAGCAAGAACGGGGCGCTCGCCGCGGAAGCCATCCTGGTCTTCCGGCCGGACCTCGCCGAGACGCTGGAGTACCGCCGCAAGCGGGCCGGCCACATCCTGTCGAAGGGCCGCTTCCTCGCCGCCCAGCTCGATGCCTACCTGGCGGACGGCCACTGGCTCGCGAACGCCGCCCACGCCAACCGGATGGCGGCGCGCCTGGCCGCGGGCCTCTGCGAGATCCCGGGCGTGCGCCTGGCCTGGCCGGTCCAGGGCAACGAGCTCTTCCCGATCCTGCCGGCCGGCCTCGATCGGGCCCTGCGCCGGGGCGGCGCGCTCTACTACGACTGGGCGAGCCGCAGCCTGCCGGAGGGCGAGGCATTGCGCGAGGGCGAGGCGATGATCCGCCTGATCGCGGCGTTCTCGACCACCGAGGCGGAGGTGGAGGCCTTTCTCGCGCTGGCGCGCCGGGCCGGCTGAGCCCTCGCGCCGTCACCCGCGCGGCCGCCTCACGCGGCGGCCGCCATCGCCTCGCCGAAGGACTGCACCAGGCGCGCCTCCAGCTTGCCGTGCATGCCGGCCAGGATCCTCAACGCCTCGGCCATCGGCATCGGGTCCTTGTAGGGGCGGCGCTCGGTGAGGGCGGCGTAGATGTCGCAGATGGTCAGCAGGCGCACCATGTCGCCGATCGCGCCGCCGACGAGCCCATCCGGGTAGCCCGAGCCGTCGAGCATCTCGTGGTGGTGGCGGACCGCCGAGAGCGTCATCGGGTCGATCTCGCCGCCCGCGAGCAGGATCTCGTGGCCCAAGGCCGCGTGGGTGCGCATCACGGCGAACTCGTCCGGCGCGAGGCGGCCGGGCTTGTTGAGGATCTCGAGCGGGATGCGCGCCTTGCCGACGTCGTGGATCAGGGCGGCGCGCACGAAGCGGAACTGGTCCTCGTGGCGGAAGCCGAGATGCAGGGCGAACTGCGCGGCGAGGCCGGCCACCAGCAGGCAGTGCTGGTAGGTGGCGTCGTCGTGGGTCCAGACCGTGTCGAGCCAGCGGGCGAGGCCGCCTTCCTGCACCGCCGTCAGGATCGGGCCGAGGCCGGCCTCGACGGCGCCCATGCGGACCTGCTGGCCGGCCCTGGCCTCCGCCAGGAGCCCGGTCAGCGCCTCGCCGGCCCGGACCACACCCAGACCGACCGCCCGCTCCGCACTCTCCGCGAAGATGCCGGCCTGGTTGGCGAGGGCCGCCACGATGGTCTCGGGCGGCGCGTAGGCCGGCATGCACACCGTCGCCCCGAGGGTCTTGGCGTGCCGCAGGGTTTCGCGGGTCGTCTTGCGCAGGAGGCAGACCACCGGCAGGTCGCGGTCGCGGAAACGGTGCTGCAGCGCGCGCAGGCAATGGTCGGTCTCCGGCCGCGACAGCGTCACGTCGGAGATCACGCCGGCGAGGCCCCGCCGGTGCTGCCAGGTTTCGTCGGGGCCGACGACGTCGCAGGCTCCGATGACCTGCAGGGCCGCGCTGATCGCGGCACTGCGGTCCGGCCTGTCGGTCACGAGGACGAAGGTCCTCTCGTCGGGCATCGCATCCCTCCCGGCGGCCGTCCGGCCCCTCTGCATTCCCGCATTACAGCGTCACTCCCGAACAAATGCTTACGGCAAAGTCGGAGGGTCGGGACAGGTGATGCCAGGCCAAATGATGCCTGCCCACATGAACACAGCTCGAGTGAGGACGGCCGGCATGGAGGCAGAGGAAGAGAGAACGGTGATCGGCCCGGCCACCGTATTCGGCCAGTGCGGGACTTTACCCCCCGACACAGGTACAAGCCGCGAGATAAGCCGCGAGACAAGCCGCTCGTCATAACCGTAAGACGGCCGTCGCCTTCGACAGGTGACGTCCTTGGCCAGCCCCAGGGCCGGGGATCGGGCGGCGCGCAGGACGGCCCCTGGCGCCACGGGCCGGCGGTGGGCCACGGCGCCCGATAAAAGCGTCCCTTGCGAGACGCGGCCGGCCCCGACGGCGCGGTCGATCGGCCGTGAGTGCCGCTCGGCATGGGGTTGATGCCTGGACGGGGCGGCGGGGCCGAGACGGGCCGCCCCGGGCGCTCCAGACACCTCCGGAAGGGCGTGTCGCCGCATCCGCGCGTCCCGGAGGGACACCGGATCTCCGCCTGCGGCGCAGGGCCGGGATGAGGCCGGGGCCAGGTGCGACGGGCGCAGCTTTGGGCTAGGCCTCCGGCGAGCGCGCGGCGCTCGCCATGAGCGCGCGGCGCTCGCCATGAGCGCGCGGCGCTCGCCATGAGCGCGCGGCGCTCGCCATGAGCGCGCGGCGCTCGCCATGAGCGCGCGGCGCTCGCCATGAGCGCGCGGCGCTCGCCATGAGCGCGCGGCGCTCGCCACGAGCGCGGACGCGCTGGACAGGAGCGCGGGACGGATGACGGGAGCGGTGAGGCCGGTGGCGGCGGAGGTGGCCGACGGCCTGCCGGGCCGGGAGCGGCTGTGGGCGATGCTGGCGATCGGCATCGCCATGAGCATGGCGGTGCTGGACGGCGCCATCGTCAACGTCGCGCTGCCGGTGATGGCCCGGGACCTCCAGGTCGCGCCGGGTGCCGCGATCTTCATCACCAACGGCTACCAGCTCGCCGTCACCGCGGCCCTGCTGCCTCTGTCCTCGCTCGGCGACATCCTGGGCTACAAGCGTGTCTACTGCACGGGGCTCGCGCTGTTCACCCTCGCGTCGCTGGCCTGCGCGCTCGCCGGCTCGCTGCCGGTGCTGGTGGCGGCCCGCATCGTCCAGGGACTCGGCGCGGCCGGGATCATGAGCGTCAACATCGCGCTCGTGCGCTTCGTCTACCCGCACCGGATGATCGGGCGCGGCGTCGGCACCATGGCGCTCATCGTGGCGGTCGCCTCGGCGGCGGGCCCGAGCGTCGCGGCGGCGGTCCTGTCGGTGGCGAGCTGGCCGTGGCTGTTCCTCGTCAACGTGCCGCTCGGCCTGACGGCGCTGATCCTCGCGGCCCGGATGCTGCCGGTGACGCCCCGCAGCGGCGCCCGCTTCGACGGCTTGAGCGCATTCCTCAACGCCCTGTTCTTCTGCCTGCTGATCACCGGGGTGGACGGGCTCGGCGAGCCGGGCCGCAGCGGGACGGCGCTGGCCCTCCTGGCGGCGGCGGCGATCGTCGGCGGCGCCTTCGTGTGGATGCAGGCCCGGCTGCCGGCGCCGCTCCTGCCGATCGACCTCCTGCGGATCCCGGTCTTCGCGCTGTCGATGGTGAGCTCGGTCTGCTCGTTCTCGGCCCAGATGATGGCCTACGTCGCCCTGCCGTTCTACTTCCAGGACGTGCTGCACCTCTCGAGCACGCAGACCGGGGTGCTGATGACGCCCTGGCCGATCGCCATCGCGGTGATCGCCCCCTTCGCCGGGCGGCTCGCCGACCGCTACCCGCCAGGGCTCCTGGGCGGCATCGGCCTTGTCGCCCTGTCGGCCGGCCTCGCCCTGATGGCGACGGTGCCGCCGGACGCCTCGTTCCCGGCCATCGCGGCGCGGCTGACCCTGTGCGGCCTCGGCTTCGGGCTTTTTCAGTCGCCCAACAACAAGGTCATCATCACGAGCGCGCCGCGGGAGCGCAGCGGCGGCGCGAGCGGCATGCAGTCGACCGCGCGGCTGCTGGGCCAGTCCCTCGGGGCGGCCGTGGTGGCGGTGATCTTCGGCTATCGGCACACCGGCGGGACCGTCGCGGTGCTCTGGCTCGCGAGCGCCCTGGCGCTCGGCGGCGCCGTCGCGAGCGGGCTCAGGGTGCGGCGCTGACGACCTCGCCGCCGGCGAGCCCTCAGCGGGTCGTGTCGAGCGCGGCGCAGTCCCGGCGGCCGCTCATGAGGCAATCCTCGCGCACCGATTCACGCCGGAGCGTGTTGGCGAGCCAGACGCCGCCGATGACGAGGGCGGCCAGGAACAGGATGGCGGCGAGGGCGCGGCGGCGGCCCGCCTCGTCCGGATCTCGGGAAGGCGGCATCGGATCAGACCGGCGGGACGACCTCGGGCCTTTGGCGCGGCCGGCACCGCCCCCCGCTTCCGCTCCGAGCCCTCACGTCGCGAGGGCCGGTGGCCGCCCGGCGCGGGCGGCCATCCGGGGGGAGCACGGAGGAGGCCGTCCGCCCTACTTGAGATGCTGGGCGAGGTACTTGTTCATCTCGAACATCGTCGCCTTGTCCTTGCCGAAGACCTTCTTGAGCTTGTCGTCGGCCAGGATCTCGCGCTTGTTCTCCGGGTTCTGGAGCGAGTGCTTGCGGATGTAGTCCCAGACCTTGCTCACCACCTCGCCGCGCGGGATCGGCTTGTCGCCCACGATGGCGCCGAGCTCGGGAGTGGGCTGCAGCGGCTTCTGCAGGGCGTTCGGCTTGTCGCCGGATTTCGGCGCCGCGACCTTCTTGCCCTTGCCCTCGTCGCCGGCGTCCTTGGCGGCCGCCTTCTTCGGAGACGCTTCCTTGGCGGCGGCCTTCGGGGCGGCTTCGGGCTCGGCTTTCGTCTCGGCCTTCTTGGTGGTCTTGGTCGCCATGGGTCTCCTCCGGTCTGCAACCCGTCTCCCAGGGCCGAACAGTGGACATGCCTGGGCACATAGCGTCAACAACTAAGCCGTGCGCGGCGCGTTCCAAGAGGAAATCGCCATCGGGCCGGCGTCATCCACATCGGATGCGCTGTTAGCCTGACGCGACAGAGCGTGACTCAGTCGAGAGGCGCCGTCCAGGTGGTTCGCCCCTCGAGCGGGTAGGCCGGGTCGGTGTAGCCCGGGGTCGAGGGATGGCCCGCCGGCACCAGGCGGTCGACCAGGGCCTCGTCCTCGGGCGTGAAGCGGTAGGCCAGGGCCCCGGCATAGGACCGCCACTGGTCGAAGGTACGGGGTCCGGCGATCACCGCGGTGACGGCGCGGTTGTTGAGCACCCAGGCCACCGCGAAGTCGATCACCGAGGCGCCCTTCCCCTCCGCGTGGCTCTTGAGCTCCGCGGCGATCCGCAGGCTCTCGGGCCGCCACTCGGTCTGCATCATGCGGGCGTCGCCGCGCCCGGCGCGGGTGCCCTCCGGCGGTGCCTCGCCGGGGCGGTACTTGGCGGTGAGCACGCCGCGGGCCAGCGGCGAGTAGGGCACGACGCCCAGGCCGTAATGGGCGCAGGCCGGCAGGTGCTCGACCTCCGGCATCCGGTTGAGGGCGTTGTAGTAGGGCTGGCTCGCCGCCGGCCGGTCGATGCCGTGCTCGTCGCAGAGCCGGCAGATCTCCGCGACCCGCCAGGCGCGGTGGTTGGAGACCCCGAAATACCGCACCTTGCCGGCCCGGATCAGGTCGGCCATCGCCCGCACCGTCTCGGAGAGCGGCGTGTCGTGGTCCTCCTTGTGGAGGTAGTAGAGGTCGATCCGGTCGGTGTTGAGGCGCTTGAGGCTGGCCTCGCAGGCCTGCACGATGTGGGCCCGCGACAGGCCGCGGTCGTTCGGGCCCTGGCCCATGGCGTTCGCCACCTTGGTGGCGAGCACCCAGGCGTCGCGGTCGCGGGCGATGGCGCGGCCCACCACCTCCTCCGAACGCCCCTCGGTGTAGGCGTTGGCGGTGTCGATGAAGTTGATCCCCTGCTCGCGGGCATCCGCGACGATGCGCCCGGCCTCGTCGTCGGGAGTGGGACCGCCGAACATCATGGTGCCGAGGCAGAGCGGCGAGACCTTCAGGCCGGACCGGCCGAGCGTGCGGTACTCCACAGGCGTTCCTCCCCAGATGATGGCGTTTGCGTGACCGTGGCGGGGATCACGCACCCGCCCGCATACGCATTGTGGATGCCGGGGTTTTCCCCTTCTTCACCCTGTTCGGCAAGCTCGCGTTAAGCACGGAATCGCGACAGTCGCGCCATGATCATCGCAGCCCTCTCCCTCGCCTTCTGCGCCGCCGGCGCCCTCGTCCTCGGCCTCGGCGCCATCGTCACCATCGAGCCGCGGCGGGACGACCCGCACGGCGCCGGCCTGCTCTGACGCGACGGCGGCGGCGTGCCTCCCGCGCTGCCGCGCTTCCTCCTCGTCTACGCCGCGCTCTACGCCGGCTACGGCCTCACGACGCCGTTCCTGCCCGCGCTCCTGTCCGAGCGCGGGCTCTCCCCGACCGAGGTCGGCCTGGTGCTCGCCGCCGGCACCGGCATCCGCCTCGCCGCCGGTCCCCTGGCGGGCCGGATCGCCGACCGGCTCGCGGCCGGCCGGGGCGTACTCGCCGCCTGCGCCCTCCTGTCGGCGGCGAGCGCGCTCCTCTACGTCGTCGGCCACGGCTTTCCCGGGCTCCTCCTCGCCGGCCTCGCCCACGCCGCCGCGACGGCGCCGCTCGCCCCGCTCGCCGACGCCCTGGCGCTGCCGGCAGCGAGCGCGGCGCGCTTCGCCTACGGCACCGTCAGGGGGGCGGGCTCCGCCGCCTTCATCGCCGGCACGCTGGCGGCCGGGCAGGTCACCGGGCTTGCCGGCCTCGCGGCCCTGCCGCTCGCGGGCGCCGCCGCCTTCGCGGTGCTGGCCGGGGCGAGCCTGCGCCTGCCGGCCGCCGCCGCCGCGCCCGGCGCCGGGACGCCCGCCGCCGCGGGCGCGGGCGCGCTCCTCCGCTCGTCCGCGTTCCGCCGCCTCGTCGCGGTGGCGGCCCTGGTGATCGGCAGCCACGCGGTGCACGACGCCTTCGCGGTGATCCGCTGGCGCGAGGCGGGCCTCGCACCCGCGACCGCAAGCCTGCTCTGGGCCGAGGCGGTGGCGGCGGAGGTGCTGGTCTTCCTCGGGCTCGGCCCGCCCCTCGTCGCCCGCCTCGGGCCGGCGGGCGCCCTGGCGCTGGCGGCTTGCGCCGGGATCGTGCGCTGGTCGGTGGCGGCGCTCACGGTCGCGGTGCCGGTGCTCGCCGCCATCCAGGCCCTGCACGGGCTGACCTTCGCGCTCCTGCACCTCGCGGCGATGCGGGTCCTGGCCGGGACCGTGCCGCCATCGCTCGCGGCGACGGCCCAGACTCTCTACGGCACCCTCGGCCTGGGGCTCGCCACCACCCTCGCGACGCTCGCCTCGGGCCCGCTCTACGCCGCCCTCGGCCCGGGGGCGTTCTGGGTGATGGCGGGGACCTGCGCGGCGGCGCTGCCGCTGGCGCGGGGGCTCGGCGCGAGCCCGCCGGGGGACGACGGGTCCGGGCCGCCTGACCGGAAGAACTAGTACGTCGGGCTCATTGTAACGGTAGGCCGGGACGTGCCTTAAGCCGTCGGTCACCGGAGACCGCACGATGCCGCTGCCCCTGAAGGACACGGAGCGCGCCGAGGCGCCGGCCCTGCCGTCCGGCATCCAGGCCCATCTCGGGGCGGCCCTGCGCGCCGCCTACGACGAAGCCGCCGTCCCGCCCTCGGACCGCCTGCAGGAGCTGCTCGCCCGCCTCACGGCGGCGCTGGCGGGCCTCGACGCCGCGCCCGCGGAGGCCTTCCGCCGCGACCTTCTCGAGGAGGTGCCGCGGCTGCGCCGCCGCGCCCTGACCCTGTGCAACGACCGCGCCCGGGCCGACGACCTGGTGCAGGAGACCCTGCTCAAGGCCTGGGCGGCGCAGGACCGCTTCGCCCCCGGCACCCACCTGTCGGCCTGGCTCTACACCATCCTGCGCAACAGCTTCTATTCCGAGCACCAGAAGCGGGCCCGCGAGGTCGGCGACCCCGACGGGCTGTTCGCCGCGAGCCTCGTCTCCCTGCCGGCCCAGCACGGCAGCCTCGACCTGCGCGACGTCCAGGCCGCCCTCGACCGCCTGGTGCCGGACCAGCGCGAGGCGCTGCTGCTCTCCGCCGTCCACGACCTCTCCTACGAGGACATCGCGACCGCGATGGAGTGCCGGGTCGGCACGGTGAAGAGCCGGATCAACCGCGCCCGGGCGCGGCTGGCGGAACTCCTGGGCTGAGTGCGGCCTGACCCAGATCGGGCTCGACCATCCGGGCTATGCCGATCGGCTGCGGCAGGTCGCCGGCCCCCGCAGGCGCGGGCGCCGGCTGCCGGGAACCGAGGCACCCCGTCCGGGCGCGGGGGTGGGATCCGTCCCCGGGCCCTGACCGTTCGTCGGAACGACCTTCCCTCCCTCCCGGAATCCGGCACGATCCCGCCCGCATGATCCCCTCCCCGGACCCGTCCCAGGTCGATTCGACCGCCCACATCATCCAGGTCGCCCTGACGCCGGTCTTCCTGCTGTCCGGCATCGCGACGCTGCTCAACGTCTTCTCGACCCGGCACGCCCGCATCGCCGACCAGGTCGAGAAGCTCTCCGACCGCATCGCCGAGCGGCCCGGGGACCAGGCGCGGCTCCGCGACCTGCGCCGGCGCAGCCTCGCCCTCGACGTGGCGGTGGTGATCGCGGCGCTCGGCGGGGTGGCGATCTGCGGCGCGGTGCTGACCCTGTTCCTCGGCACCCTGCGGGATGCCGCGGTGGCGAGCGTGCTGTTTTCCCTGTTCGGCGCCTCGATCGTCTGCACGCTCGCCGCGCTCACCGCCTTCGCGGTCGAGATGATGCTGGCGAGCCGCACCGTGCGCACCGAGGTGGCCGAGCAGCAGCAGGAGGAGGCCGAGGGAGAGGCCGGGCGTGGCGCGGCGGGCTGAGCGCGGAACCGGCGCCGGACCGGCCGGTTCCCCAGAGACGTTCCCTCGAGCCCCTCCCCTCACGCGCCGGAGCCCGCCATGCCGACCGAACTCCCCAACGAGCGCGCCTTGCGCGAGCCCGGCTCGATGGAGCTCGACCCGTCCGGCGACGGCATCGCCCGCGACGAGACCCGCCGGCTCATCGCCTCGAACAAGGTCGAGGGCACGGCGGTCTACGACCGCACCGGCGAGCATCTCGGCAGCGTCTACAACTTCATGGTCGACAAGGTCTCGGGCCAGGTCGCCTACGCGGTCCTGTCCTTCGGCGGCTTCCTGGGCTTCGGCGAGAGCTACCACCCGGTGCCCTGGAAGGCCCTGACCTACGACCTGCGCCTCGGCGGCTACGTCATCGACATCGACGCCGACACCCTGGCGGGGGCGCCCCGCCACGGCCCGGGCGAGGACCCGTTCACCGACCCGGCCTATGGCGGGCGCCTCGACGACTATTACGGCGGCCGCGCCCCGACGCTCTGAGGCGGGCCATGTCCGACGCGGGCCAGGAGACGGACCAGGACGGAGGGACGCCGCAGGCGCCGGCCGGCGAGGTCGCCCGCGGGGCGGGCTTCGCGGTGGCGCCCGGCACCGCCAAGCGTCCCGGCGTGCTGGTGGCGATGCCGTTCGACCGCGCCCTGCTCGCCCGCTTCAAGGAGACCTTCCCGACCGCCCGCTGGCGGCGCAAGCTCCGGCGCTGGTTCGTGCCCGGCACCACCGCCGAGCAGCGGGCCGATGCCTGGATCGCCCGGGAGATCTCCGCCCTCGACGCCTACGGCGACGACAAGGGCCGCGACGCCTACGCGTTCGAGCCCCTGGAGAGCCCCTACCTGGCGGCGGGCGACGACGCGCTCGTGGTCCGCACGCCCTATTCACGCAGGGTGGTGGAGACGCTGCGCACCATCCCGTTCGCCGCCTGGGCGCCGGAGATCCGCGCCTGGCGGGTGCCCTGGCGCTCCTACGAGGCGCTGAAGGAGGTCTGGCCGATCATCGAGGAGGCGGCCATCTTGAGCGAACCGGCGGCGCGGCGGGCCCGGCGCGAGGCCGCCCGCGACCCCGCCGCCGAGGCGGAGCGTCGCCGCCGGCGCCACCCGGTGCCGCGGGGCGATCCCCCGCCGCTCGGGGCGGCGGTAGAGGTGGCGGGAGCCGGCGTCGTGGTGTTCGAGGCCCTCGACGACGCGGCCATCGCCGAGCCTGAGGCGCTCGCCCACTACCCCGCCGTCACCGCGCCGGGGCCCCTGGTCTGGGGCTGGTGGCGCATCCCGACCTTCGGGGAGGTCGCCGAGACGGTGCCGGCGGCCGCCCCCGACGCGCCCGGCCGCGGCTGGTGGCCGGCGACCCGCACCGGCCTGGAGGAGCGCCTGCGGCGCCTGCGCGAGACCGCCCGGGCTCAGGAGACCCGGGCCAGGAACGAGACCCGGCCCCGGCAGGAGGCCCGGTCCGACGCGCCCGAGGCGAAGGCGGCCGGGACGGAGAGCCGCGGGCCGTGAGGCGTCAGGGCCCCCGGGACCCGGAGGTCTCAGAACTTGCCGCCGAGCCCGACCGAGCCGCCCGACCCGATGGTGGGCGACAGGCTGCTGCCCCCGCTGCCGCTCGACCCGCCCTCGCCCTCGATGTCCTCGCGGCGGATGCGCCGGGGCGGGGCGCTCAGGGTGTCGCTGCCGGCCCGGCTGTTCGTCGGGACGTTGAGGCGCCGGGTCGGCTCGGTCGTCGCCTGGGCGAGGTCGCCGCTGCTGCGGGCCGGGGCCTTCACGTCGCCGCGCAGGGAGGGCGGCGGGCCGACCTCGCCCGCCGGGAGCACGCCGCCGACCTGGCCGAGGGGATTCTGGATGCAGCCGCCCGCGAGCGCGGCCACGGCCACGACGAGGCAGGCTCTGGACAGGACGGACATCGGCACTTCCCACGGTTCTCGTCAGGGGCGTCCCGCGCGGTCGGCGGGGACGGCGTTGACGAACCTCTAACGGCCGAGGCGCCCGAAGGCCAGCCGCCGGGGCCTCGGCCCGCGGAACCCCAGTGCTTTGCGCCGCTTTCGTGCTCGGCTGCAACAGAGGGCGCCCGCCATGATCCGCAACCTGATCTTCGACATCGACGGGACCCTGCTCGACAGCGTCGACCTGCACGCCGCGGCCTGGGCCGAGGCGTTCCGGCACTTCGGCATCGACGTCCGGGAGGACGCGGTCCGCGGCCAGATCGGCAAGGGCGGCGACCAGCTGATGCCGGTCTTCGTCCCGCCCGAGCGGCTCGCGCGCGAGGGCGAGGCGATCGAGCGCTTCCGCTCCGATCTGTTCAAACGACAATACCTGCCGCGGGTGAAGCCGTTCCAGGGCGTCCGGGCCCTGTTCGCGCGGCTGAAGCAGGAGGGGCACGTCCTGGCGCTCGCCTCCTCCGGCAAGGCCGACGAGGTCGAGCGCTACCAGGAGATCGCCGGCATCAGCGACCTCGTCGACGTGGCGACGAATTCCGACGAGGCCGAGCGCTCGAAGCCGCATCCCGACATCTTCGAGGCGGCGCTCGCGCGGCTCGGGCATCCGCATCGCGGCCAGGCGATCGTGATCGGGGACTCGCCCTACGATGCCGAGGCCGCCGTCAAGGCCGGGCTGCCGGCGATCGGCGTCCTGTGCGGCGGCTTTCCCGAGGCCGACCTGAGCGCCGCGGGGTGCACGGCGATCTACCGCGACCCGCAGGACCTCCTCGACGGCTACGCGAGCTCGATCCTGCGGCGCGGTCTGCCCTAGGGGAATTTCCCCGGTTCGCCTTGCCGGGGGGCGCGGGGCGTGCGAAGCGTGCGGCACCGATCGCAGACAGGATTCGACTCCCGTGTCCGGCCCGCGCCGCCTCGCCGCCCTGCTCCTGGTCGCCGCGTCCCTGGCCGGCCCCGCCGCCCTCGCGCAGCAGCCGGCGCCGCCGACCGCCGACGCATCGGACTTCGCCCGCCTGGAGGCGGCCCAGAACGCCGCCAACGCCAAGGCCGGCGCGCGCACCGTGCCGGGCCGGCGCATCCCGGTGCCGGAGACGGTGAGCCCGGAATTCCAGGCCACGATCGCGGCGCCCTACCGGGTGCCGTCCTGGAACGCCGACCCGGGCAGTGCGGCGGAGTGGAAGGCCCTCGTCGCCAAGCTCGCGGCCCAGACCGCCGCCCCCCTGCCGGCCCTGCGCGAGCGCCTCGGCGTGGTCTCGACCCCGGAGGTGATCGGCGGCGTCAAGGCCTGGATCATCGCCCCCAAGGAGGTGCCGGAGCGCAACCGCCACCGGCTGCTGGTCCACATCCACGGCGGCGGCTACGTCTACAACCCGGGCGAGGCCGGCACCCTCGAGGCGGTGCTGATGGCGGCCTTCGGCGGCTTCACGGTGATCTCGTTCGACTACCGCATGCCGCCGGACGCCCCCTACCCCGCCGCGATGGACGACGCGATGGCGGTGTGGAAGGCGGCGCTCAGCCTCCAGCCGGCCGAGAACATGGCGGTGTTCGGCACCTCGACCGGCGGCGGGATGACGCTGGCGCTGATGCTGCGCGCCAAGCGCGAGGGCGTGCCGCTGCCCGCCGCGATCGCGCCCGGGACGCCGTGGTCCGACCTGACCGAGACCGGCGACAGCTACAAGGCCAACGAGTGGCTCGACAACGTCCTGGTCTCCTACGACGGCTACCTGACCCGGGCCGCCCAGCTCTACGCCGCCGGCCACGACCTGCGCGACCCCCAGCTCTCGCCGATCTACGGCGACCTGCGCGGCCTGCCCCCCACGATCCTGACCACCGGCACCCGCGACCTCTTCCTCTCCAACACCGTGCGCACCCACCGCAAGCTGCGCCAGGCCGGCGTCGAGGCCTCGCTCCAGGTGTTCGAGGGCATGAGCCACGCCCAGTACCTGTTCAACCCGGACGCGCCGGAGACCCGCGAGGTCTTCGGGGAGATCGCGACCTTCCTCGACAAGCATCTCGGGACGGCGGCGAAGAAGCCATGAGGACGGGGCCGCTCTCCGGCCGGCCCGTGAAAGTGGTCCGGGGCGGTGAGCCCTCCGCGCTTGATACGGTCTTCGCTTGATCTGTTCGAAACAGGGAGAGCGCACCTCCCCTCTTCCGTCTGGGCGGTTGCATTCACACGACGCGGTCTGATTGCTCTCCCCGTTGAAGGTCGCGCGCCTCCCCTCCCCCACACCTTGCAGCGGATCCGGGCAAGCCCGGGATCGCCTGCAGAGGGGATCCCGCGCCTTGCTCGTTTGAGAACAGTTCATCCGGAAGTCGCGTGACCCGCCGCAGGCCTCGAAGGCAGCGGGACATTGCGTTGTAACGTCCCAATCACCTTGACGGCACGCTCGCCTGCCGCAGCTTACGAAGGCGGATCGCGATCCGCGCGGCACCACCGCCGGCAGCGTCGACCGAGCGGTGCCGCACGACCCCGGGACGGGCCGAGGCCGTCAGGTATCCGGGTGTCACGCTGCCGCCGTGATCGTCCGGCCTGCTCGCGCGACGGCGCGCGCGACCTTGAGTCCGCGACCTGGAGACGACGATGTCGAACGGCACCGCAACCTTCTGGGTCACGATCGCGGCGATCTGCGCCGCGTCCGGCGCCCTGCACGGGATCCTGTTCTACGACGGGCCGTCACCGATCGGGATCATCTACGGGACATGCATCGGCGTCCTGGTGATCGCGTATGAACGCGGCGTCTTCCTCGCCGGATACAGCCGGCGCCTGCGACGGCTCCCGAGCCTCGCCTACCTCGCCGCCGCAGAGATCAGCATGGTGGTGGTGATCCTCGTCGCCATGGCGCTGACCGGCGTGGTGTTCTGGGCGTTCGGCACCGTGCACAAGACGCTGCTGGAGGCCGTTACGCCCAAGCTCCACACCACCCTGTTCGCGGTGGCGGCCTCGGCGCTGATCGTCACCGGCCTGCGGGTGCGCGACCTGATCGGCAGCGAGACCTTCACGAACCTCATCCTCGGACGCTACCACCGCCCGGTCAGCGAGGAGCGGATCTTCCTGTTCCTCGATCTCGTCGGGTCGACGGCCTATGCCGAGCGCCATGGCGACCTGGCCGCCCAGGAACTGCTGAAGGCCGTGTTCGCGGCGATCGCCCAGCCGGTCCGCCGGTACCGGGGCCAGATCGACGATTATGTCGGCGACCAGGTCATCGTCTCCTGGCCGATCGCGCGCGGCCTCGACGAGGCCCGGTGCGTCGCCTGCGTCTTCGCGATCCGCCGGAGCCTCGCGGCCGATCGGGACCAATGGATCGCGCGCTTCGGCCTCCTGCCCGAGCTGCGCGCCGCGCTGCATGGCGGCAGCGTGGTCACGGCGGAGGTCGGCGTCGACCGGCACAAGATCGCGTATTTCGGGGACGTCATGAACGCGACCGCGCGGCTCGAATCCCTGTGCCGGGAGACCGGGCGCCCCGTGCTGATCTCGGACGCCGTCCTGGCCCGGCTTCCGGCGCTGCCCGCGGGCATCGACGCCGAGCCGCTCGGGTCGCACCGCCTGCGCGGGCGCAGCGAGACGATGGTCGTGCATGCCCTCGCGGAGACGGCCGCGCGCGAGACCGCCGGCGGCCGCGCAACGGCGGAAGCCGGGCTCAGGCGCCCCGTGCCGGGCGGCACGGCACGGCCGGCGATGCTCGGCGCAAAGCCGGCCGCGTGAGCGCCGCTCACAAGACGCGCGCTGCACCGAGGCGGGCGACGGGATGGTGCGCGACAGGCAGGCGGCCGGCCGCCGCCTCGCTTCTCCGCGGCGCCTCGACGGGATCGCCGAACAGGATCACGTCGCTCGGGTCCCGCTCCGAGACGGGGTTCATGACGGCCTTCGGCCGCTCGGCGACCAGGTCGCGGGCCTGCGCCACCGTCACGGCCCGGAAGTGCCGCACCGCCTCGCCGGCGGCCTCCGGGGTCAGGAGCGGGCCCGGGCGGGCGCGCAGGTAGGCGCCGAGGGTGGAGAGCCTGAGATCCGCCGCCCGCACGATCAGCGCCAGCGCCCGCAGGCCCGCGGAGCGATGCGCGGCCTGCGCCCGCGCGGCGGGGCAGCCGGCGAGATGGGCGAGGCCCAGCAGCGCCTCGGTGACACGGCCGTTGGCGAGCCAGTGGCGGAGATCCGCCTCCTCGAGCCCGAGCCGGACGCGCAGAGCCACGGCCTCGGCGGCCCGCCGCGGCGGGGCCGGAGGGCCGGAGGGCCGGGCCTGCAGGAACGCCGCGCGCTGGTGCGGCGGCAGGGTGCCGCGGGCCTCGAGCGCCGCCGCGAAGGCGGAGCGGTCCTCGACGCGCTGGGCCAGGACCGCCAGGGCGGCAAGCGAGAGCTGCGCGCCCCGGTTGCCCAGGAGCGTCGCCATCACCGCCTGGTCGCCGCGATCCGCCAGGATGTCGGCCACCCGGGCCGCGACGCGCTCGCGCCGGGCGATAGCCGCGAGATGCGCCTGGCCGCTCGTGCGGGCGACGCGCAGCAGCACCTCGTCCGGCAGGGTGGCGCAGGAGGCCAGGACCGGCACCGCCACGCCCGGGTCGGGATCGCAGGCGAGCTGGCGCGCCAGCTTGTGCGGGGGGCGGGGCAGGCCGCTCACCCGCCGGGCGAGGCGCCCGCGCGACTCGGCGCCGGCGCCCTCGGCCAGCACGGTCATGACCTCGTCGAAGGCGCTGACCTGCGGCGGCGACAGCCGCCCGGACCGGGCCACCAGCAATTCCGTGACGTCGCGCAGGGCCCGGCGCTGGCGCGCCGCATCGGTGCCGGCGACGACCCGCTCGGCCTCGTCGACGAGGTCGGCGAGCGCCGCCGCCCCCTGCCGGGCGGGCGGGAACCTGTCGAGCCGGGGGGCCGCTGCCGACGCCATCGCGATTCGACTTCCTTGCGAGAGACTGCCTGGCCGTGCGCCGGCGCCAGGATGCGCGGAACATGGTTACTCACTTCTTAGCAGCCCGCCTGAGCGGCCCGGCGGCGCCCGCAATCCGCGTTTCCGCCTTGCCGTTCCGTGAAAACCTGCTATAGGCCGCGCCTCGCGTTCGCTCCGGCCGGGGGCTGAACGGACGGTGTCGGGCCAGTCGGCCCGCCACAGGGGTCCGCCCCGTCGTCCCGTGTCTCCGCCTTCGAACAACCGCTCGGGCCTTTGCAGGCTCGAAGGGCTTGGCGCCGTGCGACGCGAGGACGAACCGGCCCGACGCTAGAACCCCGCACCCCGCGTTGTCTGGCAGCGGGCCTCTGTCTCCCTGAGAAAGGCCCATCATGGCTCTCTACGAGCATGTGTTCCTGGCTCGCCAGGACGTGACCTCGCAGCAGGTCGAAACGATGGTCGAGACCTACAAGTCCGTCATCGAGCAGAACGGCGGCAAGGTCGAGAAGACCGAGATGTGGGGCGTGAAGTCCCTCGCCTACCGCATCCGCAAGAACCGCAAGGCGCACTTCACCCTCCTCAACATCGACGCTCCCCCGGCGGCTCTCGCCGAGATGGAGCGCCAGATGCGCATCTCCGAGGACGTGCTGCGCTTCATGACCGTGCGGGTCGAGGAGCTTGAGAGCGAGCCCTCCGCGATGATGCAGAAGCGCGACCGCGACGAGCGCAAGGACCGTGAGCGCGGCCGGCGCCGGGACGACGACGGTTTCGGCGGCGGCTTCGGCGGCGACCGCCCGGAGCGCGGCGATCGCCCGGAGCGCGGCGACCGTCCGGAACGCGCCGAGCGCGCCGAGCGCAACACGAACGAGGAGCAGTAAGCCATGGCTTTCGGTGCTGGTGGCGGCGGTGGCCGTCGTCCGTTCTTCCGTCGGCGCAAGACCTGCCCGTTCTCGGGCCCCAACGCCCCGAAGATCGACTACAAGGACGTGAAGCTGCTCTCGCGCTACGTCTCCGAGCGCGGCAAGATCGTGCCCTCGCGCATCACCGCGGTGTCGGCCAAGAAGCAGCGCGAGCTCGCCCAGGCGATCAAGCGCGCCCGCTTCCTGGGCTTCCTGCCCTACGTGATCCGCTAATCCTCTGATCAACAACCCGGCGGCCGCATGCCGCCGGGTCGCTGGGGCGGATCCCTCCGCCTCTAACCCCGCCCGGACGGGCGGCGGGACAGCGGACAGGTTGCAATGGTTCGTCACACCGGCATCGGCGTCGTCGCCGGCCTCGCCTCGGCGCTCCTGATCGGGGTCGTCGTCCAGGCGACGCCGCTCGCGCTCGCGCTCTACCTGCTCGCCCCGCTGCCGATCCTGATCGTCGCGATGGGCTGGAGCCACCGGACCGGCCTCGTCGCCGCCGCCTCCGGCACGCTCGCCCTCGCGATCGTCGCCTCCCCCTTGCGCGGCCTCGCCTTCCTGGTCTCGACGGCCTTGCCGGCCTGGTGGCTTGGCTACCTGGCGCTGCTCGGCCGCGAGCGGGCGCCCGGGCAGATGGAATGGTACCCGACCGGGCGGCTCCTCGCCTGGGTCGCCGTCACCGCCGCCATCGCCCTGATCGTCGTGGTGATGCTGTCCTCGGGCGACCACGCCGCCTACCAGGAGCGGGTGCGCCGCCTCGCCCGGGCGATGCTGCAATTGCAGATGCAGGAGGCCCCCTCCCGCGGCGCCGGGCTCGAGGAGGACGACCTCGCCCGCATCAGTGAGCGCGTCGCCGGCATCGCGCCGGCCATCATGGCGACGACCTTCACGCTGCTCCTGACCTTCTATCTGTGGGCCGGCGCCCGGGTGGTGCAGATCTCCGGCCGCCTGGCCCGGCCCTGGCCGGACCTGCCCGCCACCACGCTGCCGCGCCGGGCCCTGTGGGGGCTGGCAATCGGCGGCGGCCTCACGCTCGCGCCGGGCTATGCCGGCGCCTTCGGGGTCGCGCTCATCGGCGCCTTCGCGGCCGCCCTCGCGCTCCAGGGGCTGGCGGCGATCCACGACCGCAGCCGCGGCCGGCCCGGCCGCACGCCGCTGCTGATCGGCCTCTACGTGCTGGTCTTCCTCACGCAGGGGGTGGCGCTCGCGGCACTCGCCCTCTTCGGCCTGGTCGACGCCCTCACCGGGCGGCGCCGGCCGGTGCAGGCCCCGCCGATGGCCTGACCCGAATCCCCGGTCCGCCTCAAGGGCGGTCCGGTTCCCCGACGGCGGATCTCTCTCCGCCATCACCAACCCGGGCCCCGCAAGGCCCTCAATTCTAGGACGACGACGATGGAAGTGATCCTGCTCGAGCGCGTGGCCAAGCTCGGCCAGATGGGCGAGACCGTGAAGGTGCGGCCGGGCTTCGCCCGCAACTTCCTGCTCGCCCGCGGCAAGGCGCTGCGCGCCACCGAGGCGAACAAGAAGCGCTTCGAGGACCAGCGCGCCCAGCTCGAGGCCCGCAACCTCGAGCGCCGCTCGGAGGCCGAGAAGGTCGGCGAGACCCTCAACGGCAAGAGCTTCGTGCTGATCCGCCAGGCGGGCGAGACCGGCGTGCTCTACGGCTCGGTCTCCCCGCGCGACCTCGCCGAGGTGGTGACCCAGGAGGGCTTCACCGTGAACCGCGACCAGTTCAACATCGCGCAGCCGATCAAGACCCTCGGCCTGCACACCGTCCCGGTGGTGCTGCACCCCGAGGTCGAGGTCACCGTGACGGTCAACGTCGCCCGCAGCCCCGAGGAGGCCGAGCGCCAGGCCCGCGGCGAGTCGACCACCACCCGCGAGGAGTTCAACCTCGACGACCTCGGCCTCGAGGTCGGTGCCGCCCTGGCCGAGGCCGGCCCGGACGCCGACAGCGACCGCTGATCCGTCCACCCCGATCCCGCCCCTCGGGCGGGATCGCGCGATCCCGCCCGAGGGGCGGGATAGCCGGGAGAGCGGGGACAAGCCCGCAAGCCGGGCTTGACTTGTTCTTATTTTGTTCCAGCATGACGGGGCCTGCGGCGCGAGTCGCGGGCCCCGTCGTCGTCTCGGAGGCCGGCATCGGCCCTTCGGTCAAGGTTTGGTCAACGATGCCGGTGCGATGGTCGCCGCGAGCGTTATGATCTGACACCCGACTCGCATCCTCACGAGAGAGCCCGGAGCCCCGCCGGATGGCCATTCCCAGCACCCTGACGGCGAATCTCGAGCCCGTGCCGCAGGAGTACCGCGTCGCGCCGCACAACATCGACGCGGAGCAGGCGCTGCTCGGCGCCATCCTGGTCAACAACGACGCGTTCTACCGAGTGTCGGACTTCCTGCTGCCCGAGCACTTCATGGAGGAGGTGCACCGGCGGATCTACGAGGTGACGGTCAGCCTGATCAAGGCCGGCAAGCTCGCGAGCCCGATCACCCTCAAGACCTATCTGGGCGATGCCGATCTCGGCGGCCTCACGGTCGGCCAGTACCTCGCCCGGCTCGCCGCCGAGGCCTCGACGGTCATCAACGCCGAGCATTACGGCCGCACGATCTACGACCTCGCGCTCCGCCGACGCCTGATCACCATCGGCGAGGACCTGGTCAACGGCGCCTACGAGGCCCCGGTCGAGACCTCGCCGCGCGACCAGATCGAGGCGACGGAGCGCCGGCTCTACGAGCTTGCCGAGACCGGCAAGTACGACGGCGGCTTCCAAAAGTTCTCCGACGCCCTGACGGCGGCGGTGGACATGGCGGCCAAGGCCTATCAGCGCGAGGGTCGGCTGTCGGGCATCGCCACCGGCCTGTCCGACCTCGACGCCAAGATGGGCGGCCTGCAGGCCTCGGACCTGATCATCCTGGCCGGCCGGCCCGGCATGGGCAAGACCTCGCTCGCCACCAACATCGCGTTCAACATCGCGAAGGCCTATGTCGGCGAGAAGCAGCCCGACGGCACCATCGCGACCAAGAACGGCGGCATCGTCGGCTTCTTCTCCCTCGAGATGTCGGCCGAGCAGCTCGCCACCCGCATCATCGCCGAGCAGTCGGGCGTCGCCTCCTACAAGATCCGCCGCGGCGACATCCGGCCGGAGGAATTCTACAAGATCACCGACGCCGCCCGGGACATGCAGACGATCCCGTTCTACATCGACCAGACCGGCGGCATCTCGATCGCCCAGCTCGCCGCCCGCGCCCGCCGGCTCAAGCGCCAGCGCGGCCTCGATCTCCTGGTCGTCGACTACCTCCAGCTCCTCTCCGGCGCCTCGAAGAAGGGCGAGAACCGGGTGCAGGAGATGACCGAGATCACCACCGGCATGAAGGCGCTCGCCAAGGAGCTGGCGGTGCCGATCATTGCCCTGTCGCAGCTCTCGCGCCAGGTCGAGGCCCGCGACGACAAGCGGCCTCAGCTCTCGGACCTGCGCGAATCGGGCTCGATCGAGCAGGACGCCGACGTGGTGATGTTCGTCTTCCGCGAGGAATACTACGTCAAGAACAAGAAGCCGCGCGAGGGGACGGAAGAGTTCTTCACCTGGGAGGCCGAGATGAACCGCGTCTACGGCAAGGCCGAGGTGATCCTCGGCAAGCAGCGCCACGGCCCGACCGGCACGGTCGAGCTCCAGTTCGACGCCGAGATCACCCGGTTCTCGAACCTGGCGCAGGGCGACCGGCTGCCGGACAGCCATTGACGAGCGCTTCGGCAGGGGCTGCCCGACATATCAGCCGGGCGCCCGACCGCCTCTGCCTTGGCGGGGCCCCGTTCGGGCGGTAGACCAACGGCCATGACCGAGCCCACCTCCATCGGCCATGGCGGCCGTCTCACCATCGACCTCGCTTCCCTGCGGGCGAACTGGCGGCACCTCGCCGAGGTGGCGGATTGCCCGGAGACCGCTGCGGTCATCAAGGCCGACGCCTACGGGTGCGGGATCGCGAAGGCCGCCCCGGCCCTGTGGCGGGAAGGCTGCCGCACCTTCTTCGTCGCCCACCTGTCGGAGGCGCTGACCGCGCGCGAGGCCGTGCCGGACGCGGCGATCTACGTGCTCAACGGCTTCCCGCCCGGCAGCGCGCCGGCCTACCGCAGCGCCGACCTGCGCCCCGTGCTCGGCTCATCGGACGAGATCGCCGAGTGGGCGGCAGCGAACCGCAATGAGGGCGTGATCCGCCCGGCGGCGTTCCACGTCGATACCGGCATGAACCGCCTCGGCCTGTCGGTGCCGGAGGCCCTGTCGCTGGCCGGCGACCCGGTGGTGGCTGAGGCCGGCATCGACCTCCTGATGAGCCACCTCGTCAACGCCGAGGTCGAGGGCGACCCTCTCACCGGCCGGCAGGTCGCGGATTTCGCGAAGCTGCGCGCGGCCTACCCGAACCTTCGGGCCTCCCTCGCCAATTCCTCCGGCGACTTCCTGCCCGCCTGCCGGACCGATCTGGCGCGGCCGGGCTACGCCCTCTACGGCGGCAACCCGCGACCCGGGCACGACAACCCGATGCGGCCGGTGGTGCGGCTCGACGCCGGCATCCTGCAGGTCCGCGCGGTCGAGGCGGGCGCCACCGCCGGCTACAACGCCCGCTGGACCGCGCCCGGCCCCCGGCGCCTCGCCACCCTGTCGCTCGGCTACGCCGACGGTTTTCCGCGCTCGTCCACCGGCCGCGGCGAGGCTCTGGTCGGCGGGGTGCGCTGCCCCTTCGTCGGCACCGTCTCGATGGACCTGATCATCCTCGACGTCACCGCGGTGCCGGAGCACGCCCTGTACCGCGGCGCCCCCGCGACGCTGATCGGCGATCGCCTCGACCTCGACACGGTGGGGCGCAACGCCGGCACGATCGGCTACGAGATCCTGACCGGGCTCGGGCGGCGCTACGAACGGGTGTATCGCGACTGAGGCTTCGAAAACCCGGTACGGAGCCGTTGCAGCGCATGTCTCCCGGCCCTTTCGAAAAGGCGGTTTTGCTCGCGCGCCGTTGGCGCTAGGCTGACCTGCGGCAAGGCCGGGGCGCGAGACCCCGGCCACGGGAGGACTTTCGCATGGACTTCACCCTCTCCGAGCGGCAGCGCCACTGGCGCGACCGGGTCCGGGCCTTCATGGACGAGCATGTCCGCCCCATGGTGCCGACCTACAAGGCCGAGATGGAGGCCTTCGGCACCGACCGCTGGCAGCCGGTGCCGGTGATCGAGCGCCTGAAGCCCAAGGCCCGCGAGGCGGGGCTGTGGAACCTCTTCCTGCCCCCCTCGCCCGAGCACGACGACGGCGAGTTCCGCGGCGCCGGCCTGACCAACCTCGACTACGCGCTCTGCGCCGAGGAGATGGGCCGGATCCAGTGGTCCTCCGAGGTGTTCAACTGCTCGGCGCCGGACACCGGCAACATGGAGGTGCTGCACCGCTACGGCACCAAGGCCCAGAAGGAGCGCTGGCTCAGGCCGCTCATGGCGGGCGAGATCCGCTCGGCCTTCCTGATGACCGAGCCGGACGTGGCCTCGTCGGACGCCACCAACATCGAGACCCGGATCCGCCGCGACGGCGACCACTACGTCATCAGCGGCCGCAAGTGGTGGTCCTCGGGCGTGGGCGATCCGCGCTGCGCCGTCGCGATCGTGATGGGCAAGACCGACACCAGCGCGCCCCTGCACCAGCAGCAGTCGCAGATCCTGGTGCCCCTCGACACGCCCGGGGTGGAAGTGGTGCGGATGCTGCCGGTCTTCGGCTACGACGACGCGCCGCACGGCCATGCCGAGGTGATCCTGAACGACGTCCGGGTGCCGGCCGAGAACCTGCTGCTCGGCGAGGGCCGCGGCTTCGAGATCGCGCAGGGCCGCCTCGGACCGGGGCGCATCCATCACTGCATGCGCACGATCGGCGTGGCGGAGGAGGCGCTGGAGAAGATGGCCAAGCGCCTGCTCGGCCGCGTCGCCTTCGGCAAGCGCATCGCCGACCACTCGGTCTGGGAGCAGCGCATCGGCGAGGCCCGCATCGACATCGAGATGACCCGCCTCCTCTGCCTGAAGGCGGCCGACATGATGGACAAGGTCGGCAACAAGGGCGCCAAGCTCGAGATCGCGATGATCAAGGTCGCGGCCCCGCGCATGGCGCTCAAGATCATCGACGACGCGATCCAGGCCCATGGCGGCGCCGGCGTCAGCAGCGATGCCGGCCTCGCCTACGCCTATGCCCGCATCCGCACGCTGCGCCTCGCCGACGGGCCGGACGAGGTCCACAACCGCTCGATCGCCCGGCTGGAGCTGGCGCAGTACGGCAACCGCGAGCGGCCGAAGGCCTGACGGGGCCGGCCGACATCGACAACCGCGCGGGAGGCCTGCTCCCGCGCGGGCGCCGCGCGCGCCCTGGAGCGGGACGCCGCGATGATGAAGCGCAATTTAATCGACCCGTTCCCGGGTTGACCGGATGCTGACCGCCAGACGAAACGGCGGCCCGGTCATGATTGTTCTACGCTCCTGCACGACGGCGCTGCTCCTCGCGGGCCTCGCCGTCCAGGCTGCCGCCGCGGAGGAGACGGGCCGGGCGCGGGCGCTGATCGACCCGGTCTATGTCCGGCCGATCTACGGCGCCTACCGCCAGTGCGGCGGCGCCTGCCTCAAGAGCGGCAGCCTGTCGTGGTTCTGCGGCGCGCGCCAGCAATGCAGCCTCGATTGCGCGACCGCGCCGCCTGTCCGCCGCTGCGCGACGCCATAGATCGGGAGGGGTGGCGAGAGGAGGCGGGCATGGACGAGGCGATCGCGGGACCGATCCACGCCTTTCTCGCCTCTCAGGGTCGCGACGCGCGAGGGCGGACCCTCGCGACGGTGCTGGATTTCGACGACGCCCGCATCGAGAGCACGCACGACTTCATCCAGTGGCTGTTTCCGCTGCGGGAGGCGAGCCAGGCGGTGCCGGGCTCGCCGGTCCTCGGAGAGGCGGAGGCGGAGGCGATCCGGCGCGATCGAATGGCCCAGGCCGGCCTGATGGCCGCCCGGGTCCGGATGATGCGGTTCTACGTCCTGACACGAGGATGGCTGACGGCCTTCGACCACAACCACCTGCGCATCACCCGCATCCTCACGTCCCTGCGCGACCTCGTCGGGCTGGAGGAAGCCAGGGCCTTCCTGGCGGACATTCTCCGCCTCAACGAGGCGGCGGGCTCCCCGGTGAACCCGGAGAGCCTCGCGTATTGGCGGCGCGCGGTCGAGGACTAGAAGAACGCCTGCAAGCCCGTCTGCGCCCGGCCCAGGATCAGGGCGTGGACGTCGTGGGTGCCCTCGTAGGTGTTCACCGTCTCGAGGTTCTGGGCGTGGCGCATCACGTGGTACTCGCCCATGATGCCGTTGCCGCCGTGCATGTCCCGCGCCTCGCGCGCGATCGCCAGCGCCTTGCCGCAATTGTTGCGCTTGACGAGCGAGATCATCTCCGGCGCCATCCGGCCCTCGTCGAACAGCCGGCCGACCCGCAAGCTGCCCTGGAGGCCCAGCGCGATCTCGGTCTGCATGTCGGCGAGCTTCTTCTGCACCAGCTGGGTCTGGGCGAGCGGCCGGTTGAACTGCTTGCGGTCGAGCGTGTATTGCCGCGCCCGGTGCCAGCAATCCTCCGCCGCGCCCATGGCGCCCCAGGAGATGCCGTAGCGCGCCCGGTTGAGGCAGCCGAACGGACCCTTCAGCCCCGAGACGTTCGGCAGCAGCGCCGATTCCGGCACCTCGACGCCGTCCATCACGATCTCGCCGGTGACCGAGGCGCGCAAGGACAGCTTGCCCTTGATCTTGGGCGCCGAGAGCCCCTTCATCCCCTTCTCGAGGATGAAGCCGCGGATCTGGTTGTCGTGGGCCGGGGACTTCGCCCAGACCACGAACACGTCGGCGATCGGCGCGTTCGAGATCCAGGTCTTGGCGCCCGAGAGGCGGTAGCCCCCGTCGATCTTGTCGGCCCGGGTCTTCATGCCCGCCGGGTCCGAGCCGGCATCTGGCTCGGTCAGGCCGAAGCAGCCGACGAACTCGCCCGAGGCGAGCTTCGGCAGGTACTTTTTGCGCTGGGTCTCGTCGCCATAGGCGTAGATCGGGTACATGACGAGCGAGGATTGCACGCTCATCATCGAGCGGTAGCCGGAATCGACCCGCTCGACCTCGCGGGCGACGAGGCCGTAGGCGACGTAGCTTGCTCCGGCGCAGCCATACTCCTCCGGCAGGGTGACGCCGAGGAGACCCAGCTCGCCCATGGCGTTGAAGAGCGCGCGGTCGGTCTTCTCCTCGGCATAGGCCTCGACGATGCCGGGCAGCAGGCGCTCCTGCGCGAAGCTGCGGGCGGAGTCGCGGATCAGGCGCTCATCGTCGGTGAGCTGGTCGTCGAGCAGGAACGGGTCGTCCCACCGGAAGGCGCCGCGGGTCCCCTGATTGACGGTGCCCTCGTGGGGCTTGACCGGGCTGAGGTTGGTCTGGGTCGCGACCGCGGCGGACGGGGGGTTCATGACGTCTCCTCCTTGGATTTCGGGGCGGACGTTACCTCGGGTGCGCCGCGACCGCCAGAATGCGAAACCGCATTCCGCACGCGTCAGCCATGCGGGACGGTCAGCGCGCCGGCACCGGGGGTGCGGCGGGCGCGGTGCGCCGCGCCGCAACGCCATCCTTCCTCATCCCCTTGCCGGCCCCGCGGCCCGTATCCTGGCCCCAGCCCCGCCACAGGTTGAGCGGCACGATCAGGACCACGACGCCGAGCACCCACCAGGCCGGGCGGATGTCGTAGGAGAAGTCGAGGTTCGCGGCGAGCACGGCGTCCGCCGGCACGCCGGTGGCGAGCGCGTACCAGGCCGTCTCGAGCCCGGCGGTGGCGAGGCCGGCCGCGACGCTCAGACCCAGGAGCGGCAGCGGGGCGGTCGGCACCTTGAGGTGGTGCATCAGCCGCCAGCCCATCAGGGCCAGGAACAGGCCGCTCCAGAACACCGGCTTCGAGACGTCGATCTTCGATTGCAGGAAGAAGTGCGCCAGGGCCAGCACCGTGAGCGGATAGACCAGCCGGTGCAGCCGCGGCCAGGCCTTGCCGAGGCGGCGGATCATCCCGTCGGTCGAGGTGACGCCGAGCACGACGAGGCCGAGGAGACCCGCAAAGCCGATGGTGAGATAGATGCGAAACACGATTTCGCTCGCCACCCGGGCGAGGTCGACCTTCTGATCGACGATGTAGAGCGTGAAGTGGATCAGCGCGTAGGCGAGCGCGGTGAGCCCCAGCATCCGCCGCACCAGGATGAGCTTGGGCGCGTTGGCGATGCGCCGCATCGGCGTGACCGCCAGCGACAGGATCAGGAACCGCACCGACCAGTCGCCCATGGCGTGCAGGTAGGCGGTGAGGGGCTTCGCACCCAGGAGGTCGAGGGCGTAAGCCGCGGTGAACCACAGGCCCGGTGCGAGGGCGAGCAGGAAGACCGCGAGCTTGAACCGGGACAGGCGGCCGGCGCGGTCGAGCCAGGGGTACGCGATCGAGGGATAGGCGGTGGCGGGTCGGGCGGGCATTCGGGAACCGGGTGCGGTGCGCAATGCGCCACAGATAAGCCGTGAGCGGAGGTTTGACCCGGGCGGCCAACCACACGATGGCGTGAGAGGCCGCTCGAAGGAGACCCAGCCCATGCCGCGCACAGCCCTCGCCGCCTTCCTGCTGCTGCTGTCGCCGGCAGCCCAGGCCGCCTGCGCCGCGCCCCCGGCGCCGCCCCCGGTGAGCGAGAAGCCGGCCAAGCCCGCCCTGCCCCAGAAACCCGCCTGCCTCGACGCCAAGGGCGGCTGCCCGGGCTGGGAGGCCTATACCTACAATGACGGGATCAAGGCCTACAACGCGCAGCTCGGCCCCTACCGTACCAGCGCCGAGGCCTATGCGCGCAAGCTCAAGGCCTACGCGGACGGCAGCGTGGCGTATGCGAATTGCGAGATGCAGTCGATGCAGTAGCGGCGGCGTGGTAGGCTGACGCCCATGGCCGGCCTGCCCCGATCCCGCATGGATGTCGACGCGTTCCTCGCCTGGAGCGCCACGGTGCCGGGCCGCCACGAGCTCGTTGACGGCGAGGTGTTCGCGATGGCGCCGGAGCGGGCGCGGCACGCCCGCGTCAAGTTCGCCGTCCAGGCCGCCCTCGACCGCGGCGTGCGGGCGCTCGGCTCGTCCTGCGAGATGCTGCCCGACGGCATGACGGTGCGGATCGACGCCCACACCGCCTACGAGCCGGACGCCCTCGTCTATTGCGGCCCCCGGATGGATCCCGACGCGGTCGAGGCGCCGCCGCCGGTGATCGTGGTCGAGGTGCTGTCGCCCGGCACCCGGTCGGTCGATGCGGGGGCGAAGCTCGCCGGCTACTTCCTGCTGCCGAGCGTCGTGCACTACCTGCTGGTTGATCCCCGGCGCGCCTGCGTGATCCATCACCGCCGCACCGTCGCGGCGATCGATACCCGGATCGTGACCGAGGGGAGCCTGTTTCTGGATCCGCCGGGGATCACCCTCGCGGTGGGAGATCTCTTCGGCGAAAGCTGAGCGGCGTGGTACGCTCCTCGCGACTGGCGGGTTCGGGTTGATGACGACGCTTCCGCAGGTGCGCATGAGCGTGGACGAGTATCTGGCCTGGAGCGAGGCCAATCCGGGGCGTTACGAACTCGTGAACGGCGAAGTCTTCGCGATGGCACCGCAACGGATGCTTCACGCGGAGGTCAAGGTTGCGGTCTACGATGCGCTGCGGCGCGGCATTCGCGCGGCTGCCCTGGCCTGCGAGGCGATGCCCAATGGTCTGGCCGTCCGCATCGACGCGCATACCGCCTACGAGCCAGACGCCCTGGTCTCTTGCGGCCCGCGCATCGGCCCCGACGCGGTCGAGGTGAAGAACCCGGTCATCGTCGTCGAGGTCGCATCGCCGAGTACCCGCCGGACCGACGCGAGCGAGAAGCTCACCGGCTACTTCCGGGTGCCGAGCATCCATCATTACCTGATGGTCGACCCCGACCGGCGCACGGTGATCCATCATCGCCGGGCCGTGGATGGAATGGAGACTGCCTTCGTGCACGAGGGCACGCTGATGCTCGAGCCGCCGGGCCTCGAACTTCCCGTCTCCTCGCTCTTCGAAGAACCGTGAGGCCACCGGCCCGAGCTTGACCCTCCGGGCAACGGATGTCACAGGCGGCCCAACATCTTGTCCGCGAGCCGCCGCATGACCGCCTCCCTCGACGTCCTCGTCCTCGGCAACGCCATCGTCGACGTGATGGCCCGCACCGACGAGGCCTTCCTGGTCCGGGAGGGCGTGCACAAGGGCGCGATGCAGCTCATCGACGAGGCGCGGGCCGAGCACCTGTTCGGGGTGATGGGCCCGGCCACGGTCATCTCGGGCGGCTCGGGTGCCAACACGGCGGTCGGCGCGGCTTTGCTCGGGGCGCGGGCGGGCTTCATCGGCAAGGTGCGGGACGACGAGCTCGGCCGCCTCTTCACCCACGACCTCACCGCCACCGGCGTGCGGTTCGGCGTCGCCCCGGCGACCGAGGGCCCGGCGACGGCGCGCTGCTTCGTGCTCGTCACGCCGGACGGCGAGCGCACCATGAACACCTATCTGGGCGCCTGCCAGGGCCTCTCCGCCGCGGACGTCGACGAGGAGACGGTGAAGGCGGCCCGCCACGTCTACCTCGAGGGCTACCTGTGGGACCCGCCGGCCGCCAAGGAGGCGTTCCGCAAGGCGGTGCAGATCGCCCACGGCGCCGGCAACATGGTGGCGCTGACCCTGTCGGACGCGTTCTGCGTCGACCGCTACCGCGACGAGTTCCTGGGGCTCATCCGTGACGGCAGCCTCGACATCCTGTTCGCCAACATCCACGAGCTGAAGAGCCTGTACCAGACCGCCGACGCCGACACGGCGCTCGCGGCGCTCCGCCAGGAGACGGGGCTGCTCGGCGTCGTCACCCGCTCCGAGGAGGGCGCCCTGGTGGTGTCGGGGAACGAGACCCGGTCCGTCCCGGCCTCGCCGGTGCGCGAGGTGGTCGACACGACCGGCGCCGGCGACCTGTTCGCGGCGGGCTTCCTCGCCGGCCTCGCCCGCGGCCTGGACCACGCCGATTGCGCCCGCCTCGGCGCCGTGGCGGCGGCGGAAGTGATCTCGCATCTCGGCGCCCGGCCACAGGCCGATCTCAAGGCGCTGGCGCAGCAGGCCGGCCTGTGAGGCGCACCGGGCGGGCGACGCTTCCGTCAGAGCTTGACGGCTGCTAGGAGCGTCGCACGCCCGTCACGCCGGTGCGGCACCGAGACAAGACGCCATCCGCCAGGGAGCGGGCCCCATTGGTCGAGAACCGACGCTTCGGCAACCTGATCCCCCACCTCGTGCTCTGCCTCGGGGTCGGCGTCGTCGTCTTCCCGGTCTACCTGGCGCTGATCGGCTCGACCCACGACGCCGCCACCATCGCCAACGGCCAGATGCCGCTCTGGCCCGGGAGCAACGGGCTCGAGACCTACCGGCGCGCGCTCACCGAATCCGGCATGGCCGGCGTGCCCGTCGGGCGGATGCTGATCAACAGCACGATCATGGCGCTCGCCATCGCGCTGGGCAAGATCTTCATCTCGCTGCTGTCGGCCTACGCGCTGATCTACTTCCGGTTTCCGTTCCGCCAGACCGCCTTCTGGGCCATCTTCGTCACCCTGATGCTGCCGGTCGAGGTGCGCATCTACCCGACCTACAAGGTCGCGGCCGATCTCCAGCTCCTCGACACCTATGCGGGCCTCGCCCTGCCGCTGATCGCCTCGGCGACCGCGACGCTCTTATTCCGCCAGTTCTTCCTCACGGTGCCGAACGAGCTCGTTGAGGCCTCCCGCATCGACGGGGCCGGGCCGGTGCGGTTCTTCCTCGACACCCTGCTGCCGCTCTCGCGCACCACGATGGCGGCCCTGTTCGTGATCCAGTTCCTCTACGGCTGGAACCAGTATCTCTGGCCGCTCCTCGTCACCACCCGCGACGACATGCAGACGGTGGTGATCGGCCTGCGCAAGATGACCTCGATCACCGACCAGCTCACCGAGTGGCAGATCGTCATGGCGACCGCCGTGCTGGCGATGCTGCCGCCGGTCGTGGTGGTGTTCGCGATGCAGAAGCTGTTCGTGCGCGGCCTGGTGGAGACCGAGAAGTGACCCCTTCCCAGACATTCGGGTGCCCGTGATGGCCGGCCTCGCCCTCGATCAGTTGCGAAAGACCTATGCCGGCGGCGTCGAGGCGGTGCGCGGCGTCTCGCTCGAGGTGCCGGACGGCGCCTTCTGCGTCCTCGTCGGCCCGTCCGGCTGCGGCAAGTCCACGGTGCTGCGGATGATCGCCGGCCTCGAGACCGTGACCTCGGGGGCGATCACCATCGGCGAGCGCAACGTCAACCAGGTCGAGCCCGCCGACCGCGACATCGCGATGGTGTTTCAGAACTACGCGCTCTATCCGCACATGCGCGTCTACGACAATTTGGCTTACGGGCTGCGCAACCGCGGCACACCGAAGCCCGAGATCGAGACCCGGGTGAAGGAGGCGGCCCGCCTCCTCGGCCTCGAGGCGATGCTGACGCGCTATCCGCGCCAGCTCTCCGGCGGCCAGCGCCAGCGCGTCGCCATGGGCCGGGCGATCGTGCGCAAGCCGCAAGTGTTCCTGTTCGACGAGCCCCTGTCGAATCTCGACGCCAAGCTCAGGGTGCAGATGCGGGTCGAGATCCGCCGCCTCCAGCGCCAGCTCGGCGTCACCACGGTCTACGTCACCCACGACCAGGTCGAGGCGATGACCATGGCCGACCGGCTGGTGGTGATGAATGGCGGCCGGATCGAGCAGGTCGGCAGCCCGATCGAGATCTACCGCCGCCCGGCCACCCGCTACGTCGCGACCTTCATGGGCTCGCCGCCGATGAACATCCTGGCCGCGGAAGCCGTCGCGGGGGGCGTGCGGATCGACGGCACGGTGGTCCCGGTCGCCGGGATCGCTCCCGGCACGGCGGTCGAGGCCGGCATCCGGCCCGAGGACCTGCGGATCGCCGAGGACGGGCTGCCCTTCCGCATCGCCTTCGTGGAGGAGTTAGGGGCCACGCGCCTGCTGCACGGGCCGCTCGCCGGCACCGACGTGGCGGTGCAGGTGCCGGCGGGCTCCGCGCCCCAGGAGGGCGACACGGTACGGCTCGCGATCGAGCCCGCCGCCCTGCACCTGTTCGATCCGGCCACCGGACGGCGGCTGGCGCAGGTCTGACCGGAGGCCTGCGGGCTTTCCCGCTGCCCGAGCCGCGTCGTATGCAAGGTAAGGCGCGATCCCGCAAACGGGAGGCGCAAAGATGGGAGGCTCGTTCTTCGTGCACAAACCGCTTGCCGGCATCAAGGTGCTCGAACTCGCCCGCATCCTGGCCGGGCCCTGGATCGGCCAGCTCCTCGCGGATCTCGGCGCCGACGTGGTCAAGGTCGAGCGGCCGGTCGTCGGCGACGACACGCGCTCCTGGGGCCCGCCCTTCGTCGAGGGTGCGGACGGCGAAACGCTCTCGGCCTCGTATTTCCACTCGACGAACCGCGGCAAGCGCTCGGTCGCGGCGGATTTCGAGACCGCGGAGGGACAGGCGGTGGTGCGCAGGCTCGCCACCCATGCCGACGTGGTGATCGAGAACTTCAAGGTCGGCGGTCTCAAGAAGTACGGCCTCGACCACGAGGCCTTGAGCGCCCTCAACCCGCGGCTCATCACCTGCTCGGTCACCGGCTTCGGCCAGGACGGCCCCTACGCGCCGCGCGCCGGCTACGACTTCATGATCCAGGGCCTCGGCGGGATCATGTCCCTCACCGGCGAGCCGGCGGGCGAGCCGGTCAAGACCGCAGTCGCCTTCGCGGACGTCTTCACCGGGGTCTACGGCACCGTCGCGATCCTCGCCGCCCTCCAGGGCCGGCACGCCACGGGCAAGGGCTGCCACATCGACATGGCGCTCCTCGACACGCAGGTCTCGGTGCTCGGCAACCAGGCGCTGGTCTACCTCGTGTCGGGCCTCCTGCCGCCGCGGATGGGCAACGAGCACACCAGCATCGTCCCCTACCAGGTCTTCCCGACGTCCGATGGCCACATCATCGTCGCCTGCGGCAATGACGGCCAGTTCCAGAAGCTTTGCAGCGTGCTCGGCACCACCTGGCACCTCGACCCGGACTATGCCACCAACCCGGGCCGGGTCACCCGCCGCGACGTGCTGATCCCGCTCATCGCGGCCGAGACGCGCCGCCACAGCAAGGCGGACCTGCTGGCGCGGCTCGGCGCCGTCAACGTGCCGGTCGGCCCGATCAACGACCTCGCCGAAGTCTTCTCCGACCCGCAGGTGGTCCATCGCGGCCTGCGCCTCGACCTCCCCGACCCGCGGGCGAAGGGCGGCACGATCCCGAGCGTGCGCTCGCCGATCGTCATCGACGGCGTGCCGATGGCGGCCGGGACGGCCTCGCCGCAGGTGGGGGACCATACGCAGAACGTGCTGGCGGATCCGGCCTGGGGTGGGTGACGCCGCCCCGATTCTGAGGCGAACACGACGCGTGAGCCTGTTCTCTCCTGCCCGCGACCTCATCCTGAGGTGCCGCGTAGCGGCCTCGAAGGAGGGCTCCAGAAGTCTCCGCGATCCCTGGAGCCCTCCTTCGAGGCTCGCTGCGCTCGCACCTCAGGATGAGGTCGCGGTTTGGATGGTTGTACACAACGCCAAGCATCATTCCGCCGGTCGCGAACGACCGGTGCCGAAGTGGTCATCGGTTCGGCTGCGAAAATGATGCAAAAACAAGAAACCATGCAGAGTTGCGCCATGCAACTCTGCTTAGCCAGGCTCTGAGAGATCACCGGAGGACACACCCATGACCGACGCCCCCCGCCCCCGCACCGGCGGGCAGATCCTGGTGGACCAGCTCGCCCGCCACGGCGTCGGCGACATCTTCTGCGTCCCCGGGGAGAGCTACCTCGCGGTGCTCGACGCGCTGCACGACGCTGAGATCCGCCTCACGGTCTGCCGGCAGGAGGGCGGGGCCGCGATGATGGCGGAGGCGCACGGCAAGCTGACGGGCAAGCCCGGCATCTGCTTCGTCACCCGCGGGCCCGGCGCCACCAACGCGGCGCCCGGCCTGCACATCGCCCGGCAGGATTCGACCCCGATGATCCTGTTCGTCGGCCAGATCGAGCGGGCGGCGCGCGAGCGCGAGGCATTCCAGGAGCTCGACTACCGGGCGGTGTTCGGCACCATCGCCAAGTGGGTGACCGAAATCGACAGCGCCGACCGGCTGCCGGAGCTCGTCGCCCGCGCCTTCCACGTCGCCACCGCCGGACGGCCCGGCCCGGTCGTGATCGCGCTGCCCGAGGACATGCTGACCGAGACCGCGACGGTCCCGGACGCCCCCGCCTTCCGGCCGGTCGAGACCCATCCGGCGCTGGCCCAGATGGTCGAGCTCCAGAACCTCCTGGCCCGGGCCGAGAAACCCTTCGCGATCCTGGGCGGCAGCCGCTGGTCGGAGCAGGCCGTGCGGCGCTTCGCCCGCTTCGCCGACCTCTTCTCGCTCCCGGTCGCCTGCTCGTTCCGGCGCCAGGGCACCATCCCGGCCGACCACCGCTGCTACGCCGGCGACCTCGGCCTCGGCGTGAACCCCAAGCTGCTCGCCCGGATCAAGGAATCCGACCTCCTTCTCCTCGTCGGCGGGCGCCTGTCGGAGATCCCGTCGCAGGGCTACACGCTTCTCGATATACCGGGCCCGCGCCAGACGCTCGTCCACGTCCACCCGGATCCGGAGGAGCTCGGCCGCGTCTACAGCCCGGCGCTCGCGATCAACGCCAGCCCGACCGCCTTCGCGGCGGCGATCGAGACGGTGCAGCCGCCCCGCGCCCTGCCCTGGGCCGCAGGCACCGAGGCCCTGCATGCCGATTACCTGACCTGGAGCGACCCGACCCGGATCACCACCCCGGGCACGCTCCAGATGGGCGGCGTGATGGCCCATTTGCGCGAGGCGCTGCCGGCCGACGCGATCCTGTGCAACGGGGCGGGCAACTTCGCCACCTGGGTCCACCGGTTCTGGCCGTTCCGCGCCCATGACGGCCAGCTCGCCCCGACCTCGGGCTCGATGGGCTACGGCGTGCCCGCCGCCATCGGCGCCAAGCGCCTCAAGCCGGAGCGCACCGTGGTGGCGGTGTCGGGCGACGGCGACTTCCTGATGAACGGCCAGGACTTCGCCACCGCCGTGCAGTACGACCTCCCGGTCATCATCATCCTGGTCGATAACGGCATGTACGGCACGATCCGGATGCACCAGGAGCGGGACTATCCCGGCCGGGTCTCCGGCACCGCCCTGCGCAACCCCGACTTCGCGGCCTACGCCAAGGCCTTCGGCGGCTACGGCGAGCGGGTCGCGCGCACCGAGGACTTCCCGCCGGCCCTGGCGCGGGCGATCGCCTCCGGCCTGCCGGCGATCCTGCACTGCCCGATCGACCCCGAGGCGATCACCCCGACGACCACGATCCAGGCCCTGCGGGACAGGAAGCGGCCGTAGCCCCGACACCCTCTCTTGTCCGGCGGGCACGGCTGTGCTTAGCCAGCGAACAACAAGCGCCCGCCACCGAGACGGTGCGGGCCGCGTGTGCCCCGGCCGTCTGTCGTCGGAGTGTCACGCGGGCCCCGCATGAGAGGCCGCGCAAGAGGAGAGGACACTTCGATGGCCCCCACCACGACCATCCGCATCGCGCTCGCCGGCCTGGGGCTGGCGGCGGCGACCCCGGCGCTCGCCGTGACCGAGCTGCAATGGTGGCACGCGATGACGGGCGCCAACAACGACGCCGTCAACCGCCTCGCCGAGGAGTTCAACGCCGCGCAGGGCGACTACAAGGTGGTGCCCACCTACAAGGGCAATTACGGCGAGACGCTCAATGCCGGCATCGCGGCCTTCCGGGCCGGCACCGCGCCGCACATCATGCAGGTGTTCGAGGTCGGCACCGCCACGATGATGTCGGCCAAGGGCGCCGTGAAGCCGGTCTACCAGCTGATGAAGGACGCCGGCGAGCCCTTCGACCCGAACGCCTACCTGCCGGCGATCACCGGCTACTACTCGACGACCAAGGGCGAGATGCTCTCGTTCCCGTTCAACTCGTCGTCGATGGTGATGTGGGCGAACCTCGATGCCCTGAAGGCGATCGGCCTCAGCGAGCCGCCGAAGACCTGGCCGGACCTGTTCGCGGCGGCCAAGAAGCTGACGCAGAACGGCTTCCCGAATTGCGGCTTCTCGACCACCTGGGTCACCTGGCTCAACATCGAGCAGCTCTCGGCCTGGCACAACCTGCCGGTGGCGACCAAGGCCAACGGCATGGACGGCCTCGACACCACGCTCGAGATCAACGGCCCGCTGCAGGTCAAGCACATCGGCAACCTTGCGGAAGCCCAGAAGGACAAGACCTTCGACTATTCGGGCCGCTATGACAGTGGCTTCGGCCGCTTCACCGCCGGCGAGTGCCCGATCATGTTCGGCTCGTCGGGCTCCTACGGCAACGTCCGGTCGGCGGCCAAGTTCGCCTGGGCCTCGGCGCCGATGCCCTACTATCCCGACGTGCCGGGCGCGCCGCAGAACAGCATCATCGGCGGCGCCTCGCTGTGGGTGATGGGCGGCAAGAAGCCCGACGAGTACAAGGGCGTGGCGAGGTTCTTCACCTTCCTGTCCGACACCGACCGGCAGGCCAAGCTCCACCAGACCACCGGCTACATGCCGATCACCAAGGCGGCCTACGAGAAGTCGAAGGCGGACGGCTTCTACGACAAGAACCCGGCCCTCGAGGTGCCGATCAAGGAGCTGACCAACAAGCCGCCGACCGAGAATTCCCGGGGCCTGCGCCTCGGCAACCTGCCGCAGATGCGCGACCTGTGGGCCGAGGAGATCGAGGCGACGCTGGCCGGCAAGAAGACCGCCAAGCAGGCCCTCGACGAGGCGGCGAACCGCGGCAACGCGATGCTGCGCCAGTTCGAGAAGCAGGCCGGCGGACGATAGGACGGTCATGAGCCCCGAGCGCGTCACCTTCGGAGGCCGGCTGCTGCCGGCGGCGCTGATCGCGCCGCAGCTCCTGATCGTCGGCCTGTTCTTCTACTGGCCGGCCGTCCAGGCGGTCTGGCAGTCGTTCCAGATGCAGGACGCGTTCGGGCTCTCGACCGAGTTCGTCTGGTTCGAGAACTACCGGGCCCTGTTCACGGATCCGGGCTACTACCAGGCGCTCGCCACCACGCTGGTCTTCGCCGCGGCGGTGGCGGGTCTCTCCCTCGGCTTCGCGCTGCTGCTGGCCGCGATGGCGGACCGGGAGATCCGGGGAGCCGGGCTCTACCGCACCCTCCTGATCTGGCCCTACGCGGTCGCTCCCGCGGTGGCCGGCGTGCTGTTCGGCTTCCTGTTCCAGCCCGGCCTCGGGCTGATCGCCCGCGGCCTCAACCAGATCGGCATTCCGTGGAACCCGCTCCTCGACGGGAACCACGCCATGATCCTGGTGGTGATGGCGGCGGCCTGGAAGCAGGTCTCCTACAATTTCCTGTTCTTCCTCGCCGGCCTGCAGGCGATCCCCGGCAGCGTGATCGAGGCGGCGGCGATCGACGGCGCCCGCCCGTTCCGGCGGTTCTGGACCATCGTCTTCCCGCTGCTCTCGCCGACCACCTTCTTCCTGATGGTGGTCAACGTCGTCTACGCCTTCTGCGAAACGTTCGGCGTTATCGACGTGCTCACCCACGGGGGCCCCGGCCGGGCGACCCAGACGCTGGTCTACAAGGTCTACCAGGACGGCCGCATCGGCGCCGACCTCGGCGGCTCGGCGGCGCAGTCGGTGGTGCTGATGGCGATCGTGATCGGGCTGACCGCGATCCAGTTCCGCTACGTCGAGAAGCGGGTGGCGTACTGAGCCAAGCGAAGCGCATTCTGGCAACCGGCCCCGCTCGCGGCTGTGTCGCCTACTTCGCCACCAGCAGCGCCCAGTACACCTTGTACTTCGAGCCGGGCGCGTAGGCGGTGGCGATCCCCATCCGGGTCGCCGTGGGATCGAGCATCACCGCGTTGTGGGCCGGGCTCTCGCGCCAGCCGGAAAACGCCTCCGCGAGGGTGTGGTAGCCGGCCGAGAGGTTGGCGCCGGGCTGCGGAAAGCCCATCCGGGCCGCCACCGACTTGACGATGTCGGCCTGGCTCGGGCGGCCGGCGGCGGCCATCGCGGCGGTCTCGGTCTCGGCCAGGCGCTGCAGGCCGGGATCGAGGGCGAGCGGGGCCAAGCCCTTGTTGCGGCGGTAGGCGGCGATCATGTCGCGCGCGGCGCCCGCGTCGATCTGCGCGCCGGCGGCCGTCATCGGCCAGTACAGGCTCGGTCCCGCCGGGCCGACCGGCGCCCGCGTCGCCTCGGTCGCCGAGCAGGCGGCGAGGCCGGCGGGCAGGACCAGCAGGGCCACGCGCTTCAGGGCGAGGCGCTTTCGCACGGCGGGACGGGTCTTCACGGCACGGTCTCGGGGGTTCGGCGACGCTCGGCCTCGGGCTCGTGACGGGCTTCGGGGCGGAAGGCGGCAGGGCTCGCCATACGGGCGATCTGCCCCATGGCGTCCTGCATCGCGTCCAGCCCCTGAACCGTGACGATGCTCGCTCCTGGCCCGAGATTGGGGATGAGACCCTCCTCGGACAAGGTCTTGAACACCGCAAAGTTGAGGTCGCTCTGAACCTTCAGCTGCGACCCGACGTCGGTGATCATCGCGATCAGCTCGAATTCCAGGAAGGGATCGCCGATCTTGCGGAAGACCACCCGCGGCGGCGGCTCCTTGAGGATGTCGGGATGGGCCTTGGCGCAGCCGACGATCAGCTCGGCGGCGTGGACCGGGTCCTGGTTGCGCAGGACGCTGACGGTGATGGCGACCCGGCCGGTGCGGTCGCCGCGCACCCGGTTCTTCACCACGCCGGAGATCAGGTTCGAGTTCGGCACGATCACGGCCGAGCGGTCGAAGGTCTGGATCTCGGTCGAGCGCACGCTGATGCGGCGGACATAGCCCTCGTTGTCGCCGATCACCACGAGGTCGCCGACCCGGATCGGCCGCTCCCAGAGCAGCAGCAGGCCGGAGACGAAGTTGTTGACGATCGATTGCAGGCCGAAGCCGATGCCGACCGACAGCGCGCCGGCCACGATGGTGAGCTTCTCGAGGCTCAGGCCGAGGTAGGAGAAGGCGAGCGCGAGGGTGAGCAGGAAGCCGACATAGCCGCTCACCGTCGAGATCGAGTTGCGCAGGCCCGGATCGAGGTCGGTCGCCGGCAGGTAGGTGTTCTCGAGCCAGCGCTGCACCGCCTTGGTGATGACGAGGCCGAGCGTGAACAGCCCGACGGCGATCGCGATCGTCGAGAGCGAGATCGTCACCCCGCCGACCGTGAAGCCGAAGAACGCGGCCTGGGCGGAGGCGTAGATGTCGGTCGAGTCGACGCCCCAGGAGGCGAGCAGCAGCACCCCGGCGGCGGTGAGCAGCACCACCCGGACGAAGCCCGAGATCAAGACCGCGATCTGGTTGAGCGAGCGCTTGCGCAGGCCGGTATTGGCCTGGAGCGCGGTGGCGATGCGGGACTCGTCCTGCAGCGCCGAGCTCACCACGGCATCGACGCTCGAGATCGCCAGGTAGAGCATGGACGCGGCGATCGCCGTCCACATCAGCTGGTCGATCAGGAACGACGACAGGGCGATGTAGCCGATCAGCGCCGAGGTCGCGATCGCCGCCACGACGATCCAGCCGAGGATGCGCAGCGGCCCGCCGATGCCGCTCGAGGCGTCGGCCGCCACGTAGGGGCCGAGGCAGGCCTCGTCGGTCTCGGCGCGGGCCGCGAACCGGCGCAGGCCCTCGGCCAGCACCACCGCGACCACGGCGGCGAACACGCCCTTGGTGACGATGGTGATCGGCAGGCTGACCGAGATGCCCTCGTTCAGGCCCTCGATGGTGCGGCCGACCGCGATCACCGAGGCGATGGCGAGGACCAGGCGGTTCAGCCGCTCGGCGGTGGCGTCCGTCATCGCGACGAGGCGCCAGGCCGGCCGGTCGGGCGAGAGCAGGGCGTCGGCCATCGCCTCGACCACCGCCACGAAGGCGAGGGAGGCGACGATCCGGTGGGCGACCGGGAGCAGCCGGACCGGCAGGAGCCCGGTGACGTCGAGGGTGTAGCCGACCAGGAAGCTGCCGAGCACCGCCGGCACGGCGCCGACCAGAAAGACCCGCCAGGCCGCCAGCACCCGGGCGTAGCGCGTGGGCTGCGCGGCCTTCGACGAGCGGTGCCCGACCCGCGGGGCGATGTGGCGCCGGCCGACATAGAGCGCCACCGACACCCCGATCGCCAGGGCGAGCAGGAGCAGGTTGAGCGGCGTGCCCCGGCGCTGGACCTGGGTGACGGAGTCGTCGACGGAGCTCGTCAGCGCCCGCAGGTCGCGGTCGAGATCGTTGGCGGCGCGCAGCCACAGATTCGGGCTGACGAGGCCGTCGGTGCGCTCGAACAGCGCCCGGGTGAAGGCGGAGCGGCGCCGGTTGCTGATCTGGTCGGTGATCTGGTCGCTCTGGACCAGGAGCGAGCGGGCGAGCCGGAGCGTGTCGTCGATCTCGGCGACGCCGGCCTCGCGCTGGGCCCGCTCCTGGGCCACGTCGGCCCCTTCCGGCTCCTTCGGCTTCGGGCCGAGCTGGGTCAGCCGCTCCTTGGCGGCCTCGAGCCGGGGGCCGAGATGGTCGACGACCTGGCGCAGCCGGTCGGCGACCGGGGGGATGCCCTCGCGCAGCATCGCGAGGTCGTCCTTGTTCAGCTCGCGGTGCGTCAGGGCCTGCTCGCGCTGGTCGAGGTCGGCCTTCTCGGCGTCGAGCTGGGCGCGGATCTGCTTGATCTGCTCGGAGATCGGGGTCTGGGGCGGGGGCTTCGGGGGCTCCTTGGCCGCCTCGGCCGGCGCCGCGGCGGCGGCGGGCTTCGCGTCCCCCTTCGCGTCCCCCTTGGCATCTCCCTTGGCCTCGCCCTTCGTCGCGGCCGGCGCCTGGGCGACGACCGCCCGCTCCGGTTTCGCCGCGGCTCCCTGGGCCGCCGCGAGCCCGGGGCTCAGCAGGGCGGCCACCAGGGCGATCGTCCATCGGCGAAGCTGTCTCATGCGCAATCCTTCTCACCCGCGTATCAGGCTCGTCCCCCGGCGGCCCGCGGGCCGTGACGGGATCATGGCGGGGCGGCCCGGCCCGGCGGCCGGCTTGCCCAGCGTCGATGGTCGGTTCGAGCGGTCTACCTAGGTCATCCGCCCGGAAGGGGGAACGAGGCGAGACGCGGGATCGCGGATCAATGGGGCGAAAATCGGGGGCGAAAATCGGGGGCGGCCATCGGTGCCGGTCCGCCCTGCCGGGGCCGCCGGGGGCCCGCGGGCGGCGGATTCGTGTGGGGCGTGACGAGACGCCCCGGCCCGAAACCTTCACAACCCTGTCATGCTGCTATTAGACTAAGCCCCAATGGACACGGCCTTTTCGTACTGCTGCGGGAGGATGTCGGTGATCGTCCCTCATCAGCAGCCCAGACGGCGCCCGGATCGCATCCCGGCCGCGCCCCACGGCGTCCGCTCCCCGAGCGGCCGTGGCGGGCATCCGCCGTGTCCCCCCACTCTCCCCGACCGGCTCGGAGGATAGGCGATGGCCCCCATCCCCTCTCCTGGCGAGCGACGCGAGGACCGGCATGGCGCCGGCTCCCCTCGTGGCGGTCGGCCCGTCGCCAGGGCAGGATGATGCTGGATCTTCAAACCCTCGTGCTCAACGCGGATTATCGGCCCCTCTCCTACAATCCGCTGTCGCTGTGGTCGTGGAAGGATGCGTTCACGGCCCTGTTTCTCGATCGCGTCACGCTGGTGGCGAGCTACGACGTCGAGGCGCGCTCGCCGAGCCGCTCGCTGAAGGTGCCGAGCGTGGTGGCGCTCAAGAGCTACGTCGCCATGGCGCGCAGCCCGGCCTTCACCCGCTACAACATCTACCTGCGCGACACGTTCTCGTGCCAGTATTGCGGCCTGCGGCTGCCCTCCGGCGGCCTGACCTTCGACCACGTGGTGCCGCGCTCGCGCGGCGGGCTGTCGAGCTGGGAGAACGTCGTGGCGGCCTGCAGCCCGTGCAACCTGCGCAAGGCCAACCGCACGCCCGAGGAGGCCGAGATGCCCCTCCTCAACGAGCCGCGCCGGCCGAGCCGCTACGAGTTGCACCGCCGCCAGCCGGAATTCGACCACCGCCAGTACCACCACACCTGGATCGACTACCTGTACTGGGACAGCGAGCTCGAGACCTGAGGCGCGCCACGCGCCGGGGCGCCGCCGCGCGGCGACGGCCCCGGCTTGCCCTCTCCTCGCGCGTCGGACGAAGGAGCGTGCCGAGCGCCGCGCTCGGGCGCGAAGCCCGGATACGACGCCTTGCTCGAGGGCAAGCGGTTCACCGACGCCGCCTGCCTGCTCGCCGAGATCGTCTCGATCACGGACGAGGACCGGACGCCGGTCAGCGGCGAGCGCTGGATCGACGTGAAGGTCCGGCTCTACCGGGAACACGGGCCCTGCGAGACCATGGTGGTCGCCGAGCAGGAGCGGGTGCACGTGTCGGTGTATACCCGGGATGCCGGCGGCTGGACGTGCCGGGTGCTGACCGACCTCGAGGCCGATCTCGCGATCCCCGCGGCCGGCCTCGCCTGCACGGTCGGCGACCTCTACCGGGACACGCGCCGGCGGCCGCGCCCGGGCCGCGACCGCCGGCCCTGACCTCAAGGAAACCCGACGGCCCTGGAGACGGCGGGGCGGATTGCGCTACACGCTGGAGGCTTGACCCATAAGGCCGCGCCGTCGCGCGGCCGGCCAGCGCCGTGACCCGCATGACGCACTCGACCGCGACCGCCACCGCGCCTGAGCGCACCCGCACCGCGCCTGCGCGCACCCGCCGGGACTGGCCCGGACTGTTCCTGCGCGCCGTCCTCTCGCTGTTCCTCGGCCTGCCGCTCGGGGGCCTGCTCTTCGGCCTCACCGGGCTCGGGCTCGCCTTCGTCAACGACGACCCGATCCTGCAGCACCCCTGGCTCCTCGCCTTCCGCACTCTGGCGGCCGCCGTGTCCTACGTCTTCCTCGGCGGCTTCGCCTGGACGCCGGACGGGGGCTACGCCAGCCTGCACGGCTGGTACGCTGCCGGGGTGGTGCTCGCCTTCGGGCTCCTGAGCCGGCCGTGGCGGCGCTGGACGCAGCGGGTCCGGCCGGAGCCGTGGCCGCGGCGGGGCTGAGACCGCCGGGCCTTCGAACGGACTCGTTCGCAGGCGCTGGCTGCGCCCGAACGGATTCACGCCGACAGGCGCCAGGCGCTGATGCGCCGAACGCCTTCGCAGCGATGCGTCGACGCGACGGCGCAAGGGCATGGGACCCCGAACCTGCGCGTTAGTGCCGCGGTTGCGGACCGGAGGGCCAAGGAACGTCGATGGGGCGAGAAAATTACTCCCCCCAAGCATCCAGGCCCGCGAGTGCCGGGATGCGTGCCCTCCATCGGAGCCACATCCATGCATCGTCGCGACGTCCTCGTCAGCATGCTCTCGGCCACCGCGGCCCTCGCGGTCACCCGCACCGCGGTCGCCCAGCCCACGCCGGCCGGCGCCATGCCGACCCCCGTCTACCTGGCCATGGCCACCAGGGGCGGCCTCTTCCTCGAGAACACCGCGCGCGACGCCTTCGCCAAGACCGGGAACCCGCGGGTCAAGCGGTTCGCGCGGGCGGAGGTGAACGAGCAGGTCAACCTCGCCAACAAGATCGACGCGGTCACGGGCGGCAGCGTGCCGGTGGCGGGCGGTCCGGGCGGACCCGGCGGCCTCGTCGGCGGCCTGGTGACCGCCCCCCTCGCGGTCGCGGGCGGCGTGGCGGGCGCGGCGGTCGGGACCGTCGGCGGCGTGCTCGGCGCGCCGGGTGCCGGCGGCCCCGGCGGGATGACCTCGGACGAGCAGAAGGCGCAGATCCTGGCTCAGATCTCCGGCCTGCAGGGCGGGCCGCAATACGACGCCACCTTCGTCAGCGCCTCGCTCCAGGGCCATCGGGAGGCGCTGACGATCCACGGCTCCTACGCCCAGAGCGGCGAGGACCCGGCCCTGCGCCGCGTCGCCCGGGGCGCCATCCCGCTGATCCAGCTGCACATCTCGCAGCTGAGCCAGATGCAGCGAATGATGGGCGGCGCCGCCGAGGGCTGAGGCCAGGCCGGAGCGGGCCCCGGCCACGAGAGGCCGGGGCGCTTCATCTGGGGTGCTTCACGCAGAATCGTCATCGGAACGCCGTCGCGCCCTCGAACACCGTTCGAGGGCGCTGTCCTTCGTCAGTCCTTCAGATCCTTCTCGATGTCGGCGAGCAGCGCCAGGTGCTCGCGGATCTGGCCGCGGGCGAGCTTGGCGACGCCGAGACTCTCGCGGTCCTTGCCGGTGGCCAGGTAGGCCTCCTGGATCTTCAGCAGCGCCTGGTGGCCCTCGATCTGGCCGCGGATGTAGTCGAGGTCGAAGGCCTTGCCGGACCTGGCCTGGTCGAGCTTGTCGAGCATCGCCCTGCCCTTCGGGTCGAGCTGGCCGGTGACCTCGGGATCGGCCGGCGGCTTCACCTGGCCGCTGGCGGGCTGGGCCGGATCCCGCATCGCCTTGAGCACGTCGGCGATGGTCTCCTGCTCGGCGACCTCGAAACGGGCGAACTGCTTCACGTCGTCGTCGGACGCCTTGGTCAGGGCGACGCGGCTCGCCGCCAGGGAGGCCGACCCGGCCGCGAGGGTGTCGGCGGCGTACTTGGCCTCGGCCTCGCCCATCCGGGCGCCGCTGTTGCCCGTGGCCGCCGCGGTCGGGCCGGCCTGCTGCGCGAAGGCCGCCGTGACGAGGGACGGGATCGCCACGGCCGAGGCGATGGCGGTCAGTGCGAGACGACGATGCATGGGAAAACCTCGACGGAGACGCGGTGGGGGCGCCGGAGCGCAGGCACTAACGCCGCCGCGAAAGACGGGGTTTCAGCGTCGCCTTTCGGGAATCGCGACGGTCCCGACCAAGGACGATCGCGGCCGGGGACGATCGCGGAAAAGTCCGCGTGGTGCCGCCCCGCACCGATCGCGCCGGCCTCCTACCGCTATCGGAGAGCTTACGGCGGCCGGCGCGACCGTGTCGTCTGCTCGCGGCAGCGGGACTGCCCGGGCGCCGGCGGCCGTCACGGAGGCGGGAGATGACCACGATCTTCTTCGGAACGCTCCGGGCGGCACCGGGCGCCGCGCCGGTCTCCTGCTCGGCGATCGTGGTCTGCCACGTCGCAGGCAGCTCCGCCGGGCAGGTCTTCGGTCATGTCGCCGGTCATGTCGCCGGTCGTGGCGCCAGCCCGTTCGCGGCCCGGCGCCGCGTGACGAATCCGTAATCCTCCGGCGAGGTCCGGGCCATCCGGCGGCCCGCATTCTCCTGCCTCGGCGGCCCGGCACGCGGCCGCGCGAGGACCGTGTCATGCGACGCACGCTCACCATCGGCGCCCTGGGGATCTTGAGCGCGGGGCTGCTCGGCACAGTCCTGGCCGCGAATGCGGCGCCGGCCCAGGCACCGGACGGGCCGCGGCCGATGCAGGTGGCCCATGCGGGCGACGGCGAGCGCATGGACGGCCGGCGCCGCCTGAGCGCCGAGGACATCCAGGCCTTCACCGATGCCCATATCGCCGCCCTGCATGCCGGCCTGAAGCTCACCCCCGACCAGGAGAAGCTGTGGCCGCCGGTGGAGGACGCGATCCGCAGCCTCGCCAAGCTCACCCGCGACCAGCACGAGGCCCGGCGCGGGCGCGACCGCGATCCCCTGGCCGAGACCGCCCCGGAGGCGATCCGCGCCCGGGGCGACGCCCTGACGGCGCGCGGGGACGCCCTGCGCAAGCTCGCCGACGCCTCGCAGCCGCTCTACGCCACCCTGGACCAGGCGCAGAAGCAGCGCGCCGCGCTGCTGAGCCGGCCGATGGGCGGGCCGCGCGGCCCGCATCCGGGGATGCACCGGCACCACCACGACGACTGAGCACCCGCGCCTTCTCCGCCCTCCCGGTCTTTCGCCGCCCCGGCTCCCGCCGCGGGCGGCGCTGCCGCATGCAGCCGGCGCAACATTCCGCGCAATCCGCACGCAATCCGGCCATGCGATACCAACCTTCGCGGTGACGCCCGGCCCCCGGGCCACCGCGGAGGAAACGCGCCGCGGAGGGGGCGCTCGCAGCCGATCCGGGCTCATCACGCCCGGCGATGCGAGCGGCCCGACCGCAAGAGCAGCGATGGCAGATTGAGCGGCATCCAGCGGGAGAGGCAGATGGACAACGTGATCCGTCCGGATTTCCGTCGTGCGGCCACGATTCGCGCCGGCAAGGATCGTGACGCCAAGCACCGTGAGGCCAAGAGGCGCGCCAGCCCGGCGCAATACGTCAAATCCTACGGCGAGATCGGGCACCACGCCGTCTCGCTGGTGCGCGAGCGGTCGAGCCCCCAGGGCGACGTCTACAAGGTCGTGATCGACAGCCTGGGCGGCCGGTCGGAGCCGGTCGGGGTCGAGCCCGCGACGCCCGACGGCCTGTTCGACGCCGATCTCGTCGGCATGGCGGTGGTCCGCACCCTCGAGATCCTGGCCCAGCGCTCCGGCGACTTCGACGTCGCCTGAGCAGGTTTCGCGGAAGCGGCCGCCGGTTCTGCGATGAAAAGCCTGCGGCGGAACGAGAGCCCTGAGCGGACGAAGCGTTGGCGTGCCGATGCGAGTCCGCTTGGGCAAGTCCGCTTGGGCAAGTCCGCTTGGCACGCGGCGGGCTCAACCCTCCCTCGACGCCAGCGACGGCCTCCGCGCATGGACTCACGGCGCCGGCCCGCGCCATCATGCGGGCGGACCGACGGGGAGGAGCGCGCGATGGCCGAGGCGAGGGGTGCGGAAGAGACTCGGGCCGAGGACACCTGGACCTACTTCGAGGGCGCCTGGCACCCGGGCAACGTGCGGATGATGGGGCCGCGCACCCACGCCGCCTGGCTCGCCTCGACGGTGTTCGACGGTGCCCGGGCCTTCGAGGGGGTGACACCGGACCTCGACCTCCACCTCGCCCGGATCAACCGCTCGGCCGCCGCCTTCGGCCTCGAGCCGGTGGTGGCGGAAGGCACCTGGGCCGAGCTGGTCCGCGACGGCCTGAGGCGGTTCGCGCCGGACGCGGCGCTCTACATCCGGCCGATGTACTGGGCGGAAGGGGGCCTCGGCGGCGCGGTGCGGTTCGACCCGGCCTCGACCAACTGGTGCCTGTGCCTCTACGAGGCGCCGATGCCGCCGCCGACCGGCTTCACCGCCACCCTGTCGCCGTTCCGGCGCCCGACCCCGGACGCCGCGCCCCTCGACGCCAAGGCCGGCTGCCTCTACCCCAACAGCGCGCGGGCGATCGCGGAGGCCGCCTCCCGCGGGTTCGGCAACGCCCTGATGCGGGACGCGCTCGGCAACGTCGCGGAGTTCGCCACCGCCAACGTGCTGATGGCCCGCGACGGCGTCGTCTACACGCCGGTGCCGAACGGCACGTTCCTGGCCGGCATCACCCGCGGCCGGGTGATCGCGCTCCTGCGCGAGGCCGGGGTCACGGTGGTGGAGGCGACGCTCACGGTCGACGACCTGATGGGCGCCGACGAGGTCTTCTCCGTCGGCAACTTCGCCAAGGTCGTGCCGGTGACGGCCCTCGACGGGCGCACCTTCGGGCCCGGGCCGATGTTCCGGAAGGCGCGCGAGCTCTACTGGGCCTTCGCCCATCGGGGCTGAGCCGCCTTTCCGCACGTCGCCCCCTGCCCGCCCCCCTCCCCTGCCCTACCCTTGAGGCAGCGAGGCGGTGCAGGGGGCAGCAGGCTCATGATAATCGTGCGGTTGGCGGTGGCGTGGGCGACGGTCGCGGCCTTCGCGGTGTTCGGCGGCGGGTGGCTCGGCGGGCTCGCGGCGCCGCTGGTGGCGGCCGGGCTCTTCGCCTGGCTCTTCGCGGTCATCCTGTGGTCGGCCTTCGGGGTGGTGCACGAGGCCGAGGAACTCGCCCACCGCCTCGGCGAGCCCTACGGCACCCTGGTCCTGACGCTCGCCATCGTGATCATCGAGGTGGCGCTCGTCGCCGCCGTGATGCTGGGGGCCAAGGCGGCGCCGACGCTCGGGCGCGACACGATGTTCGCCGTCATCATGATCGTGATGAACGGCCTCGTCGGGCTCGGGCTGATCCTCGGCGGCCTGCGCCACCACCGCCAGAACTACAACCTCGACGGCGCCGGCGCGTATCTGGCGGCGATCATCCCGCTCACCACCATCGCGCTCATCATCCCGAACTTCACCCGCTCGACCCCGGACGGCTCGCTGACGACCCTCCAGGCGGTGGCCTTCTCGGTGCTGACGGTGGTGCTCTACGGCATCTTCCTGCTGCTCCAGACCGGCCGGCACAGCGACTTCTTCACCGATGCGGCCAAGCCCGGCGATCCCGTCACGCAGGCGGCTCCCCACCCGGATGCGGGCCGGGGGGCGATCCTGCGCCATGCCGGGCTCCTCATCGTCAGCCTGGTGCCGATCGTGCTGCTCTCGAAGAGCCTGGCGGCGATCCTCGACCACGGCATCGCGGCCCTCGGCGCCCCCCCGGCGCTCGGCGGCGTCATCATCGCCGCCATCGTGTTCACGCCGGAGGGCATCAGCGCCCTCAAGGCGATCCGGCGCGACCAGCTCCAGCGCGCGATCAACCTCTGCCTCGGCGCCGTGACCTCGACCGTCGGCCTCACCGTGCCGGCGGTGCTCGGCATCGGGCTCCTGTCGGGCCAGCGGGTGGTGCTGGGCCTGGCGCCGGCCGAGATGGCGGTGCTCGCCATGACGCTGCTCCTCAGCGTCATCACCTTCTCGCGCCAGGGCACGACGGTGCTCGAAGGTGCGGTCCACCTCGTGGTGTTCCTGACCTACCTGACGCTGATCTTCAGCCCCTGAGCCCGTCAGGCCGCCCGCACCGGCCGGGCCGGGGCGACGCCCTCCTCGGCCACCGGCGGCAGGGCGTCCATCACCCGCGTCGCCGGGAAGGTCACGATCACCTCGGTGCCCTCGCGCGGCCGCGACTTCAGCTGGAAGCCGCCGCCATGCAGGTCGACCAGGCCCTTGACGATCGGCAGGCCGAGGCCCGAGCCCTGCTCGGCGGTCTTGATCGCCAGGGACCCGCGGCCGAAGGACGACATCACGGTCGGGATCTCGTCCTCCGGGATGCCCGGGCCGGTATCCTTCACGCTGACATACTGGCCACCGGACGAGGTCCAGCCGACCTTGATGGTGATCTCGCCCCCCGGCGGCGTGAACTTGATGGCGTTCGACAGGATGTTGAGGACGATCTGGCGCAGCGCCCGCTCGTCGGCCCAGAGCCGCGGCAGGGACGGGTCGATCAGCTCGCGGAAGGTCTGGTTCTTGGCCCGCGCCCGCAGCGCCATCATGTGCCGGCCCTCCTCGACCACGTAGGCGAGCTGCAGGGCCTCCTCGTTGAGCTCGTAGCGTCCCGCCTCGATGCGCGAGAGGTCGAGGATCTCGTTGATCAGGTTGAGGAGGTGCAGGCCGCTGTCGTGGATGTCGGTGGAGTATTCCCGGTAGGAGGCGGAGGAATGGGGGCCGAACACCTCGTTCTTCATCACCTCCGAGAAGCCCAGGATGGCGTTGAGCGGCGTGCGCAGCTCGTGGCTCATGGTCGCGAGGAAGCGGGACTTGGCGAGGTTGGCCTCCTCCGCACGCCGGCGCGCCTCGTCGGAATTGGCCTTCGCCTGCTCCAGCTCGCCGAAGATCGCGTCCTTCTCGGCGCGCGACTGCAGCGCCGCGACCGTCGAGGCGTGCAGGTGGTTCGACAGGAACAGGAAGAACAGCTGCGCGCACACCGCCATGCCGACGAGGAGCACCGTCTCGGCCTCGCGCGACAGGACCAGGAGGGCGGCGGTGGCGGCGCTGAGCGGCAGCAGGCCCGCATAGGCGCCGAGCGGCACGGTGGCGGCCAGCATCGTGGTCACGGCGGCCACGATGACGAGGACGAACATCACGAAGGTGCGGGCGTTCGCCGCCTCGACCTGGACCAGCATCAGCACCAGGAGAGCCCAGGCGATGCTCTGGACGATCTCGCCGGCGATCACCCGCCGGCGCGAGACCCTGAGCGAGATCGCGTCCGGATCCTGGCGCAGGAAGGCGCGCGAGAGCGCAGTGTTGCCGGCGACCGCGACGAGCACCGCGGCGCACCAGGCCCCGCTGAGTATCACGGGAGCCCAGAACACCGACGCCGCGGCGATGCAGCAGGCGAGGAGCACGAGCGGCAGGAAGGCGCCGAGCCGGTACTGGGCGTAGACGCGCAGCAGCTCGTAGTCGAAGGCGCGCTCGAGCCCGATCGACGAGGTCAGCCGTTCGCGGGCGGAGCGGACGTCCCGCGCGACCTTGCGCCGCCGGGCCACCTCCTCCGCCGTCGGGCCGCGCCCGCGCTGCACCATCTGTGCCGTGACTTCGGACATCGCGATCGGGTCGTGCCGCTCCCTCGCCGCCGCGGACCGTCGGCCGGTCCGGGAAAGGCTCGCCGAAATTCGTTAAGGTCCCCCTGCCGCGATCCCGCGAATGCGACGCATCGGGCCGTCCGGCCTGCCGCTGCGGCACGCGAGGGCGGGTGCGCTGGCGCACATCGGCCCCGCTTGCCGGCGGTGCAGGAGCGGACGAGACCTGTCGGGCTGGAACCGCTCCAGCCTCTCGTCCCCGCCTCTCGTTTCCGCCTCTCCTGGGAAGCGCACGATGACGAAGCTCACCCTCAACGGCCGGACCTACGAGGTCGACGCCGATCCCGAGATGCCGCTCCTCTGGGCGATCCGCGACCACCTGAACCTCACCGGCACGAAGTACGGCTGCGGCATCGCCCAGTGCGGCGCCTGCACGGTCCATCTCGACGGGCAGCCGGTGCGCTCGTGCCAGACCCGCCTCGGCGATGTCGGCGACGCGAAGATCACCACCATCGAGGGGATCTCCGGCCCGGTGGCCGAGGCGGTGCGCACCGCCTGGCGTCAGCTCGACGTGGTGCAGTGCGGCTACTGCCAGTCGGGCCAGATGATGTCGGCGATCGGGCTCCTCTCCGAGAACAGGAAGCCGAGCGACGCCGACATCGACGCCGCCATGGACGGCAACGTCTGCCGCTGCGGCACCTACCAGCGCATCCGCGCGGCGATCCACGACGCCGCCCGCTCCCTCGCCTGACCGGGACGCCGCCATGCTGAACCGCAGCCTCAAGATGCGCGACCGCGCCGTGACCTCCCGCCGCGCCTTCCTGCGCGGCACCGCCGCCGCCGGCGGCGCCCTGGTGATCGGGCTCCACCTCGAGAAGGGCGCCCGGGCCGCGGGCGGGCCCGACTTCTCGAAGGTGCCGGCCAGACCCAACGCCTTCGTGCGCATCGCCGCCGACGACACCGTCACGGTGGTGATCAAGCACCTCGACATGGGCCAGGGCAACACGACCGGGCTCGCCACCATCGTGGCGGAAGAACTCGACGCCGACTGGGGGCAGATGCGCGCGGACTTCGCGCCGGCCGATGCCAGCCTCTACAACAACCTCGCCTTCGGGCCGATCCAGGGCACCGGCGGCTCGACCGCGGTGGCCAATTCCTGGATCCAGCTGCGCAAGGCGGGTGCGGCCGCCCGCGCGATGCTGGTCGCGGCGGCGGCCCAGGAATGGAAGGTGCCGGTCGGCGAGATCACGATCGAGAAGGGCGTGCTGCGCCATCCGAGCGGCAAGGAGAGCCGGTTCGGCGCCTTCGCCGCCAAGGCGGCGACGCAGGCCGTGCCCGAGAACCCGACGCTCAAGGACCCCTCCGCCTTCCGGCTGATCGGCACCAGGCTGCCGCGGCTCGATTCGAAGGCCAAGACCGACGGCAGCGCGCAATACGCCCTCGACGTGCGCCGGCCGGGCCAGCTCACGGCGCTCGTCGCCCGCGCGCCCCGCTTCGGCGCGACGCTCAAAAGCGTCGACGACTCGGCCGCGAAGGCGGTGCCGGGGGTCGTGCAGGTGGTGCGCATCCCGAGCGGCGTCGCGGTGGTGGCGCGTGACACCTGGTCGGCGATGAAGGGCCGCGAGGCCTTGACGCTCACCTGGGACGATGCCGGCGCCGAGCGTCAGTCGACCGAGTCGCAACAGGCCACCTACAAGGCGATGGCCGACAAGCCCGGCCTCGTCGCCTCGAAGCAGGGCGATGCGGCGGGCGCCATCAAGGGCGCCGCCAAGGTGCTGGAGGCGGAGTTCAACTTCCCCTACCTGGCGCATGCGCCGATGGAGCCGCTCAACGCCACGATCGAGCGCGCCGGAGACGGGTCCTACGACATCTACGCCGGCTCGCAGTTCCAGACCATCGAGCAGGCGGTGGCCGCCGGCATCCTCGGCACCACCGCCGACAAGATCCGCATCACGACCCTGTGGGCCGGCGGCTCGTTCGGCCGGCGCGCCACGGCTTCGGCCGACTACATCGCGGAGGCCGCCGCGATCCTGAAGGCCACCGGCGAGAAGGCCCCGATCCACCTCGTCTGGACCCGCGAGGACGACATCACCGGCGGCTATTACCGCCCGGCCGCCTATCACCGCATCCGCGCCGGCCTCGACGCCAAGGGGGCGATCACGGGGTGGGAGCACCGCATCGTCGGCAAGTCGATCATCATCGGCACCGCCCTCGAGGCGATGATGGTGAAGGACGGGGTCGACGCCACCACCGTCGAGGGCGCGTCCGACACGCCCTACGCCCTGCCGGCCTACCGGTTCGAGGTCCACAACGCCCGCGAGGGCGTGCCGGTCCTGTGGTGGCGCTCGGTCGGGCACTCGCACACCGCCCAGGCGATGGAGGTGTTCATCGACGAGCTGGCGCATGCCGCCGGCCAGGACCCGGTGGCCTACCGCCTCGGCCTCCTGAAGCAGGCTCCGCGCCTCTCCGCGGCGCTGACGCTCGCCGCCGAGAAGGCGGGCTGGAACGCCCGCGCGCAGAAGCCAGGGCGCGGCTACGGCGTCGCCGCGCACGAATCGTTCGGCTCCTACGTGGCGATGGTGGCCGACGTGACGGCGGAGGCCGGCAAGGTGAAGGTGAACCGGATCGTCGCGGCGGTCGATGTCGGCGTGGCGGTGAACCCGGACATCATCCGGGCTCAGGTCGAGGGCTCGGTCGGCTTCGCGCTCTCGGCGGTCCTGCGCAACAGGATCACCTTCAAGGACGGCGAGGTGCAGGAGAAGAACTTCGACGCCTACGAGCCGACCCGGATGAGCGAGATGCCGAAGGTCGAGGTCCATATCGTGCCCTCCGCCGCCGCCCCCACCGGCATCGGCGAGCCCGGCGTGCCGGTGCTGGCCCCGGCGATCGCGAACGCGGTCTTCGCCGCCACCGGCCAGCGCCTGCGCTCGCTGCCCCTCGACCTCACGGCTTTGCGCGGCGTGTGATCGCGCACCACACGCTTAACCACCGCCCTATATGGAGGGGATGACTTCCAGTTTTGGACCCGAGACGACTTCAGGGTGCGGCGCGAGCCGCACCCTTTTTTCATCCGCGCCCCCGGACTTCGCCGCGACGGCCGAGCGGGTGCGCGCCTGCCGGCTCTGCCGCGAGGCGCCGCGCCACGGCCCTCCCCTGCCGGTCGAGCCGCGGCCGATCGTGCAGGGCACGTCGCGGGCCCGGATCTGCATCGCCAGCCAGGCCCCGGGCAACCGGGCGTTCCAGAGCGGCGTGCCGTTCCAGGACCCCTCGGGCAAGCGCCTGCGCGCGTGGCTCGGCCTCGACGAGCCGGCCTTCTACGACCCCGACCTCGTGGCGATCGTCCCGATGGGCGCCTGCTTCCCGGGCCACGATGCCAAGGGCGGCGACCTGCCGCCGCGGCGCGAATGCGCCGAGACCTGGCGCGCGCCGCTGCTCGCCGGGCTGCCCGACCTGGAGCTGATCCTGCTGATCGGGCAGTACGCGCAAGGCTGGCATCTCGGCCGCCGGCCCGGCGGCCTCACCGGCACGGTGGCGGGCTGGCGGGAGATTGTTTCGCAGGAGCGGCGCCCCCGGCTGCTGCCGCTGCCCCACCCGTCCTGGCGCAACACGCCGTGGCTGAGGAAGCACCCGTGGTTCGAGGCGGAGCTGCTGCCGGTGCTGCGGGCCGAGGTGGCGCGGCTGGCGGAGCGGGCTTGATTCCCGGGCACGGTCCCGTGATGGGGATGCAGACGACATATCTGCGTGACGGAGGTCCCGTGCCCGAGCCCATCAGCCCCCGCGACCGCCTGATCGTCGCCCTCGACATGGCGGGCACCGACGAGGCCGAGCGCCTGATCGAGCGGATTGGCGACGCCGCGAGCTTCTACAAGATCGGCTACCGCCTCGGCTACGCCGGCGGCCTGAACCTCGCCGAGCGGCTGGTGCGGGGCGGGCACAAGGTCTTCCTCGACCTCAAGCTCCACGACATCGGCAACACCGTCGAGGAGGGCGTGCAGTCGCTGGCCGGGATCGGCGCCACCTTCCTCACCGTGCACGCCTATCCGCAGACGATGCGGGCGGCGGTAAGCGGGCGTGACAAGGCGGGCGGCGGCCTGAAGATCCTCGGCGTCACGGTGCTGACCTCCTACGACGATGCCGACGCGCGCGAGGCCGGCTATGCGCTCGGCGTGGCCGACCTCGTCGCCGTGCGGGCCGCCGCCGCCCGGGCGATCGGCATCGACGGCATCGTCTGCTCGGCGGCCGAGGCCGCGCAGGTCCGGGCGGTCGTCGGGCCGGACCGCCTGATCGTCACCCCGGGCATCCGCCCGGCCGGCGCCGAGATCGGCGACCAGAAGCGGGTCGTGACCCCGGCCGAGGCGATGCGGGCGGGCGTCGATCACGTCGTGGTCGGCCGCCCCATCACCGCCGCCGCCGACCCGCGTGAGGTCGCGCGCCGCATCGTCGACGAGATGGCGGCGGCGCTCTAGAAGGCAAAGCCTGACAACACGGGAGGACAGGATGGCGAAGGGATACTGGGTCGGCCGCGTCGACGTGACGAATCCGGAGGCCTACAAGAACTACGTCGCGGCCAACGGCGTCGCCTTCGCCAAGTTCGGCGGGCGATTCCTGGTGCGCGGCGGCACCTTCGAGGCGGTCATCGGGTCGAGCCGGGCCCGCAACGTGGTGATCGAGTTCCCGAGCTACGACCAGGCCATCGCCTGCTGGCACTCGCCCGAGTACCAGGCCGCCCGCGCCAAGCAGGAGGGCGGCGCCGAGATCGATCTCATCGTGATCGAGGGGTATGACGGGGTGCAGCCCGGCGGCGCGTAGAGGCGCGAGGCCGAGTCCCCCAAGGGCGTGCGGGCCTCACGGGCGCGGCCCGGCCGCCCGGCCGATGCCCTCGAAATAGTCGGGGTTGAGGTCCGCGATGTCGTCGAGATCGGCAAGCAGCGCGCCGACATGGGCGCCCATCCGGCGCGCCGCCGCCTCGGGATCGCGGGCCGCGATCGCGTCGCGCACCGCCCCGTGCTCGTCGATGACGCGGGCGAGGCGGCCGGCCTGCGGCAGGGTGAGCCGCCGGAACCGGTCGACCTGCACCTTCACCTGCTGGACCAGCCGCCAGATGCCCGGATAGCCGGCGGCCTGGGCGACGCGGGCGTGAAACGCCTCGTCGGCCTGGTGGAACGCCTCGCGGTCGCCCGCCCGGGCCGCCCGGGCCAGGGCCTCCATCGCGCGATCGATCGCCGCGAGGCCCGCCGTCTCGCCGCGCTCGGCCGCCAGGCGCGCGCTCGTCTCCTCCAGCGAGCGGCGGACGATGATCGCCTCGGGCAGGTCGGCATAGGGGATCAGGGCCACGAAGGTCCCGGATTGCGGGAAGATCGCGACCAGGCCCTCCTCGGCGAGCTTCAGCACCGCCTCGTGCACCGGCGTGCGGCTGACGCCGTACTGGCGCGCCAGCGTCTTCTCGCTGATCGGCTCGCCCGGGCGCATCGCGAGCGAGGCGATGCGCGCGCGCAGCTCCTGCCGGATCACTGCCGAGGCCGGCGGCGGCCGCTCGGGGTCGCGGCGCGGCATACGGGTCTGCGCCTTGCGCAGGCCGGTGTGGATGGCGTCCATGCTCATGCCCCTCACCCGCGGCGCGTTGAGCTCGCACCCGTCCCGGAGGGCCTTCCCGAATCCTACCATATGTTGATATATCAGCCCTGCAAAGGCACTCGTCCGACGCGGCGGATGATCGGTCGCGACGACGTGGCGGCCCTCACCACCAGGCGCTGAGGGGACGATGGCGACGGGCAGATCATCTGGGTGGGGCTGGCGCAGGATCCTGCGCCTCGTCCTCACGGTCGTGCCGCCCCTCGTCGGGGTGGTGCTGATCGGGCAGGCCGTCGTGGTGTCGATCGGCGGCGACATCCGCCGGTGGCAGTTCGTGCTCGGGGCGATCTGCCTGTGCCTGACCTTCGCCGGACGGTTGGTGCCGGAGGAGTGAGGGTGCGTCAGCGCGATGCCGCATCGTAAAATGAAACGCGGGATCCCCTCTCCCGTGTGGGAGAGGGGTAGGGGTGAGGGTGGCTCGGCTTCCGCAATGACCATGAACCGTCGAGCTGCGAAGCTCGACGCTTGGTGTCTCATCCGGAACCCGAGCCACCCTCACCCCCGACCCCCTCTCCCACACGGGAGAGGGGAGAGACCTGCGCCTCGACCTCGGATGTTGGCGTGAATCTGAAGCCGAGGTGACGGAATGGCATCGGGGCATGCACGGATTCGAAAGCGGGAACCGCCCCGACCTCCCGCCTCTTGCCCTTCCACAGCCCGCAACCCGAAGGTCCCCCATGCGCGACAACCCGGAGCGGAGCCGGTTCGAGCTCGAGGTGAACGGCGAGGTCGCCTACGCCGATTACCGCCGCCAGCCCGGCACCCTCGTCATCGCGTACGTCTACGCGCCACCGGCCCTGCGGGGCACCGGTACCGCCGACCGGCTGATGCAAGGCGTCGCCGAGGCCGCCCGGGCGGAGGGCGCGCGCATCCGGCCGCTCTGCGGCTACGCGGCGACGTGGATGCGCCGCCACCGCGAGCATCGCGACCTGCTGGGGTGACCGAAGCCGCACTGTCACCCCGGCAAGCCATCACCCGGCCAAACCACTACCCGGCCAAACCACTACCCCGCCATGTCGAGCGGCGGGGCGAGCCCCGCCGGCAGCGGGCTGACATAGGGCGTGCGCGCCAGGCGCTCGGCGTGGTCGGCCTTGGCGCGGGCGAGGAGGTCGGGGTCGCGCAGGACGTCGACGGCGGTGCCGGCCATCGCCTTGGCGACGTGGATCATGCCCTTGTGGGCCGCCGGGGTCTTGCCCTGCGCGGTCATCTGCCAGGAGTGACCCGGCGTGCCGATGGCGTAGGTGGCGCCGCGGGCCTGGACCGTCGGCACCGCCCAGCTCACGTCGCCGACATCGGTCGAGCCCATCATCCGCTCGCCCTGCGCGCGCAGCGGCACGACCGTGTCGCAGAGCGGCGCCTCGGTCACCGGCACGCCGAAGCGGCGATGGGCCGAGACGATGTCCTCGCGGGTCAGCGTCGCCCGGATCTGCTCCGCGAAGGCGCGGTCCTCGGCGTCGAAGGGCGGGGGACCGAGGCGCATCAGGTTGGCGTGCAGCGCCTCCTCCAGCGGCGGGTTCGCCAGGAGGTTCGACATCGCGCTCACCACCTGGCTCGTCACCGTCGTCTCGGTCATCAGCGCGGCGCCCTGCGCGATCTTGCGCACCCGCTCGGCGAGGTCGAGGAGGCCGGGCAGGTCGGCGGCGCGCACGAGGTAGCGCACAGTGGCGGCGGCCTGGACGACGTTCGGGGCGATGCCGCCCGCGTCGAGATAGGCGTAGTGCACCCGCGCGTCGCTCGGCATGTGCTCGCGCAGGTAGTTGACGCCGACATTCATCAGCTCGACCGCGTCGAGGGCCGAGCGCCCGAGATGCGGGGCGGCTGCCGCGTGCGAGGCCTTGCCGGCGAAGGTGAAGTCGAGGAGCTGGATCGCCAGCGACAAAGGCTCCCAGATCGCCGCGAACGGCCCCGGATGCCAGGTGATCGCCACGTCGACGTCGGAAAAGACGCCGTCGCGCACCATGAAGGTCTTGGCGGCGCCCCCTTCCTCGGCCGGGCAGCCGTAGTAGCGCACGCGGCCGGGCACGCCTTGCGTGGCGAGCCAGTCCTTGACGGCGGTGGCGGCGAGCAGCGCGCCGGCGCCGAGCAGGTTGTGGCCGCAGCCGTGGCCCGCGCCCTCGCCGGGACGGGGCCGGTGCTCGGCAACGCCCGCCTCCTGGCTCAGGCCCGGCAGGGCGTCGTATTCGCCCAGGATCGCGATGACGGGACCGCCCTCCCCGGCCTCGCCCATCATGGCGGTCGGCATGCCGTCGATGCCCTCGGTCACCCGGAAGCCCTGCGCGCGCAGCATCGCGGTGTGCTCGGCCGCCGAGCGCGCTTCCTGGAAGTTGAGCTCCGGCGTCTCCCAGACCCGGTCCGAGAGGGCGACGAACGCGGGCGCGTGCTCGTCGACGTGCCGCCAGATGGCCTCGCTGTTGTGCATGTTTCCTCGCGCGTTCGGGGTCTTGTCAGGCTGTGAGTCCCCACCCCTTGTCGCACGATGGGGGCCGGGCGCCATGCGCCCGGATCGGCTCAGGGCTGCGCCGGGTTAGACCCTGGCGGCCACCGAAAGCCGCGCCAGCGCCCGGTCGACGAAGTCGAGCCGGTCCTGGCCCCAGAAGAGCTCGCCGTCGAGGACGATCGTCGGCGAGCCGAACACCCCGAGGGCCTCTGCCTCGGCGCCGTTGCGGCGGTACTCGGCCTGGACGGCCTCGCTGCCTTCGGCGGCCACCAGGGCGGCGCCGGGAAAGCCGTTCTCGTCCGCGATGGCGCGGCGCACCTCCGGATCGGCGATGTCGCGCTCCTCGGCCCACAAAGCCCGCAGGATCGCGTGCGAGAGCAGGAACGCGTCGAGGCCCCTCTGCTGAGCCGCGATCACGGTCCAGCCGGCATGCTTGTTCCAGTTCGGCGCCGGGTTCTGCATCGGGTAGTGGCGGGGCGTCACGTTGAGCGGCAGGCCGAGATAGTCGCGCCAGCGGGCGAGCTCGACGGCATGATAATCGCGACGCGGCTGCGGCCGGGTCCGGATCGGCACGCCGCCGGTCCTCGGCACCACCTCCTGGAAGTCGAAGGGCTTCAGCACCAGCCGGGCGCGGTGGCGGCGCACGATGTCCTGGAGCTTCGGCCCGCCGAGATAGGCCCAGGGCGAGGACAGGCTGTAGAAGCAGGACAATTCGACCATCGGGTGCCTCCGGAAGGGACGGGCATGGATATCCACCAGGACAGCGCGGCCGTGAAGGGTCTGACGGCGTTGGCGGCGGAGGTGCGGCGCGACCTCGCCCGGCTCAACCACCCGCCGGCGTCCTGGACCCTGCCGGTGGAGGGCCCGGACGGGCGCCCCACCCTCGACGTGCTGGTGGTCGGGGCCGGCATGTGCGGGCAGACCGCGGCCTTCGCGCTCCTGCGCGAGGGCGTCTCGAACATCCGGGTCATCGACCAGGCGCCCCGGGGCGCGGAGGGGCCGTGGGGCACCTTCGCCCGGATGGAGACCCTGCGCTCGCTCAAGCACCTCACGGGCCCGGACCTCGGCATCCCCTCCCTCACCTTCCGGGCCTGGTGGGAGGCGCAAGGCGGCGAGGAGGGCTGGCGCAGCCTGTACAAGATCCCGCGCCTCGACTGGCTGCGCTACCTGCTGTTCGTGCGCGACACGGTCGGCGTGCCGGTCGAGAACGACACGCGGCTCGCGCGGCTGTGGCCGGCCGGCGGGCTGATCGGTGCGGCCATCGAGGGCCCCGGCGGCCCCGAGACGGTCCATGCCCGCAAGGTGGTGCTGGCCTGCGGCCGCGACGGCTCGGGCGGGCGGCGGATGCCGCCCTTCGCGACGGGGGCCGAGGGCCGCCTGTTCCACTCCTCCGACGCCATCGACTTCTCGCGCTTTCGCGGCGGCCGGGTCGCGGTGCTCGGCGCCTCGGCCTCGGCGATCGACAATGCCGCCACGGCGCTCGAGGCCGGCGTCGCGGAAGCGACGCTGTTCGTGCGCCGTGCGCATTTCCCGCAGGTCAACAAGTCGAAATGGGCCGCCTTCCCGGGCTTCCTGCGCGGCTACGCCGCCCTCGACGACGCGCGGCGCTGGGCCTTCACGCAGTACATCATGGGCGAGGGCACGCCGCCGCCGCACGAATCGGTGTTGCGCTGCACCCGGCACCCGGGCTTCGCGGTGCGCTTCGGCGAGGGCTGGACCGGGATCGAGGAGCGGCCGGACGGTCTCGTGATCGAGACACGGAAAGGACGCTACCCCGTCGACGCCGCCGTGGTGGCGGTGGGCTTCGACGTCGACCTCGTCCGGCGGCCGGAACTCGCGGCATTCCGCGACGCGGTGCTGACCTGGGGCGACCGGGTGCCCGCCGCCGAGGCCGAGGCTCACCCGGAGGCCGCCCGCTTCCCCTATCTGGGCGACGGGATGCAGATGCTGGAGCGCGTGCCCGGTCAGTTGCCGGAGCTGACCCAGCTGCACGTCTTCAACTGGGGCGTCACGCTCAGCCACGGCGCGCTCGCCGGCGACATCCCGGGCCTCGGCATCGGGGCGACGCGGCTCGCCCACGCGCTGGTGCGCGACCTGTTCGTCGCGCAGGCCGACGCGCATTTCCCCCGCATGGTGGCGCACGAGGACGCGGAGCTCGCACCGACGCCGTACTTCGTGCCGCGGGAGGCGCGATGACACGCCCTCAGTAATGCGGCGGCGGGGGCTCGTCTTCGGCTCCGGCCGGGCGCTCGGCCATCTCGCGCACCCGCTCGCGCAGGGCGGCGACGTGGCGCGTCAGGACGTCGAGGGCGCTCCACTGCTCGGTGACGATCCGGTTCAGGTCCTCGATCGTCGCGTCCTGGTGGGCGATGCGGGCTTCCAGCGCGTCGAGGCGGGATTCGGGATCCGGAGTCACGGGATCCGGGGTCATCGGGGGCCTCCGCTCACGCGAAACGGCCCGGGCGCGGGCCCGGGCCGTCGTCACAGCGCGAAACGCGCGCGGCGATCAGTTGGTCTGGTCGTCGTCGGCGTCGGGGTTGAAGTTGCGCGGGCCGGCGGCGGCGGCGGCCATCGAGGCGGTCGGGGCGCCGGCGCCGTCGCGCTTGTAGATGTCATCGCGGAACTGCACGAGGCCGTCCGGGGTCGACCAGGCGGTGATGTAGGTCCAGTAGACCGGGATCGGCGCCACCGGGCGGGCGTCAACCCGCTGGCCGCTCTGGATGATCGACTCGATCGTCTCCGGGTTGGAGTTCGGCGTGCCCTGCAGGATCCAGGACACGTAGTCGCGCACGTTCTGCACGCGCACGCAGCCCGACGACACGAAGCGGAAGTCGTCGCCGAAGATGCCCTTGGCGGGCGTGTCGTGCATGTAGACGCCGTGCGGGTTCGGGATGTTGATCCGCACGAAGCCCATCGAGTTCAGGTCGACCCCCGGATCCTGGCGGAAGCGGTAGCGGGTCGCCTCGTCCGAGTGCCAGTTGACCTGCGACGGCGGGATCTCGCGGTCGCCGTTGAAGATGCGGATCTTGTTGTCCGTCAGGTAGGACGGATCCTTCTGCATCTTCGGGATCAGGTCCTTCTTGATGATCGAGGCCGGCACGGTCCAGTAGGGGTTGAAGTTCACCTCCTGGATCTTGGCGTTCATGATCGGCGACTGGCGGTCGATCTTGCCGACGCCGGCGGCGTGGCGGGTCGCGACGTGGTCGCCCTCGACCGTCTCGACCAGGGCCGCCGGGATGTTGACGATGACGTAGCGCTCGCCGAGGCTGCCCGAGTAGGAGCGCAGGCGCACCGCGTTCAGCTCGAGCTGGCGCAGGCGCACCTCCGCCGGGACGTTCATCGCCTGCACGGTGGTGATGTTCATCGCGCCGGTCTGGTTCAGGCCGTGGCGGGCCTGGAAGCGGCGCACGCCGGCCTCGACGTAGGAATCGTAGACCGGCGAGGAGCCGGCGGCCGGGTCGAGGTCGCCCGAGGCGATCAGGCGCTGGCGCAGGGCCGTCACCGCCGGGTTCTTCGTGCCGACGCGCAGGCGGTCGGCGCCGGAGAGCGGCTGCCAGCCGCCGCGGGCCACGATGTCGCGGTAGCGCTCGACCATCTGCTCGGTCGCCGCCAGGGTCTGGGGCGACAGGATCGGCGTGTTGGAGCGCTGGACCCGCATGGTCGCGGCGGAATCATAGTTCTGCGCCCACTCGGCCTGGGCGAGCGCGCCGCCCCGGTCCTGCGCCAGGGCCGGGAGGACGGCGGTGGCCAGGAGAGCGAGGCCGAGCGAACCGGTGAGGGAAACGCGTGTCAGCATGGGAGATATGCTCTCGAACCTGTGAGGCGCGGGACTGCGAACGCGGCGGATCACTCACGCCGCCGCGTTGCGCCCCATTCTATGGCCCGTGACGGTGCCGGGGTGCGGTTAAGACTCCATGAGGAGCGGGCCAGATTGTGGCGCCGGGCGGGCGCTGCTGTGGAGCCTGCAGCTGGGCTGTGGACTGCGGCAATTCTGCAACGCGCGCGGAGCCGCGATGCCCCCGCGGATCATCGCGCCCGTAGCGGAACCGGGCCGCCTCGGCTATGTCTCGGGCATGAGCGATCGGCGGCACGAATCGGGCAGGAGGACGGCGCGCTGGCGCGCGGCCGCCGCCGTGCTGTCGCTCTACGGGCTCCTGCTTCAGGCCTTCCTGGTCGGGCTCAACCCGGCTCCCGTGATGGCGGGCGCCGGCATCATCTGCCAGTCCCACCAGGATGCCGGGACGGGGAGCGGGGCGCCCGCCCACGGCCATGCCTGCTGCACGGTCGCCTGCCCGGGACCCCTCGCCCCGCCGGAGCCGGTCGCCGGCCCGGGCTGGCCGCCCCGGGCCGCGATCGGCCTGTCCTGGCGCATCGACGCGGCCGCCCCGCCGCGCGGGCCGCCCAGCCGGCCCTCCTCCGCCCGCGGTCCACCGGCCGCGTGACGCGCCTTGCGGGCGGCCCTGCCGCCCGTCCCCGTCACGCCTCCAGGACCCGACACCATGACGCTCCCGCTCCGCGCCGGCCTCGCCGCCGCCCTCTCCTTGCTTGCCGCCCCCGTCTTCGTCTCACCCGCCTCGGCCCACGCCGTCCTCGCCGTCACGCAGGCGAGCCCGAACCAGGGCTATCGCGGCGTGGTGCAGATCGGCCATGGCTGCGACGGCCGGGCCACCACCGCCGTCACGGTCACGATCCCCGAGGGCGTGATCGCCGCCAAGCCGATGCCGAAGCCCGGCTGGCAGCTCGCCACGGTCAAGGGCGCCTATGCGCGGGCCTATCCGTCCTACCACGGCACGGTCGCGGAGGGCGTGAAGGAGATCACCTGGAAGGCCGGCTCCCTGCCGGACGACCAGTACGACGAGTTCGTGTTCCAGGCCCGGATCACCGACGCCTTCGCGCCCGGCGCCACGGTCTACTTCCCGGTCCGGCAGGATTGCGACGGCGCGGTCGCCGACTGGCGCGAGGTGCCGGCGGCCGGCCAGTCCGCCCGCGACCTGAGATCGCCCGCCCCGGGCGTGCGCATCGTGGCCGCCGCCGGGCCCGCGCCGGCCGCCTCCACCGGCGCCGTCGTGAAGGCCGGCGACCTGACCATCGCGAGCCCCTGGATCCGCGCCACTCCCGGCGGCGCCAAGGTGGCGGGCGGCTACCTGCAGGTCACCAACACCGGCACCGAGCCCGACCGGCTGGTCTCCGCCGCGATCCCCCTCGCGGCCCGGGCCGAGGTGCACCAGATGTCGATGGACAACGGCGTGGCCAAGATGGCGCCGGTCGAGGCCGGCCTCGTCATCAAGCCCGGCGAGACCGTGGTGCTCAAGCCCGGCGGCTACCACCTGATGTTCATGGATCTGAAGGGCCCGGTGAAGGCCGGCGACGCGATCGAGGGCAGCCTCACCTTCGCCCGCGCCGGCACGGTGCCGGTTCGCTTCGCGGTCGGTGCCATCGGGGCCTCGGCCCCGGAGGCCGGGGGCGGGCACCAGCACCATTGATGGGCTGGGCGGGGACGCGCGCCTCCCGCCGCTCCGTGCGAGCCGACCTCTCAAGGTGACCCGTGTCCCCCCTCTCCCGTGTGGGAGAGGGGCTAGGGGTGAGGGTGACACGCTTCAGTATGAAGCACTGGGCGTCGCGCGGGCAGCGGGACCGTCGGAGCTAGAGTCAGAACCGTAGCACCCTCACCCCTGCCCCTCTCCCACACGGGAGAGGGGATCCCGCGCTTTGACTTGAGATGTCGGCTCGCCTCGACCGAGCCGCATCACCGTCGAATTCAAAAAATCTTTTCTCGTCCGCGCCGTCGAGCCGCCGCGTGCTCCGGCCTGCGAAAGGTCGCATCGTCATGTCCCGTGTCCATCGCGGCAGCCCCGCGCTGCCGGCCCTCCTCGGGGTCCTCCTGCCGCTCGCGGCCGGCGCGCAGGAGGCCGGCACCATCGCCCTCGAGCAGATCGACGTGGCGGGGCCGGCCGCCGCCAAGCCGGCTGCCGGCTCGCTCACCGTTCCGGGCATCCCGGAGCAGCGGCGCGCGCTCGTCCAGACCGTCGGCTCCGTCGCCTTCGTGGACGCGGCCGACATCCAGGACCGCTACGCCAACACCCTGCGCGACGTGCTGAAGGACGTGCCGGGCGTCACCGTGCAGGAGCGCTACGGCCAGGAGCTGCGCCTGTCGGTGCGCGGCTCCGGCGTGGCCCGCGGCTTCCACCTGCGCGGGATCGAGCTGTTGCAGGACGGAATCCCGCTCAACCTCGCCGACGGCAGCGGCGATTTCTACCAGGTCGACCCGCTGAGCCTGCGCTCGGTCGAGGTCTACAAGGGCGGCAACGCGCTCACCTTCGGGGCGACGACCCTCGGCGGGGCGGTCAACCTCGTCACGCCGACCGCCCGGACGGCGCTGGCGCCGACCATCGTGCGCATCGACGGCGGCAGCTTCAACGCGGTGCGCGAGAACGTCCAGGTCTCGCGGGTGAGCGGCCCGGCGGACTTCCTGGTCAACGGCACGATCACCAACGCGGACGGCTTCCGCCAGCACGAGGTGCAGCGGACGCAGAACGTCAACGCCAATCTCGGCTACCAGATCGCACCGGGCATCGAGACCCGGTTCTATGCCGGGATCTATCTCACCGACCAGAAGCTGCCGGGTGCCCTTACCTTAAGCGAATCCCTGACGACGCCGCGGATCGCCAACCCGGCGGCGATCACCGGCAACCAGTCGCGCCAGGTCGCGACCGAGCGCATCGCCAACCGCACCTCGTTCCTGCTCGATGTCGGCAAGCTCGACATCGATTCCTGGGCGATCCACAAGTCGCTCTACCACCCGATCTTCCAGGTCATCGACCAGGACGGCTGGACCTACGGCGTCGCGCCGCACTGGGCCGGCACCTTCGACGTCGCGGGCTTCCGCAACGACGCGATCCTGGGGTTGCGCGCCTATGCGGGCCAGAACACCGCGCTGCAGTTCATCAACGTTGCGGGCAACCGCGGGGCGCAGACCCGCAACAGCCTGCAGAGCGCGTCGAGCCTCGAGGCCTATGGCGAGAACCGGTTCTGGTTCCTGCCCGAGGTGGCGCTGATGACCGGCGCCAAGCTGTTCTCCGCCAACCGGACCTACAGCGACAAGGGCGGCCTGCCCGGGAACCTCGGCGCCCAGTTCGCCAACCGCACCTACGAGGGTGCGAACCCGAAGATCGGCCTCCTCTGGCAGCCCCTGCCCGACCTCCAGGTCTTCGGCGACGTGACCCGCTCGCGCGACGTGCCGGACTTCTCCGACCTGGTGCAGACGAACCTGAACAGCACCACCTTCGTGCCGCTCCAGGCCCAGCGCGCCTGGACGGTCGAGGCCGGCACCCGCGGCCGGATCGACCGGCTGGCCTTCGACGTCACCCTCTACCGGGCGGAGGTGCGCGACGAGCTCATCAACTTCTCGACCAATGCCGGCCTCGGCATCCCGGCCGCGACCTTCAACGCGCCCCGCACCCGCCACCAGGGCGTCGAGGCCGCCATCTCGCTCGACCTCGCGCGCGACCTCACGGGTGCGGGCGACACCCTGACCCTGGCGCAGGTCTGGACCCGCAACGACTTCCGCTTCGTCAACGACCCGGTCTACGGCAACAACCGCATCGCCGGCCTGCCGCGCGACATCCTGCGCACCGTGCTGACCTATGCCCGCGGCTCCGTCACGCTGGCCCCCTCCCTCGACTGGGTGCCGCGCGGCGCGTTCGCCGACCACGCCAACACCCTGCGGGCCCCGGGCTACGCGCTCGTCGGCCTCCAGGCCTCGGTCGGCCTCGATCCGGGCCTGACCCTCTTCCTCGATGCCCGCAATCTCACCGACGCCCGGTACGTCTCCGACGTGTCGGCGGTGACCAACGCCGCAACCCTCACCGGCAGCGCCGCCCGGATCTTCTACCCGGGCGACGGGCGCAGCGTGTTCGCGGGGCTGCGGGGCACCTTCTGAGGACGCGTCCGCCGTCCGGCCCCACCAATGCCCGTCCGATCCACGTGGTCATCCCGGAGACCGCCCCAGGCGGGAGACCGGCGAGACGCTGGAAAGACCCCGGGGTGGCCGGCGAGACGGTGTGCCCCTCGAGACGATGCTTGCCTCACCGCTCGAACAAATGTAGAACACACTCCGGCCCCGGCATGTGTGTAGCGGGAACAAGGTGCCGCTTGCCCTTGCCGGTCCCGGCCGGTTCGGCCCAACTCGCGAGACCGAAGCGGTGGTCCGCGGCGTCGGCCGGGCGTGCGCCCGAGTGAGATGGAACGAGAGGAGAGCGTGATGGCGGGCAGCGTGAACAAGGTGATCCTGGTGGGCAATCTCGGGCGCGACCCCGAGACCCGCCGGCTGGCCTCCGGCGATCCGGTGGTGAACCTGCGCCTCGCGACGTCCGAGTCCTGGAAGGACAAGGCGACCGGCGAGCGCAAGGAGAAGACCGAGTGGCACTCGGTCGTGATCTACAACGAGAACCTCGCCCGCGTCGCCGAGCAGTACCTGCGCAAGGGCTCGAAGGTCTACGTCGAGGGCCAGCTCCAGACCCGCAAGTGGCAGGACCAGTCCGGCGTCGAGAAGTACACGACCGAGGTGGTGCTGCAACGCTTCCGCGGCGAATTGACCATCCTCGACGGCCGCGGCGGCGGGGCCGAGGGCGGCATGGCCGAGATGGGCGGCGACGACATGGGCCAGATGGGCGGCGGCCAGATCAGCCGCGGCAGCGACTACGGCGGCGGCGGCCGCAGCAGCGGCGGCCGGTCCTCTTCCGGCGGCGAGCGGCGCCCGGCCCCGTCGGGCGGCGGCAACCAGAAGCGCTACGACGACCTGGACGACGACATCCCGTTCTAGGGTTGCGACCCTCCGACCCTGACGCGTCGCGGACGGCCCGGATCGCCCGATCCGGGCCGTCCGTCGTTTGCGGCAGGGTGGGGTCACCGCGGACAGGTGGACACCTCTGCATCATTCCGCCGGCCACGAACGACCGGTGCCGACGCGGTCACCGGCTCGGCGACGAAAACGGCGCAAAGACAAGGAGTTCGGCCGGGTCGTAGCGTGCGACTCCGCCGCGCCGCTGACCACAGCCGCAGCAGGGCGCAGGCCGCAGAACCGGCACCGGGTGGCAAGGAGCCGCCTCGATGCCTATATCCCTCCTCATGCAAGACACCACTGCCACTCCCTACACGATCGAAATCTCTCCCATCACCAAGCCGGGCGGCCAGTACCAGTGGGCCATCCGCAAGAACGGCAAGCTCCTCGAGCGATCCGATCGCCCGCACCCGACCGAGGCCAAGGCCGAGGCCAGCGCGCTCGCCGCCCTCGAGCGGAGCATGCACGCCGCCCCTGGCGGGCGCTGGTAGGCGCGTCGCCGCGATGGCCAGCCATCGCCGCGATGCTTGAGCATCGCCGCGATGGTGCCCATCCTTGGACCAGATCTCCAGCCGTCGCGGCGAACGAGTGCGGAATGCACGCGCGACGTTGCGCCTCGGCACGGCCGGACGATCCGTAAATTGATGATCCATGACTTGATGATCCATCACTTGGATCGGCTCTGACCTGGAACGATCGCATCCTCACGGTCTTCTCTGACGCGAGACGAGAGGAGAACGCGATGGATGACGATCGGGTCTGGTCCTTCGAGAAGAGCCTGTGGACCGGTGATGCGGATCACTACCGGGACCTCGTCGACGATGCGTGCCTGATGGTGCTGCCGCAGCCGCCATTCGTCATGAGCGGGAAGCAGGCGATCGAGGCGGTGGCCCATACCCCCCGATGGTCGGACATCGCGATCTCACAGGAGCAGATCGCGCGACCGCAGGAGGGGCTGATCGTCATCGCCTACCACGCGAAGGCCTCGCGCGGGGGCGAGGCGTATGAGGCTCGCTGCACCTCCACCTACCGGCGGCTCGCGCACGACACGTGGCGCGTCGTGCAGCACCAACAGACACCGCCCATCGTGAGCCGCCCCGCCGTGGAAGCGGCGGGGTGACGCCGACGACGCCCCCTTGCACGCAGGCCGGTCGGCCCGGAATCCGATCGATCGCTTCGCGATGCGGCTTTCGGCTTCGCTCAGGCGTGCGGAGCGAAGCTCCGCCGTCGCGGGCTGGTGAGACCGGATCCGGCATCCCCGTCAGCATGGAAGCCCGGGTGTCATCCCAGTCTCTCGACGCCCGACCCGAGGCGACCGGCTTTCGCTCGACCGGGATCGCTTCTCGGCCCCGGCCGCGGGACCGTGCTCAGCCCGAGGGAGGATCGAGCCAGCGCGCGAGCGCCCCGGCCGCGATGCTCGTCCGCGTCTCGCGATAGCCGAGCTCGGCCGCTTCCTGGAAGCGGGACCACGCCCGCAGGTCGATGCTGGCGAGCGGCGGCTTGAGCACGGCCGTGGCGGAGGCCGCCGCCATCAGGCTCTGGGCGTCCCCCGACACGGTGGCGGCGCGCAGGAGCAGCGGCGCGAGCCCCGGCATCGCCGGCGGCGATCCGATCAGCCTGCGCACGAGCCGGGTGCTCCAGCCCCGCACCGGCATGGTCTGGAAGGCGCGGTCGGTGCCGACATCGATGGCCAGGACCGGCCCGCGCTTCAGCCCGGCGGCGATATCGGCCGGAAGGTTGTTCATCATGCCGCCATCGACCAGGACGCCCTCGTCGCACAGGACCGGCGGCAGCAGCCCGGGGATCGCGATGCTGGCGCGCAGGGCCGTCGCCAGGTCGCCCGACCGGTGGACCATGGTGTTGCCGGTGGTGAGGTTCGAGGACACGCAGAAGAACGGCAGCCACAGATCCTCGATGCGCACGCCGCCGAAGCGCGCGGCGAGGCCGGCATCGACCTTCGCGCCGCGGGTCAGGGCATGGAACGGCAGCGTGTAGTCGTTGATCGGGTTGCTGGCGAAGAACCTCTCGATCTGCGCCTGGATCTCGGCGGTGCTCCACCCCATCGCCAAGCTCGCCGCCACGATCGCCCCCATGCTGGTGCCGCCGACGAAGTCCGGCGGGCAGGCGACCTCGTCGAGGGCCCGCAGGACCCCGAGATGGGCGAGGCCGCGCGCCCCGCCTCCACCGAGCACGAGGCCCCGGGCCGTGCCGCTGACGAGCCGGGCCAGCCGGTCGAGATCCGCCTGCCGGCCGTCGCGAACGTGGATCCGCATGGCCACCGGGAATGCGGTCATCGCGGGATGCGGAGGCTTCGGGCGCCGCGCCCCGGCACTCTGCCGGATCACCAGGTCCATGCGGATCCAGTCGGAGCGCACCTGCTCGAGCTGCGCCCCGATCCCGGGCCGCGGCGGCGCGCCGGGTTCGGCGAGGAGGAGCACGTGATCGCCCCAGCGGTGGCGCGGCGGAGCCGGGGGAGCGTTGATCCCGCGGGCGGCGAAGATCGTGCGCGCGTGCCGGCCTTCGAAGGCCTGGAACCACGCTTCGTCGGCGCCCTCCGGCCATTCCGTGAGGCAGCCGGTCTCGCCGGGCAGGATCGCGTCGAAGGCGGCCGCGAGCCGCCGGGCGAAGAGCTCCGGGTCGGGGCCCTCGGTGACCGCCAGGATCGTGAAGATCCGTGGCCCGTGGTGCAGCAGGTGGCCGTCGTAGATGGCACGCAGGCGGTCGGCGAGCATGCGGGCGAAATAGAGGAGCGCGCGCGGATGCTCGGCGGTGACCGCCTCGAAGGCGTCGCGGGTCAGCGTCAGCAGCTGGGAATCGCGCAGGGCCGTCACGGTGGCCGCCCTGGGCGCCCCCGACAGCAGGGCCATCTCGCCGAAGACCTCGGGCGGGCGCAGCCGGGCGATGCGCGTCACGACCCCGGCGGCGTCGCGCGCCGAGACGCCGACCGCCCCGGAGACGAGCAGGTAGAGCGCGTCACCGGCCTCGTCCTGCGCGAACACCGTCTGGCCGCCCTGTACCGCGACCGGCACCATGCGGGCGCGCACCGCCTCGATCACCAAAGGGTCCAGCCCGGCCAGGAACGGGATCACGTGTGTCGTCACTCCCCACGCCGCCGGAACCAAGCCGTCGGAACCACAGGCCCTCTCTCATGGTGCGGCCGTGTGCGTGGACAAGGGCCGGGTCTCGTCCGCCCGTTCGGCGCCGACGGGCGGCACGGTCCACGACACGGCCGAGGCCCGGAGGCCCGCATCCCTCCCACCCTGGACCTCGTCCCGAGGTGCCGGCGATCGACGATCGCAGACGGAAAGGAGCCTCGAAGGAGGGTTCCAGATACCGCAGTGATTGCTGGAAGCCCCCTTCGAGGTCAGTCGATCGGTAATCGCGCGCTCTCCCCGATCGCCGACACCTCAGGATGAGGTTGAGGGTGGGATGAATGTGCCAGGCACGTCAAACAGGCTCTGAGTCATCGGGCGGGCCTGCAGGACGGCGAAGGCTTCGTCGGTGTCGGTGTGGCGCTCTCGACATGAAATACGGGTGCGCTGCCGCACGACGAAACAATTCGCGTTGCCGCACAACACACGCACGCAATCATCGATGGGTACGAACACGCCCATCGCCGGCTGAACGCAGTCGCACTCGTCTTCGGGGGCTTCCATGATCACGTCGAACCAGTTCCGCCGCATGGCCGTCGCCGCCTTCGTCCTCGGCCTGGCGCTGGCGCCGGTGCTCAACCCGCTCCTGCCCTGATCCGGAAGCGCCGCACCGTGGCGGGGGCGCACTACCGGGCCGAGGCCCGGGGCGGATACAAGCGGCCATGCTCTGCGTCCTGAAGCACGTCCTGATCGAGTACGGCCCCGACCGCGAGGCGCATATCGATGCGGCGGCCCGCGCCATCCTGGAGGCCTTCCCGGAGGCGACGCTCGAGGTCGCGCAAGGCCTGCTCGACGACGATCTCCTGATCGAAGCCCGGATCCCGCTGCGCCGCGCCGGCGAGTGGCCGGCCGTGAGCCGGCGCGCTCACGCCCTGCAGTTCGACACCCTCGCGGCGTAGCCGTCGGCATGATGGGCGCTGCCGGGACGGTGCCGGGGCACGCTCATGACAAAGGCCCCGGGCGGTCTCCCGCCCGGGGCCTTTCGCGTCGCATCACCGCGCGGGCGGTGGCTCAGGCGGCCTTGGCCCGCGGCTGCACCTCGGCGCTGTAGTCGTCCATCAGGGTCTTGGTCATCGCGGCCGGCGTGAAGCGGTACTGGGCGACCTCCGAGACAGGGGTGACCTCGGCGGCCGAGCCGGTGATGAAGCACTCGGAGAAGCCCGCCATCTCCTCGGGACGGATGCGCCGCTCGACCACCTCGTAGCCGCGCCGCCGCGCCAGCTCGATCACGGTCTGGCGGGTGATGCCGTTGAGGAAGCGGTCGGCCGCCGGGGTGTGGATCACGCCGTTCTGGATGAAGAACACGTTGGCGCCGGTGCACTCGGCGACGTTGTCCTCCCAGTCGAGCATCAGGGCGTCGGCGTAGCCCTTGTTCTCGGCCCGGTGCTTGGAGATCGTGCAGATCATGTAGAGGCCCGCCGCCTTCGAGGCCGACGGCGCGGTGCGGGGATCGGGCCGGCGGTACTCGGCGAGGTCGAGGCGGATGCCCTTCATCTTGGTCGCCGGGTCGAAGTAGCTCGGCCACTCCCAGGCGGCGATGGCGAGATGGATGGTGTTGGCTTGAGCCGACACGCCCATCATCTCCGAGCCGCGCCAGGCGACCGGGCGCAGGTAGGCGTCCTTGAGGCCGCTCTCCTTCAGGACCAGCCGCTTGGCGGCGTCGATCTCGGCCACCGCGTACGGGACCTCGAAGTCGAGGAGCTCGGCCGAGCGGCGCAGGCGGACCGAGTGCTCGGTGCACTTGAAGATCTCGCCGCCATAGGCCCGCTCGCCCTCGAACACGCAGGAGCCGTAATGCAGGCCGTGGCTGAGTACGTGAATCTTCGCGTCCGCCCACGGCACCATGCGGCCGTCGAACCAGATGTGGCCTTCACGCTGGTCGAAGGGAATGACGGACATGACGATGATCCTCGTATGCGTTCGTTTCCGCCAGGCTGGTTCTCGCGCAACGTTCGTGCTTGAGCGGGGCGCGGGGCGTACGTTCGTTTCGCCGGCGGGGTTGACGCGTATCAACGGGGCTGAGATATGTCAACAAGACTGACATAAATCACGAGGGCCCCGGCGGGGCCCGATTCCGTGGAGGTGCGACCCGTGACCCAGGCCGCCCGGACCCGTCCGGCCCCCATCCCGGACGCCGCCAACGAGGACGCGCCGATCGGAGACTCGCCCGTCGGAGATTCGCCCGTCAGAGACCTGCCGGAGGCAGGCTACTCCCAGGAGAGGCCGGATCAAGAGCCGAACTACGACCTGATCGAGCTCCTGTTCTTCGCCTACCGCGACTTCGTCGCCGATCCGGACCGGATCCTCGCCGAGTACGGCTTCGGCCGCGCCCACCACCGGGTGCTGCATTTCGTCGACCGCCATCCCGGCCTCACCATCGCCGAACTCCTGGATATCCTGCGGATCACCAAGCAGAGCCTCAACCGGGTGCTGAAGGAATTGATCGAGCAGGGCTACATCGCGCAGCGGACCGGCACCAGCGACCGCCGCCACCGCCTCCTCACCTGCACGCCGGAGGGCCGGAGCCTGGCGCAGCGCCTCGCCGGCGTCCAGGGCCAGCGGGTCCGCCGGGCGCTCGCCGAGGCCGGCCCTGCCTTGCGCGGGCCGGCGAGCCGCTTCCTCCTGGCGATGATCGAGCCGCAGGAGCGCGAGGCGGTGAGCCGCCTCATCGCGGGCGGCGAGCCCGCGGCCGACGCGGCCGGCGGAGCCCACGCGGGCGGAGCCCGCCCGTGAGCGCCGGCGCCGCCATCGCCCCCCGGGCGGAGCTCCCCGACCACGCCCCCCACATCCTGGTCGTCGACGACGACCGCCGCCTGCGCGACCTGCTGGCGCGCTTCCTCGGCGAGAACGGCTACCGCGTCACGGCGGCCGCGAGCGCCGCGGAGGCGCGGGCGCGCGGGCGCAGCCTCGTCTTCGACGCGGTGGTGCTCGACGTGATGATGCCGGGCGAGACCGGCTTCGACTATGCCCGCCAGATCCGGCAGACCTCGCAGGTGCCGATCCTGATGCTCACCGCCCGCTCGAACCCGAACGACCGGGTCACCGGGCTCGAGATCGGCGCCGACGACTACCTGCCCAAGCCCTTCGAGCCGCGGGAGCTGATCCTGCGCCTCAACAACATCCTGCGCCGCAACGCCCGCGGGCCGGGAGAGGGCGGGGCCGCCCCCCTCGACGCGGTGCGCTTCGGGCCGTTCCAGTTCCGCATCGAGCGCGGCGAGCTCACCCGCGACGAGGAGGTGATCCGCCTCTCCGAGCGCGAGCGCGAGATCCTGACCATCCTGGCGCTCGCCCGCGGCGGCAACGTCGAGCGCGAGGCGCTCACCGGCGCCAACGGGGCGGCCAACGAGCGCACCGTCGACGTGCAGATGAACCGCTTGCGCCGGCGCATCGAGGACGACCCCGCCAACCCGCGCTACGTGCAGACCGTGCGCGGCGTCGGCTACCGGCTGGTGCTGGACTAGGCGCCGTGCCGGCTCCGCCCCTGCCCCTCGCCGGGCCGCTGCCGACGCCCCGGCGCGCCTGGCGCCGGCTCGGGCGCATCATCGGCGACCGGCTGCCGAAGGGGCTCTACGCCCGCTCGCTCATCATCATCATCGCCCCGATGGTGCTGCTGCAGTCGGTGATCGCCTACACCTTCATGGAGCGGCACTGGCAGCTGGTGACCCGGCGCCTGTCGGCCGCGGTGACCGCCGACATCGCCGCCCTCATCGACATCTACGAGAGCTACCCGAAGGAGAAGGACACCGAGACCCTGGAGCGGATCGCCGGCGAGCGCCTGAACCTCGACATCGACGTGCTGGAGGGGGCCAGGCTCCCCCCGCCGGGCCCGCGCCCGTTCTTCTCGCTCCTCGACGAGGCCCTGTCCGAGGAGATCCGCCGCCAGATCAACCGGCCGTTCTGGATCGACACCGTCGGGCGCTCGAGCCTGATCGAGATCCGCATCGAGATCCCGGGCGGGGTCATGCGGGTGATCGCCCGGCGCAGCCAGGCCTACGCCTCGAACTCGCATATCTTCCTGCTCTGGATGGGCGGCTCGTCGCTGGTGCTGCTCGGCGTCGCGATCCTGTTCCTGCGCAACCAGATCCGGCCGATCCTGCGCCTCGCCGACGTCGCCGAGAGCTTCGGCAAGGGCCGCGAGCTCGATTTCCGCCCCCGCGGCGCCCGCGAGGTGCGCAAGGCCGGCCACGCCTTCATCGAGATGAAGCGGCGCATCGAGCGGGCGATGGAGCAGCGCACCACGATGCTCAACGGGGTGAGCCACGACCTGCGCACCATCATCACCCGCTTCCGCCTCTCCCTGGCGCTGCTGGAGCAGAATCCGGAGATCGACGACCTCCTGCGCGACGTCGACGAGATGAGCCGGATGCTCGAGGCCTACCTCGCCTTCGCGCGGGGCGATTCCGGCGAGCCGGCCGCGGCCATCGACCTCCGGGCGCTGCTCGAGGACGTGCGCACCGACGTCGAGCGCTTAGGGGGCCACGTCTCGGAGGTGACGCTCGAGGGCCAGGCCACCGTGACGGTGCGGCCCGACGCGTTCCGGCGCTGCCTGTTCAACCTCGCCTCCAACGCCGCCCGCTACGGCGACACCATCGCGATCACCGCCCGCCAGGAGGCGCGCTGGCTCGCGGTCTCGATCGACGACGACGGGCCGGGCATCCCGCCCGAACTGCGCGAGGAGGTGTTCAAGCCCTTCGTGCGCCTCGACGACGCCCGCCAGGATGCCGGCGGCTCGGGCCTCGGCCTCGCCATCGCCCTGGACATCGCCCGCGCCCATGGCGGGGACGTGGCGCTCCACGATTCACCCCTCGGGGGCCTCAGGGCGACGGTGCGGGTGCCGGCCTGATCGAACATCCCTCGAGACGAAACCGCCCGTTAAGGGCATGATCCTTAACGTTCCGCCAGGGGCCTGGCGCATGCGCGCGCCGCCCCGGCGGGAACGTCCATGAGTCAAGCCGCCCGAATCCAGGAATCCCAGCTCCGCCGCGAGCTGATGGACCTGCTGCCGCAGGCCACCCTCGTGCGCAACCGCGCCATCGCGGTGCTGCTGCCCTGCCTCAACGAGGAGGCGACGATCGGGGAGGTGGTGGCGGAGTTCCGCCGGGTCCTGCCCGGCGCCACGGTCTACGTCTACGACAACAACTCCACCGACCGGACCGCCGCGGTCGCGGCGGCGGCGGGCGCCGTGGTGCGGCGCGAGCGGCGGCCGGGCAAGGGCAACGTCGTGCGGCGGATGTTCGCCGACATCGAGGCCGACCTCTACGTGCTCGCCGACGGCGACCTGACCTACGACGCCGCCGCCGCCGGCCGGCTGATCGACGCGCTGGTGACCGAGCAGGTCGACATGGTGGTGGGCGCCCGCGAGGGCGCGGCCGGCGCCTTCGCGCGCGGCCACCGCTTCGGCAACTGGCTGTTCAACCGGCTGGTGATGCGGCTGTTCGGCGACGGCTTCACCGACATCCTGTCGGGCTACCGCGTCGTCTCGCGGCGCTTCGCCAAGTCCTTCCCGGCCTCGTCGTCGGGCTTCGAGATCGAGGCCGAATTGTCGGTCCACGCCCTCGACCTGCGGCTCGCCACGGTCGAGATAAGCCTGCCCTACCGGGCGCGGCCGGAGGGCTCGGCGAGCAAGCTCAGCAAGTGGCGCGACGGGGCGCGGATCCTCGGCAAGATCGCCCTGATGTACAAGGCGGTGCGGCCGCTGCGCTTCTTCAGCGCGCTCGCCGCGCTGATGGCCGCCATGGGCCTCGCCCTCGGCCTGCCGGTGGCGGCGACCTTCCTGGAGACCGGCCTGGTGCCGCGGCTGCCGACCGCCGTGCTTGCCGCCGCGCTGATGCAGCTCGCCTTCATGAGCCTGACCTGCGGCATCGTCGTCGACGCGGTCGGGGCGAGCCAGCGGGAATTCAAGCGCATGCGCTACCTCGACCTGCCGGCGCCGGAAGCCCCGCGGGAGGCCCAGCCGTGAGCGCCGACGCCGCCCTCGACCGCAAGTACTACGAGGCGGCGGCCCCCCGCTCCCTCGGCGAGCGCCTGACGGCCGCCGCCCGCGACCGGATCTACGCCGACTTCCTTCGCCTCGCCCGGCCCGGCCCGGACACGACGCTCCTCGACATCGGCGTCTCCGACGTGGTCAACGACGCCGCCAACGTCCTCGAGCGCCGCTACCCCCACCCGCACCGGATCACCGCGGCGGGCCTGGGCACCGCCGAGGATTTCCGGACCGCCCATCCGGCGGTGGCCTACCGGCAGATCGCCGCCGATTGCCGGCTGCCCTTCCCCGACCGCAGCTTCGGCATCGCCACCTCGAACGCGGTGCTGGAGCATGTCGGCAGCCCCGACAACCAGCGCCTGATGCTCGCCGAGATGCTGCGGGTCGCCGACAGCGTCTTCCTGACCGTGCCGCACCGCTACTTCCCGGTCGAGCACCACACCGCGATCCCGCTGCTGCACTGGAGTGACGTTGCGTTCCGCCTCGCCTGCCGGCGCCTCGGCAAGGCGGAGTGGGCCGAGGAGCGCAACCTGATCCTGATGACCCGGGCCCGCCTCGCCGCCCTGGTGCCGCCGGGCCGGCGGGCGCGGATCGGGTGCACCGGCCTGCCCCTTGGGCCGTTCAGCTCGAATCTCTACCTCCACGTCGAGGCCCTCGCCCCGTGACGCGCCGCCTGCCCTCGGATGCGGTGCTCCTCGTCGCGGCCGGGCTCCTCGCCGTGCTGCCGATCCTCGCCGTCTTCTACCGGCCGGACGGCACGACGGGGCTCGACGTCACCGGCCACCCGATCGGCCGCGACTTCATCAACATGTGGGTCGGGCCGCGCCTCGCCTTCTCGGGCAGGCTCGCCACTCTCTTCGACCTCGACGCCTACCACGCGGCGATCGGCATCGAGTTCGGGCAAGCCCTGCCGTTCCACAACTGGGGCTACCCGCCCTTCACGCTGCTGCTGCTGCGGCCGCTCGGCGGCCTGCCCTACGTCGCGGCGCTCGCGCTCTGGACCGCCGGGCTGTTCGCGGCCTTCGCGGGCGTGACCCTGAGCCAGGTGCCGCCCGAGCGACGGCGTGCGGCGCTCCTGGCGCTGGCGCTGGCGCCGGCCTGCCTCATCAACGCGGCCGGCGGCCAGAACGGCTTCCTCACCGCCGCCCTGCTCATCGGCGGCCTCCTCGCCCTCGACCGGCGGCCGGTCCTCGCCGGGATCCTGTTCGGGCTCCTCACCTGGAAGCCGCATCTCGGCCTCGTCCTGCCGCCGGTGCTGATCGTGCTGGGGGCCTGGCGCACGATCGCGGCGGCGGTCGCGACCACGCTCCTCCTCGTCGCCGCGTCGGTCCTGGTGCTCGGGCTCTCGCCCTGGCAGCATTTCCTGACCGAGACCAGCGCCTACCAGTACGCGCTGCTGCAGCAGTTCCGCGGCTTCTATCCGGTGATGATGGCCTCCGCCTTCGTGGATGCGCGCAATCTCGGCCTGCCGATGGGGGCGGCCTGGGGCCTGCAGCTCGCGGTCGGCCTGCCGGTGCTGGCCGCCGCAATCTGGGCGGCGCACCGCGCCCGCGATCCCGTGCGGCGGGCCGGCGTGATCGCCACCGCGGCGCCGCTGCTGACGCCCTACGCCTTCAACTACGACCTGACGGGGGTCGCGGCGGTGCTGGTCTGGCGCCTGTTCGCCGCGCCGCCCCGGACGGCGCCGATCGTCGTCACGGCCCTCGCCTGGACGGCGCCCGCCCTCCTGATGCTGGTGCGCTTCGCCGGCGGCGGCGGCGCCTGGCTCGTGGTCCTGGCCCTGTTCGCCGTGCTGGTGCGCGAGGTCGCCGCGGAGGCGCCGGCCCGGTCAGGCGCCGGCGGGCTGGCAGCGGCGGAATGAGGCCCTGACGACGGCACTCGCGGTCGCGGCCGGCCGTGCTAAAGCCCCGGCGGACCGGGGAGAGGAGCCGGAGAGAGAGAGGCGATGAGCGAGGGGGCGTCGGCACCCATGGTCGGCCTCGCGGCGGTGATCCTGGCGGCCGCCCTGGACTCGACCTCGGTCGAGCCCCGCGTCCTCACCGTGCCGGTGGCGGGCCAACCCGCCGGGCATGGCGAAGGCCTGCCGGCCGGCCCGCTCGAGCCGGCGCACCCGACCTTGGAGCGGGGCCTGCGCGCCTGGGTCGAGCGCCAGACCGGCCAGAGCCTCGGCTATGTCGAGCAGCTCTACACCTTCGGCGACCGCAACCGCCGGCCCGGCGGCGACGGGGAGCGGCACGCCCTCTCGATCGCCTACCTGGCCCTGGTGCGGGAGGCCCGGCCCGCCGCCGATTCGGCCTGGCAGAGCTGGTATCGCTACTTCCCCTACGAGGACCGCCGGGCCGGCCGGCCGGCCGCCCTCGAGGCGATCGCGGAGCGGCTCAACGCCTGGGCCCGCGCCGCGCCCGGCCCCGACGCGCAGCGCCGCCGCCTCGACCGGATCGGGCTCACCTTCGGGGCGCCCGGGAGCGGCTGGAACGAGGAGCGGGTGCTGGAGCGCTACGAGCTCCTGTTCGAGGCCGGCCTCGTGCCGGAGGCGGGAGCACCCGATACCCTCGCCGGCCAGCCGATGGCGCTCGACCACCGCCGCATGCTCGCCACCGCCCTCGGGCGGCTGCGCGGCAAGATCAAGTACCGGCCCGTCGTGTTCGAGCTGATGCCGCCGGCCTTCACCCTGGGCCAGCTCCAGCGCGTGGTCGAGGCCCTGTCGGGCATCGTCCTGCACAAGCAGAACTTCCGCCGCCTCGTCGCCCAGCAGGGCCTCGTCGAGGAGACCGACGCGGTCACCGCGGAGACCGGCGGCCGGCCCGCCCGCCTGATGCGCTTCCGCCGCGAGGTGCTGCTCGAACGCCCCGCCCCCGGCCTGCGCCTCTCCCCGGGCCGGCTCGCCTGACCTGAGTCCGCCGCTCCATTGCCCGCCTAATGCGGCGCGATGCCGCACTTATGCTCAATCGCAGCATATCTGGACAGGCGCGCTGTCGCGGGATTAGCCTAGCCGGGTAAATGCTCATCTTGAGCATAAATGGAGGCTTGGATGGACGCGGCGATCCGAGAGGCGGGCGAGCGATTGCCCCTGGCGGACATCCACGCCCGGGTGCGGCATCACGTGCCGGCGGCCGAGTGGCCGGCGCTCGCCGGCGACGTGGCGGCGATCCAGGCGCTGAAGCGGGCGCGCAACGCGGTGGTACTGGCCCACAACTACCAGGCGCCGGAGATTGTCCACACCGTGGCGGACATCGTCGGCGACAGCTTGGCTCTCGCCCGGGAGGCCGCCCGCACGGACGCCGACGTGATCGTGCTGGCGGGCGTGCACTTCATGGCCGAGACCGCCAAGATCCTGAATCCCGACAAGACGGTACTGATCCCCGATCCGGCGGCCGGGTGCTCGCTGGCGGACTCGATCACCGCCGCCGACGTCCGGGACTTGCGCCGCCGCTACCCGGGCGTGCCGGTGGTGACCTACGTCAACACCTCCGCCGCCGTGAAGGCGGAATCAGACATCTGCTGCACCTCCGGCAACGCGAAGGCGGTGGTCGAGTCCCTCGGCGCCAAGCGCGTGCTGATGATCCCGGACGAGTACCTGGCGCAGAACGTCCAGGCCGAGCTGCCGGGGATCGAGATCCTGACCTGGGCCGGGCATTGCGAGGTGCACGAGCGCTTCACCGCCGCGGACATCCGGGAGGCGCGGGAGGCCTATCCGGGCGTGACGGTGCTGGCCCACCCCGAATGCCCGCCCGCCGTGGTGGCGGAGGCCGATTTCGCCGGCTCGACCGCGGCGATGCAGGCCTATGTCGAGGCGCGCCGGCCTGCGCAGGTGGTGATGATCACCGAATGCGCCATGGCCGACAACCTCGCGATCCGCAATCCGGACGTGGCGTTCGTCAAGCCGTGCAACCTCTGCCCGCATATGAAGCGGATCACCTTGGGAAAAATCCGGCGCAGCCTGGAGACCCTGACCCACGAGGTCACGGTGCCGGACGACCTGATCGCCCCGGCCCGTCGCGCAGTCGCGCGTATGCTGGCGGTGCGGGCATGAGCCCGGATCGGGTCGTCGTGGTCGGGGCCGGCGTCGCCGGCCTCGCCACGGCCCTGCGGCTGGCGCCGCTGCCGGTCGTGCTGCTCACCGCCGCGCCCCTCGGCGAGGCGACCGCGACGGGCTGGGCGCAGGGCGGCATCGCGGCGGCGCTCGGCCCCGACGACGCGCCGGCCCTCCACGCCGCCGACACGCTCAGCGCCGGCGCCGGCCTCACCGACCCGGAGGTCGCGCAGGGCGTCGCCGCGGCCGGCCCCGGCCTGGTGGCGTGGCTCGCCGGGCTCGGCCTCGCCTTCGACCGCGGGCCCGACGGCGCCCTGGCGCTCGGCCTCGAGGCGGCGCATTCCCGCCGCCGCATCGTGAGGGCGGGGGGCGACGCCACCGGCGCCGCTGTGCTGCGAACCCTCGCCCGGGCGGTGGCGGCCTGCCCGTCGGTCACTGTCGTGGTCGGGCGGGCGACGGGGCTGATGCAGGACGGGAACCGCCGGGTGACCGGCCTCGCCGCCCGCACCGAGACGGGCACCGTTGACGTGCCGGCGCGGGCGGTGGTGCTGGCGACCGGCGGCCTCGGCGGGCTCTACCGCGCGACCACGAACCCCACTGGCGCGGTCGGCTCGGGCCTGGCACTCGCGGCGCGGGCCGGGGCGGTGATGCGCGACGTCGAGTTCGTGCAGTTCCACCCGACCGCGATCGCGCTCGCGACGGAGGGTCCCCTGCCGCTCGCGACCGAGGCCCTGCGCGGCGAGGGCGCGATCCTGGTCGACGCCAGCGGCGGCCGGGTGATGGCCGGCATCGCCGGGGCCGATCTGGCGCCCCGCGACGTCGTCGCCCGGGCGATCGCGGCGCGCACGGGCCGTGGCGAGGCGGTCTTCCTCGACGCCCGCCGCCTCGACGTCGCGCGCCGCTTCCCGACCGTCGCCGCCCTCTGCCACGCCGCCAGCCTCGACCCGGCGACCGCGCCGATCCCGGTGCGGCCGGCCGCCCACTACCACATGGGCGGGATCCGGGTGGATCAGCACGGGCGCAGCGTGCTCCCCGGCCTCTGGGCCTGCGGCGAGGTCGCCGCGACGGGCCTGCACGGGGCCAACCGCCTCGCCAGCAACTCGCTCCTCGAGGCGATGGCCTTCGCCGAGCGGATCGCGGCGGACATCGCCGGCATGGAGCGGTGCGCCACGGGTCCGGGCCGGGCCTCGGAGCCAACCCCGGGCCCGGACGCGCTGCCGGAGATTCGCGCCCTGATGGAGGCCGAGGTCGGCCTGGTGCGCCACGCGGCCGGCCTGGCGCGAGCGGCCGTGCGGCTCGCCGCCCTCGCGCGGGCGGGCTCGGCGGAGGCGGTCGCGGGCCTGCTCGTGACGGCCTCCGCCCTCGCCCGCCGGGAGAGCCGCGGCGCCCACTGGCGGGCCGATTGTCCGCACCAGACCGAACCCCGCCACAGCGAGATCACCCTCGACCAGGCCCTGGCGGCGGCGGACGCCGCTCGGGATCGCACTGCTCTCGTTCTTCAGGATGCCCGATGACCGACCTGCAGACCCTCCCTCCCCTGCCCCGCCTCCTGGTCGAGCCGGTCGTGCGGGCCGCCCTTCTCGAGGATCTCGGCCGCGCCGGCGACCTCACCACCGACAGCATCGTGCCGGCCGGGGCGCGCTTCTCCGGCGCGATCGTCTCGCGCCAGGCCGGCACGGTTGCGGGCACGGAAGCCGCTTCGCTCGCCTTCGGGCTCCTCGAACCGGAGGTGACGGTCCGGGTGCTGCGCCCGGACGGCAGCGCGGTCGCCCCGGGCGAGGCGGTGATCGCCCTCGAGGGCCCGGCCCGGGCGATCCTCTCGGCCGAGCGCGTCGCCCTCAACCTCCTCTGCCGGCTCTCGGGCGTGGCCACCGCGACCGCCGCGCTGGTCGAAGCGGCCCGCCCGCGTGGGCCGGCGCGCATCGTCTGCACCCGCAAGACCACGCCGGGCCTGCGGGCGCTCGAGAAGCACGCGGTGCGGGCGGGCGGGGGCGCCAACCACCGCTTCGGCCTCGACGACGCGGTGCTGATCAAGGACAACCACGTCGCGGTCGCCGGCGGCGTCGCTCCGGCGGTGCGGCGCGCCCGCGCCGGAATCGGGCACCTCGTGACAATCGAGGTCGAGGTCGACACCCTGGCGCAGCTCGAGGAGGCCCTGGCGGTCGGCGCCGACGCGGTCCTCCTCGACAACATGACGCCCGAGACCTTGCGTCAGGCGGTGGCGATGATCGACGGGCGTGCGGTGAGCGAGGCCTCGGGCCGGATCAGCCGCGAGACGGTCGGCGCCGTCGCCGCGTCGGGCGTCGACCTGATCTCGGCCGGGTGGATCACCCACAGCGCGCCGATCGTGGATCTGGGGCTGGATGTGGCGTGAGGACGATCGTGTGAGCCTGAGTACGGGAGCTCCGCACGACCGGCTCCGGCACATTTGACAAGCACCCCGTCGTTCCGGGGCTCGCCGAAGGCGAGAGCCCGGAATGACTATGGTGGGTCGAAGTAAGGCAACTCTTTTCCCTACCCGCGGCCTCATCCTGAGGTGGTGGGTGGGATCAACAAACGATGGCGGGGAGGCGCCCTCAATGCGCCTCCTGCCAGTTCGTCGCCGCCTTGGCCTCGACGGCGAGCGGCACCCGCAAGCTCACCGCCGGGTGGGGCGCCTCCTCCATCACCCGGGCGATGATCGGCAGCGCCCGCTCGACCTCGTCGTCGGGCGCCTCGAACACCAGCTCGTCGTGGACCTGGAGCAGCATCCGGGTCGAGAGGCCGGCATCGGACAAGGCGCCCTCCATCCGGGCCATCGCCCGGCGGATGATGTCGGCGGCCGTGCCCTGGATCGGCGCGTTGATCGCCTGGCGCTCGACCGAGGCGCGCTCCTGCGGGTTGTTGGAGCGGATCTGCGGGTAGTGGCAGACCCGACCGAACAGGGTCGTGACGTAGCCCTTGTCGCGGCAGAGCTTCTTGGTGTCGTCGATATAGGCGCGGATGCCGGGGAAGCGCTCGAAATACTGCTTGATGAAGGCCGAAGCCTCGCCCTGCGGGATGCCGAGCCGGTCGGCGAGGCCGAAGGCCGAGATGCCGTAGATGATGCCGAAATTGATGGTCTTGGCACGCCGCCGCAGGTCCGGGGTCATCTGGGACAGCGGCACGCCGAACATCGCCGAGGCGGTGGCGGCGTGAATGTCGATGCCGTCCTCGAAGGCCTGGCGCAGCTGCGGGATGTCGGCGATGTGGGCGAGCAGCCGCAGCTCGATCTGGCTGTAATCGGCCGAGATCAGCTTGTGGCCGGCATCGGCCACGAAGGCCTGGCGGATGCGCCGGCCCTCCTCCGTCCGGATCGGGATGTTCTGCAGGTTCGGGTCCGAGGAGGAGAGCCGCCCGGTGGTCGTCGCGGCGAGCGCGAACGAGGTGTGGACCCGGTCGGTGCCGCGGTCGGCATGCTCCTGCAGGCTGTCGGTATAGGTCGATTTCAGCTTCGAGAGCTGGCGCCATTCGAGGATTCGGCGCGGCAGGTCGTGGCCCTGGCCGGCGAGTTCCTCCAAGAGGGTCGCGGGCGTCGCCCACTGGCCGGACGGGGTCTTCTTGGCGCCCGGCAGGCCCATCTTGCCGAACAGGATGTCGCCGATCTGCTTCGGGGACGAGACGGAGAACTTTTCCCCCGCCATCTCCTGGATCTCGTCCTCGAGCCGGGCCAGCGACTGGGCGAAGTCGCCCGAGAGCCGGCTCAGCATGCCGCGATCGACCTTGATGCCCTCGCGCTCCATGCGGGCGAGCACCGGCACCAGCGGCCGCTCCAGGGTCTCGTAGACGGTGGCGCGGCGCTCGGCGGCGAGCCGCGGCTTCATCAGCCGCCACAGCCGCAACGTCACGTCGGCGTCCTCGGCCGCGTAAGCCGTCGCCTTGTCGAGGGCGACGCGGTCGAAGGTGACCTTCTGGCGCCCGCTGCCGGCGACGTCCGCGAAGGTGATCGGCTGGTGGCCGAGATGGCGGCGGGCCAGTTCGTCCATGCCGTGCGAGCCCTTGCCGGCATCGAGCACGTAGGAGATCAGCATCGTGTCGTCGAAGGGCCGGACCTCGATGCCGTGGCGGGCGAGCACCAGCCAGTCGTACTTGATGTTCTGGCCGACCTTGAGCACCGACGGGTTCTCGAGGAGCGGCTTCAGCCGCTCCTTCACGGCCTCCCAGGACAATTGCCCCGGCAGCAGGCCGCCGCCGAACAGGTCCTCGCTGCCGCGGTGGCTCAACGGGATGTAGGCGGCCCGCCCCGGCGCGGTGGCGAGCGACACCCCGACCAGGTCGGCCTTGTTGGCGTCGAGCGCCGTCGTCTCGGTGTCGACCGCGACGATTCCGGCCTCCACCGCCTCGGCGATCCAGGCCTCCAGGCTCTCGACCGTGGTGACGGTCTCGTAGGCCGCGGTGTCGAAGGGCTTGACCGCCTCGGCCGCACGTGCCGCCACGAGGGTCGTCGGCGTCGCCTCCGCCGGGGGCTTGCGCTTCGGGGGAGCATCCGGCAGGTCGAGGTCGGCGAAGGGATCGACCTCGGCCTTCGCCTCAGGCAGCGCGGCGTCCGGCGCATCGCCGAAGAACGGCGTCACGTCGCTGCCGCCCTTCTCGTTCGAGAAGCCGGTATCGGCGCCCTCCGGCAGCAGGGCGGGATCGGGCCGCACCGCCTCGGGGTCGACGTGCAGCATCTGGGCGATGCGGCGCGTCAGGGTGTTGAACTCCATCGCCTTGAGGAAGCCGACCAGGCGCTCGGGGTCGGGCTTCGGCAGGCCGAGATCGTCGAGGGGCACCGGCACCGGCACCTGCTCGTCGAGGGCGACGAGGCGGCGCGACAGACGGGCCTGGTCGATATGGCCGAGCAGCGTCTCGCGGCGCTTGGGCTGCTTGATCGTGTCGGCCTTCTCCAGCAGCGCCTCGAGGCTGCCGAACTCCTTGATGAGCGCCGCGGCGGTCTTCAAGCCGATGCCCGGCACCCCCGGCACGTTGTCGGAGGTGTCGCCGATCAGCGCCAGCGCGTCGCCGATCTGCTCCGGGTTCAGGCCCTCCCAGCGCTCGACGATCGCCGCCCGGTCGAGGTTGCGCTCGGGCCGGTAGCCCGGCTTGCCCTTCTGGCCCGATTCGAAGTCGTAGAAGCGCACGAGGTCGCCGACGAGCTGCATCAGGTCCTTGTCGGACGAGACGATGATGACGCCGGCCCCCCGCGCCTCCGCCTGGCGGGCATACGTCGCGATCAGGTCGTCGGCCTCGTAGCGCTGCAATTCGATCGGGTGCAGGCCGAAGGCCCGCACCGCGTCGCGCATCAGCGGCATTTGGCGCTTGAGGTCGTCGGGGGCATCCGGGCGGTGGCCCTTGTAGTCCGGAAAGATCTCCTTGCGGAACGAGCCCTCGGACTTGTCGAACACGATGCCGAGATGGGTCGGCATCACCCCGGCGGCGCCCTCCTGCACGAACTGCGCGAGCTTGGCGCAAAAGAGCCGCACCGCCCCGGTCGGCAGCCCGTCGGAGGGCCGGAAGTTGTAGCGCTCGGGCTGGTTGATCGACTGGAAGTAGGCCCGGAAGATGAAGGACGAGCCGTCGACCAGGAGCACCTGATCGCCGGGGCCGACGGGCTTCGTCTCGGGGGCGGTCTCGGTGCTCATGCGGGGGCGTCTGTTCCGGGGGCGTGTGAGACCCGTCTTAGTGCGTCGCCGGGGCGAGGCAAACCGCGGCCGAGGCGCGCTCCCCGGGGATCGGGTGTGCCCCCGGCACACCAGGCACCGCGAAAGCGCCGGGCTGCGGGCGCCAAAGCTTGACTTGGCGCGGGCGGGAGCCTGGTGTCGGGGCAGAAGAGCAACCGTCATTCGCTCAGGGACCGGACGCCGCCTTCGCGGGCCGGCGCCGCCCGGGCTCAAGGACCGGCCCATGCGCAAGACACCCCTCCTCGCCACCCTCCTGCTCGGTCTCGCCACCGCCGCCGGCCTATCCGCCGCGCAGGCCCGCTCCGCCCGCCAGGAGATCGCCCCGGCCGAGGAACGCGAGTTCCCGTTCGACGCCCAGATCCCGGGCTGCCAGGATGCCGGCGTGCTGGAGAAGATCACCTACCAGTTCGCCGAGAAGGAGGCGAAGTTCTGGAACTCGACGCTGACGATCACCGCCTATGACAGCATCGAGCGCACCGCCTGGCGGCCCTGGGGCCTCGACTTCTACCCCCGCCGCTTCTGCTCGGCGGTCGCCACCACCTCGGACGGCGTGCGCCGGCGGGTCGACTACTCGGTGCGCGAGAGCCTCGGCATCATCGGGGCGACCTACGGCGTCGAGTTCTGCGTCCACGGCCTCGACCGCAACCTCGCCTACGCCTACGCCTCGGCCTCGTCCTGCCGCGAGGCCCGGCCCTGATGCGTGCGCTGGTCGGCGCCGTCCTGGCGGCGGCCGTCGCCGCCGGCCCGGCCGCCGCGCAGGGCCGCGGGGGTGGTGAGCCCGGCGCCTTCGACTTCTACGTCCTGGCTTTGTCCTGGTCGCCGACCTACTGCGCGCTCACCGGCGAGCGCCGCAACGACCGCCAATGCGACCCCGGCCGCAACCCGGGCTTCGTCGTCCACGGCCTGTGGCCGCAATACGACCGCGGCTTCCCGAGCGAGTGCGGCGCGTATTCCCGCAGCCCGAGCCGCCCCGCGCTCGCCGAGGCCGAGGGCGTCTTCCCGAGCGAGGGCCTGGCCCGCCACGAGTGGCGCCAGCACGGCACCTGCTCGGGCCTCGACCCGGCCGCCTACTTCCGGGCCGCCCGCCGCGCCCGCGACGCGGTGACGATCCCCGCCGCCCTGTCGGGCCCGTCGCAGCCCTCGCGCGCCGCGCCCATCGACATCGCCCGCCAGTTCGTCGCCGCCAACCAGGGGCTTCGGCCGGACATGATGGCGGTGACCTGCAAGAGCGGGCAGCTCGAGGAAGTGCGGATCTGCTTCTCCAAGGACCTGCGCGGCTTCACCCCGTGCCCGGAGGTGGCGCGCCAGAACTGCCGCGCCGGGGAGGTGACGGTGGGGGCGGGGCGGTAACACACGCCTTCGAGAGCCGCACCGACATTCATCCCATCTCCGACCTCATCCTGAGGCGCCGGAGCGAAGCGGAGGCCTCGAAGGAGGGCTCCAGGGATCTCGGTGATTTCTGGAGCCCTCCTTCGAGGCCCACTGACGTGGGCACCTCAGGATGAGGTCCGTGGTAGGATCAATGTATTTCAAAACACCCTGACCGCGTCCCGCTCGATCCGCGGCCGCAAAAGCGGATGCAGGCCGCTGCGCGTGCCGCAATCCAGTCGGGAGGCCTCTTGGGCGCCCGCCGCGGCCTCGATCACCTCGTAGGCCGCCATGAACGAAGGTAGGCCGAACGCGACACCGGGCGCGGGATCGACGAAGACGTCGATGTCCGAATCGTCGCGGGCCTCGTCCCTCGCGTGGGAGCCGAACAGGGTGAGCGCGGCGACCCCGCTCGCCCGCAGGGCGGGCTCGGCGGATTTCGGGCGGGCCAGGATCTCCAGGCAAGGACCTCGTCGCGGCGCATGCGTTGATGATAGGGCCTCTCGCGCCGATTCTCTCGCGGGACGGCGAGACGAGGACCTGCGATCCGTGAATTACCGCCACGCCTTCCACGCCGGCAACCACGCCGACGTGCTCAAGCACTGGGTGCTGACCCGGGTGCTGGCGCATCTCCAGCGCAAGGCGACGCCGTTCCGGGCGATCGACACCCATGCGGGCCTCGGCTTCTACGACCTGACCGCCGACGAGGCCGGGCGCACCGGCGAGTGGCACGACGGCATCGGCCGGCTCGATGCGCCGTTCTCCGAGGACGTCGAGGCCCTGCTCGCCCCCTACCGCGCGGCTCTGGCCTCCGTGCGGGCGCGCCACGGCGACACGATCTATCCGGGCTCGCCGGCGCTGGTCCGCGAGTTCCTGCGCCCCGGCGACCAGGGCGTGTTCGTGGAACTCCACCCGGCCGACGGGGCGGTGCTGCATGCCCGCTACAACCAGGACCCGCGCACCAAGGTGCTGGCCCTCGACGGCTGGACGGCGCTCCCCGCCCTGATCCCCCCGAAGGAGCGCCGCGGCCTCGTCCTGATCGACCCGCCCTACGAGGTGCCGGGGGAGATCGAGCGCCTCGGCCGCGAGCTCCTGAAGGCGGTGGGGAAGTGGGCGACCGGCACCTACCTCGCCTGGTACCCGATCAAGGACGCCGCCGCGGTCGACCGCCTCGCCGCCAGCCTCGACGCCGCCCTCCCCCGCCCGGCCCTGCGCCTCGACCTGCTGATCCACCGGCCCGACCCGACGCGCCTGAGCGGCAGCGGCCTCATCGTGGTCAACCCGCCCTGGACCCTGCGCGAGGAGGCCGACATCGTGCTGCCGGCTTTGGCCGAGCGCCTGGCGCAAGCAGGCTACGGCGCCTTCCGCTGCGCGCCGCTGGGACCGCCGGCCTGACCTACCGCAACGCCACCAGCAGCGGCTTGAGCGTGTGGCGCCGCTTGTGCTCGGTGATCAGCGCCTCGATCCGCGCCGCCCATTCCGCCTGCCGGCCCTGCGCCAGGTAGGCCGTCCGGGCATGGGCGAGCCAGGCGGCGGCCTGCTCGTAGGGGCGCCGCGATCCGGCGGTCAGGAGCGGCGCCGCCCGCGCTTCGGCGAAGCGGGCGACCCAGGCCGGGTCGCGCTCCAGCGCCGCCTCGGCCAGGCGGTGCAGCACCGCCTCGTCGATCATGTGCGCGCGGTTGAACTCGGCCGCCTGCATGGCGTCCCCGACCAGCCCCTCCTCGAGCAGGATCGCGATCCGGTCACGGGCGAAATCGGACTTGGCCAGGATCGTCAGGAGGTCGTCGCGCACGGGCTCCCAGCCCTTGCCGGCGATCGTCCGGGCGGCCCGGTAGTCGTCGAGGGCGCGGCTGTGCGCGAAGGCGGCGCGGGCCCCTTCGAGGGCGAGGTCCCGGCTCTTGAGCGCGGCGGCCTCGTCGCGCAGCCAGCGCGCCAGGGCGCCGGCGCCAGCCTCCGGATCGCCGCGTCGAAGGCCGGACCGCGCGAGGGCGAGCGCCTGGTCGGGATGCTTGGCCTCGCGCAGGCGCCGGGCGAGGGCCAGGATCTGGTCGGCGCGCGCGACGTGCGTCTCCGCGTGGGCGACGGCCTCGTCGGCCCGGCCGAGCTGCACCAGCATGCCGGCGACGGCCGCCCCGTCCCCGGCGGCACGCGCGAGGTTCAGGTATTCCTCGGTGCGGCCGGTCGCCGCGAGGACCCGCAGTCGCACGGCGACGAGCCCCGTTTCCCGCTCGGTCTCCGGCAGGGACGCCGTCTTGCCGGCGAGCACGGCCTGGAGCGCCGGCGTGTCCCAGCCGGCGGCGAGCGCCGCGGCGACGAGGGAGAATCCGTCGGGCCCGTAGTCGCTGAGCTCCGCCTGCCAGCCCTCGACCGTCTCGAACAGGTCGTTGCGCTCGTCCTCCGAGAGGTCGCTCATCAGGACCGCCTCGGCCATCATCCGCCCGAGATCCTCGAACAGGAGGTACATCTCCTCGTCGGTCTCGGCCATCTCGCCGAGCCACTCCTCGATGAAGGGCTCGGCCACCGCCACGAGGACGCGCAGGGCGTTCCGCCCGTCGCCGGCCTCCAGGTACGGCACCGCCTTCTCGGCCAGGGCCTGCAGCTCGTCGGAGGGACCGGCGGAGTCGTAGTCGTCCCAGTAGGTCCGCGCCCTGCGGGCAAGAACGGTCCGGGCCTGGGCGGCCACCGGCGCCGGATCGGCCACGTCGCGGCCGGGCGCGGTGGCGAGCTCGACCTCGATCCAGCCCGGAAGGTCGGGGTCGCTCCCGGCGCGGCGCAGAAGCAGGTCCGTCAGGGCCTCCCGGGACAGGCCGTCGAGGAGCGCGCGCAGCGGCGGCCGCTCGGCCACCGCCCCGGGCTTGGCGGAGGCCAGCAGCGTCGCGACGACGTGCTTGCAGGCCCCGCCCCATTCATAGGGGCAGGTGCAGCGGAACTCCGCCACCTCGCCGCCCTTGAGGTGGACCGTGACCCGGTAGGGCTCGTCCGCGCTGCCCGCGACCGCGGCGGTGAGCGTGTCGCCGCGCCGCACGAGGTCGGCGACGGCGCCCGAGCGCGCCACCTCCCGGCCGCGCTCGACCACCTTCGGGTCGGCGAGGGACCGGAGGACGGCCTCGCCGGGCAGGCCGGTCGCCCCGGCGCCGCCCCGCCGGCTCAAGCCGCGATCCGCCCCTCGAGCGGGAAGACCTTGGCGGGGTTCATCAGCCAGGACGGGTCGAACACCGCCCGCACCCGCATCTGCTGGTGAAGATCCTGCGGCGCGTACTGGTAGGTCATCAGGTCGCGCTTCTCGATCCCGACGCCGTGCTCGCCGGTAAGGCAGCCGCCGACCTCGACGCAGAGCTTCAGCATCTCCTCGCCGGCGGCTTCGGCCTTCTCCATCTCGCCGGGCGTGTTGATGTCGAACAGGATCAGGGGGTGCAGGTTGCCGTCGCCGGCGTGGAAGACGTTGGCGCAGCGAAGACCGTAAGCCTTGGTGATCTCGCCGATGCGCTCCAGCACCCGCGGCAGCTGCCCGGTCGGGATGGTGCCGTCCATGCAGATGTAGTCGGAGATGCGGCCCGTGGCGCCGAAGGCCGACTTGCGGCCCTTCCAGATCGCGGCGCTCTCGGCCTCCGACTGCGAGACCTTGAGGCTCGTCGGGTTGAAGGGCCTGGCGATCTCGACGATGCGGGCGAGCATCGCGTCGCACTCCTCCTTGCAGCCCTCGACCTCGATGATCAGCATCGCCTCGGCGTCGAGCGGGTAGCCGGCATGCGCGAAGGCCTCGCAGATCGTGATCGCCTCGCGGTCCATGTACTCGATCGCCACCGGGATGATGCCGGCGCCGATGATCGCGGCCGTGCAGGCGCCCGCATCCTCGACCGTGCCGAAGCCCATCAGCGCCGGGCGCGCGCCTTCCGCGGCGCGCAGGATCCGCACGGTCGCCTCGGTGACGATCCCGAGCTGGCCTTCCGAGCCGCAGACGAGGCCGAGCAGGTCGTAGCCGGCGGAATCGAGGTAATCGCCGCCGATCTCCACCACGGTGCCGTCGACGAGGACCAGGGTCACGCCCATCAGGTTGTTGGTGGTGACGCCGTATTTGAGGCAGTGGGCGCCGCCCGAGTTCATCGCGATGTTGCCCGCGATGGTGCAGGCGAGCTGGCTCGACGGGTCGGGGGCGTAGAAGAAGCCCTCATGCGCCACCGCCGCGCTGATCGCCAGGTTGGTGATGCCGGCCTGGACCCGGGCGGTGCGGTTGGAAAAATCCACGTCGAGCACCCGGTTCATCTTGGCGACGCCGAGGATCACCGCGTCCTCCTGCGCGATCGCGCCGCCGGCGAGCGAGGTGCCGGCGCCGCGGGGCACCACCTTGACCCCGGCCTCGTGGCAGTAGCGCATCACCGCCGCGACCTCCTGGGTCGTCGAGGGCAGCACCACGGCGAGCGGCATCTTGCGGTAGGCGGTGAGCCCGTCGGTCTCGAAGGCCCGGCGCTCGTCCTCGCTGGTCACCAGGGCCTCGGGCGCCACGAGGCCGCGCAGGCCGTCGAGGATCGCGTCGCGGCGGGCGAGGATCGCGGGGTCCGGGGGCGGGAAGGCGATCGTCATGGCGTGTCCTCGGAGTCCTCTTCGTCGTTCGGTCGACCGGCGGGCGGTCGTTCGGTCGCGCCATCATACCGGAGGCGCGGGAGCGCGCCCATGCGACGGGCGACCCGCACCTTGGTCGGAATGCGCCCGGGCTTTCGCAGAGCTTCGTTTCGTCGCATGTGACCCGGCGCGAAGCGTCTGCGTTTTTAACTGTACCAAGCTGCAGGCTGGGCCATATGCCCATGGCCCGTCGCACGAACGACGTCCGTTGGAGGGAACCTCATGCGTCAGCTCATCCTCGGTGCCGCCCTGGCGGCGCTCCTCCCCTTCGCCGCCCAGGCCCAGGACGCGGCCGCCGGCGAAAAGGCGTTCGCCCCCTGCAAGGCCTGCCACGCCTTCGGCAAGAACGGCGTCGGCCCCGACCTCAAGGGCGTCATCGGCCGCAAGGCCGGCACCCACGAGGGCTACAACTACTCGGCCGCGATGAAGAATTCCGGCCTGACCTGGGACGAGGCGACCTTCCGCGACTACATCCACAACCCGAAGGCCAAGGTGCCCGGGACCAAGATGATCTTCGCCGGCATCACCGACGACAAGAAGGTGTCGGACCTGATCGCCTATCTCGAGACCCAGAAGTAAGGCAGTCGGGACCCCGGCGGCGTCCGCCGGGGTCCTGCGGCCGTTCGGGGGCATGGGCTCGAGCCGCACGGTCCTCCGGTCGCCCACGCTCGGCGTCATCCCGGGGTCCCTGCAAGGACCTCTCTCAATCCCCGACACCCTCCCGCCCCTGCACCGCCATCAGGGTCGCGGTGAGGAGCGCGATCAGCCTCTCGCCCCCCTCGCTCCCCTGCGAGAAGACCTCGGCCTGGGCCAGCGTCAGGGTGCGGCCGGCCTTGATCACCCGTCCGCGGGCCAGGATGCGCGCCCCGGCCGCCGGGGCCATCAGGTTGATCTTGAACTCCGCCGTCAGCACCCCGGCGCCCGGCGGCATCAGGGTCAGGGCCGCGTAGCCCGCCGCGCTGTCGGCGATGGCGCTCACCGCGCCCGCATGGACGAAGCCGTGCTGCTGCGACACGGCCGGGCCGGGCACCAGCGCGATCTCGACCGCGCCGGGCGACACCGCGACGAGCGTCGCCCCGAGGGTGTGCATCAGGCCCTGCTTGTCGAAGCTGGCGCGCACGCGCGCCTGGACCTCTTCGCCGGCGCGCACGCGCGCTTGGACCTCCTCGGAAGCGTGTGTCTGGTCCGTCACGGGCGCGGGGCCTCCCTCCGGTGATTGTCCTGTAGGAGAACCTTGAGGCACGGCCGCGGCCGCGCTGTCCAGAACCCCGAGAGCCCCGGAGCCCCATGACCATCCCCGATTCCGACGCGGCCGGCTGGCGCCCCTTCGACGATCCGGGCTTTCTCACCCTGGTCGGCCCGGTCCTGCTGCGCGAGGAGGGCGAGGCGGTGAGCTTCGCGTTCCGGGCCGAGCCCAAGCACGCCAACCTGATCGGCGTGGTGCAGGGCGGCATGATGATGACCTTCGCCGACCGGGCGCTCGGCTTCTGCGCCATGCGGGCGGCGGGCGGGGCGAACTGCGTCACGGTGCAGTTCGAGATGCAGTTCGTGGCGGCCGGCCGCATCGGCGAGACGATCACGATGACGCCCGAGGTGGTGCAGCGCACCAACAGCCTGGTCTTCCTGCGCGGCGACGCCCGCAGCGGAGGCCGCATCGTCGCGACGTCCACCGGCGTGTGGAAGATCCTGCGCCGCCGGCCCGACGGCGCCTGACGGGCCCGTACACAAGCCGCCCCGATCCGCTATGTAGAGCGGGATGACGCACGATCCGAACGGCGCCCCGCCCGGCGGGGTCCTCGAACGACTGACCGCGGCCCTCGGCGCGGAGGGCACGCGGCGCGGGCCGCCGCCGGTCGAGCGCTGGAACCCGGATTACTGCGGCGAGATCCCGATGCGCATCGCCCAGGACGGGACTTGGCACTACAACGGCAGCCCGATCACCCGGCCCGCCCTGGTCCGGCTGTTCGCCTCGATCCTGCGCCGCGACCCCGACGGGCGCACGGTGCTGGTGACGCCGGTCGAGCGGGTCGGGATCGAGGTCGAGGACGAGGCCTTCCTGGCGGTCGAGATGGCGGTGGAGGGCGAGGGCGTGACCCGCGCCATCGCGTTCCGCACCAACCTCGACGACGTCGTGCCCCTCGACGAGGCCCACCCGTTGAGCTTCGAGCGCGACCCGGAGGGCGGGTTCAAGCCCGCGATCGCGGTGCGCCACGGCCTGCGGGCCCGGCTCACCCGGGCGCTCGCCTACGACCTCGTGGAGCTCTGCGAGGAGCGCGAGGAGGCGGGCGAGCGCTGGTTCGGGCTGCCCGCCGCCGGGCGCTTCCACCGCATCGCAAAGTCCGCCGAACTCGGGGCGGCCGAGCTGTCGTGACCGATCTCGCCGCGCCGCAAGTCCTGGGTTCTCCTGCTCTCGACGCCTTCCTGGAGCGCGCCAGGACGCGCCTGCGGCCCACGCCGCCGGGCCCGCAGGACCAGACCGCGAACCCGCCCGCCGCGCCCCCGCGGGGCGACCACGACCTCGAGCCCGACGTGCTGGAGGCGGCGCTCGCCCGCCCGCCGCGGCTCGCCGCCGTGCTGGTGCCGGTGGTGCCACGCGACGACGGCGTCTCGGTGCTGTTCACCGTGCGGGCCTCGCACCTGCGCGACCATTCCGGCCAGATCGCCTTCCCGGGCGGCAAGATCGACCCCGCCGACCCGTCCCCCCTGGCGGCGGCCCTGCGGGAGGCCGAGGAGGAGATCGGCCTCGACCGGGCGGCGGTGACGCCCATCGGCTACCTCGACGCCTACCTGTCGGGCACCGGCTTCCTGGTGACGCCGGTGGTCGGGCTGGTGGCGCCGGACGCGCGTCTGAGCCTCAACCCGCACGAGGTGGCCGAGGCCTTCGAGGTGCCGCTCGACTTCCTGATGGATGTCGCCAACCACGCCCTGCACAGCCGGGAATGGCGCGGGCGCCAGCGGCGCTACTACGCGATCCCCTTCGGCGAGCGCTACATCTGGGGCGTGACCGCCGGCATCGTGCGCAACCTCTACGACCGGCTCCGCGACGCGGACGGGTGATCCCCAAGTGATCCCCAGGTGATCCCATCGAGAGAGGCCCCTCTTCATCAAGAGACATCCATGGCCCGCGCGCTGATCGACGACCTCCTGCTGTTCCTGCTGCCCTTCGCGGTCTTCGGCGTCTGGCTGGTGCTGCGCCAGCGCAGCCCCCTGCGCTGGCTGCACTGGAGCGACCACGCCGCGCGCCTCGCCATTGCGGGCGTCGCCCTGGTGATCGCCTCGTTCGTGGTGGCGGCGCTGACCGCCGAGCGGCACCGGGACGGCTTCGTGCCGACCCATATCGAGAACGGCCGGGTGGTGCCCGGGCAGTTCCGGTGAGCCGCACCCTCGACGAGGCCGCCCTGCGGGCGGTGCTGGCGCAGCCGCGCCTTACCCGCGTGATCGAGGCGCTCGCCGCCCCGGGGGAGGAGACCCGCCTCGTCGGCGGCGCGGTGCGCGACGCGCTGCTCGGCCGCCCGGTCGCCGACATCGACCTCGCCACCACGCTCCTGCCCGACGAGGTGGTGCGGCGCGCGAGTGCCGCGGGCCTCAAGCCGGTGCCGACCGGCATCGAGCACGGCACCGTGACGGTGGTGGTCGAGGGCGAGCCGTTCGAGGTCACGACCCTGCGCGAGGACATCGAGACCGACGGGCGCCACGCCGTGGTGCGCTTCGGCCGCGATTTTTCGCGCGACGCCGCCCGGCGCGACTTCACCATCAACGCCCTCTCGGTCACGCCGGACGGGCAGGTGCACGACACGGTCGGGGGTCTCGCCGATCTTCGCGCGGCCCGCGTGCGCTTCATCGGCGAGGCGCGCCAGCGCATCCGCGAGGACTACCTGCGGGTCTTGCGCTTCTTCCGCTTTCACGCCCGCTACGGCGCCGGCGCCCCCGATCCGGAGGGGCTCGCCGCCTCTGTCGCGGCGCGGGACGGGCTGGCGCTCCTCTCCCGCGAGCGGGTGCGGGGGGAGATCCTGAAGCTCCTCGTCGCGCCGGGGGCGCCCGCCGTCACCGCCGTGCTGTCGGAGACCGGCCTGCTGCAGCGGCTGATCGGCGGCCTCGGCGATCTCGGCCGCCTCGCCCGCCTCGCGGCGTTGGAGACCGAGCCGGATCCGGTGCGCCGCCTCGCCGCCCTGGCGGTGCGCTCGGGCGCCGACGCGGAGCGCCTGCGCGAGGCCTTGCGCCTGTCGAAGGCCGAGCACGCGCGCCTCGCGGCCTATGCGGGCGCCGAAGCCGCCCTGCACGGTGCGCTCGACCCGCTGAGGCCAGCGGAGGTGCGGCGCCTCGTGGCGGTGCACGGCGCGCAAGCCGCCGCCGATGCCGCCCTGGTGCTCGCGGGGGAACCGCGCCCCGTGCTCACGCCCGAGGGGGCCGAGGCGCTTGCCCGCTTCGCCGACGGCCGCGAGCCGGTGCCGGTCCTGCCCGTCACCGGCGCCGCCCTGGTGGCGGCGGGCGCCCGGCCGGGCCGGGGCCTCGGCCGGGGCCTGGCGGCGGCCCGCCGGGCCTGGCTCGCGGCGGGCTGCCCGACCGACGCGGCGATGCAGGCGCAGCTTCACGCCCTGGCCCTCGCGGCGGCGCTCGGTACCGGCTCCGCGGCGGCGCACTGAACCGGCGGCGCTCGGAACCCGCGTGGCCGCTGCCGGTTCACACCGCACCGGGACCGCTCGACGCCGGCCCGGCCGCTGTCGCGCCGCCTGAGCCGACTTGCGTCGGCGTGCCGACGCTTCGTCCGCTCAGAGTCTCGCTGTGTCGCAGGTTTTCGTCGCAGAACCGGCTGCCACTTCTGCGGAACCTGCTCGGGGGGATCGGTTCGGCGCCGAATGGGTTATCATGCCTTGCCGCCGCGGGCCCGCGGCGCGCCTCGCATCCGCCTGCGCGAGGCGCCTCCGGCCTTACGGCCGAGGCGTTGCCCGAGGAGTTCGACCGCCGATGCTGCCCCTGCTCCGCACCGCCCTGGCCGCCGCCCTCGTCCTCGGGGCCTCGCAGCCCGGCCGGGCGCACGAGCTGTGGCTGACGCTCAGCACCGTCGAGTCCGTCCCCCAGGTCCGGGTCAATTACGGCCACGCCTCGAAGCGCGAGGCGCCGGGGTCGGCGCAGCTCATCGAGCTCGTCGCCCTGACGCAGGACGGCAGCGCCAGCCTGCGCGGCAGCCTCAAGCCCGCCCCGCCGGAGGTGCCCCCGGCCCTCCTGGCGCCGCTCTCCGGGAAGCCCGGCCGGACGCTGGTCGCGGCGACCTACGATGCCGGCTACTGGACGACCCTGCGCGACGGCACCCGCCTCAATGCCAGCCGGCGCCTGGTGCCGGATGCCCGCGCCGGCCGCTGGTCGGTGAAGTACGCCAAGGCCGCCTTCGGCCCCGGCGCGCCGTGGCTGCGGGTGGTCGGCCACACCCTCGAGATCGTGCCGGTCGAAATCCCGGGTCCGACCGCCGGGGCGATCCGGGTACGGGTGCTGTTTCGCGGCGCGCCGCTGCCGGGAGCGGACCTCTATTACGGCGACAGCGGCATGGAGCCGGAGCGGGGCGGCGTGCCGGCCTACACCACCGATCCGGACGGCATCGCCACGGTGCCGATCCGCAAGGCCGGCAGCCAGGTGCTCACCGTGACCCAGACCGTGAGCCCGTCCGCCACCCCGACGCTGGCCGACGAGGACGTCTACACGGCGACCTTCGCGTTCCGGCTCGACGAGCCGTCGGTCAACTGATCAGCGCAACTGATCAGCGACTGTCGGCCCGCACCAGGTCCGCGCCCTTTTCTGCGACCATCATCACGGCGGCCTGGGTGTTGGCCGAGACCTCGGTCGGCATCACGGCGGCGTCGATCACGCGCAACGAATCGAGACCGCGCACCCGCAGGCGCTCGTCCACCACCGCCTCCGGGCCCTGGCCCATGCTGCAGGTGCCGACCGGGTGGTAGATGGTCTGGCCGTTGCGGCGGGCGAAATCGAGCCACTCGTCGTCCGTCTGCACGCCTTCGCCCGGGTTGAGCTCGTGGGCGCGGTAGGGATCCATGGCGGGCTGTTCGACCACCCGCCGGGCGATGCGCATGCCCTCGATCAGGGCTTCCTGGTCGCTGCGCGCGCTCAAAAAATTCGGGCGGATCGCCGGGGGGCGCATGGGGTCACCTGAGACCGCGTGGATGGTGCCGCGGGAGTCCGGCCGCAGCTGCGTCACGCCGATCGTCATGCCGGGCTCGCGGTCGAGGGTGCGGTCGGCGGCGTTGGCGTAGCTCGCATGCATGAAGAAGTACTGCACGTCGGGCCCGGCGAGGTCCGGCCGCGTGCGCACGAAACCGTGGGCGAGCCCGGTGCCGAGGGTCAGGATGCCGCGGCGGGTGAGGAAATACTGCCCGACCGCGAGGCCGAGGCGCCAGCCGCGGGTCAGCTCGTTGAGGGTCACCGGAAGCTTGACGCGCCAGTTCATCCGGGTGGCGTAGTGGTCGCGGTAGTTCTCGCCGACCCCCGGCAGGGCGTGGCGCAGCGGGATGCCCGCCTGCGCCAGCACCTCGGGCCGGCCGATGCCGGAGAGTTCGAGCAGGTGGGGCGACTGCACCGCGCCGGCCGCCAGGATTACCTCGGCGCGGGCGCTCACCCGCTCCTCGCGCACTTCGCCTTGCCCTTGGCGGCGATAGGTGACGCCGGTCACGCGGTGGCCGTCGAGGTCGAGGCGCAGGACATGGGCGTTGGTGCGCACGGCGAGGTTCGGGCGTGAACGCGCCGGCTGCAGGTAGGCGTCCCGCGCGCTCCAGCGCCGGCCCCGCCGCTGGTTGGCCTGGTAGTAGCCGAAACCCTCCTGCGAGGCGCCGTTATAGTCGGGGTTCTCCGGGTAGCCGGCCTCGGTCCCGGCCCGGATGAAGGCGTCGGCGAGCGGGTTCTTCACCCCGACCCGGGTGACGTGGAGCGGGCCGCCGCGGCCGCGCAACGCCGGGTCGCCGCCCTCGAAATGCTCGAGCTTGCGGAAATAGGGCAGCACGTCGGCCCACGACCAGCCGCGGTTGCCGCTCTGGGCCCAGGTGTCGAAGTCCTGCGGCTGGCCGCGCACGAAGATCATGCCGTTGATCAGCGTCGAGCCGCCGAGCCCCTTGCCGCGCGGCACCACGATGGCGCGGTCATGGGTGTTCGGCTCCGGCTCGGTGGCGAAGCGCCAGTTGAACGCCCCGCCGGTGAGGAGCTTCGGGAAGCCGGCCGGGATGCCGACCCAGAACCCGGTCCCCTCCCCGCCCGCCTCGAGCAGCAGCACTGTGGCGCGGCCATCCTCGCTCAGGCGGTTGGCCAGCACGCACCCCGCCGTGCCCCCGCCGACGATGACGAAGTCGAACGCGTCCATGATCCTCCCTCGGGTGGTGCCGGTGTGACCGCGAAGGCCCGCGACGGGACACCCCGGGCAGGGATAGCCGCTTCGCCGGGCGGCCGGAAGGGCGCGAGCGGCGGCGCATCGCGACGAGCGTTGCGCAGGGCGGGCCCCCGGCCAGCACCGGGCGAGCACTGCGCCCGGACAACCGCGCGAACGCGGCAGCCGCGACGGCGTTAGAGCCTGGCGAACACCGGAGACCCTCGACGATGCTCCGCCTTCCCCTCGTCTGGCTCGGCACGCTCGCCCTCTACCTCCTGCTCGCCGGCGGGGCCGGGCTGCACGAGGCCGCGACCGGGGCCGTCGTGGCGGGTCTGCTGGCCGCCTGGGACTGGCGGATCCGCGCCCGGGCGGAGCGCCGCTTCGCGGTCTCGCGCGCCCATCTCGCCCCCTGGGGCCGGGCGCTCGCGGGTCTGGTGCCCGCCACGCTGCGCACCGGGGTCGCGCTCGCGCGGGCGATTCCCGAGGGCGGGCATTCTGGGAGCAGGCATCCTGGCCACGCCCACCGGAGACCCTTTCGGCGCGGGCCGGAGGACGAGCCGGGCGAGCGCGGCCGGCGGGCCGGCGCGGTGCTCCTCGCCTCGCTGGCACCGGACAGCTTCGTGCTGCGCGCCGATCCGGGCCGCGACGAGGTGCTGATCCACGCGCTGGGTCGAGAATCCCCGCCCGCCGATCCGCGGTGGCTGGCATGACGGAACTCTGGCTCGCCGCCGCCTTGGCCTTGCTTCCGCCCCTCGGCCTCGCGGTCGTGGCGGCGGCCCGCGGCGCCCTGGCCTTCCGCCTCGTCGCGGTGCAGCTCGCCACCTCGCTCGCGGTGCTGCTCCTCGTCGCGATGAGCTTCGCCCTCGACCAGCCGGCCGTGATCGATCTCGGCCTCGTCCTCGCGGTGCTGACCCTGCCCGGCACGCTCCTCTTCGCGGTGTTCCAGGAGCGCTGGTTATGACTGCGCTGGTGGTGAGCGTCCTCCTCTGCCTCGGCCTCGCGGTGCTCGCCGCCTGGATCGCCACCCTGGCGCTCTGGCGCCTCGTCACCCCGCTCGAGCGCCTGCACGCCGTCACCTTCGTCAACGTGGCGGGCGGGGCGGGTCTGGTGCTCGCCGCCTGGCTCACCGACGGAGCCTCGCCGCGGGCGCTGAAATGCACCGCGATCTGGCTGGCGACGCTGCTCATCGGCGCGCTCCTGTCGCACGTCACCGGCCACGCGCTGCACATCCGGGACGGGGAGCGGCGATGAGCGGCCTCGTCGCCAGCCTCCTCGTCCTGTCGGCGCTCTCCGGCCTGCTCGTCGTGCTCACCCGCGATCCCCGGCGCCAGGTCTACGCGCTCGCCGGCAACGGCCTCGTCCTCGGGCTGCTCTTTCTGGCGCTCCAGGCGCCCGACGTCGCCCTGTCGGAGATCGCCGTCGGCACGGCGGTGACGCCGTTCCTGTTCCTGGCGGCCCTCGCCGCCATCGCGATGGACAGGGCCGGGCGATGAGCGTGCGGCTCCGCCTCGTCCTCCTCGGCCTGGCGCTCCTGGCGCTCGCCCCGGCGGTGATCCACGTCGCCCTCGCCCTGCCGGGCTTCGGCACGCCGACCTCGCCCTACGGCCAGACGGTGAACGTCCTGCTGCCGGACCTGCGCCACGTCACCAACATGGTTGCGGCGGTCAATTTCGACGTCCGCGGCATCGATACGCTGGGCGAGGAATGCATGCTGCTCTGCGCGGTGACCGGCGCGACGGTGCTGCTGCGCGGCGCCCGCGGCGAGGGCGAGCGCGAGAAGGCGGGCCACGTGCCCGGGCGCCCGGTGACGCCGCGGGCCGACGCGACGGTGCTCGCCTGCCGGATCGCCGCGAGCCTCACCCTGCTCGTCGGGATCTCCGTCGCCCTCCACGGCATGACGACGCCGGGCGGCGGCTTCCAGGGCGGGGTGATCGCGGCGTCGAGCCTCCTGCTCCTCTATCTCGGCGAGGGCTACGCGGTCTGGCGCTCGCTGGTGCGCGGGCCGGTGCTGGCGCTGCTGGAGGGCGGCGGCGCGCTCCTCTATGGGCTCGCGGCCTTCGTGCCTCTCACCCTCGGTCGCCCCGCGCTCCAGAACATCCTGCCCTTCGGCACCCTCAAGGACCTCTATTCCGGCGGGCTGATGATCGTGGTCAACGCCGCGGTCGCGCTCTCCGTCACCGGCAGCTTCGGGCTCCTGCTCCTCGAATTCATGGAGGAGACCCGCGTGCCCTCGGACGAGTCCGTGCCCGACGAGGAGGGACGATGAGTACCTTGCCGTGGTTCGTCGCCGCCTGGCTGTTCGCGGTCGGGCTCTATGGCCTCGTCACCTCGCGTCATGCGGTGCACCTCGTCGGCTGCCTCACCGTGTGCCAGTCGGCGACCTACGTGCTGCTGCTCGGCCTCGGCTTCGTGAACGGCGCCGGCCCGCCGATCTTCTACGACCACCCGCCCGGCACGCCGGCGGTCGACCCGGTCGTGCAGGCGCTGGTGCTCACCGACATCGTGGTCGGGGCCGCGGTCTCGGCCCTGCTGCTCGCCATCGCCGTCCAGGTGCAGAAGCGCCGGCACACCCTCGATCCGCAGGCCCTGCGCCCCCTGCGCCCGTCCGAACCAGCGCCCGACCGGTGAGCCCCGACGCCCTCCTCCCCCTCACGGTCCTCCTGCCGCTCGGCGTCGCGACGCTGATGCTCGGCCTCGCCCACTGGCTGCCGCCGCGCCTGCCGAAGGCGGTGGCTTTCGTGACCGCCCTCGCGGTCTTTGCTCTCTGCGCCTGGCTCGCGCGCCACAGCCTGGAGGGGCCGGTGCGGCACTGGTTCGGCGGCTGGACGCCCGACGCCGCGCATCGGCCCGGCGTGGTGCTGGGCATCGGCTTCCAGGCCGATCCGGCGAGCGCGGCGCTCGCCGCCTTCTGCGGCCTGCTGTTTGCCGCCACCTTCATCTTCGCCTGGGGCTACTTCGACGCCGAGCACGCGCATTTCCAGGTGCTGATGCTGCTCTTCCTGGCGGCGATGGTCGGCTTCTGCCTCACCCGCGACCTGTTCAACCTGTTCGTCTGGTTCGAGCTGATGAGCGTCGCGGCCTTCGCGCTCACCGCCTACCCGCTCGGCAGCAGCGCGCTGGAGGGCGCGTTCACCTTCACGGTCTCCAACGCGCTGGCGAGTTTTTTGATGCTCGCCGGCACCGGGCTCCTCTACGCCCGCACCGGCACCCTCGATTTCGCCGCCATGGGGCAGGTGGTGGCCGGGCTCGGGGCCGACCCGGTCGTGACCGGCGGCTTCGTGCTGGTGGCCGGCGCCCTCCTCACCAAGGCGGCGATCCTGCCGTTCCACCTCTGGCTCGCCGACGCCCACGCGGTCGCGCCGAGCCCGGTCTCGGTGATCTTCTCCGGCGCGATGGTGAGCCTCGGCCTGTTCGGCCTCGCCAAGCTGGTGGCGCAGGTCTTTGCGGGTGACCCTGCCGTGATGAGCCTGGTGCGCGGGCTGATGCTGTGGCTCGGCCTCGCCACCGCGATCGTCGCCGGCCTGACGGCCTTCGCGCAGCGCCACCTCAAGCGGCTGCTGGCCTTCTCGACCATCGCGCATCTCGGCATCATGCTGACGGCGCTCTCGGCCGACACGGACACGGCGCGGGCGGGGCTCCTCCTCTACATGGTCGGCCACGGCCTGGTGAAGGGCGCGCTGTTCATGGTGGCGGGCACGCTCCTGGCGCTGCGCCGCTCGGCCGACGAGATCGTGCTCTACGGCCAGGGACGGGACTTGTGGCCCCCGGCCCTGGCGATGGGGCTCGGCGGCCTCCTCCTCGGCGGCCTGCCCTTGGGGCTGATGCACGGCGCGACCGGGCTGATGGAGGACGCGGCCGGCCCCCTGGTCACCGCCGGCACGAGCCTCGCTACCGCGCTCACCGGCGCCGCCGTGTTGCGCGCCGCCGCCCGGATCTTCCTGCGCGCCAGCGGCGTGCCCGGGCCGGAATTGCTCGCCCCGACCGAGCGCGAGCGCGAGAAGCCCGACCGCCCGCTCTGGCTGATGGCCGCGCCCTCCCTCGCCCTCGTCGCCCTGGCGCTCGCCCCCTTTGAGGCCGTGGCGCCCTTCCTCGGCACGGCCGCGTCGCGCCTCGCCGATCCGGGCGCGGCCCCCGTCGCCCTGCCGCCATCGGCACTCGGCAACCTCGCGCCGATCGGGCTGACGCTGGCGTTCCTGGCCCTCGCCCTCACACGCCGGCGCGCCCTGACGCGAGCCGCGCGGCGGGTCACCCGCACCGAGCGGGCGGGGTTCGCCGCGCTCCAGGCCCTGCATAGCGGCCTCGTCGGCGACGTCGTGACCTGGATGGCGGTGGGGCTGGCGCTGTTCGCGGTGGCTAGCGCCTTGGCCTGACCAGATCGATCGAGAACGGACGCAGTCCCCTCCCGGCCATGGGCCGACGAGATCCGCACCGAGGGTCTCACATCGGCGCCGCCAGCACCTCGCACAGTGTCACCGGGCGGCCCGCCTCGCGGGCGAGGCGCAGGAGCGTCGACTGGCGGAAGCGGGGATCGGCCGTGACCTCGCGGCCGAGCCAGGCGGGCAGCGCGACGGCCTGCGCCTCGTGCTCGAGTTCGATCTCGGCCAGGACCATGCCCGACAGCGCGCCGCCATACTCGTCGACCGACCAGACCATGCCGTCATGCGGCACGCAGTGGCGGGTCTTCTCGATCCGCCACGTCTCGCAGACGAGGCGCAGCATCGCCTCGGCGTCGGCCCGCGGGATCTCGTACTCGAATTCCGGTCGCGCCAGGCCCTCGCGCCGGCCCTTGACGGTGAGCGTGGCCCGCTCCTCGTCGAGCCGCACCCGGACCTTGCCGCCCGCGAACTCGCCGATGAGCCCGTCCGTGAGCCGGCGCCGGCTCACCGCGCCCGCGCGCCAGCCCGCATCGGCCACCAGGAACTTCCGCTCGACCTCGTACCGCATCGGCCTCGACCGCCCCTGTCCCGGCTTGCGGGCCGCGGGCGATGATCGTCGCGACCGCGCGAGCGGGCTGATAGCCGATGCCGGCCGCCCGGGCCAGGGCCCTTGCGTCAGCCCTGCGGGGGCGCGAAGCGGGCGACGAGCTCGTGCGCCTCGCCCGGATAGGTGAGCCGCACGACGGTGACGGGGCGCCCGGCGCTCCAGGTCCGGCGCTCGACCACGAGGCAGGGCGACCCCGGGGGGCAGGCCATGGCGGCGGCGAGAGCGGCGTCGGCGCTCCGGGCGCGGATACGGTGCTCGGCCGCGGTCCAGGGCACGTGGTGGACGAGCCAGGCGCCCGGCGGCTCGGCGGCGAAGTCCTGCGCCTCGGCCTCCGGCACCGCCGCGAGGTGGATCAGCCGCTCCTCGAGGCAGAACGGGCGCGGGCCCGCATCGTGCCGGACGGTGAGCGCCAGGACCGGGGCCGGCGCCTCGAGCCCCAGCGCCCCGCGGTCCGCCGCCGTGCTCCGCCGGCGCCGGCGCTGCAGCACGGCGAAGCGGTAGGGCAGGCCGAGCGCCTCGACCTCGCCGCGGATCTCCGGGATCTCCAGCACCGCCGATTGCGAGTGCGGCTGGCGCACGAACGAGCCGACCTTGCGCCGTCGCTCGATCAGCCCGGCGGCGGCGAGCTGGGTCAGCACCTTGTTGACCGTCATGCGCGAGCAGCCGAACTGCGCCGTCAGCTCGTGCTCGAAGGGGATGCGGTGGCCGGGGGGCCAGCGGCCCGACAGGATGTGGCCCTGAAGCTCGGACAGGATCTGCTGGTGCAGCGAGATCGGCCGGGCCTCGGGACGGGCGGGATCGTGCGCCGTCATCGCTGGGTCGGCCCGCTCAAGTGATCACGCTCGCCCACGCCGCCTCCGCTCGCCGCCGGCGTTCCGAGTGGGCCGGGCCGTTTCCTCATACCCGAGCTTGGCGCGGCATGCCGCATCACGAATGCCTCTCGGCTCCACGCAAGGCCAGGAAGTCGCGGGATCCCCTCTCCAGGCGATGCCGGGCTTGCCCAGTATCGCTGCAAGGTGTGGGAGAGGGGAGACGCGCTCGACTTCGGAATGCTGGGGGTTTCCAACAGGTATTCCGTGCCTCACTCCACCATCAACCGCCTGAGCACCGCCGCGAACCGCGCCCCGACCGCCTCCCTGGCGACGTGCCGCCCGCCCGCGACCACCTGGCGGCCGTCTACCCACACCGCGTCCACTGCCCGCGAGCCGGCGGCGAAGATCCAGCCGTCGAGGAGGGAATCGCCCTGCCGCGCGATCAGCGCCGGATCCGCCCCGTCGAGGGCGACGCAGTCGGCCGGGGCCCCGACGGCGAGGCCGCCGCCTTCCGCCCCGAGCGCCTGGATGCCGCCGGCGAGCGCGACCGTGAACAGCGCGCGCCCGGTCGAGGCGCCGGGGGCGGCCAGGACGTTGCGCTGGCGATGGCCGAGGCGCTGGGCATATTCGAGCTGGCGCAGCTCGTCCGCCGCACCGACCAGCACGTTCGAATCGGTACCGACCCCATAGCGCCCGCCGGCCGCGACGAAGCCCGGGGCGGGGAAGATGCCGTCGCCGAGGCTCGCCTCCGTCACCGGGCACAGGCCCGCGACCGCGCCGCTTCCCGCGAACCGGGCGGTCTCGTCGGGATTCATGTGGGTGGCGTGGATCAGGCACCAGCGCGGATCGAGCCCGGCCTGGTCGAGGAGCCACTGCACCGGGCGGGCGCCGGACCAGGCGAGGCACTCCTCCACCTCCCGCACCTGCTCGGCGGCGTGGATGTGGACCGGCCCGCCCTCGGCGAGGGCGACCGCGGCGGCCAGGTCCCCCGGCGTCACCGCCCGCAAACTGTGGGGGGCGACCCCGAGCGTCGCGCCGGGCAGGTCCCGCACGGCCGCGCGGGATTCGTCGACCATGCGGGCGAACAGGTCGAGGTCGCTGACGAAGCGGCGCTGGCCCTCGGTCGGTGCCGCACCCCCGAAATTCGACCAGCGGTAGAGCACCGGCAGCAGGGTGAGGCGCAGGCCGGTCAGCGCCGCCGCCGCGGCGATCCGCTCCGCCATCTCGGCGACGTTGGCGTAGGGGCGCCCGTCCGGTGCATGGTGCAGGTAGTGGAACTCGCCGACGCGGGTGAAGCCCGATTCCAGCATCTCCATGTAGGCCTGCGCCGCCACGGCCTCGGCCTCGTCGGGCGTCATCCGGAGCGCGAAGCGGTACATCGTCTCGCGCCAGGTCCAGAACGTGTCGGCGGACGGGCCCCGCCGCTCGGCGAGCCCCGCCATGCCGCGCTGGAAGGCGTGGCTGTGCAGGTTCGGCAGCCCGGGCACCAGCACCGCCACCCGCACGTCCCCGGGCTCGGGCGCCTTGCCGGCCTCGACGGCCGAGAACCGCCCCGCCTCCAGGGTGAGCCGGACATCGGCCTGCCAGCCCGTGGGCGTCAGGGCCTGAGCGGCGTGCAGCACGGTCATCGGCGCATCTCCTGCATGGCGCGGCGACGGCCCGCGCTCGCGATCATGTCTATACAAATCGTCTCACTCATGTCTATACATGTGAGCGAATCGGGAACGGGAGGGCGCGAGCATGAGCGAGACGGGAGACCCGCCCCGGGTCTGGCGCAACGTCCGGCTCGCCACCTTCGCGGCCGGGCTCCCCGGGATCGGCGCGGTGGAGGCCGGCGCGCTGGCGATCCGCGACGGCCGCATCGCCTATGCCGGACCCGAGGCCGACCTTCCGGGGGCGGCGCTTGCCGGGGCCGAGATCGTCGACGGCGAGGGCCGCTGGATCACCCCGGGCCTGATCGACTGCCACACCCACCTCGTCTGGGCCGGCGACCGGGCGCACGAGTTCGAGCTGCGTCTGGCCGGCGCCTCCTACGAGGAGGTGGCGCGGGCCGGCGGCGGCATCGTCTCGTCGGTCGCGGCCTTGCGCAAGGCCGGCGAGGACGAGCTGGTGCGCCAGACCCTGCCGCGGCTCGACGCGCTGATCGCCGAGGGCGTCACCACCGTCGAGGTGAAGTCCGGCTACGGCCTCGACTTGGCCAGCGAGCGCAAGGCTTTGCGCGCCGCCCGCCGGCTCGCCGATCTGCGCCCGGTCGGCATCCGCACCAGTTTCCTCGGCGCCCACGCCCTGCCGCCGGAGGCCGGCGGCGACAAGGACGCGTTCATCGCGCAGGTCGCCGACGCGATGCTGCCGGCGCTGGCCGCGGAAGGCCTCGTCGATGCCGTCGACGCGTTCTGCGAAGGGATCGCCTTCTCGCCCCAGCAGGTCGCGCGGGTGTTCGACCGCGCCAGGGCCCTCGGCCTCCCGGTGAAGCTCCACGCGGACCAGCTCTCGAATCTCGGCGGCGCCGCGCTCGCGGCGCGCTACGGCGCCCTCTCGGCCGACCACCTCGAGCATACCGACGAGGCCGGGGCGGCGGCCATGGCGCGGAGCGGCACCGTCGCGGTGCTGCTGCCCGGCGCCTACTACTTCATCCGCGAGACGAAGCTGCCGCCCGTCGCGCTCTTCCGGCAGCACGGAGTCCCCATGGCGGTGGCGACCGACGCCAATCCCGGCACCTCGCCGCTGACCTCGCTGCTGCTCGCCATGAACATGGCCGCGACGCTGTTCCGCCTCACCGTCGACGAGTGCCTGGCCGGGGTCACCCGCGAGGCCGCCCGCGCCCTCGGGCTCCTCGCCGAGGTCGGCACCCTCGAGGCCGGCAAGCGGGCCGACCTCGCGGTCTGGTCGGTCGAGCGGCCGGCCGAGCTCGTCTACCGCATGGGCTTCAACCCGCTCCACGCCCGCATCCGGGGGACGCGATGACCGAGACGATCACCCTGGTGCCGGGCGCGGTGCCACTGGGCCACTGGCGCGCGATCTATCGCGGCGCCCCCGCCGCCCTCGATCCGGCCTGCGCCCCGGCGGTGGCCGGGAGCGCGGCGGCGGTCGCCCGCATCCTCGCCCGGGGCGAGCCGGTCTACGGCATCAACACCGGCTTCGGGAAGCTGGCGAGCGTGCGCATCGACGCCGCCGACCTCGCGACGCTCCAGCGCAACATCGTGCTCTCCCACGCCGCCGGCGTCGGCGAACCGAGCCCCGTGCCGGTGGTGCGGCTGATGCTGGCGCTCAAGCTCGCGAGCCTGGCGCAGGGCGCCTCGGGCGTGCAGCCGGCCAGCCTTGACCTCCTCGGGGCGATGCTCGCCCGCGACGTGATCCCGGTGGTGCCGTGCCAGGGCTCGGTCGGGGCGTCGGGCGACCTCGCGCCGCTCGCCCACATGGCCGCGGTGATGATCGGGGTCGGCGAGGCGGACACGCCGGCCGGCCGCCGGCCCGCCGCCGCGGCGCTCGCGGCGGCGGGCCTCGCCCCGGCCATCCTGGGACCGAAGGAGGGGCTGGCCCTCCTCAACGGCACCCAGTTCTCGACCGCCAACGCGCTGGCCGGTCTGTTCGAGGCGGAAGGCCTGCTGCGCGCGGCCCTGGTGGTCGGGGCGCTCGCCACCGACGCGGCGCGGGGCTCCGACGCCCCGTTCGATCCGCGCATCCACGCGCTTCGCCGCCATCGCGGCCAGATCGAGACCGCCGCCGCCTTGCGCGAATTGATGGCCGGCAGCGGCATCCGGGCCTCGCACCTTACCGGCGACGAGCGGGTGCAGGACCCCTATTGCCTGCGCTGCCAGCCGCAGGTGATGGGCGCCTGCCTCGACCTGCTGCGCCAGGCCGCCGAGCTGCTGGCGACCGAGGCGAACGGCGTCTCCGACAACCCGCTGATCTTTCCCGAGACCGACGAGGCCCTGTCCGGCGGCAACTTCCACGCCGAGCCGGTGGCCTTCGCCGCCGACATGATCGCCATGGCGCTCTGCGAGATCGGCTCCCTGTCCGAGCGGCGCATCGCCATGCTGGTCGATCCCGCCCTGTCGGGCCTGCCGGCCTTCCTGACGCCGAAGCCGGGGCTCAATTCCGGCTTCATGATCCCGCAGGTGACGGCCGCGGCCCTCGTCTCCGAGAACAAGCAGCGGGCGATGCCGGCGAGCGTCGATTCGATCCCGACCTCCGCCAACCAGGAGGACCACGTCTCGATGGCCGCCCACGGCGCCCGCCGCCTCATGCCGATGGCCGAGAACGCCGCGGCGGTCGTCGCCATCGAGGCGCTGGCGGCGGCGCAGGGCTGCGACTTCCACGCGTCGCTGACCTCGAGCCCGGCGCTGGAGGCGGTGCGGGCGCGCCTGCGGGAAAAGGTACCCCGCCTCGACGACGACCGGCACTTCCATCCCGACATCGCGGCGGCCCTGGCGCTGGTGCGCGACGGGAGTCTGGTTGCGGCGGTGGGCGAGGTGCCGCTGCCGGCGCTGGGTTGATGTGATTTCCGCTTGGTCCGTTCGAATAAGGATAGAGCGAGATTCCCCTCTCCCGTGTGGGAGAGGGGCTAGGGGTGAGGGTGCTACGGTTCTGATTAGGACTCAGACCGTCGTGCTGGCAGCGGAACGTTCAGAGTCTTATCCGGCACCGTCTCCACCCTCACCCCTAGCCCCTCTCCCACACGGGAGAGGGGATCCCGCGCACTATTCATATCAGGACAGATCAAGCGGAAAGCATATGAGAAACTGATTTGTAGAAACAGAACTGACACCCACCGATTCATTTCGGGCTCCGCTGCGCGGCCCCGGACTGACTGCGCGGGGGTCAGTTCTGCCAGTCCAATCTCGCAGGCCATCGAGCCGAATCTCTCCTGAATTCTCCCTTCCGCCGGAGCCCCCTCCATGACCCGCATCGACAACGCCCGCATCATCCGCGCCCCCCACGGCCCCACCCTCACCGCCAAGAGCTGGCTCACCGAGGCGCCGCTCAGGATGCTGATGAACAATCTCGACCCCGACGTTGCCGAGCGGCCGGGCGAGCTCGTGGTCTATGGCGGCATCGGCCGGGCGGCGCGGGACTGGGCGAGCTTCGACCGCATCGTCGCCGCGCTCAAGGACCTCGACGAGGACCAGACCCTGCTGGTCCAGTCCGGCAAGCCGGTCGGGGTCTTCCGCACCCATGCCGACGCCCCGCGGGTGCTGATCGCCAACTCGAACCTGGTGCCGCACTGGGCGACCTGGGAGCATTTCCACGAGCTCGATCGCAAGGGCCTGATGATGTACGGCCAGATGACGGCCGGCTCCTGGATCTATATCGGCAGCCAGGGCATCGTGCAGGGCACCTACGAGACCTTCGTGGAGATGGGCCGCCAGCATTACGGCGGCGACCTCGCCGGCCGCTGGATCCTCACCGCGGGACTGGGGGGCATGGGCGGTGCGCAGACGCTCGCCGCCACCATGGCGGGCGCCTCCTGCCTCGCCGTCGAGGCGCAGGCCTCCCGGATCGAGTTCCGGTTGCGCACGGGTTACGTCGACGTCCAGGCCCGCGACCTCGACCACGCCCTGGCGCTGATCGAGGAATCCTGCCGGAGCAAGACCCCGCGCTCGGTCGCGCTGCTCGGCAACGCCGCCGAGATCTTCTCGGAGCTCTACGCTCGCGGCGTGCGCCCCGACTGCGTCACCGACCAGACCTCGGCCCACGATCCGGTCAACGGCTACCTGCCGGCGGGCTGGACGGTCGCCGAGTGGGAAGCGAGGCGCGAGACCGATCCGGCCGCGGTGGCGGCGGCGGCGAAGCGCTCGATGGCGGTGCATGTGCGGGCGATGCTCGATTTCCACCGCGCCGGCGTGCCGGTGGTCGATTACGGCAACAACATCCGCCAGATGGCGCTGGAGGAGGGCGTCGAGGACGCCTTCGCGTTCCCGGGCTTCGTGCCCGCCTATATCCGCCCGCTCTTCTGCCGCGGCATCGGGCCGTTCCGCTGGTGCGCCCTCTCGGGCGATCCGGAGGACATCTACCGCACCGACGCCAAGGTGAAGGAGCTTCTGCCCGACAACCACCACCTCCACCGCTGGCTCGACATGGCGAAGGAGAAGATCCGGTTCCAGGGCCTGCCGGCGCGGATCTGCTGGGTGGGCCTCGGCGACCGCCACCGCCTCGGTCTCGCCTTCAACGAGATGGTGCGCACGGGCGAGCTGAAGGCGCCGATCGTCATCGGCCGCGACCACCTCGATTCCGGCTCGGTCGCCTCGCCGAACCGCGAGACGGAGGCGATGCGCGACGGCTCCGACGCGGTCTCGGACTGGCCGCTCCTGAACGCGCTCCTCAACACCGCGTCGGGCGCGACCTGGGTCTCCCTCCACCACGGCGGCGGGGTCGGGATCGGCTTCTCGCAGCATGCCGGCATGGTGATCGTCTGCGACGGCAGCGAGGCCGCCGACCGGCGCCTTGAGCGGGTGCTGTGGAACGATCCCGCCACCGGCGTGATGCGCCACGCCGATGCCGGCTACGAGCAGGCGGTGGACTGTGCCCGGGCGCACGGGCTCGACCTGCCGAGCCTCGGTTGAGGGCTGTTCGACGGCCTTGACGGTTTTGCTCGACGGACCTGACGTCCTCTTGGTCATCCCGGGTTCTCGGCTGCGCCGAGCCCCGGGATGACGTGGAGAGATGTCGATACGATCGCCCCTTGACGCACGCCACTCGTCAATTCAGTCTCCAAGACGCCCAAGTGGCAGCCGGCGTATTTCGGGAACTCTGCGTCTGCCCGCATCGGTCACGGCTGCAGGCGTCGCGGGAGGCGAGACCGATGCTTCCCCGCCTGGTCGCCTCCCGTCTCCGGAACGCCCCTCTCGCGCCCACCTCGTTCAATCCCGCAGGGTGCGGGATTGCGGGGACACCGTGCATGACCGGCGTACTGGTCGCTCACGATCCCCGCTGTCCCCGATGTACGTGCTCCCGCAGCCGCGCCGCTTCCGTCTCCCCGGCGATACCGCTCAGCCGGTCGTCGTGCCTGCCATCGAGACGACCGAGCCACCCTTCGCCGCCTCGGCGCCGTCCCCGATCGCGCATCACGCCCACGTCCCACCACCCGGGCGTACTTCACGAACGGTTCGCCATGGCGCGAACCCTGCCCGTCCCGCCATCGCGCATCGCCGTCCGGTTCCACCGCCGCCCTGAATCCGCTCCTACGATGCGAGGTTTGACGAGTCGAGATCCCGATCCTCCACCACGGAGAGTCCCACAGGAAAGCTTTCTGGAGTCGAGTCCAGCTCGCGCCTGCCGGTTGGACAGATGCAGTGACCCGCTGATTCGTTCCGGCGCGTGCCGTGGACTCCTGTGGGTGCCGTGTGGATCCGGCCTCGACTCGCGATTGCGGGGACCGACTCAGCCTCAGCCTCGCCGTCCGGCTTTTCCCCGGAATGCACCGCTTAGAGTGTTACAGGAATCTTTATCGATTTAGGCGCTCGGGCGGCGACGATTCCGGGAACTCGCCCAAATGCTTAATGCCGGTCGGCCGTTCCCGTTGTGCCGAGGATTCGTCCCCGTTGTGCCGCGCGGCCCGTCCCCGAAGTACCGGGCCGGCGTTCCCGATCGCACGGTCCCCGTTCCCGAAGTGCCGAGATCATCCGGGGGCGTTCCCGAAGTGCCGACGTCGCCGGACTCATTCACAGGGATTCCGGGGATCGTCCTTCGGCGTCGCCCGGCTCGCGCGTCCGTCCCCCCGTACATCGGGAACGGGCCGGCCTGTGGATCAGCGGGCGTCGCGCACGAACCGTTCGGCGAAGCCCAGGAAGGCGCTCTCGTAGTTCTTAGGCTCCCGGTCCGGATCGTCCTCGAGCCAGCGGTCGAACTCGGTCTTGAGGCCGTAGACGTCCCAGCCCGGATGGGCCTTGCGGCAGAGCGCGATCGTCTCGTCCGACAGGTGGCGGAAGAGGGGGAGCGCCGCGGCCGCTTTCGGCTTGCGGGCGCGCTTCGGCTTCGCGGCCGGGCCGACGACGATCGCGTCGGTGACGAGGTCGCGCCGGATCATCCGCAGGTGCGGCTCGCCGCGCTCCTTCTCCTCGAGCCGCAGCACGAAGCCCGGCAGCTCGTCGGCCTTGGCGATCTTGGCGATCTCGAACTTGAACCGACGGTAGGTCCCCTCCGCCCCCGACTTGTCGAACAGGGTCGGCAGGCTGATGGCGAAGCCCCCCTCCCCCGCCCCGCCGGCATGCTTGCGGGCGATGCGGTAGAGCCAGCGCTCGCGCCCGCCGGTGATCCCGAAATAGGTGGGATCGATGGCGAGCACGCCGCCATCCATCAGCACGCCCTCGTAGAACCAGTCCGACAGCGTGATCGACATGCCGCGGCTGGCATTGGTCTCCTCGTCGATCGTGTCGTCGAACGCGTCGATCCAGCTGAACTGCCGCTCCTTGCGCTTGGCCTTCTCGGCCCGGATGTTGGTGCGCACCGAGGTCGATTGCAGGCGAAACAGCGCATCGCGCAGCAGCTTGTACTGCCGACCGCCGGTCTCGCGGCCGATCCCTTTCAGCAGGTCGTAGGGCATGAAGTGGAGCTTGCGCGGGATGTCGTTGCGGCCGCGCTTCTTCATCTCGCAGATCGTCGAGGCGGCCCAGATCAGGATGTCGGCGTCCCAGATCGTCGCCATGCCGTAGGCCTGGTTCGGCAGCACGCGCACCCAGACCGAGCCGTCGGGGCTCGTATAGTCGATCTCCTTCAGTCGCTTCTGCTTGGCGATCGAGAAGAACGGCCGCTCCATCGTCTCCCGCTGGTCGCGGAAGTGGACGAAGGGCACCACCATGTCGATCTGGTCGTTGCGCCGGTGGCTCATCGTCACGCCCGTGTCACGCCCAGGGGCACGGCCGCAGACCGGATCTCCGCCGGGAGCGCCGTCCCGCCTCGCGCCGTGCCATCCTGTGCCGCCATGCCGTCTCGAATCCGCGTGTCCGACGCTGACGCTAGGCGGGGCCTGTCTTCCAAATCGTGGACGGAACGGGGTTTTTGCCGGTCGTCCCCGATGCTCTTCAATCGCGGTTAACGCCGATTCCGGTTCGCCGCGCCGGCCCATCGGACGGGAGGCGCGGCTCGCCCGCCGGTCCGAAGCCGCCGCCGACCGCACCGGAACCGGCCGCAGCCTCCCGCCGTTCTCCTGCCACGGCCAAGCTCAGCTCGACGAGACACCCCATGCGCCTCGCCACCAGCACCCTCCTCCTTGCCGCCGGCCTCACCACCGCCCAGGCCCAGGGCCCCGCCCGGGGTGCGGCGGACGGCGCGGCGCGGGGCGAGGCGATCGCCGGGCCGGTGGGGGCGGTGGTGGGCGGCGCCATCGGGGCGGCGGTCGGCACCGCCAACGGCATCCTGGGCATCGACCGGCGCGAGCGGTTCCGCATCTACGCCGCCGGCGAGCGCCGGCCGTCCTTCCGGCACGAGGGACCGTTGCGCGTCGGCACGGTGCTGCCGCCCGGTGGCGTCGTCTATTACGACGTGCCGCCGGAATTCGCGCTCAAGGGCTACAACTACACCATCGTCAACGACCACCCGGTTCTCGTCGAGCCCGGCACCCGCCGCGTCGTCGAGGTGATCGACTGACGCGGCTGCCCCGCGGGGCTGCCTCGACGGCCAGAGGCTCGCCCGCGATCGAAGGTGACGATCATCCGCGGGCAGGCTATGAGCCGGGCAGGACCACGTCTCCCGCCCGGAATGTCACGTCGCCCCGATCCGCCGATTGCCGTGTGCGACCCCGACCGCCTCGGCGCGCTCGAGGCCTACGGCATCCTCGACACCCTGCCGGAGCGGGCCTTCGACGACGTCGTGCGGCTGGCCGGCCGCCTGTGCGACACCCCGGTGGCGCTGGTGAGCCTCGTCACCGCGACGCGGCAATGGTTCAAGGCCCGCACGGGCTTCCCCGCCCCAGAGACGGATCTCAGCCGCTCGGTCTGCGCCCACGCCCTGGCGCAGCCGGACTCGCTCCTGGTCATCCCGGACCTGACGCAGGACCCCCGCACCGCCGCCAACCCCCTGGTCACCGCCTCGCCCGGCATCCGGTTCTATGCCGGTGCGCCTTTGCGCACGCCCGGGGGGCAGGTGCTCGGCACGCTCTGCGTCATCGATTACGTGTCGCGCCCCGAGGGCCTGGGCGCCGCCGAGGCCGACGACCTGCGGGCGCTGGCGCGCCAGGTGGTGAGCCAGCTCGAGCTGCGCCGGGCCGTGGCCGAGCGCGAGGCGGCGCTCAGGGACGCGCGGGCCACCGAGGAGCGCTACCGACGGGCGGCCCGGGCCACCAACGACGCGATCTGGGACTGGGACCTCTGCGCCGACCACGTGCTGTGGAACGAGGCGCTCGCGACCGCCTACGGCCACGCCCCCGCGACGGTGGAGCCGACCGGGGCGTGGTGGCTCGCCCACATCCATCCCGACGACCGGGCCCGGATCGACGCCTCGATCCACGCCGTCATCGACGGGACCGGCACCGCCTGGAGCGACGAGTACCGCTTCCTGCGGGCGGACGGCTCCTACGCCCACGTCTTCGACCGCGGCTCGGTGATCCGCGACGAGGCCGGCCGGGCGGTGCGGATGATCGGCGCCCTGCTCGACCTCACCGAGCGCGATCGTGCCGAGGCCGCCCGGCGCGACTCCGAGCGCCAGCTCGAGCTCGAGCGCGGCCTGCTCGAGGCGGTCTTCCGGCAGGCGCCGGTCGGCATCTCGGTCGCCGGAATCGGACCCGGCGCGCCGAACCTCGTCAACGCCCGGGCCGAGGAGATCCTGGGCCACGGCCTCGGCGGGCGCGGGCTGTCGCGCTACGAGGCCTTCAGCGCGCTGCACGCGGACGGACGCTCCTACGACCCGCACGAATACCCGTCCCTGCGCGCCCTGCGCGACGGCGCGGTGGTGACCGGCGAGGGGATGCGCTACCGCAACGCCGCGACCGGGGAGGTGCGCCTGCTCGAGGTCTCGAGCGCGCCGGTGCGCGGCGAGGACGGCGCGATCCAGGCCGCCGTCACGGTCTTCCTCGACGTGACCGAGCAGCGCCGGGCCGAGGCCCAGCTGCGCCGCCTCGCCCTCGTCGCCGAGCAGTCGAGCGACCTCATCGCCATTGCGGATGCCGAGGGACGGGTCGTCTACGTCAACCCGGCCGGCCGGGCCCTCGTCGGCCTGGCCGGGGGGGCCGCCCAGGCCGCCCGCCTGACCGACTTCTTCACCCCCGAGGACCTGCCCTTCGCGGAAGGCACGATCCTGCCGGAGGTCCGGGCCGGGGGCAGCTGGAGCGGCGAGTTCCGGGTCCGCCACTTCGCCACGGGCGCGGCGGTGCCGGTGCGCTACAACCTCTTCTCCCTGCGCGGGCCCGGCGGCGCCTTCGAGGGCTTCGCGGCGGTGAGCCACGACATCTCGGCCCGCAAGGCGGCGGAAGCCCAGCAGGAGATCCTGAACCGCGAGCTGAGCCACCGGCTCAAGAACACCCTGGCGATCGTGCAGGCGATCGCCATGCAGACCCTGCGCAACGCCACCGATCCGGCCGAGGCCCGCGAGGCGCTGGCCGCCCGGCTGATCGCGCTCGGCAAGGCCCACGACATCCTGATGACCGGCGAGGGCGAGAGCGCCGACCTGCGGGCGGTGCTCGCCGGCGCGCTTTCGATCCACGACGACGGCCGGCCCGGGCGCTTCCGCCTCGGCGGCCCGCCGGTGCCCTGCGGGGCGCGGGCGGCCCTGTCGCTGGCCCTGATGGCGCACGAGCTCGCCACCAACGCGGTCAAGTACGGGGCCCTGCGGGTTCCCGACGGCTACGTCACCCTCGGCTGGACCGTCACCGACCCGGCCGACCCGGTCCTGGCCTTGCGCTGGCAGGAGCATGGCGGCCCCCGGGTGGTGCCGCCTGCCCGCAGGGGGTTCGGGTCGCGCCTGATCGAGCGGGGGCTCGCCGGCAGCGTCGGCGGCGAGGTCGCGACGCACTACCCGCCCGAGGGGGTCATCTGCACCCTGACGGCGCCGCTGGCGGAGCTGCGGACCGGGGGGTGAGCGGGAGGGAGGCCGGCGCGCCGCCTCAGCCGCGATAGGTGAGCAGGTAGGCGCCCGCCGCCACCAGGCCGACGCCGAGCCAGTTGATCCCCGAGAGGCGCTCGCCCAGCAGCGCCGCGCCGAACACGGCCACCAGCACGATCGACAGCTTGTTGAGGGTCGCGACCTGCGCCGCCCCGCCGACCTTCAGGGCGCGGAAGTAGCAGGCCCAGGACCCGGCCGTGGCGAGGCCCGACAGGCTCAACAAGCCGAGGTTGCGCCCGGTCAGGGACCGCAGGGCGTGCCACTGACCGGTGGCGAGGCAGATCGCCCCGAGCGCCATGAGGATCACCACCGAGCGCAGGAAGGCGGCGGCGTCGGATTCCGCCCCGGCGCTGCCGGCCCGGGCCAGCACCGCCGTGAGCGCCGTGAACACCGCCGAGACCAGCGCCCAGATCTGCCAGGACATGCCCGCTCCATCCTCCCGCGCTGCCCGCGCGGCATCATGCATGACCGCCATGAGCCGATGCCGACAATGCGTTTCACTGGCGCACCGGGCTGGCCCAGCGTCCCGCGCGACGGCCCGACAGGGGCCGGCGGGCGACGACCGGCGAGGCCGGCGCGCCGATCTCACGGGGGACGCATCATGGATCAGACGCGGCGGCTGTTTCTGGGGACGGCGGCGCTGGGCGCCAGCGGGCTGGTGGCGACGGGCGCGAAGGCGCTGGAGCACGATCACGGCAACCCGGGCGATGGCGGCTTCGGGCGCCAGGCGGTCTCGCTGCCGCCGGGCGCGAAGGTCGCCTATCACGATCCCAACGACGTCGGGGCGATGCCCGACTTCCGCTTCTCCCTCGACGGCAACCGGCCGAAGGTGACCTCCGGCGGCTGGGCCAAGGAGGCGACGGTGCACCAGTTCCCCATCAGCAAGGGGATCGCGGGCGTGCACATGTTCCTCGAGCCCGGCGCCTCGCGCGAGCTGCACTGGCACGCCATCGCGGCCGAGTGGGCCTACGTCATCGACGGGCGCTGCCAGACCGTGGTGCTCGATCCCTCCGGCGCCAGCGAGATCAACAACTACGAGCCCGGCGACCTCTGGTACTTCCCGAAGGGCCACGGCCACTCGATCCAGACCATCGGCGACAAGCCCTGCCACTTCATCCTGTCCTTCGACAACGGCGCCTTCTCGGAGCACGGCACGTTCTCGATCACCGACTGGATCGACGTGACCCCGAAGGACATGCTGGCCCTGGAGTTCGGCCTGACGAAGGAGGCCCTCGACGCCTTCCCGAAGGGCGAGACCTACATCCAGGCCGGCCCGGTCGTGCCCGCCTCCGAGGCCCTCGACGCGCCCTGGCCGAAGGAATCGACCCACAAGTTCCGCCTGCTCAAGGACCCGCGGGCTTTGCGCGAGTTCGAGGGCGGCACCTTCCGGCTCGCCACCGTCGACGAGTGGCCGATCCAGAAGACGATGTCGGGCGGCCTGATGACGATCAAGCCGGGGCAGATGCGCAAGCTGCACTGGAACGTCAACGCCAACGAGTGGCACTACTACCTGAAGGGCAAGGGCCAGGTGGCGTTGTTCGGCTCGGGCGGGCGCGGCAAGGTCGCCGAGTTCAAGCCCGGCGACGTCGCCTACATCCCGATGGGCTTCGGTCACGCGATCAGGAACATCGGCGACGAGGACCTCGAGATCGTCCAGACCTGGGACAACGGCAAGTTCGAGGAGATCGACCTCGACACCTGGATCAAGGCGAGCCCGCGCTACCTCCTGTCGAACAATTTTGCTGGTGTGCCGAGCGACACGATCACGAAGCTGAAGCAGGCGTGAGGCGCTGGCCGCCTCCTCACGGGGCCGTCTCGCGACCCGCATGTGACCCCTCCCCCCTCCGGGGGGAGGGTGCCCCACGGAGGGGGGCGGGAGAGGGGCGGCGCGACGCTGATCCAGGGAGCGCTCGTCATCACGGTCGCGACCTCTCCGGAAGCGGCGTCCCCTCTCCCGTCCCAAGTCGGGCTTGCCCGACCTGGGCACGCTGATGCGGAACTCGGGCAAGCCCGAGTTCCGTTGGGGGGAGGGTTTAGCCGTGCCTCATACCCCGTCTATCCCCCGCCTCCCCCCTCGGCTAAACCCCCAGGCCGTGAACTGGGACGCGTTCGACTTCAAGCTCCTGATCGTGTTCGACGCGATCATGCGCGAGCGCCACGTGACGCGCGCCGGCGAGCGGCTGGGCCTGAGCCAGTCGGCGGTGAGCCACGCGCTGCAGCGCCTGCGCCGGGCCCTCGGCGACGAATTGTTCGTGCGCGGCCCGGAGGGCATGAGCCCGACGCCCCGGGCGCTGACCCTGGCCGAGCCGGTGCGGCGGGCGCTCGCCGAGATCGAGGGCGTGCTGCACCAGGACCAGTTCGATCCGGCCTCCTCGACCGCGAGCTTCCGCCTCGTCGTCAACAACACCGCCGCGGTGGTGCTCGCCGCGCCGATCGCCGCCTGGATCGGCCGCCGCGCCCCGGCGCTGCACCTCCACATGAGCCCGAGCGGCACCGTGCGGGTCGACGACCTCCTGGACCGCGGCGACGTCGACCTCGCCATCGTCGGCAGCGGCCGGGTCGAGGGCGAGCGGTTCGGCACCACCACGCTGGTCCGGGACGGGTTCGCGGTCGTCGGCCGGCGCGGGCACCCGGCCCTCGACGCGCCCCTCACCTACGAGCGGCTTGCCGGGCTCCCCCACCTCGTCGTGTCCTCGACGGGCGACGATGTCGGGTTCATCGACGCGATCCTGAGCCGGCGGGGCCTGTCGCCGCGCCGCATCGCGATGTCGGCCCCGTTCCTGTCGGCGGCTCCGATCCTCGCCGCCTCGGACATGGTGGCGGTCCTGGGCGAGCGGATCGCCCGCACCCTCGCGACCGTGCATCCGGTCGCCTGCGCGCCCCTGCCGGCGGATCCCGACCTGCCGGTCACGCGCTCGGTCCTGGTCTGGGCCCGGCGCGTCGAGCGCCATCCCGGCCACGCCTGGCTGCGCCGGCAGATCGCCGACTGCGTCCGCAGCCTCCCGGGCGGACGTTAAGATATAACACGTAACAAACCGCCCCCGCATCGATCGGCGGTAACCGAAAATTATTGACTGCCCGCTTCAGTTGTTAATGGAAACGAGTGCAACTGAATCATGGATCAAACCGTCGTCACCGCCGAGCAGCGCCGGCGCTTCGCCACCTTCGGCCTCACGGACGACGACCTCGGCCGCCTGCGCGGCCTCGCCGGGTTCGCGCGCGAGCGCCTGCCGGAGCTGCTCGCCGCGTGGAACGCCCGCTTCGCGGAATGGCCGGAGATCCAGCAGACCCTGCGCGATCCGGAGGTGCACGAGGCCCGGGTCGCCCACTGGGTGCGGGTCGTGAGCGGCGAGTTCGGCCCGGCCTTCACGGCCTCGGCCGAGCGGCTCGCCTCGGTCTTCTACGCCCGCGGCGTGCCGGGCTACGCGGTGGCGATCTGCCACGCCACGGTGACGGCCGGGCTCACCGAGGCCCTTGGCCTCGGCGCGCCGCGCCGCCTGCGCGGGGGCCGCGAGGCGGCCGCCCTGCAGGGGGCCCTCACGCGGGCGGCCTGGCTCGACCTCGAGGTGCTGCTCGAGACCTACGCGGCCGCCGAGCAGGCGAGCCGCCGCCGCACCACCGCGGCCCTGGCGCAGACCTTCGAGGACCGCGTGCTCGCGGTGATCGGCGCCGTCACCGACCAGACCCGCTCGCTCGACGGCACCGTCGACGCGCTGTCGCGCAACGCCGCGCGCTCGAGCGAGGCCGCCACCGCGGTGGCCGCGGCCGTGCTCGAGGCCTCGGCCGGCACCGAGCAGGTGGCGCGCTCCGCCGAGCAGCTCCGCGCGGCGATCGCGGAGATCGCCGGCGAGATCGGCCGCTCCCACGCGGTGGCCGAGGAGGCGGTGGCGCAGTCCGACGGGGTGGCGGCGCGGGTCACGTCCCTGGCGGAGGCGGTGACCCAGGTCGGCGAGGTGGTGACGCTGATCACCGGCATCGCGGCCCAGACCAACCTGCTCGCGCTCAACGCCACCATCGAGGCCTCCCGCGCCGGCGCGGCCGGCCGCGGCTTCGCGGTGGTCGCGGCCGAGGTGAAGGCGCTCGCCCAGCAGACCGCCCGGGCCACCGGGACGATCTCCGGCCAGATCGACGCCATGCGGGCGGCGGCGGGCGGCTCGGTCGAGGCGATCGCGCGCATCCGCGAGACGATCGGCCGGATCAGCGAGAGCAGCGCGATGATCAGCGCCGCGGTCGAGGAGCAGAGCGCGGCGACCGCCGAGATCGCCCGCAGCACCCGCGACGTCAGCGCCGGCACCGACGAGGTCGCCCGCCTGATCGACCGCGTGCGCGAGGATGCCGGCGGCACCGCCGAGGTCGCGACCCGCGTCACCGACACCACCCGCGACCTCGGCCGGCAGGCCGAGACGATGAGCGCGGCGGTGGGGGCCTTCCTGGGGGAGGTCCGGGCGGCGTGATGCCGCCCGTCACGACCTGGGCGAGGCGCTGGGATCGGCCGGCCGGAAGCACGGCACCGGCGTCCCGTTGCGCGAGCGCGCGAAGACGAGGCGCACCGGCTGGCCGATTGCCAGGGCCTGCGCGTCGCACTCGACGAGGCTCGTCAGCATCGTCGGGCCCTCCGCCAGGGTGACGTAGGCGACCGTGCGGACGGGGTCCTCGCGGGTGAGCACCGTGAAGCTGTAGATCGTGCCGTTCCCTGAGGCCTCCTCCCAGGCGGTCTCGCCGAGGCAGAACGGGCACAAGGCGCGCGGGTACCAGTGCGCCTTGCCGCAGGCCGTGCAGCGGCGCAGCAGGAACCGGCCCTCGCGGGCCGCTTCCACGAAGGGCGCGGCCTCGGGGCTCGCCGGCGGGTCGGGCCAGTCGCCGTCGCGCAACGTGATGCGGGTCATCGGTCTCATTCCCTCCCGAGCACCAGGGTCGCGGCGCCGTGGCGGCTGCCCAACAGGCCGCCGATGCCGGTCGCGACGGCGAGGTCGCAGTTCCTCACCTGCAAAGCCGGATGGGCCTCGCCGCGGAGCTGGCGCACCGCCTCGATCACCTTGGTGATGCCGCCCCGGTTGGCCGGGTGGTTGTTGCACAGGCCGCCGCCGTCGGTGTTGAACGGCAGGCGTCCGCTCCCCGCGATCAGGTTGCCGTCGGCGACGAAGCGCCCGCCCTGCCCCTTCTCGCAGAAGCCCAGATCCTCGAGCTGCATCAGCACCGTGATGGTGAAGCTGTCGTAGATCGAGGCGTACTTGATGTCGGCGGGCGTGACGCCCGCTTCCGCGAAGGCCGCCGGCCCCGAATGGCGCGCCGCCGAGTAGGTGAGATCGACCTCGCCGCCGAGCTGGCCCTTGTGTGCCTCGCCCGCCCCCATCACCCGCACCAGCGGGCGCTTGAGGCTCCGGGCGATCTCGGGCCGCACCACCACCAGCGCCCCGCCGCCGTCGCTGACGACGCAGCAATCGAGCCGGTGCAGCGGATCGGCGACTATCGGCGAGGCCACGACGTCCGCGACGCTCACCACGTCGCGCAGCATGGCATTCGGATTGTGCTGCGCGTGGTGCGAGGCCGCGACCTTGATCCAGGCGAGCTGCTCGGAGGTCGTGCCGAACTCGTGCATGTGCCGGCGTGCGCAGAGCGCGTAGAGGTTGACCGTGGTCGGGCCGAACGGCGTCTCCCAGGCGCTGTCCGGCGCGTCGGCGATGACGGGCCGGGCCGCAGTGCCGGAATGGCCGGCGCTGCGCGGGCGCCCCGCCAGCGTGATCAGCGCGACGCTGCACTTGCCCATGGCGATCGCCTCCGCCGCGTGGGCCACGTGGGCGATGTAGGAGGCGCCGCCGATATCGGTGCTGTCGAGGTGGCGTAACCGCAGGTTCATGTAGTCGGCCATCGCCAGCGGCCCGAGGCCCGGCGCGTCGCCGGCGCAGAAATAGCCGTCGACGTCGTCCTTGGTCAGGCCCGCATCGGCGAGCGCCCCGGCGGCGGATTCGGCGTGGAGCTGGGCCACGGTCTTGTCCGGGGCCTTGCGGGTCGGGTGCTCGTAGGCCCCGGCGATGTAGGCGCGTCCGTTGATCGTCATGGTCTTTCGAAATCCGATGGATTGCTGCGCAATGCGAATTTCGGCTTCGCTCAAGCGTGCGGAGCGAAGCTCCGCCGCGCGGGCTGGTGATCCGTCTTCCGGACGATGCGTCCGGAAGACGGATCACACCGGGTCCCAGGAGAAGACGTCGGGGCTGCGGTCGAGGGGGGCGAGGTGGCCGGAGAGCGCTGGCATGCCGTGCTCGGCGATGGTCTCCGGCGTCCAGCCCTCGGAGCGGTGCACGCCGCGCACCGGGCGGGGATGGTTGAACACGAACACTTCGTTGTGGCGGGCCGCGAAGATCTGGCCGGTGACGTGGGCCGCGGCGTCGGAGGCGAGGAAGACCGCGAGCGGCGCGTTCTTCTCCGGCCCCATCGCCTGGAGCTTGGCGACGCGGGCCTTCTGCTCCGGGGTCTCGGCGGGGATCGAGCTCGTCATCCGGCTCCAGGCGAAGGGCGCGATGCAGTTCGAGCGCACGCCGAAGCGGCCCATGTCGAGGGCGATCGACTTCGACAGGGCGGCGATGCCGAGCTTGGCCGCCGAATAGTTCGCCTGCCCGATATTGCCGATCAGGCCCGAGGTCGAGGTCATGTGGACGTAGGATCCCGCGCCCTGGCGCCGAAAGACCTCGGCGGCGGCGCGGGAGACGAAGAAGCTGCCGTTGAGGTGGACGTTGATGACCGACAGCCACTCCTCCGGGGTCATCTTGTGGAAGATCTGGTCGCGCAGGATGCCGGCATTGTTGACCACGACGTCGAGGCGGCCGAACGCGTCGAGGGCGGTGGCGACCATGCGTTGCGCGGCGTCCCAGTCGGCCACCGTGTCGGTGCTGACCACCGCCTGCCCGCCGCGCTGCTCGATGATCGCGCGGGTCTGCTCGCCGGGCGTCGCCGAGGTCTCTCCGAGGCCGCTCAGGCTCGCGCCGACGTCGTTGACCACCACCCTGGCGCCGGCGAGCGCCATGGCCAGCGCGATCTCCCGCCCGATGCCGCCGCCGGCCCCGGTGACGAGCGCGACCTTGCCGTCCAGCATGCCCATGGAGTTCCTCCTCTGATTCACCGCCCGGTCCAGCGCGGCGGGCGCTTCTCCACGAAGGCCCGCGGGCCCTCGCGGTAATCCTCCGACTCCTGGACCCGGGCGCGGGCCGCGGCGCTCGCGGCGCGCAAGCCCGCCTCGTCGGAACCGGGCACCATCCGCGCGACCGCCAGGCTCTCGCGCACGGCGAGCGGCGCGTTGCCGGCGATGACGGTGGCCAGCGCCACCGCCTCGTCCCGGGCCGCTCCCGCGGCGACCCGCCGGTTGACGAGGCCGAGCGCGTGGGCGCGGGCGGCCTCCAGCCTCGCGCCGGTCAGGATCAGCTCGAGGGCGACCGCCTTGGGGATCGCCCGCGGCAGCCGGTAGAGGCCGCCCGCCGCCGCGACGAGGCCGCGGGTCACCTCCGGCAGGCCGAACTCTGCCCCCTCCCCGGCGACGATCAGGTCGCAGGCGAGCGCGATCTCGCAGCCGCCGGCGAGCGCCGGCCCGTCCACCGCGGCGATCCAGGGCTTCGTCCGCGCGGCGTGCACGAAGCCGGCGAAGCCGCCCTCGTCCGTCCAGAGGTCGTCGGCGCCGCCGGCCGCGATCACCGTCAGGTCGGCCCCGGCGCAGAAGACGGGGCCGGCGCCCGCGAGCACCACCGCCCGGACCGCGTCGTCGGCCTCCGTCGCGGCGACCGCCGTCGCCAGGGCGCGGGCGAGGCCTGAGTCGACGGCGTTGCGGGCCTGCGGGCGGTTGAGCGTCACCACCGCGACGTGGTCGCCGGCGCGCTCGACGAGGACGGGCTCCGCCATCACGCCGCCTCCCAGTCGAGGAGCCCGTCGGGGGCTCTGCGCAACGCGCCCTCGCGCCCGACGGGCGAGCTATCGAGGTCGGTCAGCACGCCGAGCGTGGCGCGGTCGGTGGCGGGCACCCGGGCGAGGAGGCGGGATTCGCCCTGGCGCAGCACCACGACGCCCCTCTCGGGCGCTCCCTCGCGGTCGAACAGCACGGTGTGGGTCTCGACCGTGGCGCGGCCCGTCGCATCCTCAATGACCGGCGGCACCGGCCCGCGGCGGCGATCGGCCTCGTCCTGGACCGAGATCGGCTCGGACGGGGCCGCGAGCGGGCGGCTTCCGAGCACCAGGGCGTGGTGCTTGGTGACGAACTCGCCCTGGCCGTAGAGCAGGCCGGCCGCGCCGGGGGCCTCGCGCAACCGCCGGACCATCGCGCAGGCGGCGTGCGCCATATAGCCGTTGAGCGGCGCGCCGAAGAAGGTGAGCCCGCCCGCCACCGTCGGGACGGCGTCCTCCGGCAGGCCGAGGCTGCGCCGCGCCATCTTGGGCACGCAGGGAAAGCAGCTGTAGAGCTCGACCGCCGCCAGGTCCGAGGCCGCGAGGCCGGCCCGGCGCAGGGTGGCGGCCAGCACCGCGTCCTGCGCCGGCGCATGGTCGAAGCGGTCGCGGGCGAGCCAGTCCCGCGGCTCGTTCGCGGCGGCGCCGGGCCCGATATGGATCAGGCGGTGCTCGGGGAGGCCGGCGGCGCGGGCGAGCGCCAGGCTCGCCACGATCACGGCGGCGGCCTGGTTCACCACGGGGTTGGCCACCATCAGCTTCGGATAGGGCCAGGCGATCGGCCGGTTGGCGGGCGAGGGCGTGGCGATCTCGTCCGCGCCGAAGGGGCGGCGCAGCCAGCCATGCGGGTTCTCGGCGGCGACCCGGGACATCGCGGCCCACAAGGCCGCCGATTCGTCGCGGCCCTGCCGCGGGGTCTGGCCCCAGGCGGCCTGGAGGGCGGTCTCGTAGAGCGGGTAGGCGAAGACCGGCTGCGACAGGCCGTGGCGCAGGGCCTGGGGGTGGAGGTAGTCGCGCACCCGCGGGTTGGTCCAGGCGGGGTCCGGCGCCGTCCAGGGCGGAGCGGCGTCGCGCTCCGGCCTCGATCCGGCGCGCCGCGCCGCCGCGGCGCTGTGCTCCGCCTCGCCGCTGCACAGGGCCGCCACCGCGGCCTCGCCGCGGGCGATGCGCAGCGCCGCCTCGTGCAGGAAGCGGACCGGCGTCTCGCCGCCCACGGGTCCGTAGGCGAGGCGGGCCGGGCGGTGGCCGATCATCTCGGCGACGCGAAGGGCTAAGTCGGCGTAGGGCCAGGACACCGCGTTGACGACGTCGAGGGAGGAGAGCCGCGCCAGCCAGCCGCCGCCCGCATCCGCCTCGGCGCGGGCCAGGGCCTCGGCCATCAGGGCGGCGGGCTCGGGGCCGACCGGGCCGCGGCCCGGCGCATCGGGCCGGTCGGCGATCTCGCCGATGCCGACGATGACGGGGATGCGGGCGGGGTCGGTCATGGCGAACCCGTCGCCGGAGAGATGCGCGCCCGACCCTCCCCCCTCTGCGGGGGAGGGTGGCGAATGAAGTGAGCCGGGAGAGGGGCAGCGCGACGCTGTTCCAGGTGGCGCCCTTCACGAAGCACGAGACATCTCCGGAAGCGGCGTCCCCTCTCCCGGCCCGGCCTCACGGCCGGGCCACCCTCCCCCGCAGAGGGGGGAGGGTTCAGGCGTGGCGCCTTGAACCCGCTCATCACCCCGCCTCCCCCACCTCGATCACCGCATCCGCCGCATACGCCCCCTCGGGCAGGGCGAAGACCGGGTTGAGGTCGATGGACGCCAGCCGCGGCCCCGCCGAGGCGGCGAAGACCGAGAGGCGCGACAGCATCCGGGCGAGCGCCGCGACGTCGCAGGGCGGCCGGCCGCGGGCGCCGGTGAGGAGCGGGGCGGCCTTGATCGAGCGGATCATCGCCTCGGCGACGTCCTCGCCGAACGGGCAGCGCCGAAAGACCACGTCGCGCATCACCTCGACGAAGACCCCGCCGAGCCCGACCATCGCCACCGGGCCGAAGACCGGGTCGCGCTGGATGCCCATGATGCACTCGACCGCGCCCTTGACCTGGCGCGCCACCAGCACGCCCTCGATCCGGGCTGACGGCGCGTGGCGGGCGGCGCGCTCGAGGAGGGTGGCGTGGCCGCGCCGGACCGCCCCGGCGTCGGCGATGTCGAGGAGCACGCCGCCGATCTCGGTCTTGTGCAGGATGTCCGGCGACAGGATCTTCATCACCACCGGGAAGCCGAAGCGTTCGGCCGCCGCGACCGCCGCCTCGGCGTCGGTGCAGACGGCCTCCGGCACCGTGGCGATCCCGGCCGCGGCGAGCAGGCGCTTCGCTTCCGCCTCGCTCGGGGTCGCCGCCGGCAAGGCCACCGGCCCGCCCGAGGGCGGCACGGTCGGCTCAGGCTCCGAAAAGCTCGCGCCGAGGCGGCCCATCGCGTCGAGGGCCGTGACCGCCCGGGCCGGGTCCTCGTAGAGCAGGTAGCCGTCGGCCTCGTACTCGCGGTTGCGCTCCTCGGAGGCCAGGACCGAGAGGGCGTAGAGCCGGTCCGGGTGGCCCGCCTTGACGGCGTTGAGCTGGGCGCGGATCGCCGGCGCCATGCTGGGGGCGCCGCCGATCTGGGTGAAGAAGGCGAGGATCGAGGAATAGCCGCCGTCGGCGATCATCGATTCGGTGAAGCGGCCGATCAGCGACAGGTCGTTGAAGGCCTGGGCGGTGCAGTCGACCGGGTTGCGCGGCGAGGCGAAGGGCAGCACCGCCTTCAGGCGCGCCTGCGCTTCCTGCGGCATCTCCGGCATCGGCAGGCCGGCCGCCTCGGCGGCGTCCGAGATCAGGACGCCGGCTCCCCCTGAGATGGTGATGACCCCGAGGGTATTGGGCACCGGGTAGATCCGCCGCGTCGCCGCGTAGGCGATGTCGATCAGCTCTTCCGTCGAGCGGGCCCGGATCGCGCCGTGCTCGGCGAGCACCGCGGAGAAGATCGCGTCGTTGCCGGCGATCGAGGCGGTGTGCGACTGCGCCGCCGCGCTGCCGACCGCGCTGCGCCCGACCTTCATCACGATCACGGGCTTTCGCGCCCGCCGGGCCGCGGCGAGGGACCCCGCGAAGGCTTCCCCGTCCTGCACGCCCTCGACATAGGCCATGATGACGTCGAGGTCGTCGTCCCGGGCCATCCAGCCGATCGCGTCGGCGACCGAGAGGTCGGCCTCGTTGCCGGTGGTGACCAGCATCGCGGTGCCGATGTTGCGGGTGCGGCAGGCGGCGAAGAGGTGGGTGCCGTAGGCGCCCGACTGGCTGGCGATGCCGATCCGCCCGGGCAGCGGCAGCCCGCCCTCGAGCGAGGCGGAGAAGATCGGGTAGAAGCCGGCCGCCGCGTTGAACAGGCCGAGGCAGTTGGGACCCAGGAGCCGCAGGCCGTGCCGCCGGGCGGTGGCGACGAGCGCAGCTTGCGCCGCCGCACCCGCCTCGTCCACTTCGGCGTAGCCCGCCGTGAACATCACGGCGAAGCGGGTGCCGCGCGCGCCGAGCTCGTCGACCGCCTGGAGCGCCGCCTCCCCCGGCACCGCCACCACCGCGACGTCGGGGACCTGCGGCAGGGCCGCGACGGAGGGGTAGCAGGGCAGCCCCTGCACCTCGGCCCGGTTCGGGTTCACCGGCAGGATCGCGCCCTGGAACCCGGCGCGCAGCATGTAGGCGATCGGCCGGCCGCCGATGCGGGTCGGGTCGGCGGAGGCGCCGATGATCGCGACCGCGCCGGGCCGGACCAGGGCGGCGAGATCGGCCGGTTCACTTGACATACGGGCACCCGCCTTCGGCGAGCGGCCGGAACGCCTCGTCGCCGGGAATCGTCGCCACGAGTTCGTAGAGGTCCCAGCGGCCCTTCGACTGGGCCGGCGTCTTGAACCGCATCAGGTACATGTCGTGGACCATGCGGCCGTCGGGCCGGACCTTGCCGCCTTGCGCGAAGAAGTCGTTGACCGGCGTCTCGCGCATCCTGGCCATCACGGCCGCCGCATCGGTGGTGCCGGCGGCCTTGACCGCGTTCAGGTAGTGGGTGAGCGCCGAGGTCACGCCGGCCTGGTAGGCGGTCGGCATTGCCTTGCGCAGGGCGTAGAAGCGCTCGGAATAGGCCCGGGTCTCGGGCGTGCGGTCCCAGTAGAAGCTGTCGGTGAACAGCGCGCCCTGCACCACCTCGAGGCCCAGCGACGCCGAATCGGTCAGCGTCACCTGGAGCGCCGCCATGATCTTGTCCGACTGGGACAGGCCGAACTCGTGCGCCTGCTTGATCGCGTTGGCGAAGTCGCTGCCGGCATTGGCCAGCGCGATCACCTTGGCGGGCGAGGCCTGCGCCTGGAGCAGGAAGGAGGAGAAGTCGGGGTTGTTGAACGGGTGGCGGACCTTGCCGACGACTTGGCCGCCCGCCGCCTCGACCGCCCGGGCCGCATCGCGCTCGAGGGCATGGCCGAAGGCGTAGTCGGCGGTGAGGAAGAACCAGGTCTTGCCGCCGCGGGCGGCCAGCGCCTTGGCGGTGGCGTTCGACGAGGCGTAGGTGTCGTAGGTCCACTGCACGCTGGTCGGCGAGCAGGACTTGCCGGTGATGTCGGACGAGCCGGCGCCGGAGATCAGGAAGATCTTTCCGCGCTCGCGGGTCACAGCCTGGATCGCCAGGGCGACCGCCGAGTTCACGCCCTCCGCCACCACGTCGACGCCCTTCGTGTCGAGCCAGTTGCGCACGATGCCGGACGCCACGTCGGGCTTGTTCTGGTGGTCGGCGGAGATGATCTCGATGCGCCTGCCCAGCACGGTCGGGCCGAAATCCTCGACCGCGAGCTTCGCGGCGGCGACCGAGCCCTCGCCGTTGCCCTCGCTGTACTGGCCGCTCATGTCGGTGATGATGCCGATCCTGAGCACGTCGCCGTCGGCGCGGGCCGCAGCCGCACCGATCACCGCCATCAGCATCGCCCCGGCGCAGCGCGCCGCCAGGGCCCGTCGCGTGCCTGCCATCCTGCTCCTCCCGTTGCCGCCGGGCCCGTTTCCCGGGCCTCGCGCGGATCGTCGTTTCCATTCCGCGGGCTGAACGATATTCTGGACCGTAAATGCGCGACCCGGCAAGGGGGGGTGGGGTGTGAACCAGGAGCTCGGCGAGCGGGCGGCGGTGATGGAGGTCGGCCGCGAGGTCGGGGCGGTGACGCAGGCCGCCGCGATCCTGCGGGCGGTGGCGGGCGCGCGGGACGCGCTCGGGGTCACGGCGATCGCCCGCGCCGCGGGGGTCAGCCCCTCGACCACCCTCAACATCCTGCGCACCCTGGTGCACGAGGGCTTCGTCGCCCTCGCGCCGGACACCAAGACCTACCGCCTCGGCCTCGGGCTGCTCGAGGTGGCGCGCCCGCTCCTCAACCGCTCGGACGTCGAATTGCTCCAGCCCGGGCTGCAGCAGGTCGCGACCGAGTTCGAGGCGACGGCGAGCGTCTGGCAGGTGGCGCCCGACGACAAGGCGCTGCTCCTCGGGCGGATCGTGCCGGCGAGCGGCATCCACATCGAGTTCCGGCTCGCCACCCGCATCCCGGCCTATGCCGGGGCGATCGGCCGGGCGGTGGCGGCGGCGGGCCAGCGCGCCGGCCTCCTGCCGCGCGCCACCCTGCGGGCCCGGTTCGGGGCGATCCGCTGGCACGTCCCGGTGCCGTTCGAGACCTACCTGGAGGAGGTCGAGGCCGCGTCCGGCCGCGGCTACGCCGTCGATGTCGGCCACCTCATCCGCGGCGTCACCTCGGTCGCCGCCGCCCTGTGCGACCGTAACGCTAGGCCGCGCCTCGTCGTGGCGGCGCACCTCTTTCAGGGGCAGCTCACCGAGGAGCGGCTGGCCGCGCTCGGCCTCGGCTTGCGGGCCCTCGTCGCGACGGCGCAGCCGGCGATGTTCGGCGCGGCCGGGACGCCGGGGCCGCCGGCGCCGCGCCGGGGCGGCGCCCGCTGACAGGATCTCGCCGATCCGTCCAGCGGGTCTGCCCTGCGGCGGTCATCGGGAAGCGCGCGTCGCGGGAGCGCCATGGCGGCGGCGCCGGCCGCCGTGCTAAGCGCGAAGCCGATCTTCCGGAGCCAGGCCATGCCGACCCTGACCCATCTCGACGCCGCCGGCGCCGCCAACATGGTCGACGTCACCGACAAGGCCGCGACCGACCGGGCCGCCCGCGCCGAGGGCCTGGTGGTGATGAACCCCGACACCCTGCGGCTGATCCGCGAGGGCGACGCCAAGAAGGGCGACGTGCTCGGCACCGCGCGGCTCGCCGGCATCATGGCGGCCAAGCGCACCCACGAGCTGATCCCGCTCTGCCACCCGCTGCTCCTCACCAAGGTCAGGGTCGAGTGCGAGCCGGACGAGACGCTGCCGGGGATCCGCGTCACCGCGGAGGTGCGGGTCCAGGGCCCGACCGGGGTCGAGATGGAGGCGCTGACCGCGGTCTCGGTCGCGTGCCTGACCGTCTACGACATGGTCAAGGCCGCCGACCGGGGCATGCGGGTCGAGGGCGTGCGGCTGCTGCACAAGAGCGGCGGCCGCTCCGGTGTGTGGGAGGTCTCCTCCCACAGGGAGGCCGGCGAATGAGCGCGCTCCTTCCCGTCGCCGAGGCGCTGGCGCGCATCCTCGCCGGCGCCAAGCCCGTCGAGCCCGAGACGATGCCGATCACGGCCGCCGCCGGACGCACGCTCGCCGAGGACGTGCGGGCCTTGCGCACCCAGCCGCCCTTCGCGACCTCCGCCATGGACGGCTACGCCGTGCGCGCCGCCGACGTCGCCGGGGCCTCGCCCGAGGCGCCGGTGCGGCTGACCGTCACCGCGACCAGCGCCGCCGGCCACGGCGCCCGCGGGCCGGTGGGCCCGGGCGAGGCGATCCGCATCTTCACCGGCGCGCCGCTGCCCGAGGGCGCCGACACGATCGTGATCCAGGAGGACACGCTGCCTGAAGGCGATGCGGTGCTGGCGCGGGTCGGCAACCCGCCGGGCCGCCACATCCGCGGCAGCGGGCTCGATTTCCGCGAGGGCGACCGGCTGCTGACGGCCGGCGAGCGCCTCGACGGCTGGCGGGTGGCGCTTGCCGCCGCCGGCGGCCACCCGACCCTGCGCGTCCGGCGCCGGCCGCGCGTCGCGGTGCTCGCCACCGGCGACGAGCTGGTGCGGCCGGGCGAGCCGGCGGACTGGGACCAGATCGTCGCCTCGAACGGCCTGGCGCTCGCCGCGATGGCGGAGGCGGCCGGCGCCGAGGCGATCGACCTCGGCATCGCCGGCGACACCTTCGCCGACCTTGAAGCCGCCATCACCCGCGCCCGCGACGCCAAGGCCGACCTCCTGGTCACGCTGGGGGGCGCCTCGGTCGGCGACCACGACCTCGTCCAGTCGGCGCTCACCCGGCAGGGGCTCGATCTCGGCTTCTGGCGCATCGCGCTCCGGCCCGGCAAGCCGCTGATGCATGGCCGCCTCGGGCCGATGGCGGTGCTGGGCCTGCCCGGCAACCCGGTCTCGTCGGTGGTCTGCGGGCTGCTCTTCGTCCAGCCGCTGATCCGGGCGCTGCTGGGCGATCCTGATGCCGGGGCCGACCGCAGCGAGCCGGGCCTCCTCGGGCGCGACCTGCCCGCCAATGACGGTCGCCAGGACTACATGCGGGCCGCCCTCGACACCGCGCCGGACCGGCTGCCGGTGGTCCACCCGGCCGAGCGGCAGGATTCCTCGATGCTCTCGGTCCTGGCCCGCTCCGAGGCGCTGCTGATCCGCGCGCCCCACGCGCCGGCGGCCCGGGCCGGCGATCCCTGCCGCATCCTGCGGCTCGACCGCGGCCTGTGAGGCGATGCGAGCCTCACGGCCCGGAATCATCTTGGGAGCCTGGGGAGCCTTGCGGCACCCCGGCGCGCCTATTCCGGCTGGACGCTGCCGCCGCCGGTCTTGCGGTCGTAGGCGGTGATCGCCGCCCGGCACTGGGCCGAGAGCTTGGCGCGGTTGCGTGCGAAGCAGCGCTCCACCTCCGGGCTGTCCGGGTCGGCGCCGGCGCACAATTTGAAGTAGTCGCCGGCACAATTCATCTGCAGGCCCTGATCGTCCCGCTGGGCGAGGGCCGGCGTCACCGCCAGGAGCGTCAGGAAGGCCGCGGCTGCGGCGGGTGCACGAAGCGACTTCGGGTTCAAGGCGTCATCCCCGCTGGAGAAACAGAGCCCCTAGGGTAGGTGCCGCGGGCCGCCGGACAAGCGCGGCCAGGTCACACAGGTGCGCGACCTGCTGCGCGAAGCGGGCGGCGCGTCGGTGCGCCTCACGCGGTCCGGCCGGTCGCCGATCCCGGTTATCAACCCCGTTAGATAATGATGGCCGAGATACTTGGCAATGTCGGTCTTGTCGTATTAAGCTCAAGCTTCACATGCTTATAGACAAGCTGGATCTCTACAGCCGAGCTTGGATTAAAATTCGCTGAATAGCCTTTTCAGAGAGCATTAAAATCCACGGCTTTATTGCGGCGCCGAACGAAGCACGAGGCGGCTCACAATCGGCGCGCCGCGGCTCCGGCCGGGCATCCTGCCTGGGCCGCGGCCCGGCCCCGGCAGCCGCGAGGCGAACCGGCGATGCACGACGACGAGACCGATACCGACGCTCCGGCCGGGCCGGAGCCGGGATCCCGCGGGCGGCCCGCCGGAAAGCCCGACAGGGCAAGGGGCGAGCTCGACGCCGCGACGCGGCGCCGGCTCGGCCGGGCCCTGCGTGCCCACTACGCCGACCTGTTGAACGCTCCCGTGCCGGAACGGTTCGCGGCGCTGCTCGCCGGGCTCGATGCGGGCGCCTCGCCGGGGGAGGCCGCCGGCGCGGCCGAGAGCCCCGCGGCCGGTCAGGAGGACGCGCGATGACGCCGTCGATGAAACCCGTCGATCCCGAGATGCGCGCGCTGCTGCTGGGCTCCATCCCGGCCCTGCGCGCCTTCGCGTTCTCGCTGACCCGCGACCTCGACCGCAGCGACGACCTGGTGCAGGAGACCCTGGTGCGGGCCTGGACCAAGGCGGACAGCTTCACCCCCGGCACCAACCTCTACGCCTGGCTCTTCACCATCCTGCGCAACCTGTTCTACTCCGAGCAGCGCAAGCGCCGGCGCGAGGTCGAGGATGCCGACGGGGTGATGGCCGGGCGGCTGACCGCTCTGCCGGACCAGGAGGCGCGGGTCGAGCTCTCGGCCTTCCAGGACGCGCTGAGCACCCTGCCGGCCAACCAGCGCGAGGCGCTGGTGCTGGTGGGGGCCCAGAACTTCACCTACGAGGAGGCGGCCGAGATCTGCGGCGTCGCCGTCGGCACCATCAAGAGCCGGGTCAGCCGGGCGCGCGGTCGCCTGGTCGAGCTCCTCGGCATGACCGGCCCCGACGACATCGGCAGCGACGGCGCGACGCTCGCCGCGATGGGCAATCCGTGAGGCGGCCGCGCGCTCCCGGCCCGGGCTCCTGTGAAGGCGACGGCCGGGGCGCCGCGGTCCCGGAACCGTTTTCGGGCCGGGGCGGTTTCGATGGCCCGGCGACGGACCTGCGGCGCCGTCCGATCGCGCCTGCGGCGCCTCTCAATCCGTGGAGTTGGTCGATGCCCCGCCCCTACGAAGCCGTCGCGGATGCGATCCGCACCGCCCGCGCCATCGTGATGCAGGAGGGCTCCGCGCTCGCCGCGGCGGCGCGGGGCGGGGACGACGCGGCGCTCGACGCGGCGAGCTGCGATCTCGTCAGCCGGATCGCCCAGGCGATCCTCGACGCCGAGAACGATGCCCTGGCGCGCGGGCTCGTGGCGCCCGACGCCCACCCGGCGAAGCGGCTGAGCGCATGACGCTCTATCTCGGAGGCCCGAGGCCGCCTCAGAGACCCGATCCTTCCGCGCCCTTGCCCGCCTCGATCGCGGCCTCGTAGGCCGCGAGGCTCGGCGCCGCCGCGGGCAGGGCCGGGATCCGGACCTCCGCCAGCCGGTTGCGGGCCTCCACCAGCGCGTCGAGCAGCATCGAGGTGTCGCGGCTGAGCGGCAGCAGCAGGCCGCCTCCCTCGGCGCGGATGCGCTCGGCCGGGGCGCCGGTGTCGAAGGCGACGACCGGGTAGCCCGCCGACCACGCCTCCGACAGGACGTAGGAATAGGTCTCGGGCCAGACGCTCGACAGGAAGACGTAGTCCGGATCGGCCTCCGCCAGCAGGCGCGGCAGGTCCGCGGGGTCGTAGGCGCCCGTCACCGTCAGGTTGGCGAGACCCGCCGCCCGCCGCGGGTCGGCGACGGAGCCGATCACCGTGAAGGCGATCGGCCGCCGCTCCCGGGCCGCGCGCTCGGCGAGCGCCACGACGAGCTCGAAGCCCTTGTGGTGGCCGATGGAGCCGACGAGCGCCACCCGCACCGCCCCGGTCCGGGCCCGCCGCGGCCGCGCAGGCGTCGCCGCCGGCGCCGCCTCCGGATGCGGCACCACCGCGATGCCGGTGAGGCCGAGGCGGTGCGCATAGCGCTCCGCGGTGTCGCGGGAGGGCGCCACCAGGCGCCGGGCGCCGCGCAGGATGCGCTCGTTCGTCGCCAGCCAGGCGTCGAGGCCGCCGCCCATCAGGGCGTTCTGGTCGGCGTAGTCGTGCGTCACCCCCCGCACGGTGCAGTGGCGGCAGACCTCCGGCGGCGGCTCCTCGCAATAGACGTCGCGTCCGTCGACGAGGTGCACCTTCGGGCAGTACCACTGGAAGTCGTGCAGCGTGACGGCGTAGGGCCAGCGGCCGGAGAGCAGCCGGTCGAGGAGGGCCGTCGGGTAGCCGAAGCGGGCGTTGAGGTGGAGGTCGATGGCGACGCCCTGCCGTTCCAGCGCCTCCAGGAGGGCGAGCAGGCTCCCGGGCCTGAGGCTCAGGGCCGCGCCGGCGGTGTCGAGGGTCAGGCTCAGGCGCCGGCCGGCCGGCGCCAGGGCGGCGATCTCGTGGTCCGGCGCCCGGTTAAGCCCGCGGACCTGGTCGACGTAGCGCGTCGCGCCGCCGCCGAGGCCATGCCCGAGATGCAGGGTCAGGCGCCGTACGCTCTGGGCCAGCAGCGCCCCGAGGGCGCCGACCCGCACCGGCTCGAGGGGGTCGGCGGCGATGAACGCGTCGACCTCGTCCTGGTAGTCCGGGTAGCGGGCGACGAGCCGGTCGTGGTTCTGCGCCAGGATCGCCAGCCGCTCGGCCTTGCCGAACGACACCGAGCCCTCGTGCTCGACATACGTGTCGGTGGCGGCGACGTGGATCCAGCCGAGGTCGCGGGCCTTGAGGCACCAGTCGACCTCCTCGCAATAGCCCCGGCCCCATTCGGGCGAGAGCCCCCCGACCTCGTCGAGGGCCTGCCGGTTCAGGTGGAGGCAGAAGCCCACCCCCGTCGGGATCGTCACCGGCTGGGGAGCGGCGGCCTCGAAGGCGGCGTCGATCGCCGCCGGGGTGAACCCGCGGAGCGGGCCTTGCGCCTCCGGCATGCCCGGGAAGCCCAGGATGGTGGCGTTGTTCGAGAGCGGGGTGGCGCTGGCGATGCCGGGGCGGCGGTGGCAGGCGCGGGCGAGCTTCTCCAGCGCGCGGGGCGCCAGCACCGTGTCGGCGTTGACGAGCACGGCGTCCTCGCCCGGCTCGAGCAGGGCGAGCCCGGCATTCACCGTGCCGATGAAGCCGAGATTGGCCTCGTTGCGCAGGACCGTCAGGCCCGGACGGCCCTCGGCCGCGAGCGCGTCGAGGGCGCGGGTGACGCCCGGATCGGGCGAGGCGTCGTCGATCACCAGCGCCCGCATCCGGCCGGGCGCGAGCTGCGGCAGCAGCGAGGCGAGGCAGCGCTCGAGGTCGGCGAGACCGTCATAGACCGGCACGATCGCGCAGGCGGGGGGCGGCGTGCGGCCGCTCTCCGGCACCGGTTCCGGCGCGGCCGGCTCGGCCAGGACGAGGCGCGCGCCGCCGCCGGGCCGGATTGCCGCGACGAGGCGGTCGCGCAGCGCCCGGCGCTCCGCGAGGGTCGCGGACGGGTCGTTGCGGAGCAGGAGGGTCCGCGCCTCCGCCTGGGCCAGCTCGATGCGGCCGCGCAGGTGGCCGAGCACCGGCCCGGCCCCGACCGGGCCGACCGCGAGGTCGGTGCCCGGCGGCAGCGCGCCGGGCGGGAAGGCGAAGGCGGCCGAGTGCCGGCCGAACCGCTCCAGCAGGTCGGGCCGCGGATGGGTCTCGACCTCCGCCACCGGCTCGCCGTCGCGGACGGCCCGCACGAGGCTCGGCCGGTCGGGCCCGGCCGCGTCGAACACCCAGCCGGTGACGCGGCTCGGCGCCTCGACGTGCAGGCTCGCGCGCAGGCGCGGGGCGTAGGGCCCGAGCTTCACCAGGGTGTCGCCGGCCCGCACGGCGAGGAGGTGGGGCTGCCCGTCGAGGGCCCAGGCCGGCAGCGTCAGGCGAAAGCCGTTCCAGCCGCCCTCGCGGCTGCCGAAGCGCAGCTCCGGCCGGTAGATCGCGGGCAGGACCGCCTCGCCCTCCAGGCCGTCGACCACGAGGTGCAGGGCCGGCAGCGGGTCCGACGACAGCGACGAGACCCAGCCCTCGACCGCGCCCGCGACGATGCCATCGAGATGGAGCGTGTCGCGCCCGGGCCCGACCGCGATCCGCTGCTGGTCGGCGCGGCCCGGCTCCACCACCGTCAGCCGCAGCGTCGCGGGAGCGGCCAGCAGCGCCGGGTCGAGGGCGGCGTGCAGGTAGGTCGTGCCGTTCTCGACGAAGCGGCGCTCGACCGGCAGGTCGCGCTCGCGCTCGCCGCCCCGCGCCAGGGTGAGCGCGACGGCGTCGGCCTCGGCGCCGGGATTGAGGGCCACCAGCACGCCGCAATTGTAGAGCCGGCCCCAGGCGACCGGGCCGGGGGGCGGCACGAACCAAAGGCGCCCCGTCTCGGCGAGGCGCCGCGCGCGTTTCAGGATCGTCACGTCGCAAAAGACCGCACAGGAGGGAGCCGCCGGCACCGGCCGGCGGGAATCGATGCCCCCTCCTAGCCGAGACCGGGGCCGTCTGCGAAGGACCGCAGCGTCACAGCGCCGGCCCCGCCCGCCTTCAGGCGCGCGTGATCGCGTCGAGCACCCGGTCGGGGGCGATCTGGTGCAGCATGTGGCCGGCGCCCTCGACCGCGACGAGGCGGCTGCCGGGGATGTGGCGGTGGAGCGCCACCGCCTGGTCGGCGTGGGAGAGCAGGCGGTCGCCGGTGCCCGACAGGATCGTCACCGGCGCGCGCAGGGCGGCGTAATGCGGCCGGAGCGCGAAGGCGTCCGGCACCAGCAGGACCGATTCGGCGGCGGCCGTGCGCAGCTGCGAGGGCCGCAGCACCATCTCGACCGGGAAGTCGCGCGCGAACCGCTCCGGCACCGGGCTCGGCCCGAACAGGCGGCCCAGGATCCGCGGCCAGAGCAGGCGGCTCGCGACCGGGGCGAGCGTGTGGCTGATGAGGTCGCCGAGGCCCGGCAGGCCCTGGGGCGCGAACAGCAGGCTGTCGATGCGCGGCGACGGGAAGTAGTAGCCCGATTCGAGCACCAGGGCGCGCACCCGGCCCGGGTCCTGCAGCGCCAGGGCGATCGCCACCTGCGCCCCCCAGGAATGGCCGAGCACGGTCGCCTCGTCGACCCCGAGGCTGTGCAGGGCGCCGCTGATCAGCCCGGCCTGCATCGCCGGTGTCCAAACCCGGCTGCGGGGCCGTGCGCTGTAGCCGAAGCCCGGCCGGTCGACCACGATCACCCGGTGCGTCCGCGCCGCCCCGTCGACGAGGCCGCTCACCAGCCAGTCCTGGATCAGGCTGCCGTTGCCGTGCAGCAGCACCAGGGCCGGCCCCCGCCCGCGCTCGAGCACGTGCAGCCGCGTCCCGCCGACCTCAAGGAACCGCCCGACCGGCGGCGTCTCCCGCTCCGCCGCGCGGGCGCGCCGCCCGTTCTCGACCGCGCCGGCGCCGAGGATCGCGGCACCGGCGAGGGCGAGGCCGGCGGCGGGGGACAGGGCGCGCGGCGGGCGGGCGTGTCCGGGATGGAGATGTGCGGGCATGCCTTCACAACGGCGGGGCGTTGGGTTGGTTCGCGGCGGGGGGCGGGCGCGCTGTTGGTGCCGGTGATGCCAGGGCCGTGGCGGGGCGGCACAGGGAGTGGCGCGGGTCTTCTCCTCTCCCCGCGGGCGGCTTGTAGGTCCAAACACCGCTAATGAAGCCCAACCCTTTGTAAAGGCGAATACTTTCCCCTCCCCCTTGTGGGGAGGGGCTAGGGGTGGGGGTGGTGCCGAACGAAGCTCGCGCTCTACGCGGCACCACCCCCACCTCCAACTCCTCCCCACAAGGGGGAGGAGAGGCGCGCGACCTTTAATGGGGGAAGAGGTCGGACTAGGTTGTATGGATGCGATAGCAGTGGGCGGGGAGAGGGGAAGGCCCGCCCCTTCTTCCTCTCCGGATAGCGTTTCCGGTCCCGGCCTGGAGCAGGCCAGCAAGACTGGAACGGATCCGGGATCCGCCCCAGGCCTCGCCGCGACGCGGCGCGGTCACGGCCCCGCCCCCGTGAGCGCGCGGTCCGCCGGGACGCGGCCGAAGGGCAGGAGCAGGTTCCGGGCCGCCGCCGCGACCGCCGCGACGCCCCGGACTCCCCGCATCAGGTCGATCTCGCCGCGCTGCTGGTGGCGGATCGCGTGGGCGAGCAGGCGCACCCGCGGATCGCCGGCCTGGCTTAAGGCCTCGTCGGCCATCTGCACGGCGCCGGCGTGGTGGCGGCTCATCACGGCGACGAAGCGCGCGTCGAAGTCCCGCCCGCTCGCCCGGCGCAGGCCCTCGACCTCGCCCGGGCTCGCCATGCCGGGCATCGCCTCGCGCTCCTGCGGCGGGCAGAGCGGCGAATCTGCCGGGAACCAGCTGTCCCACCACTGCATCATCACGGCGATCTCGCCGTTCTGGCCGGCGACCATCAGCCGGGCGAGGGCGCGCAGGCGAGGGTCCTCGGCGTGCTCCGCCGCCAGGCCCGCGAGCTCGGCGCCCTGGGCGTGGTGCTCGGTCATCCGCCGCAGGGTGCTCTGGTCGGAGGCCGCCGCACCGCCGAGATGCGGCACCTCCCAGCCGAGCCAGCCGAGGAGCGCCAGGATCCCGAGCGCCGAGGCGCCCGCCGCCGCGAGGCCGGCCCAGAGGGCGGCAAAGCCCCGGTGGGCCGAGGGCACCCGCCCCGCGACCCGGTCGCGCAGCCAGGGAAACAGCGGGTAGAGCGAGGCCGAGGTCAGGTGGACCAGGAAGCCGATCCAGTAGGGCTGCTCAAGGGTGAAGAGCGGCTGGCGGAACGGCAGCAGCGGCACCAGCACGAACCATTCGAGGGCGGAGGTCAGGAGCGCCCAGGGCCCGCACAGGACCAGGAGGGTGGCGGGCGACAGGCCCGCCGTCCAGCGGCCGAGGAGCCCGAAGAACACCAGCGCCCAGGAAAGATCCGCCCATTGGTGAAAGAGGATGCCGGCCGCGACGACGGGCCAGGTCGGCTCGGTCTGGAGCGCCGCGTCGCGCAGCGGGATCGCCGCCACCACCATCCAGTCCACCATGGCGTCGCGCCCGATGCGGGCGGCGGTGAACTGGCTCACCAGGGTCGAGAAGGTGCTGCTGAGGAGCCCCAGCAGGGCAGCGGCGCGCCAGGCGGTGGCGGGCCCGAAGGGCCGGATGGGCATCGTGACGGATCGCTCCCGCGCGGGGTCCGTCCAACGTCTTACGGGAAGGCGGACGCGCGCCACGACAGCCTATGTTGCCCGCTCGCACCATTGCGCGGCCCCGAGCGGTCCCGTCCGGCGCGGCTTCCTGCGGCCGCGCGGCGATCGGCCGTCGTCGCGTGAACCAAACCATGGTGCGGTGCGTTGAGCTGAACCCCGAGGTTTGCAGCGCCCCATGTCCCACTCACGCTTCGTCAAGGCCGATGCGCCCCCCTCCCCGCTCGTCGGTCCCTTCGGCCCGGTCCTGACCGGCGTGTCGCGCGGGCTAGAGGAGCTGTTTCCCCCGTCGAGCTGCGCCGCGGGGCGCGGAACCCTGACGCCGGGACCGAGCGCAACGCCGTCGCCCCGGTGCTGCGGCCGCGCACGCCTCCCGACCCGCGGCTGATCTGATCAGCCGGTCGTCTCCCGCAGGACCAGCCGGAACCCGAGGTCGATCACCGCCGGCTCCCGGTCCTCGCCGTCGAGGAGGCGCAGCAGCAGGGTCCCGGCCTGGTGGCCGATCTCGGTGGCGTCGACCGCGATGGTCGAGAGGCGCGGCACGCATTGGCGGCCGATCTCGAAATCGCCGAAGCCGAGGAGCTTCATGTCCTGCGGCACCCGGATGCCGCGGCGCTGACACTCCGTCAGGGCGCCGAAGGCCGAGATGTCGGAGACGAGAAACACCGCCTCCGCGCCGCCGCGGGCCAGCAGTTCCGTCATCGCCTCGGCCCCGTGCGCGAAGGCCCCGGCGGCCCGGCCATGATGCAGGATCAGGCTCTCGCCGAGCCCGGCCTCCTTCAGGCCGTCGCGCAGGCCGCGCAGGCGCTCCTCGCCGCGAAAATCCCGGGCCTCGCCGGTCCGCTCCGGCCCGAGCCCTGCGATGCGGGTGGCGCCGAGATCCGCCAGGGTCCGGGCCGCGAGCCGGCCGGCCTCGTAGTTCGAGAAGCCGACCGCCCGGTCGATCGGCGCCTCCGGCCGGTCCCAGATCTCCACCACCGGCACGCCGGCCCGGGCGAGGAGGCCGCGGGCGGCGGGCAAGCGGTGCATCCCCGACACCACGAGGGCGTCCGGGCGGCGCGACAGCATCGCGCGCAGGACCACCTCCTCCTCGGCGAGCGAGTAGCCGGTGACGCCGATCAGGGGCTGGTAGCCGCGCGGGCGCAGCGCGGCGGTGAGGCCGGCGGCGGTGTCGGCGAAGTTCGGGTTGATCAGCGTCGGGACGACCAGGGCGACGAAGCCGGTGCGCCGCGACGACAGGCCCCCCGCCCCGCGATCCGGCACGTAGCCGAGCTGCTCGACCGCCGCCAGCACCCGCGCCCGGGCCTCGTCCGAGACGAGGCCCGGCTCGGCCAGCGTGCGCGAGACCGTCATCGGCGAGACGCCGGCGAGGCGCGACACGTCGCGCATCGTCGGCGCCCGGCGAAGGTCCCGACCCTGCCGGGCGCGGTTCCCGGTCACGGGCGAGCTAAGCAGGTTCGCATGGCGCAACTCTGCTTATCTTCTTGTTTTTGCATCATTTTCACCGCCGAACCGGTGACCGCTCCGGCAAATGATGCTTAGAACGCGAGGTGGACCTTGATCGCCCGGCTGCGGTCGGCGGCGAGGGCGAAGGCCTCGTCGGCCCGGGCCATCGGCATCTCGGCCGAGAGGATCGGCCCGACATCGATCCGGCCGGCGGCCAGCAGCGCCACGGCGGTGCGGTACTCCTCGTGGAACCGGAAGGCGCCGACGAAGTCGATCTCGCGGGCCATCAGGAGGTTGGCCGGCACCGGCACGTCGCCGGGCGGCATCATGCCGAGCTGCACCACCCGGCCGCCGGGCCGCACCACCCGGAAGAGCGAGGCGAGGGCTGCCGGCGCGCCGGTGGCCTCCAGCGCGACGTCGAAGGTGCCCTTGTCGGCCTCGTAGGCCGCCAGCCGCTCCGGCTCCGTGCCGACATTGATGGTCTCGGCGGCGCCGATCTCGCGGGCGATGGCGAGCGGCCCGTCCGCAAGGTCGGTGCAGACGATCCGCCTCGCGCCGGCGAGCCTCGCGGCCATCAGGCACAGGAGGCCGATCGGCCCCGCCCCGGCGATGAGGACGTGGCGGCCCAGAAGCTCGCCCGCCCGCCGCACCCCGTGCAGCGCCACCGCCAGTGGCTCGCCGCAGGCCGCGACCCGCATCGGCATCGACCCGGGCACCACCACGCACTGGTCGGCCCGGGCGAGGAAGAGCTCGCTGAAGGCGCCCTGGACGTGCGGGACGATCGCCGCCGAGCCGAAGAAGCGCATGGAGCGGCACAGGTTCGAGCGGCCGGCGCGGCAATAGTCGCAGGACAGGCACGGCCGGCTCGGATCGACCGCGACCCGGTCGCCGGGCTTCACCGCGGTGACGGCGGCCCCGACCCGCGTCACCGTGCCGGCGACCTCGTGGCCGAGCACCATCGGCTCGCGCAAGCTGAAGTCGCCGACCCGGCCCTTGCCGTAATAGGACAGGTCCGAGCCGCAGATGCCGCCGGCGCCGAGCGCCACCACGACCTCGTCCGCCTCCGGCTCGCGAAGGGAGACCGCCTCGACCCGCAGGTCCTTGGCGGCGTGGATGCGCGCGGCGAGCGTCATGGGCGTCCTCTCCTCCCGGTCCGGCTCCCTGGCGCGGCGGAGCCGGGAAGCCTCTTGCCTTGGTACCGGTACCATGGTTCCTTCCCGGCACAAGCGCAATCGCGGCAGTGGCCCTGACGGTCGCCTGTCCGACCGTGCGCGGGGAGGAAGCGCCGGTGTCGACTGCCTTGTTCGATCTGTCGGGCCGCCGGGCCCTGGTGACCGGCTCCAGCCAGGGCATCGGCCTGTCGCTGGCGCTGGGCCTCGGCCGTGCCGGAGCGGCGATCGTGCTGAACGGCCGCGATCAGCAGAAGCTCGACGGCGCGGTGGCGGAGCTGCGGAAGGAGGGCATCACGGCCGAGGCCGCCGCCTTCGACGTGTCGGATGCCACCGCCGTGAAGGTGGGCGTCGACCGGATCGAGGCCGAGATCGGCCCCCTCGACATCCTGGTCAACAATGCCGGCATCCAGCGCCGCACGCCGCTCGAGGACTTTCCGGTCGAGACCTGGCACGAGCTGATGCGGGTCAACCTCGACAGCGTGTTCTATGTCGGCCAGGCGGTCGCCCGGCACATGATCGGCCGCCGGCGCGGCAAGATCATCAACATCGCCAGCCTGCAGAGCGAGGCGGCGCGCTACTCCATCGCCCCCTACACCGCCTCGAAGGGCGCGGTGAAGAACCTGACCAAGGGCATGTGCACCGACTGGGCCCGCCACGGCCTGCAGGTGAACGGCATCGGCCCGGGCTACTTCGCCACGCCGCTGAACCAGGCGCTGATCGAGAACCCCGAATTCGATGCCTGGCTGAAGAACCGCACCCCCGCCGGGCGCTGGGGCCGGGTGGAGGAATTGCAGGGCGCCGCGATCTTCCTGGCCTCGGCCGCCTCGGACTTCGTCAACGGGCAGATCCTCTACGTCGACGGGGGTGTCCTGGCGACGTTGTAACGTCGCCCCGACGCTGTGACGTCGCCTCAGAGCCTGTTTGACTGCGGAGAGCGGGATCGCATGGGCCCGATCTATCCCATCCACGGCCTCATCCTGAGGTGCGACTGAAAGGAGCCTCGAAGGAGGGCTCCAGAAGCCACTGCGATCCCTGGAGCCTCCTTCGAGGTCAGTCGATCTTCAATCGACTGACACCTCAGGATGAGGTGGAGGGTGGGATAGATTTGCCAGACATGTCAAACAGGCTCTCAGCCCCGGCGGGCCGTCACGCCAGCGCGCGGCGCACCTCGGCGACGTCGAGGACGTCGTTGAGCGTCTGCTCGAAGCGGGCGAGCAGCAGGTCGATCTCGGCGTCGGTGCAGCAGAGCGGCGGCGCGAAGCCCACGATGTCGTCCGCGAAGGCGCGGAAGACCAGGCCGTTGCGGTAGCCGAAGCGGGCGAGGTGCCCGGAGATCCCGAGGTCCGGCGCCGGCTTCGTGCGCCGCGCCTTGTCGGTGACGAGCTCGATGCCGGCGAGAAGCCCCCGCACCCGCACGTCGCCGACGAGGGGATGGTCGGCGAGGCGCCTCAACCCCGCCGCGAAGCGCGCCCCCGCCCGGCGGCCGTTCTCCAGGATGCCGCCCTCGGTGTAGAGCCGCAGGACCTCGAGGCCGACCGCGGCGCTGACCGGATGGGCCGAGTAGGTGAAGCCGTGGCCGATCGGCTTGGCCGCCGGCGCCCCGTCCGCGATGGCGCGGTAGATCCGGTCCGACATGAGCACCGCGCCCATCGGGCTGTAGCCCGAGGTGAGGCCCTTGGCGACCGTCATCAGGTCCGGCACCACCCCGTCATGCTCGACCCCGAAGAGCGGGCCGGTGCGGCCGAAGCCGGTGATGACCTCGTCGGCGACGAACAGGATGTCGAGCTCGCGCGCGGCCTCCCGCATCGCCTTCAGCCATCCGTCCGGCGGCACGATCACGCCGCCCGAGCCCTGGACCGGCTCGGCGAAGAAGGCTGCGACATTCTCCGACCCCAGTTCCCCGACCTTGGCCTTCAGCGCCGCCACCGAGGCGGCGATCACCGCCTCGTCCGTGTCGCCGGCCGGGTTGCGGTAGGGATAGGGCGAGGGGATGTGGTGCTGGAGCGGGGTCGGCGCGTCGAAGCCGTCGTGGAAGGCCGGAATGGCGGTGAGCCCGGCGCCGATGGTCGAGGAGCCGTGATAGCCCCGCTCCAGGGCGATCATGTGCTTCTTCGCCGGCCGGCCGGTGACGTTGTGGTAGTAGCGGATGAACCGCACCGCCGAATCGACCGCGTCCGAGCCGCCGAGGGTGAAGTAGACGTGGTCGAGGTCGCCCGGCGCCAGCTCGGCGAGGCGGGCGGCCAGCCGGATCGCCGGCTCGCTCGAGAAGTGGAAGTAGCCGGTGGCGTAGGGCAGCCGCCGCATCTGCTCGGCCGCTGCCTCGACGATCGACTCGTGGCCGTACCCGACATTGACGCACCACAGGCCCGAGAAGCCGTCGAGGAGGGTGTGGCCCTCGGCATCGGTGAGGGTCGCGCCTTTCGCCGATTGCAGCACCGTGGCGCCCCGCGCCTCGTGACCCTTCCACGAGATCACCGGGTGGATGAGATGGTCGCGATCGAGCTCGATCAGGGAATTGGCGCGCATGGGGTGAGGCTCCGGGCGGCGGGCCTTGAGGATGCGCGGGGGCTGGTGGGATTTTCCGCCGAGATGGGTGTGCGGCACCGTGTGGGGCGCGGGTTTGAATGGGGTGAGGCGGCAGAATCGGCGGGCGGCAGGGTTGTCCGGGGAGGATTCCTTAAAGAATCAGGCGCGGGATCCCCTCTCCCGTGTGGGAGAGGGGTAGGGGTGAGGGTGACACGGTTCCGGATAAGACACTGGCCGACACGCTGCCAGCACCACGCTCAGCGGTTTACTCGGAAGCGTGTCACCCTCACCCCCGGCCCCTCTCCCACACGGGAGAGGGGAGACGTGCCTCTTCTTTTGCCCGACAGCCCTGTCCTCTGGGAAGGAGAAGCGCCTTGTCTGAAAGCGGATTGCCCTACGCCGCCACCCCCCGCCCCGCACGCACGTCATCCAGCCACCCGGTCCGCAATTCCGGCACCGAGGACAGCAGCAGCCGCGTATACGGCTCCTTGGGATCGGCGAGCAGCGCCTCCGTCGGGCCGGATTCGACCACGCGGCCGTGCTGGAGCACCATCACGGCGTCGCTGATCGAGCGGATCACCCCGAGGTCGTGGCTGATGAACACGTAGGCGACGTCCAACGCGCGCTGGATCTCGACCAGCAGGTCGAGCACCGCCTCGCCCACCACCGTGTCGAGCGCGGAGGTGACCTCGTCGCACAGGATCACGTTGGGCTCGGCGGCGAGCGCGCGGGCGAGGTTGACCCGCTGCTTCTGGCCGCCGGACAACTCGCCCGGGTAGCGCTCGGCGACGCTGCGCGGCAGGCGGACCTGATCGAGGAGCTGCATCAGCCGCTGCCGCCGGGCCGCGGCGCCGAGGCGGTGGTAGAAGGCGAGCGGCCGCTCGAGGATCTGGCCGATGCTCTGGGCCGGGTTCAGCACCGTGTCGGCGTTCTGAAACACGATCTGGACCCGCCGCAGGGTCTCCCGGTCGCGCTGCGCGAGGGCCGGCGGCAGCACCCGTCCGTCGAGCCGCACCGCGCCGCGGGCGGCCGGCACGATGCCGGCGATGACCCGGGCGAGCGTGCTCTTTCCCGAGCCCGACTCGCCGATGATCCCGAGTGTCTCGCCCCGGCGCAACGAGAAACCCACGTCGTGCAGGATCCTGATCCCGGGCAGGCCGTCGGGCCCGGCCGGGCCGTAGCCGGCGGTGATGCCGGTGGCGGCGAGCACCGGGGCCTCGCCGGTCTCTGTCGGCGCTTCCGGCCCTTTCCGCTTCACGGGGGCCGCCGCCGCGATGAGCTGGCGGGTATAGGGGTGGGCGGGTGCGCTCACCATCTGCTCGACGGCGCCGATCTCGGCGAGTCGCCCGTGGCGCAGGACCGCGATGCGGTCGGCGATCTGGGCCACCACCGCGAGGTCGTGGCTGACATAGATCCCGGTGATGCCGCGGTCGCGGATCGCCGCCTTGAACGAGACCAGCACCTCGATCTGCGTCGTCACGTCGAGCGCCGTGGTCGGCTCGTCGAAGATGACGAGGTCGGGATCGTTGAGGAGCGCCATGGCGGCAAGCAGCCGCTGCAGCTGCCCGCCCGACACCTGGTGGGGATAGCGCTCGCCGATCGTGTCGGGGTTCGGCAGGGCGAGTTCGGCGAACAGCGCCTTCGCCTTGGCGGTGGCGGCCTCCGCCGTCAGCGAGCCGTGGATCAGCGCGCTCTCGATCACCTGCGCCATGATGGTGCGGGCGGGGTTGAACGAGGCCGCGGCGCTCTGGGCGATGTAGGCGATGCGATTGCCGCGCAAGCGCCGAAGCTGGGAGGCCGAGCAGGCCAGAACCTCGGTGCCGAACACGTCGATCGATCCGCCGCGGATCGCGCAGCCCCGGCGGGCGTAGCCCATCATGGCGAGCGCGATCGTGGTTTTCCCCGAGCCCGATTCGCCGATCAGCGCCAGCACCTCGCCGCGGGGGATCGCGAACCCGACCTCGTGGACGATCACCGTCTCGCGCCCGTCCTCGGCCTTCGCCGCGACCGTGAGGGCCTCGACCCGGACGGTGCCGCCCTCGCGTGCCTGCGCCATCGTCACCGCCCTCCCGCCCGTGCCCGGCCGGGCAGGTTGTCGACCAGGAGGTTCACCCCGATGGTCAGGATCGCGATCGCGACCGCCGGCATCACCACCGCCGGGGCGCCGTAGCTCAAGCCCGCGATGTTCTCCCGCACCAGCGAGCCCCAATCGGCGTAAGGCGGCTGCACGCCGAGCCCGAGGAACGACAGGCTCGAGAGCAGCAGCAACACGAAGACGAAGCGCAGGCCGAAATCGGTGGCGAGGGGTCCGACCATGTTCGGCATCACCTCGCGCAGCATGATGTAGAGGCGGCCCTCGCCGCGGGCGCGGGCCGCCAGCACGAAGTCCTCCGCCGCGATGGTCACGGCGAGCGCCCGGGTGATGCGGTAGCAGCCCGGCACGTAGATGAACGCCATGGTCAGCACGAGGACCGGCAGCGACGAGCCGAGGCCGGCGATCAGCACCAGCGCCAGCATCTTGGAGGGGATCGACGTCAGGGCGTCGAGGGTGCGGCTCAGGATCGCGTCGGTCCAGCCGCCGACGACCGCCGCGAACAGCCCGAGCCCGATGCCGCAGGTGCAGGCGAGCGCGGTGGCGAGCGCCGCGATGCCGACCGTGTAGCGGGCGCCGAGCAGGATCCGGCTCAGCATGTCGCGGCCGAGATAGTCGGTGCCGAGCGGATAGGCCCGGCTCATCGGGCCGAACACGTCGACGTCGACCACGGCGCCGGCATCGTAGGGGCTCAAGAGCTGGCCGAACGCCGCGACGAAGATCCCCGCCAGGACGATCGCGGCGCCGAGGGCGGCGACGGGGTGGAGGCGCAGGCGCATCCGCGGGGCGGCCGGGGCGATGTCTGTCACGGTCTCGCTCATGCGTGCCGCAGCCTCGGGTTGGACAGGATGGCGACGATGTCGGCGCAGGTCACGAGCAGCAGGTAGACGGCGCAGAACACGATGGCGCAGGCCTGCACGACCGGCATGTCGCGCATCGACACGCTGTCGACCATCAGCTTGGCGATGCCCGGATAGTTGAAGATCGTCTCGACGATGATGACGCCGCCCAGCAGGTACGACAGGCTGAGGGCGACCGCGTTGGCGATGGCGCCGACGGTGTTGGGCAGCACGTGGCGCAGCACGATCCGGGCCGGGCTCGCGCCCTTCAGCGCCGCCATCTCGACGTAGGGCGACGTCATCGCCTCGATCACCGCGGCCCGGGTCATCCGCACCATCTGGGTGACGACCACGAAGGACAGGCTCATCACCGGCATCGCCACGGCGCGCAGGAATTGCAGCGGGCTCGCGGAGCGCGGCATGAAGGACAGGGCCGGCAGCCATTGCAGGTGCACGGCGAAGATCAGCACCGCCAGGGTGGCGACCAGGAATTCGGGGATCGACACCGCCGAGATCGTCACCACGCCGACTGCCCGGTCGTAGAGCGAGCCGCGCCAGACTGCCGCCGTGATGCCCAAGGTCAGCGCCAGCGGCACCGAGATGCCCGCCACGATGCCCGCCAGCAGGAGCGAGCTCGACAGCCGGGCCCAGATCAGGCCGCCGACCGGCTGGCGGCTGACGAGGGAGACGCCCGCATCCCCGGTGAGGAGCCCGCCGAGCCAGGCCGCGAAGCGCTGGATCGCCGGGGCGTCGAGGCCGAGCGCCTGGCGCAGGCCGGCGACCGCCTCCGGCGTCGCGCTCTGGCCGAGGATCGCCTGGGCGACGTCGCCCGGCAGGAGCTGGGTCGCCCCGAACACGACCACCGAGACGAAGAGCAGCGTCGCGAGGGCGACGAGCACGCGGCCCGCGATCATCGTCACCATGCGGCGGCTCATGTGCCCTCCCTGGTCCTCGGTCGGCCCTCACGGGCCGGTGGGTCGTTGCAAGTTCGGCGCCTCGGACTGATCCGGTGTTTCGGGATGGAGACCCGCCGAGACGATCGAGGAAGCCCCGAACTCATCCTTCACACCCGCGACCTCATCCTGAGGTGCCGGAGCGTAGCGGAGGCCTCGAAGGAGGGCTCCAAGTCCCTCCAAGGCTTCTGGAGCCCTCCTTCGAGGTCAGTCGATCTCCGATCGACTGACACCTCAGGATGAGGTTGCGTGTTGGATGGATTGCCGGATCGGGTGGATACTTCTGCGACGACCGCATCGCGCGTCCCGTTGCGTTCTGCAGGACCTGCGGTTCTGGATCCCGGGCTCTCGCCTTCGGCGAGCCCCGGGATGACCCTGTGAGGTGGGAACGGATGCCCACATCCTGCCGGTCTTGCAGCGGAATGGCCCTTACGCGTCCAGCCACGCATACTCGCCGAACGCGTACCCCATCAGGCCGCCGGTCGGCATCGGGCGGATGCCCTTGAGCTTGCCGGAATGGACGTCGAGGTTGCTGATGAAGGTCGGGATGCCGATACCGGCGCCCTCGTGCACCAGCACCTGCGCGTCGTGGTACATCTGCTTGCGCTTGGCCTCGTCGCGCTCGGCCCGCGCCGCCACGATCAGCTGGTCGAATGTCTCGTTCTTCCAGCGCGACTCGTTCCAGTTCGCATCCGACTTGAAGAACAGACTGAACAGGAGGTCGGCGGTCGGGCGCGGGTTGATGTTGCCGAAGCAGAAATTGTTCTTCATCCAGTAGTTCGACCAGTAGCCGTCGGACGGCACCCGCTGGACGTCGAGGTTGAGGCCAATCTTCTTGGCCTCCTGCTGCAGCAGCACCGCCATCTCGACCGAGGCGTCGGCGGCCGGCGAGGCGACGAGCGGGATGGTCGAGCCGAGCACGCCCGCCTTGCCGAAGTGGAACTTGGCCTTCTCGGGGTCGAAGGAGCGCTGCGGGATGTCGGCGGCGTGGTAGCGGTTCGTGGACGGGATCGGGTGGTCGTTGGCGACCTCGGCGTAGCCCCGGTAGATCGCGCTGCGGATCTGGTTGCGGTTGAGGAGATGCTTCATGCCGAGCACGAAGTCCGGGTTGGCGCCCGGGCCCTCGTCGAGGCGGGCGATCAGGTTGGTGTAGAGGCCGGCCTTGGTCTCGAGCACGTTGAAGCCGCCGGCGCTCTCGATCACCCTGAGCGAGCGCGGATTGATCACCGCGGCGATCTGCACGTCGCCGGACAGAAGGGCGTTCAACCGCGCCTGCTCGTCGGCGAGGCCGAAGAACTCGATGCTGTCGAGGAACGGGCCGGGCTGGCGCCAGTAGTTCGGGTTGCGCACGGCCATGGCGCGCACGCCCGGGGTGAACTCCTTGCAGATGAATGGGCCGGTGCCGATCCCCTTCGAAAAGTCCGTCGTGCCGGCCTGGACGATGTGGAAATGCGACGTGCCGAGGATCATCGGCCAGTCGGCATTGGCGCCGGTGAGCACGATGCGCACCTCGTTCGGGCCGGAGGCCTCGACCGAGGCCATCTGCTTGGCCAGGGTATTCGCCTTCGAGCCGACCGCCGGGTCGAGGTGGCGCTTGAGCGACCAGACCACGTCCTCGGGCGTCAGCGCCTTGCCGTCGTGGAAGGTCACGCCTTTCCGGATCGCGAAGGTCCAGGTCCTGGCGTCCGGGCTGTCGAAGCTCTCGGCCAATTCCGGGGTCGGGGCGCCGGTCTGGTCGATGAAGACGAGCTTGTTGTAGAAGAAGTTGCAGCGGACGTAGTCGCTCGCGGTCGTCTGCTTGGCCGGGTCGAGGGTGTCGGCCGTGGAGCTGGTATAGGTGCAGACGCGGATGTGGCCGCCGCGCTTCGGGGTCTGGGCGAGCGCCCGCGTGGCGCCGCCGAACACCGCATTGCCCGCCACGAGGCCCAGGCCGGCCGAGCCGAGCAGGCTTAAGATGTCGCGCCGCGACGCCCCCCGGCGCAGACCGTCGAGGACGCGGCCGCGCTCGGAATGGCTCAGGGTCTCAAAGGCGTCTGCGTCCGCTCGCGACATCGTCTTCCCCTCGAAATGCCTGGTGCCGCCGGGCGGCGCCGGTTCCGGTGCGGTGCGGCACGCGATGCCGTACCGCCGAAATTTTGGGCATGATCCGTCCGGCACAAACAATCATCACCATCTTCGTAGGATTGTCAACAATCCGAATCGTCCGATCGCGACGCCGCGACGCTCCGGGTCGGCGTCGACGCCGTCGGCATCCGCCGGCAGCAGTGTGCCCGGCACATGCCGGGTCGAGCGCCGCCCCCGGGGCGGTGAGCCACGGCACCGGGGCCGGTCTGTTCCGGTCCGGCGGCCTCCTGTCGATCCTCCGCGGGCCCGGCCGCATCGCCGAGGCGCACCGGCCGGACGAGTCGATCGGCCTTGCCGACCTCGATGCGGACTGCGCGATGCTGCACCGCGTCATCGCATATCACAGTCGAGCGCAGACGAACCGGATGAATTCACGCGCGTTGTCGGGTCCAGGATCTAACGAATCCAGGATCCGACAGGAGAGCAGCATGCGTTCGATTTTCGCAGGACTCGCCGCCGGCCTTCTCGTCGCCGGTGCGGCCTCGGCCCAGACCGCCGCCCCCTCGACCGCCCCCGGCACCGCCGGAACGGGTCCCGCCGCCACCGGCACCGTCGCGCCGGTCCAGAACAACACCGGCGGCCGCGCCGGCGGCGTCGTGGCGCCCGGCCCGACCGGCGCCTCGACCATCACCGGCAACTCGGCCGCCGGCGGCAATGCCGGCCAGCCGTCGCGGGCGGTGCCGCAGGGCAGCAGCAACAGCGGCGGCAGCAAGTAGCGCCGCGCCGGGCGGACGCCATATCCCGTTCCTATCGCGCCCGCCCGCCGATCGTATTGGAATCGCTCCGCCCGGCGGGGTAACACCGCTCCCAAGAGCCGGCCGGCCTCCGCAACGAGGCCGGCCTCACGACAGGGAGCGAGCATGAACGCCCATCAGCACTTCATCGGCGGCACCTGGACCGGCGGCGAGACGACCCTGCCGGTCATCAACCCGTCGCACGGCCAGGAGATGGCCCGCATCGCCCGTGGCGGCGCGGCCGAGATCGACGCCGCCGTGAAGGCCGGCCACGCCGCCATGGAGGGCGAGTGGGGCCGCCTCGACGCCGCCTCCCGCGGCCGGCTGATGCTGAAGCTCGCCGACCTGATCCGCCGCGACGCCGAGATCCTGGCGAAGATGGAGAGCGAGGACGTCGGCAAGCCGATGAGCCTTGCCCGCAACGACGCCCAGGTCTGCGCCCGCTACTTCGAGTATTACGGCGGCGCCGCCGACAAGGTGCACGGCGACACGATCCCGTTCCAGAACGGCTTCACCGTCATGACCGTCTACGAGCCGCACGGCGTCGTCGGCGTCATCGTGCCGTGGAACTATCCGCTGCAGATGACCGGCCGCTCGGTCGCCCCGGCGCTGGCCATGGGCAACGCGGTCGTGCTCAAGCCCGCCGAGGACACCTCGCTCTCGGCGCTGCATCTGGCCAAGCTCGCGGCGGAAGCCGGCTTCCCGGCCGGCAGCCTCAACGTGGTGACGGGCCTCGGCGAGGAGGCGGGCGCCGCTCTGGCCTCGCACAAGGGCATCCACCACATCAGCTTCACCGGCTCGCGCGAGGTCGGAATCCTGATCCAGGCGGCCGCGGCCAGGAACACGATTCCCGTCACGCTGGAGCTCGGCGGCAAGTCGCCCCAGGTGGTGTTCGCCGATGCGGACCTGTCGGAGGCCGGCACCGTCATCGTCAAGGCGATCACCCAGAATGCCGGCCAGACCTGCTCGGCCGGGTCGCGGGTGGTGATCGAGGACACGATCTACGACAGCTTCACCGCCGACCTCGCCCGGCGCTTCAAGGACCTGCGGGTCGGCTCGGGCGAGCAGGACCTCGACCTCGGCCCCGTGGTCAACGCCAAGCAGTGCGAGCGGGTGCAGAGCTACATCGATCTGGCCCGCCGCGACGGCCTGACGATCCTGGCCGAGGGCGAGCTCGGCACCAACGTTCCGGGCGACGGCTACTACGTCCGCCCGACCCTGATCGGCGACGTGCCGCCGGACCACCGCCTGGCTCAAGAAGAGATCTTCGGGCCCGTCCTGGTGGCGATCCGGGTGCGCGACGAGGCCGAGGCGCTGAAGGTGGCGAACGGCACCGAGTATGGTCTCGCCGCCGGCATCTGGACTCAGGATCTCGGCAAGGCGCTTCGCCTGTCGAAGGGCATCAAGTCGGGCCAGGTCTTCGTCAACAATTACGGCGCGGGCGGGGGCGTCGAGCTGCCCTTCGGCGGCGTGAAGGGCTCGGGCCACGGCCGCGAGAAGGGCTTCGAGGCGCTCTACGGCTTCGGCGCCATGAAGATGATCGCGATCAAGCACGGGGTCTGACGGCCATGTCGGCGGGGACTTTGGCGGCGGGGAGTGGGGCAGTGGGGAGTAGGGTCCTGCCGCTCAGCGGCCTGACGGTGGTGGCGCTCGAGCAGGCGGTGGCAGCCCCCTACTGCTCCTCGCGCCTGGCCGATGCGGGCGCCCGCGTCATCAAGATCGAGCGGCCGGAGGGCGACTTCGCCCGCGGCTACGACGCCTCGGTGAACGGGCTGGCGAGCTACTTCGTCTGGCTCAACCGCGGCAAGGAGAGCCTGGTCGCCGACATCAAGGACCCGGGCGACGCGGCCCTGCTGCACGCCGTCCTCGCCAGGGCCGACGTGTTCATCCAGAACCTCGCACCGGGCGCCGCCGCCCGGGCGGGCTTCGGCTCGGAGGAATTGCGGGCGCGCTACCCGCGGCTCATCACGGTCGACGTCACCGGCTACGGCATGGGCCATTCCTACTCCGACATGAAGGCCTACGACCTCCTGGTCCAGGCCGAGAGCGGGCTCGCCGAGATCACCGGCCACCCGGCCGGGCCGGGCCGGGTCGGGGTGTCGGTCTGCGACATCGCCTGCGGGATGGCGGCCCATGCGGCGGTGCTGGAGGCGCTGATCGCCCGGGGCATCACCGGCGAGGGGGCGAAGCTCGAGGTCAGCCTGTTCGACGGCATGGCCGACTGGATGAACGTGCCGCTCCTCTACTTCGAGGGCACCGGCCGGGCGCCGCAGCGGGTCGGCCTCGCCCACCCGTCGATCTGCCCCTACGGCGCCTTCCCGACCCGGGACGGGGCCCTGGTCTTGATCTCGATCCAGAACGAGCGCGAATGGGCCCGGTTCTGCGCCGCGTTCCTGCGCCAGCCCGACCTGCCCTCGCGGGCGGGCTTCGAGAGCAACAACGCCCGGGTTGCGAACCGCCCCGAGGTCGACGCGGTGGTGGCGCGGGTCTTCTCGGACCTGAGCCGCGACGAGGCGGCGGACCGCTTACGCACGGCCGGCACGGCCTACGGCTTCGTCAACGGCCTGTCCGATCTCGTCACGCACCCGGCCCTGCGGCGGGTGACGGTGGAGACCGAGGCCGGCCCGGCCTCGATCGTCGCGCCCCCGGCGCTCCGCAACGGGCAGGCCCCGGTGCTGGGGCGCGTGCCGGGGATCGGCGAGCACAGCGAGGCGATCCGGCGGGAATTCGCGGCGTAAGCTTTACCAAACGTCGAGAAGTCGAGCACACTCCCCTCTCCAGGCGATGCCGGGCTTGCCCGGTATCGCTGCAAGGTGTGGGAGAGGCGCCGTGGCGATCGTAGATCGCACGTGAGGGTGCTACGGTTCTGAGTCTAGCTCTAACCGTCGCGCTGCCAGCACTGCGCTCAGCGCTCCATACTGAAACGTGTCACCCTCACGTGCGATCTGCGATCGCCACTACCCCTCTCCCACACAGGAGAGGGGATCCCGCGCTCTACGAGTAAAAGGTGCGGTAGATTCTGATAACCATCCCGGGAGGACCACCATGGCCACCATTCGCGAAGAGGACCTGGTCGCCTCCATCGCCGACGCCCTGCAGTTCATCTCGTACTACCACCCGGCGGACTACATCCGGAACCTCGCCGAGGCCTGGCGGCGCGAGGAGAGCCCGGCGGCGCGGGACGCGATGGCGCAGATCCTGGTCAATTCCCGCATGGCGGCCTTCGGCCGGCGGCCGATCTGCCAGGATACCGGCACGGCTCAAGTGTTCATGAAGGTCGGGCTCAATGCCCGCATCGTCTCGAACCGCTCGCTGCAGGAGATCGTCGACGAGGGCGTGCGCCGGGCCTGGCGCGAGGAGCGCAACCCCTTGCGCGCCTCGGTGGTCTCCGAGCCGCTGTTCGGGCGCCGCAACACCGGCGACAACGCGCCGGCCATGCTCCATGTCGAGATGGTGGCGGGCGACACCGTCCAGGTCCACGTCGCCGCTAAGGGCGGCGGCTCGGAGAACAAGGCGAAGTTCGCCGCCCTCAACCCGAGCGACTCGGTCGCCGACTGGGTGGTGCGCACCGTCGAGACGCTGGGCGCCGGCTGGTGCCCGCCCGGCATGCTCGGCATCGGCGTCGGCGGCTCGCCCGAGAAGGCGATGACGCTGGCCAAGCTCTCGCTCCTCGACCCCATCGACCTGCCGCAGATCCGCGCCCGGGGCCCGTCCTCGAAGGAGGAGGAGTTGCGGCTCGAGATTTTCGAGCGCGTCAACGCGCTCGGCATCGGCGCGCAGGGGCTGGGCGGGCTCACCACCGTGTTGGATGTGAAGCTCAAGACCTTCCCGGTCCACGCCGCCTCGCTGCCCGTCGGCCTGATCCCGCAATGCGCCGCCGACCGGCACGCCCACTTCACCCTCGACGGCAGCGGTCCCGCCATCTTCACCCCGCCCTCCCTCGATCTCTGGCCGCAGGACATCAGCGTCGCGACGGCGGCCGGGCGGCGGGTCGACCTCGACCGGCTGACCCGCGAGGAGGTGGCGACCTGGCGCGCCGGCGAGACCCTGCTGCTGTCGGGCCGCCTGCTAACCGGGCGCGACGCGGCGCACCTGCGCCTGACCCGGATGCTGGAGGCCGGCGAGCCGCTTCCCGTCGACCTGCGCGACCGGGCGATCTACTATGTCGGGCCCGTCGACGCGGTCGGCGACGAGGCGGTCGGGCCCGCCGGCCCCACCACCGCGACCCGGATGGACAAGTTCCTCGAGCCGATCCTGTCGCAGACCGGCCTCCTCGTCATGGTCGGCAAGGCCGAGCGGGGCCCGGCCGCCGTCGAGACCATCGCGCGCCACGGCGCGGCCTACCTGATCGCGGTCGGGGGCGCGGCCTACCTCGTCTCGAAGGCGATCAAGTCGGCGCGGGTGCTGGCCTTCGCCGATCTCGGCATGGAGGCGATCCACGAATTCGTCGTCGAGGACATGCCGGTGACGGTGGCGGTCGACGCCGCCGGCACCTCGGTCCACCGCGACGGCCCGGCCCGCTGGCGCCGGCCGGTGCGCGAGGCGGTGCCGGCCTGAGCGCCGGCACCGGGGCGCTGGGGGGCCGGGACGCCCCCGTTACTCCGGCCGGATGCGCACCGTCAGCGTGCCGATGCCGCCGAGATCCGCCCGCACCACGTCCCCCGGCGCGACCGGCAGCGGCACCGTGGTGGTGCCGGTGGTCACGACCTGTCCGGCCCGCAGGGTCAGGCCCTGGTCCGACAGGGCGTTGGCGAGCCAGGTCAGCGCGAGCCGCGGATCGTCGAGGGCGTTGCCGCCGCGGCCCCGGTGGGGCTCCCGCCCCTCCGCCGTGATCGCGGTCGGCATGGCGGGAAGGTCGATCGCGCGCCAGCCCTCGGGCGCCTTCGGCCCGAGGACGAAGAGATGCGCGCAGGCATTGTCGGCGATGAGCGCCGCCTCGCCGGCCCTCTCGAAGGCCTCGAGCCGCGAATCCGGAAATTCGATCGCCGGGTGGGCGTCGGCCACCGCCGCCATCACCTCGTCGACCGTGTAGGGCTCGGCCCGGGGCGGCAGGTCGCGTCCCATGCGGAACGCCACCTCGGCCTCGGCCACCCGCATCTGGTTGTGGGCGAGCGGCACGGGCGCGTCGGGCGCCAGGACCTGCTCGGCGAGGAGCCGCCCGGCGAGCGGCCCGTCGACGCCGATATGCTGCTGCCCGGCCAGGCTCGTGGCGGCGATCTTCCAGCCATAGAGGGCCGAGGCGCTGCGCGGCTCGAGCAGGGCCTGGACCGCATAGGCGGTGCGGCGATCGGCCGGGGCGAGGTCCGGCGGCAGGGCGGCGATGAGGCGCCCCTCGCGCCAGTGGCGCCAGAGGACGTCGGAGGCGGCCTGCAGAGGCGCTTGATGGCTCACGCGACCCTCCCGGTCAGGCCGCCATCGACGGGCAGCGCCACGCCGGTGATGTAGGCGGCCTCGTCGGAGGCCAGGAACAGGGCCGCGTTGGCGACGTCCCAGGCGGTGCCCATCCGGCCCATCGGGCAGGCGGCGTCGCGGGCCCGCACCATCTCCTGCGGATCGGCGTACTGGCCGGAGATCTGCTGGTGGATCAGCGGCGTGTTCATCAGCCCGGGCATAATCGCGTTCACCCGGATGCCGTCCTTCGCGTATTGCAGCGCGAGGCCCAACGTGAAGTTGTTCACCGCGGCCTTCGCGGCGTAATAGGCCGCGTAAGGATAGCCGGTGTAGCGGATCGCCGCCGCCGACGAGATGTTGACGATGCTGCCGGCGCGCTGCGCCAGCATGTGCGGCAGCACGTGCTTGCAGGTGAGGAAGCAGGTGGTGAGGTTGAGGTCGAGGGTGCGGTGCCAGTCGGCCTCGCTCAGCTCGACCGGACCGCCCATCTGGGCGTAGCCGACATTGTTGTGCAGCACGTCGATGCGCCCCTGCGCCGCCATCACCTCGGCGACGAGGGCCGCGACCGCGCCCGAATCGGTGGCGTCGCAGGCCGCCGCCGTGGCGGCGCCGTCCTCGCGCCGGATGATCTCGGCGGTTTCCTCGGCCGCCTCGCGCCGCACGTCGACGCAGACCACCCGGGCGCCGTGGCGCGCGAAGGTCACCGCCGCGGCCTTGCCGTTGCCCCAGCCCGGCCCCGCCGAGCCGGCGCCGAACAGCAGCGCCACCTTCCCCTCGAGCCGCCGCGAGCCCGGGGCGCTTCCGCCCTCCGCCATACCGGTCCTCCCTGGTGCTCCCGGTGGGAGCCCTCGTGTCCTGGCGCCTGTCGGCGCGTCGGATTCTTGCTTGCCCCACGCCTGTCGGCGCGGTGGCGGGCAGCCTATAGAGGTTGGGCACCGGCCGCAAAGCGCGCGGACACCGAAGCCGGACGTTCGAGAGGAGACGCCATGCCGACCCGCATCATCGCGGACACCCCTCCCCGCCTCCCCGCCGGGCTGATCGCGCGCTTTTCCGCCGTGCCGGTCGCGGTGGTGGTCGACCTGCTCGAGGGCCGCACCCAGGTCGATCCGGCGATCCGGCCGCTGCGGCGCATCGCCGGGGGCCCGGCCCTCCTCGGCAGCGCCGTCACGGCCCTGTGCGACCCGAAGGATTACGGCGCCGTCCACCACGCGATCGCGGTCGCTGAGGCCGGCGACGTGGTGGTGATCGATGCCGGGGGGCGGAGCGACGTCGCGATGATCGGCGACCTGCTCTCCACCGCCGCGCGGCGCAAGGGGATCGTCGGCCTCCTCGCCGACGGGGCGGTGCGCGACACCGGCATCCTCGGCGGCTGGAGCGATTTTTCGGTGTTCACCCGCCACGTCACCGCCCGCGGCCCGGCCTCGAAGGACGGCGGCACGGTCAACGCCCCGGTCACGATCGGCGGCGCCCCGGTCCGCCCCGGCGACCTGATCCTCGGCGACGACGACGGCGTCGTGGTGATCCCGCGCGAGGCGGCCGAAGGGCTGATCGCCCAGGCCGAGGAGCGGGCGCAGGCCGAGATCGGCTGGGAGAAGCGGCTCTCCGACGGGGAGAGCACGCTCGCGGTGTTCGGCGTGCCGGACGCGGTCAGGGGGTAGGGTCAGGCCCGATCCGTTCGACCGTGCGGGGGACTTTTGCGGGTGGAGGGCGACCCTCCACGCCGTGCCGGTGTGAGTTGGGCTCGCCCGGCTGACCCGAAGCCACGCTCGACGGAATGCGTCCCGGGTGACCACGAGGAGCCTTCCGATGACCTGGGACGCATGTCTGGGAGCCTGTTTGACGTGGCCGGCAAATTTATCCCACCCTCAACCTCATCCTGAGGTGTCAGTCGACTAAAAGTCGGCTGAACTCGAAGGGGGCCTCCAGTAATCACTGTGAAATCTAGAGTCCTCGTTCGAGATCAGCCGATCTCCGATCGCGTGCGATCTTCGATCGCCAGCACCTCAGGATGAGGTTGAGAGTGAGATAAATTTGGCAGGCACGTCAAACAGGCTCTGACAAAAATTGCTTTCCGGATTTCTCTCGCGTGTCGCCGCGCTGGCTTGAGCGTCGTCACGCCGTACGGCATGTGCACTTCGCAATAGGGCGAGATGGAGCGGTTTCATGGATCGTCCGTCCCTGGAGCTCAGAACGCGGCGCCTTGTGCTGCGCTCGTTCACGAACGCCGACGCAGCCGCCCTGCAGGTGATCGCGGGCGAGCGCCGGATCGCCGACACCACGATCAGCGTGCCTCACCCCTTCACCATGGCGGACGCCATCAGGTGGATCGAGAAGGCTCAGCGTGGCCTGATCGATGGGACTCAGTACGGCTTTGCGATCGCACTCCCCACCCCGGCCCGTCTGATCGGGTATGCAGCGCTTCACGAGGTGGACAGGGAGCACGCCGGGGCCGAGGTGAGCTTCTGGATCGGCGCCGAGTTCGAAGGGCAAGGTTTCGTGACCGAGGCCGCCGCTCGTGTGATCAGCTTTGCGTTTGACGAGATCGGACTGAACCGCCTGTGCGCCTTCCACATGGTCCGCAACCCGGGGTCGGGTCGGGTGCTCGAAAAGCTCGGCTTTCGACAGGAGGGCTACCTTCGCCATCGCGTGCGCAAATGGGGCACCTTCGAGGACGTCCTCGCCTGGAGCCTCCTGCGCGGCGACCGCGAGGCGGGGTAGCTAACCCGAAGGTTGCTTGTCCCCAAGGCGGGCGAGATCAGGGTCGGCGCAGCCAGTTGCGGTTCCTCCACCGGCACGGCGGGAACGCCGGGACCAACCGACATCCGCCGCGCCGACCCTGCCCGTGCCGCCTGGGCAGGGGCGCCAGACAGCCAGGCCTGCCGCCATTCCGACGGTCAGGTCCTCTCCGCGGCGAGGACATGGGCCACGATCGCGTTGGCATGGCCATGGCCCATTCCATGGTCGGCCTTCAGCATCGCGATCAGTTCCATGTGCTTGGCGGGCAGCTTTTCACGAACCACTTGCTGCCATTCGCCGATGGGCCGACCATACTTCTTCTCGATCGACGGGAAATAGGAGGCTGGCCCCTTGGCCGGTTCCGTGGACACGGCGCGACATGCTCCGGACGAGTTTGGCTGACGGCAGTGTGAGCACAGACTTCTCAAACCGCAACGGTGCTTGAACGGTGCTCGGCAGGGCGAGGCTGGTTGCGCGCCGACGCCCGCTCGGGGCCGGCGGCGGCCCCTCCCAGAGCCGAGCGGGCCGGGCTTGACCCTCAGGCCCTCCGCGCCTCCTCCGGCGTGACCCGGGGCACCGCGAAGCGGTCGCCGGTGCGGGCGTAGAGATCCGCGTAGAGCCGGCCGACCGGCAGGAAGGCGCCGTCGCGCAGGTGGCGCCCGTCCGGGGTGAACAACTCGTCCCGGGCCTGCAGCGACACGACCTGCCCGAGCACGATCCGGCGCTCGGGCGAGAGGTCGATGACGGTGTGGGTGCGGCAGCCGAGGCTCGCCGGCGCCTCGGAGATCCGCCCCGGCGCCACGCCGGTGCAGGGCAGGAGCGTCAGCCCCGCCGCCGCGATCTCGCTCTCGTCGGGCGGGAACTCGGCGGCGCAGACGTTCATCGCCGCGACCAGGCCCTCGTCGACGAGGTTGACCACGAACTCGCCCGTCTCGGCGATGTTGCGGGGCGTGTCCTTCTGGTTGCCGTCGGAGCGCAGGTTGAAGCTCAAGACTACGATCGGCGGCTCCTCGGCGAGGACCTGGAAGAAGCTGATCGGGGCCGCGTTGTCGGTGCCGCTGGCGGACCGGGTGGTCACGAGGGCGATCGGCCGCGGCGTCACCAGCGCGGTGAGCAGGCGGTAGCGGTCGCGGGGCAAAAGGTCGTCGAAATGCAGGTCCATGCGCTCATCGCGCTCCGGGAAGCGCGCTCTTGGGCAAGAGCATGTGCACCCCCTTGTTGCCGTCGACGGTCTGGGTGATGCGCAGGTTCCCGGCGAGCGAGCACAGCATGTAGGCCTGGTTGCGGGTGAGCCCGGTGCGGGCCGTGACGTGGCGGATCATCTCGCGCACCGCCTGGCGCATCGCCTCGTCCAGGCTCTCGTGCAGGCCGATCGCCATCAGGTCGGTCGGCGTCTCGGCGAAGGGCCAGCCGAAGGCGAGATCCTTGCGCAGGGTCAGCCGGAACGTGCCGGTGAGCCCGGTCTCGAGGGCCGTGATGCAGACCTCGCCGTCGCCCTGCACGCCGTGGCCGTCGCCGGCATAGAACCCCGCCCCTTCGGTGAAGACCGGGAGGTACAGGGTGGTGCCGGTCTTCAGCTCCTTGTTGTCCATGTTGCCGCCGAAGCGGCGCGGCACCGGCGAGGTCACCTTGCCCCAGGCCGGCGGCGGGGAGGTGGCGAGGATGCCGAAGAACGGGTCGAGCGGCAGTTCCGTGCCCCAGGGCAGCACCGCGACGCCGCGCGCGGCGTCGATGTCCGGGTGGATCGTCTCGTACTCCTCGAACTCGTCCGGCAGGGTACCGAGCAGCGGCAGGATCGCCACGAAGCCCCAGTCCATGCGGAACTTCAGGTCGAGGATGTCGACCTGCAGCACGTCGCCGGGCATCGCGCCGCGGACATGGACCGGGCCGGTGACGAAGTGCGGGCCGAGGCCGGGCGAGAGCGCGTCGAGGGCCGCCAGGTAGTCGGCCGGGTGGCGGGCGGGATCGGGATGCAGCGTCGCCCGCCCGCCGGCCGGGTGCGAGTGCAGCGTGACGGTGTCGCCGGACTCGACCGTCAGCACCGGCGGCAGCGCAGCGTCGAAATAGCCCAGCACCATCGTGTCGGGCGTGGCGGGGATCTCGTGGTGCGTCGGCAAGGAATCCTCCCGGAGGCGGGACCGGAGTCTGTCAGCGCCTGCACCGCTTGCAAGACCTGCACCGCTCGCAAGAGCCGAGCCGCGCGTGCGCCGCGCCGCATGGCAGACAGGCCCGCGCCGCCGGCGCATGATGCCGCGAAATCCGTGGGAGGCCGGTCATGGCGGAGATCTGGATCGAGGCGGCCCTGAACGGGCCGTGGGGGCGCGAGCGCCAGCCCGGCATCCCGATCACGGTCGCGGAGGTGGTGGAAGACGGGCTCGCGGCAGCGGCGGAGGGGGCGGCGATCGTCCACGTCCACGCCTACGATCCGGCGACCGGGCGCCAGAACGACGCCTGGGAGACCTATGCCCGCATCATCGAGGGCATCCGCGCCAAGGCCGACGTGATCGTCTACCCGACGATTCCCCTCGCCGGCTCGGATTACGCCGCGAGCGCGGCGCAGCGCTACGCCCATACCGAGGAGCTGGCCCGGCGCGGCCTGATCGAGTGGACGGTGTGCGATCCGGGCTCGACCACCTTCCTGCGCTACGACGAGGTCTCGGCCGAGGAGAGCGGCTTCCTCTACCGGAACCCGATGGCCGATATCCGCTGGGGCCTGCGCATCGCCCGCACCCACCGGATCCGCCCGGGCTACGCCATCTACGAGCCGGGCTTCACCCGCCTCGGCGCGGCTCTCGCGGCGCTCGCGCCGCGTCCGCCGGTGCCGGTCTACCGCTTCATGTTCTCGGACGAGTTCGCCTGGGGATTCCCGCCGCGGGAGGCCTATCTCGAGGCGCATCTGGCGCTGCTCGCCGAATGCGCGCCGGGCGCGCCCTGGATGGTGGCGGGCCTCGGCGTCGACATCCTGCCGCTGGTGCCGGCGGCGGTGGCGCGCGGCGGGCATGTGCGGGTCGGGCTCGAGGATGCGCCGTGGGGATCGGCGCGGGGCAACCGGGCCTGGGTTGAGGCGGCGCGCCGGGCGATCGAGGCGGCGGGCGGGACGGTGGTGGGGGCGGAGGCGGTGCGACGGGATCTGGCGGAGCGGGATGGGAATGCATCTCCGCCGGGCTCGGCGACGTAACGCGCTCGCTTCGGATCCGCCCGGGGGTCAGAACACTTCGTCCCACTCGCAACCTCAGGACGAGGTCGTGGGTGGGATCGAACGACTGTCTGAGATGCCCTTCACGCCGCCCGCAACGTCTCGATCTGCGCGAGCGCCGCCGCCCGCGCCGCCTCGATCCGGCGCTGGAGGTCCGGCAGGTCGGCGCCGGCGAGGCAGGCATCCTCGATCTCGCGGCAGAGGTCGGACAGGCCGGTGAAGCCCAGGAGGCCGGCGGCCGAGATCATCGCGTGGGCGTCGCGGGCGAGGCCGGCGCGGTCGCCGCTGCGCACCCGGAAGCGCTGCTCGAGCTCGGCGGCGAGCAGCCCGAGCAGGCCGTCGATCCGCTCCGGGCCCATCAGGGAGCGGGCCTGCGCGAAGGCCTCGAAGTCGATCAGCGCCGGAAGCGGCACGGGCCCGCCGCCATCGGCGCGGTGGCGGGCGATCGCGGCGGCGAGCTCGGCGCGCTTGAACGGCTTGCCGACATGGCCGTCCATGCCGGCGGCCCGGAAGGTCTCGAGCTGGGCCGGCAGCACGTTGGCGGTCATCGCGACGATCGGCACGCGGCCTTCGGGGCCGGGCAGGCCCCGGATCGTGCGGGTCGCGGTGATCCCGTCCATCCCGGGCATCTGCACGTCCATCAGCACGAGGTCGTAGGGGTTGGCCCGCACCGCCTCGATCGCCGCCGCGCCGTCGCCGGCGACGTCGACGCGGTGGCCCTCGGATTCGAGCACCGCCCGGGCGAGGTCCTGGTTGATCGGCACGTCCTCGACCAGCAGCAGGCGGGCCGGGCGGACCGGCGCCGGCCGCCCCTCCGCGGCCTCCGCCGCCAGGGCCGGGCAGGCCGGCAGTGGCACCCGGAACCAGAACGTCGAGCCGGCGCCGGGCCGGCTCTCGACCCCGATCGTGCCGCCCATCAGCTCGACCAGCCCCTTGCAGATGGCGAGGCCGAGGCCGCTGCCGCCGTATTGCCGCCGGATCGAGCCGTCGACCTGGCTGAAGCGGCGAAACAGGCGGTCGTGCTGCTCGGGGGCGATGCCGATCCCGGTGTCGGACACGCAGAAGCGCAGGGTCCCGCCCTCGGCCGCGACGCGTACCGCGACCCGGCCGGCGGGGGTGAACTTGACGGCGTTGTTGAGGAGGTTGAGCAGGATCTGGCGCAGGCGGTCGGGGTCGCCCCGGACCCAGTCCGGCACCGTGGGATCGAGCGCCACGTCGAGGGCGAGGCCCTTGGGCTCGGACAGGCCGCGCACGATCGAGGCGGCGTTGTCGACGAGGGCGGCGGGCGCGAACGGCACCTCCGCGAGCGCGATGCCGCCCGCCTCGATGCGCGAGAAGTCGAGGATGTCGTCGACGACGGTGAGGAGCGCCCCGCCCGCCGAGGCGATCCGGTCGAGGTAGCGCCGGTGCCGGCCCGGCAGGGTGCGGTCGGCCAGCAGGAGGTCGGCGTAGCCGATGACGCCGTTCAGCGGCGTGCGGATCTCGTGGGACATCGAGGCCAGGAAGTCGGTCTTGGCCTGGCTCGCCCGCTCGGCGGTGATCCGCGCCTCCTCCAGCGCCCGGGCGTGGCGCTGGCGCTCGCCGACGTCCCGGAAGGTCGCGATGATCGCGGGCTCGCCGGGCGCGGCGCCCGGGATCCGCCGGAACGCCCCCTCGACCCAGACCCAGGATCCGGTCCGGTGGCGGGCGCGGCAGACCACGCTGACCTGGGTCTCGCCGGCGGCGAGGCGGCGGGCCTGGGTCACCAGGAGCGCGAGGTCCTCGCGGTGGACGCAGTCGCGCAGGCGCATCGCGGCGGCCTCCTCCGGCGTGTAGCCGAGCAGGCGCCGCACGGCCGGCGAGACGTAGCTGCGCCGGCCATCGTCGTGGGCGAGCACGATCAGCTCGCTGGTGTTCTCGGCGAGCAGCCGGTAGCGCGCCTCGCCGGCCGAGAGCATGCCGGCGGCGCGCCTCGCCTCAGCCTCGAGGTCGCGGTGGCGCATCAGCGCCCGGGTCAGCCCGAAGCCGAGCCCGACCAGGACCGTGCTGATCCCGAGCACCACCGCGGCGTCCTGCCGGACGCCGTCGCGCCAGGCCGCCAGGGTCTCGTCCTTCGAGACGCCGGTGGTGACGAGGAGCGGCGCGCCGGTGACGCGCTGGAAGCTGCCGTAGCGCGAGACGCCGTCGATCGGCGAGGCGCTGGCGTCGAAGCTGCCGCCGGCCGACCCCGCGGCGGCCCGCATCAGCGACCCGCCGGCGATGCTCCGGCCGACCTTGTCCGGCACGTAGGGGTGGCGCACCAGGACCACCCCGTCGCTGCGCAACAGCCCGATGGCGCCGTTGGGCCCGAGGTCGAGCTGGCCGTAGAGCCGCTGCAGCTCGGTGAGCGACAGGTCCGCCACCGCGACGAGCGGCGTCTCCCCCGGGCGCGGCATCACCAGGCGGGCGACGCTGACGAACCAGGAATCGGCTGGCCCGACCCGGGTCGGCCAGCCGATCGCGAGCTCGGACTGGCCCACCGCCAGGGCGGAGCGCACCAGCTCGGCATCGGTGGGCCGGCCCTCGCTGCCGGCGCCGCCCTGCCCGAACAGCACGCCATTGGTGCTGCCGTCGAGCACCCGCACGGCCATCACCGCCGGGATATGGGCCATCAGGCCGGAGACGATCTGGCGGGTGTAGTGCGGGCTCGCCCCGAAGGTGTGGGCGTCGACCCGGGCGCTGGCGGCGCTGAGCAGCATGTCGATCGAGGAGACGAGGCGGTTCGCCTCCTGGCCGAGCGCCTGCACCACCGCCTCGGCCGTGCTGCGGGCATCGCGGATCGTGCGCTCGTAGTCGCGGGTGTCGGTCCAGACCGTGACCGTGGCGAGGCCCAGGCAGGTCGTGAGCACGCCCGCCCAGACGCCGCCGACGAGACTGCGGTAGGACCGTTTCAGGTTCATCTCTCGCGCCCTGCGCGGGCTCCCCCGCACCCGCCCGGGATCCCGGGCGGAATGTCCGTCAGGCGTACGGGGCGCGCCGCCCCGCCGCAAGGGGATCGTGTGAGACCAAAGTCCGCGGTGGCGCCGGCTCCCGCGGTTTCCATTCCTCCCGTCCAGGCATGTCCTGAAGTCAGGCAGGTTCTCAAGTCAGGCAATTCCTGACGTCAGGCCAGCTCCGGCGGCCGGACACCGTCCCGGCTCAGATCGCCTCGAAGCGGATCGGCTGGGCGCCCTTGAGCAGGGTCATGCGGCCGAGGTCGTAGACGTGCTCGAGGCCGGTGGTGATGGTCAGGAAGTGGTTGCCGGCGAGCTGGCCGACCTTGCTGGCGAAGTGCACGCCGCCATAGGCGAGCAGGATCTCGGTCTCGCTGATGCCGCCCGGATACAGGATCATCTGGCCCGGGGCCGGATAGCTGGTGTGGTTCTCGTAGCCCACGCCGAAATCGAGGTCGCCGAGCGGCATCCACACGCCCTCGCCGCTCCAGCGCACGTGGATGACCTCGCTCACGAAGGGCAGCGCCTTGATGAAGGCCGCACAGGTCTGGGGCGCCTTCTCGAGCTCGAGCCGGCCGACGAGGTCGAACGGGCCGGCCTTGATCTTCAGTTCCTTCACGGGGGTTTCTCCTGGTTGACGCTCAGGGATGGAGGCTTGATCCGGCTCAAGGGCGTGCCGGGGTGTCCGGCCGGAGGTGGCGCAGGATGTCGACGAGCAGGCGCGTCGCCGCGTCGGCATCCGCCTCGGTGATCGATTCGGCCGGCGAGTGGCTGAGCCCGCCGGCGCAGCGCACGAAGATCATGCCGATCGGGCACAGGCCGGCGAGCGCCAGGCCGTCATGGCCGGCCCCGCTCGCCAGGCGCAAGGGGGGCAGGGGCGCGGGCGGCAGGCCGAGGCGGCCGATGCCCGCCGCCACCGCCTCCATCAGCCAGGGGGCGCAGGGCGCGGCGGGCTCGTCGTAGCCGGCCTCGGCCCGCACCGCGACCCCGCGGCGCTCCGCGATGTCCTCCCAGGCGGCGCGCAGGCGCGCCAGCGCGGCGTGGCGCACGGCGTCGCGCGGGCTGCGCAGGTCGAGGCTGAACGCGGTGCGGGCCGGGATGACGTTGACGGCGCCCCGCGGCACCTCGATCTGACCCACCGTGGCGACGAGGTCCGGGGTCGCCTGCGCCTCCGCCTCGACCGCCAGCACCATCTCGGCCGCTGCCGCCAGGGCGTCGCGGCGCAGCCGCATCGGCACCGTGCCGGCATGGCCCGCCCGCCCCTCGACCGTGACCGCGAGGCGGCTCGCCCCAGCGATGGCGGTGACGATGCCGACCGGCAGGCCCGCATCCTCCAGCACCGGCCCCTGCTCGATATGGACCTCGAGGTAGCCGAGCAAAGAGGCCGGGTCGCGGGCGAGGCGGGGCAGGCCGGCGGGGTCGCAGCCGAACTCCCGCAGCGCCTCGGCCAGGCTCACGCCGTCGTGGTCGCGCGCCGCCAGGCAGTCGGGCCGCACCAGCCCGGCGAGCGCCCGCGAGCCCGTGAGGGTGACGGGGAAGCGCACCCCCTCCTCGTCGCCGAAGGCCAGGACCTCGATCGCGAAGGGCAGGCGCTCGCCCGCCTCGTGCAGCACCCGCACCGCCGCGATCGCCAGGACCACCCCGAGATTGCCATCGTAGCGGCCGGCATCGCGCACGGTGTCGATGTGGGAGCCGAGCAGCAGGGTCGGGGCGCCCGGCAAAGCCGCCTCGTAGCGCCCGACCACGGTCGCGGCGGCGTCGAGCCGGGCCTCCAGGCCCGCCTCCTCCATCCAGGCCATCACCTGCAGGGCGGCGGCCTTGTGGGCGGGGGTGAGGTAGAGGCGGGTGAGCCCGTCGGGATCGGCGCTGAAGCGCGCGAGATCGGCAAGGCGCGCCATCACCCCCGCCCCGAGGGTCGTGCCGGTGACGGGCCGATCATGCTGCATGGCGGTCGAGTCCGATCATTGCCCCTGGGGTATGGAAGGGGGCCGGTGCTGTCCAGCCGCCTGGACCGCGCCGTCCGGGCCTCGCGTCGCTCGGTGCCTTCGGGATCGCGAAGAAATCCGTCCTGTCCGGACCGAGGCCGCACCATCGCGATGGCCAAGCTGGACGTCCAATACGCGGTTGCGTATGATTCAGACGTTTTTCGTCTGGATCCGCCCGGCCGGTCGGCCATCCGAGTGATCACCCTTGCTCTGAGTGTTCACCGTGGAGCTGCGGCATCTGCGCTACTTCGTGGCGGTGGCGGAATCCCTGAGCTTCACCGCGGCCGCCGAGCGCCTCGGCGTGTCGCAGCCGCCGCTGAGCCAGCAGATCCGCGACCTCGAGGCGGAACTCGGCACGCCCCTACTCTGGCGCACCAGCCGGCGCGTCGCCCTGACCCCGGCGGGCACCGCCTTCCTGGCCCGGGCCCGCGCCATCCTGGCGGAGGTCGAGGCGGCCTGCGCGGAGGTCCGGGCGATCGGCGCCGGGCGCTCCGGCACCCTCGACATCGGGCTCACCGGCTCGATCCTGGCCGGACCCCTCGGGCGGCTGATCCGGCTGTTCGGCGAGCGCCATCCGTCCGTCCTGGTGCGCCTGCACGAGATGGCGCCGGGCGAGCAGCCGGCGGCCCTCCACGCCCGCCGCACCGATCTCGGCTTCCTGCGCCGGCCGCCGGACGATCCGTCCCTGCGGGTGGTGCGGGCCTGGCCGGAGGCGGTCGGCGTCGCGCTGCCGGCGGGGCACCGCCTCGCGTCCCGTCCCGCGATCACCCTGGCCGACCTGCGGGACGAGGCCTACCTGTCCTTGCGGCTGCACGATTCGCGCTTCGCGCGCGACCTCTGGGACGCGTGCCTGGCCGCCGGCTTCGCGCCGCGGCTGGTGCAGCAGGTGGTCGAGTCCGCCTCGCTGGTGAACCTCGTGGCGGCGGGCCTCGGCGTCGCGCTGGTGCCGGAATCGATCGGGATCGTGCCGCGGCCGGACATCGTCTACCGCCCCCTCGCCGGCCCGGCCCCGGTCGCCGACGTCTGCGCCCTCCACCGGGTGCCGGCCGGGCCCGTGGCGGAGAATTTCCTCGCCCTGATGCGCAGCGAGTTCGGCCGGGCGGACGGCCCGGCCGCCTCGTAGGGTTTCTGAAATCCTCATCGGGCGATAAGCAGGGTCGCCGCGCGGTCCTTGCGCGGGATCGGACCAGGGTTGCTGGGGAATCGAGAGTTCGCGCATGACCGAGAAGACCCGCGTCGCCGTCCTGTACGGCGGCAGATCCGGCGAGCACGAGGTCTCGCTGCAATCCGCGGCCTCCGTGGTCCGCCACCTCGACCGCACCCGCTTCGAGGTGATCCCGGTCAGCATCGACAAGGCGGGGCGCTGGCAGCGCCACGACCTGCGCCGGATCGAGCAGACCGGCGACCCCGCGCTCGCGATCCCGCCGGAGAGCCCCGAGGTGCGCCTTGCGCAAGGCGCCGACGGGCGCGCCGGCCTGGTGCCGCTGTCGGGCGATCAGGGGCGCACCGAGATCGACGTGGTGTTCCCGGTCCTGCACGGGCCGCTCTGCGAGGACGGGACCCTGCAGGGCCTTCTGGAACTCACCGAGACGGCCTATGTCGGCTCGGGCGTGCTGGCTTCCGCGGTCGGCATGGACAAGGACGTCGCCAAGCGGCTCGCCGGCCTCGCCGGGATCCCGGTCGCGCCCTACCGGGCCTTCACCCGGAAGGCCTACGAGCGCGGCGCCGTCTCCCTCGACGACATCGCGGCCTCCCTGACGCTCCCGGTCTTCGTCAAGCCCTGCAACATGGGCTCGAGCGTCGGCATCCGGAAGGTCAAGGACTGGGCCGACCTGCCGGCGGCGCTCGCCGACGCCTTCCAGTACGACGTCAAGGTGCTGGTCGAGCAGGGCATCGACGCCCGCGAGATCGAGGTCGCGGTGCTCGACGGCGACCCGCCCTTCGTGAGCGTCGCGAGCGAATTGAACCCGCAGCCCCATCACGACTTCTACTCCTACGCCGCCAAGTATCTCGACCCCGACGGCGCCACCGTCGACCTGCCGGCCCGCCTCGCTCCGGAACCGATGGCGCGCGTGCGGGCGCTCGCGCTCCAGGCCTTCGAGGCGCTCGAATGCAGCGGGCTTGCCCGGGTCGACTTCTTCCTCGACCGGACGAGCGGCGAATTCTACCTCAACGAGATCAACACCCTGCCGGGCTTCACGGCGATCAGCATGTACCCGAAGATGATGGAGGCCTCGGGCGTGCCCTATCCGGAGCTGCTGACGCGCCTCGTCGCGCTGGCGCTGGAGCGCCACCGGGTGCGGCGGGGATTGCGGCGGGAATTCGTGGGGTGAGTACCGTCCCCGTCGGACGGGCGGGGCGCCGGCTTTCGCCGCTTGCAGACGGCGACAGGAGACGGATCGGGATTGAACCGGAGGGCGTGCCCCTGCGAGGGGGGTACGCTCACCCCGTTGCGGACCTCGCACGCCGTCCGTAAACACCAGCCATGCGGATGCGGATCGCCACAGCGGCCGACGGGCCGTTGCTTGCACACCTTCACACGGCGAGCTGGAGGAGCGCCTATCGGGCGATCCTCGATCCCGGCTTCCTCGCCGGGCCCATCGAGCAGGAGCGGCTGAGCCTCTGGGCCGCCCGCCTCGCGCAAGCTCACCCGCACGAGACCGCCATCATCGCCGAGATCGCCGACGAGCCCATCGGCTTCGTCTGCGCGGTCGGGGCGGAGGATGCGCGTTGGGGCACGCTGATCGACAACCTCCACGTCCTTCCCGGGGCAAAGGGACGGGGATGGGGCACCGCCTTGCTCGGAGCGGCCGCCGAATGGTCGCTGAGCGCCTACCCGAATTCGGGGATCTACCTGTGGTGCTTCGAGCAGAACGAGCCCGCCCGCCGCTTCTACGAGCGGCGTGGGGGCGTGCTCGTCGAGCGCAGCATGCACGAGGCTCCCGGCGGGGGCGAACGGCCGGTGCTGCGCTTCCACTGGCCCGATCCGGCCATGGCATTCAGCCCCGCAGATCGCCGCTGACCGCCCTCGGTCACCCCTCGCACATGCCAGCTGATCCGGGTTGGACCCCGGCACCGGGTGGCGAGAGCCTCCCCACCCGCTAACGAGCCTGATCACCCTGACACGGCTCCACCGAGCCGCGCGATCTCCCACGGCGGCGCGATCTCCTCGCGGGTCGCGCAGAGCCCGGTCCTGGCCATCGCGCGGCCCGCACCCGGCGCCGCCGTCAGGACGCAGAACGGCACCGCGAGCAGGCTGCCGAGGGTGAGGGGCAGGCTCCAGGCGAGGAGCGCCGGCGAGACGAGGGCCAGCGCCCCGCAGACCAGGAGCCCGAACAGCGTGACCCCGCGCAGCGCCGAGACGGCCTCCCCCCAGGTCACGCCCCGGGCGTCCCGCCCCTGCGCCGTCCACGACCCGGCCCGCCCGACGAGGAGCCCGATCAGCACCGCGGTGAGCCGCACCGACGAGGCGCCGAGCAGCAGGAACGAGGCCGCGACCTCGGCCGCCACCCCGGCGAGGAAGCGGAAGGCCCCGCCATGGGCCGCCCGTGTCTCCCGGTCCGCCAGCACGGCGCCGTAGCCGGCGAGCTTCGGGGCGAGGGAGAGCAGGAGCCAGAGGAGGTAGAGCGCCGCGGCGCCGGCGGCCTCGCCGTCCTGGGTCGCGGCGCGCAAGGGGAGCAGCAGCAGCGCCAGCGTCAGGGCGGGCGGGTTGAGGAACATCATCACCGCCCAGGCGAGCTGGAACCGGCTCATCGGCAAGAGCCCCGGCAGGCCCGGCAGGCGCAGGTACTGCAGGTTGCCGCGGCACCAGCGGGCGTCGCGGGCGAGGTGGTCGAGGAGCGTCGGCGGATTGTCCTCGAAGCTGCCCTCCTCGAGCGGCAGCACCCGCACCTCGTAGCCGGCCCGGCGCATCAGCACCGCCTCGACCTGGTCGTGCGACAGGACCGCCCCGCCGCCGCGCAGGGGCGGCAGCCGGCAATGGGCCGCGAAGGGGGCGATGCGCACGAGCGCGTTGTGGCCCCAGAACGGGCCGCATTCCGCCCCCCACCAGGCGGCCCCGAGCGTGTAGGGCAGCATGCCGTGGCGCATGCCGAACTGGAACAGCCGGGCGAAGGCGCTGCCCGCCGGCGCGCCGACCGCCAGGCTCTGCAGGATGCCGAGGCGGGGATGGGCCTGCATGATCCGCACGAGGCGCAGGATCGCCGGACCCGTCATCAGGCTGTCGGCGTCGAGGGGCAGCATTAGGTCGGCGTCGCTGCGGGCGCAGAATTCCTGCAGGTTGCCGGCCTTGTAGCCGGCATTGTCGGTCCGCCGCCGGTAGTGGATCCGGGCGGCCGCTGCCTCGGGCAGGCCGGCGCGCCAGGCCGCGACCCACGCTTCCTCCGCCCGGATCACGCCCGCCGCGTCGCTGTCGCTCAGCACGTGGTAGCGGAAGGCGTCGCCGTGGCCGGTGCGCTCCAGGCTCTCGCGCACCAGGGCGAGGCGGGCGAGCGCCCGGTCCGGGTCCTCGTTGCGCAGGGTCATCACCACGGCGGTCGTCAGATGGAGCGGGGTGTCGCCCTCCCCCGCCGGGGCGTGCGGGGCCGCCGAAACCAAGCCCGCGCGGCCGGCCCGCAGGAGCAGGACACCGATCGCGGCGTTCCAGAAGCCCAGCACCGTCCAGGGCAGGGTGGCGACGCCGCAGGCGAGGAGCGCCAGGTCGAGGGCATCGAGCCCGTCCTGCGCCAGCACCGCGCCGAGGGCCGCCGCGAAGGCGAGGCCGGTGGCCAGCGTGAGACCGAGCACGAGGAGACGGCGGCGACGCAGGGTGATGCAGGCTTGCAGGCCCGTCGGCGTCGTGAGAGGAGCGCGGGCGGACCCGTCCGCGAGGGCGACGACCGAGGAGTCGGTTTGCGGCATCGTCAAGTATCCGGGAGCGGCACGGCGGACGCCGTGCGGGCGCTCTGGTATAGCGCAGCCGGGCAAGCGGAGCTGCGGCATGAGCGCCTGCCCGCCCCCGGCGAGGGCGAGGTCCGGGTGCGGACCCTGTGGACGGCCCTGAGCCGCGGCACCGAGCGGCTGGTCTTCGAGGGCCGGGTGCCCGACGCGGTGGCCGGTCGGATGCGGGCGCCGGCGCAAGAGGGCGCGTTCCCGTTCCCGGTCAAGTACGGCTATTGCGCGGTCGGCGAGACCGAATGCGGCGAGCGGGTCTTCGCGCTCCAGCCCCATCAGGAGGGCTTCAATGCCCCCCGCGCGGCGCTCTGCCCGCTGCCGCCCGGCCTTCCGCCGCGCCGGGCGGTGCTCGCCGCCAACATGGAGACGGCGCTCAACGCCGTCTGGGACTCCGGCGCCGGGCCGGGGGACCGGATCGCCGTGGTGGGCGGCGGCGTGGTCGGGCTCCTCGTCGCCCATCTCTGCGCCGGCCTGCCGGGGGCCGAGGTGAGCCTGATCGACCACGATCCCGCCCGCGCGGCGGTGGCACGCGCCCTCGACCTGCCCTTCCGCCTGCCGGAGGCCGCGAATCCCGAGGCCGACATCGTCTTCCACGCCAGCGCCAGCGAGGCGGGCTTGCGCCTCGCCCTGTCGCTCGCCGGCGAGGAGGCGGCCATCGTCGAGCTGAGCTGGTACGGCGACGAGGCGGTCGCGGCGCCGCTGGGCCTCGCCTTCCACGCCAAGCGCCTGCGCCTCGTCGCGAGCCAGGTCGGGGCGGTGGCGGCCTCGCGCCGGCCGCGCTGGTGCCACCGGCGGCGCCTGCTCAAGGCCCTCGCTCTCCTCGCCGACGACCGCCTCGACGCCCTCCTCACCGAGGAGGTCGCCTTCGACGCCCTGCCCGCCGCCCTGGGCCGCCTCCTCGCCCCCGGGGCGCCGGGCCTCTGCACCGTGATCCGCTACTGACAGGAGCCCGCATGTACGCCGTCGAGGTCCGCGACCACGTGATGATCGCCCACAGCTTCAAGGGTGCGCTGTTCGGGCCGGCGCAGGGCCTGCACGGGGCGACCTTCGTGGTCGACGTGGCGTTCTTCCGCGACAGCCTGACCGCGGACGGCGTGGTGGTCGATATCGGCCGGGCGGGCGAGGCGCTGAAGGCCGTGCTGGCGCCGCTCAACTACCGCAACCTCGACGACCTGCCGGAATTTGCGGGCCGGAACACCACCACCGAGTTCCTGTGCGGCCACATCCACGGCGCGATGGCCGCCGCCGCCCGGGCCGGCGCCCTCGGGCCCGGCGGCGAGGGGGTGAGCCGCATCCGCGTCACCCTGCACGAATCCCATCTCGCGCGGGCCTGGTTCGAGGCGCCGGTCGCCTGATGCGCCTCGTCCTCGCCGTCCCGGGCGACCTCGCGGCCCCCACCGGGGGCTACGCCTATGCCCGCCAGCTCCTCGCCCACCTGCCGGCGCAGGGCGTCGCGGTCACGCATCTGCCCCTGCCGGGCGGGTTCCCGGACCCGAGCGCCGACGACCTCGCCCGCACCGCGGCGCTGCTGGCCGCGGTGCCGGCCGAGACCCGCCTCCTCGTCGACGGCCTCGCCTACGGGGCGCTGCCGCCGGAGGTGATCCGCGCCGCCGGTCGGCCGGTGGCGGCCCTGGTGCACCATCCCCTCGGCTACGAGACCGGCCTTGCGCCCGGGCGTGCCGCGTCGCTGATCGCGAGCGAGCGCGCGGCCCTGGCGCAGGCCTCCCGCGTCGTCGCCACGAGCCGCTTCACCGCCCGGATGCTCGCGGACGCGTTCGGCGTGCCGCCGGGGCGCCTCACGGTCGCCGAGCCCGGCACCGCCCCCGCCGCCCGGGTGCGGCCGCGGCCGGGCCCCTCCCTCCGGCTCCTCTCGGTCGGCACCGTGACGCCCCGCAAGGGCTACGACGTCCTGGTGCAGGCGCTCGCCTCCCTCGCCGACCTCGACTGGTCGCTCACCATCGCGGGCAGCCTCGACCGGGCGCCGGATTGCGCGGCGTCCCTGCGCGGGCGGATCGCGGCGCTCGGCCTGCGGGACCGGATCACGCTCGCCGGCGCGGTGACGCCGGAGGCCCTCGACCGGCTCTACGCCGAGGCCGACCTCGCCGTCTCGGCCTCTGTGTTCGAGGGCTACGGCATGGCCCTGACCGAGGCCCTGGCCCGGGGCCTGCCGCTCGTCGCCACCACCGGGGGCGCGGCCGCCGAGACGGTGCCGGCAGGCGCCGGGATCGCGGTGCCGCCCGGCGACGCGCCCGCCCTCGCGGCCGCCCTGCGCGGCCTGATCGCGGATGCGGACCTGCGCGCCGAGGCCGCCGCCGCGTCCTGGGAGGCGGGCCGGCGCCTGCCGGACTGGCCCGCCACCGCGGCGGCGGTCGCCGCCGCCCTGAGGAATCCATGAGAGGCCTTCGATGAGCAGGAGCCTTCGATGAGCGGCTTCAGCCCCGACTGGCTCGCCCTGCGCGAGCCCGCCGACCACGCGGCGCGCGATCCCGGCCTCGTCGCCGCGCTCAAGCGGGCCTTGCCTGCGCCGGTGCTGGCGGTCGATCTCGGCTGCGGCACCGGCTCGAACCTGCGGGCGCTCGCGCCCCATCTCGGCCCGGCGCAGGACTGGGTGCTCGTCGACCACGACCCGGCCCTGCTCGCCGCCGCGCGGGCGCGCCTCGCGGCCTGGGCCGGGCAGGCGGAGGCGGCGGGGGACGCACTGATCCTGCACCGGGACGGCGCGCGGATCGCCGTGCGGTTCCGCGCCCTCGACCTCGCGGCCGATCCGGCGGCGGCCCTCAGGGACGCGCCGGACCTCGTCACCGCGGCGGCCCTGTTCGACCTCGCCTCGGACGATTGGATCGCCGCCGTCGCGCAGGCGGTCGCTGCGATCGGCGCCGTGTTCTACACCGCCCTCACGTATGACGGCCGCGAGACCTGGACCCCGCCCCACCCGGCCGATGCGGCGATCCACGCCGCCTTCCTGGCCCACCAGGCCGGCGACAAGGGCTTTGGGCCCGCCGCCGGCCCGGGCGCCACGGAGGCGCTGGCGTCGGCCTTCCGGCGCCACGGCTATGCGGTCGAGACCGCCGCGAGCCCCTGGCGGCTCAGCCCGGGTGAGGCGGCGCTGCTGCGCCAGCTCGCCGAGGGCACGGCGCGGGCGGCCGAGGAGACCGGGCGGCTCCCGCCCGGGGACGCCGCGGCCTGGGCCGCGGCGCGGCGGGCGTCCGGCACGGGGGCGGTGATCGGGCATCGGGATCTCCTGGCGGTGCCGCCAGGGTGGAACCGGCGGCACGACGCACCCGCCTGAGCATCATTCCGCCGGTCGCGAACGACCGGTCACGAACCTCCGACCCTCAAACCTCATCCTGAGGTGCCCGCGTAGCGGGCCTCGAAGGAGGGCTCCAGGCGGCGCTGCGATCCCTGGCGCCCTCCTTCGAGGCTGCTGCAAGCAGCAGCACCTCAGGATGAGGTCGCGGGTGAGAGGGGCTGACGCTACCTCGAAACCCCGCTGTCGTGTACCCGTGCATGCAATTCTGCTTAGCCGCCCCGGGGACGATCCGTCCGGGTCGCCCCGTTGAGATCACGCCCCGCGGGCGTCCCGCGCCCGGGCGAAGCTGCGCCGGCCCATCCAGCCGATGCCGGCCGCCATGGCGCCGACGCCGATGAGGGTGCCCAGGTCGCCGAAGAGCCCGGCTGCGAGCGCCGCGAAGCCCCAGATCAGCGCGAAGAACCAGCAGACGAGGCCGCGGAGGTAATGGCCCCCGGTCCGGGCCAGCGCGGCGCCGCTGGCGGCGGTCGCCCGCAGCTCCTGCGCCCGGCGCGCGAGCGGATCGGGGCGCAGGAGATGCGCCGGGGGCTTCTGGATCACCATGCGGCCCTCTGCCCCTTGAGGGCGGCGAGGCGCCCGGCGATCGCGGCGCTGCGCTGCAGGGCGTCGATCTCGGCGACGCCGGCCGCGGCCCCTGCGTCGGTCCGCGGCGGGGCGGCTTCCGCCATCACCCGCGCGAAGGCCTGCTCGGCCGCCTCGATCCGGCGCTCCGCCTCGCCCGCCGGATGCGGTCCCGCCGCCTCCGGCACGGCGGCCTCGCGCCGGGCGGCGAGATACGCCGACAGCGCGTCCTCCATCAGCGCCTTGCGCGCCCGGAGCGCGGCCACGCCCGCATCGAGGCGCGCCTCCTCCTGGCGCGCCTCCTCCTGCAGGGCGGCGAGGGTCCGGGCATGGGCCTCGAAGTCGAGCTGCTGCGACAGGGCCGCCTCGGCGAGGTCGTCGCGGCCGCTGTCGACCGCGAACCGCGCCTTCTCGGCCAAGCCCTCGACCCGCTTCGCCAGCAGGACCTGCTGGCGCGCGGCCTGGAGGCGGCGCGCCATGACCGCGTCGCGCTCGGTCACGACCTCGTCGACGGCGCGGTCCGCCTCGCGGATCGCCTCGCGCATCACCGCCTCGCCGCCGGCCTTCTCGAGACGATCGACCGAGTCTTCGGCCGCAGCCGAGACAATGCGCGCGATGCGGTTAAGGATCGACTCAGCCATTCGATGCTCCGATCAAGTCATGGTATGCATGTACATTTCCGACATTAAGTCCAGCTTAATGCGACCGCGATACAACCGGTCTCATAAAATTGTCTGCATCGGCCTCGTCTGCAGACAGTCGAACAGAACCCGCGGGGAAGGCCATGTCATCGACCATCTTGCTGATCGCGCTCGCCGGACTCGTCGTCCTGCCGGTCTTCGCCGTCGTGGCGACCTACAATCGCCTGGTCGCCCTCGACCAGCGCTGCGAGACCGCCTTCGCCGACATCGACGTGCACCTGAAGCACCGCCAGAACCTGATCCCCAACCTCGTCGAGACGGTGCGGGGCTTCGCGCGCCACGAGCACGAGATCCTGCTCGGCGTCGCCCGGGCCCAGGCCGAGGCGGCGGCGGCAATCGCCCCCGAGGCGCGGCTGAAGGCCGAGCGGGACCTGACGCAGAGCATCACCAGCCTGATCGGGGTGGCCGAGCGCTACCCCGAGCTTCTCGCCTCGGGCCATTTCTGCGCCCTGCGCGACGAGCTCGTCGGCGCGGAGAACCGCATCACGGCGGCGCGCCGCTTCTACAACCTCGCCGTCGGCGAGTACGGCGCGACCCTGCGCCAGTTCCCCGGCAGCCTTGTCGCCCGCCACCGCAATCTCGAGCCCCGGACGCCGTTCGACCTCGGCCTCGAGCGCGTCCTCATCGACGAGCCCAGCGCCGTCAAGCTGTGAGGGCGCCATGGTCCTGAGGGTCAACGGCCTCTTCGGCTGGGTACGGGCCAACGACCGGCGCTCGATCGCGCTGTTCGGCGGCCTGATCCTGGCGATCAATGTCGGGGCGGCGTTGTTCCTGCTCCTGCCGCTCCTTGCCGTCGATCCCGACCACGCGCCCGTCACGGCTTGGGGCGGCTACGCGCGGCGCTACGTGCCGCTCGTCACGCTCGCGGCGGGCGCGGTCTTCGCCCTGCACCTGATGCGGCACGTCCGGTCGGTGCAGCGGCTGACCGGCTTCGCCTTCGTGGACGATGCCGACGAGCCGCGGCTCTGCCGCCTCGTCGAGCCGCTCGCCATCGGCATGGGGCTGCCGGCCCCCTATGTCGGGGTGATCGAGGCGCGGGCGCTCAACGCCTTCGCGTGCGGCCTCGGCCGCCGGGACGCCGTCGTGGTGGTCACCCGCGGGCTGATCGACGCCCTCGACGACGAGGAGCTCGCCGCCGTGCTGGCCCACGAGCTCGCCCACATCGTCAACGGCGACATCCGCCTCCTGGCCGCCGCCGATGCCGGCCTGCGCCTGGTCGGCTGGCTGGCGCGGCCGCCGGCGGCGCGGCGCCAGCAGGTCGGGGCGCTGCTCTCCCTGCCGGTGATCATGGCGGTGCTGCCGCCGCTGTTCGTGTTCATCCTGATCGCCGGCATCTGCGGGCAGGCGGCGATCCGCGGCAGCCGGCTGATCCGGCTCATGATCTCCTCCTCGCGCGAGTTCATCGCCGATGCCTGCGCGGTCGAGGCGACGCAGAACCCGGCGGCGCTCGTCTCGGCGCTCCGGCGGATCGACGGCCGCAGCCGGCTCAACCACCTGCCGCCCGGCCAGGATGCGATGATGATCGACGGCGCCAGCGAGGGCGGGTTCGCGACCCACCCCACCATCGCCCGGCGCATCGCGGTGATCGTCGCGGTCACCGGGTCGATGGCCCTGAACGCGCCGAAGCGGCGCGACACCCGCAGCCCGGACCAGCGCGACCGCGCCGCCTGCGCGATCCGCACCGGCGTGTTCGGGGCGGCGCCCCCCGCCTCCGAGCGCGGGACGCCGGATCTCGTCGATCCCGGCGACGCGCGCAACTGGCTCGGCTTCACGCCGGTCATGACCCTGGGCGCGGTGCTCGCCGTCGCGGTGTTCCTCGGCATGCACCGGCACGACCTGCACCGTCCGGCCGCGCTCGCCGCCGCCCTCGACCCGCGTCCGGCCGGCATCCTGCTCGCGGTGGTGGGACGCGAGTTCGTCTGCAACGCCGCCTTCAGCTCTGTCGGCCTGGCCCTGCGGGCGACGGGCCTCGACAGGCCGGTCGGATGCGACGCCGCGCCGGCCCGGGACCTCGCGGCGGCCCAGACGTCGGGATCGGTGGGCAGGTTCCTGGCGGCGCTCACGGAGCCTCCCGCCGGTCTGTCCATGCACCCGAACGGGACCTTCGGCAGCGCGCCGTCGCCCGCGACGGAGGCGGAGACCGTGCGGACCCGGCGCTGCTTCCGGACGAAGGGCTACGCGCGAGGGGACGGGGGGCTGCACGCGGTCGACGCGCCGCCCCGCCGCGACGGGGCCTTCGACATCGGCCGCTGGCTGGCCGGCGCCGAGGCCCAGGCCGTCCAGACGGCGGCGGCGGGCCCCGAGGCCGGCGACAGGCCGCTCGACGACTATCTCTCGAGCCGCAAGTCCATCGTCCACGCGGTCGACCGGTATTTCGGCGAGCCGGGCCTCGCGATGATGCGCCGGTCCTTCGCGTCCCCGTCGCACCAGCGGGCGATCGGGCGCCTGCGCGAGCGCCTCGGCGATCCGCGCTGGGCCGCGGGCCTGCCGCCGGTCAGGCGGGCGGAGTTCACCCTGCTGGCGAACAGCCCCGAGGACTTCGTGACCTGCTCCGCCCGCGACCGGATGGACCGGAAGGCGACCGTACCGCCGACGTGAGCGTCCGGCTAAGCATCATTCGCCGAAGCGGTCACCGGTTCGGCGGTGAGAATGATGCAAAAACAAGGAGCTAAGCAGAGTTGCGCCATGCGGCTCTGCTTAGCCCTCCCCGCCCCCCGGTAGCATCCGCCGCAGCGTCCCGTCCCGCCGCACCAGGTGGTGGTGCAGGGCCGCCGCGACGTGCAGCGCGACGAGGGCGACCAGCGTGAAGGCCGCGACCTGGTGCACCTTCAGAATCGCCTCGCCGACCGGCATGCCGCCGGAGATCGGCAGGGTGAGGGGAAGCGTGAAGTACAGCATGACGGGGGCGCAGCAGGCCGAGGTGCCGGCCCAGCCGAGGATCGGCACCAGCACGATCAGCGCGTAGAGCGCGAGGTGCGAGGTCCGGGCCGCCCGGCGCTGCCAGGCCGGCAGGCCGTCGACCAGCGGCGGGGCGCCGCGGGAGGCGCGCACCAGGAGGCGGGCCAGCGCCAGCGCCAGCACGGTCAGCCCGAACGACTTGTGCCATTCGTAGAGCGCGTTCTTCAGCCCGCCGTCCGGCAGGTTCGCCATGGCGAGCGCGATCGGCACCAGGGCGAAGATCAGGATCGCGATGATCCAGTGCAGGACCTTCTGGGATGGAGCGTAGCGGCGCGGCGTCATGTAGCCTCACTCCCGGGGTGTATGGACGTCCTGGACAATCGCGAAAGGTTGATCGAGGAATCCGCGGCGAAGCGGGGCCGGACGCACCACATGCGGTCCGGCGTCGAACCGTGGCGCTTTCCCCCCACCGTTTCTTCCTTACGGTTCACGGCCCGACGCGACGGCGCCGGGCCGCCTCTCTCAGGGTCGATGATGTCGGTCACGATGCAGAGTCACAGTCTAGACCCGGCCGCGGGCCGGGAACAGGTCGAAGTCGAGCGGGCGCTGATGGAGGTCCGCGCCGGACGCCCCGTGCTGCTGCGCGGCCGCGATCCCGTGCTGGCCCTCTCCGCCGAAGCCCTCGACGCGGACAGGGAGATCGCCCTGGCGGCGCTGGCGGGCACCGGCGCACGCCTCGTCCTGCCGGGGCCGCGCCTGCGCCGCCTCGGCCTGCCCGAACGGGTGGAAGCCGGCGCCGTCGCCCTGCCGGTGATCGACGCCGCGCGGATCGAGGCCCTGGCCCTGCGCCTCGACGGGCGGATCGACGCACCCGTCGCGCCGGCCTCCCCCGGCGACGAGGCGGCGCTTGCCCTGATGGCCCTCGCGCAGGTGCTGCCGGCCGTCCTGGTGGTGCCGGGCGAGGCCGCGCCCCCCGGCACCCTGAGCGTCGCCGCGGAGGCGGTCGCCCGCTACCCGGCCCGGCAGGCCGCGTCCCTGCATCCGGTCAGCCGGGCGCCGGTGCCGCTCGCGAGCGCGCCGGAGAGCGAGTTCGTGGTCTTCCGCGGCGGCGAGGGCCTGCGCGACCAGGTCGCGGTGGTGATCGGCCGGCCTGACCTGTCCGGGCCGGTAGCGGTGCGGCTGCACTCGGCCTGCCTGACCGGCGACCTGTTCGGCTCGCTCAAGTGCGATTGCGGCGACCAGCTGCGCGGCACCGCCGGCTGGATGGCGCAGCATGGCGGCGGCATCGTGCTCTACCTCGACCAGGAGGGCCGCGGGAACGGGCTCGCCAACAAGATCCGCGCCTACGACCTCCAGGCCCGCGGGCTCGACACCTACGAGGCCGACGAGGCCCTGGGCTTCGGCCTCGACCAGCGCCGGTTCGACTTCGCGGCGGCGATGCTGAAGGCGCTCGGGGTCAGCCAGGTGCGCCTTCTCAGCAACAATCCCGAGAAGGCCGCGAGCCTCGAGGCCGCCGGGCTCACGGTGGTCGACACCCAGCGGGCGCTCGGCCGGGTCACGCCGGAGAACATCCGCTATCTCACCGCCAAGCGCGACCGGGCCGGCCACGCCCTCGACCTCGACGCCTTCGCGTGCCTCGACGCGTGATCGTCGACGCGTGATCGCCGCGCGGGCACCGTGCGTCGGGGCCCGGCCGCTGTGGCCCTCAGGGACGTTCGCTGATAGCTAGGCTCAGGGCGGCCGGCACCCGCCCGGCCCCGTTTGGACGATCGATACGGGAGATCGAACGATGAAGGGTGACGCCAAGGTCGTCGAGTACCTCAACCGCGGCCTGCGCAGCGAGCTGACCGCGGTGAGCCAGTACTGGCTCCACTTCCGGATGCTCAACGACTGGGGTTACATCGATCTCGCCAAGTTCTGGCGCAAGGAATCGATCGAGGAGATGAACCACGCCGACCGGTTCGTCGACCGGATCCTGTTCCTCGAGGGATTCCCGAACCTGCAGGAGCTGGACCCGCTGCGGATCGGCCAGAACGTCCAGGAGATCATCGAGTGCGACCTCTCCGCCGAGGTCGATGCCCGCAGCCTCTACCTCGAGGCCGCGAAGTACTGCGACTCGATCAACGACCGGGTCTCGAAGCAGCTGTTCGAGGACCTGGCCGCCGACGAGGAAGGCCATATCGACTTCCTGGAGACCCAGCTCGAGTTGATCCGCCAGGTTGGCCTGCCGCTCTACGCCCAGCGCCATATCGGCGGCCTGGAGAAGATCGAGCCCGAGGTCGAATAATCGTCCCGGACCTTACGGGGAGCGGGGCCGCCTCACGCGGCCTCCTCCTTCAGTTCCTTCAGCGTGCAGGCCGCGCCGCAGGTCGTGGTGCAGGCGGCGTGCGCCTCGGCGAGCGCGCGGTCGAGGATGCCCCGGATCGTGCGGGCGCAGCGGCCGCATTTCGGGCTGCAGCCGAGGCAGGCATAGACCTGGGCCGGCGTGCGCGGGCAGGCCGGGCCGGGATTGAGGCACGCGCGGACCTGGCCGTCGGAGAGCACGTTGCAGGAACAGACGATCATGCGGGGACTGAGGCATCCGGTGCGCGGAGCGCCGCCGGATCGCGCCGGTGGGCCGCTCGCAGATTAGAACTTTTGAAAACTACAACATAATCAACAAGTTACCGTTCGGGCGGCGATTCGGCAAGCCGTCGCGACCCGGCCCCGACAGGGCATCGCGCCGCAGTCTGCCGATGCGGCGCCGGCCTGCGAAGACTGAGGAAACCACAAGGCCATTTGCCGGTTGCCTGCGGGAAACCGTCCGTCTATCCGGTGCTGTTCCGCAAGGTCCGGCGCGTTTCCGAGCCGGCCGCAACGATCAGCCATGACCAGCCACCACGAAAGCGGGAAGACGAGACCGGCCGGCCGCGGCGCCTCCCTCGTGGCCGGCGACCCTGGGTCGGATCTCGCCGACGCGGCCCGCCTCGCCCGGATCGTCTGCGGCGCCGCCTTCGCGCTGGTCCATCGGCCGGAGGCGCCGCTCGCCGGACCCGCTCCGCCCGGGCTCGATCCGGACGAGGCCGTGGCGCTCGGTGCGCTCGCCCTCGCGGCGCCGGGGCTTGTCGTCATCCCGAACCTGGCGCGGGATCCGCGCACCGCCGGCCTGTCCGCGGTGGCCGGCCCGGCACGCCTGCGCTTCTACGCCGGCCTTGCCCTGTCCGACGCGGACGGCCCACCCCTCGGCGCCCTCTGCGTGCTCGATCCGGAGGCCCGGGCGGGCGGGCTGACGGACCGCGAGGCCGAGGCCCTCAAGACCCTGGCGGGCCAGGCCGCGCGGGAGCTCGGGCTCGCCCGCGCCCTCGCGGAGACGAGGGCCGACCGCGACGGCCTGCGCAGCATCACCGAATCGGCGCCGGCCCTGATGGCCGCCCTCGACCGCGACGAGGTCTGCCGCTTCGCCAACGGCAATTTTTCGCGATGGTACGGCCTGACGCCGGCCGAGGCCGTCGGGCGCCCGCTGCGCGCCATCGTCGGCGAGGCCTTCTACGCCGTGCGCCGCCCGCTCCTCGCCCGGGCCTTCGCGGGCGAGACCGTGTCCTTCGAGACGCCGCATCCCGGCGACGACGGGCGCCATGCCCTGGTGCGCTACGTGCCCCATCGCGGGCCCGACGGCGCGGTGCTCGACCTGCACCTCCTCGGCGTCGACATCACCGCCGAGAAGGCCGCGCGGGCGGCCCTCGCCGACAGCGCCCTGAAGTTCCGGGCGATCGCCGAATCGATGCCCCAGATGGTCTGGTCGACGCTGCCGGACGGCTACCACGACTACTACAACCCGCGCTGGTACGAGTTCACCGGCATGCCCGAGGGCTCGACCGACGGCGAGGGCTGGAACGCGATCTTCCACCCGGGCGAGCAGCAGGAGGCCTGGCGGCGCTGGCGCCGCTCGCTCGCCACCGGCGAGCCCTACGAGATCGAGTACCGCCTGCGCCGGCACGACGGGGTCTACCGCTGGGTGCTCGGCCGGGCGGTGCCGATCCGCGATCCCGAGACCGGGGCGATCGAGCGCTGGTTCGGCACCTGCACCGACATCGACGACCAGGTGCGGGCCCGCGAGACCCTGGCCCGCAGCCGCGAGGAACTGGAAGCGCAGGTCGCCGAGCGCACCGCGGCTCTGGCCGAGGCCAATGCACGGCTCACCGCCGAGATGGAGGAGCGCGCCCGGATCGAGGAGGCCCTACGCCAGTCGCAGAAGATGGAGGCGGTGGGCCAGCTCACCGGCGGCATCGCCCACGACTTCAACAACCTGCTCACCGGCATCGTCGGCTCGCTCGACCTGATGCAGACCCGCATCAACGAGGGCCGTACGCAGAACCTGACCCGCTATGCCGGCCTCGCCATGGCCTCGGCCCAGCGCGCCGCCGCGCTCACCCACCGGCTGCTCGCCTTCTCGCGCCGCCAGCCCCTCGAGGCCCGGGCGGTCGACGCAAACCGGCTGATGAGCGCCATGGACGAGCTCCTGCGCCGCAGCTTGGGCGAGCGGGTGCAGCTCGAAGTGGTGGTGGCGGGGGGCCTGTGGCTGACGCTCTGCGACCCCAACCAGCTCGAGAACGCGATCCTCAACCTCGCGATCAACGCCCGCGACGCGATGCCGGAGGGCGGGCGGCTGACCATCGAGACCGCCAACGCCCATCTCGACGACGCCTATGCGTCGCGCGAGATCGGGGTGCGGGCCGGCCAGTACGTCTGCGTGAGCGTGACCGATACGGGCAGCGGTATGCCGCCGGACGTGATCGCCCGGGCCTTCGACCCGTTCTTCACCACGAAGCCGCTGGGCCAGGGCACGGGCCTCGGGCTCTCGATGATCTACGGCTTCGCCAAGCAGTCCGACGGGCACGTGCGGATCTATTCCGAGGTCGGTACCGGCACGACGGTGAAGCTCTACCTGCCGCGGCATCTCGGACAGGCCGCGGACGAGCCGGGGGAGACGGCGGCGGGCCTGCCGGCGCCGCGGGCCGAGCGGGGCGAGACCGTGCTGGTGGTGGAGGACGACGCCACCGTCCGGGCGCTCGTCGGCGAGACCCTGACCGAGCTCGGCTACCGGGTGATCGAGGCGCCCGACGGCCGGACCGGCCTGCGCATCCTCCAGGCGCCGGGGCGGATCGATCTCGTCGTCACCGATGTCGGCCTGCCGGGCCTCAACGGCCGCCGGATGGTCGACGAGGCCCTGGCGGGGCGGCCCGGCCTGCGGGTGCTGTTCATCACGGGCTATGCCGAGAACGCCGCCTTCGGCAACGGCCACCTCGCGCCCAGCATGCGGATGATCACCAAGCCCTTCGCCATCGAGGCCTTCGCCGCCAAGGTCCGGGCGATGATCGAGCCGGGGCCGGCGTGAGGCGCGGACCCCACGCCCGCGGGCTTTCCGACGAACCGGGCCGGCGAGGCTTTCTCCCACGGGTTGCTTTACGATAAGATCGCGTCCCAGCCAGGACGGGGCCGCCGGGCCGCCGCCTTCGCCAAAGACGCGGATCGCCTCCTTGCCCCAGCCGCCGCTCCGCGTCTTCCTGGCCCTCGGTCTCGGGGTCGCGGGCCTGGTGGCGACCCTGGTGCTCGCCCTGGTGGCGTCCCGGGTGGCGAGCCAGCGGCTCGAGGCGCGCATCGAGGCCGAGCTCGCCGACCTCGCCGAGCACATGGCCGGACAGCTCGACCGCGGCCTGTTCGAGCGCTGGCGCGACATGGTGATCCTGGCCGAGAACGACACGATCCGGGACCCGGCCGCCCCGGTCGAGCGCAAGCGCCGGGTGATGCGGCGGGCCCAGGAGACCTACTCGGACTACGCCATCATCGGGCTGATCGACGCCGCGGGCCGCATCGAGGCGACCAGCACCGGGGCGCTCGAGGGGATCGACGTCGCGCACCGGGACTACTTCACCAGGGGCCGCCACGGCCCCTTCGTGGGCGACGTGCACGACGCCCTGCTGCTCGCCGCGCTGAAGCCCGGTCACGACCCGGCCGACCCGCCCCGGGTGCTCGACATCGCGGCCCCGGTGCGGGCCGATGACGGACGCCTCGTCGGCGTGGTCTCGGGTCACCTCGACTGGGCCTGGGCCCGGGGCGTCGAGGCCTCCTTGCGCGAGACCTCGGCCGGCCAGCGCGACGTTACCGCCCTGGTGCTCGCCCGGGACGGCACCGTGCTGCTCGGCCCCGACGCGTTGCGCCGCACGACCCTGCCGGCGGCGCTGCCGAGCGTCGCCGCCGCCAGGGCCGGGCGCGCCGGCACCGAGACGGAGACCTGGCCGGACGGGCGGCGCTACCTCACCGGCTACCGGCCGACCCGGGGCTACCGCGACTATCCGGGCCTCGGCTGGACCGTGCTGGTGCGCCAGGATGCCGGCACCGCCTTCGCGTCGGTGGCGGACCTGCGCCGGCAGATCCTGCTCTGGGGCCTCGTCGTCGCCACCCTGGCGGCGGGGTTCGGCTGGTTCGCCGCCGGCCTGCTCGCGCGGCCGCTGCGCCGCCTCGCGGTCGCGGCCGCCGCCCTCGGCCGGGGCGCGCCGGTCGAGGCGCCGGCCTCCGCCGTGCGGGAGGCGCAGGCGATCAGCCACGCCCTGACCGCCGCCGCCGCCGCGCTGCAGCGCCAGGAGGCGGAGCGCCGGGCGGCCGATGCGCGCCAGGAGCTGCTGATCCACGAGCTGAACCACCGGGTGAAGAACACCCTCGCCACCGTGCAGTCGATGGCGCGCCAGACCGCCCGCAGCGCCGCCTCCCTCGCCGACTTCACCGGCAGCTTCGAGGCCCGGCTGCTGGCGATGTCCCAGACCCACAACGTCCTCACCGCCAATCACTGGGAGGGGGCGGGTCTGCGCGGCATCCTCTCGGCCGAACTCGAGCCCTATTCGAGCGGGCGGGCCGACCGCATCCGCCTCGACGGGCCGCCGGTCTCCCTCACCCCCGCGATGGCCCTGCCCCTCGGGATGGCGATCCACGAGCTCGCCACCAACGCGGCGAAGTACGGCGCGCTCTCGGCCGAGGCCGGCCAGGTGGCGGTGGAGTGGCGGGTCGGGCCTGGGGCGCTGGAACTGCGCTGGCGCGAGAGCGGCGGGCCCCGGGTCGTGCCGCCGACCCGGACCGGATTCGGCACCCGCCTGATCCGCGCCAGCCTGGAGCGGGAGCTCGCCGGCGAGGTCCGGTTCGATTTCGCCGAGGGCGGTCTCGCCTGCCTGATCGCGGTGCCCCTCGCGGTCCGGACCGAGGCGGCCTGACCCCGCTACCGGCCGTAGGGGTAGCAGCGGCTGCGCTCGAGCGGGATGCCGAGATGCGCGGCCAGCACCCGGATCGCCTCGGCGTGCTCGACGTAAGGGTCGCGGTTGCCGACGCCGACGATGATCGGGCAGCCGGCGCCCGAGGGCACCATCGCGGTGGCGAGCCCGTTGCCCTCCGGGTCGCGCAGGGTGAAGAATCGCGGCATGGTCCGGCGCAAATGCGCCTTGAGGCCGATCTGCTGCTCGATGAAGGGGCCGGAGGGCGGCACGTAGGACGCCTCGGCCCGGGCCATGGCCTGCCGGAAGTGCTTCTCGACGGCGTGGCCCATCAGGGCCGATTCCCGGATCGCCTCCGCCTCGGTGTCGATCCGGAACCAGGTCTTTCCGCCTGGAACGTCGCAGACGTAGTCCATCGCTCTCCTCGACGGCCTGCCCGGGCCGCGGCCCGCTCCCTCATCTTAAGACCGAAAAGGCCGGTTTTGAAGCGCCGGTGCGGCTCTAAGCCCTTGTGACAACGGGTGTCCGCGGGCGGCCGACCGCGTCACGGCTCGCGCAATGCGTCACGCCCCCGCGGGGTGATGCGCCAGGCCGCCGAGGCGCTGCCCGGAAGCGCGCCGGGCTCTTCGCCCAGGAAGGTCAGGTGGCCGTCATTCTCCAGCGCGCAGAGCCGGCTGTGGTCGCCGGGCCAGGCCCGGTCCGGCTCGCGGCGCAGGGTGATGCGGCCCTCCTCGGCGAGGGCGGCCCGGCTCAGGAGGCGGCGGCGGTGATCGATCATCGCGTCGGATCCTCGGGTTGGGTCGGCCGCGCGGACGAAGCCCGGGAGGCCGTTGGGCCGCCCGGCGGCGCGGCCGGCAGGACGCGGGACGCGCGTCCGGATGGGACGAAGCCGCCCGCGCCCGGGATCACGGCCCGCGGCAGGGGAGGCGTGGTGCCGCTCATGCGGCATCGACGATCGCGCGCGTCGCCGTCCGACGGCGCGTTGGCGGCCGGGCACGCGTCGCGTGCCGGCCGGCACGGCCAAGCTTAGCAGTCCGTCACCGGGACGCAACCCACGCGGGTTCGCGGCGGTGCCGGACCGGCGCGAACCGGGCGCGCATCGGTTTCCGTGAGATCAGCCGCCGCCCGTGAGGAACAGGCCGGCCTGCGTCCAGCCGCCGAGGAGGTCGGCGCCCGCCAGGGCGAGGCCCGCGGCCAGGAGGGCGATGCCGAACGCGATATGGCCGAGCGCCTCGAGGGGGCGCCAGCCGGAGTGGCGAAGCTGCGCGTACATGGCCGGCTCACTGCGCCGGTATGGTTAACAAATCGTGACCGCCTCCGATGCCGGCCGGCGTGCCCGGACGGCGGCCAAGCAGAACGTGGATCCGTCTGACCAGGACGGTCCGGATCAGGCTTCCCGCACAGCAATCGGGGGCGAGAGACGCACAAACCGCCAGCAATGTCTCGATGTTCGAACAGCCGCACCGATGCCGGCAATTGACACCTCGTCCAAATCGGCGAAGCATGACCATGCCTCTTCACGCCGATGCGATGGCAGGCGACGAGTGACGAGGCAGGGTGATGGTCCGGCCGGAAGAGCATGGGGAGAGCCTATGGCGAGGATCCGCGCATGGCCGCCTGGTCGGTTGGCCCTCGCATGCTGCGCCGCATGGATGCTCGTGACCGAGCCGGCGCGCGCCGACGAGACCTGCCAGTCGCCCTACATGGCGAAGATCACCGGCCTCGAGGACTTCGTCTACGTCTGGACGCTCGGGGTCGAGGGGCTCGGCGACGGGTCGGACAAGCTCGTGACGGTCGATGCGCGTGAGGCCTCCCCCACCTTCGGCAAGCCGATCCATGCCGCGTCGGTGGGCGGCCGGCACGAGGCGCATCACGGCGGCTTCACCGACGACCGGCGCCAGTTCTGGGCCGCCGGCCTGTCGGACAGCAGGATCTTCATCTTCGACGTCGCCAGCGAGCCGGCGAAACCCCGGCTCGTCAAGGTGATCGACGACTTCGTCGAGAGGAGCGGCGGCGCGGCCGGGCCGCACGGCGCCTACGCGCTGCCCGGCCGCATGCTGATCCCGAGCCTGTCGAACCGGGACGGCACCGGCCGGGCGGCCCTCGTCGAGTATTCGAACGAGGGCGACTACGTCGCGACGCACTGGCTGCCCACCGAGGCCGCGCCGAACGGCGCGCGGATCGAGGCTACGGCCGACGGCTACGGCTACGACGCCCGCGTGTTGCCGCGCCGCAACGTCATGCTGACCTCGTCCTTCACCGGGCGCGAGAACTACATGCGCCCCCTCGGCGACCTGATGAAGGACGGCGAGGCGATGAAGCGGTTCGGCCAGACGATGGTGGTGTGGGACTTCCACGCCCGCCAGCCCCGCACCGTGCTGAGCGTGCCCGGCGTGCCGCTGGAGATCCGCTGGGCCTGGGGGCCGCAGCACACTTACGCGTTCACCTCGACCGCGCTCACCGCGAAGCTCTGGCTCGTGCGCGAGGACGCGCACGGGGCCTGGAGCGCCAAGCCGGTGGCCGATATCGGCGACCCGTCGACGCTGCCGGTGCCCGTCGACATCAGCCTCTCGGCCGATGACCGCACCCTGTTCGTCGACACCTTCATGGACGGCACCACCCGCGTCTTCGACGTCTCCGATCCCGACAGGCCGCGGCAGATCTACGAGAAGAAGATCGGCGCGCAGCTCAACATGGTCTCGCAGAGCTGGGACGGCAAACGGATCTACTATACCAGCTCGCTCCTGGCGAACTGGGACAAGACCGGGGTGGAGAACGAGCAGTTCCTGAAGGCCTATACCTGGAACGGCCGTGAGCTGGCGGCGCGCTTCGCGATCGACTTCACGGCCGAGCGGCTCGGGCGCCCGCACATGATGGCGTTCGGCGCCGCCGCGCTCTACGCGCCGTGACGCCGATGCGACCCGCCGCTCTCCTCGGCCTCGCGGCGCTGGCCCTCGGTGCCGCCGCCCGCGCCCATGACGGTCACGCGCCGCGGCCCGAGGCGGCGGCCGGCTTCCCGATCCCGCCGCCGGGGAGCTACCGCCTGCCGCCGATCAAGCCGGCGGGGGGAGGCGCCGTCCTCGACGAGGCCGGCAGGAGCCGGGACCTTTTGGGCCGGGACCTTCCGGGTGACACGCCCGGCATCACCGTGCTGGCGCTCATCTACACGCGCTGCGGCGACGTCTGCCCGCTCGCCAGCGCGGGCATGGCCCGGCTTCAGGACCTCGCCGCGACGGATCCGGCCGTGGCGCGCCGGATGCGCCTCGTCACGCTGAGCTTCGATCCCGAGCACGACACGCCGGAGGTGATGCGCAGCTTCGCGGCCGCCTGGCGCTCCGCCGATCCCGCCGCGCCCGCCTGGGCCTTCCTCACGACGCCGGGCCGGGACGCGCTCGCGCCGATCCTCGCGGCCTACGGGCAGCGGGTCGATGCCCGTCCGGGCGGGACGCTGAACCACGTCTTCCGCGCCTTCCTGATCGATACCGGGGGCCGGGTGCGCAACATCTACAGCCTCGACGTCTTCGAGCCTTCGCTGATTCTCACCGACATCCGCACGCTCCTTCTCGAAGACGCCGGCTCCGGGGGTGCGCGGGGCCGCTGAACGGGGGCGTCCGGGGCGAGGGGCGCGCAAAGCCATGGTCACGCTCGCGCTCGATCCGCGCCGCTCGCTCTTCGCGAAGTACTGCGTCGTCCTGTTCGCGGCGGTGGCGCTGCCCCTGTTCGCCAGTGGCGGCCTGGAGGCGTGGCTCGGTTACCGTGACCGGCGCGACCAGCTGCACGCTTTGCTCGGCCTGGAGGCGCGCGACGCGGCCTTCCGCATCGAGGGCTTCATCGACACCATCCGCACGCAGCTCGGCTGGATGGTGCAGCTGCCCTGGACGCCCCCCGCGGAGGAGCGCCAGCGGCTCGACGCCCTGCGCCTGCTGCGGCAGGTGCCGGCCGTCGCGCAGCTGACCCTCGTCGATGGGGACGGTCGCGAGCGGCTGCAGGTCTCGCGCGTCAGCCTCAACCGCGCCGGGAGCGGCGTGGACCGCTCCGCCGATCCGGCGGTGGCGGGGGCCCGGATGGCCCAGTCCCGGACGGCCGAGTCCAGGCTTGCCGAATCCACGACGGCCCGGGCCTGGTACGGTCCGGTGATCGACCACCGCGGCTCCGAGCCCTTCATGACCGTGGCGGTGGCGGGCAACCGCGCCTCCGTCGGCGTGGCCGTGGCGGAGGTCAACCTGAAGCTCATCCGGGACGTCGTCTCGGGCATCCGCGTCGGCGAGACGGGGCAGGCCTTCGTGCTCGACGGCCCGGGCCGCCTCATCGCCCATCCCGACCTCAGCCTCGTGCTGCGCGGGGCCGACGACCCGGCGGCCCGTGCCCTCGCGGCGTTGCGCGCGGTCGTGCGTGCGGCCGGGGGCGCCGCGACGGGCGTGGACGCCGCCGGCCGCGGCGTGATCGCGGCGGCGGCCACGATTCCCGGCCTCGACTGGACGGTGGTGGTGATGCAGCCCGCCGCGGAAGCGTTCGGGCCGATCGTGCGGGCGCTCCTGCGCACCGGCGCGCTGATCCTCCTCGGTCTCCTGCTCGCCGGCGCCCTCGCCTACGGGCTGGCGCGCCGCATGACCGGCCCGATCCGGCTGCTCGAGCACGGCACGCAGCGGATCGGGGCGGGGGATTTCGCGCACCGCATCGCCATCGCCTCGGCGGACGAGCTCGGCCGGCTCGCCGCGCGCTTCAACGCCATGGCGGGCGAGCTCGCCCTGTCGCAGGAGCGGCAGGAGCGCATCGCGCGGCTGCGGCGCTTCCTCGCCCCGCAGGTCGCCGAGCTGGTCGACCGGTGCGGGGACGACGGCGTGCTCGACGGGCGGCGTCTCGAGGTGGCGGTGATCTTCGGCGACCTGCGCGGCTTCACCGCCTTCTCGGCCGGCTCCCCGCCCGAGGTGGTGATCGCGGTGCTGGGCGAGTACTTCGCGGCCTTGGGGAACGCGATCACGGCGCACGGCGCCACCCTGGTCACCTTCACGGGCGACGGCCTGATGGCCCTGGTGAACGCCCCCGTGCCGACCCCGGATCCCGGTCCGACCGCCGTGCGGCTCGCCCTCGCCATGCAGGAGGCGGTCCGGCCGCTGGCGGACGGGTGGGACGCCGAGGGCTTCCGCCTCGGCTTCGGAGTCGGCGCCGCGATGGGACCCGCGACCGTCGGGCGGATCGGCTACGAGGGCCGGTCCGACTACACGGCGATCGGCCCCGCGGTGAACCTCGCCGCTCGCCTCTGCGCCGCGGCCGCGGACGCGCAGATCCTGATCGACATAAGCCTCGCCGAGGCCGTCCGCGGGCGATGCGCCGTCACGGCGCTGGGCACGCTGCCGCTGAAGGGGCTCGCGGACGAGGTTCCGGTCTTCGGGATCGCGCGGGAACCGTGAGGCCCGCCCTCACTCGAGGACCGTGTCGGCGGCGCTGAGGAGCGCCGGCGGGACGATCACGCCGAGGGCATCGGCGGCCTTGAGGTTCACGAACAGCTCGACCTTCGTGACGAGCTGCACCGGCAGGTCGGAGGGCCGCTCGCCCTTGAGGATCCGGCCGGCATAGAGGCCGGCGAGCCGGTGCGTCTGCGTGAAGTCGCCGCCATAGCTCATCAGGCCGCCCGCGAGGGGGAAGTCCCGCGTCTGCGTGACGGCCGGCACGGCGTGGCGGATTGCGAGGGCGGCGAGCAGCCGGCTGCGCAGGGCGAAGTAGGGATCGGAGGTGAAGACGAGGCCCCCCGGCCGCCGCGCGGCCGCGGCCTCGACGATCGGCGCGAAATCCGCCTCGCTGGCGACCGGCGAGGCCCGGATCTGCACGCCCAGGGCCTCGGCGGCCTCGTGCAGGGAGCGCAGCTGCGAGGGCGCGGTCGGGCTCGTCGGGTTGAACGCCACCGCGAAGGCCGCGGCGGCCGGCACGGCCTCGTGCAGGAATTCCAGCCGTTTTCGCGAGACCTCCACGCTCAGGCTGGACACGCCCGTCACGTTGCCGCGCGGGCGCGCCAGATCCTGCACCACCCCGAGCGCGACCGGATCCCCGCCCATCTCGAAGACGATCGGGATCGTCGCGGTGGCGGCCTTCGCGGCGAGCGCAACCGGCGCACCGCCGGGCGCCGCCAGGACTGCGACCCGGCGCTCGACCAGGTCCCGGGCGAGCCCGGGCAGCCGCTCGTAGCGCCCCTCGGCCCAGCGGAAGTCGATCGCGACGTCCCGTCCCTCGACGAACCCCGCCTCGGCCAGGCCTTCGCGGAAGGCGGCGAGCCGGCTGGCATAGGGGTCGGGCGCTTCGAGGCCGAGATAGCCGATGACGGGCAGGGCCTTCCGCGGCTGCGCACCGGCGACGCGCGGAACGGCGGCCGTCCCGGCGAGCCAGGCGAGCACGTCCCGGCGCGTCGCCCGCGGGGCGGTGAGGCCTCCCCTGTCGAATCGCCATCGCGCCGTCATCGCAGGGCATCCGAGAAGATCCGATCGGCGAGCCGGAGCATAGCCGCCTTTCCTCGGCCCGGCGACCGGCCGGATCCCGAAGAGGACCGGGCGTCCTCGAGAATGACGAGACGGGCGGGCCCGGCATCGCCGCGATTCCCGCTCCGATGGGGGACGGCGCCGAACTGCGCCGCGGAATCCGGCAAGGCCGGGTGGGCCGGCATCGGGAGGCCGTGCGAGCAGGACGTCGAGCGACCCGAGCTGCGGGAGAGAGGAGACCGGTCATCGCAGCGGATGCGTCGCCGCAGCGCGCCCGGCCCCCGGCGACGGAGATCAAGGCCGGTCATCCTCTGTCCTGGATCCGAGGTGACCGGCGGGTGGATCGGGAGCGGGAGCGCCAGGGCGTATCGGGATCAGCCGGTGAGGCAGGCGGGATCGTGCAGAGGCAGGCGTTCAGACCGTGACAGGCTGCGAAGCCGAACAGCGGTTGCTCCAGACCGGGGACACGCTCGCCCCACAGGCGGACACTGCTTTTTCTGACAAGGGACGCCAGCGAAAGTCACAAAGTCCGCATCTCATCATGTCGCCCGCAGTATATCAAAATCACCGTCTGGTCAATCATCATAGCTGGACTCATATTGACAGTCGAGCTAAGATCGTTTGTGGATCTAGATTGGAGGGTTTTTTAAAAATTAGTCGGAACAACAAGAAAAGATAGCAAGATATATGGGTGTGGATCTGCAAAACCTGCTGTAAGGGCAATCGATCTTACATTCCAGCAAATCCGGAGAACTGCCATGAAAGCGCCGAAGATCAACAACGACAAGTATTCCGACATCCTGTGGCAGAACAAGAATACGGGAGAGGTGGAATATTGGTTGCTCCGCTCTGAAAATTCGGCGTCGGAGATCATCGGCTCCAGCAGTCAGGGCATGGTCGGTCCGGGCTGGAATGTTGTCAATAACGGTGACTACAACTCGGACGGCATCGACGACATACTGTGGATGAATCAAAATTCAGGCCAAGTTGTCTGGTGGGATCTGGCCGGTGGCGGACAAAACACGGTTCACGCAATTGCAAATATCGGCCTGGAGTGGAAGGCCATCCCGTTCTACGGCACGAATGCTACGACCGTCAGTCCTCCTCCTCTGCTGTGGTTCAACACGTCAACGGGCCAAGTCGTACAGTGGAACCTCTTAAATGGCGAAGTTAAGTCGATTACGGAAGTAGGAAGGGCGGATCCGAACGCCGGATGGGAAGCCCTCGGGTCAAACGCCGGAAAGATTTATTGGCGGAATCAGCAGACTGGTGAGACAGGTTATTGGACTCCATCTTCTAACGGCCAGTCGTGGAACCGGACGGAGAACAGGGGGGCAGATTGGAAGTTTTTGGGCTTGGGCGATTTTCGCAACGACGAGTCGTCACAATCCTCAAGCGGATCGACAGGGATCAGCCGGCCGCCCGGAACTTTATGGCAAAACACGATAACGGGCGAAGTTTCGACTGGTTATGATGAAACAACCTTCGTCACTACTAATATTTTTCAGACCTATTTTCACACTGAGCACAAAACGATGACGCTCGGATATGCAGCACAAGGGTGGGACGCGATGGTCGGCCAATTTACCTCTCAGACGGCAGGCCAAATTCCCGGAAATCCTCCCAGGGGCGGCGTCACAGATAGCATACTCTGGCATAATCAGTCGACCGGTGAAAGTCTTGTCTGGGATGTTGGGAATGGACCAGGAGCCTTTCATACGACCAATAGCGTCAGCTCGGATTGGAATATTATATGATATCAGTGTGGGTGGATACGAGTCGATTTGAGGCTAGCCGAGGCTCGTCGTCGACGCCCTCCCAGCATTACGGTTGCACATTTCGCTCTCTATCTGGTTGCGAGAAATAAGAGGTTGCGATGCCGAATGCCTGGCTCGAAGCGGCGCTGGAACTCTGGCCGACGAGCCCGCGTACGGCATGGAATGACATTGATATTTGCACATATTGATCGTCAGAACATGATCTAACGGAAATCGAACAAGCACGGAGAGCTGCCATGAAAGCGCCGAAGATCAACAACGACAAGTATTCCGACATCCTGTGGCAGAACAAGAATACGGGAGAGGTGGAATATTGGTTGCTCCGCTCTGAAAATTCGGCGTCGGAGATCATCGGCTCCAGCAGTCAGGGTATCGTGGGGCCAGGCTGGAATGTCGTCAATCATGGCGATTATAACTATGATGGCATCGACGATATATTGTGGGTGAACGAGAATTCCGGTCAAGTTGTCTGGTGGGATCTAGCTGGTGGCGGTCAAAACATCGTTCATGAACTCAACAATATCGGTCCAGAGTGGAAGGCAATTCCGTTCTACGGCAGCAATGCGACGGGGGACACTGGTCTTTCTCCCCTTCTGTGGTTCAACACGTCGACGGGCCAAGTTGTTCAGTGGCGCATGCAGAATGGAGCAATCAGCGGGATCACCGAGGTGGGAAGAGCAGATCCGAATGCCGGCTGGGAAGCGCTTGGATCAAAAGATGGAAATATTTACTGGCACAATCATCAAACCGGTGAGACAGGCTATTGGAGCACTTTTGCTGGTGTACAATGGAACAGGACTGAAAATAGAGGGGGTGACTGGAAATTCTTAGGTCTCGGCAAATTTGTCAATGATGAGGTGAAATACGTTAACGGCGTTCGACAAGGCTACAATAGACCAGCGGGAACATTATGGGAAAATCTGATCACCGGAGAAGTGTCGGCGAGTTATGATGAGACGGTGGTTGTTCAGCCAACTTGGTTTCAGACATTTGTCCATACCGAACACAAAATACAGACGATCGGATATGCGGGACAGGGGTGGGATGCGACCATCGGTCAATTCACATCGGAAACGGCCGGTCAAATCCCGGGGGTCGCTCAAGGGAGGATAACGGATAGTATTCTATGGCATAATCAGTCGACGGGCGAAAGTCTCGTCTGGGATGTTGCGAACGGACCGGGAGCCTTTCATACGCTCAATGGCGTCAGCTCGGAATGGAGCATCATATAGCGTGGATCTCGACTCTCAGGAGTCCAGGTCGGGGTCAGCTGAGGCTGGCCATGGACGCCCTCGCGGGGCGCCGCGCAGGCTCACCAACGCCTCCTGGTGCCTCTGCCAGATGTCGGGCGGCCCCGGATGAGGCTAGCCGATCACGGCCTCGTCCGCGACCGTGCCATGCCGATGCTCGTCGAGTTCCCGCTTCGACCCTCGCGCCATCGCACGGACACGTCGATGCGACGGTGTTCCTCGGGTGCGACCCGCTGCGGTCCTTCGGGGTGTCTCCTGCCGGCGGGGCGGTCCGCGGGGACTGGCCGGGCGTGCTGATCCCACTGAGCCGCGACGTGGCCGAAGTGAGACGTGGCCGAAGTGAGACGCGGCCGAGGTGAGACGCGGCCGAGGTGATGGGCGAGTCGATCCGGATCGGGGCTGGTCGGGCGTCCCGGCTCCGAATCCGCCGTCCCGAAGGAATCGATCGGATCCGGGATGAAGCCGGATGCGGTCGATCCGAGCGAGGCGGTCAATGGACGGGAAGGCATGGCGGCCGAAGCCCGGCTGCTCCGGCCCGAGTGGTAAGAGTCCGTTCACCTCGGACCTCTCGCTTAGGCAGTATGACCTAACCCCAGGCGACTGCCCCAATGCGCTTCCTTCTCGCACCGGCCCTGCTCGGTGCCACGTGCTGCTCCTCCCTTGCCGCCGCACCCTCGCCGTTCCGCGCGGCCCTCGCGGCGGCCGGCGGCTGCGGCGCGCACCGTGCCCTCGCGGAGGAGAGGCTCGGCCGGCTCGGCGCCACGGCGGCGTCCGCCGTGCCGCAGGGCGAGGCCGACCTGTTCGGCAAGCCGGCCGGGCAGTGGACCGAGGACGATATCCGCGACGCCCTGTCCGCCTTCGCAGCCTGCGAGACCCGCTCCGGGCCTGCCGGCACCGGGCGGAGCGAGCGCCTCGCCCGCGACCTGCGCGGCCTCGACACGGCCCTGCGCCGGGTCATCGTCGTCGGGCACGCCCGCGCCCCCGTCGAGGCGGGCGAGGAGCGGGCGCCGCACGGGTCCAACCGCGGTGGTGCGCCGACCGGGCCCACACGGCTGCGGCAGGGCTCGGCCTTCACCCCCGCCCTGCGGAGCGGCGGCGTACCGGGAGGCCCGCGACCGGTCGCGGCATTCGGGGACTCCCCGCCCGCGGAAGCGCCACAGGCGGTCGCCGGACCGGCCGCCTCCCCCGATGCGGGGGACGATGCACCGCCCGCCGGCGCCTGGCACAGGCAGCCGCCGGCCGCCGATCCGGCGCCGGCTGCATCGTTCCGCTCCGCGCTGGCGCCGGTCGCCGCGCACCGGCCGCCGACCGGGCGGACGCAGTGCCCGGTCAGCCTCGGCACCTTCGAGATGCTCCAGGCCGAGATGCGTCTCTCCGAGGTCGAGGGCCTGCTCGGCTGCCGCGGCACCATCGACGTCACCGCGACGATCCCCGGGCTCGGCACCTTCGAGACGTATCTCTGGTCGGACCGCGGCAGCGGCGGCGCCACCATCACGCTGGTCTTCCAGAACAAGCGCCTGCGCTCGAAGGCGCAGCGCGGCCTCGGCGCGGAAGCCGGGCGCGGCGGCTGAGCGACGGGACGGGAGCCGATACGCAACGACGCTGTTCCCGGCGCTGCGGCGCCGACGTCACACCGGAATGCTGCTCGCCCGTCAGTCGAGCCCAGAGCCGCACCCAACCCGCTTGGGGCCTCCCCGCTCCGGGCGGGGACGAGGGGGGATGATCGTGGAAGCGCCGCCCTTGGAGATGCTGTCCTTGGAGATGCCGCCCTTGGAGATGCTGTCCTTGGAGATGCCGCCGGCCTCGCCGCTCGAGGAGACGCACCTGATCGCGGATCGCGTTCGACCGGCCGCTGGACGCGGCGCGGGCCCATCCCCCCCCTGCGGCTCTCCCTGCACCTCGCGATCGCGGCGGCCGGCGGCAACGCGGCGATCCTGGACCTCGCCCGGGACCACGTCGCCGTCGCGCGCGGGCTGCGGGCGCGCCGCCCAGCGAGATCGCTGCGTATCCCGGGCACGGCGACACCGCGTCGGCCACGACCCGGTACGCGCGGTTCACGCCCACGCACCTGCGCCGCTCCGGCCCTGGAGGTTGGACGGCTACGGGTTCACGTGAACCTGTGAGCGCATCATAAACCAGCCAGGGTGCCCTGCCTAAGTCTTTGATTTTCCAAGAAGAGAGATGGTGCCGCTGGGGAGGATTGAACTCCCGACCTCATCATTACCAATGATGCGCTCTACCACTGAGCTACAACGGCCCGTCGGCTCCGCTTCACCGAACCTGCCCCGTGGCCGCGAAGGCCGGGCGGTCCGTGGCCGGGCGCCGAAGACGAGCGGGGGATAGCGGATCGGTCGGCGCATTGCAACAGGCCCGCGGCGCAAGAATCGCGGAAGGGCCCGGCGGAGGCGCCGCGCCGTTCCGACCGGGGTGGCTGGCCCGCCCCTTGCTACCCACCCGGCCTCAGGGGAGCGCGCATGGACATCGAACTCGTCAGCCTGACCAAGCGCTACGGGGACACCGTCGCGGTCGACGGGATCAACCTGAAGATCCGCTCGGGCTCGTATTGCTGCCTGCTGGGCCCGTCGGGGTGCGGCAAGACCACGACGCTCCGGATGATCGCCGGACACGAGACCGTGTCGTCGGGCGACGTGGTGATCGGCCCCAAGGCCGTGGGCGACCTGCCGCCGTCCGAGCGCGGCACCGCGATGATGTTCCAGAGCTACGCGCTGTTTCCCCACCTCACCTGCCGCGACAACGTCGCGTTCGGGCTCAAGATGCGCGGCGTGCCGAAGGCCGAGCGGATCAAGCGCGCCGAGGCGATGCTGGCCCTCGTCCAGATGGACAAGCTCGCCGGGCGCCTGCCGGCGCAGCTCTCGGGGGGCCAGCAGCAGCGCGTCGCGCTCGCCCGCGCCCTCGTCACCGGCCCCAAGGTGCTGCTCCTCGACGAGCCGCTCTCCGCCCTCGACCCGTTCCTGCGGGTGCGGATGCGCACCGAGCTGAAGCGGCTGCAGGGCGAGCTCGGCATCACCTTCGTGCACGTCACCCACAGCCAGGAGGAGGCGATGGCGCTCTCCGACCTCGTGGTGGTGATGAATGGCGGCCGCATCGAGCAGGCGGCCGATCCCCGCACGGTGTTCGAGCGGCCGGCCACCGCCTTCGTGGCCCGCTTCATCGGCGGCCACAACGTCATCGCGCTGCCCGACCGGCGCATCGCCGTCAGGGCCGACCGGATGCGCCTCGGCCCCGAGGCCGGCCCCGAGGCGGCGAGCGCCCGCGTCGTCGCGGTCGAGTACCAGGGCAGCACCGTCCATGTCAGCCTCGAGGCGCCTGAGCTGTCGGCCGAGGCCGGCGCACCGCTCACCGCGATCCTGAGCGACCACGCCTACGCCGACCACCCCCTCGCCCTCGGAGATACGGTGCGGGTGGGCTGGCCCTCGGCGGAAGCCCACCGCCTCGACGCCTGAGCGCGCCGCGGCCCCGAACCCCGGACGACCTGAGGGAGACCACGACGTGACCGAGACCAAGACCCCCCGCCTGTCCCGCCGCACCCTGCTCCAGGGCGCCGGCGCCGCGGCCGGCCTCGCCGCCGGCTCCGGCGTCGTCACGGGCTTCCCGGCGATCATCGCGGCCGAGCCCGTCACCCTGCGCTATCTCGGCACCGCCGTGAACCAGAGCGGCGACATCGCCCGCAAGGTGAAGGAGGATCTCGGCATCACGATCGAGTACATCCCGGTCGTGACCGACGAGGTCTCGAAGCGCGTCGTCACCCAGCCGAACTCGTTCGACATCGTCGATTCGGAGTATTTCAGCCTCAAGAAGCTGATGCCGTCGGGCAACCTGGTCGGCATGGACGCCCGCCGGATCAAGAACGCCGACAAGATCACCCCAGTCTTCACCAAGGGCGAAGTGGCGGGCAAGACGATCGGCGACCAGGGCACGGCGCCCAAGAAGGTGTTCTATCTGGAGGGCCAGAACTCGACCAAGTTCGCGTCCTCGCCGACCGAGTGGATCACCCTGATCCCGACCACCTACAACGCCGATACCCTCGGCATCCGCCCCGACCTGATCAAGCGCCCGATCTCGAGCTGGAAGGAGCTCCTGAACCCCGAGTTCAAGGGCAAGGCCTCGATCCTCAACATCCCGTCGATCGGCATCATGGACGCCGCGATGGTGGTGGAGGCCACCGGCGACTACACCTATCCCGACAAGGGCAACATGACTAGGCCTGAGATCGACCGCACCATGAAGGTGCTGATCGAGGCCAAGCGCGCCGGGCAGTTCCGCGCCTTCTGGCAGGACTTCAACGAGTCCGTGAACCTGATGGCGTCCGGCGAGACGGTGATCCAGTCGATGTGGTCGCCGGCGGTCACGAAGGTGCGCTCGCAGGGCGTCGCCTGCACCTACCAGCCGCTCAAGGAGGGCTACCGCGCCTGGGCCTCGGGCTTCGGCCTGCCCAAGACCCTGACCGGCAAGAAGCTCGACGCTGCCTACGATTTCATCAATTGGTTCCTGTCCGGCTGGGCCGGTGCCTATTTGAATCGCCAGGGCTACTATTCGGCGGTGCTCGAGACGGCGAAGGCCCAGATGGAGCCCTACGAATGGGCATTCTGGATGGAGGGCAAGCCGGCCGAGAAGGACATCAAGGCGCCGGACGGCACCGTGATGGAGAAGGCCGGCGCGGTGCGCGACGGCGGCTCGTTCGAGCAGCGCATGGGCGCCGTCGCCTGCTGGAACTCGGTGATGGACGAGAACACCTACATGGTCCGCAAGTGGAACGAGTTCATCGCCGCATGAGCACGGCGACCGCTCGCGTGCCCTCCCTGCCGGAGGCGGCGCAAGCCGCCCCGGCTCTCCCGGGCCTCGCCGCCGAGACGCGGCGCCAGCGGCGCCTCGCCTACTGGCAGGCGATGCCGCTCGGGCTGGTCTTCCTCGCGTTCTTCCTGGTGCCGCTGGCGCTCACCCTGATCGTCAGCTTCTGGGAGTACAACGAGTACGAGATCATCCCGGCCTTCACCCTGCAAAATTACGCCGACGTGTTCGAGGGCTGCCTGTCGGGGGCCGACCTCTGCACGACCTTCCGGACCTACCTGTCGACGCTGAAGTTCTGCCTGCTCGGCTGGGCCGCGACGCTGACGGTCGGGTTCACGGTGGCCTACTTCGTCGCCTTCCACGTCCGCTCGACGGCGATGCAGACGGTGCTCTTCCTGATCTGCACCATCCCGTTCTGGACCTCGAACGTGATCCGGATGATCGCCTGGATCCCGCTGCTCGGCCGCAACGGCCTCGTCAACGACACGCTGATGGGCCTCGGCGTGACGAAGGCGCCGATCGAGGGGCTGCTCTACTCCGACTTCTCGGTGGTGCTGGCCTTCATCCACCTCGATACGGTGTTCATGATCGTGCCGATCTTCAACTCGATGATGCGGATCGACCGATCCCTGATCGAGGCGGCGACGGATGCGGGCGCCACCCCCTGGCAGACCCTGTGGAACGTCATCGTGCCCCTGTGCAAGCCCGGCATCGCCATCGGGTCGATCTTCGTCCTGACGCTGATCATGGGCGACTTCGTCACGGTGGGCGTCATGGGGGGTCAGCAGATCGCCTCGGTCGGCAAGGTGATCCAGGTGCAGATGTCCTACCTGCAATTCCCGGCGGCCGCCGCCAACGCGGTGGTGCTGCTCGGCGCCGTGATGGTGCTGATCGGCGCGCTCACCCGCCTGATCGATCTGCGCCGGGAGCTCTGACGCCATGCGCCGCGACGGTCCCCGTCCCCTCTCGTTCTACCTGCTGGCGGCCTTCTTCGGGCTGTTCGTGCTCTTCCTCTACGGGCCGACCCTGACGATCCTGGTGCTCAGCTTCCAGGGCCCGCAGGGCGGCCTCACCTTCCCGATGAACGGGGTCTCGACCTTCTGGTTCTCGCGCCTGTGGGCGGGGCTCGGCGTCGTCGACATCTGGGCGGCGTTCCGGCGCTCGCTGGCGCTCGGCATCGTGGTGATGGCGCTCACCGTTACCCTCGCGTTCTTCGCCGGCCTGGCCTTCCGCAAGGGCTTCCTCGGCCAGACGCCTTTGTTCTACACCGCGGTGGCGAGCCTGATCGTGCCCTCGATCGTGGTGTCGCTCGGCATCGGCCTCGAGTTCCGGCTGATCGACGAGGGGCTGAAGGCGCTCGCCGCCTGGACCGGCTGGGGTTTCCTGCAGGACCACGGCACCGTGATGGGTCTGTTCACGTCGGCGCTCGGCGCCCACCTAACCTGGACCCTGCCCTTCGGCCTCCTCATCATGTTCGCGGTGTTCAACCGCTTCAACCCGGCCTACGAGGAGGCCGCCCGCGACCTCGGCGCCACCGGCCCGCAATCCCTCCGTCACGTCGTGGTGCCGATCATCCTGCCCTCGCTCGTCGGCGTGGCTTTGTTCGGCTTCACCCTATCGTGGGACGAGCTCGCCCGCACCAGCCAGGCGATCGGCGGGCGCAACACCCTGCCGCTGGAACTCCAGGGCCTCACCACCACCGTGACGACGCCGGAGATCTACGCGCTGGGCACCGTGACGACGGGCGTGTCGCTCCTCGTCATCGGGCTTGCCTTCGGCAGCTTCCTGCTGATCCAGCGCCGACGGGCCCGGCGGGTGACCCTGCCGGGGACGTGATGCGCCGGGGGGCGGGGGCCGCCCGTCGTCGCGCGACCGAAGTGCCGACATGGCAGCTCGGTTGTGGCCCCGGCCTTCCTGCCGTCCACGACCTCATCCTGAGGCGCACGCGAACCGTGCCTCGAAGGAGGGCTCCAGAAGCCACCACGATCCCTGGAGGCGTCCTTCGAGGCACGCTTCGCGTGCGCCTCAGGATGAGGTTGAGGGCAGGAGAGCCGAAGGCCCGCCTCACCCGCTTGTCGTGCAGCCTGGTCGTTCGGCGTGGCGGACCACCGCCTTGATGGTTCTCGAGAACGGCGCCGGGAGGGCGGGCCTTGCCGCGTCCGCGGCCCTGCGCTCGTGAAGGGTGTCGAAGAGAGGGGATGGTGGGCGCACTAGGGCTCGAACCTAGGACCCGCTGATTAAGAGTCAGCTGCTCTACCAACTGAGCTATGCGCCCGTCGCTCGCGAGAGCGAAAGGGGAACGGCCACCAACCGTTCCTGAGTGTATGAGTTACCGCGAGAGTAACCGGAATGGTGGGCGCACTAGGGCTCGAACCTAGGACCCGCTGATTAAGAGTCAGCTGCTCTACCAACTGAGCTATGCGCCCGTCGCTCGCGAGAGCGAAAGGGGAACGGCCACCAACCGTTCCTGAGTGTATGAGTTACCGCGAGAGTAACCGGAATGGTGGGCGCACTAGGGCTCGAACCTAGGACCCGCTGATTAAGAGTCAGCTGCTCTACCAACTGAGCTATGCGCCCGTCGCTCACAGGAGCGAACCCGGGGAAGCCACCAACCGCCCCGGCGGTGAGGGTCGTTTAATGGGCCGGCCGGGGGCTGTCCAGCCCCGATCCCGCCGGCCCTTCGATTTTTTGCCGGATCACGCGCTCCGGCACAGGCCGCTCACTCGGCCGCGGCGTGCTGGGCGTGCAGGCGGCTGGCGCCGGCCATCAGCTTGTTGAGCGCCGCGAGATAGGCCTTGGCGGAGGCCACCAGGGTGTCCGGGTCGGCGCCGCGGGCGGTGACGATGCGGTCGCCCTGGCGCAGGCGCACCGAGACCTCGGCCTGGGCGTCGCTCCCGCCCGTCACCGCGTGGACGTCGTAGAGTTCGAGTTCGGCGTCGTGGTTCACCAAAGCCTTGATCGCGTTGAACACCGCGTCGACCGGGCCGTTGCCGTCGACCTCCTCGGTGACGGTGCGGCCCTCGATGGCGAGCTTCATCGTCGCCCGCTGCGGGCCGCGGGTGCCGGCGACCACCGTGAGCGAGACCAGCCGGATGCGGTCGTGGGCGGTGGCCAGGTTCTCGTCGACCAGCGCCTCGATATCCTCGTCGTAGACGTGCTTCTTGCGGTCGGCCAGCGCCTTGAACCGCTCGAAGGCGTCCTGGAACTGGTTGTCGGACAGGCGGTAACCCATCTCGTCGAGCTTCGAGCGGAAGGCGGCGCGGCCCGAATGCTTGCCCATCACCAGGGAGGTCTTGTGCACGCCGACCGATTCCGGCGTCATGATCTCGTAGGTGGTCTGGTTCTTCAGCATCCCGTCCTGGTGGATGCCGCTCTCATGCGCGAAGGCGTTCCGGCCGACGATCGCCTTGTTGTACTGCACCGGGAAGTGGGTGGCGCCGGCGACCAGCTTCGAGGCGCGCACGAGCTGGGTGGTGTCGATGGAGGTCTCGTAGGGCAGCACGTCGGCGCGGGTCTTGATCGCCATCACGATCTCCTCCAGCGCGGCGTTGCCGGCCCGCTCGCCGATGCCGTTGATGGTGCACTCGATCTGGCGCGCGCCGCCCTCGATGCCGGCGAGGGAATTCGCCACCGCCAGGCCGAGGTCGTTGTGGCAATGGACGGAGAAGACCGCCTTGTCGGCATTCGGCACCCGCTCGCGCACGGCGCGGAACATCGCCCGGTACTCCTCGGGCGTGGCGTAGCCGACCGTGTCGGGCAGGTTGATGGTGGTGGCGCCCATCCGGATCGCCGCCTCGACGCAGCGGCACAGGTAGTCGATCGGGGTGCGGGTCGCGTCCATCGCCGACCACTCGACGTCCTCGACGAGGTCGCGGGCCTGGGCGACGGTCGTCAGGATGATCTCCAGCACCTCGTCCTCGGTCTTGCGCATCTGGTGGGCCAGATGGATCGGCGAGGTCGACACGAAGGTGTGGATGCGCCCGCGACGCGCGAACCGCACCGCCTCGCCGGCGCGGGCGATGTCGGCGGGAATCGCGCGGGCGAGGCCGGCGATCACCGCGGACTTCGCGCGGAGGGCGATCTCCGCCACCGCCTCGAAGTCGCCGTTCGAGGCGATCGGGAAGCCGGCCTCGATGATGTCGACGCCCATCGTGTCGAGCATCTCGGCGACCGCCAGCTTCTCCTCGAGCGTCATGGTGGCGCCGGGGCACTGCTCGCCGTCGCGCAGGGTGGTGTCGAAGATCAGCACGCGCTCGGGCGACGAGGGGGTGCGGGCGGTGGTGTCGGTCATGTCGGGAATCCTGGTTCGCCCGGGACGTCGGGTCGCGCGGGCCGGCTGGTCTTGTCCGCTTCACGATCCCCCAAGGGCCCAGGCGCATGCCCGGACGGCCCTCAGGGGCTGATAAGGAGAAGGAGGCCGGCGAGGAGGAGCGCGCGCGACCGCGCCGCCGCGAGGGCGGTCGTCGGGGGCGTCAGCAGGGAGCCGGCATGAGCCACGGCTCGCGTCTCCTGGAGGGTGCGGGACCCGGTGCGAGGGTCCCCCGTGTACCGGGCCGCGCGCGCGATGACAAGCCGCAGCCTGCAGGGCGGTGGCGACGGCGCCGTGGCGCGCTCAATGGGCCCCGAAGAGTTGGATGGAAGGGCCTGACCCAGCGTGCCAGCGTGAGCCGGGAGGCCCCTACTCCGCCGCCTCCCGCCCCGCCTGGTGCGGCCGCGGCCGGGCCTTGCGGCGCAAGGCGATCTCCTGCTCGCGGACTTTCGGCAGCTCGCGGTGGGCCTGGTCGCGGCCGGGCAGGTAGGGCTTCGGCCAAAGTTGCGTGCGGGCGTCGTACCAGGCTGCGGCCTGGCGGCAGAAATTCGGGTTCCACAGATGCGGCCGGCCGAGGGCCACGATGTCGGCCCGGCGGGTGTGCAGGATGGTGTTGACTTGGGCCGCCTCCGTGATGGCGCCGACCGCCATCACCGCCATGGGCGCGCGATTGCGGGCGCGGTTGCGGATCGCGTCGGCGAACTGGACCTGGAACATCCGGCCGTAGACCGGGCGCTGGTCAGGCACGGTCTGGCCGGCCGAGACGTCGACGAGGTCGCAGCCCGCCTCGTGCAGCGCCTCCGCCACCGCGATCGTGTCCGCCTCGGTCATGCCGCCTTCCGCCCAGTCGGTGGCGGAGATGCGCACCGACATCGGGCGCTCCGCCGGCCAGGCCGCCCGCATGGCGGTGAAGACCTCGAGGGGGAACCGGAGGCGCTTCTCGATCGAGCCGCCGTACTCGTCGGTGCGGGTGTTGGTGAGCGGCGAGAGGAACGAGGCCATCAGGTAGCCGTGGGCGCAGTGCAGCTCCAGCATGTCGAAGCCCGCCCGCGCCGCCCGCGCCGTGGCCTGCACGAAGTCGTCGCGAATCCGGTCCATCCCGGCCCGGTCGAGGGCGCGGGGCACCTGGCTCACCCCGTCGAGATAAGGAATCGGGGAGGCCGAGACGATCGGCCAGTTTCCTTCAGGGAGCGGCCGGTCCATCCGCTCCCAGCCGACCTGCGTCGAGCCTTTGCGCCCGGCATGGCCGAGCTGCATGACGATTCTGGTGTCGGTATGGGCGTGGACGAAATCGACGATGCGGGCCCATTGCGCCTCGTGCGCGTCGGTCCACAGGCCGGGGCAGCCCGGGGTGATGCGGGCGTCGGCCGACGGGCAGGTCATCTCGGTGAAGAGCAGGCCCGGGCCGCCGAGCGCGTGCGAGGTGTAGTGGACGAAGTGCCAGTCGGTCAGGTTGCCGCCCGCATCGGCCGAGTACTGCGCCATCGGCGCCATCGCGACGCGGTTCGGGATCCGCATCTCGCGTAAACGCAGCCCCGTGAACATCGGGGTCGGCCGGCTTGTCCGGTAATCCTCGCCGGTCTCGGCGTGGAGGCGGGCGTAGAACGCGTCGTCGACCGCCGCGACGTAAGCGGGATCGCGCACCACCAGGTTGTCGTAGGTGATGGATTTCGCCCGGCACATCACCACCATCGAGAACTGCTCCGCGTCCATGTCCCAGGAGCGGTTCATGTGCTCGAACCAGGCGAGCGAGACGTCGGCGTTGTGCTGCACGACCTGGCAGGGGGTGCGCCGCGCCCGGTCATAGGCCGAAAACGCCGCCTGGACGTCCTCCTCGCCCTTCTCGACGAGGGCATCGGACAGCGCGATGGCGCATTCCATCGCCAGCTTGGTGCCCGAGCCGATCGAGAAGTGGGCCGAGGCCTTGGCGTCGCCGAGGAGCACGATGTTCCCGTGCGACCAGCGATGGCAGAAGATCCGCGGGAAGCGGCGCCAGGTCGAGCGGTTGAGGAGAAGGCCGTGGCCCTGCAGTTCCTCGGCATACATCGTCTCGAGGATCCGGCGCGAGCCCTCCTCGTCGGTCTCGGTGAAGCCGTGCCCCTGCCAGCAGGCCTCGTCCATCTCGAACACCCAGGTCGAGCGGCCGGGCTCGTACTGGTAGGTGTGGGCGCAGACGATGCCGTGCGGCGTCTCGCGGAAGAAGTAGTTGAACTCGTCCATCGGCCGGGTCGAGCCCATCCAGCAGAACCGGTTGGACTTGATCTCGACCTCCGGCTGGAAGGCTTCGCGATAGTGCTCGCGGATGCGCGAGTTGATGCCGTCGCAGGCGACGATCACGTCGGATTCGGGAAAGCGGGCGGAGAGCTGATCCGGCGGGATGCTCTCGCCGAAGTGGAGGTCCACGCCCTCCTCGCGGCAGCGCTCCTGGAGGATCTGCAGCAGGCGCATCCGGCTCACCCCGGCAAAGCCGTTGCCGCCGCAGCGCATCACCCGGCCCTCCTTGTGGATCGCGACGTCGTCCCAGTACGAGAAGGCGTCGCGGATGCGGGCGAATGAGCGGGGGTCGCGCGACAGGAACTCGTGGAGCGTCTCGTCGGAGAACACGACGCCGAAGCCGAACGTGTCGTCGGCCCGGTTCTGCTCATAGACCTCGACCTGCCAGGCGGGCCGGCGCTTCTTGGTCAGGAGCGCGCAATAGAGCCCACCGGGTCCGCCGCCGATCACCGTGACGCGCATCGGGCCTGTCATGGGGGCTCCTCCTGTGGCGGCGGGTCCGCCGATAGAGAAACTTTATACTTGAAATATCGCGGCGCAAGAGGGGGGCCGGCAGATCGCGGCCCAGCGCTCGACAGCGCGCGGTCCTGTCGCGAGCGCGGTTCCGAATGCTGCGATGCAGCGATCAAAAAGCCTTGTCTTTCAGCAGTCTGCTCGCTGCATTGCACAACAATACGGCAAGGCGAAAAAGTCGCCAGGAGCGGTTGCCAGGCGATATTTCATGCGTAAAATATTCCCTGCGAGGCGGGGCCGGGACCCGACGAAAGAGCGCTGCTTCGAGCCCGGCGCCGACTCGACTTCGGCAGCAGGGCACCGGACAAGTGCCGACGATGCTCTCGACCAGAAGGGGACCCACGGGATGACGCCGAACCGGACCAAAGCCAGCCGCCTCGCGACCGCGCTCGTCTGCGCCACGCTGCTGGCCGGCCCCGCCGCCGCGCAAGGCGCCGAGAAGGTCCGGGTCGGGCTGATGTTCACGCTCTCGGGCCCCTCCGCCGTGCTCGGCGAGCAGGGCCGCGACGGGTTCCTGCTCGCCCTCGATACGCTCGGCAAGAAGCTCGGCGGGCTCGAGGCCGAGGTCGTGACCGTCGACGACGAGCTGAAGCCCGACGTCGCCACCAACAAGGCGCGCGAACTGGTCAAGCGCGACCGGGTCGACTTCGTGGTCGGGCCGACCTTCTCCAACGTGCTGCGCGCGGTGGTGCGCCCGGTGACCGAGGGCGGCGCCTTCCTGATCTCGCCCAATGCCGGCACCTCGAACTATGCCGGGGCGGAGTGCAACCCGAACCTGTTCGTCTCCTCCTACCAGAACGACCAAGTCCACGAGGTGCTGGGCAAGTACGCCCAGAACAAGGGCTACAAGCGCCTCGTGCTGCTGGCGCCGAACTACCAGGCCGGCAAGGACTCGCTTGCCGGATTCAAGCATTCCTACAAGGGCGAGGTGGTGAACGAGATGTTCACGCCGCTCGGCCAGCTCGACTTCTCGGCGGAGCTGGCGCAGATCTCGGCCGCCCAGCCCGACGCGGTGTTCGCCTTCATGCCCGGCGGCATGGGCGTCAACCTGGTGCGCCAGTATCGCCAGGCGGGCCTCAGCACCATCCCGTTCCTCTCCGCCTTCACGGTCGACGAGAGCACCCTGCCGGCCCAGAAGGACGCGGCGGTCGGCTATTACGGCGGCGCCAACTGGGCGCCCGACCTCGACAACCCGCAATCGAAGGCCTTCGTGGCGGCCTACGAGAAGAAGTACGGCAGCGTGCCGGGCACCTACGCCATGCAGGCCTACGACGCCGCCCTGATGATCGACGCCGCGATCAAGCGCGCCAAGGGCGACCTCAAGGACAAGGATGCCTTGCGCGCCGGCCTCAAGGCCGCCGAGTTTCAGTCCCTGCGCGGCAACTTCAGAATCGGCAACAACCACTACCCGATCCAGGACTTCTATCTCGTCAAGGCGGCCAAGCGCCCGGACGGCAAGTACGAGACCCAGATCGCCGAGAAGATCTTTTCGAATTATCAGGACAACTACGCTGCCGAGTGCAAGATGAAGTGATCGACGGACAGAGGGTGCCGGGCCGATGCTCAACCTGTTCCTGATCCAGGCGCTGAACGGCGTCCAGCTCGGCATCCTGCTGTTCCTGGTGGCGGCGGGGCTGACGCTGATCTTCGGGGTGATGGACCTCATCAACCTCGCGCACGGCGCCCTCTACATGATCGGCGCCTATCTCTCGGCGACGCTCACCGCCGCCACCGGCAGCTTCGGCCTCGGCCTCCTGCTGGCGCTCCCGGCGACGCTCGCCTTCGGGCTCGCCCTCGAACTGCTGGTGGTGCGCCACCTCTACGGGCGCGACCACCTCGACCAGGTGCTCGCCACCTTCGGGCTGATCCTGATCCTCAACGAGGGCGTGCGCATCGTCTGGGGCGCCGCCCCGATGAGCGTGCCGGTGCCGGACGCCCTGTCGGGCTCGGTGCGGCTCGTCGGCACCCTGCACTACCCGCTCTACCGGGTCGCGATCATCGCGGCCGGCCTCGCCACGGCTCTCGGCCTCCACCTCCTCGTCAACCACACCCGGCTCGGCATGCGCCTGCGCGCGGGGGCCAGCAACGGCCCGATGGTGGCGGCCCTCGGCGTCGACATCCGCCGGCTGTTCCTGGTGGTGTTCGGCCTCGGTGCCATGCTGGCGGGCTTTGCCGGCGCGATGGTGGCGCCGATCCTGTCGGTCGATCCCGGCATGGGCGATTCGGTGCTGATCCTGACCTTCGTGGTCATCGTCATCGGCGGCGTCGGCTCGGTGCGGGGCGCGTTCGTCGCCGGGATCCTCGTCGGCCTCGCCGACCAGCTCGGGCGCACCTTCGGGCCGATCCTGCTGCGCAGCGTGATGGACGCCTCCGCCGCCTCGCAGACCGGGCGGACGCTCGCCCCGATGCTGATCTACATCCTGATGGCCGCCGTCCTGTTCTTCCGGCCCTCCGGCCTCTTCCCGGCGCGGGGGGCCCGATGACCGCGCTTGCCGCCCGCGTCACCGCCGAGCCGCCCCGGCGCCGCGCCGCCCTCCCCGGCGCCGCCCTCGCCGGGCTGGTGCTCGCCGCCCTCGCCGCCCTGCCGGTCGCGGCGGAGGCGGCGGGGCTCCCGTTCCTGGTCGTCACCGCGACCCGGATGATGATCTTCGGGCTCGCCGCCCTCTCCCTCGACCTCGTCCTCGGCTACGGCGCGATGGTGTCGTTCGGCCACGCCGCCTTCATCGGCCTCGGGGCCTACGCGGTCGGGATCCTGGATGCCCACGGCATCCGCGACCTCGCGATCCAGGCGCCGGCGGCGGCACTCGTCTGCGCCCTCTTCGCCCTCGTCACCGGGGCGATCTCGCTCCGCACCCGCGGCGTCTACTTCATCATGATCACGCTGGCCTTCGGGCAGATGGCGTATTTCTTCATGGTCTCGCTCGCGGCCTATGGCGGCGACGACGGCCTGCCGCTGTCCGGCCGCTCGACCCTGTTCGGGATGCGGCTGATCGCGGGCGACCCGGCGCTGTTCTACTGCGTGCTGGCGGTCCTCACGGTCGCGCTCCTCACACTTCGCCGCGTCGTCGCCTCGCGCTTCGGCCGGGTCCTGCGCGGCAGCCGCGACAACGCTTTGCGGATGCAGGCGATCGGCTTCTCCCCCCTGCCCTACCGGCTCACCGCCTACGTGATGGCCGGCGCCATCGCGGGCCTCGCCGGGGTGCTGCTGGCGAACCAGGCCGAGTTCGTCTCGCCGGCCTACATGAGCTGGCAGCGCTCGGGCGAGCTGATCGTCATGGTGGTTCTCGGCGGCATGGGCACGCTGGTCGGGCCGGTGGCCGGCGCCGCGGCGCTGATCGCCCTCGAGGAGGTGCTGGCGCATTATTCCGACCATTGGCGCCTCGGCCTCGGGGTGATGCTGGTCGCGGTGGTGCTCCTCTCCCGCGGCGGCCTCGCGGGCCTCGCGGCGAAGCTCGGGAGGCGTGCGTGACGGCTCCGCTCCTCTCCGTTCGGAACCTCCGAAAATCCTACGGGGCGCTCAAGGTCACCGACGACGTCAGCCTCGACGTGGCGTCGGGCGAACTCCACGCCATCATCGGCCCGAACGGCGCCGGCAAGACCACGCTGATCCACCAGCTCTCGGGCAGCTTAAGCAGCGATTCCGGTTCGGTGCACCTCGCCGGCGAGGACGTCACGCACCTGTCGATGGTCGCCCGGGTGCGCCGCGGCCTCGCCCGCTCGTTCCAGATCACCTCGATCCTCGACGGGTTCTCGGTGCTGGAGAACGTGGCGCTCGCGGTCCAGGCCCGCTCCGGCTCGAGCTTCCGGTTCTTTCGCCCCGCCGCGCGCGAGGCCGCGCTCAACGACGCGGCTGTGGCGGCCTTGTCGCGCGTCGGCCTCGCCGACCGGGCCGGGCGGCGGGCCGGCAGCCTGTCGCACGGCGAGAAGCGCCAGCTCGAACTCGCGGTGGCGCTCGCCACCGGCGCCCGCCTGCTCCTCCTCGACGAGCCGCTCGCCGGCACCGGCCCGGAGGAATCGGCGATCCTGGTCGGGCTGATGCGCGAGTTGAAGGCGACCCACACGATCGTGCTGATCGAGCACGACATGGACGCGGTGTTCGCGCTCGCCGACCGGATGAGCGTGCTGGTCTATGGCCGGGTGATCGCCAGCGGCCGGCCCGAGGCGGTCCGGTCGGATCCGGCGGTGCGCGCCGCCTATCTCGGCGAGGAGGAGGCGGCCTGATGCTCACCGTCGAGGGCCTCGAGAGCGCCTACGGCGATTCCCGCATCCTGTTCGGGATCGACCTGTCGGTTGCCAAGGGAGAGGTGGTGACGCTGCTCGGCCGCAACGGCATGGGCAAGACCACCACCGTGAAGTCGATCTTCGGCCTGCTCAAGCCCCGGGCCGGCCGGATCCTGATCGACGGCGAGGACATGGCGGGGCGCCCGTCCCACCTCGTCGCGCGCCGCGGCCTCGGCCTGGTGCCGGAGGGGCGCCAGGTCTTTCCGACCCTCTCGGTCGAGGAGAACCTGGTCGCCACCCATCGCGGCGGGCGCGGCGCCAAATGGAACCTCGACGCCGTCTACCGCCTCTTCCCGCGCCTGAAGGAGCGGCGCCGCAACGGCGGTGACCAGCTGTCGGGCGGCGAGCAGCAGATGCTGGCGATCGGGCGGGCGCTGATGACCAATCCGCGCCTCGTCGTCCTCGACGAGGCGACGGAGGGCCTGGCGCCGCTGATCCGCGAGGAGATCTGGGCCTGCCTGCGGGCGATCAAGGACGAGGGCGAGGCGATCCTGGTGATCGACAAGAATGTCGATGCCCTCGCCCGCTTCGCCGACCGCCACGTGGTGATCGAGAAGGGCCGCGTGGTCTGGACCGGCACCAGCGCGGCGCTCCGGCAGGCGCCGGAGGTGAAGGACCGGTTCCTTCATGTGTGAAATGTCCACCACCCTATCCCCTCCCCCCTCTGCGGGGGAGGGTGGCCTGCGAAGCAGGTCGGGAGAGGGGAACCCCGCTTCCGGGAAGGTCGCGACCTGGGTGAAGGGCGCTCCCTGGATCCACGTCGCGCTGCCCCTCTCCCGCCCGGCTCCGCCGGGCACCCTCCCCCACAGAGGGGGGAGGGGGATTTACGGCGATCGTCAGTTCAAGTCTCACGAAGGAGTTCGTCCATGACCCCCATGACCGCAGGCATCACCCGCGCCGGTGAGGGCATCGAGGGCGTCCGCTGGAACATCCTCGGCCAGATCTACGTCCCCAAGCAGCTCTCCGAGAGCTCGCTGTCCTGGCACGCCACCTTCCCGCCGGGCACCTTCGTGCCGCCGCACATCCACCCGACGCAGGACGAGTTCCTGTACATCCTGCAAGGCAGGCTCACCGCCGTCCTCGACGGGCAGGAGAGCGTGGCCGAGCCCGGCGACACGATCCGGCTACCGCGGGGCCAGCCGCACGGGCTGTTCAACCGCTCGGACGCGGACGTGAAGTGCCTGTTCTGGGTCTCGCCGGCGCGCCGGCTCTACGACCTGTTCTGGGCCCTGCACAATCTCGGGCCGCAGGCGAACCCGGCCGACGTGGTGGCGATCTCGGCCAAGCACGAGGTCGACTTCCTGCCGCCCCCGGATGCGGAGTGAACGATGCGCGTCATCATCGTCGGCGCCGGGATCGGCGGGCTCGCCACCGCCCTGATGCTCCATCGGCGCGGCATCCGCGCCGAGATCTTTGAACAGGCCGCCGAGGTGCGCGAGGTCGGGGTTGGCATCAACACCCTGCCGCACGCGATCCGCGAACTCGCCGAACTCGACCTGCTGCCGGCCCTCGACCGGGTGGCGATCCGCACGAAGGAGCTGGCCTACTTCAACCGCCAGGGCCAGGAGGTCTGGCGCGAGCCGCGCGGGATCGATGCCGGCCACCCGGTGCCGCAATTCTCGATCCACCGCGGGCGCCTGCAGGCGGTGCTCTACGAGGCGGTGCGCGAGCGCTTAGGGCCGGACGCCGTGACGACCGGCCTGTCGCTCGCCGGCTTCCTGCAGGACGAGGGCGGGGTCACCGCCCACTTTACCGATTCGCTGAAGGGCGATGCCGGCCGCACGGTGCGGGGTGACGTGCTCATCGCCTGCGACGGCATCCACTCGGTGGTGCGCAAAAAATTCTTCCCCGACGAGGGTCCGCCGCGCTGGGACGGGGTGCTGATGTGGCGCGGCGCCACCGAGTGGGCGCCCTGGGGCGACGGCCGCACCATGGCGATCGGCGGCGGGATGGGCGCGAAATGCGTGCTCTACCCGATCGCCGAGGCGGCAGACGGCCGCCAGCTGATGAACTGGGTGGTGTTCGTGAAGATGGCGGACGGCCAACTCTCGCCGCCCCCGAAGGAGAGCTGGTCGCGCCCCGCCCACCGCTCGCAGGTGCTGCCTTACGCAAGGCGCTTCGCCCTGCCGGATTTCGACCTCGCCGCCCTCGTCGAGGCGACGCCCCAGATCTTCGAGTACCCGATGTGCGACCGCGATCCGCTGCCGCGCTGGACCCACGGGCGGGTGACGCTGCTGGGGGATGCCGCCCACCCGATGTACCCGGTCGGCTCGAACGGCGCCTCCCAGGCGATCCTCGACGCCCGGGCGCTCGGCGACGCCCTGGCGCGCGCCGAGCACCCGATGCAGGCGCTCCACGCCTACGAGGCCGAGCGCCGGCCGAAGACCGCCGAGATCGTGCTCCTCAACCGCAAGGGCGGGCCGGAGCGGGTGATCGACGAGGTCGAGAAGCGGGCGCCGGCGGGCTTCTCCCGCATCGAGGACGTGCTGAGCCACGCCGAGCGCCAGGCGATCGTCAGCGGCTATGCCGGCAAGGCCGGGTTCGCGGTGGCGGGCAAGGTGAGCCCGCTGCGGGTGGCGGTGTAGCTCCTTCCCCTCCCCACAAGGGGGAGGGGAAGCGCTTCACCCCGAGAACGACCCGCGCCCAAATCCTTTAAGGTTGAAATATCCATGACCCACCCCTCCTCCCCTCCCCGCCACGTCCTCGTCACCGGCGCCGCGCGCGGCATCGGGCGGGCGATCGCGGCGGCGTTCGTGGCGGCGGGGGAACGGGTGACCGTGCTCGGCCGCAGCCCGGAGAGCGCCGCGCGGGCGAAGGCCGAGCTCGGCGCGGCCCACGCGGTCGCGGCGGACGTCACCGACGCGGCGGCTTTGCAGCGCGCCCTGGCAGCGGCCGCCGAGCAGGCCGGCCCGGTCGCGGTGCTGGTCAACAATGCCGGCGGGGCCGAGACCGCGCCGCTCGCCCGCAGCGACGTCGACACCTTGCGCCGCATGATGGCGCTCAACGTCGAGCCGGTGCTGGTCGCGGCCCGCGCCGTGGTGCCGGGCATGAAGGAAGCGGGCGGGGGCCGGATCGTCACCGTCGCCTCCACCGCCGGCCTCAAGGGCTATGCCTATGTCGGCGCCTATTGCGCCGCCAAGCACGCCGTCCTCGGGCTGACCCGGGCGCTGGCGCTGGAGCTGGCCGCCACCGGCGTCACCGTCAACGCGGTCTGCCCCGGCTTCACCGACACCGACCTCGTCGGCAGCGCCATCGACGGGCTCGAGGCCAGGACCGGCCGCACCCGCGACGACCTGCTGACCGAGTTCACCCGCCACAACCCGATGGGCCGCCTGATCCGCCCGGAGGAGGTGGCCGACGCCGTGCTCTGGCTCGCCGGGAGGCAGGCCGGCGCCGTCACCGGCCAGGCGATCGCGGTCGCGGGAGGCGAGCTGTGAACGCCAAGGCCGACATTCCCGCCGAGATCCCTGCCGACATCCCCGCCCACCGCAGCGAATTGCGGCTGTGGCTGCGCCTGCTCACCACCGCCAACACCATCGAGGCGGAGATCCGCCGGCGCCTGCGCGACCGCTTCAACACCACGCTGCCCCGCTTCGACCTGATGGCGCAGCTCGATCGCGCCCCGGACGGCATCCAGCTCGGGGAATTGTCGCGCCGGATGATGGTGTCGAACGGCAACGTCACCGGCCTCGTCGAGCGCCTGGCGCAGGAGGAGCTGATCGACCGCCAGGTCTCGGAAGCCGACCGCCGGGCGGTGCAGGTGCGCCTGACCCGCCAAGGCCGCGCCGTCTTCGCCGAGATGGCCCGGGCGCATGCCGACTGGATCGCCGAGCTCGTCGGCGCCCTCGGCCCGGCCGAGCAGGAGGCCCTGTCGAGCCAGCTCTCCGCCCTCAAGGCCTCGGTGCGGCCGGGCGGCGCCCCAGCAAAACCGAAACAGAAACGCCAGGGAGGCACCATGAGGCGCCAGAACGCCATCGCGGCCCCGCTCGACGGCTTCACGCCGCAGCATTTCGGCTTCGCGATCCAGGACGGCATCGCGACCGTGACGCTGAACCGGCCGGAGAAGAAGAACCCGCTCACCTTCGAGAGCTACGCGGAGCTGCGCGACACCTTCCGGGCCCTGCGCTTCGAGGAGAGCGTGACCGCGGTGGTCGTCACCGGTGCGGGCGGCAACTTCTCGAGCGGCGGCGACGTGTTCGAGATCATCGAGCCGCTGACCACGATGGGGGCCGCTGACCTCCACGCCTTCACGACCATGACCGGCGATCTCGTCAAGGAGATGCGGGCCTGCCCGCAGCCGGTCGTGGCCGCCGTCGAGGGCGTCTGCGCGGGCGCGGGCGCGATCATCGCCATGGCCTCCGACCTGCGGGTGGCCGCTTCTGGCGCCAAGGTGGCGTTCCTGTTCAACCGCGTGGGCCTGGCCGGCTGCGACATGGGCGCCTGCGCGATCCTGCCCCGGATCATCGGCCAGGGCCGCGCCTCCGAGCTCCTCTATACCGGCCGCTTCATGAGCGCCGAGGAGGGCGAGCGCTGGGGCTTCTTCAACCGCCTGGTCCCGGCGGGCGAGGCCTTGGGCGCTGCCCGCGAGACCGCCCGCGCGCTCGTCCAGGGCCCGGCCTACGCCAACGGCCTGACCAAGCGGATGCTGCACATGGAATGGGCGATGGGGGTCGATGCCGCCATCGACGCCGAGGCGGTGGCCCAGGCGCTCTGCATGAAGACCCAGGATTTCCGCCGCGCCTTCGAGGCCTTCGCCGGCAAGGCGAAGCCGGTCTTCGAGGGGAACTGAGCGATGGCGCCCGTTACGCCGTTCCATCCCACCCGCGACCTCATCCTGAGGCGTCAGTCCATCGGAGATGGACTGACCTCGAAGGAGGGCTCCAGGACCCTGTGCGATCCCTGGAGCCCTCCTTCGAGGCTGCCGCACGCGGCAGCACCTCAGGATGAGGTTCGGGGTGGGAAAGCGGGAGGCCGCTGACATGCCGGACCGGACCTTCCTCGACTGGCCGTTCTTCGAGCCCCGCCACCGCGACCTCGCGGCCGAGGCCGATGACTGGGCCGCCCGCACGGTCCCCGCCCTCGTCGACCATCACGACGTCGACGGCTCGTGCCGGCGCCTCGTCGCGGCTTTGGGCGAGGCGGGTTTTCTCCGCTTCGCCGCCCCCGAGGACGGGGTGTTCGACGTGCGGGCTTTGTGCCTGCTGCGCGAGACCTTCGCGCGCCACGACGGGCTCGCCGACTTCGCCTTCGCCATGCAGGGCCTCGGCACCGGGGCGCTGACGCTCGCCGGCACGGCGGCCCAGCGCGAGGCGGTGCTGCCTGGGGTACGGGCGGGCCGCCGCATCGCCGCCTTCGCGCTGACCGAGCCGGAGGCGGGCTCCGACGTCGCCCAGATCGCGCTCTCGGCGACGCCGATGCCCGACGGCACGGTGCGGCTTACCGGCGAGAAGACCTGGATCTCGAACGGCGGCATCGCCGACACCTACGTCGTCTTCGCCCGCAGCGGCGAGGCGCCCGGGGCGCGCGGCCTCTCGGCCTATCTCGTGCCGGCGGACACGCCCGGCCTGGCGATCGCGGAACGGCTCGACACCATCGCGCCCCACCCGCTCGCCCGGCTCCGCTTCGCCGACTGCCGCGTGCCGGCGGCGAGCCGCATCGGCGAGGCCGGGGCCGGGTTCAAGGTCGCGATGGCGACGCTCGACGTGTTTCGCGCGACCGTCGGCGCCGCGGCCTTGGGCTTTGCCCGCCGCGCCCTCGACGCGTCCCTGGCACGCGCGCAGACTCGACACCTGTTCGGGGCACCGCTCGCCGCGATGCAGCTGACGCAGACCAGCCTCGCCGAGATGGCGACGGCGATCGATAGTGCGGCGCTCCACGTCTACCGCGCCGCTTGGACCCGGGATTCCGGGGCGCCGCGCATCACCCGCGAGGCCGCGATGGCCAAGATGGTGGCGACCGAAGCCGCGCAAGAGGTGATCGACCGGGCGGTGCAGCTCCATGGCGGCGAGGGCGTCCGCTCCGGCTCGGTGCCGGAGATGCTCTATCGCGAGATCCGGGCGCTCCGGATCTACGAGGGCGCCACCGAGGTCCAGAAGCTCGTCATCGCCCGCCAGATTCTCGCCTGAGAGGACCGTCCGATGGAGGCTGCCGTGCCGGAGACCCGCATGCCGGAGACCCCGATTCCGGAAAATTCGGCGATCGCGCATCGAGGGGCCGCCCTCGCGAATAGCCCCGGCGGCAGCCCGTGGGCCCGGCAGCCCGACACTTTCGTGCGGGACAACCTGCCGTCGCCCGACCGGATGCCGGACTTCATCAACCTCGACCGGCTCGGCTACCCCGACCATCTCAACGCCACCGTCGAGCTGGTCGACCGGCACGTGACGGAGGGGCGCGGCGACCGGGTGGCCGTCGTCGGGCCGGACGTCACCTGGACCTACGCCGAGCTGAAGCGGCAGATCGACCGAATGGCGAACGTCCTCGTCGAGAAACTGGGGCTGGTGCCGGGCGGGCGGGTGCTGCTGCGCTCGGCCAACAACCCGACCAAGGTCGCGCTCTATCTGGCGGTCATCAAGGCAGGCGGGATCGTCGTGGCGACGATGCCGCTGCTGCGGGCGCGTGAGCTGACCCAGATCCTCGACAAGGCCCGCATCCCGCTCGCCCTCTGCGACGCCGGCCTGATCGACGAGATGGCGAAGGCCGCGGAAGGGCGGACCGAGCCGGTGCGGGTCGTCACATGGCGCGGCACCGCCGGGGGCGAGCTCGGCGACCTCCTCGCCGGAATGTCCGACCGCTTCGATCCGCCCCCGACCCGCGCCGACGATCCCTGCCTCCTCGGCTTCACCTCCGGCACCACCGGCCTGCCCAAGGCGACGATCCACTACCAGCGCGACCTCCTGGTGATCTGCGACTGCTACGCCCGCGAGGTCTTGCGGGCGACCCCGGACGACGTGTTCATCGGCTCGCCGCCGCTTGCCTTCACCTTCGGCCTCGGGGGCCTGGTGCTCTTTCCGTTCCGGGTTGGCGCCCGGGCAGTGCTGCTCGAGAAGGCCGGGCCGGCGGACCTCGCCGCGGGAATCGCCCGCCACCGCGCCACGGTTCTGTTCACGGCGCCCACCGCCTACCGGGCGATGCTGGGGCTGATCGGGCAAGCCGACCTGTCAAGCTTGCGAAAGTGCGTCTCGGCCGGCGAGACCCTGCCGGCGCCGACCTTCCATGCCTGGTTGACGGCCACGGGCCTGAAGCTGATGGACGGCATCGGCGCCACCGAGATGCTGCACATCTTCATCGCCTCGCCCGAGGACGAGATCCGGCCCGGCGCCACCGGCAAGCCGGTGCCGGGCTACGAGGCGCGGGTGATCGACGAGGCCAGCCAGCCCTGCCCGCCCGGGGTGCCGGGGCGCCTTGCCGTGCGCGGACCGATCGGCTGCCGCTACCTCGCCGACGAGCGCCAGACGGTCTACGTGAAGGACGGCTGGAACATCACCGGCGACACCTACCTGGAGGATGCCGACGGCTATTTCTGGTTCCAGGCCCGCAACGACGACATGATCGTCTCGGCCGGCTACAACATCGCCGGGCCGGAGGTGGAGGCGAGCCTGCTCGCCCATCCGGCGGTGGCCGAATGCGGCGTCGTCGCGGCGCCCTGCCCGGAGCGCGGCCGCATCGTCGCGGCCTACGTGGTGCTGAATCCCGGCCACACCGGCGACGACGCCCTGACCAAGGCGCTGCAGGAGCACGTGAAGAACGACCTCGCGCCCTACAAGTACCCGCGGGCGGTGCATTACGTGCCGGCCCTGCCCAAGACCGAATCCGGCAAGCTGCAACGCTTCGCCCTGCGCCGGCAGGCCGAGGCGGAGGCCGCAGCCATCCAGGGAGAATCCGCATGACCGCCAGCCCGATCCCGCTCCGCCCCGAGACCGAGGCGCCCCCGCTGACCACGCTCCAGCCGCCGGGCTGGAAGAAGCCGAAGGGCTACGCCAACGGCATGGCCGGCCGCGGCACCGTGGTGATGACCGGCGGCCTGATCGGCTGGGACGAGAACGAGGTGCTGGCCGAGGGCTTCGTGCCCCAGGTCGAGCAAACCTTACGCAACATCATCGCCGTCCTCGCCGAGGCCGGCGCCGGGCCCGAGCACGTCGCCCGCCTGACCTGGTACGTGCGCAGCGTCGACACCTACCGCGCCTCGCTCAGTGAGCTCGGGCCGGTCTACCGCCGGGTGATGGGCCGCCACTTCCCCGCCATGGCCCTCGTCGGCGTCGCCGACCTCGTCGAGCTCGGCGCGCTCGTCGAGATCGAGGCGACCGCGATCGTGCCGGACGACGCCTGATGCAGGCCCCCACCTGGACCATCGGCGGGGCCGTGGGCGACATCGACCGCGCCTACGACAATGTCGGAGCCATCCCGGATGCCAAGACGTACCCGGCCCGCTGGGGCGAGGCCGCCGCGGCCTTCCGCGCCCGCCTGTCGGCGCAAGGGCGCGCCCGCCTCGGCCTGCCCTACGGCGCCGGCCCGCGCCACGCCTACGACCTGTTCCTGCCCGAGGGCGCGCCGCGGGGCCTCGCGGTGTTCGTCCATGGTGGCTACTGGAAGGCGTTCGACCGCTCGGTCTGGTCGCACCTCGCCGCGGGCCCCCTCGCCCACGGCCTCGCCGTCGCGCTGCCGAGCTACACGCTCTGCCCCGAGGCGCGCATCTCCGCCATCACGGCCGAGATCGCCGCCTTCCTCGACCGCGCGAGCGCCGAGGTGCCGGGACCGATCCACCTCTCCGGCCACTCCGCCGGCGGGCACCTCGTGACCCGGATGCTCTGCGCCGATATCGGCCTCGCCTGCGCGGATCGCATCGCGCGGGTGGTCTCGATCAGCGGCGTCCACGACCTGCGCCCGCTCCTCCTCACCCAGATGAACGAGATCCTGCGCCTCGACGCAGCGGAAGCCCGGGCCGAGAGCCCGGCCCTGCACGCGCCGCGCCCGGGCGCCCGGCTCGTCGCGGTGGCGGGCGGGGACGAGCTGCCGGAGTTCCGCCGCCAGAACCTGCTCCTGCCGGCGATCTGGCACGGGCTCGGGGCCGGGACGGAGGCCTTCGAGATCGCGGGAACGCACCATTTCAGCGTCATCGGCGGACTGGCCGAGCCGGACAGCGCGCTCACCCGGGCGCTGGTGGGCGGCTGAGGCTTTGCCGGCTCCCGCGACGGTGGCACAAGCGGGCGTTCAGGGCCCGCTGTCCGGCCGCCCGAGGGATGACGCCATGACCGTGTCGAGCGACGACGAGCTGGAGGGCCTGCGGCGGATCGGGCGCATCGTCGCCGAGGCCCTCGAGGCGATGGGCAAGGCGATCGAGCCCGGCATGACCACGGCGGAGCTCGACCGGATCGGGCGCGACTGCCTGGAGCGGGACGGCGCCCGCCCGGCGCCCGAGATGGTCTACGGCTTTCCCGGCGCGACCTGCATCAGCGTCAACGAGGAGATCGCCCACGGCATCCCGGGCGAGCGCCGGATCGCGCCTGGCGACCTCGTCAACATCGACGTCTCGGCCGAGAAGGACGGCTGGTTCTCCGATACCGGCGCCTCCTTCGCGGTGCCGCCGGTGACCCGCGCGGTCGAGCGGCTGTGCCGGGACGGGCGCCGGGCGATGTGGACCGGCCTGCGCCAGGTCGGGGCCGGCAAGCCGCTCGCCGGCATCGGCCGGGCCGTCGGCGCCTTCGCGCAGAAGAACGGCTACACCCTGGTGCGCAACCTCGCGAGCCATGGCGTCGGCGCCTCGCTGCACGAGGAGCCGACCGAGATCGCGACCTGGCCCGATCCGTCCGAGCGCCGGATCATGGCGGAGGGGCTGGTCTTCACGGTCGAGCCGTTCCTGTCGCTGGGCGCCAGGGTCGCGGAGAACCGCGACGACGATCCCTGGACGCTCTACAGCCAGCCCCGCGCGCTGACGGTCCAGTACGAGCACACGGTCGTGGCGACCCGCAACGGTCCGCTGGTGCTCACCATGCCGGGGCACTAGGCAGAGTTGCTTGGCGCAACTGGTCAGCCCCCAGCGGAGTGGTCCGGCCTGAAGTATGGCTTTGAGCCGACGGAGGACGGACGTGATGGGAACGAAGAAGCACAAACCGGAAGAGGTGGTGGCCAAGCTGCGGCAGGTGGATGTGCTGGTCTCGCAGGGGCAGAGCGTGGCTGATGCGATCCGCGCCATCGGCGTGACGGAGGTCACCTACTATCGTTGGCGTAAGGAGTTCGGCGGGCTCAAGTCCGACCAGGTGCGCCGGATGAAGGAGCTGGAGACCGAGAACCAGCGGCTACGCAAGGCGATCGCGGATCTCACGCTCGACAAGCTGATCCTGCAGGAGGCCGCCCGGGGAAACTTCTGAGCCCCGCGCGCCGGCGCGCCTGCATCGAGCATGTCCGGACCGTGCTGACGGTCTCCGAGCGCCGCGCCTGCCGGGCGCTTGGCCAGCATCGCTCGACGCAGCGCAAGGTGCCGCGGGGGAGAGACGACGAGGCGGCGCTGTTGGCCGACCTGGTCGAGTTGGCGCGCCGGTATGGCCGCTACGGCTACCGCAAGATCGCCGCCCTGCTGCGGGCGGCGGGCTGGCTGGTCAACGACAAGCGGGTGGAGCGGCTGTGGCGGCAGGAGGGGCTCAAGGTGCCGGCCCGCCAGCCCAGGAAGGGCCGGTTGTGGGACGGAGATGGCTCCTGTGTCCGGCTGCGGCCCGAGCACCGCGATCATGTCTGGTCCTACGACTTCGTCGAGG